>JANJTA010000040.1 GCA_024711345.1 Rhodanobacter sp. | reverse complement strand
GATCCGCCAAGCCGATCCTTACGCGTGCAGGCTCACGCCGGGGGCGGGCCTAAGATACCGTTGCAGCTTGCGGCAGATAAAACGGAACGGGGGCGCGAATCTACGGCGCTGGCGCAGAGCCAAGGGAGCCCGACGGCGTCAGCCCTGTCCCACCGATTATCAGTCGGCGATTCTCGTCCTGTCGCTGACCAGAATCGACACATACGGAGCCCGCTCGCGGGCGATGCTCTTTTCAAATCCCGAATCCCGTGAGAAAAGCATCGCCTGCGAGCGGGCTCCTACGGGTGCGCGGCGCCACGGTGCAGCAGCGCATACAGCACCGGCATCACCAGCAGCACCAGCGGCACCTGCACCAGCAGGCCGGCGATGATCGCCACCGCCAGCGGCTGCTGCATCTGCGAGCCCCCGCCGAGCGCCAGCGCCAGCGGCAGCAAGGTGAGCATCGCGGCCAGGGTGGACATCAGGATCGGTCGCGTGCGGTGCCGGCCGGCTTCGTGCAGCGCCTCGTGCAACGGCAGGCCGGCGGCGGCCTGTTCCAGTTCGGAGAAATAGAAGATCGCCACCTCGGTGACGATGCCGACGATCATCGTCATACCCATCATCGCCGAGATGTTGAGCTCGATGCCGCTCAGCCACAGCCCGGCGAACACCGCCGGAATCGCCAGCAACGGCATCGCCAGGATGACCAGCGCCACCCGGAAACTCTCGTACAGGAACAGCAGCAGGGCGAACACCAGCGCGATCGCCGCCAGCATCACGATGGTCAGCCCGCGGAATGCCTGTTGCTGCTGCTGGTACAGGCCGCCGAGCCGGTAGTACATGCCCCTGGGCAGCAGGCCGGGCCGGGCCAGCACGCGTTTGACGTCGGCGATGGTGGCGCCGAGGCTGCGCGCGCTGATGCGCCCGGTCACCGCCACCATGCGCTTGAGGTTGTCGCGGGTGATCTGCGGCTGGCCCTGCACCTGCTGCAGCGTGGCCACCCGCGACAGCGGCAGCAGGTGGCCGTCGCCGGCGCGGATCGGCAACGCGGCGACCTGCTCCAGCTGCTGGTGCGCACTTTCCGGCAGGCGCACGCGCACGCCCACCAGCTTGCCTTGCGTCGGCAGTTGCGTGACCACGCTGCCGTCGATCGCCGCCGCCACCTGCTCGGTGACGCTGGCCGGATCGAGACCTGCCAGCGCGGCCCTGGCCGGATCGACCTGCACGGTCAGCGCATCGCCGGCCGGATTGATGCCGTTGCGCACGCCGACCACGCCGCCGATCCGGCCGATCGCCGCGGCTACCTTGTCGGCGGTGGCGGCAAGCTGCGCCGGGTCGTCGCCGTACAGCTGGATCTCGATCGGCTGCGGCACCGCCACCAGGTCGCCGATCAGGTCCTCCATCAGCTGCGACAGCTCGATGTCCAGCCCCGGCACGCGCTGCTCCACCTCCTCGCGTACCTGCGCCATCACCGTCTCGGTATCCGGGCGCGCGCCGTTTTTCAGGCGCACGAAGAAGTCGCCCTGGTTCGCCTCGGTGAGGCCGCCGCCGAGCTGCAGCCCGGTGCGCCGCGAGTAGGTGTCCACGTAAGGGTTCGCGCGGATGATCGCCTCGACCTGGCGCAGCAGCCGATCGGTTTCCTGCAGCGAGGTGCCGGGGGGCGACAGGTAGTCGAGGATGAAGCCGCCCTCGTCCATCTGCGGCATGAAGCCGGTGCCGACGCGGGTGTACGCCAGCCCGCCGACCAGCAGCAACGGCACGACCAGCAGCAGCACCAGCCACGGCCGCCGCAACCAGCGCTGCAGGAGGTTCTGGTAGCCCTGCATCATGCGCCGGGTGAAACGGCCCGGCGGATGCTCGGCGCGATGGCGCTCATCAAGGAAGCGCTCGGCCAGCAGCGGCACCGCGATCCAGGTCAGCAGGTACGAAATGACCAGCGCGCTGGCCATGGTCAGCGACAGCGCCTTGAAGAATGCGCCGGTGACGCCGGACAGGAACGCCAGCGGCAGGAAGATCACCACGGTGGCGGCGCTGGAACCGGTCAGCGGGCGGGTGAACTCCCACGCCGCGCCGGCGATGCGCTCATGCACTTCGCCATCGCCCCGGTGCAGCCGGCGCATGATGTGTTCGAGCATCACGATCACGTCGTCGATGATCAGGCCGACCGCCGCGGCCATGCCGCCCAGCGTCATCATGTTGAAGCTCATGCCGAGCACCGACAGCAGCAGCACGGTGATCGCCAGCACCGCGGGCACCACGATCAGCGCGACCAGGATCACCCGCGTGTTGCGCAGGAACACGAACAGCACCAGTCCGGCCAGCAGCACGCCGATCAGGATCGCGTCGCGCACGCTGGCCGCCGCGCCGCTGACCAGCTGGGTCTGGTCGTACCAGTTGGCGATGCGCACGCCCGGCGGCATCTGCGGCGCGTAATCGGCCAGCCGCTGGCGCACTTCCTGCGCGATCTGCACGCTGTTGCCGTCGGGCTGCTGGAACACCTGCAGCAGCACCGCATCCTGGCCGTCGGCGTTGACGCGGATCCACTGCGGCACGTGGTCGAGGCTGACCGCCGCCACGTCGCCCAGGCGCAGCACGCCGCCGGGACCGGCGCGCAGCACGATGCCGCGCAACGCGGCGAGCGTCTTCGGCTGGTTGTCGGCCAGCAGCAGGTACAGCTTGTAGTGGTCGGCGACACGGCCCATCGCCTGGATCGTTGCCGCACGGCCGACCGCCGCGGCCACCTCGGTCAGGCTCAGCTGCTGCGCGCGCAACTTGCCCGGGTCGACGTCGGCGTGGAACTCGGCCACCTCGCCGCCCTGCACGTCCACCCGCGCCACGCCGCTGATGCCGCTCAGCAGCGGACGCAGCTGGTACTCGGCCAGGTCGTGCAGCGCGCTCGGCGACTGCGTGTGCGAACGCAGGCTCCAGGCCAGCACCGGAAACGTGGTCGGGTCCATCCGCCGCGTGCTCAGCGCTGTGCCGGCCGGAAGCTGCGGCAGAACCTGCCCGACCGCCGCATTCACTTCCTGCAGCGCGCCGGCCATGTCCGCGCCCCAGTCGAAGGTCACCGCCACCTCGGCGCTGCCGCGGCTGGTGGTGGAGCGCACGTCGCGCACCCCGCGCACGCGGCGGATCGCCTCCTCCACCGGCGTGGTCACCTCCACCGCCATCTGGTCGGCCGGGCGGTCGCCCGCATCCAGCGACACCTGCACGCGCGGGAAGGCCACGTTCGGGAACAGCGCCACCGGCATCCGCAACGCGCTGGCGAGGCCGCCGATCGCCAGCATCAGGGCGAGGAACAGCAGCGAACGTCGATGTCGCTGCATCCATGCGGTGACGCTCACCGGGCGGACTCCCGTACCGCATCGCCGTCCGCCAGCTCGTAGGCGCCGAGCACGATCACCTTCGCCTGCGCATCGAGCGGGCCCTGCACGCCGACCGGATCGCCCGCGGGGCTGCGCAGCGTCACGGCGATGCGTCTGGCGTGGCCGCGCACCACCTCGAACAGGTAATCACCGTGTTCGTCGTGCAGCACCGCCGCACGCGGTACCGCCCACGCGTTGAAATCGGCGGTGCGGATCTGCGCCTCCAGCGCCGCGCCGGCGACCAGCGTCGCGCCGGCCTCGGCCGGCAGTTCGACCTGGGCGTCGAGCAGATGGGTCTGCGGGTCGATCGACTGGCCGATCATGCGCAACGTGCCGACGAAACCCGCCTGGTCGCCATACACCGCACGCAATCGCACCGGCATGCCGGCATGCAGCTTCGCGCCGTCTTCCGGCTGCACGCCCAGCTGCGCGACCAGCGCATGGGCCGGGGTGAAGCCCAGCAGCGGCGCGTTCGCGGCGAAGCGCTCGCCCAGGCCCACGCTGAGCGCGCCGACCACGCCGTCGGCCGGCGCGCTCACGGTTTCCTGCGCGCTGCCGCCGCCGAGCGCGCGCTGCGCCTCCAGCGCGGCCTGCGCGTCGGCCAGCGCCTTGCGTGCGGTCGCCAGCTGCGACTGCGTGGCCAGCCGCTGCGCCGCCAGCTGTTCGGTACGCTTGAGTTCGCCGCGGGCCAGCTCCAGCGCACTCTGCGCCTGCCGGTACGCGCTGCGCGCGGCCGGATCGGGGGCGATCGTCAGCAGCGGCTGGCCGCGCCGCACGCTCTGCCCGGCCGCCACGTTCAGCGCCACCACCTGGCCGCCATGCGCGAGGCTGATCGCACGCGCGTGCTGCGGATCGCCCGCCGCCACACCCCAGGCTTCGACGGTGTCGTGGAAGCTCCGCTGCACCGGCGTGGCAATGGTCACCGCCACCTGGCCCTTGGCCACGGCCGCTTCGGCTTCGTCGTCATCGGTGGCGCCGTGGCCGCACGCGGCCAGCAACAGGCACAACAGCGGCAGGAACAGCGCTCGGTTCATGGCGTGGACGCCTGTGCGGAAACGGGATGGGTGGCGACGTCGACATCGGTATTGCCGAGCAGCGCTTCCAGCGCGATCGACTGCGTGGCCTGCTGCTGTTGCACGGCGAGCAAGTCGAGATCGGCGCTCAGCGAGCGGCTGCGGATCGCCAGCCAGGTCGGCCAGTCCAGCAAGCCTTGCCGCCACGCCGGTTCGGCGTCGCGGCGGGCCTCAGCCAGCTGCCTTGCGTGGGCGGTCAAGGCACGGCGCTGGCGATCCAGCGTGGCGAGATCGGCGGCGAGCCGCTGCATGTCGCTGCGCGTGGTCAGCACGCGTGAGGCGTAGTCGTCCTTCAACTGCTGTCGGGTCGCCCGCTCGATCGCGATGTTGCCGCGGTTGCGGTCGAACAGCGGCAGCGTGATGCCGATGCTGAAACCGTGGGTGTAGATGGCGCTGGTGTCGCGCGCGCTGTTGAAGCCGATGGTCAACGCGGGGAACTGCGCCCGCACCGCGCCGCGCAGCTTGGCTTCCTGCGCTTGATAGCCTGCCTGCAGCGCCAGCAGATCCGGCCGCCGGCGCGGCAGGTCGGCCAGCGCCTGCCGCAACTGCGCCGACGTGGGCGCGACCCGGTACGGCGCGCCGACCAGCTCCAGCGGTGCGGTCGGCGCGAGCCCGAGCAGCACATGCAGGTCGCTGTCGGCCTGATGCAGGGCGACCGCGTTGTCGGCCTGCTGCTTGCGCACGTCCGCCGCGGCGTTGAGGCCGGCGCTGGCGCTGTCGTAGCTGAGGTTGCCGGCGCGCAGCGCGGCCTGGACGTAGGGCGTGACCTGGTCCAGCACCGCCTGCTCGCTGGCCAGCCGGGCCTGCTGCGCGCGCAGGTTCAGCACCTGGTCGAACAGCAGCCGCGCCTGCGCCACGGTCTGCCACTCCGCCCACAGCAGCTCGAGGTTCACCTGCCCGGCCTGGCTGCGCGCCGCCGCCATACGCGACGAGCGCGTCAGCAGGGCGCCGATGTCTTCGCTGAGGCCAAGGTTGAACGCCTTGGTCAGGCCGCTGCCCGAATGCTGCGGGAAGTCCTCGCCCAGGCTCAGCTGCGGATCGGGCAGCAGCCCGGCCGCGAAGGCCTGCGCCCGGGCGATGCCCAGTTCGTCGCGCTTGAGTTTCAACGCCGGGCTGTTCGCCACCGCCAGCATCGCCGTCTCGGTCGCGTCCAGCCCGTCGGCGGGGTCGAAGCGATGCGTTGCCAGCGACGGCGGCATGCCGGCGGTGGGTGCGACGAGTTGCGCCACGCCGGCCGCGCCCTCGCCCCGGCCCAGCGGCAACGGCGCATAGCTGGCGCAGGCGGACACCACCAGCGTGACGGCGACGGCGCAGCTCATGCGCAGGCCGGATCGCATCGGGGGGGGATGTCGCTGGTGACCGGCAGCATGCATGCCGCCATTCTGGAAGCCGCCGCTTAGTTCTTTCTTACCGGACGGCGCGCGTCACGACGGCGGTCCCACCACGCGCAGCGCGAGGGTGGCGAAGGCGCCGTCGCGGGCGAGCGCGGTGATGCGGTAATCGCCGGCCCGCGGCAAGCTGATCGCGATCGCGGCATCGGCCTCGCTGCTGCCCTGCAGGCGGCCGTTGAGCAGCCATTGCACGGTGGCTGGCGTACCCAGCGCATGCAGCGTCACCCGCAGCGGCCGCTCGCTGTTCGGCGCGCGGCGCAGGGTGACGCCATCGGTGAGGCCGGCGATGCGGATCGGCGCGGCGCGGTCGAACGAGTCGGCGGCGCAGCCGGGCGCGAGCGGCGGCAGCGCGGAGCGGGCGCGATCGTCCACGCCCAGCCATGGCGTGGCCAGCGCGGGCCAGCGCGCCAGCTGGATCGTGCGTTCGTGCGCGGCGTGGCAGGCACCGCTCAGACGCTGGCCTTTGGCATTCACGCGCAAGGTGAGCAGGCCGGACGACCACGCGCCGAGGTCGCGTTCGGCAAAGGTGGGCGGCAGCGCGTCGTCGAGCACCCAGGCCGTGCGGCGCTGGCGGCACAGCGCGGGATCGGTGGCGGCGACCGCGCCGCCGAGCGGCCAGCAGATCCCGACCGGCTTCACGCTGGCCGGTTGCGCACGCGCGTGGCCGCCGCGCGAAGGCAGCATGTCGACGATCTGGAACAGCAGCGGCAACGCGGTCACCGCGCCGTACTGGCCGGGCGAGGGCGTGCCGTCCGGGCGGCCGATCCACACGCCGACCGTCCAGCGGTCGGTGACGCCGATCGACCAGGCGTCGCGGTAGCCGTAGCTGGTGCCGGTCTTCCACGCCACCGTGGCGTGCCGGTTGATCGCGCCGGCGAGCGGGCCGCCTTCGACGTCGGCCGGGTTGCTGGCGAGGATGTTGCGGATGATCCACGCCGCGCCGGGCGACAACAGCCGGCGTGGCTGCGCGGGTTGTTCCAACGTGTAGCGCGGCGTGCCGGCGAGGCCGCCGTTGGCGAATGCGGTGTAGGCGCCGACCAGGTTTTCCAGTCGCGTGGAGGCGCCGCCGAGGATGATCGACAGGTTCGGTTGCGCCCCCGCGGGCAGGCCGAGGTCGACGCCGCCGTTGGCCAGCCGCGCCACGAAGCGGTTCGGCCCGAGCCGATCCAGCACGTCCACCGCCGGCACGTTGAGCGAACGCTGCAGCGCCTCGGCCGCGCTGACCGGCCCCGAGAACGCCTCGTCGAAATTGCCCGGCTTGTAGCCGCCAAAATCCTGCGGCGCGTCGACCAGCAGGCTCTGCGAGTGGATCAGGCCGTCGTCCAGCGCCAGGCCGTACAGGAACGGCTTCAGCGTCGAGCCGGGCGAGCGCGGCGCGTTCACCATGTCGATGTAGCCGTGCCGCTGCGGATCGGCGAAGTCGCTGGTGCCGACGTAGACGCGCGCCTCCAGCGTCGCGTTGTCGACCACCAGCAGTGCCGCCGACGTGCGCGCCGGCAGGCGCGCCAGGTACGCGCTGACCCGCTCCTCGGCGGCGCGCTGCAGGTTCGCGTCGATGGTGCTGGTGATGCGGCGCGCCTGCGGTTGCTGCCGGTGCAGGCGCTCGGCCAGCAAGGCCGCGGACAGCGGCGCGCGCAGCGAGCGCGCCACCACCGGCTCGATCGCCGCGTCGCGCGCCTCCGCCGCGCTCCACACGCCGAGGTCGCGCATGCGCTTGAGCACCTTGTCGCGCGCGGCACGCGCCGCCTCGGGACGCCGATCCGGGCGCAGCCGGCTGGGCGACTGCGGCAGTACCGCCAGCAGCGCCGCCTCGGCATGCGACAGCCGCGTCGCCGGCTTGCCCAGGTACGCCCACGAGGCTGCCTCGACGCCCTCGATCGGGCCGCCGAACGGTGCGTGGTTGAGGTACAGGTCGAGGATCTGCGCCTTGCTCAGGTGCGCTTCCAGCTGCAGCGCGCGCAGGATCTGCACCAGCTTGCCGCGGAAGGTATGCGGGATCGGCTGGATGATCCGCGCCACCTGCATGGTCAATGTCGAACCGCCCGAGACGATGCGGCCGTGGCGCAGGCCGCCGGCGAGACCGCGCAGCAGCGCGTACGGGTTCACGCCGGGATGGCGGTAGAACCAGCGGTCCTCGTAGCTCAGCAGCGCCTTCAGGTACAGCGGCGAGACCTGCTTCGCCGTGGTCGGGTAGCGCCACACGCCGTCGCTGTCGGCAAACGCGCGCAACGGCGTGCCGTCGCGCGCCAGCACCACGGTGCTGCCGGTGTCGGGTGCGGGCAAGTGCAGCGGGAACAGGCGGTCGAGGGTGAAGGCCAGCAGCAGCACGCCGATGGCGATGGCGAAGCCGCGCCGCAGCCATCGCCAGCCACGCAGAAATTTCGCGGACCACGAACTCAAGGGGCGCGCATGCGTGGCAGACATGGACGGTACCGCAGCAAATGTGTCGAAGGTGCCACGGGCTTCATAGACACCCTTCCACGTACTCGATCACATCGGCACGCCCGGCGTAGTAACGCGCCACTTTTCCGTCGATCACCTCAAAGCGGATCCCGTACCGCTTGTCCTTCGAGAGCACAGTGAGGTACACACCCGACTCGTCATAAAAGTGGGGGGTCACCTGAATTCCAGGGTAGCGGTGCAGCATTGCCGCCTGGCTCATGCCCACGCGGCCACCCGAGAACGCCTCCACCGTAGACGGTTTGAACACGTCGATACGCGCCACTTTTCCATGGATCAGCATGTAGCCGACGCCGTCATGCCCAGGCCGAGAAACGTAGCGGCAGTCGGCTTCCTGTGGGGGGTCGTCTTCCAGATGACCGCCCAAGACCTCTTGCAAGGTCCTCCGATCCATGCCGATCCGCACGTTTCCGTAGGAAGCGAACTGCACGCGCTGACCGTTGTCGGCAGCCAGCACGCGCGTTGGAGCCATCGCGACACAGATCAGCAGGAGAACGACGCCATATCCGTGCATCCATCCCGTGGCGCACACAGGGTGGACGGCCTTCAGATACCTCGCAACTCCCTGCACCGTCATCTCATGGTTCCACCACGGTGATCTTCGCCGGCTCGACCCTGCCGATGCCGCGCACGGCGGGGCGGTACATGTCCTCCACCAGCGGCGGCGGCACGGTGTAGGTGCCCGGGGTCACCGCGCGCACCAGGTAGAACACGCGGGCCTTGTCGCCGCGGCTCAGGTTGAGGGCGGCGGCGTAGCGGTCGTCGCGGTATTCCTCGTGCACGATCTGCGCGGCGGCGGCGTGCTGGTCCAGCTCGATGCCGTCGATCACCACGCCGGACCACGACTGCGCGCCGCCGAGGTTGAGGTTCTCCACTTCCAGCCCGCCCGGCAGCAGGTCGGTGACCAGCGCGTCGGGGACGTTCATGCGTGCCTCGATCTCCAGCTCGACGATCAGCGTGCCGCCCTCCTTCAACTGGCTGCCGCTCCACGGTTTGCCGTCGGTGGTGAAGTAGCTGCGGCGTACGTCGATCTGGCTGGCGTCGGCCGGCGGCGCCTGTTGCGGGATGCCGGCCACGTCGAGCGTGGCGAAGATCGCCGCGTCGCTGGTCGGCTGCACGCTGACCCCGGCGGCGAGTTCGGCCGCGCTGAGCGCGCGGCTCCACACGCGCTGGTCCGGCGCCTGTTCGGTCTTGCCGTTCACCGTGAGCGTGGCGGCCAGGGGGGCATTGCTTTTCGCATCGAACGCCGCCGCCACGCGGGCGATCGCCGCCTGCTCCTGCGTGCTCAGGTACGACCACGACCAGCGGTAATCGGCGAATTCCTTCTGCCGCTGGCGCACGTTCGCGCTGGCGTTGCGCGCCCAGTCCACCAGCTTGGCGTCGTAGGCGGGCTGGCTCATGCCGTAGGTGTGGGTGAGCGCGACCATCAGCGCCAGATCGCGCAGTTCCGAGCCGTAGTCGCCGACGTACCAGGGGCGTTCCTTGCTCCAGGCGAACGCCTCGTCGATGGCCTTCTGCGCGCGCTCGTTGTCGCCCATCAGCTTCAGCGCGATGCCCAGGTGCACCAGCGGCAGCGGGGCAACCAGCTTCTGCCGTTCGTTGTCGAAGATCGCGCGCAACGTGCCCAGCGGCGCACGGTTGACCCGCGCCAGCACGAAGCCGGAGTACGCCTCGTCGGCGAGTCGCAGGTGGTCGTGGTGCTCGTAGCTGTAATACGGATGGCCGCCGGCGAGCAGGTCGTCGTTGAGCCGTTGCAGCGATTTCTGCAGCACCTCCTGCGGCACCGCGAAACCGGCGTCGCGCGCGTCCAGCATGAAGTCGACCACGTACGGCGTGGTGAAGGTGACGATCGGGCTGGAGCCGCCCCAGAAGCTGAAGTGGCCGTTGCTGGCCTGGAACGAGGCGATCCGCGACAGCGCCGTGTCCACCGCGCCCTTGCGCACGGCATCGCTCATCACCTGCGCGCCCAGCGCCCTGGCGGTGGCGCCGTCCAGGATCAGGGCGGCGTAGCCCTTGCTGGTGGTCTGCTCGATGCAGCCGTACGGGTAGCGCAGCACGTCGCGCAGCGCGGCCGCGTACGGCAGCGGCGGCAAGGTGCTCAGGGTGAGCCGCGCGTTCACCGTGGCCGGCAGCAGGCCGGCGATCGCGGCGGCGCCGAAGCGTTCGGGCTTGCCGGCTTCCAGCGCCAGCGGCGTGGTGTTCACCGTTTCCGGCCAGGCCGGGCGCACCGCGAATTCGAAATGGCGGTCGACCTGGTAATCGTTGAGCTCGGCGTGGACGTCCACCGTCGCCACCGCCGCGCCCGCCTGCGCCGTCACCGGCATCTTCAGCGTGGTGCCGGCGCCATCCTTCAGCGGCACGCTTTGCGTGGCCTTGTCGACGGTGATCAGACCGCCGCCCTTGACGCTGACCCTGGCAGTGCCGTCCTTGCCGGACAGGTTCTTCAGATCCAGGCTGATCACCGCCTTGTCGCCGGCCGCCATCACCCGCGGCGTGCTCGGCTCGACCACCAGCGGCGCGCGCACGGTGACCGCGCCGTCGGCGTTGCCGTAGCGGCTGTCGGTGTATGCCAGCGCGGCCAGGCGCAGGCTGCCGTTGAAGTCGGGCACGTCGACATGCAGCGTGGCCCTGCCCCGCGCGTCGAACGCCACTGGCGCGGCAAACAGGTCGACGATCTGCACCTTCGGGTTGAGCCGGGTGGCCTTGGGCAGCGCCGCACCGCTCATGTCGCCGCCATAGCGCAGCTTGGCCTCGGCGCCGTCCATCGCCTCGATGAGGCGGCTGTACAGGTCGTAGGCGTCGACGCCGAGTGCGCGCTTGGCGAACAGCCACGCCCACGCGTCGGGCACCGGGTAGTTGGTGATGTTGAGCACGCCCTGGTCGACCGCCGACAGCGTGACGAAGGCCTGCTGTCCGGCCAGTCCGCTGGCCTGCACGCCGACCTCGAGCGGGTTGCCCGGGCGCATCAGCGCGGGCGCGTCGAGCTTGAGCGCAATGCGCCGGTCGTTGCGGTCCATCGCCACGTATTCCACGCCCAGCGCGCGCGCCGGCGTGGTGTGCTCGGCCGCCTCGCCGCCGCGGAACACCAGCGCCGAGACGTAGACGTCGTGGCGCTCCCATTCCTTCGTCACCGGAATCTCGAAGACCGCGCCGGCCTTCGCCTCGATGTTCTTCGTGTAGAGCAGATGATCCGACTCCACCAGCAGCACGCCGGGGCCGGGCTGCGGCGGCGTCACCGTGACCTTCATGGTGTCGCCGGCGCGATAGCGGGCCTTGTCCAGCTGCAGCTTGACCTTGTCCGGGCGCGCTTCCTTGCCGAGGTTCTCGTCGTCCCAGCTGTAGCCGGCGAAGAACGGGAACACCGTGGTGAGTTTGGTCGCCGGGTCGTACACCTCGACGCGGTAGCTGCCCCACTGCACCGGGAACTCCACGTGGGCCGACTTGCCGGCGGCGACGTCGACGTCCTTTTCGTCGATCAGCTGCAGGCGCTGGTTCGCATTCGACTGCCAGCCGCCATCGCGTTCGTACAGCCAGTAGAAGTCGCGCAGCTCGCGCTGCAGGCGCACCTTCAGGTGGTTGCCGGCGACCAGTGCGCCGTCGATGTTCGCCCGCACGATCTCGAAGCCCGCCGGCGCCTCGCTCTCGGCGCCCTGCTTCGGATCGAACAGCGGGCGCACGCCGACCAGCGCGTCGGCCGGCCAGTAAGTGCGCTTGAGCAGGCGGGTCACCGCGCGGCCGCCGCTCTCGTACACGCTGCCGGACAGGGTCACCGCCAGCGGCGCGACGGGTTTCACGTCGTCGGGCAGCGCCACCGCCTGCTCCAGCACGCCTTGCGCGTCGAGCTTGGCGTCGACCACGTCGTCAGCACTCTTCGGCAGCTCGACCAGCGGGTTGCCGAAGTAGGTGTCCTTCATGTTCTCCAGCGGATGCACTTCCGGCGCCACCAGCAGTTTCGCGGTGAAGCGGTTGCCGTCGGCCGGCGCGCCGTACAGGTAGCTGGAGGCGACTTTCAGCTGCAGCGGCTCGCCCGGCGCCAGCCGCGATTGCGGGCTGGACAGCTCGACCTTGAGCCGCTCGGGCAGGAACTCCTCGACGTGGAACGGGAACGCCTGCACGGTCTCCTTGGCTGAAGGATCGAGACGGAATTCCAGCTGCCACAGCCCGGTGGGCGCGTCGGCCGGGATCGCCTGGCTCAGCTCGAAGTAGTTCAACTGTTGCGGCTCCAGCCGCTTTTCCACCAGGGTGCGGCCGTCCGGCTGCTTGACCCGCACGAACAGCGACTGCGCCTTCATCGGCTTGCCGTCGTCGTCGCGCAGCAGCGCCGAGGCGCGCAGCGTCTCGCCGGGGCGGTACAGGTCGCGGCCGGACCAGGCATACACCTCGAACGGTGCCTGCCGGCGGCCGCTGATGTCGAAGTTGGACACGTCCAGCGCCGGCCGGTTGAACGGCAGCACCGAGACGTCCTTGCCGTGCCGCGCCACCAGCACGTCGGCGGCCTTGACCTGGTACGCGAGCAGCGCGTTGCCGTCGGCGCCGGTCACGGCCTTGAGCTTGCTGCGCCCGGCCGCGTCGCGGATCTCGATGTCCACCGCATTCACCGGCGTGCCGTCGCGCAGCGAGGCCACGTGCAGCAGCACGTTGTCGCGGTACACGCGCAGGTGCAGGCCGAGGTCGCTGACGAAGAAGGTGGCGGTGTCGTAACCATCCTTGAACGTGCCGCCGGCCTTGACCACCGCCATGTACACGCCGGGCTGGGCCAGCTCCTTGATGTTCTGCACCGGCAGGTAGGTCACCGTGCGCTCGTTCGGCTCGCCGCCCAGCGTGTAGTGGTTGGCGTAGACCGAGTCGCCCAGCTGGGTGATCGGCACGCGGCTGCGCCGGTCGTCGCCCTGGCCGCAGCTGTTGTAATAGGCGACGTCGTGGTCGAGCTCGTAGCTGTCGCGGTGGCCGTTGCGCGGATAGCTGCAGAACAGGTCCGACAGCGCGTCGTCGCGCACGCGGAAGAACTCCACGTCGGCGTCGTGCACGTTCATCGACACCAGCGGCAGGCCGCGGGTGCCGCGCGCCGGCAGCACGCTGCCGTGCGAGGCGAAGCCGACCGCCGCCGGCAGGTTGCCGGAGTAGACGTCGTGCTTCACCTCGTGGCCGAGGGTGCGGCCGTCGGCGGCGAGCAGGCCGGCCTTGATCTGCACTGCATAGCGCGTGTTCGCCTGCACGAACGGGAAGCGCAGCGTCTTGTTGTCGTCGTCGAGGCTCCAGCTGCCCCCGACCACCTCGCCGTTCGGGCCGGTCACCGCGATCAGCGTGTCGAACGCCTGCGCCGAGGCCAGCGTGGCGTTGAAGCGCAGGGTCAGCGCGGTGCGCGAGTCGCTGGTCTGCGAGCTGGCCGAGACCAGCGCGAACTCCGCCTTCGCCGGTGCCGGCGCGGAAGCGCTGGCGGCCGGCGCGCCCTGCAGGGCCGGCTTGCCGCTGTCGGCGCCGCGCTGGCAGGCCGCCAGCAACAGGCCCAGCAGCAAGGCGATCAGCGCGCGCGACAACGCCCGGCGCGAAAGGCACTCGTACGATCGACGCGACATGCAACCTTCTCCCGGCAGGTTTGCATGGGAGTATCGCCGGAATTCATGGCGGCATGGAGGCAGCGATGGGGCGCGTCGCTTCTCCGTGATGCGTCGCCGGCGCTCAACCTCGCGTCGGCGAGCCCTGCCGGCCCAGCCAGTCGCCCAGCTGCATCAGCACCTGACCGCGGCCCGGCTCCGCTTCGTTGAACAGCTCGTGGTACAGCAGCGAGAAGAAGCGCGTGGTGAGCTGGCCGGTCGACGCCGCCTGGCGGGCGAACTCGCGGCTGCCGGAGGGATCCACGATGCCGTCGCCATCGGCCACCAGCAGCAGGGTCGGCAGCGCCAGCCGGGTGGCGTCGGCGATGCAGGCGGCGCCGGCGCGGAAGATGAAGTCGGCCAGCCGCGGGGTGATCCAGCCGTGGCGCAGCGGGTCGCGGCGGTAGTCGGCGACCACCTGGCGATCGTGCGAGAGCTGGTCGAAATCCAGCCCGTTGCGCAACGGCAGGTTCGGCGCGAGGCGATCGAGCAGCCGCGCCAGCGCGATCATCCACGGCGACTCGCGGGTACGCAGCGCCGGCGAGGACAGCAGCAGCGCCGGCGGCTCGACGCGGCCGTCCAGCACCGCGCGCGCGGCGACCAGGCCACCCAGGCTGTGGCCGAGCAGCAGCGGCGGCTGCGGCAGGCCGCTGGCGTAGTCGAGGTAGACGGTGGCCAGGTCCTCCAGCAGGTCGTCGCCGTGGCGCAGGCCGCCGCGGCGACCCGGGCTGCGGCCGTGGCCGCGCTGGTCGTAGCCGCGCACGGCGTAACCGCGCTGGTTGAACCAGGCCGCCAGGCGATGGTAGCGGCCGCTGTGCTCGCCCAGCCCGTGCACCAGCAGCACGCCGCCGCGCGCACCGGCCAGCGGCCAGTCGCGCAGGAACAGCCGCTGGCCGTCGGCCATGGCGAGCCAGGCCGTGGGTTCGGTGCCGTCCGCGGGACGGTTCTGCAGTACCGCGTGCATGGTGGTTGCGCGTCCGTTTCCTGTCCGGCGCCGCCGCGGGCGCCGGCGCAGGCGTCAGTGTTCGGTGACCTGCATGTCCTTGGTCAGCAGGTCGAGCTTGCCCTTCATGTCGGCCTGCGGCTGGGTGCCCGCGGTGCCGTAGAAGGCGGTGTACAGCACCGAGGGCGGCTGCCCGCCCTGGGCGGCCGGAGCGACCACGGCGTTGATCTTCATCAGGTCGTTCTCGTAGCGCGCCACGCCATTGTAGGGATATTCGCGCGCCGACAGCTTGCGCCAGCGGCTGCTCAGGTCGTCGTCCAGCCCGGGCGGCGGCGCCACGTAACGCTGCACGTTGACGTTGTTGTGGTCGTCGGAGGCGGTGTCCTTCCACACGTTCACGTCGCCCACGTCCCATACCGGCTTGGCGCCGTCGAGGAAGAAGCGGAAGCCCAGCCACAGCAGGTTGTCCGGCCTGACCGGCTGCACCGCGGACGGGTAGGAGAACGCCACCCGCTGCGAGGCGTAGCTGAAGCGGCGGTCGTAGTCGAAGCCGATGCGGATGTTCCGGAACGCGGCCGGCTGCAGCGCCGGCTGGCCGAGGAAGTCCTTCCACTGCGCCAGCGTGCCCTGGTAGGTGACGTGGACGAAGCTGCTCATCTCGTCCATGTCCAGCATGCTGTCGTGCTCGTGGGACGGCGGCGTGAAGCGCACCAGCATCACGCTGCCGTCCGGCACCGGCAGCATGTACGCCACCACCAGCGCGTTGGCGTAGGGCAGCGTCCACACGCCGACCTGCCACGGCCGCTGCCAGCGGTCGAGGTGGGTCGCTTCGCGTACCGGCTTGCCCAGCGAGGTGATCTTGACCTTCTCGCCGGCGACCTCGCGCTGGAACATGCCGGTGCGCGCCAGCAGGTCCATGCGCGACTTCGCGTCGGCATAGAACGTGGCCGCGGCCACGCCGTCGGGCCGGCGCAGGCGGATCAGGCCGTTGCGCCCGACCCCGCCGGTGGCCACGTAGCCGTTGCCGTCCAGCGCGAAATACTGCGAGCGCTCGCCGACGCGCCGCCACTCGCCCTCGCTGCCGCGCACGATCAGGGTGGGGAAGCCGTCCAGCTGCGTCTGCTGGTGCAGCAAGCGCGCCGAGCCGGCGCCGTTCGGGAACAGGTTGGCGGATTCCTTCGCCAGCAGCGCCTTCAGCTGGGTGTCGCTGTTGGCGTCCATGCGCGACTGGAACGCGCGGTAGAACTCGCCCAGGCCGAGCGGCAGCGCGAACTGCGCCTTGAGCCGGTCGTTCTGCACGGTGTCGAACAGGTCGATCTGGTAGGTGATGCGCGTGTCCACCACCGCCTTGCCGGCGGGCGCCTCCAGCACCTCGCGGATCGGCAGCGCGTAGTTGAGGTTCTCGTTGGCCGACTTCATCAGCACCACGCCGATCAGCTTGCCGTCCTTGTCCAGCAGCGGGCCGCCGCTGTTGCCGGGGGAGGCGGCGGCGGAGAAGCGCATCCACTTCCACGCGCCGTTGTCCTGTTCGGGCGTGTCGGAGGTGTACAGGCCGTCGCGGATCACCACCCCGGTGCCCAGCGCGTTGCCCACCGCGTAGACCACCTGGTTGAGCGTGGGGCTGGCGTCGATCTCCAGCGCGGCGTCGCCTGCCGGCGGCTGCGCCAGCGTGAACACCATGAAATCCTTGCTCAGCGAGAACTTCTCGATCTTGCCGATCGGGTACACGCGGCCAGCGGCGTCGCGCAGCTGGGGCGGCCCCCACAGGCTGTCCACCCCGGCCAGCAGCACGTGCGCCGCGGTGACGTAGCGGTTGCCGCCGATCGCGAACGCCGTGCCGATGGAGTAGTACTTGTCGGTACGCTCCTGGTACGGCAACAGCTCCAGCGGCAGCGGCCGTTCGTAGCTCAGCGGGTCGCCGACCGGCTTGGCCTGCACCACCTCGAAGGTGGCGGCCTGGATCTTCGGCAGCAGCGCCGGATCGAGGCTGGCCGCCCGCACCGCCGACATGCCCGCCAGGCCCAGGCCGGCCAGCAGCGCCAGCAGGCCGAAGCGCCCGGTCGCGCCCTTGCACCATGTACGCATACGTTTCCTTCGCATCGCGGCGGCGGCCAGCGGACTCCCCTCGGCATCCTCGCGGGCCGCGCCGGCCTGCATCTTGGCATGGCCGCGCGCCGCTTGCATGGCAGGCGCGAGCCGCGGCGCGGGCGATGCGCTGCCCCACCGCGCGACGGCGCGGCGGGGTACGGCTTACAGCTCGGCGCGGAACTCCACGCCGATGATGCGCGGGTCGTTGACGAACGCGGTGCGGTTGTTGAAGTCGATCGCGCCGGTGATCGCCCGCTTGTCGGTGATGTTGCGGCCGTACAGGGCGACCTCGCGGCGGCCGTAGTCCCAGTTGTAGCCCAGCCGCACGCCGCCTTCGAGCAGCGGCTTGCCCCTGAACTCGGCCGAGTCGTACAGGAAGAAGTTCACCTCGCTGCGGTAGTTCCAGTCGGTGTAGACGAAGAACTCGCCGCCGTCGCCGTACGGGATGCCGTAGCGCGCGGTGAGCGTGCCGATCCACTTCGGCGCGTTCGGCAGGGTGTTGCCGTCGATCAGCGCATTGCCCGCGGCGTTGAGCGGGTCGAGCACGGTGCAGCCGGAGCCGCACACGGCCACCGCCAGGCCGGGATCCTTCAGCTTGGTGAAGTTGTAGCTGCCGCCGGCGGTGAGCACGAAGTTCGGCGTGAGGTAGGCCTCCAGGTCGAACTCGGCGCCGTAGCCCTCGGTCTTCTTCGCGTTGATCAGGCGGGTGATGTTGATGTCGCCGCCCACCGCGGTGAGCTGCTGGTTGTGCATGTTGTAGCTGTACACGTCCGCGTTGAAGCGCACGTGGTTGTCCATGCCGGTGGTCTTCACGCCCAGCTCGTAGCTGGTGATCGTTTCGGGCTTGGCCTGCGAGATGAAGTCGGAGAACAGCACGCGGCCCTGCACGCTGGGCGCGCGGAAGCCGTTGGCCACGCGCGCGTAGACGTTGACGTTCGGGCTGAGCGTCCAGGTGCCGGTGAGGTCGCCGCTCCAGCGCGCGTCATGCGGCTGCGCGGTCAGCTGCAGCGGACCGCCGCCGATCGGCGACAGCACGCGGTCCACCTTGAAGTCGCGCGAGTCGTGCGACCAGCGCGCGCCGGCGCGCAGCTCGAAATCGTCGGCGAGCTGGTAGTTGGCCGAGCCGAACAGCGCCCACGCCTTGGTGCGCTGGGTCTGCATGGCGTAGCCGTCCAGCGCGTGGTTGTTGAAGGTGGCGTAGTCGAAGTTGCTGATCGCGATGTCTTCGTCGAACCAGTAGGCGCCGACCTGCCAGTTGAGCTTGTCCTGGCCGTTGCTGGCCAGGCGGAATTCCTGGGTGAGCTGGCGGTCGTGCGGCAGCGCGTCGGCGGTCTCGACCGGGAACGGGATGAAGCCCGGGCCCATCGGCGGGTGGAACACCGCGCCGTAGCCGCCGTCGACGTCGCCGAGGCTGTAGGTGGTGGCGCGCTCCAGCCCGGTGATCGAGGTGAAGGTCATGTCGCCCAGGTTCCACGCCAGGTGCAGGTTGCTGCCCCAGCTGAACAGGTGCTGCTTGTTGCGGCCGTCCTGTGCCACCTTGTAGCGGTCGAAGCCGGGCACGAAGCTCGGGCCGCCCAGCGCGATCGCGTTGGCGCGGTTGACCATCGCGCTGCCCTCCAGCCAGCGTGCGTGGCCGTTGATCAGCGCGCTGAAGCCGCCGTCCTCGTACAGCGCCTGCAAGCGCACGGCGCGGTCGTCGTAGCCGCCCAGCGCGTCCTTCTGGCCGGTGTAGGTGTTGTCGATCCAGTCGTCGCGGTGCTGCGCCAGCGCGGAGATGCGGCCGGACCAGTGCCCGCCCAGCGAACCGCCCAGCGCGGCCTCGGCGTTGGCGGTGCCGAGCGAGCCGTAGGAGAGGCGGGCGTAGCCGCTGGTTTCCTGGCTGGGCTTGCGCGACTCGAACTTGATCACGCCGGCCGGCGAGTTGCGCCCGAACAGCGTGCCCTGCGGGCCGCGCAGCACTTCCACCTGCTCCAGGTCGAACAGCGGGAAGCCCTTCAGGATCGGGTTCTCCTGCACGATGTCGTCGTACACCATCGACACCGGCTGCGAGGCGTTGAGGTCGAAGTCGCTGTTGCCCAGGCCGCGGATGTAGAAGCGCGGGAACTCGCGGCCGTAGGAGGTCTCGGCGTACACGCTGGGCGCGCGCGAGGCCAGCTGCAGCACGGTGTCGCCGGACTGGCCGAACGCCTCCAGCTTGTCCGGGGTGAGCACGGTCAGCGCCATCGGCACCTTCTGCATGTTCTCCACCCGCTTCGAGGCGGTGACGTTGACCGTCTGCAGCTCGGTGGTCTTGGCCGGTTGCTGCGGCTTGGCCGGCGCGGCCTCCTGCGCCAGGGCGGCGCCCAGCGGCAGCGCGGCAGCGATGCTGGCGGCGAGTACGGCGAGGCGCAACGAAGTGGCGACGTGCATGGTCGGTCCTCAAATGGCGAAAGGGAAGACGCCGCGGCCGACCCAGGTCGGCGCGTGTCGTCGCCGTATTGTCATACAGCGGCCCTGCTTGTGAAAGCGAACCGCCGGCGGATCAGCGCTGCGCCCCGGCGGGGAACACCGCCGGCAGCTGCAGATCCGCGCGCCGTTCGATCTGCGCGGACGAGCGGCCGAGCAGCAGCCGGTAGCTGCCGGCGGCGACGCGCCAGCCGTGGCCGTGGTCGTCGTAACGCGCGAAACGCACCGCCGGCAGCACCACGCGGACCCGCCGCGTCTCGCCCGGCCGCAAGGCCACCTTCTGCCAGCCGACCAGCCGCGACACCGGCTCGCCGGGCAACTGCACGTAGAGCTGCGGCACGTCGGCGCCGGCGCGCTGGCCGGTGTTGCTGACCGCGAACGACGCCGTCACCGCGCCGGCCGCATCGGTGGTGACGGTCAGCGGGCCGTAGCTAAAGGTGGTGTAGCCCAGCCCGTAGCCGAACGGGAACAGCGGCTCGCTGCCGCGGCGCTGAAACCAGCGGTAGCCGACGTCGGCGCCCTCGATGTCGTAGTCCACCGTATCGGCGGGCTGGCCCTGCGGCGGCAGGCCGATCGCGGCCAGGCCGGCGCCGGCGATGGTCGGGCGCGGCAGCTGCGACTCGTCGCGCGGCCAGCTCAGCGGCAGCCGCCCGGAGGGATCGACTTCGCCGAACAGCAGCCGCGCGATCGCCTCGCCGCCGGCGTTGCCGGGGTACCACGCCTCCAGCACCGCCGCGGTCTGCGCCAGCCACGGCATCGCCACCGGGCTGTTGTTCTCCAGCACCACCACCGTGCGCGGGTTGGCCTTGGCGACCGCGGCGACCAGCGCATCCTGCTGGCCGTCCAGCGCCATGCTCGGCCGGTCGAACGACTCGGCCGCCCACTGCTGCACGAACACCACCGCCACTTCGGATGAGGCCGCCAGCTTCGCCGCGGCCGCGATGTCCTCGCCGCTGGCGTAGCTGGCCTTGCCGCCGACGCGGCGGGCGATCGCCGCCAGCGGCGCGGACGGGTGGTACATCACCGGGCCCGGCCAAACGCTCGGCGCCAGCCCCGGCACGGCATTGCCGCCCGGCGCGGTCACCGCCGACGAACCGCCGCCGGCGAGCACGCCGCGGTCCGCGTGTGCGCCGATCACCGCCACCGACTTCAGCGTGCGCGCCAGCGGCAGCAGGCCATCCTGGTTGCGCAGCAGCACCGCGCCAGCCTCGGCGGCGTGCTGTGCCACCTTCGCGTCGGCGGCGTAGTCGATCGGCGCCGCCTTGGCGGGGTGGTCGATCGCGCCGACCGCGAACAGGCTGCGCAGGATCCGCTGCACCATGTCGTCCAGCCGCGCCTGCGGCACCTCGCCCTTGGCGATCGCCTCGCGCAGCGGCGCGGCGAAGAACACCTGCGGGTCGAACGTCTCGCCGGCCGATTCCTGGTCCAGCCCGGCCAGCGCCGACTTCGCCGCGCTGTGCACCGCGCCCCAGTCGGACATCACGAAACCCTGGTAGCCCCAGTCGCGCTTGAGCACCTGGTCGAGCAGCCAGGCGTTCTCGCAGGCATAGGTGCCGTTGACGCGGTTGTACGCGCACATCACCGAGCCCGGCGCCCCGATGCCCAGCGCGATCTCGAACGCGCGCAGATCCGACTCGCGCGCGGCGACCCGGTCGAGCTTCGCGCTCAGCGTGTTGCGGCCGGTTTCCAGGTCGTTGACGGCGTAGTGCTTGAGCGTGGACACCACGTGCTGCGACTGGATCCCGCGTACCGCGTGGCCGACCATCACGCCGGCCAGCAGCGGGTCCTCGCCGGCGTACTCGAAGTTGCGCCCGTTGCGCGGATCGCGCAGCAGGTTGACGCCGCCGGCCAGCAGCACGTTGAAGCCCTTGCGGTGCGCCTCGCGGCCGATCATCGCGCCGCCGGCCTCGGCCACCGCCGGGTCCCAGCTGGCCGCCGTGGCCAGGCCGGAAGGCAGCGCCGTGGCGACGTCGCGGCTGTGCGCGTTGAGCGGGCGCGCCACGCCCAGCCCCGCGTCGGTCTCCTGCAGCGCCGGCAGGCCCAGCCGCGGGAATGCCGGCGTGCAGGCCGCCGAACCCAGCGCGCAGGCCGGCGCCGCCCTGCCCTCGGAGGCGCTGCCGTAGGCGGTGGTGATCAGCTGGAACTTCTCGTCCTGGGTCATTGCCTGCAGCACCAGCGCGGCGCGCGCATCGGGCGATAGCGCGGCGTTCATCCAGGGTCGCGCCGGTGGTTCCGCGGCAGCGGCGGTGGCCATGGCGGCCATGGCGGCCAGGGCGAAGACGCAGGCGAACAGGCGGCACGGACGACGGGACATGGACGACCTCAAGCGAAGAAAGAAGGTGGGCGTGACGGCACCCCTCAGGGTGCTAACGTAACGTTTTCATCGCAAGCCACTGGCGTCGCGAACCGGCGCTTCGCGCTTGTGTGCAGCGCCGATGGTACCCATCTTTCGGAGCACCATGTCGCCCCCGCTCGCCGATTTCCATCCTGCCGTCGCCGCCTGGTTCCGCGGCGCGTTCGCCGCGCCCACCGCGGCGCAGGTCGCGGCGTGGCCGTCGATCCGCGCCGGCGCGCACACCCTGGTCGCCGCGCCCACCGGCTCGGGCAAGACGCTCACCGCCTTCCTCGCCGCCATCGACGAACTGGTGCGCGAGGGCGTGGCGCACGGCGGCGCGCTGGCCGACGCCACCACCGTGCTCTACGTGTCGCCGCTGAAGGCGCTGTCCAACGACATCCACGTGAACCTGGAAGCGCCGCTGGAAGGCATCCGCGCCGAACTCGAGAAACTCGGCCTGCCCGACGTGGCGATCCGCACCGCGGTGCGCACCGGCGACACTCCGCAGGTCGAGCGCAACGCGCTGCGCAAGCTGCCGCCGCACATCCTGGTGACCACGCCGGAATCGCTGTACGTGCTGCTCGGCTCGGCTTCGGGGCGTTCCATGCTGTCGGGCGTGCGCACGGTGATCGTCGACGAGATCCACGCCATCGCCGGCAGCAAGCGCGGTTCGCACCTCGCGTTGTCGCTGGAGCGGCTGCAGTCGCTGTGCCGGCGACGCCTGTTGCGCATCGGCTTGTCGGCGACGCAGAAGCCCATAAAGATGGTCGCCGACTTTTTGGTCGGCGCTCCTGTTTCCCTTCTCCCTTCGGGAGACAAATCGGCAGGACTGCCGATTTGCACGGCGGATGCCGCCCGCAGGGTGAGGCACATGGATGTGTCGAATGAAGGTGCCCGCAGGGCGGATGAGGGTTCGGTGCCCCCGGCACTCACCGCTTCGCCCGAACCCTCACCCCAACCCCTCTCCCAAGGGGAGAGGGGCTCGAGCCAGTGCACCATCATCGACGTGGGCCACACCCGCCCGCGCGACCTCGCCATCGAGGTGCCGCCGGTGCCGCTGGAAGCGGTGATGTCGAACGATGCCTGGGAGCTGGTCTACGACCGTCTCGCCCAGCTGGTGCGCGCGCATCGCACCACCCTGGTGTTCGTCAACACGCGGCGGATGGCCGAGCGCGCCGCACGGCATCTGTCCGAGCGGCTGGGCAAGGAGCACGTCGCCGCGCACCACGGCAGCCTGGCCAAGGAGCTGCGGCTGGATGCCGAGCAGCGGCTGAAGCGCGGCGAGCTGCAGGTGCTGGTGGCCACCGCGTCGCTGGAACTGGGCATCGACATCGGCGAGGTCGACCTGGTCTGCCAGCTCGGCTCGCCGCGTTCGATCGCCGCCTTCCTGCAGCGCGCCGGCCGCTCCGGCCACAGCATCGACGGCACGCCGAAGGCGCGCCTGTTCCCGGCCACGCGCGACGACCTGATCGAATGCACCGCCCTGCTCGACTGCGTGCGCCGCGGCGAGCTGGATGCGCTGGTGATCCCGCCGCAGCCGCTCGACGTGCTGGCCCAGCAGATCGTCGCCGAAGTCGCCTGCGCGGAGTGGGACGAGGACGCGCTGTACGCGCTGGTGCGTCGCGCGTACCCGTATCGCGATCTGCCGCGCGCGGATTTCGACGCGGTGGTGCGCATGCTGGCCGAAGGCTTCACCACGCGCCAGGGCCCGCGTGCGGCGTACATCCATCGCGACGCGGTGAACCGCCAGCTGCGCCCGCGGCGCAGCGCGCGGCTCACCGCGCTGACCTCCGGCGGCACCATCCCCGACACCGCCGACTACAAGGTGGTGCTGGAACCGCAGGCGATCATCGTGGGCACGGTCAACGAGGATTTCGCGGTCGAGAGCATGGCCGGCGACATCTTCCAGCTCGGCAACGCCAGCTACCGCATCCAGCGCGTCGAGCGCGACCGGCTGCGGGTGGAGGACGCGCACGGCGCGCCGCCGAGCATCCCGTTCTGGCTGGGCGAAGCGCCGGGACGCAGCGACGAGCTGTCGTTCGGCGTGTCGCACCTGCGCGAGGAGATTTCCGCGCGGCTTGAACCTGAACCCCTCTCCCGTCGGGAGAGGGGTAGGGGTGAGGGTACGGGCGAAGCCATGCCCCCCCACGCTCCGGCCGTACCCTCACCCCCGACCCCTCTCCCGCAGGGAGAGGGGAGCAAGGCGCGCGCACTCGCATGGTTGCGCGAAGACCTTGGCTTGGACGAATCCGCCGCGCAGCAACTGGTCGACTACCTCGCCCGCGCGAAAGCCGCGCTCGGCGTGCTGCCGAGCCAGCACACGCTGGTGCTGGAGCGCTTCTTCGACGAATCCGGCGCGACCCAGCTGGTGCTCCACACGCCGTGGGGCAGCCGCATCAACCGCGCCTGGGGGCTGGCGCTGCGCAAGCGCTTCTGCCGCCAGTTCAACTTCGAACTGCAGGCGGCGGCGACCGAGGACGCGATCGTGCTGTCGCTGTCGACCAGCCACAGCTTCCCGCTGGAGGAAGTGGCGCACTATCTGCACTCCAACAGCGCCGAGCATGTATTGATCCAGGCCCTGCTCGACGCCCCGCTGTTCCCCGCGCGCTGGCGCTGGAACGCCGTCACCGCGCTGGCATTGCCGCGCTTCACCGGGGGCAGGAAGACGCCGCCGCCGCTGCAGCGCATGAAGAGCGAGGACCTGCTCGCCGCGGTGTTCCCCGACCAGGTCGCCTGCCTGGAGAACATCGTCGGCGAGCGCGAAGTGCCGGACCACCCGCTGGTCAACCAGACCCTGCACGACTGCCTGCGCGAGGCGATGGACGTGGACGGCCTGCTGGCGATCCTGCGCCGGCTCGAAGCCGGCGAGATCGCCATCGTGGCGCGCGACCTCACCGCACCCAGCCCGCTCGCCGCCGAAGTGCTGAACGCCGCACCGTATGCGTTCCTCGACGACGCGCCGCTGGAGGAACGCCGCACCCAGGCGGTGCAGACGCGCCGCTGGAACGCCGACAGCGCCGACGACCTGGGCCGGCTCGATCCCGACGCGATCGCCGCGGTGCGCGAAGAGGCGTGGCCGCAGGTGCGCGATGCCGACGAGATGCACGAGGCGCTGACCCTGCTGGGCTTCGTGACGGCAGCGGAAGCGACCGCCAACGCCGGCTGGCCCGAGCGCCTGCAGGCGCTGGCCCGCGCCCACCGCGCCACCCGGCTCGACGCGGGCGCCGGGCTGTGGAGCACCGCCGAACTACTGCCGCTGCTGCGGGCGCTGCACCCCGCCGCCGCCATGCAGCCACCGATCACCACGCCCGTCGAATACGCCGCGCCATCGTGGACGCCCGAGGACGCACTGCTGGAACTGGTGCGCCATCGCCTCGGCGGACTCGGTCCGGTCACCGTGAATACCCTGGCCGCCTCGCTGGCCGTCGCGGCGGGCGAGGTCGACCAGGCGCTGCTGCGCCTGCAGTCCGAAGGCTACGTGATGCAGGGCCGTTTCACGGCCGACGCCGTCGACACCGAATGGTGCGAGCGGCATCTGCTGGCACGCATCCACCGCTACACCATCGGCCGGCTGCGCCGCGAGATCGAGCCGGTGAGCCGGCGCGCGCTGATGCGCTTCCTGTTCGACTGGCAACACGTGTCCTCGGCCACGAAGCTGAGCGGGCCTGACGCGTTGGCCGCCACGCTGGCGCAGCTGGAAGGCTACGAGGCGGCCGCCGGTGCCTGGGAAACGGAGATCCTGCCGGCACGCATCGCGGACTACTCGATCAGCTGGCTGGACGAACTCTGCCGTGCCGGCCGCATCGGCTGGGCCCGCCTGCGCACCGGCAGCGGCGGGGGCGGCGGCCCGGTGCGCAGCACGCCGATCGTGCTGCTGCCACGGCGCGACATGGCCGTCTGGACGTCCGTGGCCGAGGGCGACCCGCAGCAGATCCTGCTGTCCTCGCGCGCGCAAGCCGTCGCCGACGTGCTGCAGGAACGCGGCGCGCTGTTCTTCGACGAACTGCTGGACACCACCCGGCTGCTGCGCGCCGAACTGGAGGACGCGCTGGGCGAATTGGTCGCCGCCGGCCGGATCAGCGCCGACAGCTTCGCCGGCCTGCGCGCCCTGCTGCTGCCGGCGGCGAAGCGCGACGGCGGACGGCATCGCCGGCTGCGCCGGCACCAGCTCAGCGGCATCGAGGATGCGGGACGCTGGGCGCTGGCGCGCGGCACGACGGCGGGCAAGGCCGGGCCCGAGGCGATCGAACACGTCGCCCGCACCCTGCTGCGCCGCTACGGCGTGGTGTTCTGGAAACTGCTGGAACGCGAGGCGCCGTGGCTGCCGCCGTGGCGCGAACTGCTGCGCGTGTACCACCGGCTGGAGGCGCGCGGCGAAATCCGCGGCGGGCGCTTCGTCGAAGGCCTGGTCGGCGAGCAGTTCGCCCTACCCGAGGCCATCGCGCCGCTGCGCGCGGTGCGCTCCCGCGCGGACGACGGCGAGCTGGTCTGCCTCAGCGGCAGCGATCCGCTGAACCTGGTCGGCACCGTGCTGGCCGGCGACAAGGTGCCGGCGCTGACCGGCGCCCGCGTGCTGTACCGCGACGGCGCGCCGATCGCCGCGCTGGCCGGCGGCAAGCTGGCGCCACTGACCGAACTCCCCGCCGCCGACCTGCAGCTGGCGAAGCACGCCTTGCTACGTCACTCGCCGGCACCTCCGCCAGAGAAGATAGCTGCACGCTGAGACACGACGTCAGTGGCAGAGGCTGGCCACGGCTTGGGCCAGCACTCGTGGCGGATTCAACTCCGAAGTGCAACGCCCTATTTCAGCCTGGCCATGACGCTCACCGCCACGCCCAAGAACGGGAGCACGATGGCACCTATCAAGCACGTCTGCTTCAAGACACCAGACTTGCCGGGGCAAAACACGACAAGAAGCAAACTTATTGCTATGAACAGCATTGCGATGGCATCTGCCTTACGCATGACGCTCCTTCAAATTGATCGAGTCGGTGACTGCAGCGTATTGCTTGCTGCAGCCACCCTCTTGTTCACCCGCCACCCAGAAGCGTATCGATAGGGCACTATTTATCTAATCATTGTCCACACGGACAAAACGGCATTGTAGGTTCCATGAAGAATCACGGCAGCCCACAGTGGCATCCCCTTCGCCCTGACGAACGCGCACATTGCACCAAGCATGAATATGGCCATGGCAGACGTCCAATGGTGCATTACTTGCGAGACATGCACCGCCATGAACAACGCGACCGACGCTACTGCCCCAACAAAGGTGTTGAAATGTGACGACACCACCGAGAACACCACCCCCCGGAAAAGCAGCTCCTCGGCAAACGGCGCCACCGCAATACCTGCAATCATCCACGCATAGAGGAGGGCTCTTCCATGCATCGTGTACGCATCGACTGCCGACCCTGCCGCACGGGAACCGGAAGGGAACGCCGCACTCAGGGCGATGGCCACCGCCGCCAGCGCAACACCCGCCAACGCCGACACTGCCGACTGCCTGATCGAAATTGGGAACAGGCCAATGGAGACGCCGCTCTCGACGCTCACTTGCGACCGATAATAGTGCCGAACAAGAAGCCATGCCGCTCCGGCGGCCAGGATCTCACCAAGTATGCCCGCATAAGCTGTCGCCAATGACACCTTGTCGCTCGAAAGGCCGCGGAACTGATCCAGCCACAAAATGGTCGACGCCGCGACAATCCACCTTGTTGCGAAGTAGCCCATGAAAATCCACAGGCCCCGTGAATACGGAATCTTTCCTTCACTCGTTATTTGCACACTTAGCAAGTCAGCGCTCATGCATTAAGATCGGCATTGCAGTGTCCTGGAGGATCATGGATCGTGATCTCAATGTTTACGTGCAACGTGATTCACGTGGAGCATTCCAGTCATAGGAGGGCAGTTTCAAGGTCTTCGATGCATTCCTCATTTATAGAAAGCCTCGAAAGCCAACAGCGATAAATTATAGGCGCCATGAAACATGGATCGCTGGATCGTATCCACCCCTTTTATGGCCATTGCGCAAAGTACCAACGATATAAAGAAAGCCACAAGAAAAACCAGCCTCGCACCATGGTGCGACCCCGCAAAAAGCAATGAGCACAGCAAGGACCCTGCATAAGGCCCAATCCGCTTCCTCGCACCATCGAGCATGATTTGCCTGACGACCTTCTCTTCGAAAACCGGAATCACCAGCGCGCTTAGCACCAGGAAACCAAACAAGGCCTCGGGAGAAGCGTATTCAAGCCGCACATGCCTGTAGATCAAAAAGAAGAAAAAACCACCGAGCACAACTCCGGCCGCACCCAACATGCCGCCCGTCGAGGTGATCCTGAATCGCTCCGGATAAAGCATGAAGGCACTTGTGGTTGCCCCCACGTACACTATTGTCTCCAGCAACTCATGACCATTATTCCGCACCCATCCGGATGCCATACCTACCGTCATCGTCAATATCAAGCCAATGACGAAGGCGTACCTATTCAGTTCGTTGTGACGTAATCTCATCTCGGCGCACTCCAACAAAGAGCCCGAGGAGTGGCCTCGGGCTCCACCAAGTTATTAGAACCAGTTGGCAACAGGCTCGATTACGTTACGGCTGGTCCAATCGACCGCGGCATCGTATGCATCAGCCCACTGGCTCAACGTGCCAGTACAGTTCACCCCGGAGGTGCCAATGGTGCAGCTAATGTCACCAGCTGGCCGCAGGCCACCACAGACGCCAGCGACTTCCAGGCTGCTCAAATTACGCATATGTGTTACTCCCTTTCATAGTGCCGGATCAACCGTCCGACTCGGTTGTGCAGAGTGACTTAACTCTGCAAACTTTCATCTCTCACCGCTACCCAACTGCATGACCTTTCCAGCCGCGGCCACGGTCTCCGGTCGGTGTGCAATCACGATTCGCGTTATTCGCAACCGCTGCACCGACGCGTTGACCCGCCGTTCGCGATCCAAGTCCAGGTGACTGGTCGCCTCGTCCAGCACCAGCAGGCGCGGTCGGCGGTACAGCGCCCGAGCCAGGATCACCCGCTGCTTCTGCCCGCCGGACAGGCTGGAGCCCATGTCGCCGACCAGGCTCTGGTAGCCCATCGGCATCGCGGCGATGTCCTCGTGCACGGCGGCCAGCCGCGCGGCGGCCTCGATCCGCGCCGGCGTGGCGTCGGGGTCGAAGAAGGCGATGTTGTCGCCGATGGAACCGGCGAACAGCTGGTCGTCCTGCATCACCGCGCCGACCCAGCCGCGATACGCGTCCAGCCCCAGCTGGCGGATGTCGATGCCGCCGAAGCGCACCTCGCCCTCGGTCGGTTGCAGCAGGCCCAGCGCGATCTTCGCCAGCGTGCTCTTGCCACAACCGCTGGGGCCGACGATGGCTACCGACTCGCCCGCCTCGATGCGCAGGCTGCAATGCCGCAGGATCCACGGCTCGCCCTCGGCGTAGCGGAAGCTGACGTTGCACAGCTCGATGGCGGCCTCGGGGATCGGGCCGAGCCAGCTCGCCTCGGCCGCCTGTTCCGGCGCGCTCAGCGCGATGTCCGCCACGCGCTCGGCATGCAGCTTCAGCATGCTGAAGTCCACCCACTTGTCGATCAGGCCGGCCGCGCGACCGGTGAACTGGTCGGCATAGGCGATGAAGGCGATCAGCATGCCGGCGGAGAAGGCGTTCCTCAGCGCCAGCGTGGCGGCGACCCAGATCATCGCTACCCGGCCGATGCCGAACAGCAGCTGGTTGCCCAGGGTGAAGGCGATGCCCAGGCGCTGGATGCCGATGTCGCGGTTGGTGGTAGCGACGGTGGCGTTGGTGTAGCGCGTCAGCCGCTCGCCCTGCTTGTTGGCGAGCTTGATCGGCATGGCGCCGCGGATGGATTCGAGCAGTTCGCTCTGCTGGCGCGCGGCATACACGATCTGCTCCTCGCTGGCGCGACGCAACGGGCGGAAGAACGCCCAACGGATCAGCCCGTAGCCGACGAACAGGCCGAGTACCAGCGCGGTGAGCCCCACGCTGTAGAGCGCCATCACTGCCAGCGTCACCAGTGACATCAGGCCATCCAGCAGCGAGCCGACGAACTGCGTGGTCAGCGTGCGCTGGATGCTTTGGATCGAGCCGAAGCGCGACACCACGTCGCCCACGTGGCGCTTCTCGAACCAGTCCAGCGGCAGCCGCATCAGGTGCCCGAACAGGTTGCCGGCCCACTGCACGTTGAGCGTGGCGCCCAGCCAGGCGACCGCCCACGAGCGCGCTGCGGTGATCGTGGCGGAGAACACCGCGATGCCGATGAAACCGAGGCCGAGCAGGTCGAGCAGGTCTCGGTCGGCCGATACCAGCACCTGGTCCATCACCCACTGCAGGTAGAACGGCGCGGCCAGCGCGAACACCTCCAGCGCCAGCGCCAGCAGCAGGATCTGCGCCAGCGCCGGCACCAATCCGCGCACGCGTCCGGTCAGCGCGCGAAGTGAAACCGCCTGGCGCTCGCGCACCGGCGCGAAGTCGGCCGAGGGATTCAGCTCCAGCGCCACGCCGGTGAAGTGCTCGGAAATCTCCTTCAAACCCAGCTTGCGGATGCCGCGCGCGGGGTCGTGGATCACGACGCCGCGTGGGCCAGCGTACCTGAGCACCACGAAATGGTTGAGGTCCCAATGCAACACGCAGGGCGTCCTGAGCTGGGTCAGATCTTCCATGTCGAGCTTCAGCGGACGGCAGGCGAAACCCAGCTGCGCCGCCATCGCCATCAACCGGGCCAGCGAGGCGCCCTTGAGCGAAGTGGAGAAGCGCCGGCGCAATCCGGCCAGGTCGACGTCGTGGCCGTGGAAACCGGCCACCATCGCCAGGCAAGCCACACCGCACTCGGCGGCCTCGGTCTGCAGCAACATCGGCAGGCTGCGGCGCCAACCGAATTGCAGCGACATGCGATGCTCGCGCGGCGGCTTCGCCAGCCTCCCTTGGCCGGTACCGTCAGCCATGTCCACCGCTCCCAGCCAGGCGGTGCGCCATGCCATACAGCGGCTCGAATACCCACTCGACCAGCCGACGCCGCTCCATCAGGATGTCGGCGTCCAGCGCCATGCCCGGCCTGACCGGCTCGGGACGGCCGTAGGCCAGCACCTGCTGGCTGTCCAGTGCCACCTTTACGCGATACCTGGGTTCGTGCGGCTGTTGTCCGACCAGCGCCTCCACCTCGACCGGCGTCAGCGCGCTGCGCGAGATGTCGGCGACGCGACCGTACTGCTGACCGAACTTCTGGTAGGCGAAGGCCTGGTAGCGCATCACCACCTGGCTGCCCGGTTCGATGAAGCCGATCGCGCGGCTGGGAACCAGCAGCTGCGCCTGCAGCGTGGAACCAGCCGGCAGGATGGACAGCAGCGCTTGCCCCGCGCCGACCATCTGCCCTTCCTTCAGCAATACGGCGGACACCACGCCGTCGCGGGGCGCGCGCAGCACCACGGCGCGCTGCATCTCGTTCTGCGCCATCGACTGGGCGATGCTGGCGAGCTGGCGCTCGGTGTCGTTGCGCCGTGCGGCCTCGTCCAGCGGCAGCTGGGCCAGCTGCTGCTGGACGGCATCGAGCTGCTGCCGGGTGTCGAGCCGCTGGCGCACCAGCGCCCGGTACTGCGTCTGCGCCTCCAGCAGTGCTGCCTTCTGCTGCTGCATCTGCACCGCCGAGACGTAACCTTTGGCGACCAACGGCTCGATACGCTCGAGCATCTGCCGGTTGCCGTCGACCTGCTGGCGCTGGAGGTCCAATTGCCCGGCGACCTGTGCAAGCTGTGCACGCAGCAGGACCGCCTTGGCCTGCAACGCCTCACCCTGTTGGTGCGCCGACTGCGCTTGGTTGGCCAGGTCATCCTGCAGCCGCGCGCGCTGCGTCGCCAGCTGCTCCCCGACCAGGGCGTGGGTGTCGCCCAGCGAGGCGCTGTCCTGCTCGCTGGAAAGTTCCAGCAGCACGTCGCCGGCTCTCACCGCTTGGCCGTCATGCACGCGCAGGCGGGTGACGGTGCCGGCGCCGGGTGCTGCCACGTTGAGAAGGCCCGCGCTCGGCACCAACTGCCCGGTGACGGTTTCACGCCGCGTGTAATGGCCAAGGCACAGAAACGCGACGATGCTGCCGGCCGCGGCCAACGCCAGCGTAGTCAGCCACCAACGCGACAATGGCGCGGCGACGATGATCGATCCCAGCCAGTCGCCGCGTTGGGCGTCGATGACTTCCTGGCGAAACAGTCCCTGTGACAAACCGCGCCCTCCCTGGCGATGCGACCAATAACCCGGATCGCCGGCTTCGCGCTGCTTCCGGCGTCGAGCGGCGGTGATTGTTCACGCGCAGGCGTTGACCGTCCATAGGAAGATTTCGCGCTTGTAATGTATGGCGGCAGGTGACACGCGCGCGTCGTGCGCGTTTTTTTACGAGGCACGAGCTAGCCGCGCTGTCAGCGCGATGCACCTAAAGCTTGAGGTAAACGCCGCGCCGGTCCATCGCCCACACGATCAGCCACCACAGCGCCACGAACGCCAGCGCGAACGCCAGCGACGGTATGTACGGGCCGAAGCGCGGCGTCATCCAGTCGGCGAACCCGTGCCGGTAGATCGGCTTCTGCCAGCCCAGCGCGGGCAGTGCGATCTGCAGCAGTTCGGAACCGGCGTAGGCGGCGATGGCGTTGATGCCGAAGCGGCGACCCCATGCCGGCCAGCCGCGGCGGTCGATCAGTACGTGGAACGCCAGCAGCGCCAGCGCCGCCCAGCCGCTGGTCCACAGCACGAACGAGGGCGTCCACAGGTTCTTGTTGAACGGCAGCCACCACGACCACAGCGCGCCAAGCAGCAGGCATGCGGCGCCGGCCAACAGCAACCTGCGCAGTTGTTCGCGGCGCAGCCAGCAGCCCATGCGCAGCCCGAGCAGGGCGCCGGCCAGCGCCGGCAAGGTGGAGAGCAGGCCTTCCGGGTCGTGCCCGCGGCCGCTGGCCGGGTCGACCAGGTAGACGTGGCTGCCGAACACCGCGCTGTCCACGCGGCTGGCGAGGTTGCTCCACGGCTCCAGCGAGCCGCCGAGCAGGAGCAAGCCCCAGTAGCCGAGCAGCAGTGCCGCGATCGTCCACCACTGCGTGCGCGCTTTCGTGTGGATCGCGAACAGCGCCACGCCGGCAAAGCACAGCGCGATCCGCTGCAGCACGCCGGGAAAGCGCAGGTGCGCCTGCGGCAGCCACCACGCCGCCAGCAGGTTGATCGCCACGCCGAGCGCAAGGATGCGCAGTGCACGCCACAGCGCAGCGCGGGTCAGCGCGGACGGCGCCGCGCCCTGCTCCAGCCGCGGCAGGATCGCCAGCGCCACCGATACGCCGACCACGAACAGGAAGAACGGAAACACCAGGTCGGTCGGCGTGCGGCCGTGCCACGCCGCGTGTTCCAGCGGCCAGTAGACGTGAGCCCAATCGCCGGCGTCGTTGACCAGCAGCATGGCCGCCACCGTGCAGCCGCGCAGGGCATCGAGCGAGGCGAGGCGTTTCATGCGGCGGGAAACCTCATCGACACCGTAATGCCTCCCTCTGCAAGGAAGAGGCAGGGAGGAGGTAGCGCAGGATCGCGGGGAAGATCCAGAACGAACCCCTCACCTGAAGGACTCCCTTGCGGCCGCCCGACCCTCCCCTGTCTTGCAGGAGAGGGCGCCGTGCGACCCGCGCGCCATCGGGGGCTCATGGCGTCAGCGCCACGCGGCCGATGGCGTACAGCGGCCCGTCGATCGGTGCGGTGTAGATCAGGCACAGCCCGCGTTCGCCGGTCTGCGCGGGCAGCTGGGCCTGCAGTTCGAAGCGGCTCGGGCCATGCGCCGGATCGGGCAACGGCATGCTGGCCAGCACGGCGCCAGCGCAGGTGTCGGCATGCACCACCAGCTCGCCGAACGGCGTGGCGTGCGGACGCGCCACCACCAGCCGCTGCTCGTGCGCCAGCGCGAAGTTGCGCGGCAGGCGCACCGCTTCGACGCGGATCGCGCTTGCGCCGTCCATCCAGGTGGCGGGAACCAGCTGGCAGGCGTCGAACACGTTCACCGCGTACACCGGCTGCGTGTCCTGCGCGTCGGGCGCGGGCTGCAGGCGCAGGCGGAAATCGCTGCCCGGGCAGTTCGCCAGCGCCGTGCCGGGCAGGCTGAGCAGCGCCGCGCGATCGAGCACGCGCTGGCGCGGCGCGGCCAGCGCGCTGCCGTCGGCGGCGAAGCTGGCGGCGCGCACGGTGACCGGCAGCGTCACGTTGAACGGCGCGCCGTAGCGCGGCGAGGCCGGCGTGGGCACGCTGCCGTCCAGCGTGTAGTGGATGGCGCCGAAGCCGGCCTGGTTGGCCAGCGTGACCGTGGCCCTGCCGCTGGCCAGCGCCAGGTTGCGGTCGGTGCCGACGTCCACCGCGAAGGCGCTGTCGGCGTAGCCGACGCGCTGCGCGCGGTAGCGCGCGAACTGCGCCGGCAGGCGGGCGAGGAAGCCCGGCCAGTCGTTGGCCACGACGGGCGACCACGCCACTTCGCCGAGCGCGGCCAGCCGCGGGAACACGGCATGTTCCACGTGGGCAAACGTCGGCATGTGCTCGGTCCACACGTTGGCCTGTACGCCCAGCACGTGCTTGGCCTGCGCCGCGCCCAGCACCGCGGGCACGGTGGGGAAGGCGTATACGCTCTGCAGCGATTCCACGCCGAGCCGACCGGCGTACTCGTCGGCGAGATCGCCCTGCACGTGATCGAAGTACAGCTGCGGCGCGGGCGACAGCACCACGTCGTGGCCCATCAGCGCCGCCTTGATCGCGCCGTCGGTGCCGCGCCACGACATCACGGTGGCGTCGGCCGGCACGTTGTCGCCGTCGAGGATCTCGTCCCAGCCGACCAGCCGGCGCCCGTGCGCGTCGAGGTAGCGGCCGACGCGACCGATGAACCAGCCCTGCAGCGCGTCTTCGCTCTTGATGCCGAGCTCGCGCATCTTCGCCTGCACCGCGGGCGCGGCCTGCCACTGGTCCTTGATCGCCTCGTCGCCGCCCACGTGGATGTAGGTCGAGGGGAACAGCGCCATCACCTCGTCGAGCACGTTCTCGATGAAGCGGAACGTGGCATCGTCGACGTTGTACAGGTACGGGTTGACGCCCCAGTCGCTCGACACCGACGGGCGCTGGCCGGTGACGCCGAATTGCGGATACGCGGCCACCGCCGCCTGCGCGTGGCCCGGCATGTCGATCTCCGGCACCACGGTGATGTAGCGCGCGGCGGCATAGGCGACGATGCGGCGGATATCGTCCTGCGTGTAGAAGCCGCCGTAGCGTTCCGGCTCGCCCTCGCGTCCGGCCTCCGGTGGCGTGCGCCACGCGCCGATGCGGGTGAGCTCGGGATAGCGCCTGATCTGGATGCGCCAGCCCTGGTCGTCGGTGAGGTGCCAGTGGAAGGTGTTGAGCTTGTGCTGGGCCATCTGCTCCAGCAGGCGCTCGATCTCGGCGACGCTCTGGAAGTGCCGCACCGAATCCAGCATCAGTCCGCGCCAGGCGAAGCGCGGCTGGTCGCGGATCGACAGCGCGGGCAGCTCGACCGCGCCCTGCTTCGCGTCGGGCGTGAGCAGCTGCCACAGCGTCACCGCACCGTAGAACAGGCCGGCGTCGTCGCGCGCCTCGACGCGGATGCCGTCGGGCGTCACGGTGAGCGTGTAGCCTTCGCGGTCCGCCACCGGCGCGGCGGGGTCGCGGCGCAGCACGATCGCGTGCGCGCCCGCTGCGCCATGCTTCAGCGGCAGCCGCAGGCCGCGGGTGCGTGCGAGCACGTCGGCCAGCCAGGCGCCGGTGCGGAGGGTCGAAGCAGCCTCGTCGGCCAGCACGATCGGCGTGCGCGCATCGACGGTGAAGCGGCCGGCGTCGACGTGCAGCTGCGCCGGCAGCGGCAACAGCGCAGGCACCGGCGGCGCGGCAGCACGGACGAAGCCGGCGCCGCCCAGCGCCAGGATCGCGCAGCCGAACAGGATCAAACGGCGGCTCATCGGCGGTCTCCGTCGCGGCAAGTGGAACACGCTAGCAAAAAAGCGGGCCCGGCAACGCACGGTCCGGGCCCGGTTGGGGAGGATCGGGCCGTCCGTGGCCCGGGGTCGAACTTCGGCGTCAGAGCTTGAAGCGCAGGTTGAGGTAGTACTGCCGGCCGTTGTCGTAGAACGCGTACGGCTGTTTGCCGTAGGCCGCGTTCTGCGTGTAGTACTTCAGCTTCGGCTTGTTGAGGTTCATCGCGTCCAGCGACAGCGCCATCCAGTCGGTGATATTCACCCCGAACGAGGCGGCGAGGTTGCCGATGCCCTGCTGGAAGTAGGTGTCGGTGCGGCTCACGCCGGCGTAGAACTGCGAGCGGTAGGTGTAGCTGACGCGCGCGTTGAAGCGCTGGTTCTCGAAGTAGCCTGACACGTTGTAGGTGTTCTTCGAGGCGCCCTGCAGCGGCTTGTCGCCGGTGGCATGGGCGTCGGCGTAGGTGTAGTTGGCCTGCACGCCGAAGTTGTCGCCGATCGGCTGGATGTAGTTCAGCTCCACGCCGCGCACCTTGCCGTTGACGTTGGTCGGCACGCTGATCAGGTAGTCCGAGTAGACGTCGTGGCCGGCGTTCTGGGTGGCCTGCAGGTCCTTGAAGCTGCGCACCTGGTTGCCGAAGCTGACGTAGTCCTTCAGGTTCATCGCGTACACGCCGGCCGACAGCAGGCCGCGCGGCGCGAAGTACCACTCCACCGCCGCATCGAAGTTGGTCGAGATCAGCGGCTTCAGCTTGGGGTTGCCGCCGCTGCCGGTGTGGGTCAGGTCGTCGGCCGACACCGAGCCGGCCAGCGCGGAGTAGTCCGGACGGGTCATCGTCTGCGAGGCGGCGAAGCGTGCCACCCATTGGTCGTTGAGGTCGAACTTCAGGTTGGCGCTGGGCAGCAGCTTGCCGTAGCTGTGCTTGTAGACGTTCCAGTAGTAGTCGCCGAACGCCGAGCCGGTGATCGGGCCGGTGACGCTGCTGGCTTCCGCGTCCGGTGCGGTACTGGTGTAGCCGATGGTCTCGTCGGTCTTCACGTAGCGCACGCCGACGTTGCCGCTGGCGATGCCCGACTCCCAGTTCAGCTGCAGGTAGGCGGCCGAATCCTTCTCCTGCACCTTGTAGATGTCGTTGAAGTAGAAGCGGCTGACCGGGTCGCGGTTGGCGAACTGCGCATCGATCTGCGCCAGCTGGCCCGGCGTGTAGTACCAGATGTCGGACGGGAAGCTGCCGCCGAGCGAGCTGCCGAAGTCGCCGGGGTAGTTCTGGGGCTGGTCGGATAGGCGGCCGGGTTCTGCCAGTCGGAGGCCCAGTTCGGCCCCTGCGCCACCTCGAACGGGTTGCTGCGCTCGTGCTTGGCGTAGCGGCCGCCGAACTGCAGCGAGGTGAGCGCGCCGTCGTCGAAGCTGAGTTCGCCGTCGAACTGCGCCCAGTCCTCCTTGTCCTTCACCTTGATGCCCTGGCCGCCGAAGATCCAGCCGGCCTGCGGGTAGATGCCCGACGGCGAGCTGTTGTCGCCGCCCAGGTTCCAGTTGGTCGGCCGGCCGATGCCGCGCATCATCCAGTTGGCGCCCGCGCCCACGGCGGTGCCCAGCTCGATCACGTCCTGGGTCGGGCTGGCGCCGCTGCCGCGGGTGGTGCCGATCTGGCCTTTCAGGTCGAAGTGGTCGGTAACGCGCCAGTCGGCGTCCAGCGTGAGGTACTTGGACTCGGACGAGGCGCCGGGACGCGAGATCTGGTCGTACACGCCGTACGGCGTGGTGCTGCCGGCGACCGGGGCGAACACCGCGTTGGTCAGCACGTTGTTGCTGACCGTATAGCCCGGCTGCAGGCCTGCGCCCGAGGGCACGAACTGGCTGGCCCACATCAGGTAGTTGCGGTTGTAGTTGTCGGCCTTGAGCTTGGAGTAGAAACCGCTCAGGTCCAGCGTGAGGTTGTCGGTGGGCTTGATCTCGAAGTCGATCACGCCGCCCTTGCGCTCGCGCTGCTGGGTGAACAGCGCCGCGCCGGTGAGGTTGGGGTAGTAGACGCCGGCCAGGTCCGGATGGGCGACGGCGATCGGGTCGTTGGCGCCGATCTGGCTGTAGCCGCCCACGATCTCCTGGCCGTTGCGCTGCAGGCTGCGCTTCTCGTAGAAGGCCTGCACCAGCACGCCGACGGTGTTGGCGTCGTTCTTCCAGTTGAACAGGCCGCTGAACTGCGGCTTGGTGTCGCCGGGCAGGTCCGAGTACACGCCGCCGATCGACGCCTCGGCAGTGACCGGCTTGGCGAACTCCAGCGGCTTGCGCGTGATGATGTCGACCGAGCCGGCGCTGCCGCCTTCGACGATGCTGGCCTCGGAAGTCTTGTGCACCACCACCTGGCTGACGATCTCCGACGGCAGCAGGCTGTAGCTCACGCTGCGGCCCACGGTCTGCACCTGGCTCAGCACGAACCAGTCGCCGGTGCCCACGCTGTGGCCGTTGACCAGGGTCTGGGTGAGGCTGGGCGCGGTGCCGCGCAGGCTGACGCGGTCGCTTTCGTCGAAGCCGCCTTCGCTGGCGCTGGACGAACTGATGTTGACGCCGGGCAGGCGCTGCAGCGTGTCGGCCACGTTCTTGGCCGGCAGCTTGCCGATGTCCTCGGCGGTGACCACCTCGACGTGCGAGGCGGCCTCCTTCTTCAGCGCCAGCGACTCGGCTTCGCTGTCGCGGATGCCGACCACGGTGACGGTGGCAAGCTCCTTCGCCTTGGCCTTGTCGGCACGGCTCTGGGTGGTGGCAGCGCTGCCTTGCGCCGCATCCTGCGCATACAGCGCGCCGGAGACGCACAGGCTGGCGACGATGCTCGCGGCTAGCAATGTCTTGCGGTTGTTCATGATCTCCTCCCCTCAGAGGCTGGCTCGAATCAAGACCGGCATGACGACGGTCGCGGACGTGGTGTTGTGGTTTGGCTTGGCGCCGTGTTGCCGGACTGTGCTCATCTCACGCTCCCGGGCGTTCATCCAGAAACCAGCCTGCGGCGCCGATGACACCAAGCTGGCCGTGCTCGATCAGTCGTACTGGAACCTGTTGCAGGTAGGCGCGCATCACGCCCTTGTTGAAGTAGCGCTCGGCGAACGTGCTGGCGCGCAGGAACGGCAGGATCTGCGGCAGGATGCCGCCAGCCAGGCAGACCCCGCCGCGCGCGCCGTAGAGCAGCACCAGGTCGCCGACGAAGCTGCCGAGCAAGCCGCAGAACACCTCCAGCGCCTCCACCGCCGCGCCATCGCTGCCGGCCAGCGCCGCGGCGGTGACTTCTGCCGGCGTCAGCAGCTGCGCCGGGCTGCCGCGCAGCTCGCACAGCGCCGCGTAGAGCTTCAGCAGGCCGGGGCCGGACAGCGCATCCTCGAACGACACGTGCGCACGCTCGCGGCGGAACAGCCGCAGGATCTCGATCTCGCGTTCGTTGCCCGGCGCCAGCGACACCTGCCCCGCCTCGGTGGCCAGCACCTGCGCGCGCGGCCGGCCCGGCAGCAATACCGCCGAACCCAGCCCGGTGCCCGGCCCCATCACCAGCACCGGTCCCTCCGCGGGCGCCGCCGCGGTGTCGATGACCGGCCGGGTCTCGCCGGCCGCGAGGAACTGGGTGGCGTAGGCCAGCGCCTCGAAATCGTTGATCACCGTCAGTTGGCCGATGCCGAGGCCGTCGCGGATCTCGCGGATCGACACCGGCCATGGCAGGTTGCCGTTGACGATCGCGTCGTCCAGCACGTAGCCGGCGCAGGCCACCGCGCAATGACGCAGCTCGCCGCGCAGCGCCGCATGCGGCGTGCCGGCCAGCTGGCCGACGAAGTCGCGCAGCATCGCGGCCAGGCCGGGCCAGTCGAGGCAGTGGTAGCGGTGGTAGTGCAGCACGCTGACCGGGCGGGGGCCGGCCGCGTTGCCGACCACCAGGCCGATGCGCGCATGCGTGCCGCCGACGTCGGCGGCCAGGAACGGCTGCTGCGGGCCCGGCCCTGACGCACCGACCCCACCCGCCGCCGTGCCGGCCTCGGCCGTCGCCGGCGCTGCCGCCGCATGACGCTGCTTTGCGACTTCCCCCACTGGCTTCTCCCGTGGCCGCTGGCCTGACCCGAACGCGCTGGCGCGGGCCGGGTGCGGCCTGATGCGGGCGGAGTCTGCAATTGGAATGACAACGTTGTCAATCGGTCCGGCGGCAATTTCCGGAACATTCGATACGGCGGCGCAGCATAACGGCCGCGACACTCCTGAGCCGCCGTCGATGATCTGGCCGGAATGGCCCTATGTGGCCCATAAACACATGAACGTGCGACGGCGCGGCGCCCTGTTGCGACGCCGCAGCGGCGCTTCCGCGTGGCCACCCGGAGCACGCCCGTCGCGGCTGTCTCCCGCGGTTGATCCGGGCGCCGGATTGACAACGTTGCACTTTTCGGCAATTAAGTGGACATTGCTGCCGCGCCACCGGCCGGGCGGCGCGGCGATTCCGGGGAGAACCATCCATGGCAAGCACGCTGGCGGCGGCGCCGTCCGAACGCACCCATCTCGGCCCGATGCTGGTGATCGGTCTGCTGTTCTTCATCTTCGGCTTCGTCACCTGGCTCAACGGGCCGCTGATCACCTTCGTCAAGCTGGCCTTCGATCTCGACGACGTGAGCGCGTTCCTGGTGCCGATGGCGTTCTACCTGTCGTACTTCTTCCTGGCGTTGCCGTCGTCGTCGGTGCTGCGCCGCACCGGCATGAAGAAGGGCATGGCGCTCGGCCTGTTCGTGATGGCGATCGGCGCGGTGCTGTTCGGCCAGTTCACCACCATGCGGCTGTACCCGGGCGCGCTGACCGGGCTGTTCGTGATCGGCGCCGGGCTGTCGCTGCTGCAGACCGCGTCCAATCCCTACATCAGCATCCTGGGGCCGATCGACAGCGCGGCGCAGCGCATCGCCTTCATGGGCATCTGCAACAAGCTGGCCGGCGCGATCGCGCCGTTCGTGTTCGGCGCGCTGGTGCTCAGCGGCATCGGCACGTTCGGCCAGCAGGTGGAGTCGGCGCCGACGCCGCAGGCGCGCGAAGCGCTGCTCGACACCTTCGCCGGCAAGGTGCACCTGCCGTACATGGTGATGGCCGCGCTGCTGGTGGTGCTGGCGATCTGGATCGCGCGCTCGTCGCTGCCGGAGATCCGGCCTGCCGGCGCCAACAGCGAGCAGGCGATCGGCCACCGCGACGGCAGCATCTTCAGCTTCCCGCACCTGTGGCTGGGCGTGCTGTGCCTGTTCCTCTACGTCGGCGTCGAAGTGATGGCCGGCGACGCGATCGGCACCTACGGCCAGGGCTTCGGCCTGCCGCCGGACGCCACCAAGCACTTCACCTCGTACACCCTGCTCGGCATGCTGGCCGGCTACCTGGCCGGGCTGGCGCTGATCCCGCGCTTCGTCACGCAGCAGCGCTACCTGGCGGTATCGGCGGTGCTGGGCGTGGCCTTCGCGCTCGGCGCCTGGCTGACCCACGGCTACGCGTCGGTGGCGTTCGTGGCGGCGCTGGGCTTCGCCAACGCGATGATGTGGCCGGCGATCTTTCCGCTGGCGATCAACGGGCTCGGCCGCCACACCGAGGCGGGTTCGGCGCTGCTGATCATGGGCATCGCCGGCGGCGCGGTGGTGCCGCAGCTGTTCGTGCACCTGAAGCAGCACGTCGACTTCCAGCTCGCCTTCACCGCGCTGGTGGTGCCGTGCTACCTGTACATCCTGTACTACGGACTGGCCGGTCACCGGGTCGGCCAGCGCCGGGCGTCCTGAGGCCGGAGTTCGCTACCGCCCGGCCATAAGCTAGGATGCACGCGCCGCCGCGCCGATGCGTGCGGCGCCGCCGGCACCCTGGCGCGACCGGCGACCAGTCCTTTCGATCCACGAGGTTCAGCGGGTGCGCAGCGCCACCATCAAGGATGTCGCGGAACGGGCCGGCGTCTCGCTGAAGACCGTCTCGCGCGTCATCAACAACGAGCCCTCAGTGCACGCCCGCACGCGCGAGAAGGTGCAGCGCGAGATCGACGCGCTCGGCTACCAGCCCGATCCGTCCGCACGCAGCCTGCGCAGCACCCGCGCCTACGCGATCGGGCTGGTCTACGACAACCCGAACGCGCACTACGTGATCAACCTGCAGCGCGGCGTGCTGGCGGCGTGCCGTTCGAGTGGCTTCGGCCTGCAGATCCACCCGTGCGACTCGTCCTCGCCGAAGCTGGCCGAGGAACTGCGCGAGCTGGTGCGCCGCTCGCGCCTGGCCGGGCTGGTGCTGGCGCCGCCGATGTCCGAGCAGCCGGCGCTGATCCGCGCGCTGGGCGAGGCGAAGATCCCGTTCATCCGCATCATCTCCGCGCGCCAGGACCCGGCCGACGGCTCGCCTTGCGTCTACGTCGACGACCGCGATGCGGCCTACGCGATCACCGAGCATCTGATCCAGCTCGGCCACCAGCGCATCGGCTTCCTGTGGGGCGGCAGCGGGCACCGTTCCAGCGAGGAGCGCTACCAGGGCTACGCCGACGCGCTGAAGGACTACGGCATCGCGCTCGACCGCAAGCTGATCGTGCCCGGCGACTACACCTTCGACGACGGCTTCCGCGGTGCGCGCAAGCTGCTGGCGCTGAAGGACCGCCCCAGCGCGATCTTCGGCTGCAACGACGAGATCGCCGCCGGCGTGCTGGCCGCGGCGCATTCGGACGGCATCAACGTGCCGTACGAACTGTCCATCGCCGGCTTCGAGGACAGCCCGTTCTCCAAGCAGTCGTGGCCCGCGCTGACCACCGCGCGCCAGGCCACCGAGGACATCGCGCGGCACGCCGCGCAGCGGCTGATCGGCGACCTGCAGCGCGAAGCCAACGGCGAGCCGCCGGTGAGCCGCAACGAAGGCTTCCGCCCGGAACTGGTGGTGCGCGGCTCCACCGCGCCGCGCCACACCGCGCCGTCCGCGCGCGGCGGCCGGCGCAAGCCGGCTACCTGACGTTGTCGGTCTGCCCGATGAAGCGCGCGACGTTGTCGTGCAGCAGCTTCAGCGAGGCCTCGTGCGCGTACACCATGTGTCCGGACGGGTACCACGCGTAGCTGATGTTGGCCTCCAGGCCGGCGGGGATCGGCAGGTGGTGCATCTCGTAGTCGGCGGCGAAGTACGGCGTGGCCAGGTCGTAGTAGCCGCCGTGCAGAGCAACCTTGAGGTTGGGGTTGGTCTTCATCGCCATCGCCAGGTCCGGCATCACGTTGGTCGAGGACTGCAACGCCTCGCCGTGCACGCCGGGCGCCTTGTGCGAGAAATCCCAGTGCTTGATGTCGGCGAACAGCCGGTACTGCCGACCCTGGCCGAATTTGAGGTCGCGCCGCACGTAGTCGTTGAACGCGGCCACGTAGGCCGAGCTGATCGCCGAGGACTGCGGGTCGTACTCGGAATCCTTGCTCAGCGGGTCGATCGACGGCCCGGCGAAGCGGCTGTCCAGCCGACCGGTGGTGAGCTCGCCGTCGTTCTGCAGCTCGTGCTCGAACATGCCGCCGGTCACGCGCAGGTTCGCCTTCAGCAGGTAGGCCACCGGCAGGCCGGTGTACTCGTGCAGCTTCTGCGCCACCGCCTGCTTGCGCGCGTCGTCCAGGCGCGAGCCGGCCATCAGCGCCTGCGCGTAATCGCCCAACGCGTACTGCTCCACCTCGCGCAGGAACGGCTCCAGCGCGGCCGGCTGCTGCGGCAGCTTGTGGTGGTAGAACGCGGTGGCGGCGAAGGTCGGCAGCGCCAGTTCGTACGGCAGGTCGATGCCCGGGTTGAACTCCGGCCCGTCGATGCTGGTGTCGAAGCTGAGGATCTGCGAGAGCAGGATCACCCCGTTGAGGTCGACGCTGTCCTCGTTCTCCAGGATGTTCGCCAGCACCGCCGAGCGGGTGGTGCCGTAGCTTTCGCCGAACAGGTACTTCGGCGAGTTCCAGCGGTCGTACTTCGACAGGAAGCGGGTGATGAACTGGGCAAACGCATGGCCGTCGCCGTCCACGCCGTAGATCGCCTTGCGGCGCTCCTTCATCTGCTCCTCGCGCTTGGACTTGTCCGCATCGGCGGCGATCAGCCGGCTGAAGCCGGCGCCGGGCGCGTCGATGAACACCAGGTCGGAGGCGTCGAGCAGGCTGTAGTCGTTGTTGACCAGCCCGTACGGCGCCGCCGGCGTGTGGCTGTCGTCGCTGGTGACCACGCGCTTCGGCCCGAACGCGCCCATGTGCAGCCACACCGTGGCCGAACCGGGACCGCCGTTGTAGATGAAGGTGATCGGCCGCTTGGTCGCCGCCGCGCCCTTCTTGAAATAGGCGACGTAGAACATGCTGACCTGCGGCTCGTCCTCCTTGTCGCCCGTGCCGTGCAGCACCAGCGTGCCGGCCACCGCCTTGTAGTCGACGCGATGGCCCTCGACCGACACCGAACCCTCGCTGGCCGACGACTGCGGCTCGACCAGGGTGGCGTCAGGCTTTTCCGCCTGGGCCTTGTCGTCCTTCTTGTCCGGGGCGGCGACCGCGGCCGAACTCAGCCACAGCACCGACAACGCAACGACGAAAGGGAGTTTGCGCATGGCCCGGAGTCCCGCTGGCTGGGGCGCCACCGCCCCGAAGCGTCAGAGCATAGGCACCGCGGCCACGCGATTTCATAGCCCAGAAGTCACCGCATGGAACAGTCGGGGTGTACCTGGAGCAGGATGGATGGATGGCGACAGCGCCTTGCGGCGCGCGGAATCGGGCATGCGGTGGCCGGCATAAGCGAACCTGACGCCGTTCTTTGGCCTGCCGGACGCCCATCAACGACGCCAATGCATGTCGCGCGTCGCAACCTGGGCTACAGATAGCCCAGCCGCATCAAGGTGAACGCCCCCATGTCCGCGCAGGCATGGAAGGCGATGACATGCCCGAGGTTGCCCGGCCAGCGCCAGCGGATGGCGGCGGCGAACACGGCGAAGACCAGTGCGTTGGCGACACCGAAGGTGCCGAGCTGGCAGTGATAGGCCGCAAAGGCGAGAACGGTGAATACAGCGGCCAGAACTGGACGCGCGCCCGACGCCGGCAGATGCCGCGAGAGAGCGTCCTGCAGGAAGCCGCGGAACACGAGTTCCTCGTAGAAGCCGCCGACCACCCAGGCCAGGGCCAGGGCAATCAGGTAGCCGGACAGATGCGCGCGCACGAACGCGAAATCCGACAGATCGGGCCGCTCGTGCAAAAGGCCTGCAAGTAGCGGTCCGATCATGCCGACGTTTGCGGCGACGTATGCGATCCCGAGGATACCTCCGGTCAGCAGCGGGCCTGCGCCCAACGCGCGCCAGCGGAACCCGACCTGGGCCCAGCCGAGCCCCTGGTAGCGCAGCATGGCCGTGCAGAGGATCAGCCCGAGTACGGGATACAAGAACATCGGTACCCCCACGTGCGGCGCTGCCAGCACGCACACCGTACCGAGCGCGACCAGGCAGGTCTGCCGACGCGGCGGCCGGCGCGAACGCACGGATGGCTCGGTATTCACCTTGAGGCTCCGCAAAACGGGGTCACCATTTCGCCGTCCGTATTCAACAGGCCGCTCTCGCCTCTCCGACAGATCAGAGAGTAGGTGCCAGCGTTGCCGCTGACCACTGCCGCCGTGTTTCTCGCGGCGTCAAGATCGCACCAGTGCCCTGGATGGGGCCGCGTCAACTCTTTGCTGCTCGCCTGGCGCTCACTCACCCCCGCGCAATCACCCCGATCGCCAGCAGCGCCAGCGCCACGCCGGCCAGGTTGAGCCGGCTCAGCCGTTCGCGGAACAGCAGCAGGCCGACCAGCGCGCCCAGCGCCACCACGCCGAGGTTCATGCTGGCGAACACCAGCGACGGGTGCTGCGGCAGGGCGCGGTGGCCGCGCAGGTAGAACAGGATGTTGCCGAAGTTGGCCAGGCCGAGCAGCAGGCCGGCCAGCGCGTTGCGCGCGGTGAAGCGGGTCTGCCCGCGCGCGCGCCGCCACAGCTGCAGCGCAAACGCCACCAGCAGGGCCAGCGCGAACATCGCCTGCAATGAGGCGCCCAGCGGCACGCCGGCCTGCGCCACGCGCTTGAACAGGATGTCGATCACGCCGAAGCCGGCGAATACCGTCAGCGGATAGAGCCAACTGGCGGCACCGCGCTCCGCACTGCCGTGGCCGCTGCGCCAGACCATGCCCAGCAGCGCGAGCAGGCCCAGCGCGATGCCCAGCGCCTTGAGCGCGGTGAGCCGTTCGCCGAACAGCGCGAACGCGGCCAGCAATGACAGCAACAGCGACAGGCGCTGCGCGGCGTCACTGCGCACGATGCCGGCGTGGCGCACGGAGGCGGCCAGCGCCAGGAAGATCGTCGGCAGCAGCACGCCCAGCGCGGCCAGCGCCAGCCACGGCGCGCCCGGCGCGCGCAGCGTGGCCAGCGACGGCTGCAGCAGCCAGGCGGTGAGCGCGCCGGTGGCCACGTAGTTCCAGGCAATCGCCTGACCCACGTCGACGTCGTAGCGCCGCGCCAGCTTCAGCAGCACCGACACCAGCACGCTGCACGCCACGCTGAGCAGTACGTAGATCATCCCTCACTCCGGCCGCGGCAAACCGCCATTGTGCCGCAGCGCGACCGTCGCTCAGAAGGCGTCCAGCGGAATCTTCAGGTAGCGCACGCCGTTGTCCTCGGCCGGCGGCAGCTGCCCCGCGCGCATGTTCACCTGCACCGCCGGCAGCAGCAGCGCGGGTACCGCCAGCGTGGTGTCGCGCGCGCGGCGGAGGGCGACGAACTCGGCCTCGCCGATGCCGTCGTGCACGTGGACGTTGCCGGTGCGCTCGGCCGCCACCGTGGTCTGGTGCGCGAACGTCTCGCGGCCGGGTGCCTTGTAGTCGTGGCACAGGAAGATGCGCGTGCGGTCCGGCAGCGCGAAGATGCGGCGGATCGAGCGGTACAGCGTCGCCGCGTCGCCGCCGGGGAAGTCGCAGCGCGCGGTGCCGTAGTCGGGCATGAACAAGGTGTCGCCGACGAACGCCGCGTCACCGATCACGTGCGTCATGCACGCGGGCGTGTGGCCGGGCGTGTGCAGCGCGGTGGCCTCGATGCCGCCGAGCAGGTAGCGCTCGCCGTCGGCGAACAGATGGTCGAACTGGCTGCCGTCGCGGGCGAAGCCGGCGCCGGCGTTGAACAGCTCGCCGAAGGTCGCCTGCACCGCGCGCACGTGTTCGCCGATGCCGATCCGGCCGCCCAGCTGCGCCTGCACGTATGGCGCCGCCGACAGGTGGTCGGCGTGCACGTGGGTCTCGATGATCCAGTCGACCGCCAGCGCCTGCGCCTGCACGAACGCCACCAGCGCGTCGACCGACGCATGGCCGCTGCGCCCGGACGCCGCGTCGTAGTCGAGCACCGCGTCGATCACCGCGGCGCGCCGCGTGGCCGGGTCCGCCACCACGTAGCTGAAGGTGTGGCTGGCGGCGTGGAAGAACGCCGTCACGTCGGGCTGTGGCATGGGAGTTCCCCCGCGGGTTGATCGGAGCGCGGCCGCGCGGCTCACGCCCGCGACTTGCGCGCGCGCGGCTTTTCCGCGGGCGCGCAATAGATGCCATACAGCGCGTCGATGATCCGTTCGGCCGGCCCGGGCGCGAGCGCGTACCAGATGGTCTGCGATTCGCGCCGCGTGGTCACCAGGCCCTCCTCGCGCAGCCGGGCCAGGTGCTGCGACAGCGCGGACTGGGCCAGGTCGGGCAGCTGCTCGTTGATCTGCCCCACCGACATCTCATGGTCGACCAGCAGGCACAGCACGCGCAGGCGCTGGGCATTGCCGAGCGCCTTGAGCAGGCGCGACGCGTCGTCGGCGCAGGCGCGCATGGCGCCCAGGTCGGCTTGGGTCGGTAATGGCATGGCTGCGCCTCCGGCAGGTTCGATCCGCGGGATGTGGGGCTTGACTTTAGCACATCTATCTAAATAAGCTATTTCTAATGTAGTAGTTTCTGTCGCGGATGTTGACCCTGGTCAAGCTGCCGCGCCGCACCAGCGCCTACCGTGGCAATTGGCTTCAGCCGAGATGGGCTGTCCCGTTTCCACACACCCGAAGAGGAGTGTCGAGCCATGGCAAACATCATCATTCTTGGAGCAGGCCTGGGCGGCATGTCGGCGGCCTACGAGATCCGCGACACCATCGGCGCCGAACATGCGATCACCGTGGTCGGCGAAGGGCCGCAGTTCAACTTCACGCCGTCCAACCCCTGGGTGGCGGTGGGTTGGCGCAAGCAGGACGAGATCCGGGTGGACGTCGCCCAGCCGCTGGCCCGGCGCGACATCCATTTCATCGACGCCAGCGCCAGCAAGGTGCGCCCGGCCGACAACCGGATCGAGCTGGCCGACGGGCGCACGCTCGATTACGACTACCTGGTGATCACCACCGGGCCGCGGCTGGCGTTCGAGCGGGTGCCGGGCAGCGGGCCGGACGGGTTCACGCAGTCGATCTGCACCGGCCCGCACGCGCATCGCGCGTGGCTGGCCTACCAGGAGTTCCTCAAGCACCCGGGGCCGATCGTGATCGGCGCGGCGCAGGGTGCCAGCTGCTTCGGCCCCGCCTACGAGTTCGCCATGATCGTGGACACCGACCTGCGCCGGCGCAAGCTGCGTGACCGCGTGCCGATGACCTACGTCAGCGCCGAACCGTACATCGGCCACATGGGCCTGGGCGGCATCGGCGACTCCAAGGGGCTGCTCGAATCGGAGCTGCGCCAGCGCCACATCAAGTGGATCACCAATGCGCGGGTGACCTCGGTCGAATCCGGCAAGATGCATGTCGAGCAGCTGGACGAACGCGGCCAGCTGCAGCAGCAGCACGAGCTGCCGTTTGCCTTCTCGATGCTGCTGCCCTCGTTCGCCGGCGTCGATGCGGTGAAGGACGTCGAGGGTCTGGTCAATCCGGGCGGCTTCGTGCTGATCGACGAGTTCCAACGCAACCCGAGCTACCCCAACGTCTACGCCGCCGGCGTGTGCGTGGCCATCCCGCCGGTGGAGGCCACGCCGGTGCCCACCGGCGCGCCGAAGACCGGGCTGATGATCGAGTCGATGGTCACCGCCATCGCGCACAACCTGCGCGAGGCCATTGCCGGCCGGGCGCCGCATGCGCGCGCCACCTGGAACGCGATGTGCCTGGCCGACATGGGCGACCGCGGCTTCGCCTTCATCGCCCTGCCGCAGATTCCGCCGCGCAACGTGACCAAGGCGATGACCGGCAAATGGGTGCACCTGGCCAAGGTCGCCTACGAGAAGTACTTCCTGCGCAAGATGCGCAAGGGCCAGGCCGACCCGATCTACGAGAAAACCATCATGGAGGCGTTCGGCATCGACCGCCTCAAACCGGACGTCAAGGCGGACTGAAGCGCCCGCCATCCATCCACTGCAGGAGAACAACATGACTGTCGAAAACGCGGTACGGGCCTTTGCCGGCGCGGTGATCCTGATCAGCCTGGGCCTCGCCCACTTCGTGTCGCCCGGCTGGTTGTGGCTGACCGCCTTCGTCGGACTGAACCTGTTCCAGTCCGCCTTCAGCGGCTTCTGTCCGCTGGCCATCCTCCTGCGCAAGCTGGGCCTGAAGCCGGCCTGCGCAGTCAAGTCGTGAACGCGCTGCGCGCGAGTGAGGCAAGCACCATGTACTACATCGTGGAATCGGCAAAATCGTTCGACGACGCGGTCAGCGATCTCGACGCCGCGGTCAAACGCCACCAGTTCGGCGTGCTGCACGTGCACGACCTGGGCGCCACCTTGCGCAGCAAGGGCTTTGCGTTCGCCGGGCAGTGCAAGGTATTCGAGGTGTGCAGCCCGCGCCACGCCGCCAGCGTGCTGGCCACCGACCTGCGCCTGAACATGGCGCTGCCCTGCCGCATCTCGGTGTACACCGAGGACGGCGGCACGCGCATCGGCATGATCAAGCCGGTGCCGATGCTCGGCATGCTGTCGCAGGATGCCTCGCTGGCCGCGATCGCGCAGGAGGTCGAGCGCGCGACCATGGCGATGATCGACGAGGCCGCATGAGCATGCACCGTCACCGCCTGCTGCCTGCCGCGCTGCTCGCGCTGGGCCTGCTCGCCGGCTGCGGCGGCAAGCCGGACGCCGGCGATGCCGCAGCGAAGCCGCCGGCGCTGGCGGCGCTCGTCGTGCACGCGGAGGACGCGCCGCGGCAGCAGCTCTGGGATGGCGTGGTCGAGGCCGTGCAGCAGGTGACGATCACCGCGCAGACCAATGCGCGCGTGCGCGAACTGCCGCACGACGTCAACGACGTGGTGGCCAAGGGCGACGTGCTGGTGCGCTTCAGCGACGTGGAGCAGCAATCCGCGCGCCAGGCCGCGCAGGCGCAGCTGGCCTCGGCCGAAGCCACCTACAAGGATGCGCAGGCTGCTTTCCAGCGCATCGAGGCGGTCTACGCGAAAGGCTACGTATCCGCCGCGCAAATGGACCAGCAGCGCGCCGCGCGCGATGCGGCCCGGGCGGCGCGCGATGCCGCGCGCGCGCAGTTGGCGAACGTCGGCCAGCAGCTGGACTACACCGTGCTGCGCGCGCCGTTCGCCGGCATCATCACGCGCCGTTTCGTGCACGTGGGCGAGGCCGTGCAGGCCGGGCCGCCGTCGCCGCAGCCGCTGATCCAGCTGCAGGCGCTGGATCAGCTGCGGGTCAACGTGCAGGTGCCGCAAAGCGCGGTCGAGGCGATCCGCCAGTTCCACTCCGCGCAGGTGCTGAGCGGCGACCGGCGCATCGCGGCCGCGGCGGTCGAGGTGTTTCCCTATGCCGACCCGCAGACCCACACCTTCAACGTGCGCCTGCCGCTGCCGGCGGACAGCGATGGCCTGTATCCGGGCATGACGGTGAAGGTGGCGTTCGCCACCGGCGCGGCGAAGCGCCTGCTGCTGCCCGCCTCGGCACTGGTGCGGCGCGGCGAGCTGGTCGGCGTCTACGTGATCGACGCGCACGGCGTGAGCCTGCGCCAGCTGCGCCTCGGCGCGCACGAGGGCGAGCAGGTCGAGATCCTGGCCGGGCTCGACGACGGCGAGCGCGTGGCCCGCGACCCGCAGGCGGCGCGTGCCTGGCTGGTCGCGCGGCACGCGGCCGGCCAGCCTTCCAGCGGCGCCTCCGCCCATGACTGAGCCGGCCCGACTGGGTATCTCCGGGCGCATCGCGCGCGCGTTCCAGGCCTCGCAGATCACGCCCCTGCTGGCGCTGGCCGGGCTGTTGCTGGGCATCGCCGCGACGATCATCACGCCGAAGGAGGAAGACCCGCAGATCGAAGTGACCATGGCCAACGTGCTGGTGCCGTATCCCGGCGCCAGCGTGCAGAGCGTCGAGAACCTGGTGAGTTTTCCGCTGGAGCAGAAGGTCGGCGAGATCAAGGGCGTCAAGCACGTCTACTCGATGAGCCGCGCCGGCATGGCGGTGGTGACGGTGGAGTTCGACGTCGGCGTGCCGCGCCAGCAGGCGCTGGTCGACCTGTACAACAAGCTGTATTCCAACGCCGACTGGGTGCCGCCGGGGCTCGGCGTCGGCCAGCCGCTGGTGAAGCCGTACGGGATCGACGACGTGCCGATGATGGCGGTGACCCTGTGGTCCGACCGCCCGGAGGCCACGCCCGAGCAGCTGGCCAAGGTGGCGCACACGCTGGAGACCGAGCTCAAGCGCGTGCCCGGCACGCGCGACGTCTATACCATCGGCGCGCCGGAGCGCGCGGTGATGGTCGAGCTGGATCCGGCCCGACTGGCCACCCATCAGCTTGCCGTCGCCGATCTGGTGCGCACGCTGAAGGCGGCCAACGTGGCGGTCGACGCCGGCAGCGAGATCGGCGGCAACCGCGACCTGCCGGTCAAGGCCGGCAGCTTGCTGATGAATGCGGACGAGGTGGCGCAGCTGGTGATCGGGCTGAGCGACGGCCGTCCGCTGTACCTGTCCGACGTGGCCCGCGTGGAAGCGGGCAGCAACCACGTGACGCGGCTGGCCTCGTTCGGCACGCCGCCGGGCCGGGCCGGGCCGCTGGCCGGGCTGGCGCCGGCGGTGACCCTGGCGATCGCCAAGAAGGCCGGCAGCAATGCCCACACCATCGCCGGCGCCGTGCGCGAGCGGCTGGACGCCTTGCGCGGGGTGGACATCCCCGCGGGCGTGCACGCCACGGTGACCCGCGACTACGGCCAGACCGCCAACGACAAGGCCGACGAACTGATGCTGCACCTGGGCCTGGCCGCGCTGGCGGTGGTGCTGCTGGTGCTGCTGGCGCTGGGCTGGCGCGAGGCGGTGGTGGTCGGCACCGCCGTGGTGGTGACGCTGGCGGTGACCCTGTTCGCCTCGTGGGCGATCGGCTTCACCATCAACCGCGTCTCGCTGTTCGCGCTGATCTTCTCGATCGGCATCCTGGTCGACGACGCGATCGTGGTGGTGGAGAACATCCACCGGCACATGGCGCGCGGCGACAAGAGCCTGCTGCAGGCGATTCCCGCCGCGGTGGACGAGGTGGGCGGGCCGACCATCCTGGCCACCTTCACGGTGATCGCCGCGCTGCTGCCGATGGCCTTCGTCGGCGGGCTGATGGGGCCGTACATGCGGCCGATCCCGATCAACGCCTCGGTCGGCATGCTGATCTCGCTGGCGGTGGCCTTCGTGGTCACGCCCTGGCTGGCCTACCAGCTGCTGCGCCGTCACGCGCCGGCGGCCGGCGCGGCGGAGCACTCGCGCATCGACGGTTTCCTGCAGCACCTGTTCACCCGCGTGATGCGCCCGTTCCTCGGCCACCCGAAGGCGGCGCGCAACCGGCGCCGGCTGTTCCTCGGCATGAGCGTGCTGGTGCTGCTGGCGGCCGGCCTGGCCGGGGTCAAGCTGGTGGTGCTGAAGATGCTGCCGTTCGACAACAAGTCCGAGTTTCAGGTGGTGCTGAACATGCCCGAGGGCTCGACCCTGGAGCAGACGCAGCGCGTGCTGGTCGAGCTCGGCCGCGTGCTGGAGGGCGTGCCGGAGGTGAAGGACTACCAGCTCTACGCCGGCACCTCGGCGCCGATGAACTTCAACGGGCTGGTGCGCCAGTACTACCTGCGCAACCAGCCGTACCAGGGCGACATCCAGGTCAACCTGGTCGACAAGGGCGAGCGCCAGCGGCAAAGCCACCAGGTCGCGCTGGCGGTGCGCCCGGCGCTGGCGGCGGTGGCGCAGCGCTTCCACGCCCGCCTGGTGGTGGCCGAGGTGCCGCCCGGGCCGCCGGTGATGGCGCCGATCGTGGCCGAGATCTACGGAGCGGACTACCGCGACCAGCGTGGGGTCGCGCTGGCACTGGCGCAGCTGTTCGAGCGCACGCCGGGCATCGTCGACGTCAACCTGAGCACGGAGAACCCGCAGGCGACGCGCCAGCTGGTCGAGATCGACCGCGCGCGCGCGGCCGCGCTGGGTATCAGCCAGGCCGACATCGTCGACGCGCTGCGCGCCGGCCTGGGCGGCATGCCGGCCAGCTACGTGGCGGACGAGAACGCCAAGTACGCGGTGCCGATCGTGCTGCGGCTGCCGTCGGCCGCGCTGGGTTCGCTGGACAGCGTGCTCACGCTGCGCGTGCGCTCCGCTGCCGGCCAGCTGGTGCCGATCTCCGAGGTGGTGAAGGTGGTCACCCGGCCGTGGGCCGACGCGGTCTACCACAAGGACCTGCTGCCCTACGCCTTCGTCACCGGCGACGATGCCGGCAGCGAGGACAGCCCGGTCTACGGCATGTTCCGGCTGGTCGGCAAGATCGGCCAGACGCGCCTGGACGGCCGCCAGCTCGCACAGGAGTTCACCGCGGCGCCGGTCGAGGCCAGCGGCTACTCGGTGCGCTGGAGCGGCGAGTGGGAGATCACCCTGGAGACGTTCCGCGACATGGGCATCGCCTACTCGATGGGCCTGTTGCTGATCTACCTGCTGGTGGTCGGGCAGTTCCGCAGCTACCTGGTGCCGCTGATCATCATGGCGCCGATCCCGCTGACCGTGATCGGCGTGATGCCGGGCCACTGGCTGTTCGGCGCGCAGTTCACCGCCACCTCGATGATCGGCATGATCGCGCTGGCCGGCATCATCGTGCGCAACTCGATCCTGCTGGTGGACTTCATCAACCATTCGCTGGCGGCGGGGCTGAGCCTGGAAGCGGCGGTGGTCGAGGCCGGCGCGGTGCGCGCCAAGCCGATCATCCTCACCGCACTGGCGGCGATGCTCGGCGCGTTCTTCATCCTGGGCGATCCGATCTTCCAGGGCCTGGCGGTGTCGCTGGTGTTCGGCGTGCTGGTGTCCACCGTGCTGACCCTGCTGGTGATTCCGCTGCTGTATTACGGGTGGCTGGCACGCGACGGCGGCCGCCACCTGCCCGGCCGCGACGCGGGCTGATCCGCGCGCCGCCGGCGCGGCGGCACGAGGTTCAGGCCTGCGCCGGCGTGGCCTGCGACGCGGCGAGACGGCGGGCGACGCGGGCGAAGCTCGCCGCGGTGGCGGCATCCGCCGGGGCGAAGAAGAACGCGGTGGCGCGGTCGACGTGGTCGCCGTCGCGGATCGGCAGGCGTACCGAGTGGATGCTGAGGTCGCCGAATTCGGGGTGGAAGAACGGCACCGTGATCGCGCTCAGCGGCGCCGTATGGCAGCGCTGCCACAGTTCGACGAACTCCGCGCTGGCCGCGCCCAGCGCCTCGATCAACTGCTGGAAGCGCGGGTCTTCCGGATGCGCCGCCTGGTTCATGCGGAACATGCCGAGCAGGTTCAGCGCGCCGTTCTCGAAATCCGGGTACAGCCGCCGCCGCGCCGGGTTCATGAACGCGTTCCACAGATGGTTGTCGGCGAACGGGCCGGTGAACTCGCCGAAGTCGTACAGGCACTGCGCCATGCGGTTCCAGGCCAGCAGGTTGAACACCGTGTCCAGCACGAAGGCCGGCGCCTGGTACAGGTCCAGTACCTCGCGCACCACCGGCGGCAGGCTGAAGTGGTGTTCCGGCACGTCGGTGCGGGACAGGCCCATCAGCGCGAACAGGTAGGCCTCGTCGGTCGGCGACAGCGCCAGCGCGTGCGCGATCCGCGCCAGCGCCGCGGCCGACACGTTGATCGCCCGGCCCTGCTCCAGCCACGTGTACCAGGTGACGCCGACCCCGGCCAGCGCCGCCACCTCCTCGCGGCGCAGCCCCGGGGTCAGCCGGCGTGATCCGCGCGGCAGGCCCGCCGCCTCGGGGGTGAGCGCGGCGCGGCGCGCGCGCAGGAAGGCCTTCAGCTCGGTGCGTTGCAGGGAGGGGCGCATGGGCAAGCCCGGGTGGTAGTGGGAGTACCAGCAGTGGGGACTGCCTTCCCATGTTAGCGGCGGCGCCCTACCGTCGCCTGTCCCCCAAGTCATGTGCCCCGCACGCGAGCGTGACGCCGCGGTCTCCCCTCTGCGCCGCTCCTCCGGCCCGCCCTGCCGCCGGCTGTCACGGCGTGCCGTGCTCAGACGTCCTGGTGTCATCCATGCAGGAGATCGACATGTCGCTGCTCCCCGTCCCCACCCCGACGCACGCCCCATGCACCGACGCGCTCACCGAATTCGTGGTGCACGCCCAGCTGATGCTGGACCCGGCCACCCCGGAAGCGGTGCGGCGCGAGGCCGAACCGCGCCTGCTGGCGCAACTGCCGACCCTGCAGGCGCTGGGCGTGTTCGAGCTGTTTGCCATCCGCGACCCGGCGCTGCGCGCGCTGGTGGACGACGAACTGCAGGCCTGCCGGACCCGCGCCGCCTGAACGTTTGCCCAAGCAAAACTGAACTCGAATATATTTGCATTGACAAATATACTTCGGGCAATAGAATGCGCGGCTATGAACAGCGAATCGCTTGCCTTCACTACCCCCAAGGAAAGCCTGGGCATCCTGCTCGGCCTGGTCCGCGCGGAGGTCGTGCGCGCGATGGAAGGCGAGCTGGCGGCCAACGGCTTGAACCTGAGCTTCACCCAGTTCCTGATCCTCAAGCGGCTGGCCCGGCTCGGCCCGATGTCGGCCAGCGAGCTGGCCCGCTCGGTGGAACTGGACGGCGGCGCGATGACCCGCCAGCTCGACCACCTCGAGGGCAAGGGCTACCTGCGCCGCTGCCGGCACGAGCAGGACCGGCGCGCCCTGCGCATCGAGCTGACCGACGCCGGCAACGCGCTGTGGACGCAGCTGATCGACTGCAACGAACGCGTGCTGACCGCCGCGCAGCGCTCGCTGAGCGAGGCCGAACAGGCACAACTGCATGACTACCTGCAGCGCGTGCTGCATGCGCTGCGCGACAAGAGCTGACCTCCCCCTGGACTCCCCCATGCGTCTGCATCGACTGGCGGCTGCGGCCGCCCTGACTCTTGCGCTGGCCGCCTGCGCCAGCAGCGGCGGCCTGCACCCGGAAGGCACGCCGACCGACCCCTCCACCCTGCACGCCGAGCGCAGCCTGGGCCAGCTGTCCGCGGCCGCGTGGCCAGCCGCCGACTGGTGGACCGGGCTGGGCGACCGGCAACTGGATGCGCTGATCGCCGAGGCGCTGCAGGACAACCCCGGCCTGGGCGTGGCCGATGCGCGCGCCCGCGCCGCGCAGGCCGAGGCGGGCCTCGCCGACGCCGCGCGCGGGCCCAGCGTGAGCGGCGGCGCCGCGCTCGCCGGTGCGCGGCCGCCGGCCGCGCTGCTCGGCGACAAGGCGCACTTCGCCATCGCCAAGTACGGCTACGCCAGCTTCAAGTGGGATCTGGACCCGTGGGGCGGCAAGCGCGCCGCATGGGAAGCGGCGCTGGGCCAGACGCGCGCCGCCGAGGTGGACGCCCGTGCCGCGCGCATCGAGCTGTCCGGCAACGTGGCCCGCGCCTATGTGCAGCTCGGCTACGCCTTCACCCAGCAGGACCTGGCCGACGCCGAGCTGCAACGCGCCGGTGCCGCGCGCGAGCTGACCCGCCAGCGCGTGGCCGCCGGCATCGACAACCAGGTTGCGCTGAAACAGGGCGACGCCGAAGTGGCCAGCGCCGAGCAGCAGGCGGCGCTGGCGCGCCGCGCGGTCGAGGCGGCGCGCTCGTCGCTGGCGGTGCTGCTGGGCAAGGGCCCGGACCGCGGCCTGCAGATCGAGCGGCCGCGGCCGCTGGCGCCGGCGGCGCTGGCGGTGCCGGCGAACCTGCCGCTGGAACTGGTCGGCCACCGCGCCGACCTGGTTGCCGCGCGCTGGCGCGTCGAGGCCGCCGGCAAGGACATCAAGGCGGCGAAGACTGCGTTCCTGCCGGACATCAGCATCGGCGCGATGGCCGGCCTGGTCAGCATGGGCGGCGCCAACCCGCTCAGCCTGGCCGGACGGTTCTACCAGGCCGGGCCGTCGCTCAGCCTGCCGATCTTCGACGGCGGCCGCCTGCGCGCCAACCTGTCGGCCAGGGATGCGCAGTACGACGTGGCCGTGGCGCAGTACAACCAGACCCTGGTCGGCGCGCTCAACCAGGTCGCCGATGAACTGTCCGCGCTCAAGTCGCTGCAGACCCAGATCGCCGCGCAGCAGCGCGCGCAGGATGCCGCGCAACAGGCCTGGGATCTGGCCGAACAGCGCTACAAGGCCGGCATCGGCAGCTACCTGGAGGCGCTCAGCGTGCGCCAGCAGCTGCTCGCCGCCGAACGCGGCAGCGCCGCGCTCGAGGCGCAGCAGGCCGATCTCTCGGTGCAGTTGATCCAGGCGCTCGGCGGCGGCTACCAGCCGCGCACCGACGCGGCCGCCGCCACCCCATCCCCCACCCCGTCACGTTCCTGAGGCAGCCCCATGTCCAGCCAGACCCTTCCTGATTCGAGCGACGCCGCCGGCACCCCGGGCGCCGCGCCGGCGAAGAAGAACCCGCGCGGCCTGCTGCTGCGCCTGCTTGGCGGCGCGATGCTGCTGGCCGCCGTCGGCTGGGCGCTGTGGTACTTCCTCGACGGCCGCTGGTACGAGGGCACCGACGACGCCTACGTCAACGGCAACGTGGTGCAGATCACCCCGCAGGTACCCGGCACCGTGGTCAGCATCGGCGCCGACGACGGCGACCTGGTGCACGCCGGCGACGTGCTGGTGCGGCTCGACCCCAGCGACGCCGACGTGGCGCTGGCCGAGGCGAAGGCCAACCTCGCCGCCACCGTGCGCAAGGTGCGCGGGCTGTACTCCAGCGTGAGCGGTGCGCAGGCCGACGTGGCCGCGCGCCAGACCGCAGTGGACAAGGCCCGCGCCGATTACCAGCGGCGCGTGGCGCTGGCCAGGTCCGGCGCGATCTCGGCCGAGGAACTGGCGCACGCCAGCGACGCGCTGACCAGCGCCGAGAGCGCGCTGATCGCGGCGCAGCAGCAGTACCAGACCAGCAAGGTGCTGGTGGACGACACCGTGGTCGCCTCGCACCCCGACGTGCAGGCCGCCGCCGCGCGCCTGCGTGCCGCCTTCCTCGACGACGAGCGCACCACGTTGGTCGCGCCGGTGGACGGCTACGTGGCCAAGCGCTCGGTACAGGTCGGCCAGCGCGTGCAGCCGGGCGCCGCGCTGATGGCGGTGGTGCCGCTGCGCGGCGTGTGGGTGGACGCGAACTTCAAGGAAACCCAGCTCACCGACATGCGCATCGGCCAGCCGGTGACGATCGAGTCCGATGTCTACGGCGGCAAGGTGGAATACAAGGGCAAGGTGCAGAGCCTGGGCGTGGGCACCGGCAGCGCGTTCTCGCTGCTGCCGGCGCAGAACGCCACCGGCAACTGGATCAAGATCGTGCAGCGCATCCCGGTGCGCATCGTGTTCGACGACCCCGCCCAATTGGACAAACATCCGCTGCGCATCGGCATGTCGCTGAACGTGGACGTGAGCCTGCACGACCAGCACGGCCCGATGCTGTCGCAGCAGTCGCCGACCAAACCCGCCTTCAGCACCGACGTCTACCGGCAGCAGCTGGCCAGCGCGGACGCGACGATCGCGCAGATCGTCCACGCCAACATGGCCCGCGGCAAGTAATTCCAAACCTCCGTGGGGCCCCGCTTGCGGGCGACGCTTCTGTTCCGGAAATCCAGAGCAAGAGCATCGCCCGCAAGCGGGCTCCTACAACGACCGACTGGTTCCGATGACCACCGAATTCCGCCCGCCCAACCTGGCCCTGAGCACGGTCGGCCTGTCGCTGGCCACGTTCATGCAGGTGCTGGACACCACCATCGCCAACGTGTCGCTGCCGACCATCGCCGGCAACCTCGGCGTGAGCAGCAACCAGAGCACCTGGGTGATCACCTCGTTCGCGGTGAGCATGGCCATCGCGCTGCCGCTGACCGGCTTCCTCAGCCGCCGCTTCGGCGAGGTGCGACTGTTCACCGCCTGCACGCTGCTGTTCGCGCTGACCTCGTTCCTCTGCGGCGTGTCGCAGAGCATGGGCATGCTGATCCTGTTCCGCGCGCTGCAGGGCGCGGTGGCCGGGCCGATGTACCCGATCACGCAGAGCCTCTTGATCGGCATCTACCCGCCGGCCAAGCGCGGCATGGCGCTGGCGCTGCTGGCGATGGTGACGGTGGTGGCGCCGATCGCCGGGCCGATCCTCGGCGGCTGGATCACCGACAACTATTCGTGGCCGTGGATCTTCTTCATCAACGTGCCGATCGGCATCTTCGCCAGCATGGTGGTGGCCAACCAGCTGCGCGCGAAAGTGGAGCAGACCGAGCGACCGAAGATCGACTACGTCGGCCTGGTCAGCCTGATCGTCGGCGTGGGCGCGCTGCAGATCGTGCTGGACAAGGGCAACGACGAGGACTGGTTCAACTCCACCTTCATCATCGTCACCAGCATCGTCGCGGCGATCGGCATCGCGGTGTTCCTGATCTGGGAGCTGACCGACAAGGACCCGATCGTCGACCTCAAGCTGTTCCGCCACCGCAACTTCACTGTCGGCACGATCGCGCTGATCCTCGGCTATGCGGCGTTCTTCGCCATCGCGCTGATGGTGCCGCTGTGGCTGCAGCGCAACCTCGGCTACACCGCGATCTGGGCCGGCTACGCCAGTGCGCCGCTGGGCATCATCCCGGTGCTGCTGACCTTCGTGGTGGGCAAGTACGGGCCGCGCATGGACCTGCGCCTGCTGGCCGCGGCGGCGTTCGTGGTGATGGGCCTGACCTGCTTCATGCGCGCGGACTTCTTCATCGGCATCGACTTCTACCACGTGGCGATGGTGCAGCTCTGGCAGGGCCTGGGCGTGGCGCTGTTCTTCATGCCGGTGCTGACCATTTTGCTGTCGGACCTGCAGCAGAACGAGATCGCCTCCGGCTCCGGCCTGGCCACCTTCCTGCGCACGCTGGGCGGCAGCTTTTCCGCCTCGCTCACCACCTTGCTGTGGGAGCGCCGCGCGGTGACCCACCACGAACAGCTGACCGAGCACATCACCGCCTACAGCCCGACCGCGCAGGCCGCGATGCAGCAGATCGGCCAGGGCGACCAGCAGACTGCTGCCGGCGTGCTCAACGGCATCATCACCCAGCAGGCCTACCAGATCTCGTTCAACGAGGTGTTCCACGCGCTGGGCTGGATCTTCCTCGCGCTGGTGCTGGTGATCTGGCTGGCCAAGCCGCCGTTCACGCCGAAGGCGCGCACCGTCTCCGGCGGCCACTGAAGCCGCCGGCACGCATTGGCATCGACGAACGGCTCCGCACGGAGCCGTTCGTCGCGAGCTCAGAGATCGAACGCGACGCCGACCAGCGCCATCGTCTCGCCGGTGTTCGGACGGTGCAGCCCGCCGTTGGAGACGTGCCGCAGCGCCACGCTGAAATGCTTCGCCTGCCAGCCCAGCGTGCTGACGAACTGGTAGTGGCTGGAGAGTGCGTGGGTGGTGTGGTTGGTGACGGCGAGCTGCTCGCTGAAGAACAGCGGCTGATACCAGTCGCCGGCCTCGCCGAAGTGGAAGCGCGCGCCGGCGGCCAGCAAGGCCACCGAGTCGCGATTGGTGTAGCGGCTGTCGTCGGACGCCACGTGGCGGCCATCGATCCAGCCGAGCGAGACATCCGGCGCCCAGGTGAAGCGGGTCTGGCCCAGCGGCTGCGGCGCGAACACGGCCTCGACGAAGGCGGTGTTCGCGCCGTGGCTGTTCGAATAGCTGCGGCCGGCCTGCAGCTCGAAGCGGGCGGCCGTCGCAGGCAGCGCGGCGGTGACCAGGGCGAGCGCGAGCGCGCTGCGGATGAGGGGACGAAGGGACATGGGGCAACCTCGCGGCAGGTTTCTTTTTATGTACCGCATAGTCTACAAATGGCCGACGCCCGGCGCAGCTTTCCTTTGGTGCGATTTCGGCAACGGATTGTTGCCCGCGCGATGTAAAAACCCCGGCACGATGGCCGGGGTTCGGGTGCCGCCCGCGCTGGAGAAAAACTACTTGCCGAGCACCGGCTGCAGGGTCGGGCTGTCCAGGTCCAGCGCGGTCGATTCCAGCAGCGCGGCCTGCGGATGCGCCTTGCGGACGTCCGCGGCGAACTGCGCGGCGTCGCCGACCACCACCGTAACGGCACCGGCCGCCAGGTGCTTGTCCGCGTACTTCTCGACCTGCTTCGGCGTCACTGCCTGCACCTTGGCGATGTAGCGACCGATCTCGTCCAGCGGCACGCCGTAGACGGCCAGCTGGCCGACCTGGTCGGCCAGCCCCGTGGTGGTCTCCAGGCTGCGGCCGTAGGCGCCGATCAGGGTGGCCTTGCGCGCGGCCAGCTCGGCGTCGCCGACGCGGCTGTCGCCCAGACGCTTGAACTCGCCCAGCATCAGCTCGACCACCGGCGCCGCCGACGGATTCTTGGTCTGCGCCGAGGCCAGCCACAAGCCGGCATCGTGCAGCGGCTGCAGGCGGCTGAAAGCGCCGTAGGACAGGCCACGCTTGATGCGGATCTCCTCGTTCAGGCGCGCCGAGTACGAGCCGCCGAGCACCGCGTTGGCGACCGTGCCCACGTAGTAGCCGTCGTCGCTGCGCGACGGCGCCGCATGTGCCGCGACCACGCCGGCCTGGCCGGCGCCACGCTGGTCGATCAGCAGCACCGCCGGCACGCGGCTGGCGGCCTTGCCCGCCGGTCGCGCCGGCAGCGGCGTGGCCGGCCGGGCCCAGTCGCCGAAGCTGGCCTGCCCCAGCGCAAGCGCCTGCGCCGGGGTGACGTCGCCGGCGAGGATCAGGATCGCGTTGTCCGGCCGGTACAGCGCCGCGTGCAGCCGCTGCACGTCGGCGCGGCCGATCCGCGCGAGCGAGGCCGGTGTGCCGCCACGCGAATGGCCATACGCGCCCTCGCCGAACACGCCGCGGCTGGCCGCCAGCGAGGCCAGCGCGGTGGGCCGGCTCAGCAGCAGGCGCAGGTCGTCGATCGCCTGCGCTTGCGCCCGCTTCAGTTCGGCGGCGCTGAAGTCCGGCTGTCGCACCACCTCGGCCAGCAGGCTCAGTGCCTGCGGCAGTTTCGGCGTGGTCACGGTGATGCCGACCGCGCTTTCGTCCCAGCCGGCGGCGGCATCCAGCGAACCGCCCAGCGCCTCGGCGGCGGCGGCGATCTGCGGCGCGCTCTTGCCGGCCGCGCCCTTGCTCAGCAGGCTCGCGGTGAGGTCGGCCAGACCGGCCAGCGCCGGCGGGTCCATCTCGCCGCCGCTGCGCACGATCAGCTGTGCGGTCACCAGCGGCAGGCCGGCGCGGCGCACGCTGACCACCTGCAGGCCGTTCGCCAGGGTCTGCACGGTCGGTGTCGGCACGCTCAGCGCCGGTGCGGGACCGGGCGCGGGCGGGGTGGCGGGAAACTCGGCGGCCGCCACGTTGCCGGCGGCGATCACAGTGGCCGTAAAGACGACCAGACGGAAGGCATTCTTGCGGCGGTTCATTTCGCGGCTCCCGAAGTCTTCGCGGCTGCGGCAGGCTGCGGCAGGTAGTCGATGGTGACGCTGTGCGCGCCGGTCACATACTTCTGCAGCACCCGGTGCACGTCCTGTTCGGTGACCTTCTGCAACGCGGCCAGGTCGGTGTTGACGTGTTCCGCGCTGCCGTCGATCAGCGCGGCCTGGCCCAGCGCGAAGGCCAGGCCCTGCGCGGTCTGGCGCTGCTTCAGCTCGGCGGTCAGCAGCTGGGTCTTCACCTTGTCCAGCTCGGCGGCGGGGATCGGCTGGGTGGCCAGCCAGATGATCTCCTCGTGCAGCAGCTTCTCCGCCGCGGCCGGCGGGTGGCCGCTGGCGAGAATCGCGTAGGCGGTGAACAGGCCGGGGCCGACCCGGCCGTCGGCGTCGGCGCCCACCTGCTGCGCGACCTGGTGGCGATACACCAGCGACTGGTACAGCCGCGAGGAATCGCCCTGCGCCAGCAGCGCGGCGGCGACCTGGAGCGGGATGCGGTCGGCGGTGTCGGACGCCGGCGGCAGCAGCCAGGTGATCGCCACCGCCGGCAGCGGCGCGGTCTCGCTGGTGACGGTGTAGCGCAGGTTCTTTTTGCGCTTCGGTTCTTGCGCGGTGACTTGCGGGATCGGCGCGGCCGGCTTCGGGATCCAGCCGAAGTACTGGTCGACCCAGGCGTCGAGCTGCTTCGGGTCGAAATCGCCGGCGACGATCAGGGTGGCGTTGTCCGGCCGGTAGAACGTCTGGTGGAACGCGATCACGTCCGGCAGCGTGGCTGCGTCCAGGTCCTCGATACTGCCGATGGTCGGGCGCTTGTACGGATGCACCGTGTACGACTTCGGGTCGATCGCGTTGAACAGCTTGCCGTACGGGTTGGCCAGCACGCTCTGGCGGTATTCCTCCTGCACCACCGCGCGCTCGGACTTGAAGTTCGCCTCGTCCACGTTGAGGTTGGACAGCCGCTCGGCCTCGGCCCACAGCAGCGTCTGCAGGTGGTTGCTGGGCACCACCTCGAAATAGTTGGTGACGTCGTCGCCGGTGGAGGCGTTGTTGGCGCCGCCCACGTCCTCGGTCAGCCGGTCGAACTGCTCGGCGTGCATGTGCTTCGTGCTCTTGAACATCAGGTGCTCGAACAGGTGCGCGAAGCCCGAGCGCCCCTGCGGGTCGTCCTTCGAGCCGACGTGGTACCACACCTGCACCGCCACGTTCGGGCTGGCGTGATCCTCCACGCTGATCACCTGCAGCCCGTTCGGCAGCGTGCGCTGGTGGTATGGGATCGGCGGAATGGCCAGCTCGGCCGCCGCCAGCGGCGGCGAAGCCAGCGCGGTCAACAGCACGAGCGGGGCGAGCAAGGCAGCCGGACGCAAACGCATGGGCGGTCCCTTCAGTGGAAAGGGGTCAACCTTAGCAAGTCCGCGGGGGGTGTACAGCCGGGAGGCCACCGGCTGGCCGCAGCAGCTTCCGGCAGCGACACGGTGACCCCTGCTTGCATCGGCGCCCAGCCGGACCCGCCCGACCCGGCGCGCCTCTGCGCATCAAACGCTGCTGCGTCGCCTCGTGGTCCAGGGCAGTCCGAACAGGTACAGGCCGCTGAACAACTGCAGGAACAGCGGCGGCAGCGGGGAGTAGGTCAGCCATGCCGGTGGTTCGTGCGGGCTCATCCCGCGCCAGGCGAAATTCGCGATCACGGTGAGCGTGAACACGATCGACAGCCAGCGGTGGCTCTGCCGGATCCAATGGCTTGCGCTCATGCCGCCCCCTGCGCCCGGGCTTCGATCATCTTCCAGCCGTTGCCGGAAGGATCGCGGAAGCCAGCATCCACGGTGCCGTAGCGGCTGGTCGGCTCCTGCGTGAACTCCACCCCGAGCGCCCGGAGTCGCTCGAAGCTCGCCCGGCAATCGTCCACCACCAGCACCAGCGGCGGCATCGCGCCTTTGGCCACCATCTCGCACAGCGTCTGCGCGGTTGCCGCGTCGTGCATCGGCGGCCCGGGCTTGAACAGGCCGAGTTGGAACGCGGGCTGCTCCGGGTGCTGCACCGTCAGCCAGCGGTAATCGCCGTTGCGCGCGTCGGCATGGACGACAAAGCCCAGCTTCCCGACATAGAACGCGAGCGCTTCATCCTGGTCGCGGACGTAGAGTCCGGCTACATCGACACCTTGGGTCATGGAACCTCCGTGAGTGGGAGCCCCTTTGTACGGGCGGCCTGCTGGCGCCGCTTCTCCGAAACTGCGCTCTTGAGGTCGGGCCGGTGCACGGCACGCACGATGCATTCCGGCATGCACCCGCGCCCGTGCGGGGTCACCCGCTGGTGCGCGCGGAACTCGCCCGGACTCTGGCCGGTGATGTCGCGAAAGATCCGCCCGAAGGTACCGACGCTGTTCCAGCCGGTCTGCAGCGCGATCTCCGTGACCGGCAGTTCCGTATCGCGCAGCAGCGCCGTGGCGCGCTCGATCCGGCGCGTGAGCAGGTAGCGGTGCGGCGGCAGGCCGAACGCCTCCCGGAACGAACGCGCGAAGTGCGCCGCCGACACTGCGCTCACCTGCGCCAGCCGGCGGACCGGCCACGCCTCGTGGGATGCCGCATCCATCCGGTCCTTCGCGCGCAGCAAACGGCGCAACAGTTCGGGGTTCTGGCCCATCTGCCTTCGTGTGCCCTGCGATGTGGCCCCGCGCCGGCCGGGCAAAGCCGACGGCGCAGATGGATGACTACGCCGGACAGTGCGACAAACCCCGCGACACTGCAAGCCTGGCACTGCGGCAGCAGGCCCCGGCGCCGCGCAAGCTAATCCGTAATCGCCACATGCCGGATCACGAGGCCGTCTGCGCTCCGCCCAGCGCCTTCAAGCGCTTCTTCTCCGCCTTGCGCGCCTTGCGTGCCGCCTTGCGGATCTTGCGGTCGTGGTTCCACAGGTAGATCGCCGGCGTGCTGAGCAGGGTCAGCAGCTGCGAGACCAGCAAACCGCCGACGATGGCGATGCCGAGCGGCTGGCGCATTTCCGAGCCGATGCCGAAGCCGATCGCCAGCGGCAGCGCGGCGCCCATCGCCACCAGGGTGGTCATGGTGATCGGGCGGAAGCGCACCAGCGCCGCCTCGCGGATCGCTTCCGGCGCGGGCAGGCCGCGTTCGCGTTCGGCCACCAGCGCGAAGTCGACCATCAGGATCGCGTTCTTCTTGACGATGCCGATCAGCATCAGCACCGCGATGATCGCCATCAGCGAGATCTGCGTCTGCGTCACCAGCATGGCCAGGAACGCACCGGCGCCGGCGGCCGGCAGGGTGGAGAGGATGGTCAGCGGGTGGCCGAGGCTTTCGTAGAGAATGCCCAGCACGATGTACATCGCCAGGATCGAGCCGAGCAGCAGCACCATGCCATTGGATTGGGCCTGCTTCAGGCGCTGGTTGGCGCCGGTGAAATCCACCCGCATGCCGGCCGGCAGGCGCGCGGCGTAGGCGGCCTGCTCGACCAGCTTGACGCCGACGTCCTGCGTGACGTCCTTGGCCAGGTTGTAGCTGATGGTGGCGGCCTCCAGCTGGTTGTGGTGGCGCACGCGCAGCGGACTGATGTCCGGCTCGATCTTCGCCAGCGCGGACAGCGGGATCATCCGCCCCTGCTCGTTGCGCACGCGCACGTCCAGCAGCGACTCCGGGCTCACCCGCTCGGCCGCGCCGGTGCTCAGCACCACCGCGTACTGGTTGATGTCGGAGTAGATCTGCGAGACCTGGCGCTGGCCGAATGCGTTGTACAGCGCCGAGTCGATGGTGCCGATGCCCACGTGCAGGCGCGCGGCCGCCTCGCGGTCGATCTTCAGCAGCTGCTGCTTGCCGACCTGGTCGAAGTTGCTGCTGACGTCGCGGAACTCCTTCATGCCGCGCAGCTGCCGCACCATCTTCAGCACCCACGGCTGCAGGTCGCCACCGTTGCTGCTGACCAGCTGGAATTCGTACTGGCCGCCCTTGTCGCCGCTGCCGCCGCCGCCGAGGAACTGCGCGGCGCTGACCGAGACCTTCACGTTGGCCAGCTTGTCGTACTGCTTGGACAGCCGCTCGACCACCTGCTTGATGCCTTCGCGGCGCTCGCCGGGCCCGCTGCCGCGCGGCTTGAGGTCGACGAACATCTGCGCGTTGTTGCCCACCGCGCCGCCCCCGCCGCCGTCGCGGCCGAGCATGGTCAGCTGGTCGAGCACGGCCGGATCGGCCTGCATGATCTTGGCCACCGCCAGCGCACGCGCGGTCAGTTCGGCCGGCGAGATGTTGGCGTCGGCGCTGATGTCCACCTGCAGCTGGCCGGTGTCCTCGTCGGGCATGAAGGTGCCGCCGGCGGTCTTGGCCACGGCGAAGCCGAGCACGAAGGTCAGGATCAGCAAGGTCAGCGGCTGCCAGCGCATGATCCGGCGATGGTGCATGGCCCAGTCCAGCGCACGCTCGTAGATGTGCAGCAGCTTGCGGTCGAAGCGCTCCACCGCCTGCTCGATCCGCCCGGGCTGCCGGGCGTGCTCCGGCTCGTGGCTCAGCAGCCAGGCGCACAGCGCCGGGGTGAGCGTGAGCGAGACCAGCGCCGAGATCACCACCGCCGCGGTCAGCGTCACCGAGAACTCGCGCAGCAGCATGATCAGCATGTTGTTGCCGAACAACAGCGGTGCGAACACCGCCACCAGCGACAAGGTGATCGAGATCACCGTGAAGCCGATCTCGCGCACGCCGGTCAGCGCCGCCTGCATCGGCGGCTCGCCGCGCTCCATGTGGCGCACGATGTTCTCGATTACCACGATGGCGTCGTCCACCACGAAGCCGATGCACAGCACCAGCGCCACCAGCGACAAGGTGTTGAGCGTGTAGCCGAGCGCCCACATCACCACGAACGCGCCGGCCAGCGACAGCGGCACGCTCAGCGTGGCGATCAGCGTGGGGCGCAGCCGGCGCAGGAACACCAGCATCACCAGCACCACCATCGCGATGGAGATCAGCAGCGCCACCTGCACCTCGTGCAGCGCCGACTTGGTGGTCTGGGTGAGGTCGAACACCGGCGTCATCGTCACGTTCTGCGGCAGCGAGGCGCGCAGCTGCGGCAATCGCGCGCGGATCGCCTCCACCGTGGCCACCGCGTTCGCCTCCGGCCGCTTGCTGATCTGCAGGCCGACCGCGCGCGCGTCGTTGAACCAGGCCGCCTGGTACTCGTCCTGCTGGCCGGCGTAGACCCGCGCCACGTCGGACAGCCGCACCGGCGTGCCGTTCTTCACCGAGATCAGCAGGCGGGCGAACTCGGCCGGCGTCTGCAGGCTGTCGCTGGCGCTCACCGTCATCTGCGTGTGGCCGTCGCTCAGCGTGCCTTGCGGCGAGGTGACGTTGGCCGCGCGCAGCGCGTTGGCCACGTCGTTGGTGGTGAGGCCCTTGGCCGCCAGCGCGCCGTTGTCCAGCTCGATGCGCACCGCATGGGGGGTGCCGCCGAACACCTGCACCTGCGCCACGCCGTCGATCTGCGCCACGGCGGGCTTGAGCATGGTGTCGGCCAGGTCGAACAGCTCGTCCTGCGGCAGGCCGGTCGAGGTCAGCGTGAGGAACAGGATCGGGATCTGCGCGGTGTCGAACTTGAAGTACTGCGGCGGCGACGGCATGCCGCTGGGCAGGTCGACCGCGGCCGCGTTGATCGCCGCCTGCACGTCGCGCGCGGCGCTGTCGGCGGTGCGGTCGAAGGTGAAGCGCACCATCACCGAGGCCTGGCCCTCGCTGGCGTTGCCGTACATCTCGTCGACGCCGGGGATGCGCCCCAGGTGCCGCTCCAGCGGCGCCAGCACGGTGTTGGCCATGGTCTGCGCGCTGGCGCCGGGCTGGCTGGCCACCACGTAGACGCCGGGGAAATCCAGCGACGGCAGCGCGGCCACGCCGAGCAGCAGGTAGGCCCACAGCCCGGCCAGCATCAGGCCGAGCGCGAGCAGCGAGGTGCCGACCGGGCGGCGGATCAACGGAGCAAAGATGTTCATGGCGCTTCCGCCCGCGCGCGAAGCGGGCGTGGAGGGGTCGGGGAAGTGGCGGGCAGTCCGTGCATGCCCACTTTATGCCTTTCGGCGCCCCACGGCGTATGTGCCTGAAGTCCACACCCTGCCGGAAGGCAGGGGTGCCAACGCTTTGGGCAGGAGCCCGCTGGCGGGCGATGCTTTCGGCGCCGGAGTCGGGCTTCGCAAAAGCCAGAGCATCGCCCGCCGGCGGGCTCCTACCTTGGCAGGGCCGGCATCTGCTGCTGCAGGGCTCGCTGGCGCTTGATCTCGGCGCGCAACCGCCGCCGCGCCGCCTTGCGCTCGCGGTGGTCGTGCTGCCACAGGTAGATCGCCGGGGTGCTCAGCAGGGTCAGCAGCTGCGACACCAGCAGGCCGCCGAGGATGGCGATGCCCAGCGGCTGGCGCATCTCCGAACCGTAGCCGAAGCCGATCGCCAGCGGCAGCGCCGCACCCATCGCCACCAGGGTGGTCATGGTGATCGGACGGAAACGCACCAGCGCCGCCTCGCGGATCGCCGCCGGCGGCGCCATGCCGTGCTCGCGCTCGGCCACCAGTGCGAAGTCCACCATCAGGATCGCGTTCTTCTTGACGATGCCGATCAGCATCAGCACCGCGATCACCGACATCAGGGTCAGCTGGGTATGCGTCACCAGCATCGCCAGGAACGCACCCACGCCGGCGGCCGGCAGGGTGGACAGGATGGTCAGCGGGTGGATCAGGCTCTCGTACAGGATGCCCAGCACCACGTACATCACCAGGATCACCGCCAGCAGCATGATCAGCGCGTTGTTCATCGCGTCGACCAGGTTCTTGTTGTCGCCGCTGTACTTCCGGTGCACGCCGGGCGGCAGCTGCGCGGCGAACATCGCCTGCTCGACCAGCTTCAGGCCCTCGGCCTGGCTGACCCCCTTGGCCAGGTTGTAGTTGATCGCGGCCGATTCGAGCTGGTCGAAGTGGCTGATGCTGACCGGCGCGATGTGCGGCCGGATCTGCGCCAGTGCGGACAGCGGAATCATCTTGCCCTGCGTATTGCGCACGTAGGTATCGAGCAGGGTGGCCGGGCTCAGCGACTCGGCGCTCGCGGCGGTGATCACCACGCGGTACTGGTTGATGTCCGAGTAGATGGTGGACACCGGGGTCTGGCCGAACGCGTTGGCCAGCGCGGTGTCCACCTGGGCCACGCTCACGTGCAGCCGCGCCGCGGCGTTGCGGTCCACCTGCAGCATCTGCTGCTTGCCGATGCTGTCGAAGCTGGTGCTGACGTTGCGGAACTGCTTCATGCCGCGCATCACCTGCGCCAGCTTCAGGGTGGGCTGCTGCAGCGGCACACCATCGACGCTGTCGAGCTGGAACGCGTACTGCCCGCGGCCGCCGCCAGCGCCGCCACCGCCGCCGCCGATGAACTGGTTGACCGAGAGCGACACGTCCAGGTCCGGCACGTTCTTGAAGACCTTGTCCAGCCGGTCGACCACCGCCTGCGAGCTGACCTGGCGTTCGGCCGGCGGCTTCAGGTCGACGAACAGGCTGGACTGGTTGCCCACCGCGCCGCCGCCGTTGATGCCGCCGAGGAAGGCGGAGACGTCGCGCACCGCCGGGTCGGCCTTCACCTTCGCCGCCACCTCCTGCGTGCGCTGCGCCAGCAGCAGCGGCGAGACGTTGGCGTCGGCGGTGATGCTGGCCTGCACCAGGCCGGTGTCCTCCTTCGGCATCAGGCCGCCGCCGGCGGTCATCACCACCGCCACCGCCAGGCCGACGGTGAGCACCAGCAGGATCAGCGGCTGCCAGCGCATGAGCCGGCGATGGCGCATGGCCCAGTCCAGCGCGCGCTCGTAGCTGCGCAGCATGCCGCGGTCGAAACGCTCGGCCAGCCGTTCCAGCCGCCCCGGCGTGCGCGCGCCCGCCGGCTCGTGCGCCAGCCACGCGCCGCACAGCGCCGGGGTCAGCGTGAGCGAGACCAGCGCGGAGATCACGATGGTGGCGATCAGGGTCACCGAGAACTCGCGGATCAGCATGGTGAACATGTTGTTGCCGAACACCATCGGCCCGAACACGGCGATCAGCGACAGGGTGATCGACAGCACGGTGAAGCCGATCTCGCGCACGCCGGCCAGCGCCGCCTGCAGCGGCGGCTCGCCGCGTTCCATGTGGCGCACGATGTTCTCGATCACCACGATCGCGTCGTCCACCACGAAGCCCACGCACAGCACCAGCGCGATCAGCGAGAAGATGTTGAGGGTGAAGCCGAGCATCCACATCGCCACGAAGGCGCCGGCCAGCGACAGCGGCACGCTGAACATGGCGATCACGGTGGGCCGCAGCCGGCGCAGGAACAGCAGCATCACCAGCGCCACCATCACGATGCCCACCAGCAGCGCCACCTCCACCTCGTGCAGCGCCGACACGGTGGTCGGCGTGAAGTCGAAGATCGGCGTGATGGTGGCGTCCGCCGGCAGCACGGCGCGCAGCTGCGGCAGGCGCGCGCGGACCGCCTGCACGGTGGCCACCGCGTTCGCCTCCGGCCGCTTGTTGATCTGCATCACCACCGCGCGCTGGCCGTTGAACCACGCCGCGGCGTACTTGTCCTGCTGGCCGCCGCTGATCGTCGCCACGTCGGCCAGCCGCACCGGCACGCCGTGGCGGCTGGCGATCACCAGCCCGGCGAAATCGCGCGCCGTGTGCAGCGCGTCGTTGGCGCTGACCGTCATGCGCGTGGCGCCGTTGCTGAGCGTGCCCTGCGGCGAGGTGACGTTGGCGGCACGCAGCGCATTGGCCACGTCGTTGGCGGTGACGCCCATGCCCACCAGCGCGCGGGTGTCCAGCACGATGCGCACCGCGTGCGGCGTGCCGCCACTCACCTGCACCTGGGCCACCCCGGGAATCTGCGCCACCGCCGGCTTCAGCAAGGTGTCGGTGAGGTCGTACAGCTGGTCCGGCGGCAGGCTGGTGGAGGTCAGCGAGACCAGCAGCACCGGGATCTGCGAGGTGTCGAACTTGAAGTAGCCGGGCGGGCTGGGCATGCCGGACGGCAGGTCCGGCGCCGCCGCGTTGATCGCCGCCTGCACGTCGCGTGCGGCCTTGTCGGCGCCGCGGTCCATGTTGAAGATGACCTGGATCTGCGCGCCGCCCTCGCTGGCGCTGGAGGCCATCATGCGCACGCCGGGGATGCGCCCGAGGTGCCGCTCCAGCGGCGCGACCACGGTGGTGGCCATGGTCTGCGCGCTGGCGCCGGGCATCTGCGCGAACACCGCCACGCCGGGGAACTCGATCGACGGGAACGCCGCCACGCCGAGCAGCAGGTACGCCCACAGGCCGCCCAGCAGGAGGCCGATGGCGAGCAGCGAGGTCCCCACCGGGCGGCGCACCAGCGGGGCGAAGACGTTCATGCGGCCACCCCGGTCCATGGGCGTGGCGAACGGGCCGGAAGCGCGGCCCGCGGCTTGGCGAGAGTTCCCTTCATGCCGGCTTTATGCCAGCTGCCGCCGCCCTTGGGCATGTGCCTGAAGTCCATCCGCCTGCAGGAAGCCCGCCGGGGCTTCCTGCAGGCGGGGCACGGGGATCAACGTGCCGCAGGGCTGTAGCGCAGGGTCAGGAACGCCGCGCGACCAGGCTGGTTGAAGTACCACACGGTCTCGTAGCGGTGATCGAGCACGTTGGCCAGCCGCGCCTCGAGCTGCCAGTCCGGCGCGAAGTGCCAGCTGGCGCGCAGGTCGGTGGTGGCGTAGCCGCCGAGCCGGTGCCGGTTCGCGGCGTCGTCGTAGCCCGGCCCCGCCGCGTTGACGGTGGCGCCGAGGCCGAAGGCGCCGAAGCGCCGGTCCAGGTCCACCCGCGCGGTGCGCGCGCGCCGGCGCGGCAACAGCTTGCCGTCGTTGGCGCCGCCGTCCTCGTTGCGCGGCTGCAGCCAGCCGAAGTAGCCCTGCAGCTGCCAGCCGGCGAGATTCCCGCCGAGCTGGCCTTCCACGCCGCGGATGCGCGCCTTGCTGATGTTGCCCGGGAAGTAGCTGGCGTCCAGCGCGATCAGCTGGTCGATACGGGTCTGGTAGGCGTTCACCGCCCAGTGCCACGCGCCCTGCTGCTGGCTCAGGCCCAGCTCGGCGCTGCGCGACTGTTCCGGCTTCAGCAGCGGGTTGCCGCTGCCGTACGGGTAATACAGATCGTTGAAGGTCGGCGCGTGGAACGCGCTGCCGTAGCTGGCGGAGAGGCGCAGGCCATGCTCGAAGCGATAACCCCACGCTGCCGCGCCGGTGTTGTGGTTGCCGAACTGGCCGTTGTGGTCGCGCCGCGCCGACAACTGCAGCTCGTGGCGGCCGAAACTGCCCTGGTACTGCGCGTAGGCGCCGGTATTGTGGCGACGGCTGGCAAGGAAGCCGGTGTCGCTGTCGATGTGCTCGCCCTGCCAGTCGGCACCGAGCGTGAGCAGCTGGTTGTCGGCCACGCTGAGGTCGTTCTGCCAGGACGCCTGATTGCGCCGCGAGTAGATGTAGCCGACGAAATCGCGGTTCTCGTAGTTGTCGTAGCGGTCCAGGTTCTGGCCTACGCCCAGGGTGGTCTTCCACGCCGGCAGCGGGTTGAGGCTGAAGCTGCTGCCGGCGACCTGCTGCAGGGTGCGGCTGCGGTTCTGGTAGCTGCCATCGAAATGGATCTCGCCGAGGCTGCGCAGCCAGGTGCCGCTGAGCTCGGCGCCGTTGTCCCAGCGGTAGCCGCCGCCGGCGCTCAGGTTCTCGTTGCGGAAGGGGTCGCGGTCCGGCTCGTCGGCGAAGCAGCCGGCGAACGCCTCGGCCGCGCCGACACGGCAGGCATTGATGCCGCGCGTGTACTGCGCACCGACGCCGAGGTGGTACCAGGCGTGCTCGTCGCCGCCGGCCAGCCCGGCCTGGCCGCGCAGCAGGTGGTGGCTGCCGGTGGTCACGCTGAACGAGCGTTGCAGCCCGCCGCCCGGCGTGCCGCGCCGCGTGAAGATCTGGATCACCCCGCCGATCGCGTCGGCGCCGTACAGGCTCGAACGCGGGCCGCGCACCACCTCGATGCGCTCGATCTGCTCCACCGGGATCTGCTCGAACGCCGCCAGCCCGGCGCTGACCGAGGCCACCCGCACGCCGTCGACCAGGAGCAGGGTGTGGGTGGAGTTGCTGCCGCGCATGAACAGCGAGGTCTGCTGGCCGTAGCCGCCGCTGTTGGCGAAGCTCAGGCCGGGCAGACCGGCCAGCAGGTCCGGCACCGACAGCGGCTGCAGCCGCTCGATGTCGGCGCGGGTGATCACCGTCACCGACGACAGCGCCTCGTCGGCGGTGATCGCGGTGCGCGTGGCGGTGACGATCACCGGGCTCAGCGCCGCGGCGTCGTTCTGATCGGCCGCGTGGGCGGCCAGCGTGCCGCCGAGCAGCGCGGCGGCCAGCAGGGTCTTCTTCATGTCGGTCCTTTGCGTGCCGCGCACCCGCGCGCGGCCCATGGGTTCAAGGGCGATGGCATGCGGAGAAGAGGCGGAACGACGGGCAGGCAGAACGACCGACACGTGGTTCGGCCTCGCCCACCGCGAGCCACCAGGAAGCGTTCGGGCCGGTCTCCGGGCTGGCGAGCGGCAGGCGGTGACCCGTCTGCCTCGAACGGCGCCTTCCCGTGCTGCGCACAGTGGCCTTCGCCGTTCGTGATCTCGCTTACCGTTGCGGGGGCAGCGCCGGCCTTGCAGCGTGTTCGCACGCCACGCACCGGCTTCCCGTTTCATCCCTCCGGCCATGCGCCGTCGGGACACCTGAACGGCGCGACTCTAGCGCCGAGGGAGGAGCACATGCAAACGGATCGCGGCCGTTAACCGTTTGTCCGCCTTGCCGCAGCCGATTGTTCTGACATCCATCCACAGCATCACGACGCGCCAGAAAATACCGGGAATCGAGAAACGATAATCGCAAATTCTTTCGTCGAAAATAACGAGTTGACGTAATTTCTTGCTGATTGGAAATTAATCATAAAGATTTTGTTGACTCCAGTATTTACGTCGCTTTATGTTCGGGAAACAGGCCGCCAAACGGCATGGCTATGGGGATCGACAGGCTTGGCTGGCGCCGCTTGGCGGCAGTCGACGACATGCGCCCCGGCCGGCTGTTTCGATGACTTCAGTTGCGTTGTTTCACCCGGCCGTCATGGCCCTTCACTCTGGGGAATTCATTACCGATGAGCAATCACAGCAAAATACGTAATCCGAATTGGCGCCACACCGCTCTGGCCGTAGCCCTGAGCATGAGTCTGGGCGGTGTCGCCATGGCGCAGTCCACTACCGGCTCGATCTTCGGCCAGGCGCCGGCGGCGGCGGGCGAAACCGTGAGCGCCACCAACGCTTCGGGCCTGACGCGCGAAGTTGCTGTCGACAGCTCCGGGCGTTTCCAGATCAGCAACGTGCCGGTCGGCACCTACACGGTCTCGCTGAAGAAGGACGGCGCCGTCGTCGACTCGCGCAAGGTGTCCCTGGCGCCCGGCGCCGGCACCGCCGTCACCTTCAGCGCCGAGACGACCTCGCTGAGCGCGGTCACCGTCTCGGCCAATGCGCTGCCGGCCATCGACGTCTCCAGCGTCAGTTCCAGCACGGTGATCACCGCCGCCGACCTGCGCAAGCTGCCGGTCCAGCGCAATGCGGAGTCCATCGCCCTGCTCGCTCCCGGCACGGTCAAGGGCAGCAGCTTCTTCGGCAACGCGGTGGCCTTCGGCGGCTCCAGCGTGTCCGAGAACGCCTACTACGTGAACGGCTACAACACCGGCGAACCGTACAAGAACCTGGGCGGCTTTTCGCTGCCCTATGGCGCGATCGACCAGCAGGAAACGCTGACCGGCGGCTACAGCGCCAAGTACGGCCGCTCCGACGGCGGCGTGATCAACCAGATCGGCAAGCGCGGCACCAACGAATGGCACTTCGGTGCGCAGGTGGTCTGGCAGCCGCGCTTCCTCGAAGGCACGCCGGTCAACAACCGTTATGGCAACCCGGCGATTCCGGCGCCGATCGGTTCCGTCAACTACCAACTGGAAGACCCGCAGAAGCCGGGGACGCTGAACCAGTACCGCAACGACAACAAGCAGTGGGAGACGACCTACTCCGCCTACGTGGGCGGCCCGCTGATCCAGGACAAGTTGTTCATGTTCCTGGCGGCCGAGAAGACCACCACGCAGTCAAACAACGTGGAGGCTGCCGCCAACCAGAAGGTCCAGTACAACCGCGACAAGCACACCAAGTTCTACGGCAAGCTGGACTGGAACATCACCGACAGCAACATCCTGGAGCTGACGGCACTGAACAACCGGGAATCCGACGGGGCCGGTTCGACCTATGCGTTCGACACCGACACCCTGAAGTCCGGCGCCTTCGTCACGAAGAACGACGTGACCAAGGACAACGCGCAGTTCTATCTGGGCCATTTCACCAGCTACATCACCGATGCGGCCACGCTGAGCATCCTGTACGGCAAGTCGCGCTTCCAGGATCCCGTCGTCTACGGCAACACCAGCCCGCTGCCCTTCATCTCGCGGCCCTACAACCAGAACCCGGCCTTCCTGCCGCCGGGCACGGGTCCGAACGGCATCGTCAATGCCCAGACCAACACCACCTGGACCTCACCGCAGGCGACCAATGGCACGCATGGCCTGCGCGTCGACTTCGACTACCGGCTGGGCGATCACGACCTCGCGGTCGGCATCGACAACATGAGCTACAAGGCCAGCCACCAGGGTCCGGACAATCAGAACCCGAACAACCCGGCGTTGAACTACTACTGGCGTTACTTCCCCGTCTCGGCCACCTATCCCAACGGTCGCGTGCAGAAGCGCACGATCGGCTGGGCCACCAGCATGACGATGACGCAGAAGGCCTACTACCTGCAGGATGACTGGCAGGTCGCGTCCAACGTGCTGTTGAACATCGGCGTGCGCAACGACCATTTCACCAACTACAACGACGTGGGCAAGGCGTTCGTCGACGAGAAGAACCAGTGGGAACCACGCATCGGCGTCAGCTGGGACGTGAACGGCGACTCCTCGTTCAAGATCTATGGCAACGTCGGCCGCTACTACCTGGCGCTGCCGAACAACGCCGCCGAGCGTGCAGCGAACCGCTCGACCTATCTCACCCAGTACTTCACCTATACCGGCATCGACGCGAATGGCGTGCCGACGGGGACGGTTGCCCTTGGCCCGGCCACCTCGCCGGACGGCGAGTTCGGCCTGCCCAAGGATCCGCAGCAGGTCACCGCGCGCAACCTGAAGCCGGAATACCTGGATGAGTTCATCGCCGGCTTCGACAAGAAGCTCAACGACGAGTGGACGTACGGTGCCAAGGCGATGTGGCGCGACCTGAAGACCGCCATCGACGACGAGTGCCAGCCGGGACAGATCGCCGCCAAGATGACCGCCATGGGGCTGGACCCCGGCCTGTACGGCGACTCGTTGTACGGCGCCTCCTACTGCCGCCTGATCAACCCGGGCCTGACCAACACCATGCTGGTGAAGTCGGACGACGGCAGCAGCAGCGTGCTGGTGCCGATGACCCAGAAGGACTGGGGCTACATCAATGGTGCCAGGCGCAAGATCGGCTCGCTGAACCTGTACCTGGAGCATCCGTTCGACGGCAAGTGGCAGGCGCGCATCGACTACACCTACACCCGCGGCTTCGGCAATACCGAGGGCCAGGTGCGTTCCGACTTCGGCCAGAGCGACGTGTCCAAGACCGAGGACTGGGACAGCTGGCAGCTGATGGATGGCCAGGACGGCGAGCTGATGAACGTGCGCAAGCACGCGATCCGCTTCCGCGGGGCCTATCAGATCACGCCGGAATGGCTCGTCTCCGCCCTGTTGCTGGCCCAGTCGGGCACGCCGAAGGAGTGCCTGGGTTACTACGGCCCGAGCGGTACCGGTGATCCGACCGGCTACAACAACGGCGGCAGCGGCAACTACCACTGGTGCCACGGCGTCCGCATTCCGCCGGGCAAGGCCGGGCATACTCCGTGGACCGAGCAGCTCAACCTCGGCGTGCACTATGCACCGGCGTTTGCCGACCACAAGCTGGGCTTCAACCTGGACGTCATCAACGCGTTGGACCAGCAGCGGGCGGTGCAGACCGACGCAGCCGGCGAAAGCGCCTACGACGGAGCCAACACCGTGTTCATCAACAACAGCTACGGCGACGGCATCTTCTGGCAGCCGCCGCGGATGGTGCGTCTGTCCGTTCAGTACGATTACTGATAGCTCACTGGTTGAAACTCGCCCCAAGCAAGCCACCGGCCTTCTGGCCGGTGGCTCTTTTTTTTCGTCCCATCGCAGGACCCTGCAACGACGGAAGCGTGACCTCGTCGCGCGCTGGCTGACGGGCCCGGAAGGCTCATGCCACGGCGGCGGTGAAGTTACTATGCCCGGATGAATGCATCGAACCCGCTCACTGCCGAAGGCCGCCTGCGTCAGCAGGCTCGGCAATGCATCGACAGGCAACAATGGCAGGCCGCGCAGGTCGCGCTGGAGGCGCTCGTATTGCAGGCACCCGACGACGCCGCAGTGCGCCTCGAACTGGCCGACGTGCTGTTCCAGCGCGACCGACTGCGCGAGTCGACCGCACTGATGCTTGGTGTCGCGCAGCGACTTCCGCGGGACGCGACGTTCATCCTCAAAACGGCGCAGCGCCTTGCTGCCGTCGGCGAGACCCTCGCCGCGCGCAGTTGCCTCGACCTGCTCGCCCAGGCGCCCGAGCCGCCGCCGGAACTGCTGGTCGGACAGGCCCACCTGCGCTTCATGCTCGGCGAGATCGCCCCGGCCAAGGCGTTGATGGAAAGAGCCGTGGCGGCCGGCATTGATTCGCCGGGCGAACTGCACCTGTACGCGATGCTGCTTCAGTTCAGCGGCGAGATCGATCACGCCTGCACGGTGCTGGAAAACTGCCTGCAGCGCTGGCCGCATTTCGGCGATGCGGCGATGGTGCTGGTGAACCTGCGCAAGCAGAAGCCGGAAGCCAATCGACTGGGTTTCGTGCGGGAGCAACTGGCTCGGCTGCCCCGGGACAGCAAGGATCCGGGCGCCATGTTCGTGCGCGCGGAATTCGAGTACGCGCAATTCAAGGTACTGGACGATCTCGATCGCCATGAAGAAGCGTGGCCCGCGCTGGCCCGCTGCAATGCCCTCATGCACGAGCTCAATCCGTACGACGCCGCCGGCGAAACCGCCGTCACCGATGCGCTGATGCGCATGCCCTTGCCGGACGACCCGGGCCGCGCCGTTCCTGCCGGCCCCATACCCATCTTCGTGGTCGGCATGCCGCGCTCGGGGACCACGCTGCTCGACCGCATGCTGTCAGGCCATTCGGCGGTGGTCTCCGCCGGCGAGATCATCGACTTCTGGCGTCAGCTGCACTGGGTGGCAGAGGTGACGCCGGCCAGATCGCAAGGGCTGCTGAAGATCATCGGCCGCAGCGCCGGGATCGACTACGCCGAGCTGGGCGCGCGCTATCTCAAGCAGACGCAATGGCGTGCGCAGGGCCGGGCGTACTACATCGACAAGCTGCCGGCCAACATCCAGATGGTGGCGTTCATCCGCCGGGCCCTGCCGCACGCGCCGATCCTGCACATGGTGCGCGAGCCGCTGGACACCTGCTTCTCGAATTTCAAGGCCATGTTCGGCAACGTCTCGTCCTACAGCTACGACCTGCAGGCGCTGGCGCACTACTACGGGCAGTACGCGCGCCTGGCCCGGCATTGGCACGAGCGCTTGCCGGGCGCCATGCTCGACGTTTCCTATGCTGCGCTGGTGCGCGATCCGGAGTCGACGCTGCGCGCCGTGCTCGAGCACTGCGGGCTCTCGCTGCAGGAAAGCTGCCTGCGCCCGGAACTCAATGCCGCGCCCGTGGCCACCCCGAGCAGCGCCCAGGTGCGCGAATCCATCCATACCCGCAGCCTCGCGCAGTGGCGCCACTACGCCAGCCAGCTGGAGCCGCTGCGACTGGCTCTCGCCGCGCACGCCACCGCGACCTGAGCGGGTGGCATGCCGGGCCGAACCGGCAGCCCTCACCGGCCGCCCGGCCCCTCGCCGCGTCGCTCCTCAGCCCTCGCTGCCGCCGATCCAGCTGCGCCGCACCCGGCAGTCGTCATCCAGCGCCACCAGATCGGCACGGCAGCCCACCGCGATGCGGCCATGGCTGGCGCCGAGGCCAAGAAAATCGGCGGGGTAGGTGCTGGCCATGCGCGCTGCCTCGTCCAGCGGCAGGCCGAGCATCTGCACCGTGTTGCGCACGGCACTGGCCATGTCCAGCGCCGAGCCGGCCAGCACGCCCTGGGCGGTCTGGCAGATGCCGTCCTTCACGGTGATGGTTTCGCCGTTCAATACGTAACGGGGATCGTCGGCGCCGACCGGCGGCATCGCGTCGGTGACCAGCAGCATCTTGCCGCGCAGCTTGGCGGCGATCGCCACGCGCAGGCTGGCCGGATGCACGTGGTGGCCGTCGGCGATGATGCCGCACCAGCTGCCGGGGTCGTCCAGCGCCGCACCGACCACGCCCGGTTCGCGACTGCCCAGCGGCGTCATCGCGTTGAACAGGTGGGTGAAGCCACGCACGCCGGCGGCGAGCGCGGCGCGGATGGTGGCGTGGTCGGCGGCGGTGTGGCCGGCGTTGACGATCACCCCCGCGGCGGCGAGCCGCGCGATGGTTTCATGCGGCACGCGCTCGGGCGCCAGCGTGACCAGCCGCACGCCGCGGTGCGGTGCGCACAGCAGGGCAAGCTCGTCCTCGCCGGGCAGATGGAACCACTTCGGGTCGTGCACGCCCTTGCGCGCGGGCGCCAGGTACGGCCCTTCCAGGTGGATGCCGAGCAGGCCCGGCACGCCTTCGTCGAAGGCCTGCTCCACCGCGGCCAGCGCGGCGCGCATGGTGTCGACGCTGTCGCTGATCAGGGTGGGCAGGAAGCCGGTGGTGCCAAAGCGGCGATGCGCGGCACCGATGGTGCGGATGGTCGCCACCGTGGGCGCGGCGTTGAACAGCGCGCCGCCGCCGCCGTTCACCTGCACGTCGATGAAGCCGGGCAGCAGCAGCGCGCCACCGAGATCGTGCACCTGCGCCGCGCGCACGGCGGCGTGGTCGTGCGGCAGCAGCGCGGCGATGCGTTCGCCTTCGATGAGCACGGCAAGATCGTCGCGCCAGCCGTGGGCGGTGAGGACGCGGGCGTGGGTGAGCGACTTCATGCGTAATCGACCATGGAGGCGAAACCTGAGGTAGGAGCCCGCTCGCGGGCGAGGCTACTCGACGGGAACGGAGCGGGAGAACAACGCAAGAGCATCGCCCGCGAGCGGGCTCCTACCCTTGCCATGGATCAAACCGTCTCGGTGACCTTGTTGAGGTGCGGCGGCACGTCGGGGTTGAAGCCGCGGCGCAGCGCCAGCGCGCTGGCGGCGCGATAGAAACTCTGGATGGTCAGCAGCGGCGTGCACAGCGCGGGCAGGCCGCCGGCCACCGGCAAGTTGCCGGCACCGTGCTGGCCGGGCGCGGCCACGAACACCTGCGCGCCGCGGCTGCGGAATTCGCGCGCCACCGCCAGCGTGCCCTCCAGCGTGTCGTCGTCCTGGGCGAAGCACAGCACCGGGAAGTCGGGGCCGACCAGCGCCATCGGGCCATGCCTCACCTCGGCTGCGCTGAACGCCTCGGCGTGCAGGCCGCAGGTTTCCTTGAACTTCAGCGCCGCCTCCAGCGCGATGCCGAGGCCGTAGCCGCGGCCGACCACGAACAGGTTGTGCGCGCCGGCCAGGCCGTCGACCAGCGCTGACCAGTCCGCGTCCCAGCCGGCGCGCAGCGCGTCGGGCAGCGCCTGCAGGACGGTGCCGAGTTCGGCGTCGCCGCGCCAGCGCGCGCACAGGTGCAGCACCGCGGCCAGCGCGGCGATATAGCTCTTGGTGGCCGCCACGCTGCGCTCGGGGCCGGCGTGCAGCGGGATCACCGTGTCGGCCAGCGCCGCCAGCGGCGAATCGGCCACGTTCACCAATGCCACCACGCGCGCGCCGGCGACCTTCGCCGCCTGCGCATTGCGCAGCAGGTCGGGGCTCTTGCCCGACTGCGAGATCGCGATGAACAGCGCGCCCTGCCAGCGCTGCTCGGCCGCATACACCGAGGTGACCGACGGCGACGCCGACGCGGTGACGATGCCGAGCTGGGTCTCGAACACGTACTTGGCGTAGGCTGCCGCATGGTCGGAGCTGCCGCGCGCGCAGGTGACGATGAAGCGCGGCGGCTGCGCACGCAGCTCGCGCGCCAGCGCGGCCACCACCGCTTCGTTGGCGGCAAACTGGCGCGCCAGCACCGCGGCCGACTCGTGCGCCTCCTGGAACATCAGGGTGTCGCGGGCGTCCATGGCGTTCCTTCAGTCGGTCTGCAGTTCGGCAACGAAGTCGTAGATGTCGCCGCGGTACCACGAGCAGGTGAACTCGACCACGCGGCCGTCGTCGAGGAAGCTGCGCCGCTCGATGTTCAGGCCCGCGCTGCCCACGCCGACGTGCAGCAGCCGCGCCTGCTGCGCGTTCAGCGACACCGCGCGCAGTCGCTGCAGCGCGCGGCGCGGGCGCGCGTGGAGTTTTTCCAGCGCCTCGTACAGCGAGTCGTGCACCAGCAGCGGGTCGGGCAGCACGCTGGCCGGCACCACGCTGCGCTCGATCGCCAGCGGCTCGTCCTGGCCATAGCGCACGCGGTGCAGGCGCACCACCAGCGAGCCGGGCGACAGGTTCAGCGCCATCGACTCCTCCGGCGTCACCTCGCCGATGCCGCGCTCGAAGAATTCCGAGCGTGGCGACAGGCCGCGCTCGCGCAGGTCCTCGGTGAAGCTGGTCAGCCGCGACATCGGCTTGACGATGCGCTCGGCAATGAAGGTGCCGGCGCCATGGCGCTGGGTCAGCAGGCCCTCCTCGACCAGGCCGGCGATCGCCTTGCGCACGGTCACCCGCGACAGCTTCAGCGCCTGCGACAGGTCGCGCTCGCTCGGCAGCGCCTGGCCCGGCTCGATGTCGCGGTGGCCGATGATGTTGCGGATCGCCTGGCGCAGGCGCAGGTAGGCCAGCGGCTGGTGCGTGGCCGGGTCGTGGCAGATCCGGCGGTATTCGTGGAGAAGAGCGGCTTCCATGGGCGAACGATACCAATAGCGAACCACTGACTGCAAGCCATCCGGCGCGCCCGCCGTACCCCGCGCGCCCCGGCCGTCGCGCTCCGTTCGCACGGAACGCGGCTCGCGCCAGCGAGCGAACTCGAAGCACCCCGCGGACGCGGCCCGGCCCTTCGGGTCCGCCCGTCGCCCGCGTTCGGGGCGAACGGGGGTGAGGAACGCGCGCGCCGGCCAACCGACCGAATCCGTGCATGAATTCGTATGCAATGCGGTAGTCGATCTGGTATTTCACTGGTACGATCAAGCACAACCCGGGCAAGCGCGCCAGCGGCCCGCCCTGCCCGCCATCCGGCATCGAGTCGAGGTGATCGCGTGACTGCTTCCTCCCAATCGGTCGAACCGTTCGACCTGGTGATCTTCGGCGGCACCGGCGACCTTGCCGTGCGCAAATTGCTGCCGGCGCTGTTTCACCGTTTCCTCGATGGCCAGATCCCGGCCAGCAGCCGCATCGTCGGCGTCGCCCGCGAGGCGCTGGACGACACCGGCTACCGCGCCCAGCTGCGCGAGGCGCTGATCGGCGTGTGCGCGGCGGCGCAGCTCGACGTGTTCCTGCAGCAGGTGTTCTACCGCCCGCTGGACGCGCGCAAGGACGAGGGCTGGGACGACTTCGCCACATTCATCGGCAAGCAGCCCGAGCACGTGCGCGTGTTCTACCTGTCCACCTCGCCGGAGTTGTTCGTCGACATCTGCACCCGGCTGGGCCAGTACCAGCTCAACCAGGGCGCCTCGCGCGTGGTGCTGGAGAAACCGATCGGCCGCGACCTGGCCAGCGCGAACCGGATCAACGACGCGGTCGGCAAGGTCTTCGACGAATCGCAGACCTTCCGCATCGACCACTACCTCGGCAAGGAGACCGTGCAGAACCTGCTAGTGCTGCGCTTCGGCAACGCGTTGTTCGAGCCGCTGTGGAACGCCGGGCACATCGACCACGTGCAGATCACCGTGGCCGAAACCCTCGGCGTCGGCCATCGCGGCGCCTACTACGACCGCGCCGGCGCGCTGCGCGACATGGTGCAGAACCACATCCTGCAGCTGCTGTGCATGGTGGCGATGGAGCCGCCGTCGTCGCTGGCGCCCGACGCGGTGCGCGACGAGAAACTGAAGGTGCTGCACTCGCTGAAAGCCATCGACGACAGCAACGCCGCCCAGCTCACCGTGCGCGGGCAGTACCGTGCCGGCGTGGCCGAAGGCGCCAGCGTACCTGGCTACCCGGAGGAACTGGGCAACAGCAAGTCGAACACCGAAACCTTCGTGGCGCTGAAGGCCGAGATCGCCAACTGGCGCTGGGCCGGCGTGCCGTTCTACCTGCGCACCGGCAAGCGGCTGCCGAGCCGGGTGTCGGAGATCGTGGTGACCTTCAAGCCGGTGCCGCACTCGATCTTCAGCCCCGACGCCGGCACGCTGTCGCAGAACCGGCTGGTGCTGCGGCTGCAGCCGGACGAAGGCGTCAAGCTGTGGCTGACCATCAAGCATCCCGGCCCCGGCGGCCTGCGCCTGCGCCACGTGCCGCTGGACATGAGCTTCGCCGAGGCGTTCGGCGTGCAGCAGCCGGATGCGTACGAGCGCCTGCTGCTCGACGTGGTGCGCGGCAACCCCACGCTGTTCATGCGCCGCGACGAAGTGGAAGCGGCGTGGCGCTGGGCCGGCCCGATCCTCGCCGCCTGGGCCGACAGCGGCGAGGCGCCGCGACCGTACGTCGCCGGCAGCTGGGGTCCGAGTGCCGCGGTGGCGCTGATCGAGCGCGACGGCCGCACCTGGAACGAAGACAGCGAGTAGGCCGTGTTTACCGCTGCTTCACCCGCGCGCCCCAACGCCTGCGGCAGACTGGTCACCCCCTCCCCACGAGACGCGCGGCCACGCCAAGGTGCCCGGCGCGACAGCCCTGCCATGACTCCCCATCTCAACGTCACCACGCACAGCTTCACCGACTGCAAGGCGCAGGCCACGGCGCTGGCCGAGCGCGTTGCCGAGCGTCTGCGCAGCGGCGTGGCCGAACGCGGTCACGCCGTGCTGGCGGTCTCCGGCGGCAGCACGCCGAAGGATTTCTTCGACCGCCTCGCGCGCGAATCGCTCGACTGGGCCCGCGTGCAGGTGACCCTGGTCGACGAGCGCTGGGTGCCCGATACCGACGAGCGCTCGAATGCGCGGCTGGTGAAGGCGCGCCTGCTGCAGCACGCCGCCGCGGCCGCATCGCTGGTGCCGCTGTACACCGGTGACGCCACTCCCGAAGCCGGGCTGGCCGCCGCCGCATCGCGCATCGAGGCGCTGCCGCGGCCGTTCGATGCGGTGGTGCTGGGCATGGGCGAGGACGGCCACACCGCCTCGTTCTTCCCCGGCGGCGACCACCTGGCCGAGGCGCTGGACCCGCACGGCCACGCCCGCGTGTTGCCGATGCGCGCACCCGGCGCCGGCGAGCCGCGCATCACGCTGACCCTGCCGACGCTGCTGGAAACGCGCGCGCTGTACCTGCTGGTCGCCGGCGAAAAGAAGCGCGACCTGCTCGCCGACGCGCGGCTCGGCCTCGGCGCCGCGCAGCATTACCCGGTCCGCGCGGTGCTGGCCCAGCCGCGTGTGCCGGTGGCGGTGTACTGGTGTCCGTAGCCGGCGGCTGCGGACACCGGCGCCCCACGGATGGGGCGCGCGTGCGGCGGCGACGCAGGTCGCTGCCGCACGGAGGCCGGCCCGGACGAAGTCCGGGGCGGCCGAGTCGGGAAAGTGCGGGAATGCACTTTCCCGGCATCCAACAAGCAGGTTTTTGATTTTCCATCACGCCGAGTCGTTGCCATGACCACCCTCCACCCCGTCGTCGCCGAAGTCACCGAACGCCTGCGCGAGCGCAGCCGCGACACGCGCGCGGCCTACCTCAAGCGCATCGACGCGGTGGACCGCAGCGGCCCGCAGCGCGGCCACCTTTCCTGCGGCAACCTCGCGCACGGCTTCGCCGCCTGTGGCACGGAAGACAAGGCGGCGCTGCGCAACGGCCAGCGCGCCAACCTCGCCATCGTCACCGCGTACAACGACATGCTCTCGGCGCACCAGCCGTACGAGCGCTACCCCGCGCTGATCCGCCAGATCGCCCGCGACGCCGGCATCACTGCACAGGTCGCCGGCGGCGTGCCGGCGATGTGCGACGGCATCACCCAGGGCCGTCCCGGCATGCAGCTGTCGCTGTTCTCGCGCGACGTGATCGCGCTGGCCACCGCGGTGGCGCTGTCGCACGACATGTTCGATGGCGCGCTGTTCCTCGGCATCTGCGACAAGATCGTGCCGGGCCTGCTGATCGCCGCATTGAGCTTCGGCCACCTGGCCGGCGCGTTCGTGCCCAGTGGGCCGATGCCCAGCGGCATCCCGAACGAGCAGAAGTCGAAGGTGCGCCAGGCCTTCGCCGACGGCAAGGCGAGCCGCGCCGAGCTGCTGGAGGCGGAGGCGGCTTCGTACCACGCGCCCGGCACCTGCACCTTCTACGGCACCGCCAACTCCAACCAGATGCTGATGGAGATCATGGGCCTGCACCTGCCCGGCGCCAGCTTCACCGCGCCGGACACGCCGCTGCGCGATGCGCTCACCGCCGAGGTGGTGCGTCGCGTCGCCGCCAACAGCGCGCTGGGCGGGCACTACCTGCCGCTGGGCCACATCATCGACGAGCGCGCGATCATCAACGGCGTGGTCGGCCTGCACGCCACCGGCGGCTCCACCAACCACCTGCTGCACCTGGTGGCGATCGCCCACGCCGCCGGCATCCAGCTGCGCTGGGACGATTTCGACGCGCTGTCCAAGGCGATCCCGCTGCTGGCGCGGGTGTACCCGAACGGCTACGCCGACGTGAACCAGTTCCACGACGCCGGCGGCATGGCCTTCCTGATCGACCAGCTGCTCGGCGCCGGCTTGCTGCACGGCGACGTGCAGACCATCTTCGGCACCGGCCTGGAAGGCTATACGCGCGTGCCGCAGCTGGACGAAGCCGGGGACATCGCCTGGGTGCCGGTGGGCAAGCAGAGCGGCAACCGCGGCGTGCTGCGCGGCGTGGACGAGCCGTTCCGCGCCGACGGCGGTCTGCGCATGCTCGACGGCAATCTCGGCCGCGCGGTGATCAAGGTCTCTTCGGTGCCGGAGGACCGCCTGCTGATCGAGGCACCGGCGATCGTGTTCGACGACCAGGACGAGGTGGCCGGCGCGTTCAAGCGCGGCGAGCTGAATCGCGACTTCGTGGCGGTGGTGCGCTTCCAGGGCCCGCGCGCGAACGGCATGCCCGAGCTGCACAAGCTCACCCCCACGCTGGCGCTGCTGCAGGACCGCGGCCACCGCATCGCGCTGCTCACCGACGGGCGCATGTCCGGCGCCTCCGGCCGCGTGCCGGCGGCGATCCACGTCACGCCCGAGGCGGTGGCCGGCGGCAACATCGCCAAGATCCGCGACGGCGACATCATCCGCCTGGATGCGGCAAATGGACGTCTGGACGTCCTGATGGAGGCGCACGAACTGGACGCGCGCCTGCCGCACGTCGCTGACCTGTCGCACGAACACAGCGGCATGGGCCGCGAATTGTTCGGCCTGTTCCGCCAGGCCGCCGCCAACGCCGACCTCGGCGCCGGCGTGCTGTGAGCCCTTTGCCCCTCCCCTGCTCTGCTGGGGAGGGCCGGGGCGGGGTCGCTCTCGATCTTCCCCACCCCCGAGCATCCCCTTCCCAACCCTCGCCCTGCACGCAAGGGGAGGAGAAAACCCAGGAGCGCAACGATGAGTTCCATCGAACAAAAACAGCAAGCCATCGAAGCCGCCATGCGCCTGGCGCCGGTGATCCCGGTGGTGGTGATCCATGACTTGCAGGCGGCGGTGCCGATGGCGCGCGCGCTGGTCGCCGGCGGCACGCCGGCGATCGAGGTCACCTTGCGCACGCCGGTGGCGCTCGATGCGATCCGGGCGATCGCCGCCGAGGTGGAGGGCGCCACGGTCGGTGCCGGCACCGTGCTCGGCGTCGCCGACCTGCACGCGGCGCAGGCCGCCGGCGCGCGCTTCGCAGTATCGCCCGGCAGCTCGCCGCGATTGCTCGACGCGGCCGACGACAGCGTGCTGCCGCTGCTGCCCGGCGTGGCCACCGCCAGCGAGGCGATGGCCCTGCTCGAACGCGGCTACCGGCACCTCAAGTTCTTCCCCGCGGTGCCGGCCGGCGGCGCGAAACTGCTGGCCGCCTGGGCCAGCCCGCTGCCGCAGCTGCGCTTTTGCCCCACCGGCGGCATCGGCCTGAGCAGCGCGCCGGAGTTCCTCGCCCTGTCGAACGTGCTGTGCGTGGGCGGCTCCTGGCTCACCCCCGCCGACAAGCTCGCCGCCGGCGACTGGGCCGGCATCGAACGGCTGGCGCGCGAGGCTGCGGTGCTGCGCTGAACCCGCCCGCTGGCGATAGCGGGTAAGGTGGTTTCCTGCATGCGCTCGCCGACCCCGCGGCGGCCCCGGCAAGGAACCCTCACGTTGAACCTCGGACCCTTGGCACTTTCGTCAGCCGTGCTGGCGCTGCTGTTCGGCGTCGTCGCCGCGCTCGCCACCGCGGGCTTCCTGCGCCGACGCGGCCATGCCGACGCCGGCAACGCGCTGTACCTGGCGCTCGGCTTCGGCCTGCTCGCGGCGCGCGTGGCCTACGTGGTTGGCTGGTGGCCGCAGTATGCGCAGCAGCCGTGGAGCATCCTGAACATCCGCGACCAGGGCTTCGACCGCCTCGCCGGGGCGCTCGGCCTGCTGCTGGCCGCGGCGCTGATCGGCTGGCGCCGGCCGCCCCTGCGCCGGCCGCTGGCCGCCGGCGTGGCGGTTGGCCTCGCGGCCTGGGCCTTTGCCGGACTGACCGCGTACAAGCTGGCGACGACGACGCATCCCGGTTTGCCGACGCTGGTGCTGCGCGACCTGGACGGGCGCGAGGTGCCGCTGGAAACGCTGCGCGGCCAGCCCACCGTGATCAACCTGTGGGCCACCTGGTGCGGGCCGTGCCGACGCGAGATGCCGGTGCTGGCCGAGGCGCAGCGCACGCTGCCGCAGGTGCGCTTCGTGTTCGCCGACCAGGGCGAATCGGCGGCGGCGGTGCGCCAGTTCATGCAGCGGCAGCAGCTGACGCTGCAGCACGTGCTGATCGACGGCAACCTGGACCTGTCGAACCACTACAACGTGCGCGGCTACCCGAGCACCTTGTTCCTCGACGCGGACGGTCGCCTGCGCGAGCTGCACATGGGCGAGCTGTCGCGCGCCACGCTGGCCGAGCGGCTGCAGCGGATCACCACGCCCGCCGCCACGCGTTGACCGAAGTTCAACGGGCCGACTCGGCCTCCAGCCGCGCCATCACCGCGTCGGTGACGCGGGCGCAGCGCTGGCCCATGAACGGGAACGCGCCGCTCATCGTTTCGGCCAGGGTGCCCTGCAGCGACGTGCGCAGCAGCCGGCGCGCGCGGTGCAGGCGGGTCTTCACCGTCTCCGGCTTGATCGCCAGCAGGCTGGCGGTTTCCTCCACCGAGCACTCTTCCACTTCGCGCATCATGTAGACGGTGCGGAACGCTTCCGGCAGCTTGTCGATGGCGTGTTCGAGCAGGTGGCGGATCTGCGTGCGCGCGGCCGACACCGCCGGATCCTCGCTGCCGAACCTGGAAGGGAACTGCACGATCTGGTGGGTATCGTCCGGCGCCGCGTCGACCTGCTCCAGCCCGACCATGGTGTGGCGCTTGCGCAGGCGACCGCGCGCCTCGTTCAGCACGATGCTGGTCAGCCAGGTCAGCAAGGTCGAGTCGCCGCGGAACGAGTCCAGCTTGTGGTAGGCACGCATATACGATTCCTGCAGCACGTCTTCCGCTTCCGAGTCCTCGCCGAGCACCGCCCGCGCCACGCGGAACAACCGCTGGTTGCAGCGCTGCATGATGTGGCGGAACGCCTCGCGATGGCCGGCGCGGACCTGCGCCACCAGCGCGTGGTCGTCCAGCGCGGCGTAATCGACGGGTGCAACATGGGCATGGGCAGACATGGCTTTCTCCTTTTACACCTGATCGGATGCATCGGGGCGGCCCGAGGTTCCCGGCTCAGCCGGCCAGCGTGGCCAGGATCTCCGCCCGCCGCGGCTCGTGCGCGAATTCGCCCAGCAGACGCCGGGTCTGCATCGCCACCCCGTGCAGGCGCACCCCGCGCGAGGACAGGCAGTCGTGGCTGGCCTCGACCACCACCGCCACGCCGCGCGGCTGCAGCACCCGGGCCAGCGTGTCGGCGATCTCCACGGTCAGCCGCTCCTGGATCTGCAGCCGCCGGCCGAACGCCTCGACCAGCCGCGCCAGCTTGGAAATGCCCACCACGCGCCGGTTCGGCAGGTAGGCGATGTGCACCACGCCGCGGATCGCCGCCAGGTGGTGCTCGCAGGTCGACTGCAGCGGGATGTCGCGCAGCAGCACCATCTCGTCGTAGCCGCCGACCTCGCCGAAGGTGCGGCTGAGCACGCCGGCCGGGTCCTGCCGGTAACCGGCGAACCATTCCTCGTAGGCACGCACCACCCGCGCCGGGGTGTCCTGCAGGCCTTCGCGCACGGGGTCGTCGCCGGCCCAGCGGATCAGCGTGCGCACCGCCGCCTCGGCCTCGGCGCGGGTGGGACGGGGAATCTCCGGCGCCGACGGCGATGCGCTGGCGGGGAGAACGGTCGGGTCGAGTTCGAGCATGCGGGCAGCTTCGTGGGGTGACGGCTGATCCGACGCGGGCGCCGCCGCCAAGGTTCCCGCGGCGCGGCGCACGGGCCGGAACCTGTGCACCGCTGCTGCATCTCATGGGCACCGGCGAGCCTCGCTCGCCGCTTTTCCACTCAAGGAGACACCATGAACAAGTCCGTGATTGCCCTCGTCCTCACGCTCGGCCTCGGCTCGCTGGCCAGCGTGCACGCCCAGCAGGCGCCGGCCGCCGCGCCCGCCATCAACGACGCGCAGATCGCCCACATCGCCTACACCGCCGGCGCGATCGACGTCACCGCCGCCAAGCAGGCGCTGAGCAAGTCGCACAACAAGGCGGTGCGTCAGTTCGCCGAGGAAATGGCGCGCGACCATGCCGCCGTGAACGACCAGGCGCTGGCGCTGGCCAAGAAGCTGGGCGTCACCCCGGCCGACAACGGCACCAGCCAGTCGCTGGCCAAGGGCGCCGCTGCCGAGCAGACCAAGCTGGCCGCACTGAGCGGCGCGGCCTACGACAAGGCCTATGCCGAGAACGAAGTGGCCTTCCACAAGGCCGTGCTGGCCGCGCTCGACGGCACGCTGATCCCGTCCACGCAGAACGCCGAGCTGAAGTCGCTGCTGGAAACCGGCTCGAAGCTGTTCCACGAGCACGAGATGCACGCCGAGCACCTGGCGGCCAGCCTGAAGTAAGGAGTACGCCATGTTCCGCAGCACGATTCTGGCTGTCGGCTTGCTGGCCCTGGGCTGCAGCCTGGCGCCGGCGTTCGCGGCCACCCCGGCCACGGCGCCAGCGGCCACGCAAGCAAAGGCCGTGCACGTGATCGTGCTCGACAAGATGGTGTTTGGTCCGATGCCCACCGGCGTACGCGCCGGTGACATCATCGAATGGGTCAACCACGACATCTTCGAACACAGCGCCACCGCGCGCGACGGCAGCTTCGACATCGACCTGAAGCCGGGCGCCACCGTGCGCACCACGGCCAAGGCCGGTTCGTTCCCGTTCTTCTGCAAGTTCCACCCTGGCATGACCGGCACCCTGGTCGCCAAGTAGCCTGGCAGCAGCGCTCTCTCCCCTCGAGTTTGCGGGCTCGCCCTACCGCGACCCCGCAGTGCTGCCGGTCCCCCGGTCGCCACGGAATTCCCGATTCCGCGGCGGCCGTTTTTTCGACTCACTCGCCCGGCGGTACCCGGGTCAGCTCCTGCCCGTCCACCGTCATCTTCCACTCGCCAGCGTCCTCGTGCGGCGGCATCGAGACCACGAAGGTGGTCGTCACCGGACCGATGCCCACCACGAAGTTGTCGCCCTCGAACGAGCGCAGCGGGCCGTTGATGGATTTGCTGATGCCGCCCTCCACCCGCCGGTAGTGCACGTTGCCGCCGGTGGTGATCAGCAGCGACATCGTCGGCGAGCGCCACTGCCCGGCATACGCCAGCCGCTCCGGCGGCAACGGCTTGGCGCAGGCGGCCAGCAGCAGGCCGCACGCCGCAAAAAGCCACAGCAACTTGCGCATGTTTTCCCCCTCGGCAGCGGCTGCCGTCCCGGCATGGCGCCGGACACCCAGGCCACTGGCGGCCAGCCGAAATACTTTCGGCCGGCCGGGTTCGATCGGTCAAGAGCCCCGTGCGTGTCGCCGCGGGTGCCCCGTATCGAAGGGCCCCGCCAGGCGCTGCCGTCTACTTCACCGGCTTCACGTACGTGTCGAACAGCTCGTCGATGCGCCGGTACTCGTCGTACCAGGAATCGGCGTGCACGAAGCCGTGGCGCTCCAGCGGGTACAGCGACATCCAGAAGTTCTTCTTGTGCAGCTCGATGAAGCGCTGGTACAGGCGGATCGAATCCTCGGCCAGCACGTTGTCGTCGATCAGGCCGTGCTGGATCAGCAGCGGGTCGCGCAGCTGCTCGGCGTACTCGATCGGCGAGCTGATGCGGTACGCCTCCGGGTCGAGCTGCGGGTCGTTGAGGATGTTGGAGGTGTACTCGTGGTTGTACAGCGTCCAGTCGCTGACCGGGCGCAGCGCGGCGCCGGCGGCGAATTCGCCCGGCGCGCGCAGCAGCGCCATCTCGGTCATGAAGCCGCCGTAGCTGCCGCCGTAGATGCCCACGCGGCGCGGATCGACGTGATGGTTCCCGACCAGCCAGGCCTTGCCATCGAGCAGGTCCTCCAGCTCCGGATGGCCCATCTGGCGGTAGATCGCGGTGCGCCAGTCGCGGCCGTAGCCTTCGGAGGCGCGGTAATCCATGTCCAGCACCACGTAGCCCTGGCTCACCAGCAGGTTGTGGAACATCTGCTCGCGGAAGTAGTTCGACCACGACAGCGTGACGTTCTGCAGGTAGCCCGCGCCGTGCACGAAGATCACCGCCGGCTTCGGCGAGGCGTCCTCGTGCGCCGGACCGTAGTACTTCGCGTAGATGCTGCCGGCGCCGTGGCTGGACTTCACCTCGACGATCTGCGGCGCGATCCAGTCATGCGCGCTGAACGCCGCCTTCATGGTGCTGGTCAGCTCGCGCGGCGTGCCGCCGGCGGACGGCTGGACGGCCAGTTGCGGCAACACGTACGGCGAGGAATGCAGCACGGCCAGCTGCGTGCCGTCGGGCGACAGCGCGAACTCGTCCATGCCCTGGTAGTGCGTCACCCGCGTCAGCTCGCCGCCGGCGGACGGCACGCGATAGACGTCGTAGCTGTACGGCGCGACCTGGTTGGTGCGCAGGTAGAACCAGCGGCCGTCCTCGCTGAGCTGCGGGTGGCTCACCTCGAACTTGCCGGCGGTCAGCGCCTTCGCCTTGCCGTCCAGCGGCTTGACGTAGAGCTGCGAGTAACCCGTCTGCTCGCTCAGGTACCACAGCGTGCGGCCGTCCTTCAGCCAGCCGAAATCGTTGAAGTTCCAGTTGATCCAGGCCGGGTCGGTCAAGCGGTGCTGCGGCACCAGCACGTGCCTGCTGAAATCCACGCTGGCGATCCAGCGATCCTTGTTGTCGATCGCGCGCAGCTGGATGGCCAGGTTGCGGCCGTCGTCGCTCCACGCGATGCCGCCGCCACCGCCGTCGTCTTCACTGCCGATGATGCGCACGGCGCGCTGCTCGGGCGCCTTCAGCGCCTTGGCCTGCTCGGTCTTGCCGGCCTTCTCGAGCGCGGCGACGGCGCGCGCGCGCAACTCCTTCAGCGGATCGTCCTTGATGCCGGGGAGCGGGTCGGTGGCCAGCGGGTAGGACTGGTGGTTGGCCAGGTCGAGCAGCAGCAGCGACTGCGGCGCCGGGTCCTTGCGGCCCACGTACACGCGCGTCTCCTTCTGCTCGGCGTAACCGGAGTCGGTGACGTAGTGGGTGACCTCGGGCGCCTTGCCCGCCTCGTAGCCTTTCGGCACGGTGACCAGCAGCAGCCAGCGGCCGTCCGGCGACAGTTCGCTGTCCGCCGGGGCGATCTTGTCGCCGAGATAGAACGGCAGCGGCGCGCGCTGCGGGTCGGCGGCGGCCAGCGCCTTGTCCTCGTCGCGGCGCGCCTGCTGGTCGGCCTTGAGCTGGCGCAGCGTCTTGAACAGTTCCAGCTGCCGCTCGCCCAGCGCGTCGGGCTGCTTCGCCTGCGGGTCGTCGGCGAACTTCACGATCGCCGCCGGCGCGGTGACGCCGCTGGCCAGGTCGTGGCTGTACCAGTCGTTGCCGTCGCGGAACTGCAGCGCACGACCGTCGGCGGAGAAGCGCGGCGCGGCTTCGTCCTGCGGCGTGCGCGTGACCTGGCGGCGCTGGCCGCTGGCCAGGTCCACCACGAACACGTCGCCGTGCAGGATGAAGGCGGCATGCCGGTGCGCGCGGTCGAACACCGCCGGGCCGTCGGCCTGCGCCCGCGCGGCCGGGTCGAGCTTCGTGCTCTGCGCCGTCGCCGGATCGACCCGGTACAGGTCGCGCAACGGGCTGCCGTCTCGCTTCAGCGAGTAGTACAGCTGGCGCCCGTCCGCGCTCCAGTACGGCTGCTCCACCGCCTGGCCGATCCAGTCGGGGTTGGCCATCACGGTTTCCAGATCCAGCGGCGTCGACGCCGGCGCGGCGGCGGCCGGCGCGGCAATGAAGGCGACGAGGGCGGCAAGCAGCAAACGGCGCATGGGTTCTCCCCGGGCAAAAAGGCCAGCATACCCGAGCCCGCCGCGGCTACGCGGCCACCGTGCCGAAAGTCAGCGGTCGTCGGCTGCAATGGCGGCGGCGCGTTGCTACTCTGCCGAGCTGCCACGTCTTTCCATGGAACCCCGCCATGCGCCTCGCGTCCTTCGCCGTCCCCCTGCTGTTCGCCGCCGGCGCCACCCTCGCGGCCCAGCTGCCGCGCGTGAATCCGTCGACGAAGCCGCCGCGCGAGGTCGCGCTGATCGGCGAAGTGCAGCCGCTGCCGCCGCCCACGCCGCAGCAGGCCGCGTCCAGCACGTTCCACGGCGTCAGCGTGGCCGACCCGTACCGCTGGCTGGAGAACCCCGCCGACCCGGCGGTGCGCCAGTGGATCGACGCGCAGAACGCGTACACCGAGGCCGCCCTGGCGGCGATGCCGCAGGGCAAGGCGCTCACCGCGCGCGTGCAGCAGCTGGCGATCACCTCGACCACGCGTTCCGGCCCGACGCTGGCCGGCGGCACGCTGTTCTACCTGCAGCAGACCCCGCCGCAGCCGCAGCCGGTGCTGATCGCGCAGGCGTGGCCGGATGGCGCGGCGAAGGTGCTGGTGGATCCCAACGCCGATCATGGCGGCACCGCGATCACCGCCTACTGGCCGTCGCCGCGCGGGCGCTACCTCGCCTACGGCACCGCCGAAGGCGGCAGCGAGCTGACCACCATCCGCGTGCTCGACGTCGGCACCGGCCAGACCCTGCCCGACACCCTGCCGTGGGCCGGCGGCGGCACCACGCCGCAGGGCCTGGCCTGGGACGCCGACGAGCGCGGCTTCAGCTACGTGCGCTTCGCGCCGCCGGCGGCCGGGCAGGAAGTCGAACAGTTCCACGCCACGCTGGTGCACCACGCGCTGGGCCAGCCCGCCGCGGCGGACCGCGTGGTGTTCGGCCAGGGCTACGCGAAGACCGCCGAGTACGTGCTGGTGAATGCACCGGCCAGCGCGCAGGCCGCGGTGCTCGCCTACGACGGCGACGGCGGCCCGGCCGAGGTGTTCCTGCGCCGCGGCGACGGCTTCGCCCGCGTGCTCGAGCGCAGCGCCAACGTGCGCACGGCGGCGTGGGTGAATGGACGTCTATACGTCGCCTCGTTCCAGGAGGCGCCGCGTGGCCGCATCGTGGCCATCGGCCAGGACGGCAAGGTCGCGCCGGTGCTGGCCGAGCGCGACGGCGCGATCCAGCAGATCGCCCCATTGGGCGACGGCTTCCTGGTGGTGCGCAGCTGGGGCCCGGACTGGTGGGTCGAGCAGTACGACGCCGGTGCGAAGTTCGTGCGCCGCCTGCCGCTGCCGCAGCACGGCATCGGCATCGGCGACATCGCCTCCGAATCCGGCAGCGACAAGGCGCTGGTCAGCTACAGCGGCTGGACCACGCCCACGCGCTGGGCCGAGTACGACGGCAAGAGCGGCGCGCTGAGGACCGTGTTCGAGGTGAAGCCGGCCGCCGACTACTCCAAGGTGGTCGTGCAGCGCATCGACGGCACCTCGAAGGACGGCACGAAGATCCCGGTGACCGTGCTGTCGCTGCGCGGCACCACGACGAACGGCAAGCGGCCCACCATCCTGTACAGCTACGGCGGCTTCGACATCCCGATCAAGCCCGGCTTCATCGGCCCCAACCTGGCCTGGCTGGAGCGCGGCGGCGTGCTCGCCTACGCCAACATCCGCGGCGGCAACGAGAACGGCCAGGCCTGGCACGCGCGGGGCCAGCAGCTCGACAAGCAGAACGTGTTCGACGACTTCCACGCCGCGGCGCTGGCGCTGATCCACGCACGCTGGACCGACCGCGCCCACCTGGGCATCTTGGGCGGCAGCAACGGCGGCCTGCTGATGGGCACGCAGATCGTGCAGCACCCCGGCGACTACCGCGCGGTGGTGGCGCGCGTGGGCATCTACGACATGCTGCGCCACGAGACCGACTTCGCCAACGGCCCGTACAACATCCCCGAATACGGCAGCATCGCCGACCCGGCGCAGTTCCAGGCCACCCTCGCCTACTCGCCGCTGCAGCACGTGCAGGCGAACACCGCCTACCCGGCGGTACTGCTCACCACCGGCGAAAACGACCCGCGCGTGGCGCCATGGCAATCGCGCAAGTTCGCCGCCGCGCTGCAGAACGCCACCGCCTCGACGCGGCCGATCCTGCTGCTCACCCGCATGAACGCCGGCCACGGCGTCGGCGCGCCGTTCAGCCAGCGCGTCGGCGACACCGCGATCGGACTGACGTTCTTCGCGCACGAGCTGGGGCTGGACAGCAAGAAATGAATTGCCTCCCCCTGTAGGAGCCCGCTCGCGGGCGATGCTTCTGCTCTGATGCCTGAAACAAGAGCATCGCCCGCGAGCGGGCTCCTACAAAATTGGCGGTACGTCGCGATCGAGCCAGATGGCGTTCCAGTAGGGGTACGCAAGCACGCTCTCGGCCAGGCCGGCACGCACTGGGTTGCCGATGATGTACCGCGCAGCTGCCTTGATGTCCTCGTCGGCACGTAAGGCATGGTCATGAAAGCTGCGAGCCCACGGCGGCCCATCCAGCCCGCACGACTCATGCAACGCACGCGATGCGCATGCCTTGAAGCGATGCATGACCCGGCCCAATGACTCGCCACCCAGTTGCAACAGGCCGTGCCAATGATCGGGCATCAGCACCCAAACGAGCAGGCGGGAATCCGCCCAGGTCGATGCCGCGTGGATGACTCGACTGACCACCCGCGCGCGAACGGGATCCAGAAAAAGGCACTCACGGTGGCGGGTCACCGTCGTCAGCAAATACAGCTGGCCGGGAATGGACACGCGACCTTGACGCAAGGCGCGGCGACCGACAGGCGGGAAGGCAGGCATGCGTGCAGACTGCCGCAGGTGTCGGCAGAACACATTGCGCGTCGGCATCAACGCTCGTCCGCCCAATCCGCCGCGCTTTGTAGGAGCCCGCTCGCGGGCGATGCTTCTGCTCTGATGCCTGAAACAAGAGCATCGCCCGCCAGCGGGCTCCTGCAACGGGGCGGGAGATCGAGGCTGCTACGATGGCGCCGCCTTCCGCCGTCGATCCCGCCATGCCCCTGCCCACCGTCGAACACGAAACCGCCGCCAACCCGCGCTTCAGCATCATCTGGCTGCACGGCCTCGGCGCCGACGGCCACGACTTCGCGCCGATCGTGCCGGAGCTGGTGGACCCGGCGTGGCCGGCGCTGCGCTTCGTGTTTCCGCATGCGCCGGTGCGGCCGGTGACGGTGAACGGCGGCGTGCCGATGCGCGCGTGGTACGACATCGTCGCGTTCGACGCCGCGGCGCGCCAGGACGAGGCTGGCATCCGCGCCTCGATCGCCGAGGTCGAGGTGCTGATCGCGCGCGAGCGCGAACGCGGCGTGCCGAGCGAGCGGACCTTCCTCGCCGGCTTCTCGCAGGGCGGCGCGATCGCGCTGGCCGCGGGGCTGTGCCATGCGGACAAGCTGGCCGGCATCGTCGCGCTGTCCACCTACCTGCCGATCGCCAGCACGCTCGCCGCCGAGCGCAGCGCAGCGAACCTGGCCACGCCTATCTTCTGGGGCCACGGCACCGCCGACCCTGTGGTGGCGCTACCGCGCGGCAGCGCTTCGCGCGATGCGCTGCGGGCGCTGGGTTACGCGGTGGACTGGCACACCTACCCGATGGCCCACGCGGTCTGCGCCGAGGAGATCGACGACCTGCGCCGCTGGCTGGGCCGGCGATTGGCCTGAGCCTGTCCGCGCTGCGGCATACTTGCCGCATGCGCCAACCCACGTCCCGCCGCGCCGCGCGCGGCCGCACCGAACGCAGCCCGCTGCCGGACTTCTGCCAGCTGCCGGCGCTGTTCGCGCTGCTGGTGGTCGGCGCGCTCACCGTCACCGTGATGTGGCTGGCGCACGACGACCCGCGCGACTGGTCGGCGTACAGCGTCGGCATGCTGTTCGTGACCCTGCTGGGCATGGTGGCGGCGGTGACGCTGTGCGGGCTGCGGCCGTGGCTGCAGCGCCTGCCCGGGCACCTGCCGTACGTGGGCGTGTGGCTGCTGCTGCTGCTGATCGTGCTGCTCGGCAGCCTCGCGGCGCACTGGTTCGATGGCGCGCTGCAGATGCACCTGGTGCGCGGCAGCGTGCCCGTGTTCGTGCGCGACAACCTGCTGATTACCGCCCTGCTCGGCGCCGCGATGCTGCGCTACTTCTACGTGCTGGCGCAGTGGCAGGCGCGGCTGGCGGCGGTGAGCCGCGCCCAGGTCGAGGCGCTGCAGGCGCGCATCCGCCCGCACTTCCTGTTCAACAGCATGAACACCGTGGCGGCGCTGATCCGGGTCGATCCCGCCGCCGCCGAGCGCACGGTGGAGGATCTCAGCGAGCTGTTCCGCGCCGCGCTGGGCCAGCACGACAGCGCCGACGGCACGCTGGGCGAGGAGCTGGCGCTGGTCGAGCGCTACCTGGCGATCGAGCAGTTGCGCCTGGGTGAGCGCCTGCGCGTGCACCGCGAACTGGACCCGCTGCCGCACGATTTCCCGCTGCCGCGCCTGCTGCTGCAGCCGCTGGTGGAGAACGCGGTGCGCCACGGCATCCAGCCGCTGCGCGAGGGTGGCGAAGTGACCCTGCGCGGCTGGCGCGATGGTCGCGGCGTGCGCATCGAGATCGGCAACCCGCTGCCGCCCACCCCGCCCGCCGCCGGCAATGGCCACGGCCTGGACAACGTGCGCCGGCGCGTTGCGTATCGCTACGGACCACTGGCGAGCGTGCAGGCCGGCGCACAGGACGGGCGCTTCGTGGTGCTGCTGCAACTGCCGGGAGGAAAGAGCTGATGCGCGTGCTGGTAGTCGACGACGAGCCGCTGGCGCGCGCGCGCCTGACCGCCCTGCTCGGCGACTGCGTCGAAGCGGAAGTGGTCGGCAGCGTCGGCGACGGCGAGGCCGCGCTGGTCGCGCTGGACGACCTGCAGCCGGACGCGCTGCTGCTGGACATCAACATGCCCGGCACCGATGGCGTGGCGCTGGCCCAGCGCCTCGCCGGCCGCGCGCGGCCGCAGGTGATCTTCTGCACCGCCTACGAGGCGCACGCGCTGAAGGCGTTCGAGCTGGGCGCGGTGGACTACCTGCTCAAGCCGGTGCGGCTCGAGCGCCTGCGCGAGGCGCTGCAGCGCGCGCAGCGCCGCCTCGCCGACGCCCCGCGCGAACCGGCCGCCTACCTGCACGGCCGATTGCGCGGCGAACAGGTGCGCATCGCGCTGGACGAGGTGATCTGCCTGCTCGCCGACGAGAAATACGTGGTGGTGCAGCACCGCCGCGGCGAGCTGCTGATCGAGGACTCGCTGCGCCAGCTGGAAGAAACCTACCCCGACCAGCTGATCCGCCTGCACCGCAACTGCCTGGTCCCGCCACCGCGCCTGCTCGGCCTCAAGACCCTCGCCGACGGCCGCGTGCTGGCGCGCCTGGACGGCAGCGAGCTCAATCCCGAGATCAGCCGGCGCAATTTGCCGGCGGTGCGGAAGCTGTTGCGGCTGGGATGAACGCACGTCGCGCCCTGAGCGGGCAAGCAAGTCGGAGCGATTGCCAGTCAGGCCGCCTGAATGCACCATGCCGGCCGAGCGTTCCATCAAGCCTGGGCGAATCAAGCGGGACGGGGCTGACCGCAACGTTTGCCTGGCGGCCGATCGCCGGAGGTTGACCATCGGCGGCACATACCCACGATCTGGAGGTCCGCTGGATGGCAGGTCCCATCGTATTTGTCCTGATTGGCGGCGCGCTCTTTGCCACCGCCGCCATCGCTACCTTGCGTATGTCCAGTACGTTCTTTCGCCAGCTACTGGAAAGGCACCCGGAGCTGCAGGACGCTTTTCCGAAGCCCATGCTGGGCACCTGGTACAGCCCGATGCTGCCGTCGAAAATGACATATCTGACGGAAAGACGTTTCGAAAATCTTGCGGAAATCGAGCTGCGTGAATTGGGGAAACGGACATTGCTGTCGTTGAATTTTTACGCGGTATCTTTTTTTCTTTTCATGATGTCGCTGCTCTACTGGTCAATCTGATTGGCGAGAAAACCAGCCGGCTCTGGGCGCAGGCCTCACCGAGTGAAAGTCGAAGGGCGCTCGTTTACGGATGCTTCGACTTCGCTGCCGTCGCCAGCTGCGTTCGGCGCGTACGACTTGTGCAGCGGACCTCTTCTCCTGAACTGAACGCACGACCTGCTCCAATGTCCTCCGGACTTGTTGCCATCGAAGCCACCATGACCCACCACCCCTTCAAGATCGGCGACCACGTGCGCTGGAATTCGGAGGCCGGCTTCGTCACCGGCCGGATCACCGCGGTGCACACGCGCGACACCGAGTACAAAGGCCACATGCGCCGCTGCAGCGAGGCCGATCCGCAGTACGAGATCCAGAGCGACAAGACGGACCACATCGCCATGCACAAGGGCGCGGCGCTGCACAAGATCGACTGAGATGCCCGGCGACCCTGCCACCATCTGGACCATCGGCCACTCCACCCGCACGCTGGAGGAGTTTCTCGGCCTGCTCGTCGAATACCGCATCGAAGCGATCGCCGACGTGCGCCGTTTCCCCGGTTCGCGCCGCTACCCGTACTTCGCCAGCGACGCGCTGGCCGCCTCGTTACCCACGCACGGCATCGCCTACCAATGGATGCCCCGGCTCGGCGGCCGCCGCAAGGTGCAGCCGGGCTCGCCGAACACCGCCTGGCGCAACGCCTCGTTCCAGGGCTACGCCGACTACATCGCCACGACGGAATTCGCCGAGGGTCTGGCCGAACTGCTGGCACTGGCCGCGAACCAGCGCACCGCGATGATGTGCGCCGAGGCGGTGTGGTGGCGCTGTCACCGCTCGATCATCGCCGACGTGCTGAAGCTGCGCGGCATCGAGGTGATCCACATCATCGATGCGACGCACACGACGGTGCATCCGTATACGTCGCCGGCGCGGATCATGGACGGAAGATTGAGTTATGCGGCGCCGCAGGGGGAGTTGCTGTAGCGCCCCGGCGCATGCCTCGGCGCCCCACGTCGACCCGAAGCGGGCAGGCTGGCCGGGGCGCCGCTGCAAACTCTCCCGGAGCATTGTCGATTTCCGATCATCCGTTTCGTCGCCAGTGCATCCCCACCCAAAGGATCTCCCATGAAATACGTCGGCCTGGCCTACTTCACCCCCGAAAAATTCGCCGCGATGGCGCCAGACGATGTCGAGAAATTGGTGAGCCAATGCCCGGCATTGGACGAGAAGATGCGCGCTACCGGCAAGGTTCTGGTTTCCGCGTCGCTTGGCGATCTGGACAGCTGGAGGACGCTTCGCCCGCGCAGCGGCAAGACGCACGTCAGCGATGGGCCCTACACCGAGTCGAAGGAAGTGGTGGGTGGCCTGTTCATCATCGAGGCGGACAGCCGCGACGAGGCGCTGCGCATCGCATCCATGCACCCGGCCGCCACGCTGGGCGAAGAAGGCGGGTGGGCCGTCGAGCTCATCCCCTTGGATTTCTACCTGGCCCAATGATGGCGTGGACGCCTGCATCAAGCATGCTTCGGCGCCCCTTTCTCCACAAACATCTCTGCGGCCTCGGAGTCATCTCGGCTCTTCCGCTCTCGCACCGAGTGCGGGCCAGGCGAGGGCATGGATGCCCGAGTTGAAGCAACGCAGGAGCGGTTGCCCGGTGTCCGGCAAGCGCCAGGCGGGATGGCCTTCCCTTTGGTTACTTTTTCTTTACTCCGGGCATCCTGCCCTACGCGCTTCGGGCCAGCTTCGCTGTTCGCGCACGCTTCCTGTGTGCGCGTGGCTACGCGAAGAGAAAGTGACTCGGCTGCCTAAGGCAGACGAAAGCTCTTCGCTCTGCCTGCAGAGCTCCATCGCAGACATGATGGATGAAGTGCGATGCCTGCCTGCGCAGGCATGACGGGGTGGAGTGTGAGGCTTGTCGATGTAATCGGTGGGGCGAACCGTTCGGGGTATGTGCGCGGGAACCGCAAGAGCATCGCCCGCGAGCGGGCTCCTACAGGGGCATCCGGGGAGCGATGCGGAACGCGCTACTCCTTCTTGATCGCATGCCCGCCGAACTCGTTGCGCAGCGACGCCAGCAGCTTGTCGGCGAAGGAGTCGCTGTCGCGCGAGCGGTAGCGTTCCATCAGCGACAGGGTGATCACCGGGGCGGACACGCTCAGTTCCATCGCCGCATCCACGGTCCAGCGGCCTTCGCCGGAATCGACCACGTAGGGCGCGATGCCGTCCAGGTTCGGGTTCTTGCCCAGCGCGTCGGTGGCCAGATCGAGCAGCCACGAGCGCACCACGCTGCCATAGCGCCAGATCTCGCCGACCTGGTGCAGATCCAGAGCGAACTCCTGCTTGTGCTTGAGGATCGCGAAGCCTTCGGCGTAGGCCTGCATCATGCCGTACTCGATGCCGTTGTGGACCATCTTGGTGAAGTGGCCGGCGCCGACCGGGCCGACGTGGCCCCAGCCCTGGTCCTTCGCCGGCGCCAGCGTCTCGAAGATCGGCCGCAGCGCCTCGACGGTTTTTTCGTCGCCGCCAATCATCATGCTGTAGCCCTCCTTCAGCCCCCACACGCCGCCGCTGGTGCCGCAGTCGACGTAGCCCAGCTCGCGTTCGGCGTAGCGTTGCGCGCGGCGCAGGCTGTCCTTGTAATTGGAATTGCCGCCGTCGATCACCGTGTCGCCCCTGGCCAGCAGCGGCAGCAAGGCGTTGACGGTGTCGTCGGTGACCTTGCCGGCCGGCACCATCAGCCACACCACGCGCGGCGCGGGCAGCGCCGCGACCAGTGCCGCCAGCGAGGCGACCGGCGCGATGCCGCTCGCCGCCGCGGCCTGGCGTGCGTCGGCGCTGGGGTCGAAACCGGTGACCTTGTGGCCGCCCTGCACCAGGCGTTCGGCCATGTTCGCGCCCATGCGCCCGAGACCCACCATGCCAAGTTCCATCGTGTTCACTCCATAACGGGAAAGGTTGTCGTGTTCATGCGTGCCGCTTGCCGGCATCCAGCCAGCCGCCGTCGAAGCCGGCGCGGCGCAGGCCGTCGACGATGGCGCGGCAGCCGCGCATCAGTTGCCACGGCAGGCCGCTGCGGTGGTTCTCCACCATCAGCACGATCGGACCGAGGTTGAGTCCGAAAAAATACGGCGAGACCCAGCCTCCGGGCGAGGGCCCGGCCCAGGTCTGGTTGAAGCTGGCCTTGAAGCCGTAGGGATGCTCCTCGTGCAGCTGCAGCATGTGGATGAAGTGGTGCACGGTCGGCAGCACGATCTCCGGCGCGAACGGCAGCGACGCCACCACCGCCCACGGCGCGAGCGTGCCGTCGTCGAAGCCGTACGGGGCGCCGCGGCCCACGTAGTCCTCGAAGTGGCGCTCGATGCCGTCGATCCTGCGCGTGGCCGGGCCGGGGCCGTCGCTGGCGGTGATGCCCCAGCAATGCTCGCTGTAGCCGTTGAAGCCGAGCGGGTTGGCGCTGGCGTAGCGCTGCTGCACCAAGGTGGCGCGGCGGCTGTTCTCGAAGTAGTCGATGCCGTGCGCACGCATGAAGGCGTCGCGGATGCCGCGGAAGTCGATCCACGCCTGCGACAGCTGGTGGGTGAACAGCGGCGCGCAGTACAGGTAGTCGATGCCGTAACAGCGCTTCCACTCGTAGCTGGACGCCCATGCCGCGTACGCCGCCGGCGGCAACGGATGGGTCGGCGAGCCGAGCGCCAGCACGTACAGCAGCAGCGCCTCGTCGTAGCCCTGCCAGCTGTGCGCGATGAAGCCGCTTTCCGGGCGCCAGCCGTGGCCGATGGTGCCGTCGGCGGCCTGCAGCCAAGGCCATTGCGCGCGCTGGTAGAGGAAGTTTGCGGTGTCGCGGATCTCGCGCTGCGCGGCGTCGTCGCCGTCGAAGTACGCGGCGGCGGCGAGCATGCCGGCGAACAGGAATGCGCTGTCCACCGTGGACAGCTCGCACTGCCACGCGCGCCGGCCGCTGCGCATGTCGAGGAAGTGGTAGTAGAAGCCGCGGTAGCCGCTGGCGTCGCTCTGCTCGCCCTGCACGCTGTCGCGGAAGAAGCGCAGCGTGGCCAGGGTGCGCTGGATGGCGGCGTCGCGCCCCAGCATGCCGCGCTCGACCGCCACCGGGTAGCAGCTCAGCGCCAACCCGGTGGCCGCGATGCTGGCCGGCCAGTCCGGCGCGGTCTTGTCCGACACCAGTCCATTCGCGGGATTCGCCTCGTGGAGGAAGTAGGCGAACGCCTTGTCCTGCAAGTGTTGCAGCAGCGGGTCCGCTGTGGACGGATGGCTGGGGGGGTGGGAGGGCATGGATCTCGTCGTGGTCTTTCGCGGTGACCGCAGCATGCAAACGGAAGATGCTGCGACGGCCAGTTGCCGGCCGATATCGCCGGCATCGTACTCCGCGACGTGGTGAAGCGCAGGTTGACGCCGCGCATGCCGTGGCCGGCGCATGCTGGTTTTTTTTGCCGCCGTCGACAGGAGTCGCCATGTCATCGCCTTCCCCCCGCAGCATCGATGCGGAGCAGCACTGCCTGCTGTCCAACGGTCGCTACAGCGTGATGCTGGGTGCGAACGGCGCCGGCTTCAGCCGCTGGCGCGGCCTGGCGGTGACGCGCTGGCGCGAGGACCCGGTCGGCGACGGCTGGGGCAGCTACCTGCTGTTGCGCGACGAGGACGGCGGTGAAACCTGGTCGGCCAGCCGGCAACCCTACGGCACGCACAGGCCGGACGACGCGGTCGCATTCGAGCCGGGCTGCGCCCGTTTCAGCCGGCGCCACCACAGCCTGCACAGCGTGCTGGAAGTCGCGGTGGCGGCCGGGGCCGACGTCGAGCTGCGCCGGCTCACCCTGAGCAACCACGGCGACCGTACGCGCACGCTGTCGCTGACCTCGTACGCCGAGCTGGTGCTCGGCCCGATCGGCGCCGACAACGCGCACCCGGCGTTCTCCAAGATGTTCGTGCAGACCGCATGGGACGAGGCGCACCGCATGCTGCTGGCCACGCGGCGGCGGCGCGACGGCAGCGAAGCCGAAGTGTGGGCCGCGCAGGCGCTGCAGGTCGTCGGCGAGGATGGCGGCGATGCCATTGAATTCGACACCGACCGCGCACGCTTCCTCGGCCGCCTGCGCACGCTGCGCGACGCGCAGGCAATGCAGCCGGGCGCCGCGTTGTCGAACACCGTCGGCTGCGTGCTCGACCCGGTGTTCGCCCTGCGTCGGCGCTTCACGCTGGTGCCGGACAGCAGCGTGACGCTGGTGCTGTGGACGCGACTGGCCGATTCGCGCGACGGCGCCATGGCCCTGGCCGCGCAACTGGGCGATCCGGACGCCGCCGCGCGGCTGTTCGACGGTGCGGCACGACAGGCCGAAGCCGCGTGCGCGCAGCTCGGCATCGGCGCCGCGCAGACAGCGCGGTTCGCCTGCTGGATGAGTGCGCTGCTGTACAACGATCCACGCCAGCGCGCGGCGCCCGACGTACTGGCACGCGGCCACGGTGGCGCGCCGGTGCTGTGGTCCGCTGGCATCTCCGGCGACCGGCCGATTTTCCTGCTGCGCTTCGGCGAGAGCGACGACCTGACGCGCGTGCACGAGGTGCTGCAGGCACAGCAGCACTGGCGCAGCCGCCAGCTCGCCGTCGACGTGGTGCTGCTGCAGGCCGCCGGCGATGCACGGCAGGCCGCGCTCGATTCGCTGGTGGGTGCGCAGCAGGCGCGCCTGAAAACCGACGAGCAGCTGCCCAAGGCCGAGCTGTTCGCGTTGCGCGACGACGCGATCGGCGAGGATTTGCGCAGCGGCCTGCTGACGGTGGCGCGCGTGGTGCTGGACGAGGCGCCGCCCGCGCAGGCCGCGGCCGGATCGCCAGCCGCCGGCGCCGCACCCGCGCCGATCCGCGCGACCGCCATGGCAACGGCCGTCGCCGCCAACGCCGATGCCCCGGAATTCGCCAACGGCCACGGCGGCTTCGTCGACGGCGGCCGCGCCTACCGGATCGAACTCGACGAAGCGCATCCAACGCCCGCGCCGTGGGTGAACGTGATCGCCAACCCCGCGTTCGGCTGCATGCTGTCGGCCGAAGGCGGCGGTTATGCGTGGTCGCTCGACAGCCAGCAGAATCCGCTGACGCCATGGCCGAACGACCCGGTCAGCGACCGCCCGCACGACGTGCTGTACCTGCGCGACGAGGACACCGGCGTGCTGTGGAGCGCGTGCGCGCTGCCGATCCGCGTGGCCGGCGCGCATTACGCGGCCACCCACGGCAAGGGCTGGACGCGCTTCGAGAACGACGCGCACGGCATCGAACTGGAGCTGCTGCAGTGCGTGCCGACGGATGACCCGCTCAAGCTGTCGCGCCTGCGCCTGTGCAATCGCTCGCCGCGCACGCGGCGGCTGTCGGTGACCGGCTACGTGGAGTGGGCGCTGGGCGCGAACGGCAGCACGCCGGCGCCGTTCGTGATCACTTCGCGCGACGAACGCACCGGCGCGTTGTTCGCGCGCAACCGCTGGCGGCCCGAGTTCGGCGACCGCGTGGCGTTCATCGACCTGGCCGGGCCGGCGCATTCGATGAGTGGCGACCGCCACGAATTCCTGGGACCGCTCGGCACGGTCGCGCAGCCGCAGGCGCTGCACGAAGGCACGCCGCTGTCCGGCCGCCTCGGCGCCGGGCTGCAGCCCTGCGGCGCGCTGCAGGTGCGCGTCGAACTGCCGCCGGGCACGCAACTCGACCTGCGCTTCCTGCTCGGCGACGCCGCCGACGAAGCCACCGCGCAAGCGTTAATCGGGAAATACCGCGCGGCGGATATCGATGGCGTGCTCGCCGACGTCGCCGCGCAATGGAACGGCCTGCTCGACGCCGTGCAGGTGCGCACGCCCGATCGCGCGCTGGACCTCCTGCTCAACGACTGGCTGCTGTACCAGGTGACCGGTTGCCGGCTGTGGGCGCGCACCGCCTACTACCAGGCCAGCGGCGCCTACGGTTTCCGCGACCAGCTGCAGGACGTGATGGCGCTGTGCGTGAGCCGCCCCGATCTCGCCCGCGAGCACCTGCTGCGTGCGGCCGGCCGCCAGTTCGTCGAGGGCGACGTGCAGCACTGGTGGCTGCCGCCGGGCGGCCAGGGCATCCGCACCAGGATCAGCGACGACCGCCTGTGGCTGGCGTATGTCGCCGCGCACTACGTCGAGGTGAGCGGCGACGCTGAAGTGCTGGACGAAATGCTGCCGTTCCTTGCCGGCCAGCCGATTCCCGAGGGCGCCACCGACGCGTTCTTCCAGCCCGGACGCTCCGACCGGCAAGCCAGCGTGTACGGGCACTGCGCGCTCGCGATCGACAGCAGCCTCACCCGCGGCGCGCACGGCCTGCCGCTGATCGGCACCGGCGACTGGAACGACGGCATGAACGCGGTCGGTGCCGAAGGTCGCGGCGAGAGCAGCTGGCTCGGCTGGTTCCTGCTCGCCACGATCACGAAGTTCGCGCCGCATGCCGAACAGCGCGGCGAGGCCGAACGCGCGCAGCGCTGGCGCGGCCATGCCGACGACCTGCGCGCCGCGCTGGAACGCGCCTGGGATGGCCAGTGGTATCGCCGCGGCTACTACGACGACGGCGCGCCGCTCGGCTCGCACCAAAGCGACGAATGCCGCATCGACACCATCGCGCAATCGTGGAGCGTGCTGGCCGGCATCGGCGACCGCGCGCATGCGGCGCAGGCGATGGACTCGGTCGATCGCCTGCTGGCCGATCACCCGAACCGGATCCACCGCCTGTTCACCCCGCCGTTCGACCACAGCCGGGAGAACCCCGGCTACATCAAGGGCTACCCGCCCGGCGTGCGCGAGAACGGCGGCCAGTACACGCACGGCGCGGTGTGGTCGATCTTCGCCTGGGCCGGTCTCGGCGACGGCGACCGCGCTGGCGCCCTGTTCGACCTGCTCAACCCGATCCGCCACGGCGACGGCCCCGCCACGGAGGAGCGCTACCGGGTCGAACCCTATGTTGCCTGCGCCGACGTCTATTCGGTCGCCCCGCACACCGGCCGCGGCGGCTGGACCTGGTACACCGGCTCCGCCGGCTGGCTGTACCGCGCCGGGCTGGAGGCGTTGCTCGGCTTCCATCTGAAAGGCGACCGGCTGCGCATCGATCCCTGCATGCCCCGAGACTGGCCGGGGTTCGAACTGACTTACCTCCATCGTCGAACCCGCGTCAGCCGCTACGTGATCCGCGTCGATAATCCGGCGCGGGTCTGCCGCGGCGTGGCGCACATCGACATGGACGGCCAGATGCGGGATGCCGATGCTGCACTTGCACTGCCTGATGATGGCGAAACGCACCAGCTACTCATCACGCTGGGCTGAGTGCCTGCCCGCACGCATCCAGACCCGTAACGCCACGGCGGGTACCGCCCGCCGACTCCTCGAAACCGCTCCCCGACGATGGACCGGCAGATCGGGACGCTAGCCTCGCCGCGTGCGCGAGGCGCCGAGCTTGCGGGTCAGCGTGTTGCGGCCCACGCCCAGCGCCTGCGCCGCGTGCTGGCGATGGCCGTCGGTCGCCTGCAGCGCCACGTTGAGCAGGGTGTGGTCGAGCGCTTCGCGGGCGCGCGCGTGGATGTCCGCCTCGCCGGCGGCCAGCGCCTGCGTGGCCCACTCGCGCAGCGCATCGGTCCACTCGCCGCCGCGCGCCGCGTCGGCGCCGCCGCCGAGGTCGGCCGGCAGGATCTCGTTGCCCGGCGCGATCACCGCCAGCCGCCGGCACAGGTTCTCCAGCTCGCGCACGTTGCCGGGAAAGTCGCGTTGGGCGACGAGTTTCAACGCAGCCTTGGCGAAGCGCTTCGCCGGCAGCTTCAGCTCCTGCGCGGCGGCGGCAAGGAAATGCCGGGCCAGCAGCGGGATGTCGCTGCGCCGGCTGCGCAGCGGCGGCAGCTCGATGCGCACCACGTCGAGGCGGTGCATCAGGTCGGCGCGGAACTGCCCGGCGGCGACGCGCGCGGCCAGATCCTGATGGGTGGCGGCGACGATGCGCACGTTGCAGCGGATCAGCTCGCGTCCGCCCACGCGGTAGAACTCGCCGCCGGCCAGCACGCGCAGCAGGCGCGTCTGCAGGATCAGCGGCATGTCGCCGATCTCGTCGAGGAACAGCGTGCCGCCCTCGGCCTGCTCGAAGCGGCCGGCGACGCGGCGGGTGGCGCCGGTGAACGCGCCAGCCTCGTGCCCGAACAGCTCGCTCTCCAGCAGCTCGCTGGGAATCGCCGCGGTGTTCAGCGCCACGAAGGGTTGGCCGCGGCGCGCGCTCTCCTCGTGCAGCGCGCGCGCCACCAGCTCCTTGCCGGTGCCGGTCTCGCCGGTGACCAGCACGTTGAGATCGCTGGCGGCGACGCGGCCGATCAGGCGGAACACCTCGCGCATCGGCGCGCTTTCGCCGAGCAGCGCGTGGCTTGGTGCCGGCGCCGACGGCGCGGCGGCTGCCGGCGCTGCCCCGCTGGCCAGCGCGCGCTGCACCGCGGCCACCGCCTGGTCGAGGTCGAACGGCTTGGCGAGGTAGTCGGCCGCGCCGAGGCGGTATGCCGCGGCGGTGGTGGCCACGTCGGTGTACGCGCTCATCACGATCACCGGGCCGATGCCCTGCGCCTTCAGCTCGGCGAGCAGGCCCAGCCCGTCCTCGCCCGGCATGCGCACGTCGGTGAGCAGCAGCGCGGGACGCGCCTCGCGCAGCGCGGTACGCACGCCGGCTGCCGCGTCGAACTCGCGCACCGCCAGCCCGGCGTCGCGCAGCGCCTCGGCCAGCACGAAGCGCACGCCGCGGTCGTCGTCGGCGATCCAGATTTCATCCACCATGCGGGCGCTCCAGCGGCAAATACAGCGAGAACACGGTGTGGCCGGGGCGGCTGGCGTAGCGCAGTTCGCCGCCGTGTTCGTGGGCGATCTCGCGCGCCAGCGCCAGGCCCAGGCCGGTGCCGTCGGCGCGGCCGGAGACCAGCGGCTGGAACAGCGTGTCGCGCAGCGCGGCAGGTACGCCGGGGCCGTCGTCGATCACGTCCACGCGCAGCGCCATGCGCCGCATCCGCTCGCCCACGCGCACGCCGTGCTCCACCCGCGTGCGCAGGGTGAGCGTGTGCGCGCCAGCTTCGAGCGCATTGCGCGCCAGGTTCAGCAGGATCTGCTGCAGGCGGTCGGCGTCGCCGTGCAGGTCGGGCACGCTGGGGTCGTAGTCGTGGCGCAGCTGCGGCGGCACGGGTTCGGCCAGCAGCAGGTCGGCGAGCCGTTCCAGCAGGCGATGGATGTTGACCGGGCCGAGCTGCGCCGCACCGTCGTGATGCAGCAGGCGGTTGGCCAGCGTGGCGAGGCGGTCGGCCTCGTCGATGATCAGGCCGGCCAGCGCCTGCAGGTCCTCGTTGTCGACCCGCCGCTGCAGCAGCTGCGCCGCGCCGCGCAGGCCGGCCAGCGGGTTCTTCACCTCGTGCGCGAAACCGCGCAGGGTGGCCGACAGCGGCGAAGCGGCCGACGGCGATTCGGCCAGCACGTGCACTTCCAGCAGCAGGCCGTCGCCGAACGGCTGCAGCGCGATGTCCGCACTGAGCTCGCGGCCGTCGGCCACCGCCAGCGCCACGGCGCGCCACTGCGCCGGCCGCTGCTCCGCCAGCACCTTCGCGGCCTGCGCCACGCCCGCGTCCGCGTCGTCCAGCAGCAACCCGACCGATTGCCCCAGCGCATTGCGGAAACCCAGCCCGAGGCCTTCGACCAGGGCGGGATTGAGCCAGCGCAGGCGCAGCTCCGCGTCGACCACGGCCAGCCCGGTCGCCGTCTGCTCCGCCCATGTCCGCCACGCCAACTCGTTCATTGCACCATCATGGGCAATGTCTCGTGTTGGTGCAAATGGGCTCTCGCCAATGCCTATTCGAACGGTCGGGGCGAGCCGGCCCTGGCCACGCCACGAACCGGCTTCCCGATCACCGTGGCGACGAGATCGTTGCCGATGGTCAGGCACTGGTCGGCGACGGCCGCCACGCCGGGGCGGTGCGACACGACGAGCAGGATGGTCTGCGGCAGGCGGCGCCGCAGCGCGGTCAGCACCGCGGTCTCGGACGCGGCGTCGAGCGCGCTGGTGGCTTCGTCCAGCACCACCAGGAACGGCTGGCGCAGGAGCACCTGGGCCAGCAGCAGGCGCTGCAGTTCGCCGCCGGAAAGCCGGCTCGACGCATCGCGCAGCGCGGTGTCGAGGCCGTGCGGCGCCTCGGCCAGCCGCCGGTCTAGGCCGACGTCGGCCAGCGCGTCGCGCAGCAGCGCGTCGCTGGCGTCGGGCGCCGCCCAGCGCAGGCATTCGCGCACCGAGTGCTGCCACGGTCGCACCTCCTGGCTGACGTAGGCGCCATGGCGCACCAGCGCGCGGTACGCATCGAAGTCGAGCGGCCGGCCGTCACGGTGCGCCACGAACAGCTCGGGCGCCACCATGCCGGCCAGCACGTCGACCAGGCTGCTCTTGCCGATGCCGGAGTCGCCGCAGACCAGGGTCAGTTCGCCGGGCCGCAGCAGCAGATCGCCGATCTCGAGCCCGCCGGGCGGCGGCGTGAACCGCATCCGCTCGATGTGCAGCGCGGCACCCGCAGCGCCGGTGGGCGATGGCGCCGCGGGCGCGTGCAGCGGCGCCAGGTTCATGTAGCGCTGCCACAGCGCGAAGGCCGGCGCGGCCGAGCGCAGTTGCTGGAAGCTCTGCCGCGTGGCCACCAGGTAAGGCAGCAGGCGCCCGAGCAGCAGGCACACCGCGATCAGCTCGGCCTGGTCCACGCCGCGCCAGCGATGGGCGAGCACGAACAGCGCGGCGATGCCGGCCGCCGCCAGCAGCTCCAGCAGCAGCCGCCCGGACGCCACCAGCTCCAGCTGGCGCCGGTAGCCGTGGCACAGCCGCGCGGAGATCGCGCCGTAGCTCGCCTGCTCCGCCGCCTCGCGCTCGAACGAGCGGACGTGGCGCAGGCGCCGCGGGAAATCCTCGCTGTGCCAGAACAGCCGGGTCATGTCGACCACGTACTGGCGGGCCACCAGCGACTGCTCGCGGCCGTAGGCGCGCGATGCCAGCAGGCCCAGCCCCATCAGCACCGGCGCCGCCAGCATCAGCGGCGGCGACACCCAGAACGCGAAGCCCAGGCTGACGGCGGCGCTGACGCCGGCGATCAGCAACTGCTGCAGCGCGCTGAAGCCCTGCACGATGAGCTCGACGTTGTGGGTGAGCACGTTGGCGATCTCCGCCGAGGTCGCATCGGCCAGCGAGCCCAGCGGCGCCTCGATCAGCCGTGCATGCACCGCGCGGCGCAGGTGCATGCCGTAGCGGCCGACCAGGCGCGCGCCCAGCCGCGCCGCCTGCCAGCGCAGCAGCGCGAAGGCGGCGGTGGCGGCGGCGAAGGCGGCGGCCTGCAGCTCGACGCTGCGGCGCGGGTCGAGCAGCACGCCGCCGAACGGCAGCGCCTGGCCCGGCTGCACCAGCGGCACCAGCAGCAGCGCCGCGAGCGCGCCGGCGAACGCCGCGCCCAGCGACAGCACCACGTAGGCGAGCGTCTCCACCCGCTCAACGCCGCTGAGCGTGTGCGCCAGCGAACGCAGCAGCGCTGCGGGCCGCTCCGTCGGCCGCAGCGACTCAGCCGCCTTCACGACGGCTCCGCGTGGCGCGGCCACGGTTTCGACGTGTGGTGTGGCAGTTCAGGGCAACACCTCGGCGGGCCGGAAGATTCGCGCCGGGTAGGTGCGCCGCGCCGGGGGAAAGGTTGCGGGAACGCCGCGCGTGCGGCATTCCCGCATCCGTTTTCAGGGCGCCTTGGCCGCCTGCAGGCGCTGCACGATGGCCAGCGCCTGGTGCACGTGCTGGTCCGGCCGCAGGTGGTCGGTCTCGGACGACAGCGTGGCCACGATGCGGCCGTCGCGGGCGATCACGAAGGTGGTGCGCGGAATGAACACGTGGTCGATCGCCACGCCGCGCACGTCCTTCATGCCCGGCTTGGCCGCGACCGTCTCCAGGTCGTAGGAAGCGGCGACCTTGCCGTCGGGGTCGGAGGCGACCGGGAACTTCCCGGCGCAGTACTTCGGGTCCGCCGAGAACGCGTCGAGCCGCTCGATGCTGTCGGCCGACACGCCGATGATGGTGGCGCCGGCCGCATCGAACTTGTCCTTCTCGGTGGCGAAGGTGTGCGCTTCGAGATCGCAGCCGCCGGTGAAGGCCGACGGATAGAAGTACACCACCACCGGCCCCTTCTTCAGCGCCTCGCCGAGGGAAAAGGTGAAGTGCTTGCCGGCCAGGCTGGCCGCGGCGGTGAAGTCGGGTGCGGCGGCGCCGGTTTTGAGCGCGGCGACGGCCGGCAGCGCCAGGGCCAACGCCAGCACCGCACCGGCCACCGCTCCCGCAAGACGTTTCTTCATGGTCGTGATCCTCGTGAAGGGCATCGGCCGGCACGGTACGTCCGCGCCGCTGCCGCGCCCGTTGAACACCGGACTGTCCGGTACGCCCCGGCAAGCTACTCCGAGGTTCTTCGCCACGCACCTGCCGGTGGTTACCTCGCCGGCGCCACGCGACGTCATCCATCGAGCAGCCGGCACAAGGCAGCGACGGCGTCGCGCGGATGGCGCCCGCGGCGCAGCGCGTGGGTGCCGAGCTGCTCCATCCGTTGCTGGAACGCATGCCAGCCCGGCTGCCCGGATGCGTAGGGCTGGTCGGCGCGCAGCCTGGCGGCGATCTCGCCAACGGGCACCGTCGCCAACAGCGCATCGGGATCGTCGGCGGTTTCGCCGCAGACGAACACCGCGCCAGCCAGCGCCAGCGGCGCCGGCGCGAGCCGGCCGCGACTCTGGCGCAGGTCGGCCTCGAATTTCTCCACGCCGCTGCGGCGGCGGATCACTGGCGCCGCAGCGATCCAGCCGCGCGCCGCGGCGTCATCGACCAGGCGCAGCGCGTCGGCGCGCACGTGCAGGTAGTTGGCGACGCCGGTGGCGAGCAGGCTGTCCGGCTGCACGAACACCGCGTCCTCGGCGAGGAAATCCAGGCCATGCAGCAGGCTGTGCAGGGCCAGCGTCGTCTTGCCCGCGCCGCTGGCCCCCAGCAGCAGGATGCCGCGTCCGTGCCGGCCGACGCAGGCGCCGTGCAGCGGCACCAGGCCCAGCCCGCGCGTGGCGAGGGTGAACACGGCGAACTCGATCAGTTCGTAGCGCAGGTGGTAGGGGCGCTCGAGCATGTCCGCTGACGCCACCACCAGCGCGCGGCGCTGCGCCGGCGCCAGCACCACGTAGTTCGACGCGTCCATCACGCCGCAGATCAGCCCGGCGCCGGACTGCATGTGCAGCGGCGGCGGCTCGGCGGCGGGCGGCGACGGCAAGCGCCGCGGCAGCAGGCGCAGCTCGATGTGGAACTCCGCCGCCGCGCCCGGGAACTGGTGCGCCGGCAGGCCGGCATAGGCGGACTCGACCAGGTCCAGCAGCGCCTGGCTGGCGCTGTCGAAGCGGAAGCGGCCGCCCATCAGCTGGCGGCACAGCGACAACTGCCCGCGCGGGCGCTCGCCGAACGGGTCGGCCACCGCATACGCCTCGCCGTGGTGCGGGTTCAGGGTCATCGCTGCCGGTCGCGGATCCAGCCGGGGTGGGGCACGTCGGGCGGTAGGTGCGGCTGCGCCGGGCAAAGGTTGCGCCGGCCGGATTTTTTCGCCGCGCCAGGCAACCGATGCCGCGCGCTGCGGCACTTACGCCCGGCAGCGTCGAGCGATGGCGCCGCACGTCGGCCCCCTGGCCATGATCGAGGCTACCGCACGATGCTGAGGATCCACGTCGGCCACTGCTACTTCCTGCGTCTGGACCCGAAGCAGTGGGAGCGCGGCAAGCCGTATCCGCCGCTGGCCACCATCCAGGTCGCCGCGCTGCTGCGCCAGATGGGGCACGCGGTAAGCCTGTTCGACGCCATGCTCGCCGACGGCGTCGACGACTTCGAGGACTCGCTGCGCGCCACCCGGCCCGACCTGGTGGTGCTGTACGAGGACAACTTCAATTTCCTCACCAAGATGTGCCTGGGCCGCATGCGCGAGGCGGCCTGCCGGATGATCGCCGCGGCGCGTGCACACGGCGCGCGGGTGATCGTCGCCGGCTCCGATGCCTCCGACCACCCGGACGCGTTCCTCGCCGCCGGCGCACACGCGGTGCTGCTCGGCGAAGGCATCGCCGCGCTGGCCGCGCTGGTCGAACGCCTGCAGCGCAACCCGGCGATCGGCGACGACTGGGCCGCCGGCCTCGGCGGCGTCGCCACCCTGGTCGACGGACAGACGCGGCTGACCCGCCTCGGCGCGTTGCCACCGGATCCGCGGCTGGTCGGCCACCCCGCCTGGGACCTCATCGACATCGAGCGCTACCGCGCGCTGTGGCAGGAACGGCACGGCTACTTCAGCCTCAACATGGCGGCCTCGCGCGGCTGCCCGTTCCGCTGCCACTGGTGCGCCAAGCCGATCTGGGGCAACCACTACAACCAGCGCCGCGCCGAGGACGTGGCGGCGGAGATGAGCTACCTGAAGCGCACGTTCCGGCCGGACCACGTCTGGCTGGCCGACGACATCTTCGGCTTCCGCGTCGACTGGGTGATGCAGTTCGCCGCGCAGCTGCACGCCGCCGACGGACCGGTGCCGTTCACCATCCAGACCCGCGCCGACCTGATCAGCGAACGCATGGCCGCCGCGCTCGGCGAGGCCGGCTGCGCGGAGGCGTGGATCGGCGCGGAAAGCGGCAGCCAGCGCGTGCTGGATGCGATGAACAAGGGCACCCAGGTCGCCGACCTGGTCACCGCGCGCGCGCGGCTCGGCGAACACGGCATCCGCGTGGGCTTCTTCATCCAGCTGGGCTACCTCGGCGAGCAACTGGCCGACCTGCTGGCAACCCGCGAGCTGATCGCGCAGGCCGCGCCAGACGACATTGGCGTGAGCGTGTCCTACCCGCTGCCGGGCACCAGGTTCTACGAGCAGGTGAAGGCGCAGTTGGGCGCGAAGACGCACTGGCAGGACAGCGGCGACCTGGCCATGATGTTCCGCGGCGCCTACGACTCGGACTTCTACCGCCGCGTGCGCGACCTGCTGCACGAGCAGGTCGCCGTCCAGCAGGCGGCGCCCGCCGAGCAGGCCGGGCGCCGCGCCGCGCTCGACGCGCAATGGGACGCGCTGATCGCGTGCGAGGGCGCGCACCGCAACCGGAACGCCACGTCGCTGCCGTCCGTGCCGACCCGGCACCTCGCCCTGCCGCTGTATTGAGCGCGCCATGCTGCCGCCCCTGCGAACCGTCCGGCATGGCCTGCGCCGCATCACCGAGGCGTTCGCCGCGGAGCTGGCCGGGCCGGGCCGCGCCACGCCGGCGTGGAGCGAACTGGAATGGCGCCTCGCCACCGCGGTGGCCGTCGCGCACGGCGTGTCGCCGCTGCTGTGCCACTGCTGCGCGTGGAAGCACGAGTCGTGGCGGCGCTTCCTGGAAAACCAGCGCGACCACGTCGAGTGGCGCCACCAGCGCATCGACGCGCTGCTGCAGCAGATCGACGCCGGCGCATGCGAAGCCGCGCTGGCGGTGCTGCCGCTGAAGGGCGCCGCGCTGCACGCGCTGGGCCTCTACACGCCGGGCGAGCGGCCGATGGCCGACATCGACCTGCTGGTGCGCGAGGAGGATGCCGCCGCGGCAAGCGCGCTGCTGCGCAAGCTCGGCTACGTGGAGTCGTTCGCGCAATGGAAGCACCGCGTGTTCAAGCCGGCCAGCGGCCAGCCGTTCGCCGGGCTGGGCGAGCACCGCGACACGCCGGTGGCCATCGAGTTGCACACGCGCATCCGCGAGCGGCTGCCGGTGTCGATGGTCGACATCACCGCACGGATCTACCCGCGCGCCGCGCAGCCCGGGCTGAACCCCTACCCGTCGAGCGGCGCGCTGATGAGCCACCTGCTGCTGCACGCCGCCGGCAACATGTGCGGGCGCAGCCTGCGCCTGCTGCACCTGCACGACATCGCGCGGCTGGCCACGCGGCTGAGCGCCAGCGACTGGGATGTGCTGTGGGCCGACGCCAACGAACCGCCGTGGTGGGCCTTGCCGCCGCTGCGGCTGACCGCGCGCCACTACCCGGAAGCGATTCCCGCCGCCGTGCTGGCCCGGCTCGAACGCGACTGCCCGCCCCTGCTGCGTGCGATCTCGCGCCGGCAGACGCTGACCCAGGTGTCGAGTTCGGAGCTGTGGCTGCACGCGCTCGCCGGCCTCGAATGGTCGCGCTCAATGCGCGAAGCCGGGCGCTATCTGCGCAACCGCGTGCGCCCGACCGCCGAAGCGCGCCAGGAACGCGCCGACATGGCGCGCACCCAGCTGTGGCTGCAGGGGCAACGCTGGGTCACCGCACCGCACCGCCGGCGCGTGCTGACCTGGCTCACGCGGCCGGTGCCGCGCATGGACATGCTGTACGCGGTGCGCGTGGCGCTGGAGCCGCCGGCTGCCGAGATGGGCAAGAAACCCGGGCTGGGCGTTTCCAGATAGGGCCCGGAGTGGGTGCAGTTCGGTGGCGCGCCGTCGCCGGGTTCCGGCGACAGGACACCAGGCGGCAGGTTCGTCAGCGAGGCAGTCGACGACATGCATACCGGAGCGCAATACCACGAATTCATGCTGGCCTCGCCGCGGGACCGGGCGGTGCGCGAGCGGTTCCAGCAGATGGCGCTGGACCTGCTGCCCGCGGGAGCGGACGTGCTCGACTTCGGCGCCGGCACCGGCATCGACGCCAAGGTGTATGCCGCCAACGGCCACCCAACCTTCGTGTACGAACCCTCGGCCGCGATGCGCAGCTGCCTGGCGCGCTACTGTCGCGACGAGATGGCCGGCAAGCGCATCGTCGCGGTGGCCTCGCCGCTCGCCTGCCGGGCGCAGGCAGTCACGGCGAACTTCGCGGTGCTCAACCATTTCGCCGACCATGGGGCGCTCTTCGAGGAATTGTCGTGCGTGGTCCGCCGGGGCGGTTTCGTCCTGGCCAGCATGCTCAACCCCTACTACCTCGGCGACGCGCGCTACGGCTGGTGGCGGGCGAACCTTGTCAATCTCCTGCGCAGCGGCCGCTACGCCATCGAAAGCGAAAGCCGCATCCATCGCTTTGCGCCGCGCGTGGTGGCGCGGGCGGCCTCACCATATTTCCGGATGGAGCGCCTCGTTCCGCACGGCCTCGGGCTGGCCGTCCAGCTCTACATGTTCCTGCTGTTGCGGCTGATCTGACATGTGGAAAGACTGGCTAAGGCCGTTCGTGCGCCCGCTGCCGCAATGGTCGGTAGTGGCGGTGGCGCCGCCGCAGCAGGCGGTGATCGCCCGCTTGCGCTGGGACGGCCAAACCGCCGACGTCACCGCCGACCACACGGTGGCATCGCTCAGGCCGCTCACCATCGCCAACAGCCTCGATGCCGGCCCGCGCCCCGTGCTCGAATACCGCGACCGCGCGACAGGAAAGCGGCTGGGCGTGCTGCAGCTGACTCGAACCGCGTCGATCGCCGCCGACAACGCCTCGCTCACCCTCTACCACGTCGCCGCCGGCGAGCACCGCTGCCTCGACTGGCCGCGGCGCCCCTGGAACACGTGGCTGCAGAACCGCGTCATGCGCAAGCACCGCACGTCGAGCCACCTGAACATGGAACCCGCGGTGGCGCAGCAGCTGATGATCGCCTACCTGTGCCCGCGGCCGGTCGTCCTCGTCTCCGTCGACGCGCCCGGCCACCGCAACCTCTTCCCGATGGACCTGATCGGCCCGCTACAACGCAGCGGACTCTTCTCACTCGCCCTGCGCAGCACCAACGTCTCCGTGCCGACCATGCGCGAGGTGCGCCGGGTCGCCCTGTCCGGCATCCCGGCGACGATGAAGGATGTCGTCTACCAGCTTGCCGAGCATCACAAGCAGCCGCTGGCGGACTGGAGCGAGCTGCCGTTTCCGCTCCGACCGTCACGGGAATTCGGCATCCCCGCCGTCGCCGCGGCGCTGCACATCCGGGAGCTGGCCATCGTGCACAGCCAGGAGCTCGGCTCGCACACGTTGTTCCTCGGCCGTATCGTTTCCGACGAAAACCTGGCGGACGGTGCGCAACTGCATCACACGGCCGGGTTTCATCAGGCCTGGCGCCGACGGCGGGATGTGCCGTTTGCGGAGGTCTAGGCCATTGACCGGCAGCGCAGCATCACGCTGCGGGGGAGGTATCGCTGCATGCACCGGGACATCGTGGTCGCTGCATCGATTCGGCATGATCGGGCCGTTGGCGAGTGCATTTAGGCACGCGTGTCAACCTGGGGCTGCTTCCGACCCGTAACGGACAGTCCGTATATGCTGCGCAGGGGCGGTGGTGGACAGCGCTATCGCTGCAAGGACACAGGGGAGCGTGATGACGAAAGCGGATTCAACCGGCGATCCACTGATCGAGTGGAATAGGCTTAACAAGGAAAACCACGAAAACACGGGCGCCGCAAAGATGTTCGTTGCGGTGCTTACCCGGTTTCCCGCAGAGTTAGGTAACTATGCGGCATGGTTCACGGCGGGCGTTGGTGCTGTCGTCGTGTTGCTGTTGTCTAACGTCGATAAGGTCGCCCCATATCTAGGCGAGGTTGCGTTCGCCAGGGCGATTACGGCATTTGCCATAGCCGTAGGTTTTGGAGCACTAACCAAATTGCTCGCCACATATGTCACTGCCATCATCGCGATGCAGGAGGAACTGAGTCGCGAGATCCAGGTAACTCTTCAGGCGTTCGATGCCGACGCTACGAAGATTCGAGATATCGCCAAGCAGAGGAATATCGACCTCAATGCAGACTTCAACTTGGCCGGCCTTATGGAAAAATTTCAATCCCAACTTGGGCCGATTAGTCGGCGCGTTGCTGGGTGGGCGCTTATCCGAACAATGAGGAGCAACAACCCTATCCTCCATCGATTCCGTATGCCGATCTCCTTAGCGAAGGTAGAGGCTTGGTGCTTCGTGCTCTCTATAGCGGCGGCTGTCTTCGGCGTCACCAGCGTCGCGGGGACCATCTCTGGCAAGGCTTGGGTTGCAGCCCAGCAGCCCGCAGTGACCGCCAACGCACGAGGTCATGCCGATCCCGTGGAATCGCCCAAAGCGCCTAAGAGGTAAGGTCAGCTCTCGACCCGAAGCAGTCATGCCAGTCGCTCTAAGCACCAATGCCTCTGGCCCAAGAATATGCGATCGGCGTGGCTCCGCGCGATAATAGGGTGGGACTTTCAGGGGGCATTCGCATGGACATCACACAACCGCTCGGATGGCTCAAGTTGCCGCAAACGGTACTCTGGGGGCTGTTAATCGTCAGTGGCCTAATGCTCTGGGGGCCGCCACAATTCGTTACTGGCCTTGGGCTGGCATCCTTCATCCAAGCGTATCGAATGTACCTTGGAGTGGCCTTTTTGTTCTTCGCCGTGGCCACGGTGCCGAGGCTCTTAACCAAAATAGTTTCCTGGCCACTGGAAGTGATTCAAGAGAGGCGCGCTCGTAAGCACCGTATTGCGCGATTGTCTGATCTATCGCCTCAAGAGAAGGTCTTGGTTTGTCACTTCTTGGTCAACGACACCAGATCCGCAACATTGTCTTACACAGATGGGGTGACGCAGGGGCTTGTCCATGCGGGCATTATCTATCGAGCCTCCAATCTCAGTCAGGGCGGGACACGCTTCGCATACAACATCCAGCCGTGGGCGTGGGACTACTTGCGTGAGCATCCTGAGATCCTTAACTGACCAACGGTCCGCTCTTGGCGGTGGGTTCAACCGGTGGATGCAACACACTGAGAGCTGCCCTGGCAGCAGGAGTGTTGCAGATGCACCAACGGAAGCGGATTTATTACTCGGAGACACAGAGGTCGTTGATGTGGGATCGCTGGCAGCGCGGCGAGT
>JANJTA010000021.1 GCA_024711345.1 Rhodanobacter sp. | reverse complement strand
GCCCGCGGCAAGCCGCGCAAGCTCGCCTTGGGTGCGGCCATGCGCAAGCTGCTCCACATCGCCTGGGGCGTCATCCGTTCCGGCAAACTTTTTGATCCCAAAACCGCACTTGCCTGACGAGAGCCAAGACGGTATCTACGGAAGGATCTGGGGGTTGCGGGTGACGAAATGCATGCTTCCCGCTAAGGCCGGCCTAAGCCGCCGCGCGGATGCTGGGTTACCCCATCCGCCCGAGGTGCCGACCATGCCGCGACCGATCCGCAAGCTGCTGTCCGCTGCGCTGCTGGCGCTGGCGGTGCTTCCCCTGGCGGCCGCGGCGGCCGCGCCGCGGCCGGCGCCGCGCCTGCTCTCGCGGCTGACGTTGGGCGGCCCGGGCGGTTGGGACTACCTGGTCTTCGATGCGCCCAGCCGCCACCTGTTCGTCAGCCGCGGCGACCGCGTGCTGGTGATCGACGTCGATGCCGGCAAGCAGATTGGCATGATTCCCGGCACGGCCGGCGTGCACGGCATCGCGCTGGCCGACGATCTGCAGCGCGGTTTCGTCAGCGACGGTGCGAGCGCGTCGGTGACCGTGTTCGACCTGGCTTCGCTGAAAACCGTGGCGACGATCCGCGGCACCGGCCGGAACCCCGACGCGATCCTGTACGACCCCGCCTCGCGCCACGTGCTGACCTTCAACGGTCGCAGCGCCAGCGCCAGCGTGATCGACCCGGCGACGAACGCGGTGGTCGGCAGCATCGCGCTGCCGGGCAAGCCGGAGTTCGCGGTGGCCGACGGCGCCGGTCACGTCTACGTGAACATCGAGGACAAGGCCGAACTGGTCCAGCTCGATTCGATCCACGGCAAGTTGCTGCAGGCGTGGCCATTGGCGCCGTGCACATCGCCGACCGGGCTGGCGCTCGACCATACGCACCATCGGCTGTTCTCGGTCTGCGACAACCGCACGATGACGGTGCTCGATGCGCTGGACGGCCACCACGTGGCCGACGTGCCGATCGGCGACGGCCCGGACGGCGTGGTGTTCGACGCGGCCGAGGCGATGATCTACAGCGCCAACGGCGAGAGCGGCACGCTCACCGCGGTGCACGAGGACGATCCGGACCACTACCGCGTGACCGCGACGATCCCCACCCAGGTCAGCGCGCGCACGCTGACGCTCGACCCGAAGCTGCACCGGCTGTATCTCTCCGCGGCGCGGCTGGGCGCGACCCGGCAGGCCAACGGCCGCCGCACGATCGAACCGGACAGCTTCGCCGTGCTCACCGTCGGGCGGCCTTGAGAACCCCTGATGGCTTTGCCTCCAATCCGCCATCCTGCGACTGCCCGCGACCCCGCCTTGTTTGTGGGAGCCCGCTCGCGGGCGATGCTCTTGTGCCGAGGTTCGGGATTCGGGATTCGAAAGAGCAGCGCCCGCCAGCGGGCTCCTACAAGCGACGAGGGAGCTCAATGCGGCAGCGGGATCGTCACGCGCACGCGCAGGCCGCTGCCGTAGGGCGAGTCGAGCAGCTCGATGCTGGCATCGTGCAGCTGCGCCGCGCGCTGCACGATCGACAGGCCCAGCCCGAAGCCGTCGCCGCGGCTGCCGGCTTCGCGATGGAAGCGGGCGAATACGCTGGCGCGGCGCTCCGCCGGGATGCCGGGGCCGTCGTCGACGACGTCGATCAGCGCGGCCTGCTCGCCGCGCTCGATCGACAGCTGCACCTGCCCGCCGGCGGGCACGTGACGCAGCGCGTTTTCCAGCAGGTTGCGCAGCAGCGCGGCCAGTGCCGCCTCGTAGCCGTGCACCACCAGTTGCGGCGCCAGCCGCGCCACGCTCAGCTCGACGCCGCTCTCGGCGATCACCGGCGCGAGCTCCTCCAGCACGTTCGTGGCGACCGCGGCCAGCTCGACGCGCGTGCGCTGGCCCGCCGCCGCGCCGGCCTCCAGCCGCGCCAGCGCCAGCAGTTGCTCGATCCGCCGGGCCAGTCCGGCGATGACGTGCTGGGCGCTGCCGAGCGCGACGTCCAGCTCGGCCGGGTCGGTGCTGGCCATCGCGTTCTCCAGGTTGATCATGGCCGAGGCCAGCGGCGTACGCAGTTCGTGCGCCACGTCGGCGCTGAAGCGGTGCTCGCGTTCCAGCGCGTCCTCCAGCCGGGCGAGCTGCTCGTTCAGCGCCGCCAGCACCGGCTGCAACTCCAGTGGCGCGTCGCGCAGCCGCACCGGTTCGCGGCTGCCCGGTTCGCGCCGCGACAGCGCACGGGTCAGCGCCTCGAGCGGGCGCAGGCCGCGGCGCACCGCCCAGCCCACCAGCAGGGCCAGCAGCGGCAGGCCGACCAGCAGCGGCAGGCCGTGCTCCAGCCACAGCGCATGGGTGATGTCGTGGCGGCTGTCGTAGCGCTCGCCGGTGCGGATCAGCATGCCGTCCGCCTCGTCGTGCAGGGTGAACACGCGCCAGCGGTAGCGCCCCTGCTGCAGGTCGCGGAAATCCGCGTCGGCGGCGCCCGGCGGCGGCAGCGTGGCGAGGTTGGCGGTGGCCAGCAGCAGGCGCCCCGTGCGATCGAAGATCTGGAAGCCGACTTCGGACTCGTAGGTATGGTCGTGCGGCGGCGGGCGACCGGGTTCGATCGGCACCACCAGCAGACCGGCGCTGCCGCGCGCCTGCAGGGCCTCGAGGTCGGCATGCCCGATCAGCACCTGCAGCGTGCGCGCCGACTGCGCCAGGCGTCCGTCGGACAGCTCGTCCACCTCGGTGAGGGTGCGATGGAAGCTGAGCACGCCCAGCGGCAGCAGCACCGCGGCAAGCACCACGATGATCAGCCAGCGCAGCCGGCCGTGCAGGCTCGCCGGCCTCACGTCGGTTCCCGCGGGATCATGTAGCCGAAGCCGCGCACGGTGCGGATGGTGTCGTAGCTCAGCTTGCGGCGCAGGGTGTGCACCAGCACCTCCAGCGCGCTGGTGCCGACCATGTTGTCGAGGCCGTACAGCGAGTTCTCCAGGTTCTCCCGGCGCACCAGCCGGCCGGCGCGTTCCATCAGGATCTGCAGCAGGGCGAATTCGCGCTTGGTCAGCTCGACCGGCGCGCCGCGGAAGCTCACCTCGGAGGTGCCCAGGTCCAGGCTCAGCGCGCCGGCCTCGATGCGGTTCGCGGCGAGGCCCTGCGCGCGCCGGGTCAGCGAGCGGATGCGCGCGGCCAGTTCGTCCAGGTGGAACGGTTTCACCAGGTAGTCGTCGGCGCCGGCGTCGAGGCCGCGCACGCGATCGTCCAGCCCGTCGCGCGCGGTCATCACGATCACCGGGGTGCGGATGTGCATGCGGCGGGTCTCGAGCAGCACGTCGAGACCGTCCTTGCCGGGCAGGCCGAGGTCGAGCAGCACCAGGTCCGCGGTCCGGTCGCGCAGCGCGAGCAGCGCCGCGCGGCCGTCGCGCAGCCAGCTGACGGTATAGGCGAGGCGCTCCAGCGCGCGCTGGATCGCCGCGCCGAGCTGGGGGTCGTCTTCGACCAGGATGATGTGCACCGACAGCCTCCTTCGCGCGCAGGTCCGGGCAGGGCCGCAAGCCGCCGGCCGATTATCCGGCGATCGGCTTGCGAAGTGCTGAGCCCGCGGACCGGCGCGGATTTGCCGGCCACTCGGCGCGGCCTATAGAATCGGGCGAGGCGACGTGGAGTCATTCGGGCTGCCGCAACGACGGCCCGCGCTACCGCGACCTGCAGGCGATCCATCCGCGCAAGTGTGCGGACGCTCATGAAAAGGCCAGGGTGCGACGCCCCGGTTTTTCTGCCGGAGACACTACCGACAACCTTTCGAGCGAGCACCGCGACTGATGCCTGACGCCACCCTGCCAAGCGCCATCCTCGCCCTGCCGTTTGCCGCCGCGCTGTTGCTGCTGCGCCCGCGCGGGCGCCGGCTGGCGGTGTGGCTGATGACCGGCACCGCGCTGCTCGGCCTGCTGCTGTCGCTGTGGCTGTATCCGGCCATCGCCAACGGCGGCGCGCTGCGCCAGGTGATCCCGTGGGCGCCCGGGCTGGGCCTGGACCTGGTCTTGCGGGTGGATGGCTTCGCCTGGCTGTTCATGCTGCTGATCTGCGGCATCGGCCTGCTGGTCGGCATCTACGCCCGCTACTACATGCCGGCGGACGACCCGCTGGCGCGCTTCTTCGCGCTGCTGCTGGCCTTCATGGGTTCGATGCTGGGCATCGTGATGTCCGGCAACGTGATCCAGCTGGTGTTCTTCTGGGAGCTGACCAGCCTGTTCTCGTTCCTGCTGATCGGCTACTGGCACCACGGCGCGTCGGCGCGCGACGGGGCGCGGATGGCGCTGGTGGTCACTTCCGGCGGCGGCTTGTGCCTGTTCGCCGGCGTGCTGCTGCTGGGGCACGTGGTGGGCAGCTACGACCTGGACGCGATCCTCGCCGCGGGCGATGCGGTGCGCGCGCATCCGTGGTACACGCCGACGCTGCTGCTGATCCTGCTCGGCGCGTTCACCAAGAGCGCGCAGTTCCCGTTCCATTTCTGGCTGCCGCAGGCGATGTCGGCGCCCACGCCGGTGTCGGCCTACCTGCATTCGGCGACGATGGTGAAGGCGGGCGTGTTCTTGCTGGTGCGCTTCTGGCCGGTGCTGGCCGGCACCGAGCAATGGTTCTGGATCGTCGGCGGGGTGGGCCTGGTCACGCTGATCCTGGGCGCCTACGCGGCGATGTTCGAGCAGGACCTGAAAGGCGTGCTGGCCTACTCGACGATCAGCCACCTGGGCCTGATCACCATGCTGGTCGGCCTGGGCAGCACGCTCGGCGTGGTCGCCGCGATCTTCCACATCGTCAACCACGCCACCTTCAAGGCCTCGCTGTTCATGGCCGCCGGCGCGGTCGACCACGAGGCCGGCACGCGCGATCTGCGCCGGCTCGGCGGACTGCGCCGGTTCATGCCGATCACCGCCACGCTGGCGCTGGTCGCGGCGGCGGCGATGGCTGGTGTGCCGCTGCTGAACGGCTTCCTGTCCAAGGAAATGTTCTTCGCCGAGACGCTGGCCGCCCGGCAGGGTCCATTGCTCGACATGATCCCGGTGGTGATCGCGGTGGCCGCCAGCGCGTTCGGCGTGACCTACTCGATCCGCTTCGTGCGTGGCGTGTTCTTCGGCCGCGTGCCCGCAGGTTTGCCGCGCGAACCGCACGAGCCGCCGCTGTGGATGCGCTTCCCGATCGGCCTGCTGGCGCTGGCCTGCCTGCTGGTGGGGATGCTGCCGGCGCAGGTGATCGGCCCGTCGCTGCGCGCGGCGGCCGCGGCGGTGCTGGGCGCCGGCCAGGTGCCGGAGTACAGCCTGGCGGTGTGGCACGGCCTGACCACGCCGCTGCTGATGAGCGTGCTGGCGTTCGTCGCCGGCTGCCTGCTGTTCGTCAGCCTGCGCCGGCGCTTCGCCGCGCTGGAGACGGCGCCGCTGACCGGACGCTTCAGCGGCAAGCGGATCTTCGAGCGGGTGATGGCGGTGGTCGCGGCGGACCTGCCGCAGCGGATCGAGCGCCGCTATCCCAGCCGCCGGCTGCAGCCGCAGCTGCTGCTGATCGTGCTGCTGGCGCTGGTCGCCGGCACGCTGGCGGCCACCAGCGCGCCGTTCGGCTTCCGGCCACGCTGGTCCAGCGTGGACCCGGCGTTCGCGCTGCTGTGGCTGCTCGGCGCGGCCTGTGCGATCGGCGCGGCGAGCCAGGCCAAGTTCCACCGTCTCGCCGCGCTGGTGCTCACCGGCGGTGCCGGGCTGGTGTCGTGCGTCAGCTTCGTGTGGCTGTCGGCGCCGGACCTGGCGGCGACCCAGCTGCTGGTCGAGGTGGTCACCACCATCCTGATCCTGCTCGGCCTGCGCTGGCTGCCCAAGCGCATCGAGGGACTGGCGGCGGAGAGTCGTGTGCACCGCTTCCGCCGCCGCCGCGACATGGTCATCGCGACGGCGGCCGGGCTGGGCGTGGCCAGCCTGGCCTACGCGGCGATGATGCACCCGGTGGCCGATTCGATCTCGCGCTTCTTCCTCGAACGGGCGTACATCGAGGGCGGCGGCCACAACGTGGTCAACGTGATCCTGGTCGACTTCCGCGGCTTCGACACGCTGGGCGAGATCAGCGTGCTGGCGATCGTGGCGCTGACCGTGTTCGCCCTGCTGCGCCGCTTCCGCCCGGCCGCCGAGAGCATCAACGTGCCGCTGCAGCAACAGCGGCAGACGGCGCTCGACGCGGGCCAGCCCGACCGCGCGGTCGATCATTCGCTGACCGATTACCTGATGATCCCGGGCCTGATCATCCAGCTGATGTTCCCGGTGATCCTGCTGTTCGGGTTGCACCTGTTCCTGCGCGGACACGACCTGCCGGGCGGCGGTTTCGTCGCCGGCATCACCGTGGCGGTGGCGCTGATCCTGTTGTACATGGCGCGCGGCGCGCGCTGGGTGGAGACGCACCTGCGCGTGCTGCCGGTGCGCTGGATCGGCCTGGGCCTGCTGCTGGCGGCGGGTACCGGGCTGGCCTCGCTGGCGTTTGGCCGTCCATTCCTCACCTCGTATTTCCACTATGCCGAGCTGCCGCTGCTGGGCCGCCTGCCGCTGGCCTCGGCGGTGCTGTTCGACCTGGGCGTGTTCTGCGTCGTGGTCGGCGCCACCACGCTGATGCTGATCGCGCTGGCGCACCAGTCGCTGCGCCGGCCGCGTCAGCTGCCAGCCACGGCGGAAGGGGAGAGCTGATGGAACTGGTGCTTGCCGCCGCGATCGGCATCCTCGCCGCCTCCGGCACGTGGCTGCTGCTGCGCCCGCGCACGTTCCAGGTGATCATCGGGCTGACCCTGATCTCCTACGCGGTGAACCTGTTCATCTTCTCCATCGGCGGCCTGCGCACCGGCGCCGATCCGGTGCTGCACCACGCCGCCGGCGACATCGCGCAGTACGCCGACCCGCTGCCGCAGGCGCTGGTGCTCACCGCGATCGTGATCGGTTTCGCCACCACCGCGCTGTTCCTGGTGGTGCTGCTGACCTCGCGCGGCCTGACCGGCAACGACCACGTCGACGGCGAGGACGGCACGCCGTGAGCAACCACCTGGTCATCGCGCCGATCGTGCTGCCGCTGCTGGTCGCCGCGCTGCAGCTGCTGGTGGGCGAGAAGCGCCGGCGCACGGTGCTGGCGTTGAGTGTCGCCTCGTGCGTCGCGCTGGTGCTGCTGGCCGCCGCGCTGATGCTGGCGGTGTCCGCGGATGGCGTGCTGGGCGCGGTGTACCGCATCGGCGACTGGCCGGCGCGCTTCGGCATCGTGCTGGTGGCCGACCGGCTGTCGGCGTTGATGGTGCTGCTCACCAGCGTGCTCGCGCTGGCACTGCTGCCGTACGCGCTGGGCCGCTGGCAGCATCGCGGCGGTCACTTCCAGCCGCTGCTGCAGTTCCTGCTGATGGGGCTGAACGGCGCGTTCCTCACCGGCGACCTGTTCAACCTGTTCGTGTTCTTCGAGGTGCTGCTGGCGGCGTCCTACGGCCTGGCCCTGCATGGCTCGGGCGCGCGCCGGGTCAGCGCGGGGCTGCACTACATCGCGGTCAACCTGACCGCCTCGATGCTGTTCCTGCTCGGGGTCAGCCTGATCTTCGGCGTCACCGGCACGCTGAACATGGCGGCGCTGGCCGAGCTGATTCCCACCGTGCCGGAGCGCACCCGCGCGCTGCTGCATGCGGGCGCGGCGCTGCTCGGCGTGGCCTTCCTGATCAAGACCGCGATGTGGCCGCTGGGCTTCTGGCTGCCGCGCACCTACGCCGCCGCGTCGCCGGTGGTGGCCGCGATGTTCGCGCTGATGACCAAGGTCGGCATCTACGTGCTGCTGCGCCTCGGCCTGCTGCTGTTCGGCGACGCTGCCGGGCCGGCATCCGCCCACTTCGGCAGCGGCTGGATGCTGTGGGGCGGCGTGGCGACGGTGGCCGCCGGCACCGTCGGCATGCTGGGTGCGCGCGATCTGGCCAGGCTGGCCGGCTACAACGTGCTGATTTCCTCCGGCACCCTGCTCGGCGCGATCGGCCTGCAGCTGCCGGCAGTGACCGCCGGCGCGCTGGCCTATCTGGTGATCTCCACGCTGGCGATCGCCGCGTTCTTCCTGGTTGTCGGCCTGCTCGCCTCCGACGGCGACGACGAGACCGACGACACGCTGAGCCTGGAGCCCTATGTGCAGCCGGGCGAACCCGCCCCCAACGAAAGCCTTTACGCCCAGGAGGACGAGAGCCGGGTGGTGATTTCCGCGCCGATCGCCATGCTGAGCGCCAGCTTCTTCGCCTGCGCGCTGCTGCTGGCGGGGCTGCCGCCGCTGTCCGGCTTCCTGGCCAAGTTCGCCATGCTGGCGCCGATGCTCGAGGCCGGCCCGCGGACCGGGGCGACGGTGCTGTTCGCGCTGATCATCGCGGCCGGCTTCTGCACCGTGATCGCGCTGTGCCGTGCCGGCATCCAGATCTTCTGGGTCGAGCCCGAGCGGTTGGTCCTGAAGGTGCGCCTCAGCGAGACCACCTCGATCCTGCTCCTGCTCGGCCTGTGCCTGCTGCTGACCGTGCTGGTCGAGGCGCCGTTGCGCTACCTGCGCGAGACCGCCCGGCAGATCCACGCGCCGGCCGTGTACATCCAGCAGGTGCTGCCGGCCGCGGAGGTGCAGCCGTGAGCCGGCGCTGGTTGCCGTATCCGATCCTGTCCGCGCTGCTGCTGCTGATCTGGCTGCTGCTGAACCAGAGCGTGGCGCCCGGCACGGTCCTGCTCGGCGCGCTGCTGGGCGTCGCGCTGGCGAAGGTATTCGGCCTGCTGCGCCCGCCGAAGGCGCGCGTGCGCCACTACCCGCTGCTCGGCCTGCTGTTCGTGCGGGTGGTGCTCGACATCGTGCGCTCGAACATCGCCGTGGCGCGGCTCATCCTGCGCCGCGACAGCCGCACGCATTCCGGTTTCGTGGCGATCCCGCTGGCCCTCACCGACCGCTACGGCCTTGCCGTGCTGGCGTGCATCATCACCTCCACGCCGGGCACGATCTGGGTCAGCTACGACCCCAGCGCGAACATCCTGCTGATCCACGTGCTGGACCTGGTCGACGAGGCGAGCTGGATCGACACGATCAAGCAGCGCTACGAGCGCCCCTTGCTGGAGATCTTCCAATGAGCCACAGCCTGCTCGTTGCCGCCGTCCTCGTCGCGCAGATCCTGCTGCTGCTGGCGATGAGCTTCTCGATCATCCGCATGGTGCGCGGGCCGCGCGCGCAGGACCGCGTGCTGGCGCTGGACGCGCTGTACGTCAACGCGATGCTGCTGCTGCTCACCATCGGCATCCGCACCGGCAGCCTGCTCTACGTCGAGGCCGGCCTGATCATCGCGCTGCTCGGTTTCGCCGGCACCGTGGCGATGTCGAAGTTCCTGATGCGCGGGCAGGTGATCGAATGAGCCATCTCGACGCCCTGCCGCCGTGGGCGGCGATCCTGGTCGCGGTGTTCGTGCTGCTGGGCGCGCTGCTCGCCTTCGTCGGCTCGCTCGGCCTGCTGCGCCTGAAGAACTTCTACCAGCGCGTGCATGCGCCGACCCTGGGCACCACGCTGGGCACGTTCTTCATGCTGGCCGCCTCGATCACCTGCTTCTCGGTGCTGCACGGCCGCCCGATCTTCTACGAGGTGCTGATCGGCGTGTTCCTCACCCTGACCACCCCGATCACCCTGATGCTGCTGGTGCGCGCCGCGCTGTACCGCGACCGCGAGGAAGGCTCGGCCGACGTGCCGCAGGTGACGCCGAAGGACTGAACGCGCGCGAGCCGCCACGCGGCGTAGCCGATGCGAACGTGCCGCTGCGATCCGATGCCGCGACGAACCGCTTGCAGCATCCGCTCGAACACCCACTTGCCGCTTGGCCTCGTCACGCGCGATGCCGTAACGGTCCGCCACTCAAAGCGTGGGCGTCGGGTCGTCGCCGGTCAGGTCGCCCCATTTGGCCTTGATCTTGCCGGTCAGCTGTTTTCAGCCGCCCTGAACGCGGTCGTCGTTCATAACATTCGCTGGCATGTGTGTCGTCATGCAGGCGTTTGATAAGGTGGGCGGGGTTGGTAACGCCAAATGGTTAGCGAAAAAGAGTGTGGACGCCGCCTTCACGCATATCGATGGCCTCCACTTGGAGGCTTCCATGGAGTTGCTGGTTCAGAAATTGCTTGGCGAGTAGCTGCCAAGGAAGTCGCCGCCGACGATAAAGCCTCGCAGCGAGGTCTTGGCGGCGGAAATCACCGCATCCTGCGCAAGTGGCAACTGGTGTTCAATGCGACGCTGATCGGACGGAAGACAGGTGCGCTTTGACTTCATCCGCCACCTCGCGGCCAAACTCGTCCACCTGGTTCTCTTCGAATACCTTGTGCATACCCGGCATCCGGCCGAGGATGCTCAAGGCATTTTCGTAGGCGGCGTCCAACTGGTCGTCCTGCGGTCGGCCGACTAGAAAGTAGACCTTAAACGGTTCCGCATCGGCGCTGGTCAGACTGGCAATGCGACCGAACCAGCGATGCGCCTTTTCGTGGATGCTGTCTGGATTGGCGAGGTCGAACGACACGGGCTCAAGGCAGTGCAATGAGCCGTTTTTCCACGTGTAGTTGAAGTTCAGCTCGTCATCGGCCACGGCGACTGTCTTCGGCTCGAAGTATTGCAGCAGTTGCCGGGATTCAAGCGTGCGCTTGAAATGCCGCCAGACGTCGTCCTCGCTCTTTTTTTGGTTGGTAGGTCTTTCGTCGTAGCGCATCACCATGCGCTCGTACAACGCTTCCAGTGTTTGCCCAGGGTTGGCGGTACGACCAGAGCCGATCGCCGACCACTGTAGGGAGCTGTCATCGACCGGTAGGACCTGTTGGGTTAGCTCCTCGATCGATCGCATGCCATGCAAGGGGAGTTCGTCCGCGAGCTGGCTACCGAGCTCGTCGAAGCGCGCTTGGATGTAGCGCATTAGCGATTTGAAATGCTCGGGATTCATGCTCGGGAACACCTTGCTCAGGCGTCCATAGGTGGGTCGGCACAGCGCACCGGCAAAACGCGCATCCGGCGCATGCAGCGCAACGCCGACATTGATGAATTCGCCACTGATGGTGTCGTGCACGTAGCGCAACACCACGTAGTGATACGTGCATGTCGTGCTCATAGCAATGCCCTCACGGTTTCGGCAATCGCCGGTTCGATATTGTCCCTGAGTTGCGCGATGAATCCCAGCGCCTCGTCAGCAACACCGCTGGCGTCGCTCCATTCGGCAGGCAGCGCCTTGCGATACGCCGCGATCCGGCTGGCTGAGATCGTGCGCCACGCTCCTTCCAGCCTACTTAGATCGTACTGCCTGCCCTTGAGTTCCGTGAAAAGCACGTGTCGGTCGGCATTCACGGCCTGCAGCGCACCAGCCTCCCACGGTGGTTTCCAGCCGATGATGCCAGTCGTCATGAACGTAAGTTCATGATCGAAGATGGCAAAGTGATTGCCGTCAAACAATAGGTTCGGGTTGCTTGGTCGGCGGTCCGGGTTCTGAACCAAGCAGTCGAAGGCAAAGATTTCAGCGGCTTGCTGACGCACCCTGGCAGGGATGGGTTTGCCCGCCAGCACCACGCTGAAGCCGGGTGGCAGTGTCGCCGACCCGAAAGCTACCGGCGAGCTGGCACGCATGCGTGCGGCCGCGACCCGATTGGCTATGCCATTGACGAAATTGGTATCGACGTTGACCAGGAACGGCTCGGGTACCGGCAAGTCGAGGTCGGCTGCTAGCATGGCCGTGATGGCTTCGGCAACGAGGCTGCCGGTTTTTCGCTCACAGCCGTCAGAGAATTTGGCGACTAGCTCGATCGTAGTGTCATCACCACGGATGCATTCCAGGTTGCACGGGCCCGTTTTGCCGCTACTCCGTTGACCGTCGAAGCGCGTCGCGGTTACTCGGTCAAGCACGGTAGGCCTCCAAGCATGCGTTCGAGGATGATGGGGAGCAGGTTGGCGTTGGCTGTGCGGATGTCGACTTCGGTCAGAATTTGTTTTTCATTCACTTCAACCGCCCCCTGTGCGCGGTGTGGTGGCACCGATTTCCTACGTGATGATTTGCTGCCACCAATAACTTTATTTATGCGCCGCAGATTCACATAAATTCGCGTGACTCGCTCAAGTTTACCGAATTGGGCTAGGATTTCCCGTTGCCGTTGTCGATCCGATCCAGCTTCCCAACCAAGTCTTCGGCTCGCAGGTGCGTATAGCGCTTTGAGCATTTCATCGACTTATGCCCACTGATGGCTGCACTTTTTGATCTGACAAGTCTGCTTCCACCAGCCTGCTTGCCACCTCACTGCGTAGGTCGTGGAGGTGCGGGTGACTAGGTTGCAGTCGCGCTTGATCTTCAACCACGTCGGATTGACCTGGTAAGGGTGGCGTTTGCCATGGGTGCAGCCAAGCTCGCCGAAGAACACCAAGTCGGCGAGGTTTCTTGCCGGGCGCGGCTGATTATGGCGTCACCGCGGCGTTTGCTGCGGTACCTTGCGCACCTTGTCCAACGGGTAGCCCAGCGCCTGCACCCGGGCCAGCAGCGCGTCGTAGTCGGCCGGCGCAATGGTCGGCGTGCGCGCCATCGCCCACATGTAGTCGCGCGCGTCGCGGGCCACGATGACCTGGCTGTAGTCCTCCTTCAGGTAGGCCACGATGTACTGCGCCTTGAGCGGCCAGAACACCTGCACGCCCCACACCGCGTTGCCGCTGCCGGGTTTGACGAAGCCGGTGGAGTGGATGTCCTTCTTCTCGCCGTCGAAGCTGCCTTCGCGGAAGTGGAACGAGGTGGCGACGTTGCCATCGGGCCGGAGCGTATAGACCTCCAGCGCGTCGTAGGCGTTCTTCTCGAAGCGGGTGGGGATGGTGGCGATCACGTACCAGTTGCCCATGAAGCGGGGCAGGTCGACGTGGGCCACCGGGGTGATCGACGGCAGCTCGCTGGCGCAGGCGCCGGCGTTCAGCAGCACGGCACAGGCCATCAGCAGGGTCTTCGGAAGTTTCATGGTCGCTCCGGGGGAAGTGGTGGGTGGGGGATCACGGCCGCGCGAAGCGGTAGTGCGCGACCAGCCATTCCTGGCCGTCGGCGTAGCCGAACAGTTCGGCGCAGGCCATCCAGAACATGCGCCAGCGCCGGAACCACAGCGGTGCCTGCTCGCCGTACGCCTGGCGCAGCACGGCCATCACCGCGTCGCACTGGCGGTCCTGCTGCTGCAGCCAGTGGTTGGCGGTCTTCGCGTAGTGCGTGCCGTCGACCAGCCAGCGCTGCTCGATGGCCAGCGCCTGCTGGAAATGCAGCAGGGTGTCGGCCGCCGGCATCAGGCCGCCGGTGAAGAAGTGCCGCCCCATCCAGTTGTCCGCGCCGGCCACCTCGAACGGGTAGGCCAGCGTGCGGTGCGCGAAGATGTGCACGAACAGCTTGCCGCCGGGCGCCAGCCAGCCGGCGATGCGCTGCATCAGCAGCTGGTAGTTGCGCACGTGCTCGAACATCTCGATCGAGACGCAGCGGTCGAATTGCCCGGCTGCGAGCTCCAGCGCGTTCACGTCGCGGGTCAGCACCCGGACGTTGGCCAGGCCGCGCAGCCGGCACTGCGCCTCGATGTGGTGGCGCTGGGGGTGCGAGTTGGAGACGGCGGTGATGCGTGCGTTCGGGTAGCGCGCGGCCATCCACAGGGTGAGCGAACCCCAGCCGCAGCCGAGCTCCAGGATGCGCTGGCCGTCGGCCAGTTCCGCGCGCTCGCCGTACAGCGCCAGCATCGCCTCCTCCGCCTCGGCCAGCGTCTCGTCGCCGCGCGGGTAGTGGCAGCACGAATACTTCAGGCGCGGGCCGAGGCAGTGTTCGAAGAACGCGGGCGGCAACTCGTAGTGCTGCGCGTTCGCCGCAGCCGTCTCGATTGCCACTGGGCTGTGCCGCAGCAGCTCGATCAGCTGTGCCTGCCGCTCGCCCTGTGCGGACAACCCGCCGGCGCGTTCCTCACGCAGGCGGTCGGCGCACATCCGGCGGATGCCCAGACGCAGCAGCGGGTCGGGCAACAGGCCGCGTTCGGCCAGGCCGAGCAGGCCCGGCGCGGCGCGGTCGGTCGGCAGTTCGGCGGTGTCCAGAGCCAGCGTGTTCATCGTTCGGTCCTCGGGTCGCGGGGGTGTTTCGGAAACCACGGAAACAGCATCGGCGTGCTGCGCTGGTAGGCGCGGTAGTCCTCGCCGCGCGTGCGCAGCGCCCGCGCCTCGGTGTAGGGAATGCCGCTGACGTAGCGCAGGAACAGCAGCATCAGCAGCGGCCCGCTCCACGCCAGCCAGGCCAGCGGCGAGCCGGCGGCGAACGCCACGTAGGCGAACCAGTGCAGCCATTCGAAGAAGTAGTTCGGGTGGCGCGAGTAGCGCCAGAGCCCTTCGCGGCAGGTCCGGCCACGCTGCCGCGGATCGGCGCGGAAGCGCGCCAGCTGCGCGTCGGCGACCGCTTCGCCGAGCACGCCGGCCAGCCAGATCGCCGCGCCCGCGAGCAGCCACGGCGGTGCCGTCGTCGCGTTCGCCGCCACCGCCACGAACGGCAGCGCGAACAGCGGCACCAGCAGGGCCTGCAACTGGAAGAAGCCGAACAGCTTGCGCTGGTCGCCCTGCCAGTGCTCGCGCAGCGCGCGATAGCGGCCGTCTTCCGGCTCATGCGCCACGCGGCGCCACAGGTGGCGCGCCAGCCGCAGCCCCCACAGGCCGCCGGCCAGCGCCAGCGCCAGGCGCGGCGCCGGCGCGCCGCTGCCGAGCAGCGCCAGCAGCAGCGCCGCGCCGCCCACGCCCGCGGCCCACAGCACGTCGACGATGCCGGTGTTGGCGTGCCTGCGCTGCCAGCGCCAGCCCAGCGTCATCATCAGCGCCGCGAGCAGCCACACCGGCAGCAGGGTCAGCCACGGATTCATGGCGCACCCCGCGGCAGCTCGTCGCGCAGCCAGCGCCGCGCCAGCGTGGCGAGCAGCGGCAGCGCCAGCGCCCAGCCCGCGCCCAGCGCCAGCAGCGCCGGCCACGCCGGCGTCGGCAACAGCACCGCGTGCCAGCCGCGCGCGGCGCCGAGATAGGCCAGCGGGCCGCCCAGCGCGCCGAGCAGCGCGGCCAGCAGCGGCCGCGCATGCAGGTAGCCGAACAGCGGCACGATGGTCAGCGCGAAGGCCAGCCACAGCGCGATCAGCCACGCCGGCGCCCCGGGCCACGGCCACGGCGCGGCGTAGCCCAGCAGGCCGCTGCGCACCCACAGGTTTTCGAGGACGAGCCCGACGGCCAGCGCGACCGCGAGCAACCGCCATTCGACGCGGCGGTGCGCGGACGCCGCGAGGCGCCACGCCGCGAACGCCAGCGTGGCGGCCACGCCGGGCCACCACAGCCCGCGGCCCGCGCCGATCACGGCGGCGAACCATACCGCCTCGTAGGCGACCAGGGTGAGCCAGAAGTTCATGCCGCGCCGCGCTCCGTGCCCGCGCCGGTCCGCCGCCAGCCCGGACGTGCCAGCAGCAGGTGCGACACGCCGATCGAACGCTCGCGGAAGCCGCCTTCGCAGTAGGCGAGGTAGAACTCCCACATCCGGATGAAGCGCTCGTCGAAGCCCTGCGCGCGCACCTCGGGCAGCCGCGCCATGAAGCGCTCGCGCCACGCATGCAGCGTGCGCGCGTAGGAGTCGCCGAAATCCTCCTGCGCGACCAGGCCGAGGTCGCTGCGGCGCGTCTTGGCCGCCAGCATCGCGCTGAGCGAGGGGATGAAGCTGCCGGGGAACACGTGGCGCTTGATGAAGTCCACCGACTTCAAGGCTTGCGCGTAGCGGTGGTCCTCGATGGTGATCGCCTGCAGTAGGGCCAGGCCATCGGGCTTGAGCAGGCGGCCGAGCTTGCCGAAATAGACGTCCAGATACGGCGCGCCGATCGCCTCGATCATCTCGATCGACACCAGCTTGTCGTACTGGCCATCGAGGTCGCGGTAATCCTGCAGCAGCACCTGCACGCGGTCGGCCAGGCCGGCCGCCGCCACGCGCTCGCACGCCAGCGCATGCTGCTCGCGCGAGATCGTGGCGGTGGTGACGTGGCAGCCGTAGTGCCGCGCGGCGTGCAGCGCGAAGCCGCCCCAGCCGGTGCCGATCTCCAGCACGCGATCGCCGGGTTGGGGGTCCAGCCTGCGGCAGATCAGGTCCAGCTTGCGGGTGGAAGCGGCTTGCAGCGTGTCGTCGGCGCCGGCCCAGTACGCCGAGGAGTACATCAGGTCGTCCGACAGGAACAGGCCGAAGAAGTCGTTGCCCAGGTCGTAGTGCGCGGCGATGTTGCGCCGGCTGCCGCCGCGGGTATTGCGGCGCAGGGCATGCAGCGCGCGCATCGCCATGCCGCCCAGGCGCGCCGGCCCGCTTTCCATGCCGTCGAGCAGGTCGCGGTTGCGCAGCAGCAGCTGGACCAGCTCCACCAGGTGGTCGCAGCGCCAGTGGCCGGCCATGTACGACTCGCCGGCGCCGACGCTGCCGTTGCGCGCCACCGCGCGGTAGAACCCGCCGTCCAGCACCTGCAGCCGGATCGACGGTGCCGCGGGCCCGCTGGCCGGCGCGCCCAGCGCGTGCGTGCCGTCGGCGTCCTCGAGCAGCAGCCGGCCGTGGCGCAGGCAGCGCAGCCGGCCAAGCAGCTGGCCGCGCAGGAAGCGGTCGAGTCCGCCGAGGGCGGCGCGGTGGCGGTGGACGGGCAGGACAATCTCGTTCATGGCGAACCTCGCTGGGCATCGTTTCGGTCGGCCTCGCGCGGTGCTGCGCCAGGGTGGTCGTACACCGGATTGCGCTTCAGCCACAGGCGCAGCGCGTGCCAGTGGATCGCGCCCAGCACCTGCGCGGTCATCAGCGGGTAGCGCCACAGCACGCGCGCCAGCGCGGCGCCGGTGAGCGGCCGGCGCTGCAGGTTCAGGCTGGCGTCGAACGCGCGCCGGCCTTCGCGCAGCACATTCATGTGCACGCGCAGCTCGTCGCCGGGCAGGGTGAAGCGCCAGTCGTAGGCGCAGTCCATGGGCATGAACGGCGACACGTGGAAGGTCTTGGCAAAGGTCCAGTGCAGCGCGCGGCCGTGCACCTGCGCGCTCTCGATCGGCAGCACGTAGGCGTGGCGTTCCTTCCATGGCGTGTTGGTGATCTCGGCCAGCACCGCCACCAGCGTTTCGCCATCCGCGGCATAGCAGTAGTAGAAGCTGACCGGGTTGAACACCAGGCCGCAGTAGCGCAGGTGGGTGAGCAGGCGGATCGGTCCGACCGGGCGCCGGCCGGTGGCCTGCTCGACGCGGCGGCGCACCGCTTCGGACAGCGGCACGTCGGCGGGGCCGAGGTAGTCGCTGCGGCGGAACTGCGCCACGTTGCCGCGCGTGGTCGACCACAGCCAGCGCCGGGCGAACAGCTGCTCGACCTCGTCCAGGTCCAGGTACAGCTGGGCCATGCGATAGCTGAATGCGTGCGGGTGCGGCGCATGGCGACGATGGCGCACCACACCCTCGTACACGGCGCTGGCCAGCGGCAGCGTGTTCGGTTGCGCGGTCATGCCGCCAGCTCCGCCCCGCGCGCGGCGGACGCTGCCGCCGATGCGGCGCCCAGCGGCCAGCACACGCCGAGCGCGGCGGCCACGTCCACCGCGCTGCGCATGCCGTCCTCGTGGAAACCCCAGCCCCAGTACGCGCCGGCAAACCAGGTGCGGCGCCAACCCTGGATCTCGGCCTTGCGCGCCTGCGCCGCCACCGCGGCGGGCGTGTACACCGGATGGTGGTAGCGCATGCGCGCCAGCACCCTGGCCGGGTCGATCGCCTCGCTGCGGTTGAGCGTGACCACCAACGGCTCGGGCGCGTCGAGGCCCTGCAGCAGGTTCATGCAGTAGCTGACCGTGCAGGGGGCCGCGGGGTCGCGCGGCAGCCAGGCGTTCCACGCCGCCCATGCCTTGCGCCGGCGCGGCAGCACGCTGGCGTCGGTGTGCAGCACGGTGTCGTTGGCCTGATAGCCGATTGCGCCGAGAATCGACTGCTCGCGCTCGCTGGCGTCGCCGAGCAGGCGCAGGGCCTGGTCGCTGTGGCAGGCCAGCACGACCTGGTCGAAGTGGGCGATGCCGGCGGCACTGTCCACTTCGACGTGGCGGTCGTGGCGATGGATCGAAAACACCGGGCAGTTCAGTCGCTCGCGCACCGGCCAGTGTGCACGCAATGCCGCCACGTAGGTCGACGAGCCGCCCTTCACCACCCGCCATTGCGGGCGATCGGCGAGCTGGAGCATCTGGTGGTTGGCCATGAACTGCACCAGGTAGCGCACCGGGAACTGCAGGATCTGCGCGGACGGCGACGACCACAGCGCCGACGCCATCGGGATCAGGTGCTCGTCGCGGAACGCCGCGCCGTAGCGGTGGCGTTCCAGATACGCGCCCAGCGTGGTGGTGTCGTCGCGCTGCGCCAGCAGCGCCGGCGCCTCGCGGTAGAAGCGGACCAGGTCGCGCAGCATGCCGAGGAAGCGCGGCGACAGCAGGTTGCGGCGCTGGCAGAACAGCGCGTCCAGCGTGCTCGCGTTGTACTCCAGCCCGCTCGCCTCGCTGTGCACCGAGAAACTCATCGTGGTCGGCTGCGAGGCCACGCCCAGTTCGTCGAACAGCCGCGTCAGCAGCGGGTAATGCACCGGGTTGTGCACGATGAAGCCGGTGTCCACCGCGTAGCGGCGGCCAGCCAGCTCGATGGCGTGCGTGTGCGTGTGGCCGCCGAGGTAGTCGTTCGCCTCGTACAGCGTCACCTCGTGCCGGCGCGACAGCAGCCACGCCGACGCCAGCCCCGCGATGCCCGAGCCGATCACCGCGATGCGCATCTCAGCGCCCCGCCTTGGCGCGCACCCAGGCGGGCACCGGCTTCAGGTCGTGCACCAGGCCCAGCCACGCCATCAGCTTCAGGCCGTACCAGGTCAGGTCGATCTCCCACCAGCGGAAGCCCTGCCGCGCGCTGCCCGGGAAATAGTGGTGGTTGTTGTGCCAGCCCTCGCCGAAGGTGAGCAGGGCCAGCCACAGGTTGTTGCGGCTGTCGTCCTTCGTCGCGAAACGGCGCCTGCCGTAGCGGTGCGCCAGCGAGTTGATCGTCACGGTGGCGTGGAACAGCACCACGGTGGAGACGAAGAACCCCCACACCAGCAGCTGCCCGCCGCTGGTGTGCAGCTGCGGCGCCACCTGCTGCAGCAGTGCGCCCAACGCATACGTGGCCGCGGCCAGCACGACTGGCACGGCGATGTCGTAGCGATCCAGCCAGCGCAGCTCCGGGTATTTCGCCAGATCCGGTACCCGCGCCAGATCGGTGCGGAAGTGGCGCGGGGTGAGGAACCAGCCGACGTGGCTCCACGCGAAGCCATGCACGCCCGGCGAGTGCGGGTCGAGCGCGGTATCGGCGTGGCGGTGGTGGTGGCGATGATGCGCCGCCCACCACAGCGGCCCGCGCTGCACGCAGGCCGCGCCGATCACCGCGAAGGCGAACTGCACCACGCGCGAGGTGCGGAAGGTCTTGTGCGAGAAGTAGCGGTGGTAGAAGCCGGTCAGCGCGAACATGCGCACGGCGTAGAGCGCCGCCGCCACCAGCAGTGCGATCGGCGACACGCCGACCCAGAGCACGCCGAGGCAGGCCAGATGCATCGCCACGAACGGCGCGGCGCGCAGCCAGTCGATGCGGTCCTGCTGCGCCTCGTCCCGCTCCACCATCGCGCTGGTGTCGAACCAGCGTCGCACGGTGTGCAGCAGCCGGGCATGCACCTGGCTGGCGCGCTTGGCCGCGCGCCCGGTCGAGGGGGCGACGCGCTCAGGCGACGCAATCACGCGTGGATCGGGGGTGGCCATGGAAGCATACCTGTCAGCGGTTTCATGACAGATACGGGAGAAGCCGCGCGACGGATGCATGCGGCGATGCCATGGCCGGCTTCACGCGGCGTGCGCCGGACCCGTGCGAACCAGTGGATCCGGCCGGCCACGCCGCTCGTATCCGATCATCACTACCGGGAGAGACGCATGTCAGGCATCAAACAGGTCATCGGGCTGGTCGGCTGGCTGCTGCTCAGCTTCGCCGCCGCCGCGATCGGCGCGCTGGCGTCGCTGCAGGCCGCCGACTTCTACCGGCAGCTGGCGCAACCATCATGGGCGCCCCCGGCGTCGGTGTTCGGCCCGGTGTGGTCGGTACTGTACGTACTGATGGGCGTGGCCGCGTGGCTGGTCTGGCGCGAAGGCGGCTGGCACCGGCAGCGTGGCGTGCTCGTGCTGTTCGTGCTGCAGCTGGCGGTCAATGCGCTGTGGAGCTGGCTGTTCTTCGGCTGGCACCGCGGCGCGCTGGCCTTCGCCGACATCGTGCTGCTGTGGCTGCTGATCGTCGCCACCGTGATCGGCCTCTGGCGCGCGCGTCCGCTGGCCGGCGCGCTGCTGCTGCCGTACCTGGGCTGGGTCAGCTTCGCCACGGCGCTGAACTACGCGGTGTGGCAGTTGAATCCGCAGATCCTCGGCTGAGTCACTGCTGCCGCTGGTTGGTCGGCGCGGGCGCGATGGGCTTGTCTTCGACGGACTCGAGGTCCGCGTCGGCGGCCGCTGGCGGGGGCAACGCCAATGCCCCGCGTGCCATGCTCGCGAACACCCCGTCCCGGCGCACCCACGCGTGGAACAGCGCCGCGGCCAGGTGCATCAGCACGGTGGCGAACAGCAGCAGCGCCAGCCATGTGTGCGCGCTGCGCAGTACGGCGTAGATGGTGGCGTGGTGCGGCGCGATCGGCAGCAGCGCGAAGCCCTTGAAGATGGTCACCGGATAGCCGCCCGCGGACAGCATCGACCAGCCGACCAGCGGCATCGCGAACATCAGCGTGTAGAGCAGCCAGTGTGACGCCCTGGCCGCGAACGCGTGCGCGCGAGGCAGGTCGGCCGGCAGCGGCGGCGGGGGATGGCGCAGGCGGTTGATCAATCGCACGATCACCAGCAGCAGGATCGCGATGCCCAGCGGCCGGTGCAGGTCGACCAGGACGGGGCGCAGGCTCAGCGAGGCGACCATGCCGACGCCGACGAACAGCATGGCGAGAATCGCCAGCGCCATGCTCCAGTGCAGCACGCGGGCGACCAGGTTGAAGTGGCGCGGCGGTCGAGGCGACGGCGTGGGGCGGTTCATGGCGTGGCCTCCTGTGGCGCGGCGCGGCCGGTGGCGGCAGCGGCCTTGCCGCCGGCGATTTCATGTTCGCGCCGGTTGAACGACACCGAATAGACGGCCGAACGCGCGGCCAGGATCGGATCGTCCGAACCCTGCACGCCGGCAGGCAGCACCAGCGGGTCGTAGTTGATGTCGCGGCAGGCGCCGGTGGCCTGCGGCGTGGCGCTCTCGATCACCACGCTGCCCACGTTGACGCGCCGGCGATCCTCGGGCCAGCTCTGCGACGGGTCGGCGACCGCGTCGCCCGGCTGCGCCACGGTCACCAGCATGTCCCAGCGCAGCGGTCCCTGCGCCAGCCGCGCGCCGAGGTCCTCGCCGAGGAAGTCGCCATCGGCGGCGGCGCGCTGTTCCGGCGTCATGGCCGCGAACGCGGCGCGCGGCTGCATCGACCAGCGCACGTCGTGCACCTCGCCGGCGCGGTTGACGAAGCGGAACGTGTTGACGCCGTTGAACGTGGTGTTGGCCCAGCTGGTGGGCCACGGCGCGCTCTTCGCCCAGGCGGCGAAGCGGGCGAATTCCGGGTGGGCTGCGGCGAATGCCGCCTGCCTGGCCGGATCGGGTTTGCCGGTGGCCGGGTCGGGCGCGTTGGCGAGCGTCTGCTCGTGGAAGGCCTGCACCGAGGACACGCCGAAGAACGGGAAACTGTTCATCGCCATGCGCCATTGCTGGCCGTCGTCGCTGTCCAGCTGCAGCGCCATGCTGCGCACGCGTGCCTGGTTGTCGAGGCCGTAGGGCGATCCGCCGCCGATCGACAGCCGGCCCACGAACGGCGTGCGCACCGGCGCGAAGACACGGGCGCTGGACAGGGCCTGGCCTTGGCCATTGCCTTCGAAATAGCCGGCCACGCACACGCCCTTGGCGTGGGCGCGGCGGAAGCCCTGCCAGACCTGTCCGTTGGCGGCCTCGATGGCGTCGGTGAAGCGCTGCGGCGTGAGTCGGCCCGGGGTCAGCCAGCCGGCGGTCCAGGCGAAGGCGAGCGCGGCGGACGCCACGATGAGGGCGATCGCCAGCAGGCCGGGCCAGCGGCGGTCGGTCGTCGATGGAATGGCGGCGGGGTCGATGTCGGGCATGGAGGCTCCGTGTCCTGGATGAGCGCGTGAGTCATTCCATTCGCTGCGCCGGCTCCGGAAGTTACCCCGGCGCTGCGTGCCTGGTTTCAGCGCGCGAGCGCGCCGTAGGCATCCAGCGCCTGCTGGCGCGACTGGCCCAGATCGACCATCGGCGCGGGGTAGCCGCTGCGCTCGAGCAGGGCGGCATCCTTCCACGGTTCATGCAACAGCGCCGGCGGGGCATCGGCCAGCTCCGGCAGCCAGCGGCGCAGATAGGTACCGTCGGGATCGAATTTCTTCGCCTGGGTGATCGGGTTGAACACGCGAAAATACGGCGCGGCATCGGCGCCGCAGCCGGCCACCCATTGCCAGCCCAGCGTGTTGTTGGCCAGGTCGGCATCGACCAGCGTGTCCCAGAACCAGCGTGCGCCGTGGTGCCAGTGCTGGCGCAGGTTTTTCGTGAGAAAGCTGGCCACGATCATGCGCACGCGGTTGTGCATCCAGCCGGTGTGCCACAGCTCGCGCATGCCGGCGTCGACCAGCGGGATGCCGGTGCGGCCGTGCTGCCAGCGCTCGAGCAGGGGCGGATCCGCGGGCGCCCACGGGAAGCCGTCGAAGCGCGGATTGAAGTTGCCGATCGGCGTGTGCGGGAAGTGATACAGCAGGTGATGGGCGAACTCGCGCCAGCCCAGCTCGCGCAGGTAGGGTTCGAGGTCGGGACGGCGTTTGGCGTCGGTGGCGCGGGCGCGGCGATCGAGTGCGAAGTGGATCTGCCGCGGCGAGATCTCGCCGAAGTGCAGGTGCGGCGACAGCCGTGAGGTGCCGTGACGCGCCGGCAGGTCGCGCGCGTGCGCGTAGTCGCCGAGGGCATCGTCGGCGAACACGTCCAGCAACTCGCGCGCGCCCGCTTCACCCGGTCGCCAGCTTTCGGCCAGGCCGCCGGCCCACGCGATGCGCGGCAACAGTCCGAGCGCGTCCAGCGGCAAGCCGTCGCGCAGCTCACCCCAGCCTGGCAAGCGCGCTGCCGGCAGCGGTTCGACCGCTTGCAGCTGCGGGCGCAGGTTGCGCCAGTACGGCGTGAACACCTTGTACGGTTCGCCCTGGCGGGTGGCGAGCTGCCACGGCTCGCACCACAGCGCGGCGTTGTGGCTGTGCACCGCGATGCCGTCGGCCTGCAGCGCGCTCTTGATGCGCGTGTCGTGCGCGATCGCGGCCGGTTCGTAGCGCCGGTTCCAGTACACCGCGCGGGCCCCGCTGTGGCGGATCAGTTCGCGCAGCACCTCCAGCGGGTCGCCCCGGCGCAGGTACAGGCCGCCGCCGTTCGCGCGCAGCTCCCGCTCGAGCGCGGCCAGCGAGTGATGCAGCCACCAGCGGCTGGCGGCGCCGGCCGCCCACTCGCCGTCGTCGTCAGGCGCGTGAATGAACACCGGCAGCACCCGCGCATGCGCGGCGCACGCGGCGGCGAGCGCGGGGTTGTCGGCCACGCGCAGGTCGCACCGGAACAGCACCATTGCCGTGCTCATCGGCTTGTGCTCCGCCGGAGCAGCACGGCGCTCAGAAACCGAACAGCGGCTGCAGCGTGCGGGCGACCCAGCCGGAGAATTTGAGCGGCGCATCGGTCGCGGCCACGCAGATGCACGGCACGCCGGGCGACGTCACCGGCTGGTGCTGGGTCTGGCCGTCCAGGTCGGCCACGTCGCCGGGGCCGAAGTGGCCGAGCATGTCGTCGTAGGCGCCGTCCAGGATCACGGTCAGCTCGTTGCCGCCATGACTGTGCAGCGGCAACTTGCTGCCGGGCGCGATGCGCAGCAGCATCAGCTCGCCGCCGGCGATGCTGCCGGCGCGGATGCGCTGCACGCCGGGCGCCACGCGTTTCCAGCGCAGCGCGCGCAGCGAGTGGCCGAACCACGGCTGCAGCGCGGCCGGCAGCCGGTCCGGGTCGGCTTCCTCCATGAGGTCGGCCGGCATGGCCGCCGGTGCGGTCGCCGGCTCGGCGTCCAGCAGCGCCAGCATGGCGGCGCGCGCATCGTCGGCGGGCGCGTCGATGCGCTGCTGCTGCATCAGTACGCCGCCGATCCGGTCGGCGTCGAGCAGGCGCGCACGGCACGCCGCGCAGCGCTCCAGGTGGGTGGCGGCGACCACCGCCAACGCCGTCGGCAGTGCGCCGGCGGAATAGCTGAGCAGGGTGGCATCGTCGAGATGGTGGTTCGGTTTCATCGCGCGCCCCCCATGCTGCCCTGCAGCTTCGCGAAGGCACGCCGCAGCGAGGATTTGACCGAGCCCAGCGGCATGTCCAGCTCGCGCGCGATTTCGCTGTGGCTCTTGCTTTCGAGGTAGCACATGCGCACCAGCTTGGCCTGCACGGCGGGCAGCCGGTCGATCGCCTGCTTCAGCGCGTCCTGGTCGATCAGCGATTCGGGCGCCGAGTCGCGCCGGTCGGACTCGGCAAGGTCCAGCCGGTCCAGTCCTTCCTGGATCGGCAGCCAGTGCGGCTCGCGCCGCACCTGGTCGATGTACAGATTGCGCGCCACGCGGTACAGCCAGGTGGCCAGGCTGGCCCGCGCCGGATCGAACAGGCCGGCCTTGCGCCACAGCGTCAGCAGTGCCTCCTGCACCAGTTCGTCGGCGAGCGACTCGGCCACGCCCAGGTTGCGCAGGTAGCGCTGCAGCCGCGGCGCGAAATGATCGTAGATGCGCATGAAGCTGGCGCGGTCGCGCTGCGCCGACACGGCCGCCATCTGCATCGACCAGTACTGCGCATCGGGAGTGGCGTTGCTCGCGGGAGGGGCCACGACTCGTTTCGCCCGGAAGGGCGCTACCTCGGCAACGGCTGGATGGGGAACCATCATACGCAACTTCCCGCCGGCGACGACCACCGGACGATCCGGCCGCTCCGCCTGCTACATGCCATGGCATACGGCAGGCGCGGGCAATCGGATGCACCGGTGCCGCGGCCGGTTCGGCGAGCGGCCCGGCGACGCATACCCCGGGGCCCGTGCGTTCGCGCAGGGCGGCCAACGGCCGCGCGGGATGGCGTGCTCAGGCCTTGCGCCGGCCGCGCGGCTTGGGGGCGATCGGCGCGCCGGCATCGACCGCGGCGATCACCTGTGCGGTGTCCTGGCCGAGCACGGGCGCGGCAAACGGCGCCGGCCCCGGCGTGCGGCCGAAGCGGATCGACTGCGCGACGCCGCGGTAACGGCCCACTACCGGATGCTCGAAGGTGTCGATGATGCCCTGCGCCTGCACCTGCGGGTGGTCGAACATGTCCTCGATGCGGCGCGCCGCGGCGCAGGGTACCTCGTCGCCGAACAGCGCCTCCCACTCCAGCGCGCTGCGTGCGGCCAGCGCCGCATGCAGCGGCGGCAGGATCTCGGCGAAGTGCTGCGCGCGCTTGCGCACGCTGTCGTAGCGCGGCTCGGCGGCCAGCGCGTCGAGGCCGGTCTTCGCGCACAGCGCCTTCCAGAAGCGCGGCGTGTTGGCCGAGATGTAGATCCAGCCCTCGCGCGTGGGGTGGATGCCGGTGACGCCGCCGGAGCGCATGTCGCGGCCGATGTCGAGCGACTCGCCCTCGGCCCAGATCATCCGCGCCGACTGCATGGTCAGCGCGCTGCGCAGCAGCGACACGCCGACGAACTGGCCCAGCCCGCTGCGCTCGCGCTCGTACAGCGCGGAGGACACCCCCGCCGCCAGCAGCGCCGCGGCGTAGTAGTCGACCACCGAGCCGTAGATGATCTCCGGCGGCCCGCCGCGCTTGCCCTGCAGCGTGCACATGCCGGTCATGGTCTGCAGCACCTGGTCGTAGCCGGCCTTGTCCTTCAGCGGGCCGCTGTCGCCGTAGCCGGTGATCGCGCAATAGACCAGCCGCGGGTTGATCGGGTTCAGCTGCTCGTGGCCGATGCCGAGCCGCTCGGGCACGCCCGGGCGGAAGTTGTGCACCAGCACGTCGGCGTCGCGCACCAGCTTGAGCAGGACGGCATGGTCGCCCGCGCGCTTGAGGTCGAGCACGATGCCGCGCTTGCTGCGGTTCACGCCGAGGAAGGCGCGGCTTTCGCGGGGCAAGGTGGACGGGTACTGGCGCAGGTTGTCACCGTCGGGTGGCTCGACCTTGATCACGTCGGCACCCTGGTCGGCCAGCAGCGAGCAGGCGTAAGGGCCGGCGATGTAGGCGCTCAGGTCCAGCACGCGCACGCCGGCCAGTGGGCCCTGGTGGGCGGCTTTCGACTCAGGCGGTGGGGTTTCCATGCGCGGCGCGTCCATGGGGATCGGGGTGGATGCTGCGGGCCACTCTGCACCATGCCCTGGTGAAGAAACAGGCGAAGCGGCTATGTTCTGGCGCCACAAATTCTTGTGTGACGGCTGCCGTTCGGCAGGGCGGGCGGATCACGCCGGCGGCTCCGGGGCGAGCGACAGCCAGCTCAGTCGCCAACTGCCGTCGACGCGGCCGCCGGTGGCGAAGTACGGGGTGAACTCCAGCGGTGCGCGATAGCCGGGGTCCAGCGCGATCCGCGGCACGCCGTCGGCGTGCGCGGGCTGCAGCGCCAGCCATCGCTCCGGCGGCGCGGCGGGCAGGCGCAGGGTCTCCTCGAGCTTGAAGCCGTCGATCAGCCCGGTGGCGTAGACCAGCGGGCCGCAGGTGATCGCGGCGTACTCGAAGTGCAGCACTTCCTGGCGCACTTCGCTGCCGTCGGGGGCGCGCGATTCCTGCACGTTGCGGTTGACCGCGCGGTGCAACCGCGGCTGCATCGGGAAGCGCGCCACCAGCTCGTCGCCGTCGTGCCATGCGCGGTCGAGCACGGCGTATTGACCCGGCGTCAGCGCGACGGCGGCATCCTCGCCGTTGACCGCCAGCGCGGCACCGTCGGCCCACGACGGGATGCGCAGCTTCAGCGCGAAGCGCATCGTCGGCGCACCGGCGAGGCGCAGCCGGACGTCGCCGGGGTACGGGTAGGCGGTGTGCTGGGTGATGCTCAGCTCGCCGCCGCCGGCCAGCGCGAAGCGCGCTACGCCGGGGCCGTAGAGGTTCACCGTGACGCTGCCGTCGGCAGCCTGCGCATAGGCGAGCGCGGGCAGTTCCTCCAGCGCCATCGCGCCGCTGGACTTGCAGCAGCGCCAGTAGGTGGTGTGCACGCGGCGGCCGTTCGGGAACACGTAGTAGCACCAGTCCTTGCCGTTGGGCGCCTGCGCACCGAGCAGGTCGTTATAGGCGGTGCGTTCGATCTCCTCGGCGTAGCGCGCCTCGCCGGTGATCGCCAGCAGCTCGCGGTTCAGCTGGATCCACGCCAGCGACGAGCAGGTCTCGACGTAGCCGTACGGGCTGAACACGCCGGCCGGATTGAACACCTCGCGCGAGCGGTGGCCCACGCCGCCCCACGGGCCACCGCCCAGGGTCAGATGGTGCGCGCGGATGCTGTGCCAGGCGAGTTCCACCGCGCGGCGGTAGTCCGCGTTGCCGGTGGCGCGGTGCAGCTTGGCCAGGCCGACCAGGTTCCACGCCAGCTGGTAGGCCTTGCCGGTGGCGATGGCGGCGACGTCGGTGCCCTCCAGCGCACGGGTGAGCAGGGCCAGCTCGCGATGGTCGTCGGCCTGCCGCAGCACGCGCTGCGCCAGTTCGAGGTAACGCGGCTCGCCGGTGGCGAAGTACAGCTCGACGGCCGGGTCCATCAGCACCGTGGCGGACAGGCCGTGATGGTTGCCGAGCTCGGTGATGTCGATGCCGCCGTCGGTCAGCGTGTGCCAGCACAGGTCGCCGATCCGGCGCGCGGCATCGAGGTAGCGCGGCGCGGGAAAATGCCGATGCACTTCGAGCAGGCCGAGAAGCAGGTAGGCATGCGTCCAGATGTCCCAGGTGCGCACGCTGGGCGCGCCGTCCCAGCTGATGGGCTTCGGCGGCTGCGGGCGCATGAAGCGGTGGTCCGGCGCGTAGGTGCCGAGGTAGCCGTCGGCCTCCTGGATCGACACCAGGTAGTCGGCGACGCGCAGCACGTTCGCGCGCAGCGCCGCATCGCCGTTGCGTGCGGCCGCCTTCGCGGCGGCCACCAGCCACTTGCCGGCGTGCTCGCCGTACCAGTCGCCCTCGCGGTTTTCGTGGCGCCGCTGCGGCGCGAACAGCGCGATCGCCGGGCTGTGCTCGTCGACGATGAAGTGCGCGAGCCGGCCGCGCAGGTTGGCGGCCAGCGCCTCGCCGAGCAGGCCGTCGAGCCGCACCCGCGGGGCGGGCGATGCGCTCATGCCGCGTCCACCACGCAGCGGAAGCCGACGCTGCCGGAGCGGTCCTTGCTCGGCGCCATCAGCAGGTACTTGCCGTGCTGGTCGAGCCGGTAGGCCTGCGGGAAATACCAGTGCGAAGTCTGCGGCTGGTAGCTGCTGCCGCCGCGCAGGATCGCGGCGCGGGTGTGCTCGTCGGCGTATTCGTCGGTCCACTGCCAGACGTTGCCGACCAGGTCGAGCAGGCCGAACGGGCTGGCCGCGGCCGGGTGCGCGTCGACGTCGGCCGGTGCGGTCAGCGTGCGGCCGCGGTTGACGGCGGGCACCATCGACGCATCCCAGTCGTTGCCCCACGGGTAGCGGCGGCCGTCGTGGCCCTGCGCGGCAACCTGCCATTCCCATTCGTGCGGCAGGCGCTTGCCGGCCCAGGCGGCGTAGGCACGTGCGTCCTCGATCGACACCCAGGTTACCGGCTTGTACTCCCAGCCCGGCGGCGGCGCGCCGTCGATCCAGTGGCGCAGGAAGTTGTGCGGGTCGCGCGGACGCCAGCCGCTGGCGTCGAGGAATTCGCGGAACTGCGCATTGGTCACCGGCGTGCGGTCGATGAAGAACGCGTGCATCTGCAGCCGGTGGCGGTGGTGGCGGCGCGCGCTGTCCTCCCACGGGTACTGCACGTCGTTGCCTTCCCAGGTCTGGCCTTCGATCTCGACGCCGCCGACCACGAAGTCGAACGCGCCGGCGGGAATCGTCAGCATGCCGGGCGGGGCTTCGGTGGCGCGGCGGGTGGGCACGATCGGCACCAGCTGCTGCGGCAGCGAACGCCACTGGGCCGACAGCGAGCCGAGCGGCACCGCGGCGCGCTCGCGCATGCGCGCGAGGAAGGCGTCGAGGCCGTCGATCGCGGCGCCGGGCGCCAGCGCCAGCAGCGCGCCGAAGCCGCGGCCTTCCAGCGCGAAGTCGAACACCGCACGGCCGTCCTCCAGCCGCGGCTGCAGCGGCACACCGTGCCAGGCGTCGTAGTACTGCGTGCCGTCATGGTGCGGCAGCGCGATCTGCTCGCCGTCCACCGCGTACTCGTTGCGGTTGACCAGCGTCCACAGCGTGAAGGCGTCGGTCGGGAAGCGGCTGGCGAACACGCCGGCCTGCAGCGTGCGCTCGTAGGGGCGCCAGTCGCGGCTGACCAGCGCGGGCGCGAACTGCCGCTCGATCGCGGCGATCCGGCGCAGCGTCTCCGCGTCGCGCGGGGTGAGCTGGTTCCAGATGCCCCAGACGTTTTCCCAAGCGTTGTAGCCGATGCCGTTGAAGAAGATGTACTGCAGGTCGTGGTTGCGGTCGCGGCCCCAGCGGTTCTCGTAGTTGATCATGTGGCGCGGCTCCAGCCACTTCCACTTGGCTACCGGCGGGATCGGCTCGTTCGGCGCCTTCTTGCCCCAGCTCTGCACGTTCCAGATCAGCTGTTCCTCGGAACTGATGGTGGATTCGGGCTGCAGCACCACCGGGCAGCCGAGCGCGTCGCAGGCGTCGAAGAAGGCGCGCGGCACGCCGTTGTAGGTATCGCCGTTGATGCCGTCGGCGCCGACCGCCTTGACCAGTCCGGCGATCGCCTGCCAGTCGTTCTGCTCCGGCTCGCGCGTGCCGTGGTCCCACGGCATGGTGGGCAGGAACACGCGCACGCCGCGGCGGTGGAAGTCGTCCACCGCGCTCTTCAGGCCGGCGAGACCGCCGGGCAGGTCGTGCGCCAGGTCGGTCTTGTTGCGGTCGTCGAGGCCGATGTTGGGGTAGACGAACCAGATCAGCACGCTGTCGATGCCGCCGTAGCGTGCTTCCAGATCGTCCAGGTAGCGGTCGACGGTGTAGCGGCCGGCGACCGGATCGTAGAAATAACGATCCTCCACCATCATCTGCGCGTGCACGAAGTTGCGCTGCGCCCACTGCAGTTCGGGGCGGCGGTAGTTGGCGTCGTCGTAGCCGATGCGCACGAGGTGCTCGCGGCGCCAGTCGGTGAGCTCGCGCACCCAGTCGTCGACGCAGCCGTCCACGTCCGTCTTCCAGTGGCCGATCTCGGCGAACGGCCAGCCCGGCGCCTTGCCCGGCACGGGCAGGTAGCGGCCGGTGGTGACGTGCGAGAACTTGAACTCGTGGCGCACGGGCGGGGTGGCTGGGGTATCGGGGGAAGCGGAGTCGGTGTTCATCGGGTACTCGGTAACGCCGTGCGTGGCGAAGTCATGGCAGCGCCTGGTAGACCAGATCGTAGAAATTGCGGCTGATCCGCGGCAGCTCCTTGCCGCCATCGTCGCGCGGCAGGTGCTGCAGCAGCAGGATCATCAGCAGGTGTTCGTGCGGGTCGATGCTGAAGCTGGTCGAGGCCGCGCCGCTCCAGCCGAACTGGCCCGGCGAACCGAGTTGGCCGCGCCGGGCCGGGTCCAGCACCACGTAACCGCCGAGGCCGAAGCCCTCGGCGTCGCTGAACTGGGTGACCGGCGGGTCGAGCATGCCGAGATGGTTGCGCAGCATCAGCTCCACCGTCTTGCGGCCCAGCAGCTGGTGGCCGTCCAGCGTGCCGCCGTCCAGCAGCATCTGCGCGAAGCGGGCGTAGTCGCCGGCGGTGGAATACAGGCCGCCGGCGCCGCTGGCGTACGCATTCAGCGGCTCGCCCGGATGCCTGGCGCTGAGAGTGTCGGCGAGTTCCAGCCGGCCGTGCGCGTTCATGCGGGTAAGGTCCACCACGCGCGAGCGCTGCGCCGCCGGCACGTGGAAACCGGTGTCGCGCATCTGCAGCGGCTCGAAGATGCGTTGCTGCAGGAAGCTCTCGAACGACTGCCCCGAGACCACCTCGACCACCCGCGCCAGCAATTCCAGCGAGGCGCCGTCGTAGCCGAAGCGGGTGCCGGGGTCGGCGGCCAGCGGCACGCGGCGCATGCGTTCGGCGAAGCCGCGCAGGTCGGCCGCGCCGTGCGGGTCGATGCGCTCCATCAGCGTGAGCGCCAGCTCGTCGCCCTTGCGGCCGGCGGGATAACCGGCGGTGTGGGTGAGCAGCGCGTGCAGGGTGACCGGCTTGTCGGCCGGTCGCAGCTTCGGCGCGTCGATGCTGCCGCCGATCAGCACCTGCGGCGCGGCGAAGCCGGGCAGGTGGCGCGACAGCGGATCGTCCAGGGCGAGCTTGCCTTCCTCCACCAGCAGCATCACCGCGACCGAGGTCACCGTCTTGGTCATCGAGTAGATGCGGAAGATGGCGTCCCTGCGCATCGGCACGCGACGCGCGAGGTCGCGGTGGCCGTACGCCTGCCAGTCCACGATGCGGCCGTTGCGCGCCAGCAGGGTGACGCCGCCGAGGTAGCCGTCGGCGCCGGTGGCCTGGCGCATGAAGTCGTGCAGGCGCTGCAGTCGCGCGGACGACACGCCCTGCGCCTCGGGACGGGCTTCGGGCAGCGGTGTCGCCGCAACAGCGGTTGCGGGCAGGCCAACGCACAGCAGCACGGTCGCCAACGTCACCAACCAGCGGGAGCGGCGCGTGTATGTAAGCGTGCTGCGAACCTCGCCCATCGGGTTTCCTCGCCGCGGCCGCGGCGCCCGGGTGGGGCGTCGCGGCCGGTATGTCGTCACGTCCGACTCAGAACGTGATCGTATACGTCACCGAGGTCATGCGACCACGGCCGGCCCAGTAGTTCTGGTAGCCGGCAAGCTGCGACCAGCTGAGGATGTACTGCTTGTCGAACAGGTTCTCCACGCCCAGCGAGAGCTTGCCGTAGCGCGCCATGTCGTAGTTCACGCCGAGGTCGAACAGGGTGTAGCCGTGGGTCTGCTCGTCGTAGCTGAAGGTGCGGCCGTCGTAGGCGCGCGTGTCGCTGCCGCGGAGGTGGCGGCCGAACAGCGAGGTGAAGCCGAGCGTGGCGTCCGCATTGGGCAGGAAGTTCCAGGTCACGGCGGCGGCGAACTTGTCCGGGTTGATGTCGAGCACGCCCATCGGCTTGTTGAGTCCGCCGGCGCCGTAGCGGCCGGCCGGGTCGGCCGACCAGAACGCCGTCTTGCCGCGGATGTGCGAGTACAGGCCGGTCACCTTCCACGCATCCGAGAAGCGCCACTCGCCGGTGACTTCGGTACCCTCGATGCGCACCGGAGCACGGGTCAGGATGAAGTCGCTGGTGTTCGGGTCGATCGCCAGCGAGGCGCCGAACGGCGACTTGGAGATGTAGTGGGTGGCGCCGAACGCACCGTGGTCGCCGCGCCAGTTGAAGCCGAGTTCGCTGTTCTTGAAGATGATCGCGTCGAGGTCGCGGATGCGGCTGACCGACTGCCCGGGCACGTTGATGTTGCGCAGCGGGATGCCGATGTTGGGCAAAGTGAAGCCTTCGCTGTACGAGCCGAACAGCGACCATTCGCTGCCGATGCGCCAGATCGCGCCGAAGTTCTTCAGGTTCTTGGTGTACTTCACGCCGCCGCCCTCGACGAACACGCGGTTGCGGTAGTACGTGGTGGTGTAGCTGTTGACGGTGAGCTTGTCGTCCTCGCGGCGGACGCCACCGCTCAGGGTCACCGGGCCGACGTCCCACGACAGCTGGGCATACGGCGCCGTGCTCTTGTAGTTCATCGGCGGCACCCACAGGCGTTTGGTCAGCGCCAGCTGCTGCTGCGCCTTGTCGCGGCCGAAGTCGATGCCGGTGTGCAGCTCCAGTCCGCTCACGTCGAACAGGTCGGAGCGGGTCCAGGAGGTGCGGATGCCCTTCTTGTGCGAGTCGATTTCCGACTGGTCGAACAGCGTGCCCAGCGGCGCGATCAGCGGATCCTGCTTGTCCGAGCTGTTCTCCGGCAGGTAGCGCATCGCCTGGTCGGCCTTGTAGACGTTGATCTCCAGCGCGCCGCCGAAGAAGTCGGCGTTGCTGTAGGCCAGGCTGTACTGCTCGAAGTCGTTGAATGCGTCCTTCGAACCGAAGATGTGGCCCTTCTCCGAGGTGTTGGTGCGCGGCACGTCGCACGGCGGATCATCGTCCGGGCCGCGGCAGCCCAGCACCTGGACGTAGTTGCCCTTGCCCTCGATCTTGAAGTGGCTGTAGGTCGCCTGCAGGCGCTGCTCGTTGGCCGCGCCGAAGTTGAAGCCGCCCTTGAGGAACAGGTTCTTCGAGGTGGAGTCGGCCAGCGAGCCGCTGGTGTTCATGCCGATGCGGCGGCCGTTGCCGTCGTAGGAGATGCCGCGGTCGATGTACGAGGCCGACAGCAGCACGTCGTAGGCGTCCTGCTTGGCGGCGAAGGTGAGGCCGGTCTTCCAGCCTTCGCTGCCGCCGTGGCCCTGGGTCTGGTAGCGGGTGGTGAAGGTGGTCTCGGCGCCTTCCTTGGTGGGCACCTTGGAGATGTAGTTGATGATGCCGCCGGCGGCGCCGATGCCCTCGGCGGCGGACGGGCCGTTGATCACCTCGATGCGGCCGATGATGCCCATGTCGGTGAAGGTGCCGTTGCGGGTGCCCTCGCGCAGCGGCGAGCCCTGCGGAATGCCGTCGAACAGGCGCAGCGGGATGCGCCCGCGCAGCGTCTCGCCGGTGTTGCTCATCGCCTGCGAGGATTCCGCGTAGCCCGGCACCGAGCGCGCCAGCACCGCGGTGGCGTCCTCGGTTACCAGCAGGGTGTGCTGGAGCTCTTCCTTCGAGACCACGGTGATCGCGCCGGGGATCTCGTCGACCGCCTTGGGCGTGCGCGTGCCGGTGACGATGATGCGGTTGAGGTCGACGACCTTGTCGTCCTTCTTCTTGGTGTCCGGCGTGGCGGCGTCCTGCGCGGCGGCGCTGTTGCCGGTGGGCATGGCGTCCTGCGCGTGCGCGCCGGCCGGGATCGCCGAGAACAGCAGGATGCTGCTGATCGCGGCGGAGAGTGGCTTGATCATGGCGGGTCTCATCGTGGTGTGGGGTGGCCGCGGCCCGCGCGGAGCGGTGGCCGCGATGCAGCGCAATGCGTCTTCGAACGGTTTGGGGTGTGTCTCATTCGCGGCGCCCTCCCCGGCGTCGGCGGCCCTGTGCGTGATTCTGGGCGAGCCTATGCGCTTCGCCGTTCGCAATGAACCAGCGCGGACTATGTTCAGAGGCTAGTTTTTGTTGCTTACGAACGAAGCAAATGTTTGCCGCGGCGCAACATCAACGTCATCGGCGTCGGGCAGGCGGGCTCAGGACGCGCGCGCCTGCACCGCCTTGCGGCTTTCCTGCAGGAACACGGTGACCAGCCGCACGCGCACGCTGGAGCGCGACCACACGATGCCGATGCGCCGCGGCACCGTCGGCGCGGGGAGCGGGATGCGCGCCAGCTGCACGCCCTCCGGCCACGGGTGTGCCCAGTCCGGCACCAGCGATACGCCGAGGCCGCGGTCGACCATCACGGCGATCGCGTTGAGTGCGTTCAGTTCGAAGCGCTCGTGCGGCACGATGCCGTGGGCGCGCAGGTACTCGTCGGCCTGGCGGCCGCCCCACTGGTTGCGGTCGTAGCGGATCAGCGGCTGGGTCGCCAGCAGCTCGTGCGGGTCGCACCCGGCCATGCTCTTCGGCGCCAGCACGATCAGCGGTTCCTCGCGCAACAGCAGCCACTCGCAGGTCTTGGGCAGCGCGAACGGCGCCTGCAACACCACCGCCGCGTCGAGATCGCCGGCTTCCACCGCGCGGTACAGCTCGGCCGAGTAGCCGGGCTTGATGAACACGTTGATCTGCGGAAACGCGTCGACCATGCGCGCCAGCACGTCGGGCAGGATGCCGGCCAGCGCGGTGGGGCAGGCGCCCAGGCGCAGCTCGCCGGAGACCGCGTTCTCGTTCGCCACGCTGCGCAGGTCGGCCACGTGGCGCAGCAGGTCGCGCGAGCGCTGCAGGATGCGCGAGCCCTCCTCGGTGACGCTGACCGTGCGGCCGACGCGGGCGATCAGGGGGGCGCCGATCTCGCGCTCCAGCGTGCGGATCTGCTGCGCCACCGCCGCCGGCGTGATGTTCAGCACGCGCGCGGCGGCCGCCATCGAGCCCTGGTCGACGATGGTGATGAAGGTGTGCAGGAACTGGGTTTCCACGGCGCCTCGCTGGTCAGGGCGGCAGCTAAGCGGAGCCTGCCGGTCGCTTCCATCATGCCGTGTCCGGCGGCCTCGCGGCGAGTGCTCGAAGGTACTCAGCCGGTGCGATCGGCGTAGATCGTCAGCCCCTTCAGCGAGCGCGTGGAGGCCGGGAAGCACAGGCTGGCCAGGTAACCGATCACGATGCACAGCAGGATCGAGATGGCCAGGTAGAAGTACGGGTGGACCAGCTTGAACCACCACGCCACCACGGTCAGGCAGATGCTGGAGCCGATGCCGATGGCCACGCCCGGTGCGTTGGCGCGGCGGGTGAACATGCCCAGCGTGTAGGCGCCGGCGAAGCCGCCGCCGAGCAGGCCGGCCAGCTCGATCGAGACGTCGAACAGCGAGTGGATGTCGAAGCGCGACAGCACGATGGCCAGACCGATCGCCACCAGCCCGACCGCCACGCCGGTGATCTCGGCGAACAGCACGCTCTTCTTCGGCGTCGGGTTCCTTGCCAGCTTCTCGTAGAAATCCACCGAGGCCAGGGTGGACACGCTGTTGATGATGCTCGACAGCGTGGACATCGCGGCGGCGAAGATGCCGGCGATGATCAGACCGGTGACGCCCATCGGCAGCTCGGCCGCGATGAACAGCGGGAAGGTGGCGTCGATCGGCAACGTCGGGTTCAGCCGCTCGGGGTGCGACTTGTAGTAGACCCACAGCGCCGTGCCGATCAGGTAGAACATGAAGCCGCCGGGGATCATCACCGCGGCGAACGTCCACACCGAGCGGCCGGCCTCCTTGTCCGAGCGGGTGGAGAGGATGCGCTGCATCAGGACCTGGTCCTTGGGGAAGGTCAGCACCACGTCGAACAGCACCAGGAACACGAAGCCCCACACCGTCGCCTTGGTCAGGTCGAAACTGAAATCGAGCAGGTGCATCTTGTGCTCGGCCATCGCCGTGTGGACGAACGCCGGCACGCCGCCATGGATGTTCCAGATGATGAAGCCGATCGCGAACAGCGCGCCGCCGAACATCACGAACACCTGCACGAAATCGGTCCAGATCACCGCCTTCATGCCGCCCAGCGTGGTGTACAGGATGGTGAACCCGCCCATGATCAGCACGCTCCACACCACGTCGATGCCGGTGATGGTGGCGATTGCCAGCGCCGGCAGGAACAGGATCACGCTCATCCGGCTGCCGATCTGCATCACGATGCACAGCGCGCTGGCCAGCATGCGGATGGCGGGGTGGAAGCGCGTCTCCAGGTAGGAGAACACGCTCATCAGATCGAGCCGGCGCAGCAGCGGCACGATCCACACCGCCACGAACATCAGTCCCAGGATCGCGATCAGGTTGTTGGTGAGGTACTGCCAGTTGGTCTCGAACGCCTTCGCCGGGATCGCGATGAAGCTGATCGAGCTGGTGTTGGTGGCGTACAGGCTGATGCCTGCAGCCCAGAACGGGATGCTGCGCCCGCCGACGAAGAAGCCGGCGGTGGAGTTGCGCTTCTCGCGCAGGTAGAAATACAGGCCGATGCCGAGCATGCTGAGCAGATAGACCGTGAGCACGATCCAGTCCAGCCAGCGCAACAGCAGCTTGCTGGACTGCACGCTGGCGTAGCCGAAGTCGATGCGCGTGCCGTCGGCGCTGCGTTGCGCCCAGAACAGGCCGTCGGTCCAGGCGCCGGCGGCGACCACGCCGGTGGGCGCGGCGCCCGGCAGGGTGGCCCAAGCGCTGGTGATGGTCTGGAAAGTCATCAGCCGGGCCGGCGCCTGCGCGTGCGTGCCGTCGTCGCGCACCAGGTAGAGCGCGTTGGCCTGGCCCAGCGCATGGCCGGAACCGGGCAGCAGTCGGCCGGGCACCTGGCCGCGTTCGCTCCAGCCGTCGTCGGCGCTCCAGCGCCACAGTTTCTCGGTGGCGCCGGAAGGATCGGGCACGCTGACCAGCACGGCCGCGGCGCGGGCGACCGCCGAGCTGGGCGCGCCGTCGCCGGGCCATCCGGCGAACGTGTTCCAGCGCGGCTGTGGCGCGTTCGTCTGCAGCTGCAGCAGTTGCGCCCGTCCGTCCGCGCCGAGGCCGGCGAGCCACAGGATGTCGTTGGCCCAGGCGCCGCGCACCGCGTGCAGCGGGGTCGGCAAGGGCGGCAGCGGTTGCAGCTGGAGCCGCTCGTCGCTGGCGTGCAGGCGGGCCACGCCGGTCACTTCATGCGTATCCGGCGTTTCGCTCAGCAGCCAGGCCTGCGTGCCGTCGTCGATGATGCGGGCGGCCGGTGATGCGCCGGCTGGCCATGGCAGGCGGATCCATGCCTTGCCGGCGCGGTCGAGACGCCAGGCTTCGCCGTCGGCAAGCGCCAGTGGCCGACCGTCGACGACGGCGATGTCGCGCAGCGGCGCGCCCGTTTCCAGCGACGGCAGTTGCCCGCTGCGCAGCGGCGCCAGGCTTTGCGCCGGCGCGGGCGCAAGCACGGCAAGCAGCAGCAGGCCCAGCCAGGCACGCAGTGCGCGCGATGCCTGACCGGAAGAAAGCGCGATGCCCACGCCCTCGCGCCAGCGCATCAGCCCGGCCGCCGTGCGGCAGCAAGCAGGGCCTGCGCGCGCTTCAGGAAGGGCGGGTCGATCATCCGGCCGTCGACCACGAAGGCGCCGCGCCCTTGTGCGCCGGCGGCTTGCGCGGCCTCGACGATCCGGCGCGCCGCCGCCAGCTCCGCCTCCGACGGCGCGAACGCCGCGTTCGCCAGCGCCACCTGGCGCGGATGCACGCAGCTCTTGCCGATGAAGCCGAGCCGCCGCGCCATGCGCGCTTCCTCGCGGTAGCCGTCGTCGTCGTCGAGCGCGGCGAAGGCGCCGTCCATCGCGAACACGCCGGCCTGCGCCGCGGCCATGCGCAGGGCGAACATCGCCGCGTGCACGTTGCGCGGGTCGGTGCGGTCGATGCCGTACGGCTCGAACAGATCGCCCAGGCCCAGCTGCAGTCCCGCCACGCGCGGGTGCGCTGCAGCGATGCGCGCGGCGTCGGCCAGCGCGCGCGGCGTCTCGATGTTCACCAGCAGGCCGATCGGGTGCGTCACCGCGTTCGCATGCTCCGCCGCCTCGAGCGCGGCCACCGCGTCGAGCAGGGCCTGCGGCGATTCGATCTTGGGCAGGTTGAGCAGGGTGACGCCGGGGCGGGCGAGCGCGGCAAGGTCCGCCCCGAAGTGTGGCGAATCCGGCGCATTGGTGCGCACGATGATGAGCTTGGCCGACTGGGCCACCGCCGCACCGGCGACGAAATCCGCCACCATCGCGCGCGCCTCGGCCTTGCGCGCCTCGGCGACCGCATCCTCCAGGTCGAACGACAGCGCATCGGCGTCGCCGGCCAGCGCCTTGGCGAACAGCTCCGGCCGCGAGCCGGGCACGAACAGCTTGCTACGCATGGAGTCGCCCGCTTGTCGCCATTCTCGTCATGGCCGGCAGTGTGCGGCATGCCGTCGCCTCGATCGAGCCGGTGCGGCATGTTCAAAAGATAGTTTTTCTATCGAGAAGCGGCCTCGTCTTCCAGCCCGCGCGTGGGCCGGCGCACCGCGCGCAGTCGGCCGCTGTTGCCGCCGCCGCAGTAGAACAGCCCGCCGCCGTCGGACTCCAGGCCCGACACCACCATGCCCGGCGGCATCGCCACGCTCTCCAGCACCTCGCCGGTGTCGGCGTCGACGTGGCGCAGCTCGCTGGCTTCGTCCTCCCAGGTGCCGTGCCACAGCTCGCGCTCGACCCAGGTGACGCCGGTGACGTAGCGGTTGGATTCGATCGTGCGCAGCACCGCGCCGGTGTGCGGGTCGAGCTGGAGGATGCGCCGCTGACGGTACTGGCCCAGCCACAGCATGCCCTCGGCCCACGCCAGTCCCGCGTTGTCGCCGCCGGCAGGCGCCGGGATGCTGCCCAGTACCTGGCCGGTCGCGGGGTCGATGCGCTGGATGCGCTCGTCGGCGATCTGGTACAGGTGGCGGCCGTCGAACGCGGTGCCGGCGCGGGCAGCGACCTCGAGCGTGCGCCGGGTGGCGCCGCTGGCCGGGTCCAGCGCGTGCAGCTGCTCGCCGGTGGCGAACCAGACGTCGTGGCCGTCCCAGCTCACCCCGTGCACCTGGCTGACGCCCGGCAGAGGGCCGTATTCGCGGACGATGTCGGCGTTCGATCGTTTCATGCGTGCATCCTAGTCGCCCGGCAGCGGGGCGGGGAGTAACAACATGGTCGCGAGTCCGGGCAGCGGCGGCGTGCTCCAGCGGCGCGCCCGCCCGCGCCCCAGCGGCTGCACCTTGCCGGCCGCGGCCAGCGCGTCGAGCGCGCGCTGCACCGTGCGCTGGCTGGTGCCCAGCGCCAGCGCCAGCGCCGAGCTGGACCAGGCCTCGCCGTCGGCAAGCAGGGCCAGCACCGCCGCATGCGGCTCCTCCACCGGCCGCGCCAGCACCACCACCCCGGTGGCATGGCGCGGCAGCAGCACGAAGCCGTGCCTGGTCGCGCGCACCTCGGCCACCTGGCGCAGCAGCGCGCGCAGCCGTCCGATCTCCACGCGCAGCCGCGCGCGGTGCGTCGCATCGATGTAGCCGGTGCGGAAGGCACGGCGGATCAGCGCGTCGCGCGGTGCGTCGTGCGGCCACGCCTCGCCGAGCGCGCGCACCAGCGCGAACAGTACCGGTCGCGTGGCCAGCGGCAGCACGCTGCCGCCCGCGTGCACGGCGTGGCGGCAGGCGTCCACCACCAGCGCGGTGGACGCCAGCAGGGCTTCCACTTCGTGCAATCGCAGCGTCTGCTCGACGCCCTGCGCGACCCGCCGCGCCGCCGGCGCGGCCAGCAGGCGCGCCGCACCTTCGACTTCCGCCTCCAGCGCGGGAATGCCGGCGCGGCGCGCGGCCTCTGTGGCGCGTTCGAGCGCGGCGTGCGCCGCTCGCGCCTGCACGCGGCGCATGGCGATGCCCGCCTGCAGCAGTTCGTGGATGGCGCGCAGCGGCGGCGGGCTGCGCGCGGCATCGAGCCGGTCGAGCGCCCGTGCGGCCTCGTCGATCCGCCCGAGCAGCAGCAGGCGGCGGATCGCCAGGTAGCGTGCATGCGCGGCGTTGGCGCGGTCGCCGTGCGCCGCGAGCGTGGCCTGCGCCGTTTCCAGCGCGTGTTCCGGCCAGGCCAGGTCGCGCGAGGCCAGTGCCACCTCGGCCTCGGCCAGCACGCAGCGGGCGCGGGCCACGGCCTCCCGCGGACCGAACGCGCGCGCCGCGCGGCGCAGCAGCTCGCGGGCGCGCGGGTAGTCGTCGAGCTGCGCCATCGCGATGCCGCGCAGCGCCAGGGCCGGCGCGTCGTCGCGCAGGGCGACCCGGCGCAGCGCACCCAGCGGATCGCCCGCCGCCAGCGCGCGCGCCGCGGCGGCGATCAACGCATCCATCGGGGTGTGCCCGTCCCGTCGCGCCGTCCGAATCCCGCCACGCTTGTCACTCCCGCCTTGCGCCGGTCCGGCCGCAGTCTAGCTGACGCGTTCCGGGCGCACGCCACCGCGGCGGCCGCGGCACGACATCAACCCGAGGAGGAACGACATGAAGAACATCGCGGTATGGGGTTTCAGCTGGGTGCCGGCGTTTGCCCACGGACTGGTGCGCGACCTGCGCGTGCGCTGGGCGCTGGAGGAGGCGGGGCTGGCCTACGAGAGCCGCTGGATCGACCCGGCGCAGCGCCACTCCCCGGCCTATCGGCGCAAGCATCCGTTCGGCCTGGTGCCCGCCGTCGAGGCCGATGGCGCGACCCTGGTGGAATCGGGCGCCATCGTCTACGCCGTCGCCGAACAGTCCCCGGCACTGCTGCCGGCGGAGCGGCGCATCGAGACGCTGACCTGGATGTTCAGCGCGCTCAACACGGTCGAGCCGCCGCTGTGGAACCTGTTCGTGATCGACCGGCTGCATGGCGACGAGCCGTGGGCGGCGTTGCGTCGCCCGGGGGCGGTCGAGGAAGCGCGGGCCCGGCTGGCCGCGCTTGCCGACACGCTCGATGGCCGCGAGTACCTGCTGGACCGCTTCGGCGCGGCCGACATCCTGATGGTCACCGCGCTGCGGTTCGTGCGCCACACCGCACTGGTGGCGGAATTTCCTTCGCTCGATGACTACGTCAAGCGCTGCGAAGCGCGGCCGGCCTTCCAGGCGGCCTTGCGCAACCAGCTGGCCGGCTACATGCGCCACGCGCCGGCCGCGGCCTGAACGCCCGGAGGAGACCACGTCATGACCCGACCCAAGACCGGGACGCGCGCGGAATGGCTGGCCGCGCGGCTGGAATTGCTGGAAGCCGAAAAGGAGCTGACCCGGCGTGGCGACGCGCTGGCCAGGCAGCGCCAGGCGCTGCCGTGGGTGCGCGTCGACAAGGCCTACCGCTTCGATACCGCGCAGGGCAGCGCCACGCTGGCGGAGCTGTTCCGCGGGCGCTCGCAGCTGCTGGTCTACCACTTCATGTTCGGTCCCGACTGGTCGGCGGGCTGCCCCTCGTGCTCGGCGATCGCGGACGGCTTCGACGGCGTGGTCGGGCACCTGGCGCACCACGACGTGATGCTCTGGGCGGTCTCGCGCGCGCCGCTGGCCAAGCTGCAGGCGTATCGGCAGCGCATGGGCTGGAGCTTCCCCTGGGCATCCTCGTTCGGCAGCGACTTCAACAGCGACTTCGCCGTCGGCTTCAGCGAGGCGCAACTGCGCGCGGGCGGGATCGAATACAACTACCGGCGCGGCGGCCGTGCGGTGGACGAAAGCACCGTGTTCCCGGACGCCGTGGTCAAGCAGGCAGCCTCCTGCGGCACCGACGCACCCACCTATGCGCGCGACCGCCCGGGCGTCAGCGCATTCGCGCTCGAGGATGGCGTGGTCTACCACACCTATTCCGCTTACGCGCGCGGCGTGGACGGCCTGTGGGGCATGTACCAGTGGCTCGACCGCGCGCCGCTGGGTCGCAACGAGGATGGCGCATGGTGGCGGCGCCATGACGAGTACGTCGAGCGATGAGCGGATGGCGGCACGCTGCTGCGCGATCCGGCGGAGTCTGGCCGGACAGCGACCGGCGTGCGTCCGGGGTGCGCTCGTGCAGGAACGTGGCGCCGCCGGGAGCATTGCTGCCGGTGCCCGGCGTCGAGTCGCAAGCTCAGTCGCCGGCTCCCGCCTCCGGCCGTTTCGTGGCGTCCAGTTGTTCGCGATTGCACCAACCCTTGTGCCAGGCGAGCGCCATCGCGGAGCCGTGCGTGTAAGGGCATTTCTCCCGCGGTTCGCCGCAGTCGCGTGCGTAATGGCCTTCGATCCATGCCTGCAGCGGATACTGCACTCCGCTCTCCTTGACCATGCTGGCGTCCTCAAGTGGGCGTCGTGGAAGCTTGGGGTGAGGTCGGCGGACCGGAGTCCAAGCATGGAAAAGCCCGCCAGAGCGGGCTTGGATCCATCTATGCCGGGGGATGGCCGGGATGATCGCCTCACGGCGGCGAATTAGCTACACAGGGTGAAGCTGTTCACATTTTTTCATTTCACGATCGGGCAGATCGTGATCTTCGTCACGCTTTGCGAGGTGCTGGTGGGCCCACCAGGACTCGAACCTGGAACCAAGGGATTATGAGTCCCCTGCTCTAACCATTGAGCTATAGGCCCGTTGCGGCGGCGGCGGGGTGGCGCAGGCCGGCATGGTAACGGTGGGGGCAACGGGCGTCGAGCGATCGAGGCTGCTGACGGCACGTTGTCAGCGGGGTGGCGTAGCGTGGCGGTTCCATCCCCGAGGAGGTCGAGCATGAATACCGAAGCCGTGGCGAAACGACTGGTCGAACTGTGCCGCAAGGGCGAGCACGAGCAGGCGCAGCGGGAGCTGTACGCGCAGGACGCGGTGAGCATCGAGATGGCGGGCGCACCGGCAGGGGCGCTGGGCGACGCGCAGGGACTGCGGGCGATCTACGAAAAGGGCCGCCAGTTCGCCGCCATGGTGGAGGCGGTGCACGCCAACAGCGTGAGCGAGCCGGTGATGGCGGGCAACTGGTTCAGCGTGTCGATGACGATGGACGTGACCTTCAGGGGCCGCGGCCGCGTGCAGATGACGGAGATCTGCGTGTATCAGGTGCGCGACGGCAAGGTCGTGCGCGAGCAGTTCTTCTACGACCTGGGCTGAGCCGGCGATGGATGTGACGACGGCGCGCTTGCGCGGCCGTCGTCACGTGCCCGGTTGTCGCGCGGACTCACTCCACGTCGAGGAACGAGCGCAGCTGTTCGGAACGGCTGGGGTGACGCAGCTTGCGCAGCGCCTTGGCCTCGATCTGGCGGATCCGCTCGCGGGTGACGTCGAACTGCTTGCCGACCTCTTCCAGCGTGTGGTCGGTGTTCATGTCGATGCCGAAGCGCATGCGCAGCACCTTCGCCTCGCGCGGGGTGAGCCCGGCGAGCACGTCGCGCACGGTTTCCATCAGTCCGGTTTCCGTCGCCGAGTCGATCGGCGAGCTGGCGTTGCCGTCCTCGATGAAGTCGCCCAGGTGGGAATCCTCGTCGTCGCCGATCGGGGTTTCCATCGAGATCGGTTCCTTGGCGATCTTCAGCACCTTGCGGATCTTGTCCTCGGGCATCTCCATTTCCTTGGCCAGTTCCTCCGGCGTCGCCTCGCGGCCGAACTGCTGCAGCATCTGGCGGGAAATGCGGTTCAGCTTGTTGATCGTCTCGATCATGTGCACCGGGATGCGGATGGTGCGCGCCTGGTCGGCGATCGAGCGGGTGATCGCCTGGCGGATCCACCAGGTGGCGTAGGTCGAGAACTTGTAGCCGCGGCGGTATTCGAACTTGTCCACCGCCTTCATCAGGCCGATGTTGCCTTCCTGGATCAGGTCGAGGAACTGCAGGCCGCGGTTGGTGTACTTCTTGGCGATCGAGATCACCAGGCGCAGGTTCGCCTCGACCATTTCCTTCTTGGCGCGGCGGGCCTTGGCTTCGCCCGAGGCCATGGCGCGGTTGATGTCCTTGATGTCGATCAGCGGCAGGAACAGCTTGCGCTCGATCGCGGCCAGCTTCTCCTGCTCGGCGTCGATCGCCTCGCGGTAGATCTTGATGTTCGGCGACCACTTCTGCCGCTTGCGGCTGAGCTCGGCGACCCACTCGAGGTTGCCCTCGTTGCTGGGGAACGCCTTGATGAATTCGGCCTTGGGCATCTTCACCTGCTTGACGAAGATGTCCATCAGCACGCGCTCGTGGTGGCGGATGTCGTTGACCACCTCGCGCAGCTTGCGCACGAAGCCGTCGATCAGCGCGCTGGGCAGCTTGAGCTTGAGGAATTCCTCGGCCATCTGGTCGCGCAGCTTGACGATCTTCCTGTCGGTGATGCTGGCGGCTTTCGGCGCGGCCTTCTGGAACTTGGCGTAGTGCTCGCGCAGCAGTTCCATGCGGCGCTTGACCTCTTCCGGGTCGGGGCCGCTGGGGCCGGCTTCTTCCTCGTCCTCGCTGGCGCCGTCGTCCTCGTCCTCGTCGCCTTCGCTGTCGCTGTCGGTTTCTTCCTCGGCGGCCAGCAGCGCGGCGGCTTCCTTTTCCTTGCGGGCGAGGTCGGCGGCTTCCTCCAGGTCGAGGAAACCGGCCAGGATCTCGCTGAGGCGGCGCTTGCCGTCCAGGTGCTGGTCGTATTCCTCCAGCAGCAGCTCGATGGTCAGCGGGAAGCTGGCCAGCGCGGTCTGCACCTGGCCCAGGCCTTCCTCGATGCGCTTGGCGATGGCGATCTCGCCCTCGCGGGTCAGCAGCTCGACCGTGCCCATTTCGCGCATGTACATGCGCACGGGGTCGGTGGTGCGGCCCACTTCGGAATCCACCGCGGAGAGCAGCGCCACGGCTTCTTCGGCGGCGGCCTCGTCGTCGGTGCTGCTGCCGGCCTTGTCGGCCAGCGGGTCGGTGTCCGGCGCGGCGTCGTGCACTTCGATGCCGACGCCCTTGAGCACCGCCATGATGTCTTCGATCTGCTCGGGGTCGACGATGTCGTCGGGCAGGTGGTCGTTGATCTCGGCGTAGGTCAGGTAGCCCTGCTCCAGACCCTTGGAGATGAGCGCCTTGATTTCAGACTGTTGCTCGTGGGGAGCTTTGCTATTCATTCACCGACCGCCGCAAGGTTCAAGAACCGGACATTATAGCGATGTGCTGCTTTTTTGACCAGTTTTCAAGTGGAAAAGGTCCGCGATAAGGCACGCAAAAATCGCGCCAAATCGCGGTGTTGCCGTAGCTTTGCCATACCGGGCTGGACACCGCGCGCGGGCGTCCGTTCAGCCGGTGTCGAGCCAGAAAGTCACCGGGCCGTCGTTCACCAGCCGGATCACCATATGGGCGCCGAAGCGCCCGGTTTCCACCCCCGGGTGCGCGGCGCGGGCCAGCTCCAGCAGTCGCTCGAACCAGCGCCGGCCATGCTCGGGCGGCGCCGCGCTGGTGAAGCTGGGGCGCATGCCGGAACGAGTGTCGGCGGCCAGGGTGAACTGGCTGACCAGCAGCAGGCCGCCGCCGGTGTCGGTGAGCGAGCGGTTCATCTTGCCGTTGGCGTCGGCGAACACGCGGTAGCCGAGCAGGCGTTCCAGCATGCGCCTGGCCTGCGCCTCGCCGTCGTCGGGCTGCACCGCCACCAGGGCGAGCAGGCCGGGGCCGATCGCGCCGACCGTTTCGTCACCGACACTGACGCTGGCGGACAAAACGCGCTGGATCAGGGCAATCATGGACTCGGAGTTCGGCGTTCGGGATGCGCATGAGCATAAGCGAAGGCGGGCTGGCGGCGCGCGTCCTCTACACTTTCGGCCATGCGCCCTGACATCTACCTGATCTATCTGCTGCTGCGCCTGTTCGCCCTGCTGCCCTTGCGGGTACTTCACGGCATCGGCGCCGGGCTGGGCCGGCTGTTGCTGTGGCGCGGCGGGCGCACGGTGCACAACACCGCCGCCAATCTGGCGATCGCGCGGCCGCAGCTGGACGAGGCGGCGCGAGCGGCGCTGCTGCGCGAGGTGCTGGCCGAGAGCGGCAAGTCGGCCAGCGAGATCGTCAAGGTCTGGGGCGCCGGCGCCGGGCGTGCGCTGGCGCTGGTGCGCGAGGTGCGCGGCGAGGCGCTGCTGGATGCGGCGCTGGCCACCGGCAAGGGCGTGATCATCGCCGCGCCGCACCTGGGCTGCTGGGAGCTGCTCAACTACTGGCTGTGCCGCAAGACGCCGATGGCGATCCTGTACCGGCCGCCGCGGATCGCCGCGGTCGAGGGCCTGCTGCGCAAGGTGCGCGGCGCGCTGGCGCCCGAGCAGGTGCGTGCCGACGGCGCCGGCGTGCGCACGCTGTACAAGCGCCTCGCCGCCGGCGGCACGGTAGGCATCCTGCCGGACCAGAAGCCGCGTGCGGGCGAGGGCCAGATCGCGCCGTTCTTCGGCCGCGCGGCGCTGACCATGGTGCTGCTGCCACGCCTCGCCGCGCGCACCGGCGCCACCGTGCTGTACGCGTTCGCCGAACGGCTGCCGCGCGGCGCCGGCTACCGCATCCACCTGCTGCCGGCGCCGCCGGAGCTGACCGACCCCGCGCTGGAGGTGGCCTGCACCGCACTCAACCGCGGCGTGCAGGCCTGCGTGGAGCTGGCTTTCACGCAGTACCAGTGGCAGTACAAGCGCTTTTCCGCCGACGGCCTGGTCAGTCCGTACGACCGCGAGAGCGGTTAGCGACGCCGCACCACGCGCCGCTCATACCGACAGGCTGCGACCGCCGTCCACCCGGATGATCTGCCCGGTGACGTACGGCGCGTCGCGCAGCAGCCACAGCACGGCGCCGGCGACGTCGTCCGGCGTGCCGGCGCGCTGCAGCGGCGTGCGCGCCAGCATCGCCTGCTGGTCGTCGTACGGCTTGCCGTCGCTGGGCCACAGCACCGCACCGGGCGCCACGCCGTTGACGCGCACCTCGGGCGCCAGTTCCAGTGCCAGCGAGCGGGTCATCGCGGCCAGCGCGGCCTTCGCCATGCAGTACACCGTGTGCTGCGCCAACGGCCGCTCGGCGTAGATGTCGACCAGGTTGACGATGCCGCCACGCGCCTCGCGCAGCGCCGGGATCGCCGCCTGGCTGAGGAAGAACGGCGCCTGTGCGTTGGAGGCGAACAGCGCGTCCCACTGCGGCGGCGTCGCCGTGCCCAGCGGGGTGGGGAAGAATGCCGAGGCGTTGTTGACCAGCGCGTCGAGCCGGCCGTAGTGCGCCAGCAGCTGCTCGATCAGCGCCGGCAGGGCCGGCAAGTCCGCCAGTTCGGCCTGCAGCAGCAGGGTGCTGCCGCCGCGCTGGCGTTCGAGCTCGTCGGCGAGCGCGCGGGCGTCGGCGGCGGAATGGCGGTAGTGCAGGGCCAGGTCGTAGCCGGCCGCATGCAGCGTGCGCGCAGTCACCGCGCCGACGCGGCGGCCGGCGCCGGTGATCAGCGCCACCGGGCGGTCATGGCGTGGCGGCATCGGATGGCTCCAGCGATTGCACGAGCCCCAGCTTGCCGCAAAGCCGGCAGCACGTCATCCGCGACGGCGCTCAGCTTTCATCCTCGAGGGCGGCTTCGCCCTCGAACAAGGCGATGGCGGTGGCGGCGACCTGCCGGGTGTCGTAGTACGCGTAGGCGCCGACGCCAAGTGCGCCGATCACCGGCAGCCAGCGCGAGACGCCCTTGCCCAGCGTGCGCCGGGTCAGCTTCAGGCCGATCTGCTTCGCCACGCGCTCGAGCACCGTGTAGGACATGCGCCGGAAGATCAGGCGATCGCCCATGCGCACCACCAGGTCGCGGAACGCCTGCGCCGCGGTGTGGCGGAACAGGCACCACAGCATCTGCTCGCGACCGAGGCCGGCGTGGCGGCCGTAGGCGGCGGCGATGTCGCTGACCATCTGCGCCTGGATCTTCCAGATCGCGACCAGTTCCGGCAGCAAGGTCAGCCAGCCCAGCGGCCCCGGCGGCAGGGCCAGCGAACCGGCGGTGAGCGCGGCGCGCTGGGCCGCCTGGCCAGCCAGCCGGCGCGCCGCGGCGGCGGGCGCGGGACTGTTGTCGACGTGGCTGTCGGGTACCTCGCTGACGAAATCCAGGATCGCCTCGGCGATCCGGCCATGCTCGACCGGTGCGATGACGGCGGGTACCTGCTGGCTGCGCTGGCTCATGCGTGGCTCCGTGGGAGGTCTGCCGCGGCCCAGTCTAGGGGCGGTGCATGAAGCGGGGCCAACGCGTTCGCCGCCCGGCATGACTTGTGGCCCAGGCGGCGCAAGAACTTTCTAGTGATGTTATAACATTACAACTCCTCGACCTTCTGCCGGAGCCCCAATGAGACCTTCCCTGCTCGCCGCGAGCCTCGTCGTCGCCCTGGGCGCGAGCGCCGCCCATGCCGACGACGCAGCGTCGGCCGTACCGGTCGCCGCTCCCGTCGCCGCCGCGAACACGGGTGCCGCGGCCGATGACGGCAGCCGCAACAAGCAGCCGGCGCAGGTGCAGGAGTTGGGTGCCGTCTCGGTCTCCGCCGCGCTGGATCAGGCGCGCAATGCGCTGTCGCCGGATACCGGCTCCAGCCAGTACGTGATCGACCACCAGGCGATCGCGCAGCTGCCGTTGGGCGCATCCACGCCGCTGAACCAGGTGCTGTTGCAGGCACCGGGCGTGGTGCAGGATTCCTACGGCGGCCTGCACGTGCGCGGCGACCACGCGAACCTGCAGTACCGCATCAACGGCGTGATCATCCCCGAGTCGATCGGTGGCTTCGGCCAGAGCCTGGACGCGCGCATGATCGACAGCGTGAAGCTGCTCGACGGCGCGTTGCCGGCGCAGTACGGCCTGCGCACCGCGGCCGTGGTCGACATCACCACCAAGAGCGGCCACGATTTCGGCAACGGCGGCAGCGTGGGCATCACCGCCGGCAGCAATGCCACGCTGAACCCGAACGCGTCGCTCTGGGGCAGCAGCGACCGCTGGAGCTGGTTCTTCACCGGCAACTACCTGGAGAACGACGCCGGCATCGAGAATCCGACGGCGAGCAAGAAGCCGATCCATGACCATACCAACCAGGTGAAGGGCTTCGGCGACGTCAGCTACCTGATCGACAACGACACCCGCCTGAGCTTCCTGTTCGGCGTCGCCAACAACCGCTTCCAGATCCCGAACAACCCGAACCAGACGCCGCAGTTCGGCTATCTGGACACGGTCGACTTCAACTCCGCCAACCTCGACGAGCGCCAGCGCGAGAACACCCGCTTCGGCGTGCTGGCGCTGCAGGGCAAGCTGGGCGCGACCGACTACCAGCTGTCGCTGGGCCAGCGCTACAGCCGCCTCGCCTATGCGCCGGACCGGATCGGCGAGCTGATGTTCAACGGCGTCGCCTCCGCCGTCACCCGCAGCAATCGCGCCAGCACACTGCAGGCGGATTTCTCCACTCCGCTGGGCAACCGCCACACGCTGCGCTACGGCATCTGGGGCAGCTTCGAGCGCGCGGTCAGCGGCAACGACGCCTGGGTGTTCCCGGCCGACGTCGAGGGCAACCAGGCCAGCACCGCGCCGATCAACATCCTCGACGACAGCCGCCTCGTGGCGAAAACCTGGTCGGCCTACGTGCAGGACGAATGGAGCATCGCTGACAACTGGACGCTGAACTATGGCCTGCGCGGCGACCGCTACCGGCTGGTGCGCACCGAGAGCCAGCTGAGTCCGCGCCTGGGCCTGGTCTGGCAGGCCAGCGGCAGCACCACCGTGCACGCCGGCTACTCGCGCTACTTCACCCCGCCGGCGACCGAGATGATCGCCAGCAGCAACATCGCGAAATTCGACGGCACCACCAACGCCGTGGCGGATAGCGGCAACAACACGCCGCTGGCCGAGCGTTCGGACTACTTCGACGTCGGCGTCTCGCAGAACCTCGGCGCGGCCTGGACCGTCGGCGTGGACGCCTACTACCGCAAGGTGCGGCGCCTGCAGGACGAGGGCCAGTTCGGCTCCGCGCTGGTCTACTCCACCTTCAACTACGCCGCAGGCCGGGTGAAGGGCGTGGAGTTCACCGTCGACTATGCACAGGGGCCGCTGTCCGCCTGGTTCAACGCCTCGCTCGGCAAGGCTACGGCCACGCGTATCATCACCAGCCAGTACAACTTCGCGCCGGACGACCTGGCCTGGGTGAACAACCACTGGATCTTCCTCGACCACGACCAGCGGTTCACCTCGTCCGGCGGCGTCAGCTACGCGCTGGACGAGGCCACCCGGATCGGCGCGAACTACCTGTTCGGCAGCGGCCTGCGCAAGGACGGCGCGGTACCGAACGGCGCCTCGCTGCCGGCGTACTTCCAGCTGAACCTCAACGTCTCGCACGATTTCGCCTTCGAGCGCTTCGGCCAGCTGCACGCGCAGCTGGGGCTGATCAACGCGCTGGACCGCACCTACGAGCTGCGCGACGGCAGCGGCATCGGCGTCGGCGCCCCGCAGTTCGGCCCACGCCGCGGCGCGTACCTGAGCCTGCAGAAGGAGTTCTGAAGCGGGGGACGGAGAATGAGCTGCAGCTGGAGGCCGCGGCCCATCCATTATGCTTGCCGCGTTTTCCTCACCGGCAACGCTCATGCCCTCCCGCCTCCCCGAACCGAGCGCCGACGAGCGCGCCCATTCCGACCGCCTGCTGCAGCTGCTGCGCGAGCAGATCGCCTCGCACGGGCCGATGCCGTTTTCGCAGTACATGGAGCGTTGCCTGTATGCGCCGGGGCTGGGCTACTACAGCGCCGGGCGCACCAAGTTCGGCGCGGCCGGCGATTTCGTCACCGCGCCGGAACTGGGCGGCCTGTTCGCCGGCTGCGTGGTCAACGCGGTGCAGCCGGTGCTGGCGATGCTGGGTAGCGAGGCGGATTTCCTCGAACTGGGCGGCGGCAGCGGCGCGTTCGCCGAGGCGGCGCTGCAGGCGCTGGCAGCCGGTGGCACGCTGCCGCGGCAGTACCTGATCCTGGAGCCCAGCGCCGACCTGCGCGAGCGCCAGCGCGAGCGCCTGCATGCAAACCTGCCGGCGGAACTCAGCGCCCGCGTGCAGTGGCTGGATCGCCCGCCCGAGCAGGACTGGCGCGGCGTGCTGTTCGCCAACGAGGTGATCGACGCGCTGCCAGCCACCCGCTTCGCGATGCGCCAGGGCGAGGTCTACGAGGAATACGTGGCGCTCGACGGCGAGGGCCGGCTGGTCCGCGTCGATCGCCCGGCCGATGCGCTGGTGGCTGGCGCGGTGCGCCACGTCGAGCGCGACCTTGGCGTCGAGTTTGCCGACGGCTACCGCTCGGAAATCCTGCCGCAGCTGCCGTACTGGATCCAGGCGGTGGCCGGCGCGCTCACGGCGGGACTGATGCTGTTCGTCGACTACGGCTACGTGCGCCGCGAGTACTACCTGCCCGAGCGCGACGACGGCACGCTGATGGCGCACTACCGCCATCACGCGCACGGCGACCCGCTGTACCTGCCGGGGCTGAACGACCTTACCGCCTCGGTCGATTTCACCGCGCTGGCCGAGGCCGGCAACAGCGCCGGCTTCGGCGTGGCCGGCTATCTGCCGCAGGCGCAGTTCCTGATCGGCGCCGGCCTGCAGGAGGTGTTCGAGCGCGAGCACGCGGCGCCTGCCGACGAGCACACCCGCTACCGGCTGGCGCAGCAGGCCAAGCGGTTGATGCTGCCCGAGCAGATGGGCGAGCGCTTCCAGGCCATGTTGCTGGCGCGCGGCCTCGATGCGCTGCCGCTGCCGGCCGAGCTGCTCGCCGCCGACCAGGGCGGGCGGCTCTGACGCCATGGACGTCCGGACGTCCACACGGCTGCGCTGGCATCGCGCCTGGGTCGCGCTGGGCGGCACGATCATGCTGTGGGTGCTGTGGATGGCGCTGGCGCCGGACCCCGGCATCACGCTGGATTTCGCCTATGGCGACAAGCTGCTGCACGCCACCACCTTCACCTGCCTGATGGGCTGGTGGGGCAACGTCTACCGTGCGCGCCGCCCGCGCGGCTGGGCCGCGCTGGGTTGCCTCGCCTTCGGCGTGCTCATCGAGTTCGCGCAGTGGCTGGACCCGCCGCGCGATGCCGATGCACTGGACGTGCTGGCCGACGGCGCCGGCATCGCCGTCGCGCTGCTGCTGTTGCGCACGCCGCTCGGCAGCGTGCTGGCGCGCGTGGAAGCGTGGTCAGTGCGCCGGCGCGGCGGCTGAAGCGGCCGTTGCCGGCGCCGCGGCCGAACCGGTGGACGCAGGAACCGCATCGGCCGCGGGTGTCGCCGGCAACGGCTGCACCGGCGTCGCGTCGGTCGGTCGGCGCACCAGCTGGCCGCGCTTGAACAGCTCGCTGGCGACCTGGTAGTAGGCCACCGCCTCGTCGATCTGTTCCTCGTCCTGCGGCTGCAGCGGCACGGCGTCGCCGCTGGCGTAGTCCGGCTTCATCTGCTCCAGCTTGCGCTGCGGCTCCAGTACGGTGAGCACGTCGCGGTGCAGGTAGCCGAGCTTCTCGTAGGTGGCCGGGAACGCGCGTTCGCGGCCGGGTTCGAGCTGGAACAGGTCGTAGCCGAAGAAGCGCGAGCGGTAGCTGAAGTTGAGCAGGCCGAGCAGGGTCGGCGCGATGTCGACCTGGCCCATCAGGCGATCCACGCGCTGCGGCGGAATGTGCTTCGGCGCGTAGATCCACAGCGGCACGTGGTAGCGGTTCACCGGCACGCTGGTCTTGCCCGCGCTGGAGGCGCAGTGGTCGGCGGTGATCACGAACACGGTGTCGTCGAAATACGGCTTCTCCCGCGCGCGCCTGATGAAGTCGCCGATGGCCCAGTCGGTGTATGCCACCGCGCCCAGGCGGGTGCCGTTGGCCTGCTTCACGCGGCCGTCCGGGAAGGTGTACGGGCGATGGTTGGAGGTGGTCATGACGTGCAGGAAGAACGGCTTGCCGTCCGCGTGGATCTCGTCCATCTGGCCCAGCGCCAGCGTGTACAGGTCCTCGTCGGCCACGCCCCACACGTTTTCGCTGTGGATGGTGGCGGTCTTCGGAATGTCGCGTCGATCCACCGCCCGATAGCCGTTGTGGCCGAAGAAGTAGTTCATGTTGTCGAACTGGCCGTAACCGCCGTAGACAAAGTCGGACTGGTAGCCGCGGTCGTTGAAGATGCTGGCCAGCGAGAACAGGTTCTCGTTGTCGTGCGCCTTCAGCAGCGAGTCGCCGGGCGTGGGCGGCACCGACAGCGCCAGCGCCTCCAGACCGCGCACGGTGCGCGTGCCGTTCGCGTACAGGTTGTCGAAGAACAGGCTCTGCCCGACCAGCGAGTCGAGGTACGGCGTGATGTGGTCGGGGTTGCCGAAGGTGCCCAGGTAGTCGCCGGACAGGCTCTCCACGCTGATCAGCACCACGTTGAGCCGCTTCTCGGGGCCCACCCGGCGGATCGCGCGGGTGAGGTCGCGCGGATCGTCGCTGAGGTAGGTGGCCTCGGGCGTCTTCAGCATCGCGCGCACGCGGCGGAACGCCTCGTCGTCCGGCAGCGTGCGGTAGAACTTGGCGTAGTCGAGATGGCTGCTGCGGAACGCGTTGAAGAACTGGTAGGTGCCGTTGCCGGCCAGTTCGTTGACGTAGTTGTTGCCGGTGCGGTCCTTCATGCCGCCGTTCACCGCAGCCACCGAAACCACTGTCAGCAGCAACCACAGCAGCACCACCTTGCCGCGCTGCCAGAAGCGGCTGCCGTCGTCGCGCACGCGCAGGGCGCGCCGGCTGAGCGCGAACAGCACCAGCGTGGCAACCGCCAGCAGCGCCAGCCACAGGCCGATCGGGTAGGACTCGCGGATGTTGCCCACCACTTCGGTGGTATAGACCAGATAGTCCACCGCGATGAAGTTGAAGCGCACGCTGAACTCGTTCCAGAACACCAGCTCGGACGCCGCCACGAACAGCAGCCCGTACAGCAGCAGCAGGGCGAAGCCGTACAGCACCCACTGGCCGGCACGCGAGGTGTAGGTGAACGCGGTCAGCGGCAACACGAACAGGAACGGCAGCAGCGCCGGCCACGTGGTCTTGAGCGTGGCGTGGTACATCAGGTGCAGCGCGACCAGGCACAGCGCGCAGGCCAGCAGCAGTGCCGCGGCGGACAACAGCCAGCGCCACAGTCCGGGCACGCGGCCGGGTCGCGTCGGCACGATCCACAGCAGCAGCACCAGCGGCCAGGCCACGTAGATGGAGGTGACCAGGTCGTAGCCCAGCCCCACGCCGAAGGCGTACAGCAGGTTCAGCGGCGTGTGCGGCACCTCGCTGCCGGACATCGCCAACAGCACCACGCGGGTGGCGAAGGAGATCAGCAGGAAGACGGTCACCAGCCACCACAACGGACGGAAACGCTGACGCAAGGAAGAAGTCGGGGTGAACGCACTCGACACGGGCAGCTCCGGAAAGGGGGATCGACGGGTGCCCGGGCGGGCGTCGTCATCCAGGCTTTATACCGCGGATCCGCCCGGCGATGGTCCGCTCTTCAGTGCGGCGATGGCGTGGATCCGCGCCGCGGTCATCGCCTGGCCGATCGCCGGGCCGGCCAGCCCGCGGGCGACCAAGTCGGCGGACTGGACCGCGGCGGCGGCGGCGCGCGCCGCGCGCAGATAGTCCGCCGGCGGGTAGGCGTCATGCTCGCGGCCAAGCCGGCCGCGCTGGTCCGCCTCGCACGCGGCGAGGAACAGCTCCAGTCGCGCCGGCCGGCGCAGCGCATCCAGCGCCCCCAGCAGCTTCAGCACGGTGGCGGGTTTCAGCTCGAACGCGCGATGCGCGTTGAGGTGCTCGCGGCAGACCAGTTCGGCCAGCGCGGCGTGCTCGGTCGGCACCTTCAGCCGCGCCGCCAGCGCGCGCAGCGGCGCCACGCCGCGCTGCTCGTGGCCGATGTGGCGCGGCAGCTCGGCGGGCGGCGTCAGCGCCTTGCCGAGGTCGTGGGTCAGCGCGCAGAAGCCCACCACGTCGTTGCCCGGCGCCAGCCGTGCCGCCGCGTCCAGCACCAGCTCCACATGCACGCCGGTGTCGATCTCCGGATGGAACTCGACACGCTGCGGCACCCCGTACAGCGCGTCGACCTCCGGGAACAGCACCGCCAGCGCGCCGGCTTCGCGCAGCACGCGCAGGAAGGCCGATGGCTGCGGCTCGCCCAGCGCCTTGCGCGTCTCCGCCCACACGCGCTCCGGCACCAGCTGGTCGACCTCGCCGTCGGCCACCATCTGCCGCATCAGCGCCATCGTCTCGTCGGCCACCGTGAAACCCAGCGGCGCGAAGCGCGCAGCGAAGCGCGCCACCCGCAGCACCCGCACCGGGTCCTCGGCGAACGCCGGCGACACGTGGCGCAGCACGCGCGCCTCGAGGTCGCGCACGCCGCCGAACGGGTCGGTCAGCGCGCCGTGCTCGTCCTCGGCGATCGCGTTGATGGTGAGGTCGCGCCGGGCCAGGTCCTGCTCCAGCGTGATGGTTGGATCGGCCTGGAACACGAAGCCGTGGTAGCCGCGCCCGCTCTTGCGCTCGGTGCGCGCCAGCGCGTACTCCTCGCCGGTGGCCGGATGCAGGAATACCGGAAAGTCCTTGCCCACCGGCTTGTAGCCCAGCGCCAGCAGCTCCTCCGGCGTGGCCCCGACCACCACGTGGTCGTGGTCGACCACCGGCCGCTTCAACAGCTTGTCGCGGACCGCGCCGCCGACCAGGTAGATGTGCATGCGGGGGATTCTGCCATGCGTGGCCGAATCGCGAGGCAGGCGGCTTTATGCCGTCGCAGCGCTCACGTAAGCTGGCCAACCGGAATCCACGGGCAGGCAGGGGGGCCTTCGACGATGGCGGCAAGGCAGGCGCATCCGCTGCTGCGGAATCGTGCCGTGGGTCTGCCGGCGGAAGCGGTGCGGCGGCTCGGCGAAGCCACCGACGCGATGGCCAGCGGCGAACTGGCGCGTGCCGAAGCGGCCCTGGCCGTGGCGCTGGCGCTGGCGCCGGACAGCACCGAGGCGTTGCGGCTGTCGGCGCAGCTGCAGCAGTTGCGCGGCGAGCACGCGCAGGCGGTGGCGATCCTGCGCCAGGCGTTGGCGAAGGCTCCGCGCGATGCCCTGCTGCATATCAGCCTGGGCGTTTCGCTGCAGTCCCGGGGCGAGCACGAGGCGGCGCTGTCGGCGCTGCAGCGCGCCTGCGAGCTGGCGCCGGACTTCGCTCCGGCCTGGTTCAACCTGGGCCGCATGTTCCAGCTGCTGGGGCGCCCGGCGGGCGCGATCACCGCGCTGCATCGCGCGCTGGATCTCGACCCGGAGCATCCGGCGGCGCGCCTGCTGCTGGCTGCGGCGCAGGTCAGCCTCGGTGCCGACGCCCAGGCCGCCGCGAACTATCGCGAGGTGCTGCAGCGCGAGCCTGCTCACCCGGGAGCGTGGAGCGGCCTGTCCGCGCTGGAAACCGAGCGCTTCGGCACGGATGACCTGGAGCGCCTGCAGCAGGTGCTGCGGATGCCGCCGTCGACGCCGCACGCGCGCATCCAGCTCGGCTTCGCGCTGGCCCGTGCGCTGGAGGATCAGGCCGACTACCGCGCCGCCTTCCGCGCCCTGCGCAAGGCCAACGGATGGCGGCACCGGCAGCTGAACTGGAATGCGGCACGCCTGCGCGCGCACGTCGACGCCGTGCTCGCGGCGTTCGCCGAGCCGCTGGCCGGGGCGGCAGACGCCGCGCTGGGCGAGCCGGTGATCTTCCTGATGGCGCTGCCGCATGCCGGCGCCAGGCTCACCGGGCAGATCCTGGCCGCGCATCCGTACGTGGGCGGCGTCGACGAGGCGGCCCACCTGCAGCGGGTGGTCAGCGAGGAGTCGGCCCGGCGCGGCAAGCCGCTGCTGCAATGGCTGGGCGCGGCCACGCCGACGGACTGGGCGCGGCTGGGCGCCGACTACCTGGCACGCATCGGGCCGGCGGCTCGCGGCCGGCCGCGTGTCGTCGACGCGCACCGGCTGAACTGGCGCCTAGTCGGCGTGGCGATGGCGATGCTGCCTGGCGCGCGGGTGGTGCACTGCCGGCGCGATGCGCTGGAAACCTGCTTCGCCTGCTACCGCGAGCTGTTCGCCAGCGGCCACGACTTCAGCTACGACCTGGACGATCTGGCCAGCTACTGGCGCGATCACGAGCGGCTGGGCCGGCACTGGCAGCAGCTGTTCCCGCAAAGCTTCCTGGTGCACGAGCACGAGGCGCTGCTGGCCGAACCCGCCACCGCGGTGCGCCGCTTGCTGGCGTTCGGCGGACTCGAGCATGACGAGGCTTGCCTCGGCTTCGCGCATGAGCCGGCGGATACGCGCACGGCGCTGCGCACGCGCCAGCCCTGGTCGCGCGAGCCGGCGCTGGCCGCGCGCTACGGCGCCGAGCTGGATCGCCTGCGCCTGCTGCTGGGCGCGCGCTGAGCCGCGGGCCGTTGCGTTCAGCGCCGCCGCGAACGCGCCGCGGCCAGCCGGCGTTGCCGCGGCGGCACGCCCAGCAGCAGCGGCAGCCAGTGCGTGAACGCCTGCGGCACGATGCCCAGCGCGGCGTAGCCATCCGCCGTGCCGACCGAATCGGTCAGCAGCGAGCGGAAGTTGTCCGGCGAAAACGGCTTGCCGGGCAGCAGCCCGGCGACCTGCGCCTGCAACCGGCCGAGACTGTCGGGCAGCGCGATGATCGGCGTGTGCAGGCCGGCGGCGGCGCGGATCGCGCGCACGATCTCGCCCAGTGTGAGCACTTCGGGGCCGTACAGCTCGAAGCTGCGCCGCTGGCCCAGCGTCGGGTGATCGACGCAGCGGGCGATGGCCTCGGCCACGTCGCCGACGAAGGTGGGCGCCATCCGCGCCGGTGCGCGCGCCAGCGGCAGCGCCGGCAGCTGCCGCAGCAGCTTGGCGAAGCGGCTGACCAGGCCGTCGCCACGGCCGAAGATCACGCTGGGCTCGTAGATGGTCCAGTCCAGTGCCGAAGCCCTGACCAGCGCCTCGGCCTCGCCGCGGGTCTTCAGGTACTGCGACAGGCCCTGGCCCGCCTTCAGCGAGCTCATCTGGTGCAGGCGGCCCACGCCGCTGGCCTCGCACGCGGCGATCAACCGGCGGGTCAGTTCCACGTGCACGCGCTGGAAGCTGTCGCGGCCATGCGGGTTGAGGATGCCGACCAGGTTGAGCACCGCGTCGGCGCCGACCAGCTGACGGCGCAGCACGGCGTCGTCATGGACGTCGGCGCTGCGCACGCTCACCCCGGGCAGCAGGGCGAACTCGCGGTGCCGTTCGCGGTTGCGGCTGAGCAGCACGATGCGGTGGCCGTCGGCGGCCAGTCGCGGCACCAGGTGGCTGCCGACGAAGCCGGTGCCGCCGAGGATGACGAGTTGCTGTGCGGCCATGGGACGATCCTCGATGGATCTTCAGGGCGAAACGCTGGCGGCGCCGGCCGGGGTCGGCGCCGCCGCGGCGGGGCAGGCGACGGTACGCTGCGCCGCGGCGGCGGTGGGCAGCGCGTACGGCTGGCCGATCGCGCCCAGGCGGCTGGCCATCGGTACCACCGTGTCGCCGTGCAGGCGCCAATCGTAGATCACGCTGAACGCCATCACCCGTGCCACGTACTCGCGGGTCTCCTTGTACGGGATGGTGGCGATGAACAGGTCCGGCGCCAGGGTGCCACGCGCGGCCAGCCACTGCTCGACCTTGTTCGGTCCGGCGTTGTAGGCGGCGCTGGCCAGCCACGGCGAGCCGTCGAAGCGCGCGGCCATCTGCGCCAGGTAGCGCGTGCCCAGCGCGATGTTGGTGACCGGGTCATACAGCGTGTCGCCGCCGCCCCAGTCGAGACCGTTGCGTTTCGCGACCAGCGCGGCGGTGGCTGGCAGCAGCTGCATCAGGCCGCGCGCGTCGGCACCGGATTGCGCATCGCTCATCCAGGCGCTTTCCGCGCGCAGCAAACCGTATGCCCAGGCTGGCTCGACGCCGGCCTGCTCGGCCTGCGGCACCAGGCCGTCCTGGCTGGCCAGCGGGAAGCGCAGCGCGTACAGCCGCAGCGCCTCGCCGCTGCTCAGGGTGAACACGGCGCGGTCGTACCAGCCGCGCCGGTTGGCGAGGTCGGCGGCGAGCCGCTGGGTGGCCGCGTCGGCGCCCTGCAGGGCGCGCGCCCATTCACGCCGGGCCAGCTTCGGCAGGCCCACCGCGTACAGCTCGAACGCGCGCAGCAGGCGGGGGTTGGCCAGCAGCGCCTGTTCGCGCGAGGCGCCGTCGGCGAGGTTCAGCGGGCAGATCGCGTACGGCAGGTCGAGCCGGTCGGCGGCCATGAAGCCGAAGAAGGTCGGCTGCTCGGCCTGGGCGTCGAGCAGCCGGCGCGCTTCGTCCTCGCGGCCCAGCGCGGCCAGCGCGCGGGCGCGGAAATACTGCCATTCGCCGGCCTGCTGCTGGCTGGCGGGCATGGCGTCGAGACCGGCCAGCACCGCGCTCCAGTCCTGCTGCGCCAGCGCCACGCGCACCCGCCATTCGCGGGTGGCGTCAGTTTGCGCGGCGGGTGGCAGTGCGATCAGCCTGGCCAGCGCGCCGTCGTCGAAGTCGGTGGCGTGGTACAGCGCCAGCGTTTGCAGGATCTGGTTGCGTTGCCCTTCGCTGAAGCGGAAGCGGGACTGCAGCTGCTGCCAGGCGGCGTCGGCGGCGTCGGTGTCGCGCCGGGCCTGGCGCAGCAGCGCCAGCGTGGCGGCCTGGCGCTGGCGCGGTTGGTCGGGCCAGCTGCGCGCGGCGTTCAGGGCCGCGGCCGGATCGCGCAATGCCTGCGCCAGCTGCAGTGCGCTGGCGCGACCAGGCTCGGCGAGCCAGCCGGCGAGGCTGGCGATGGTGCCGGCCTGGCCGGCGTCGGCGGCGCGGTCGATCCGCGTCCACAGCCGCGCCTCGGTCAGCAAGCCCTGGTCGTGCGCGGCAACTAGCACCGGGTCGCAGGCATCGGGCAGGTTCGGTTTGGCCCACAGCGCGGCCAGGTCGCGTTCGAACTCCAGCGTGCCGCCGCCGGCCAGCCGCGCCTGCAGCGCGTCGCAGGTCAGCGTGTCGCCGAGGCCGCTCTGATACAGCGCGAGGAACGTGTTCCAGTCCTGCCGGCGCGCCAGTTCCAGCAGGAACGCGCGGCGCAGGTCGGCGGCGGGGATCCAGTCCGGATATTGCGCGAGGTACGCCTCCACGCTGGCGCGGTCGGCCTGCTGGATGTCGTGCTGCAGCGCTGCGGCCGGCAGGTACGGGTAGAGCGGGTAGTCGCGCAGGCCGCTGGCCAGCGGCCGCCAGCCGTCGCCACCCTGCTGGGCGGCCGCGTAGGCCTGCCGGAAGGCGGCGCGCTGGGCGTCGTCGGGTTCGCCGGCTTGTGCCGACAGGCCCGCCAGCAGGCAGCCGGCGAGCAGTAGCCCGGCGAGCAGGATGCGCCGTGGCGAGAGGAAGGCGGACATGCAGACTCCTGCGCTGGATCACGGGCAGTGTAGTCGATGCGGCTGAACCGCTTGTCGCGGTGCGGTGATGGCGCGGCGCCGCTGGTAAGCTGCGGCGTTTGGCTTTCAGCATCCACGGGATCGGCATGTCAGCAGCAGCTTCGCCTGTCTTTCGTCGCGTCTGGCCGGCGTGGCTGGCGCTGCTGCTGGCGGCACTGGCCGGGGCGTCCTGGTGGTGGTCGGCCGGGCGGCCGGTGGCGTTGCCGGACGCGCCGTCGACGCGGATCGCCTGCGTCTCCTACGCACCGTTCCGCCAGGCCGGCGAGACGCCGCTGGACCCGAACGCCTTCATCAGCCCCGAACGCATCGACGCCGACCTGCGCGCGCTGTCGCAGCGCTTCGACTGCGTGCGCACCTATTCGCAGGGGCAGGGCCTGAGCGCGGTGCCGGCGATCGCCGAGCGCTACGGCATGAAGGTGTTGCTGGGCATCTGGCTGAGCGGCGACGCGAAGGCGAACGCGCAGCAAGTCGCGCTGGGCATCGCCACCGCGAACAAGTACCCGCAGGTGCTGCGCGGGGTGATCGTGGGCAACGAGGTGCTGCTGCGCGGCGAGCTGACTTCGGCGCAACTGGCCGGCTACCTGCAGCAGGTGCGCGCGGCGGTCCGCGTGCCGGTGACCTATGCCGACGTGTGGGAATTCTGGCTGCGCCATCCCGAGCTGGCCGACGCGGTGGACTACCTCACCATCCACATCCTGCCGTACTGGGAAGACCAGCCGGTGCCGCCCGAGCGCGCGGTGCAGCACGTGGCGACGGTCTACGCGAAGGTGCAGCAGGCGTTCCCCGGCCGCCGCGTGATGATCGGCGAGACCGGCTGGCCCAGCGCCGGGCGGCCGCGCCAGGCGGCCAGCGCCAGCGTGGTCAACGAGGCGCGCTACCTGCGCGAGTTCCTGCGCTACGCCGCCACCGTGCACATGCCGTACAACGTGATCGAGGCGTTCGACCAGCCGTGGAAGCGCGCGCAGGAAGGCACCGCGGGCGGCTACTGGGGCATCTTCGATGCGCAGGCGCGGCCGAAGTTCGCCATGCGTGGGCCGGTGACCGAGGAGCCGCACTGGTGGGCCGGCTGGCTGGCTGGCGTGGCGGGTGCCGCGCTGTTCGCGCTGTTCGGCGGTTGGCGGCGACGCTGGCACGGTTGGCGCGGTTGGCTGGCACTGATGCTGGCCGGCGCGGCCGGCGGCTGCGCGCTGGCGTGGCAAGGCCGGCAGATGTTGTACGCCTGCCGCAACGGTTGGGAGTGGGCGGTGTCGCTTGCCGCCGGCGCGCTGGCCCTGCTCACCGCACTGCGGCTGGCGCACTGGATCGCCGCGCGGCTGGCCGGCGAAGCGACACCGCCCGCACCGCCGCGCTGGCTGCGCGCCGGCTGGCTGTTCGCGCTGGCCTACTACGGCCTGCTGCTGGCGGTCGACGGCCGCTACCGCGATTTCCCGCTCGGCCTGTTCTGGCTGCCGTGCCTGGGCTATGCGCTGCTCGGCTGGCTGGGCGACCGCCACGCGGCGGCGATGCCGTTGCTGGAGGAGCGCTTCCTCGCGCCCTGGCTGCCGCTGCTGGCCGCGGTGGTGCTGCTGCAGGAAGCCGGACTCACCGCGGTGGCGTGGCTATGGCTGGGACTGAACCTGCTGCTGGCCGTGCCGGTACTGCTCGACTGGTGCCGCGCGCGCCGCCTGTAGCCGCAGCAGGCGTAGGCAGCCGAACAGCAGGGCCAGCGCGCCGCTCTCGAAGCAGTAAAGCTGCAGCGCGACGACGCCGAGCGCGGCGGCCAGCCAGGCCAATCCCGTGCGTTTCCACAGCAACGCCAGTGCAGTGGCGGCGAGCGCCGCGATGCCGTAGACGTCGTTGAGGAAGCCCAGCACCAGCCATTGCCGCCAGCGGCACCACCACGGGGCGTGGCCGTCGCCGCATTGCTGCGCCATGGCGGCGGGCTCGACCAAGCCATAGCGCAGCCACGCCGCCAGCAGCGCCACCAGCAGCAACGCCAGCCATGGCCATGCCCGCCGCCATGCCGTCGCGCTCATCGCCGGCGCCTCGGCGCGGCCTTGCCGCCGACGGTGGCCGGCAGGCTGATTTCCGCCGCCAGCGGCAGGTGGTCGGAGAACGCCTGCGGCAGCGCCCAGGTCTTCTCCAGCCGGATCGCCGGCGAGGTGAGGATGTGGTCCAGCGCGCGCCGCGGCTTCCAGCTGGGGAAGGTCGGGGTCGGCTGCGCCGGCGGCTGCAGGGTGGACTTGGCGAACAGCTGGCGCATCTCGGTGCTGCCGGGTTCGGTGTTGAGGTCGCCCATCAGCACGGCGTGCGGGAAGTCCTGCAGCAGCTCGGCGATGAAGCCGAGCTGGCGCGCGCGCGCCGGTGCGCTCAGCGACAGGTGTGCGATCATCACCGCCAGCGCGTCCGCACCCTCACCGAACTGGGCCAGCAGCGCGCCGCGGCCGGGGATGCGGCTGGGCAGCGGGTAGTCCAGCACCGCGTGCGGCTCCAGCCGGCTGATCAGGCCGTTCGCCGAGTGCGCCAGCCGGGCCATCGCCCGGTTCGGCTGGTGGCTCCAGAACGGCAGGCCGGCGGTCTCGGCGAGGTAACGGGTCTGGTTGAGGAAGCCCGAGCGCAGGCTGCCGGCGTCGGCCTCCTGCAGGCCGATCACGTCGAACTGCGCCAGCACCTCGGCCAGGCGGTCGAGGTTGTCCATCTTGCTGCGCCCCGGCAGCACCGCGTTGAGGCTGCGGGTGACGTACTCGCGATAACGCTGCACGCTGGCGCCGGCCAGGATGTTGCAGCTCAGCAGGCGCAGGTGGCGCTCGGCGGGGACGGCAGGGGAAGTGGCGGCACGGCTCATCGCGACACACTACACGGGAAGGGACGAAGGCGCGCACGCGCAGACGCCGGACAGTGCGCCCAGCATGATCCAGCGCAGATGAACGGCGCGCCAGCGCCGCCGGCAGGGCCTACTTGCCGGCCAGCTCGCGTTTGACCAGCCACTGCGTCACCGCGAGCATCTCGTCGAACGAGTGCACGGTGGCCACGCGGTACTTGCCGTTGACCACGATGGTCGGGGTGCCGTCCACCTGCCACTTCCGGATCAGCGCCAGGTCTTCCTTCATCTTCGCAGTGGCCTCGGGCGAGGTGGCCAGGCGCATGAACTCGGCGCGGTCCACGCCCTCGCGGGCGTAGAAGTCGGCCAGTTCGTCCAGTGAATTGATCGGGTAATGCTGGGCGAACTTGGCGTCGAACAGCTTCAGGTGGGTGCGCTCGACCACACCCAGCTGCTTGGCCGCGTAATAGGCCCGCGCATACGGCAGCCACTCGGCGCTGAACGGCGCCGGCATCAGCTTGAACACGACCCCGGCCGGCAGTTGCTGGCGCAGCTTCTCGGCGGCCGGCGCGAACTGCGCGCAGTGGATGCAGCCGTAGGAGAACACCTCGACCACCTCCACCTTGCCCTCGCTGCTGTAGCGCTGGTGCGGGGCGGGCAGGGTGACGTACTCGTTGCCTTCGGTATACGGCGCCGGCGCGCCGGATTGCGCGGTGCAGGCGCTGGCCAGCAGCAGGCCGGCGAGCAGGGTGAGCACGCGCAGGGGGGCAAATCGCTTGATCATGCAGGTCTCTCTTCGCGGGTAGGCGGTGGGGCCGCCGTGCGGGCCAGATTAACCGAACAGGCCGGACCGGCTTACTTGCCGGCCGCTTCCTTCGCCACCAGCCACTGGGTCAGCTCGATCGACTGCGCGTAGCCGCCGGCGGAGCTCGCCGTGAAGCGGTACTTGCCGTTGACGACCATGGTCGGCGTGCTTTCCACGCCGTAGGCCTTCATCAGGTCGTCGGCGCGCTTCATGCGGGTGTTGACCGTGAACGAGTTGGCGACGCCGACGAACTCCTTCGGGTCGACGCCGTACTTGGCGTAGAACTTCGCCGCATCCTCGATGGTCGGCCACGCCGAGCGCGGCTTCAGCCCGCTGGCCTTGAGGTTGTAGGTGGACAGCTCGCCGCTCTTCCACACCGCGTCGAACATCGCGTCGTGGGTCTTGCCGACCAGGTCCAGCGCCTGCGCCGCGTAGAACGCGCGCTGGTACATCGGCCAGTTCTCGTCCGGGCGGAACGAGGCGGCCAGGTAGTTCATCACCGCGTTCGGCGGCAGGCTCCTGGCGATCTGGTCAGCGGTGGCGTGGAAGCCGTTGCAGGCCGGGCAGCCGTAGGAGAACACCTCGGTCACCTCGATCTTGCCGGGGTGGCTGGTCGGCTGCGCCGGATCGATCAGGAAGTAGTGCTTGCCCTCGACCCACTTGCCGTTGTCGACGAACGGCGCTGCGGCCGCGGTCGGGATGCTCGCAGCAGGTGCCGGTTCGCCGGGTGCGGCGGCGGCCGTGCCGGCGCTGGCGGGCACCGCGCTGCCGGCGCTGGCCGGCGCGGGGCTGGTGGCCGGGTTGGCCGGGGCAGCCTCGGCGCTGCCGGCGGCGGCGGGCGCGCTCTGGGCGGGGTTGCCGCTGTTGCTGTCATGGCTGCACGCGGCGAGCGCGAGCAGGGCGGCACACAGGAACGGCAGACGCTTCAGCATGGCGAACCTCGAAAAGGCGGAACGTGAAACGGCAGCGCCGGGATGGTGCCCGGCGCGCTTCGATCAGGGGGCGCTGGCCGGCTGGCTGTCGGCGCTGTGCAGGCCTTCGATGTAGCTGGCCAGGGCGGCGATGTCGTCGGCGCTGAGCTGCTTGGCGATCGCCGGCATCACCTGCGCGTGGGCGTCGTCGCCCCAGGTGGTGCCGTCGTGCCAGGCCTTCAGCGTGGCCTGGAGGTACTGCGCGTGCTGGCTGGCCAGTTGCGGATACATCGCGCCCGGGTTGCCGCGGCCGTCGATGCTGTGGCAGGCCATGCAGGCCGGGATGCCGCGCGTGGCGTCGCCCTGGCGGAACAGGGTCTGGCCGTGCTCCACCAGCGCCTGGTCGGCCACGCCGGGCAGCGCGGTCTTGCTGGCGAAGTAGGCGCCGAGGTCGTGCATGTCCTGCTCGGACAGCGGCGCGGCCATGCCCATCATGATCGGGTTCTGCCGCTTGCCGGCCTTGAAGCTGGTCAGCTGGCGCACGATGTACTGCTCGCTCTGGCCGGCCAGCTTCGGGTACTGCGCGTCGGCCGAGTTGCCGTCCATGCCGTGGCAGGCGCCGCACACCGCGGCCTTGGCCTGGCCGGCGGTGGCGTCACCGGGCTTGACCGCGACGCTGGCGGCGGGTGCCGGCGCAGCCGCTGCAGCCGGCGCGGCGGCCGCGGTGGCGGCGGCGGCCGGCTGGGCGTCCTGGGCGAGCAGTGCACCGCTGGTCAGCGCAAACACCAAGGCTACGGCAGACCCGAGGACAGCGGGCCGAAAACCAGCGGACCGAAAACTCATACACTTGACTCCCGAGAGACTTGCGAACACTGCCAGGGATGATGGCCACGCGGCCTGCGACAGGCAGAAACCGCAGAATTATCCCTGTGCCACCATAGCTTGGTCAAACCATCCCCATGTCCAATCCCCTGCAAGGCGCGCAGTTCGTGCTCGCCGCCCATCGCGTCAGCCAGCTTCCCGCCGACCGCGGTGCCGAGGTGGCGTTCGCCGGGCGCTCGAATGCCGGCAAGTCCAGCGCGCTGAATGCCTTGACCGGGCACAAGGGTTTGGCGCGCACCTCGAAGACGCCGGGGCGCACTCAGCAGATGGTGGCGTTCGCGCTGCCGGCGCTGGTGCCGGCCGGGGGCGAGCCGCCGCCGGAAGTGCGCCTGGTCGACCTGCCCGGCTACGGCTACGCCAAGGTGCCGCAGGAGCTGCGCGAGCACTGGCGGCAGGAGATCGACCGCTACCTGCACCAGCGGCGCAGCCTGCACGGCGTGGTGCTGATCGCCGACATCCGCCATCCGCTGAAGGAGTTCGACCGGATGATGCTGGACTTCTGCTTCGTCAGCGGCCTGCCCTGCCACCTGCTGCTGACCAAGGCCGACAAGCTCTCGCGCAACCAGGCCGCGCAGGCGCTGGCGGTGATGCGCAAGAGCTTTCCCGACGGCCTGCATGCCACCGCGCAGGTGTTCTCTTCCACCGCCGGCACCGGCGTGGACGAGGCGCGGCAGGCGGTGGCGGCGCTGTTGCGGCAGCCGCGCGAAGGCGTGCACCAGGATCGCGAAGGCTAACGCGCAGGAGCCCGCTCGCGGGCGATGCTCTTGGCCGGGATGACCGGACGTTCGTCTGTCGAGAGCCGGGATTCGCAAAAGCAGGGCATCGCCCGCGAGCGGGTTCCTGCGACAAGGGTGTCGAGGTCGATCAGCCGTCGACCGAGGCCATGAACACCGCGCACAGCGCTTCCATGCCGGCGCGGTCGTCCTCGTCGAAGCGGTCGGTGATCGGGCTGTCCACGTCCCACACGCCGAGTAGGCTGCCGTCGGCCTTCACCAGCGGCACCACGATCTCCGACTGCGAGGCGGCGTCGCAGGCGATGTGCCCTTCGAACGCGTTGACGTCGCGCACCAGTTGGGTCTGGCGCGTCTGCGCCGCGGTGCCGCAGACGCCGCGGCCCAGCGCGATGCGGATGCACGCCGGCTTGCCCTGGAACGGGCCGACCACCAGCTCGGTGCCGTCGTACAGGTAGAAGCCGGCCCAGTTCACCTGCGGCAGGCTGTGGTAGACCAGCGCGCCGAAGTTGGCCGCGTTCGCGATCAGGTCGCGTTCGCCGGCAAGGATTCCGCGCGCCTGCCGCACCAGGTCGTCGTAGTGCTCGCGCTTGCTGGCGTAGGCGTGGGTTTTCAGTTCGAACATGCGACGCACCCGGCAACAAAATACGTATTATGCGCCGAGCCAACGGCATGGGGATGCGCGATGAGCCTGACCGAGCAGCGCGAGGGGGTCGCCGCGGGGCGACTGGACATGTTCGTGGACGGCGCCTTCGCCTTCACGCTGACCCTGCTGGTGATCGGCGGCGACGTGGTGCCGGACAGTGCGGAGGCGCTGCTGCACATGCTCGGCGGCATCCCGGCGTTTGCCGTGTGTTTCTCGATGATCGCCTACTTCTGGTACGGCCACGTGCGCTGGCGGCGCCGCTGTCCGAGCGCGGACGGCACCGGCCTGTGGCTGTCGCTGCTGCTGGTGTTCTTTGCGCTGATCTTCGTGTACCCGCTGCACATGATGTTCGCCAGTCTGTTCAACGCCTTCAGCGGCGGGCGATTGCCCAGCCGGTTTACCCTGGCCAGTGCCGGCGAGGTACGCGTGCTGCTGGTGGTCTACGGCTTCGCCTTCACCTGCATGGCCGGCACGCTTGTGCTGCTGTTCCGCCATGCGGCCCAGCGCGCGCGCCGCGTGGCGGCCTCGCCGCTGGAAGCGCAGTGCGAGCAGCTGGTGTGGATGGTGCCGACCGTGCTTGGCCTGGCCTCGGCGGCGCTGGCGCTGCTGCTGCCGCTGTCGGCGCCGTCGCCGCTGTGGGCGTTGCCGGGCTTCCTTTATGCGCTGATGTTCCTGATCGGGCCGCTCGTCGCCCGCTTCCGTCGCCGCCACGGCATGGGCTGAGGATGGCGCCGCTACCTATGGTGCTCGATGCCGAACACGTGCGCTTCGTCGAGGGCGCGGTGTCGATCATCGTGGCCGCGCGCGACGCGGCGAACGCGCCGGAACTGGTGCGCGCGCAGGGTTGCCGGGTGAGCCGCGACCGCGGCCGGGTGCAGTTGTTCGTGCAGAGCGCGCAGGCGCAGGCGCTGTTCGACGACCTGCGCCGCAACGGGCGCCTCGCGGTGGTGTTCACCAGCCCGAGCACGCACCGCTCGCTGCAGCTCAAGGGCGACGACGCCAGCATCGCGCGGGCGCGCCCGGCGGACCTGGCGCGGGTGGCGGCGTACCGCGCGGCGATGGTGGCCGAGCTGGGCCGCATCGGCATCAGCGAGGCGCTGGCGCGGGCGCTGCTGGCCGGCGACGACGCCACGCTGAGCGTGGTGGCGTTCACTCCGGCGGCGGCGTTCGTGCAGACGCCCGGCCCCGACGCCGGCCGGCCGCTGGGAGCGGCACCGTGAACCTGGATGCGATCCGCGACTGCCTCGACGGCAGCATCCCCGGCGTGATGGCCACCTGCGCGCCGGACGGCACGCCGAACGTGGCCTACCTGTCGCAGATCGAGTACCTCGACGGCAGCCACCTGGCGCTGTCGTTCCAGTTCTTCAACAAGACCCGGCACAACATCCTGGCCAACCCGCAGGCGCGATTGCTGCTGATCCACCCGCAGACCGCGGCGATGTACCGGCTGTCGCTGCGCTACCTGCGCACCGAAACCGAGGGGCCGCTGTTCGAGCGCATGCGCGCCAAACTGGCGGGGATCGCCTCGCACGTCGGCATGAGCGAGGTGTTCCGCCTGAAGGGTTCGGACGTCTACCACGTGCAGGCGATCGAGCAGGTACCGGGCCGCCCGCTGCCGCCTTCGCCGCCGCGGCGCAACCTGCTGGCGGCGGTGCGCCACGGCACGCAGCGGCTGGCCGCGGCGGCCGACCTGGAGAGCCTGCTGGAGGCCATGCTGGCCTCGCTGCGCGAGGATTTCGAGGTACGCCACGCGATGGTGCTGCTGCTCGACGGCGGCGGGCGCAAGCTGTTCACCGTGGCCAGCTGCGGCTACGAGCAGTCCGGCATCGGCTCGGAGATCCCGCTGGGCGAGGGCGTGATCGGCGTGGCGGCGCGCGAGGGCACGCCGATCCGCATCGCGCACATGACCAGCGAGTACGCCTACGGCCGCGCGATCCGCGAGGCGGTGGCGCAGGGCGACGAGGCCGATCGGCTGGAAACCGCGATCCCGCCGCCGGGCCTGGCCGAGTCGCGCAGCCAGCTGGCGGTACCGATCAGCGCCGGCCGTCGCCTGCTCGGCGTGCTGTACGTGGAGAGCCCGCAGGACCTGCGCTTCGGCTACGACGACGAAGACGCGCTGGTCACCCTGGCCGCGCAGCTGGGCCTGGCGATCAATCTGTTCCGCGACGCGGCCGAGAGCGCCGCCGAGCCGGCCCCGGCGCAGCAGCGTCGGCGCCGCGTGGCGGGGCCGACGGTGACGGTGCGCCACTACGCCGAGAACGACAGCGTGTTCTTCGGCGACGACTACCTGATCAAGGGCGTGGCCGGCGCGATCCTGTGGGCGCTGCTGCGCGACCACGAGGCCGGCCGCAGCAGCTTCGCCAACCGCGAGCTGCGGCTCGACCCGCGCATCCGCCTGCCGGACATCAGCGACAACCTGGAGGCACGGCTGATCCTGCTGCAGTGGCGGCTGCTCGAACGCGAGGCCTGCGTGCGTATCGAGAAGACCGGACGCGGCCGCTTCCGCCTGTGCGTGGAGCGGCCGCTGCAGCTGGTCGACGTGCCCGCCGGCACGCGGCCCTAGGCGGCCTGCGCCGCCGGCAGCGCCAGCGCGGCGGACAGCTTGCGCCAGTCGTGTTCGTCCAGGTGGGCGCGGGCCAGCGCCAGCGCGCCGCTGAACACGTGGTCGGGGGCGTTGGCGCGGATGCCGCCCAGCAGCTGCAGGCGCTCGGCGTGGCTGAGCGAGGGCAGCATCCAGCGCAACCCGAGCGCACTGGCCTGCGGCGGCAACGAGGCGACCAGCGCGCCTTCGATCGCCAGCAGCTCGGCGTCGCTGTAGTGCGCCCACAGCACCGCGTTGTGCTCGCGCTCCTCGTAGTCCATGTGCCGGAAGTTCTCGCCGACGAACAGCGCGAACCAGCGGTAGAGGTCGGTGGCGGCCCCGCCGGCGGCGGCGTCCACGCGCCGCTGCTCCAGCGCGTCGACCTGCTCGAGCAGCAGCGCGATGTCTTCCTCGTGATGCACGTGCTCGCCGGCGATGCGTGCCGCCGAGCCCGGCTCGCACGCTTCCAGCGCCGGGTGCACGAAGCGGTTCTCGTCGTCCAGGTGCACCCGACAGAAGCCGAGCAGCTCGCGCGCCTGCCGCAGCGTGGCGTCGACCTCGCGCTCGTCGGCGAGGTCCATGCGGCCCAGCCGCAGCAGGGTATCGGCCATGAAGGCGCGCAGCGCCTTGTGGATGAAACCGTACATGTTGTAGCGCGCGGACGCGGCCGCGGCCGCGACGGATCGGGGGGATGAGTGGTGCATGATGGCCTGCCGTGATGGGATGGGGGTGGAACGACGGCGCTGCACGATGCAACGCGTCGGGGACGGCCAGTCTAGGCAGGCGCGCCGCGCGCGTTTCCTAAAACTTCGCTGCGGATTTCCTAAGAACTTCCTAAGTGCCGCTTCGGCGTGTGCCATACGTCATGCTTGCCACGTCGGTGCCGCGGCGCCGACCATCGCGCCCGGCTCGGGCATGGAGGAAACACGGATGCACCACGTAGACGCAGGCAGGTGGACAACGAAGGAGCGCCACCCATGAACCGCGCCGTGTTCATCGCCGGCACCGACACCGGCATCGGCAAGACCCATGCCGCCTGCACGCTGCTGCACGCGCTGCGCGCGGCGGGGCGTTCTGCCTGCGGCATGAAGCCGGTGGCCAGCGGTTGTGCGGAAACGCCGGATGGCCTGCGCAACGACGACGCGCTGGCGCTGCTGGCAGCCGGCGACACGGAGGCGCCGTATGCGCTGGTCAACCCGACAACGCTGCGCGAGCCGCTGTCGCCGCACCTGGCGGCGGAGCACGACGGCACCGAGATCACGCTGGCGCCGCTGCGCGAGGCCTTTGCGCAGCTGCAGGCGACGCACGATGCGGTGGTGGTCGAAGGCATCGGCGGCTGGCTGGTGCCGCTGGCGCCGGGGTTGTTTGCTTCGGACATCGCGAAACAGTGGCAGCTGCCGGTGATCCTGGTGGTGGGCCTGCGGCTGGGCTGCCTCAACCATGCCCAGCTCAGCGCGCGCGCGATCGCCGCCGACGGCTGCCGCCTGCTCGGCTGGATCGGCAACTGCGTCGACCCGGCGATGGACGCGCTGGAGGAGAACGTGGCCACGCTGTGCCGGCTGCTGCCGGCGCCATGCCTGGGCGTGCTGCCGCACGGCCTGGCGCCGGCGCAGGCCGCCGGCCATCTGCGCGCGGCAGTGACGGCGTTGGACTGAACTTCACGCGTGGCGTGCTGCGATAGGCGCCTGTCCGCACTCCGGAGGCGTCATGGCCCGCAACCACTACTACCTGTCGATCGCCGATCTGGCCCACGCCCGCGGCGACGACCCGCGTTTCGCCTACGACGGCGCCGGCCCCAACGATTTTGCCGCCGCGCTGCAGCAGGCCTTGCGCGACGACGACCTGTTCCAGCGCTGGCGTGCGGCGCAGCCGGAGCCGGACGCGGTGGACGCCAGCCTCGGCGCCACCGACCCGGCCGCGCAGGTGCATGCCCGGGTCGCCGACCTGCGCACCGACGTGGACCTGGTCACCGACCTGCCGATGAGCGTGGTGCGCCACCGGCTGTACCTGCTGATCGGCGCGGCATGGCAGCTGCGCGACCTGCGGGCGGCCTGAGCGGCGCGCCGGCGCAGGACCCTGCGGTTTGGAAACTCGCCGCGCTGTCGCTACAGTCGGCGGTCACGACTCGTCCTGCCCGCCGTCGGGCACCTCGCAACCCGGGAGACCGCATGCTTCGCCTGCGCACGATCATGATCGCCACCACCATGGCCCTTGCCGCCTGCTCGCAGCAGCCGCAGGGAACCGCCCATCCCCCCGCGCCGGCCGCTTCCGTCGCCGCCGCCAGCAGCACAGCCATGACCAGCAACCCGTTCTACAGTGCCAGCACGCTGCCGTTCCAGGCGCCACCGTTCGACAAGATCCACGACGCCGATTACCAACCGGCCATTGAGGAGGGCATGCGCCAGCAGCTGGCCGAGATCGAGAAAATCGCCAATGACCCGGCCGCGCCCACCTTCGAGAACACCTACGTGGCGATGGAGAAATCCGGCGCGATGCTGCACCGGGTGATGGCAGCGTTCAACGCCGTCACCGGTGCCAACACCAACGACGCGCTGCAGAAGGTGCAGGAAGAGGAAGCGCCGAAGCTGGCTGCGCACGAGGACGCGATCCACCTCAACGGCAAGCTGTTCCAGCGCGTGCAGGCGGTCTACGACCAGCGCGACACGCTCAAGCTCGATCCGGAGTCGGCGCGCCTGGTCGAGGTGGTGTACCGCAATTTCGTGCATGCTGGCGCAAAGCTCTCCGACGCCGACAAGGCGAAGTTGAAGGAGCTCAACAAGGAAGAGTCGACGCTGAGCACCGCCTTCACCAACAAGCTGCTGGCCGCGACCAAGGAGGCCGCGCCGGTGATCGCCGACAAGGCGCAGCTGGCCGGCCTGTCCGATGCCGAGCTGGCTGCCGCGGCCGCCGCCGGCAAGGAGCGCAAGCAGGACGGCAAGTACGTGCTGAGCCTGCAGAACACCACCCAGCAGCCCGAACTGCAGGACCTGACCGATCGCGCCACCCGCCAGGCGCTGTTCGAGGCCTCGTGGAACCGCGCCGAGCAGGGCGACGCCAACGACACCCGCAAGACCATCGAGCGGCTGGCGCAGATCCGCGCCGAACAGGCCAGGCTGCTCGGCTTCCCGAACTATGCGGCGTGGAAGCTGGACGACCAGATGGCGAAGACGCCGCAGACGGCGCTGAAGTTCATGCACGACCTGGTGCCCGCGGTCACCGCGCGCGCGAAGGCCGAGGCGGCCGACATCCAGGCGGTGATCGACCGGCAGCACGGCGGCTTCAAGCTGGCGCCGTGGGACTGGAACTTCTACGCCGAGCAGGTGCGCAAGGCGAAGTTCGACCTCGACGAGAACCAGATCAAGCCGTACTTCGAGCTGGACAACGTGCTGCAGAACGGCGTGTTCTACGCCGCCAACCAGCTGTACGGGCTGACCTTCAAGGAGCGCCACGACATTCCGGTGTACCAGCCGGACATGCGCGTGTTCGAGGTGTTCGATCACGACGGCAAGTCGCTGGCGCTGTTCTACACCGACTACTTCAAGCGCGACAACAAGAACGGCGGCGCCTGGATGGACAACCTGGTCAACCAGTCGAAGCTGCTGGGCACCAAGCCGGTGGTCTACAACGTGTGCAACTTCAGCAAGCCGGCCGCCGGTCAGCCGGCGCTGCTGTCGTTCGACGACGTGATCACCATGTTCCACGAGTTCGGGCATGCGCTGCACGGCATCTTCGCCGACGAGCAGTACCCGACCCTGTCCGGCACCAACACGGCGCGCGACTTCGTCGAGTTCCCGTCGCAGTTCAACGAACACTGGGCCACCGATCCGACGGTGTTCGCGCACTACGCGAAGCACTACCAGACCGGCGCGCCGATGCCGGTGGCGCTGGTCGACAAGATGAAGAAGGCCGGCAAGTTCAACAAGGGGTACGACATGACCGAGCTGGTCGCCGCCGCCCTGCTCGACATGAACTGGCACACGCTCGGCGCCGACGCGCCGCTGCAGGACGCCGACCAGTTCGAGACCGCCGCGCTGAAGAAGGACGGCGTGGATCTTTCCTATGTGCCGCCGCGCTACCGCTCCAGCTACTTCCAGCACATCTGGGGCAACGGCTACGCCGCCGGCTACTACGCCTACCTGTGGACGCAGATGCTGGCCGACGATGCGTTCATCGGCTTCAAGGAACACGGCGGGCTGAGCCGCGAGAACGGCGACCGCTTCCGCGCGATGGTGCTCTCGCGCGGCAACACCGAGGAGCTGGCGAAGATGTACCGCGACTGGCGCGGCCACGACCCCGAGATCGAGCCGATGCTGGAAAACCGGGGCCTGAAGGACGCACCAAAACAGTAAGCGGCACGCCCGTTCCCGAAACGGCCAATCAGGCCCGCCCCGTGCGGGCCTGATCGTTTTTCGGCCGCCCGACACGGAACCGATGCGGCGATGCCGTGCGGTCATCCTGCGCGTGGAATAATCGGGTATCCCCGACCGGAGCCGCCAGCGCTTGGACAGCCATCATTTCCTGCAGACCGCGGTGGTGTTCCTGCTGGCGGCGGTGATCGCGGTACCGCTGACCAAGCGCTTCCGGCTGGGCGCGGTGCTCGGCTACCTGATCGCCGGCGTGGCGATCGGGCCGCAGCTGCTGGGGCTGGTCAGCGACACCGAGGGAGTGGCGACGATCTCCGAGTTCGGCGTCGAGCTGATGCTGTTCGTGATCGGCCTGGAACTGTCGCCGCAGCGCCTGTGGGTGATGCGCCGCTCGGTGTTCGGCACCGGCCTGCTGCAGGTGCTCTCGACCAGCGTGGCGATCGCGGCGGCCGGTTATTTCATGGTCGGCCTCACCGGCAAGGGCGCGGCGATCGTGGGCGGCAGCCTGGCGCTGTCGTCCACCGCGTTCGGCCTGCAGATCCTGGCCGAGCGCAAGGAGGCCGGTTCGGCTTACGGCCGCCAGGTGTTTTCGGTACTGCTGTTCCAGGATCTGGCGGCGATCCCGCTGATCGCCGCGGTGCCGCTGCTGGCGTCCTCCACCGCGCAGGACTTCAACCTGCTGGCGGTGCTGCGCACGGTGGGCGTGATCGTGGCGGTGATCGTCGGCGGCCGCTACCTGTTGCGCCCGGTGTTCCGCTTCGTGGCCAAGGCCGATTCGGTGGAAGTGTTCACCGCCACCGCGCTGCTGGTGGTGCTGGGCGTGGCGCTGCTGATGGAGATGGCCGGCGTGTCAGCCACCCTGGGCGCGTTCCTGGCCGGCATGCTGCTGGCCGATTCGGAGTACCGGCACGAGCTGGAATCGAACATCGAGCCGTTCAAGGGCCTGCTGCTGGGGCTGTTCTTCATCAGCGTGGGCATGTCGATGGACCTGTCGCTGCTGCTGCACCGGCCCGGCTTGATGTTCGCCCTGGTCGGCGCGCTGCTGTTGTTGAAGAGCGTGCTGCTGTGGCCGCTGGGGCGGCTGCTGGGCGGGCTCAACCGTTCCGATACCCTGCGCCTGGTGGTACTGCTGGCGTGCGGCGGCGAGTTTGCCTTCGTGGTGTTGCGCCAGGCGGCCGAGCAGCGGCTGATCGGCGTGCTCCAGCGCGACGCGCTGGTGCTGGCGATCACCCTGTCGATGGCGCTGACCCCGTTGCTGGTGGTGCTGGCGGCGAAGCTGCTGGAGGTGCGCCCGAACAAGCCGTCGCGCGAGTTCGACGCGATCGAGGCCGATACGCCGCGGGTGATCATTGCCGGCTTCGGCCGGGTCGGCCAGATCATCGCCCGCGTGCTGCGCGCGCAGAACATCCCGTTCGTGGCGCTGGAGCATTCGGCCGACCAGGTGGACCAGTCGCGCCGCTTCGGCAGCGTCAACCTGTTCTTCGGCGATCCGGCGCGGCCGGAGCTGCTGCGCGCGGCGCGGGCCGACAAGGCCGAGGTGTTCGTGCTGGCCACCGACGACCCGGAGGCGAACCTGCGCACCGCGCGGCTGGTGCGGCGGCAATACCCGCACCTGAAGATCATCGCCCGCGCGCGCAACCGCCAGCACGTGTTCCGGCTGATGGACATGGGCGTGGAGGAACCGATCCGCGAGACCTTCCACTCCAGCCTCAAGATGACCCGCAAGACGCTGGAGGCGCTGGGCTTGTCGCACGAGCTGGCGACCGACCGGGTCGAGCGCTTCCGCCGCTACGACGAGGAGCTGCTGAAGAAGCAGGCGCTGGTCTACGACGACGAGGCCAAGCTGATCCAGAGTACGCGCGAGGCGATGGTCGACCTGCAGCAGCTGTTCGAGGCAGATGCCGAGCGCAGCGCGCAACGCGAGCGCCAGCGCGATGCGGAGACGCCGCTGGCCGGCGAGGAAGGGGAGTAGCGGCTCAGTCCGAGGGCTGCGCCGGCTGGCGCAGGGTCTGCCGCACGCTGGGGATCGCGCTGCTGCGTGCGGCCAGCTCGTGGGCGATGTCCACATAGCCCAGTTGCCGCGCCACGTCGGCCGCGGTGCGCCCGAACGCATCGGCCGCGTTGCGGTCGGCGCCGCGCGACAGCAACACGCGCGCCGGCGGCAGCAGCGCGTGCATGGCGCAGGCGTGCAGCGCGGTGACCCCGCGCTGGTCGGCCGGTTCGACCCTGGCGCCGGCCTCCAGCAGCAGCGGCACCAGCGCGCCCAGATGGGTGGCGTCGCAGGCGCTGCCCGGGCGCAGTTGCGCGCCGAGCAGCAGCAGCAGCGGCGTCTTGCCCTCGTGGTCGGCGTGGTTGATGTCGGCGCCGTGCTTGAGCAGGCGGTCGAACAGGCGCCGTGCACGCAGGCTGTCGTTGTGTTCGAAACCGAACTGCGCCGCCGCGTGCAGCGCGCTGCGCCCGGCGTCGTCGACCGCGTTGACCGCGGCGCCGGCGTCCAGCAGCTGCTCGACGATTTCCGGATAGCCCATCGCGGCGGCCACCATCAGTGCGGTGGCCTGGTTCGGCAGGCGCTGGTCGACCTCGATCTGGCGCTGCAGCAGCAGGGCGACCAGCGTGTCGCGGCGCGCCGCCACCGCGGCGGCCAGCGGGGTGACGCCGCTGCGCGCCGGCAGCGTGGCGTCCGCGCCGGCGTCGAGCAGGCAGGCGGCGATGTCGCGGTGGCCGGCGCCGCAGGCATGCAGCAGCGCGGTGGCGCCCTGCTCGTCGCGGGTGTCCACCGCGAAGCCCAGTTCCAGCAGGCGCTGCACGCTGGCCAGCGCGCCGGCCTTGGCGGCGGCGGGCAGGTCGTCGGCGCGCAGCGCCCGGTTCGGCCGCGGCCAGTCGCGCCAGTCCAGCCAGCGCTCCACCGCCGGGTGCTCCAGCGCCAGGCCCAGCGGGGTTTCGCCGTTCGCGTCGGTGGCCTCGGGGTTGGCGCCGTGGGCAATCAGCGCGCGCACCAGCGGCAGCGCCTGCGCGCCGTGCTCCAGCGCGGCGAACAGCGGCGTGCGGCCATCGCGGTCGCGTGTGTTCGGGTCGCTGCCGCGCAGCAGCAGCGCCTGCAGCAGCGGCAGCTGCGCGTGGGCCGCGGCCAGCTGCAGCGGCGTGCGCTCGCGAGCGTCGGCACCGAACGGGTCGGCGCCGCGCTCGAGCAGGTTCAGCGGCAGCGCGGCACCTTGCGCGGCCCCGTTCAGGTGCACCAGCGCCTGCGCCAGCAGGCCGGCGCCGGCCGGGCTGGCGCCGGCCTGCAGCAGGTCGTCCAGCGCCTCGGTGGCGTCCGGCAACTGCGCCAGCAAGGCGTCGAACAGGCGCTGGCCCAGCGGCGGCAGGTGCGGCGCGTCGGCGGTTTCGGCGTCGTCGATGCGCGGCGCTTCCAGTCGGGCCTCGGCATCGAGGCCGTGGTCGAGCAGCCAGCGGCGCGCCGCGCCCAGACCCGGCGCGGCGAGTTCCAGGTACAAGCGGGCCAGCGCCGCCTGCGGCCACTCGCGCACGCGTTCGGCGAAGCCGGAGACGATCGCCCAGTGGCCGAAGCGCAGCGCGTCCAGCAGATGGGCCGGGGTGTCGTTGCCTTCGGCCAGCACGTCGTGGCTGAGGCTGGCCGGCAGCGGCGTGTCGGGGTCGAGCAGGGCGACCAGGTCCCAGCGCCCGGCGCCGGCGGCGTGATCGAGCGCGCTGCGGCCGTCGCCGCCGGCCGCCTTCGGGTCGGCGCCCAGCGCGAGCAAGGCGCGCACGGTGTCGGCGTGCGCGCGCGGCGACTGGCAGGCCAGGGTCAGCGCATCGCGGCCGTGGCTGTCGCGCAGGCCGGCATCCGCCTGCGCCTCGGCCAGCAGCTGCACGATGCCGCCGGCACCGGCACGCGCCGCTTCCATCAGCGCGCTGCTGCCGTGGCGATCGACCAGGTTGACGTCGGCGCCGGCGGCGCACAGCGCGCGGGCGATCTGTTCATGGCCTTCGGCGGCGGCGGCGAGCAGCGCATGGCGGTGCCGGGTGTCGACCGCGTTGACCGCGGCACGCTGCTTGAGCAGCAGCTTCACCCCTTCGGCGTCGTCGTCGGCAATGCCGGCGGCGGCGACCAGCGCCGGTTCGCCGTCGGCCGGGGCCGGCTTGGCGCCGCGTTCCAGCAGGAACTTCACCAGTGGCCAGTTGGCGGCGCGACAGGCGGTGGCCAGCGGGCTGACGCCGGCCTTGTTCAGGGCGTTGATCGGCGCGGCCGCGTCCAGCAGCATCGCCGCCACGCCGGCGTCGGCGCTGAGCACGGCGCCATGCAGCGGGGTGTTGCCCTCGGCGTCGGTGACCAGCGGGCTGGCGCCGTTGGCCAGCAGGGTCAGCACCGCCTCGGCGCGGCCATGCCAGCTGTCGCGGGTGGCGGCCAGCAATGGGGTGATGCCGCCGCTGGCGCGATTGACGTCGGCGCCCCTGGCGATCAACGCGCGCAGCAGGCGGGTGTCGGGCAGCAGGGCGGCCAGCATCAGTACCGGGCGCTGGTCGCGGTCGTCGCCGGGCGGCGCGGTGTCGGGATCGGCACCGACCTCGACCAGCGCCAGCGCGCGCTCGATGTCGCCATCGCGGGTGGCGGCCAGCAGCGCGGCGGCCTGCTCGGGCGTGCCGGCGGTGCGTTCCTGCTCGCTCAGCACCGGCCGCGGCGCGCTGGCCGCGCGCGGGTCGTGGTCGCCGCGGCGGCGCGGCTGCTGGCGTTCGCACAACAGGGCGCGCAGCGTGCGGTTGGCGATCACCAGGCAGCCCAGCGGCAGCAGCGCCACGGCGTAGATCGCCAGCGCGGCAATGCGCGGCTCCGGCGGCAGCACGCCGTACAGGCCGGTCAGCGCGATCGCGCCGAAGGCCAGCACCAGCAGCGCGAACGCGGCCGGCAGAAAGTGGCTGAAGAAGCGCTCCTCGCGCGACAGGTGGCGGCCGAATGCGATGCTGCGCAAGGTGGCGGTGAAGATCCACGAGCCGTCGCGCTGGCTCGGGTAGGCGTCGTCCCAGACGAACACCAGGCCGAACGCCGGCCACAGCCGCCACAGCGCGACCAGCGCCAGCACCAGCGCCGCGGCCAGCACCAGCGCCGCGCTGAGGCTGGGTTCATGGGTCAGCTGCAGCATCGGCCAGGCCACCAGCACGAACACCAGCACGGTGTAGCCGGTGAACATCACCAGGTGCGCGGCGCCACGCCGCAGCACGGTGCGACCGAAGCGCGGCTCGGGGTCGAAGCCGATCGCATGGCAGATCGCCGCCATGGTCAGCGCATTGGCCAGCAGCAGCGGGACCAGGGTCAGCGGGTGGGTGATCAGTCCGGCGACGGCGACCGCGAACCATCCGGGAAGGAACCAGGCCAAGGCGTGCAGGAAGGGCGGGCGGCGGCGCGATTTGGGCTGGGTCATGGGGACAGTATAGAAATCGTTGGCGGCGCAGGCGGTAACCGGGCGTTAACGCGAGCCCATGATGCGCGATTCATTCGTCCCGATCATCCCGCGGCGCGTGGGTATAGGCGGGGTGGTTGGCGGCGGCCAGGGTTTCCTGCGGCGGCAGTTGCAGGTGCCAACCTTGCGTGCGCAGATGTTCGAGCACCTGCGCGGTGTCTTCGACCGGCAGCCTGCGGGCCTCGTCCAACTGCACTTCCATCACGAAACGCAACTCGCCCAACAGCAGCACCAGCGGCTCGGGCAAGGTGTCGAACGCGTCGCGCTGGGCCAGCCACAGATAGCTGTCGGCTTTGCGCAGGCTGGCGTAGACGAAACATTGCATGGCGGCACCGTGGAGGGCAGACGAACGCGGACTGCCGAGAGTAGCAGCGCGGGGGCATGGGACCTCTCGTGCAGTCTGCCTGTCCGATTGAAATGCGCTCGTTAGTTATTTGTTGCGACCGCACTTGCAACGCCTGATCCAACAGGGCAGAGTCCTGCGCAGGAAGTTCAAACGCGCGTATGAAATTGTTCTTCCGGCCGAGCTTTTCGTCACCATCCGAGCTGTTTCAACATCATGCAGGAGCCAGCGATGCACACGTCTTTCCGTTCCCTCACGGGCGCCGCCCGTCCACTGGCGCTCGCCGCGCTGAGCATCGCGGTCGTGGGCGCCCTGGCCGCACCCACGAGCGCGGATGCCAGTGCGTTCCAGCTCAAGGAAAACAGCGCCAAGGGCCTGGGCCGCGCCTTTGCGGGCTCCGCTACCGCCGGCGGCGACGCCTCGGTGGTGGTCAACAACCCGGCCGCGATGTCCGAGCTGAAGGGTACCTACCTGCAGGCCGACGTCACCGCCATCAATTTCAGCGCCAAGTTCGACGGCAGCGCGCATGACGTGCTGGATCGCCCGATCAGCGGCGGCAACGGCGGCGATGCCGGCACCACCTTGCCGGTGCCGGCGCTGTTCTTCGCCACCCAGGTCAGCGACCGCGTGCACATTGGCGCGGGCTTCTCGGTGCCGTTCGGCTTCCAGACCGAGTACGACAAGGATTGGGTCGGCCGCTACCACGGCATCAAGTCCAAGTTCCAGTCGCTCGACGCCACGCTGTCGGCGTCGTTCGACGTCAGCGACAATTTCAGTCTCGGCGCCAGCTTCATCGCGCAGAAGACCAGCGCCGAGCTGACCAGCGCGATCAACTTCAACGCCGTGGGCGGCAGCATCATTAACGGCATCGATGGCAAACTCGCTGCCGGCGCCGCCCAAGCGGCGGCAGGGATCGCGCAGATCCAGGCAGCCATCGCGGCAGGACAGATTCCCGCTGCTACCGGTGCGGCGATGATCCAGCAGATCCTGCAACAGGCCCAGCAGGGTGCAGCCGATGCCGCCGCTGCAAAGGCTGGCGTGGCCGCACTTACCCCTCCGGGCGTGGACGGCTATGCCCGCATCAAGGGCGACGACTGGGGCTACGGCTGGCAGCTGGGCGGCTACTGGAAGCTGACTCCGAACGACAAGCTGGCACTGAACTATCGCTCCAAGATCAGCCACCGCCTGGAAGGCACCGGCAACTTCGTCACCACGCCGGGCTATGACCTGCTGCTGGCCAATCCGGCGTTTGCGAATGCCGGTCTTCCGCCGTTCTCGCACACCACCGGCACCGCCGACTTCACCACCCCGGCAGTGGCCAGCGCGAGCTACTGGCACCAGGCCGAGAAGTTCGGCTTCGGCGTCGACGTGGCCTGGACCAAGTGGGACGTGTTCAAGAACCTGACGGTGGACTACGGCAACGCGCAGCCGCAGACGTCCGAAGCGTACAACTGGCGCAACACCATCTACGCCTCGATCGGCGGCGACTGGTACCTCAACGACAGGCTGACCCTGCGCGGCGGTATCGCGGTCGACAGCAGCCCGACCCACCTCTCCACCCGCAGCCCGCGCGTGCCGGACTCGACCCGCCAGATGGCCACCATCGGCATCGGCTACAAGGCCAGCGAGCACTTCGAGATCAACGCCTCGTATGCGCACATCTTCGTCAACAACGCGCACGTCGACATCACCAACAGCACCGGCGACACGCTGACCGGCAACTTCGACGACTACGGCAACCTGCTGGGCCTGTCGGCGGTGTACAAGTTCTGACGCCCGACATGCGGTAACCGTGCAGATGAAACCTCCCCGTCGCAGCGGGGAGGTTTTTTTGTTTGAAGAATGCGGCCATGGATGGCCGTCCATTTGATTCAAGCGATTAGGGATGATCGCAAAGATTCATGCTCTCAGCCGCGGCGCAGCAGCAGGTCGAGCAGGCGCCGGAAGCGCGCGCCGTACGGCGGGTTGAGCAGACCGGCGCCGTTCCAGCGCGCCTGGCGGAACACCGGCTTGAGGTGCGAGAACGTGCGGAAGCCGGCCTCGCCGTGATAGCCGCCGGTGCCGGAGGCGCCGACGCCACCGAACGGCAGGCCGTGCTGGGCGATGTGGTACAGCGTGTCGTTGAGCGTGACGCCGCCGGCATGGGTCCGCGCCAGCACGCGCTCGATCAGGGTGCGATCCGTCTCGAACAGGTACAGGGCCAGCGGATGCGGACGCGCGGCGACGTGGGCGATCGCCTCGTCCAGCGTGTCGTAGGGCAGCAGCGGCAGCAGCGGCCCGAAGATCTCCTCGCGCATCACCGTCATGCGCTCGTCCACCCCGGTCAACAGCTGCGGCGGCAGCAGCCGGCGCAGCGGATCTTCCGTCGCCTCGCCGAGCGGATGCACGCGCGCGCCGGCCGCCAGCGCGCCGTCACGCAGCGCCGCCAGGCGCCGATACTGGCGGTCGGAGATGATGCTGGCGTACTGCGGGTTTTGCCCCAGTTGCGGGTACATCCGCGCCACCGTCGCACCGGCCAGCGCGACGAATTCCTCCACGCGGGCGCGCGGCAGCAGCACGTAGTCCGGCGCAATGCAGGTCTGCCCCGCATTGACCAGCTTGCCGAACACGATGCGCTCCACCGCATGGCCGAAACGCGCGCCGGGGCCGATGATCGCCGGCGACTTGCCGCCCAGCTCCAGCGTCACCGGGGTGAGGTTGGCGGCGGCCGCGCGCATCACATGGTGGCCGACCGCGGTGGAGCCGGTGAACAGTAGGTGGTCGAACGGCAGCGCGGCGAATGCCTGCGCCACGTTGGCATCGCCGTTCACCACGACCACGTCGTCGGGCAGAAAGTACTTCGCCGCCTGTTCGGCGAACAGCGCCGAGAAGCGCGGCGTGAACTCGCTCATCTTCAGCATCACGCGGTTGCCGGCGGCCAGCGCATCGACCAGCGGCCCGACCGCGAGATAGAGCGGGTAGTTCCACGGCACGATGATGCCGACCACGCCGCGCGGCTGCGGCCGCAGCTCGGTGCTCGCGGGCAGGAACAGCCAGTCGGCCAGGCGCCGCCGCGGCTTCATCCAGCGCCGGCCATGCGCGAGCGCGTGGCGGACCGCCGACAGGCTGGGGAAGATCTCCAGCAGATCGGTCTCCTCCCGCGGGCGCTGGCCGAAGTCGGCGTCGATCGCCGTGGCGAACGCCGCGCGCTGCTCCAGCAGCATCTTCTCCAGTTGGCGCAGGCGTTGCGCGCGGCGGGGCCAGTCAGGCATCGGCTCGCGTGCCTGCGCATCGCGCAGGCGCGCCAGCGTGCCGGCAAGATCGGTGTGCGTGGCGTCGTGCATGGCGTTTCGCTCAGGAGTCGTCCATCCAGCGAGTAAACCCCGGTCAGTTCTCTCTAACGTGCGCCATGCCAACGCTCCATGCAATGACAGGCAACCTACTCGCTGCGTCGGCACCGTGGCAATGCCGGAGCGGCCACGCCACGCTCGCTACCTTCCCCCCAGGCCGGCTTGAGAGCGAGGGTGAAGGTGAAGGTGGCGAGGTTTTCCCGAATCCCGGATCCCGGCCCTTATTCCCCGATGGTCAGCAACGACGCGTTGCCACCGGCGGCGGTGGTGTTGATGGTGAGCGTGCGTTCGCCGGCGAAGCGCAGCAGGTAGTGCGGGCCGCCGGCCTTCGGGCCGGTGCCGGAGAGGCTTTCGCCGCCGAACGGCTGCACGCCGACCACCGCGCCGATCTGGTTGCGGTTGACGTAGCAGTTGCCGACGCGAGCGTGGCTGCGGATGTATTCCACGGTGTCGTCGATGCGGCTGTGCACGCCCAGCGTGAGGCCGTAGCCGGTGGCGTTGATCTGCTCGACCACCTGTTTCAGCTCGCTGCCCTTCCAGCGCAGCACGTGCAGCACCGGGCCGAACACTTCGCGAGTCAGCGTGGACAGCGCGGGGATCTCGTAGGCGCGCGGCGCGAAGAAGGTGCCGTGGGCGGCGACCTCGGCATCGAGCCTGGCTTCGGCGATCAGCTTGGCTTCCTTGTCCATGCGCGCGGCGTGGTCGACCAGGATTTTCTTCGCATCCTCGTCGATCACCGGGCCGACGTCGGTGGACAGCTGGCCGGGGTCGCCGACCTTCAGCTCGGCCATCGCGCCGGCCAGCATGCCGACCACCTTGTCGGCGATGTCCTCCTGCACGAACAGCACGCGTGCGGCCGAACAACGCTGGCCGGCGGACTGGAAGGCGGAGGCGATCACGTCCTTGACGATCTGCTCGGGCAGGGCGGAGGAGTCGGCGATCATCGCGTTCTGGCCACCGGTCTCGGCGATCAGCGCGGCGATCGGCGCGTTGCGTGCGGCCAGTGCGCGGTTGATCGCCCAGGCGGTTTCGGTGGAGCCGGTGAAGGCGACGCCGGCCACGCGCGGGTCCTTCGTCAGCGCGGCGCCGACCACGGCGCCGTCGCCGGGCAGGTACTGCAGCACCGCCTCCGGCACGCCGGCCTCATGCAGCAGCTTCACCGCCGCGTAGCCGATCAGGCTGGTCTGCTCGGCGGGCTTGGCGATCACGCTGTTGCCGGCGGCGAGCGCGGCGCTGACCTGGCCAAGGAAGATCGCCAGCGGGAAGTTCCACGGACTGATGCAGACGAACACGCCGCGGCCGTTGAGGAACAACTGGTTGGTTTCGCCGGTGGGACCGGGCAACTGCTCGGGCTGGCCGAACAGGCGGCGCGCCATCGTCGCGTAGTAGCGCAGGAAGTCGGCCGCCTCGCGAACTTCCGCGATCGCGTCGGGCAGGCTCTTGCCGGCTTCGCGCACGCACAGCGCGATGAACTCGGCGCGGCGCGCTTCCAGTTGCTCGGCGGCGTGTTCGAGGATCGCGGCGCGACTGGCGGCGGGCAGGCGGTCCCAGTCGGGCTGCGCGGCGACGGCGTTGGCCAGTGCCTGGTCGACCAGCGCGGCGTCGGCGCTGACGTAGCTGCCCACGGTCTGGCGGCGGTCGGCGGGGTTGGTCACCGTGACGGTCGGACCATTGCCCTTGCCGCCCGGCACCAGCGGCGCGGCGTGCCACGGGCCGGACTTGGCGTTGACGGCCTCGGCGAGGGCCTTCAGTTCGTTGTCGTTGGAGAAGTTGATGCCCATGGAATTCTTCCGCAGTTCGCCAAAGAGGTTGACCGGCAAGGGGATGCGCGGATGGGGAATGGACGCGAAGCGGCGCACCGTCTCGCACGGGTCGGCGACCAGCTCACGCACCGGCAGGCTTTCATCCACCACCCGGTTGACGAAGCTGGTGTTGGCGCCGTTCTCGAGCAGGCGGCGCACCAGATAAGGCAGCAGGTCCTCGTGGGTGCCGACCGGGGCGTAGACGCGGCACGGCACGTTGAGCTTGTCCTTGCCGATCACCTCGGCGTACAGGTCGGTGCCCATGCCGTGCAGACGCTGGAACTCGAACGGGCGCCCGCGCGCGATGTGGTGCACGGCGGCGATCGAGTGCGCGTTGTGGGTGGCGAACTGCGGGTAGATCAGTTCGCTGCCGGCGTCGAACAGCTTGCGCGCGCAGGCGAGGTAGGAGACGTCGGTGTTCGGCTTGCGCGTGTACAGCGGGTAGCCGGGCAGGCCCTGCTCCTGCGCGCGCTTGATCTCGGCGTCCCAGTAGGCGCCCTTCACCAGGCGCACGTACCAGCGCCGGCCACTGGCGCGCGCGGTCTCGATCAGCCAGTCGATCACGAACGGGGTGCGCTTGGAGTAGGCCTGCACCACGATGCCGAGGCCGTTCCAGCCTTCGAGCGAGGGGTGGGCGAACACGTCGCCGATGATGTCCAGCGAGAGTTCCAGCCGGTCGGCTTCCTCGGCATCGACCGACAGCGCGATGCCTTGCTGCATGGCCAGTTGCGACAGTTCCAGCAACTTGGCGGTGAGGTCGCGGCGGGCGATCTCGCGCTTGGCCACCTCGTAGCGCGGGTGCAGCGCGGACAGCTTGACCGAGATCGACGGTGCATCGGTGTGGTTGGCGAACGGGCCACGCGCGCCGATGCGGGCGATCGCGCGGCGGTAGTCCTCCTGGTAGCGCTCGGCGGTCTCGGCGGTGAGTGCCGACTCGCCCAGCATGTCGTAGGAATAGCGATAGATCGCGTATTCCTTCTTCGCGCAGCGGTCCAGCGCCTCGTCGATGGTCTGCCCCATCACGAACTGGTGGCCCATGATGCGCATCGCCTGCCGCACGGCCAGGCGGATCGCCGGCTCGCCGGCGCGGCCGGCCAGGCGCTTCAGCGCGCCGGTGAAGTCGCGGCGGGTTTCCTCGGCCAGCTGCACCAGGTGGCCGGTGAGCATCAGGCCCCAGGTGGAGGCGTTGACGAACAGCGACTCGCTCTGACCCAGGTGCTTCTTCCAGTCGGCCTCGCCCAGCTTGTCGCGGATCAGCTTGTCGGCGGTGGCCTTGTCGGGGATGCGCAGCAGCGCCTCGGCCACGCACATCAGCAGCACGCCTTCCTCGGAGGAAAGGTCGTACTGGCGCATGAAGGACTCCACCGCACTCTGATCCTTTGCGCGCGCCCGCACGCGCGTGACCAGGCCGGCGGCGACGTCGATCACCTGCTCGCGCTCGGCCGGTGGCAGCGTGGCCTGGGCGAGCAGGTCATTGACCGCTTCGGTCTCGTCGCGCAGCCAGGCGGCGGTGATGCGCGCGCGCGCGGGCGCGCCGTCGGCGGGAAGTTCGGGGCGGAGCATGGCTTGGGTCACGGGCTTGTCGCTGATGTGCGGAGGCGAAGGGGAACGCGCAATTGTACGCGTGCCGTGCAATCGGCGGGAGGCAGGCGAACGCGCGGCGCGGCTCCACCGCGCAACACCATTCCCTGATCCAGGTCAAGCCGGTGCGACATTGTTGCCCGTTGCGTCGTCGCGGCCTATGATTCCGGTGTTCCAGGCACGCCGGGTCTCCATGATCGTGCTTCGACCAGCTACCGCCGGCTTGCCCCGCGTGACGATGTGGCTCAAGCCCAACCGCACGCTAAGCCGGCGCGGTCTGCGTCGGCTGATCGTGGTTCTGGCAGCGCTGGTGCTGATGACGGCTGGACTGGTGGCGTGGCAGGGGAATGTGTTCGCGCCGCTGTTTGCCCTGGTGGAATCCGCTGCCATGGCCATCGCCTTGAGTGTGGCCTGGCGGGCTGGCGACCGCGGCGAGCGCATCACCCTCGACGCCGAGTCGCTGGAGGTGCAATCGCTGCCGGGCCGGCGTCGCACGCGTTTCCCGTCGTACTGGGTGCGCGTGCTGCTGGAGCCAGGCGGCAGTCGTCAGCGGTTGCTGTTGTCGTCGCATGGACGCGAGCTGGAGATCGGCGCTTTCCTGGCGGAACCGGAACGTGCCGTGCTGTCGAAGAAACTCATGGTGTTGCTGGCCGATTTCAACGGACAGCCACGCAAGTAGGTTCAACAAAGGTGCAAGACATGACATCTGGCGGCATCAGGCGATCATTCACGGCAGCGGCGGCCCTCGCCCTTGCGTCGTTCGGCAGCGCGGCGCTGGCCGCTCCCGGTCCGTGGCAGCTGAACATGGAGCGTGGCGCGAGCACCTGGTCGCCGGTGCCGTACCACCTGAACAACGTGGCGCTCGGCGTGTGCACGGTGATCGGCGTGCTGGTGTTCAGCGCCATGTTCATCGCCATCTTCCGCTTCCGCAAATCGCGCGGCGCGGTGGCCGAGAAGTGGTCGCACAACACCACCGTGGAGGTGGTGTGGACCACCATCCCGGTGCTGATCCTGATCACCCTGGCCTATCTGGCCACCAGCGGCCTCACCAGCTGGGCCGACACCACCGGTTCGCAGATGACCGTCAAGGTCACCGGCTACCAGTGGAAGTGGCGTTACGACTACGTCGACTACCTGGGCAAGTCGATCGACAAGGTCGGCTTCATGTCCAAGCTCGATTCGCGCAGCGACCGGACCCGCCAGCTCGGTTCGGGCATGGACCCGTTCGCGGTCAAGGTCGGCGACGAGAACACCTACCTGCTGGACGTCGACAAGCCGCTGGTGGTGCCGGTCGACACCAAGATCCGCTTCGTGATCACCAGCGGCGACGTGATCCACTCCTGGTGGGTGCCGGCAACCGGCTGGAAGATCGACGCGATCCCCGGAATCATCAATGCGGCGTGGGCCAACTTCACCACGCCGGGCACCTATCGCGGCCAGTGCGCCGAATTGTGCGGCCAGGACCATGGCTTCATGCCGATCGTGGTGGAGGTGAAATCGAAGGCCGATTTCGCCAAGTGGCTGGCCGAGCAGGAGGCGTCGTCGAAGGCGCCCGCCGCCGCGGCGCAGACCGCCCAGGTCGCCGCCCCGGTCGCCGGCAAGCAGGGCTGAGCCCGCTTGCCGCTACGGTTTTTTTGCAGTCGCATTCCATATCCAGGTTAGAGGTGCAAGGCCATGTCCTACGCAGCCACCCATGATCAGCACGACGATCACCACGGCGCGCCGAAAGGTTTCTTCCAGCGCTGGTGCATGTCCACCAACCACAAGGACATCGGCACGCTGTACCTGATTTTCTCGCTGACGATGCTGTTCATCGGCGGCAGCTTCGCCATGCTGATCCGCGCCGAGCTGTTCAAGCCCGGCATGCAGCTGATGCAGCCGTACTTCTTCAACGAAATGACCGCGATGCACGCGCTGGTGATGATCTTCGGCGCGATCATGCCGGCCTTCGTGGGCCTCGGCAACTGGATGATCCCGCTGATGGTGGGCGCGCCGGACATGGCGCTGCCGCGCATGAACAACCTGTCGTTCTGGATCCTGCCGTTCGCGTTCGTGCTGCTGCTGTCCACCCTGTTCCTGCCCGGCGGCGGCCCGGCCGGCGGCTGGACCATGTACCCGCCGCTGTCGCTGCAGAGCGGTTCGCTGGCCTATGCGGTGTTCGCCATCCACCTGATGGGCATCAGCTCGATCATGGGCGCGATCAACATCATCGCCACCATCCTCAACATGCGCGCGCCCGGCATGGACCTGATGAAGATGCCGGTGTTCGTGTGGAGCTGGCTGATCACCGCGTTCCTGCTGATCGCCGTGATGCCGGCGCTGGCCGGTGCGGTGACCATGCTGCTCACCGACAAGTACTTCGGCACCAACTTCTTCAACCCGGGCGGCGGCGGCGATCCGGTGCTGTACCAGCACATCTTCTGGTTCTTCGGCCATCCCGAGGTGTACATCATGATCCTGCCCGCGTTCGGGATCATCTCGGAGATCGTGCCGACCTTCGCCCGCAAGCCGATCTTCGGCTACAAGGCGATGGTGTTCGCGATCGCCTGCATCGCCTTCCTGTCGTTCATCGTGTGGGCGCACCACATGTTCGCGGTGGGCCTGCCGCTGGGCGCCGAAGTCTTCTTCATGTACGCCACCATGCTGATCTCGGTGCCGACCGGCGTGAAGGTGTTCAACTGGGTGGCCACCATGTGGGGCGGCTCGATGACGTTCGAGACGCCGATGCTGTTCGCCATCGCGTTCATCATCCTGTTCACCATCGGCGGCTTCTCCGGCCTGATGATGGCGCTGGTGCCGGCCGACTTCCAGTATCACGACACCTACTTCATCGTGGCGCACTTCCACTACGTGCTGGTCACCGGCGCGCTGTTCGCGATCATCGGTGCCGCGTACTACTGGATGCCGAAGTGGACCGGCAACATGTACAGCGAGTTCTGGGGCAAGGTGCACTTCTGGAACAGCGTGATCTGGGTCAACGTGCTGTTCTTCCCGCAGCACTTCCTCGGCCTGGCCGGCATGCCGCGCCGCATCCCCGACTACAACGTGGCGTTCGCCAACTTCAACATGATCAGCTCGATCGGCGGCTTCCTGTTCGGCGCTACCCAGCTGATCTTCGTGGGCGTGCTGATCCACTGCGCGTTCTTCTCGAAGAAGAAGGCCACCGACCGCGTGTGGGAAGGGGCCAAGGGCCTGGAGTGGACCATCCCGTCGCCGGCGCCGCACCACACCTTCGAGGTGCCGCCGGTGATCAACGACGACGAACTGGCCCACGGCCACGTCAACGATTGACCATCCATTCGTCATGCCGGCCGCGGCCGGCATGACCTCCGGAGCAAGCAGAGATGGCGCAACAGACGATGCATGCGGCAACGGACCAGCCGGACGGGAAATCCCGCCGCGGCGTGCGGCGCACGGTCACGATCCTCGCCGTGATCGCGCTGGCGGTCTACCTGTCGACGTTCCTGCAGATCCTGCTGATGAAATAGCGGTCCACGCGTTACAGGTGTCCTTCAACCGGCGCGGTTCGGCGGCCGGCGTGCAGTTCCCCGGTCGCTGCGACGGGGCAAAGTCATCAAGAGAAATCCACGGGGTTACACCATGGGTCAGCAACACGACGCTTATTTCGTTCCGACCAAGAGCTACTGGCCGTTCGTGGCCGCAGTGGTCATGTTCACCACCGTGTTCGGGGCCGCGCACTGGTTGAACGCGGATCCCGGCGAAAGCGGTTTCGGCAAGTCCGTGCTGACCATCGGCGTGATCGGCGTGCTGGCCATGTTCTTCGGCTGGTTCCGCTCGGTGATCAACGAATCGCTGGCCGGCAGCTACAACCACCAGGTGGACACCTCGTTCCGCATGGGCATGATGTGGTTCATCTTCTCCGAGGTGATGTTCTTCGGCGCGTTCTTCGGTGCGCTGTTCTACGTGCGCATGTTCTCGGTGCCATGGCTCGGCGGTCACGGCCACGGCGTGCTGACCCATGAATTCCTGTGGAGCGACTACACCGCCGCCTGGGGCGCCAATGGCGGCAACGGCCCGGAACAGGCCGGCGGCGCCTTCCGCACCGTGCCGGCGTGGGGCCTGCCGCTGCTGAACACGCTGATCCTGCTCACCTCCAGCGTCACCGTGACGATTGCGCACCATGCGCTGCGCGCCGGCCACCGCGGCAAGATCCTGCTGTTCCTCGGCCTGACCGTGCTGCTGGGCGCCACCTTCCTGTACTTCCAGGCGCACGAGTACATCGAGGCCTACGAGGAGCTGAACCTGACCCTGCACAGCGGCGTCTACGGTTCGACCTTCTTCCTGCTGACCGGCTTCCACGGCCTGCACGTGACGCTGGGCACGATCATGCTGGCGGTGATCTGGCTGCGCGTGCTGAAGGGCCACTTCAACAAGGAGCACCACTTCGGCTTCGAGGCGGTGGCGTGGTACTGGCACTTCGTCGACGTGGTCTGGCTGGGCCTGTTCATGTTCGTCTACATACTTTGACGCGAGGTCCCTCTCGCGAAGAGCAAGACCGGCCATCCGGGCCGGACTCTTCACCAGAGCGACGCGAGGTCCTTTCGGGCAAGGCAAGAACCGGCCATCGGGCAACTGCTCCTGCGTTGCCTCCACTCGGGCATCCATGCCCTCGCCCTGGCCGGACTGGTTTGACTTCACGCGACGTCGTGTCGCGGAAGGCAGAGATCAAAAACCGGCCATCCCCTGGCCGGACTCTTCAAGAAGGCGTCGCTCCGGTCGAGTTCAAATGCGAAGAAGCCCGCCGGATGGCGGGCTTCTTCGTTTGGCGGGGAACAGTCAGTGCGTGGTGGCGGTTACAATCACTGGCCGACGTCGTGCGGGTGCAGCCAGCCCATCCAGATGCCGAAAGCGACCATGGCGATGAACACCAGCGACAGGCCGATGCGGCGGGTCAGCGCCCATACCGTGCGGCGATCGTCATCCTTGTCGGTCATCATGAAGTACAGCGCTTGCCCGAGGCTGAAGATCACCACCAGCAGCACCACGACCAGCGCAATTTTATAGATGGTTTCCACGTGATTGATCCGGTCCAGTTCGACATGGCGAGTATAGCGGCCACCGGCAGGCGTCCGGCATGAGCGGATTCCGTCGTCCTGCGTGGTGGGCGCTGCTGCTGACTGCAGCCGGAGTGTTGCTGTTCGTGCGTCTGGGCGTCTGGCAGCTGCATCGCGCCGACTTCAAGGAAGAGCTTCTGCGACGGTATGCCGCGGCGGCCGCGGCGCCGCTGCAGGACTTTGCCGGGGTGGCCGAGGCACCGCCGGCGGACGGCTTCCCGCGGGTGAAGGTCGACGGCCACTACCTGGCCGACCGCATGTACCTGCTGGACAACCCGAAGCACGACCGCCGCGGCGGCGTGCAGGTGTACGCGCCGCTGGCGCTCGATGGCCGCGCGTCGCTGCTGCTGGTCGACCTCGGTTTCCTGCCCGGCAACGGCAGCGACAAGCCGCCCCAGGTGCCGCCGCTGCCCACCGGCAGGGTGAGCCTGCAGGGGCTGTACGTGCCGCCGCCACCGGTCGGTTTCGAGATGGGCGGCAATGCGCTGGCGCGGCAGACGCAGTGGCCGAAGAGTGCGATCTTCCTGGACCCCGCGCAGGTCGCCGCGGACCTCGGGCGGCCGCTGTATCCGCGCGTGCTGGCGCTGGATCCCGACCCGGCGGCGATCTACGAGCGCGAGCGCAACCTCGATTTTTCCTCGATGCCGCCGGCGCGGCATCGGGCCTATGCGTTCCAGTGGTTCACCTTCGCGCTGGCCGCGGTGGTGATCCTGCTGGTCGTGCACCGCAAGCGCAAGCCGCGCCGCGCCGATTCCACCAAGGTCGATGAGAACCGATGAAAGCCGCTGACCCCGTCGCCGTGCGCAAGAGCCGTCTCTTCCTGCTGTTGATCGTGCTGGCGTTCGTCGCGCCGATGATCGTGGCCGGCCTGCTCAGCTGGAGCGGCTGGCAGCCGGGCACCAAGGGCAACGGCGAGCCGATCCTGCCGCAACGCAATTTCGTCGACGAGCAGTTGCGCGTGCAGCTGGCCAATGGTGAGACCTACGCCTGGCGCGACAGCCAGCCGCGGCTGACCCTGGTGGCGTTGGCCGGCCCCGACTGCGCCGCGCACTGCCTGGCCACGCTGACCAGCATGGCCGCGGCGCGGGTCACGCTGAACCGCAACCAGTCGCGACTGCGCCTGCTCTACCTGGGCACGCCGCCGGCGGATGACGCGCGCGACGGCATGCGCAATTACTGGCAGCGCGGCACCGACGTCGACGGCAAGCTGGCCGGGTTCCGGCCGACCACCCCGGACAGCGTGAGCGCGCTGCTGGTGGAATCCAACGGCACCGCGTTGTCGCTGTATCGCGCCGGCTTCGATCCGAACGGCTTGCGCAAGGACCTGCAGAAGGTGATCAAGTGATGTCGTCGCATGCGCTGCGGTGGTTGCGCTGGCTGGCGCTGTTCGCGGCGGTGTTCGCGTTCGGACTGGTGATGTTCGGCGCGTTCGTGCGGCTGTCCAACGCCGGTCTGTCCTGCCCGGACTGGCCGACCTGCTACGGCCAGGTCACCTGGCCGCAGCACGCGCAGGCGGTGGCGCACGCCGATGCGGCGTTCCCGGATCGCCCGTTCGAGGCGCACAAGGCCTGGCGCGAGCAGGTGCACCGCTTCCTCGCCGGCACGCTCGGCGTGCTGGTGCTGGCGCTGGCGCTGATCGCCGGCTGGCGCCGCCGCGGCACGCTGGCGGCGGTGCTCGCCGGCGCGCTGTTCGCCGCGCTCGGGGTGGGCCTGTACATGCGCGGCGAACACCAGTGGTCGTCGCTGCTGGCCGCCGGCGCGATTGCGCTGCCGCTGCTCGCCGCGCTGCGGCTGCCGCGCCCCGGCGCCTGGAAAATCTGCGTGCTGGCGCTGGCGGTGATCATCTTCCAGGCGATGCTCGGCATGTGGACGGTGACCTTGCTGCTCAAGCCCATCGTGGTGATGGGTCACCTGCTCGGCGGCATGACCACCTTCGCGCTGCTGGCCTGGGCCGCGCTGCGCTTTGCCGGAGTGGGCGCGACGGACGACAGCCTGGCCGACCTGCGCCGGCTGGTGACGATCGGCATCGTGCTGCTGCTGTGCCAGATCGCACTGGGCGGCTGGACCTCGGCGAATTACGCCGCGCTGGCCTGCGGCTACGGCCCCGGCTCGTTCCCCGAGTGCCTCGGCCAGTGGGCGCCGCCCGCCGATTTCCGCGAGGGCTTCGTGCTGTGGCGCGGCATCGGCGTGAACTACGAGGGCGGCGTGCTCGACATGGCGGCGCGCAGCGCGATCCAGATCGCGCACCGCATCGGCGCGCTGGTGGTGTTCTGCTACCTCGGCTGGCTGGCAGTCCGCACGGCGCGGCACGGCCTGCGCGCGCTGGGCCTGGCGATCGCGCTGGCGCTGGCGGCGCAGGTGTTGCTGGGTATCAGCAACGTGTATTTCGGCCTGCCGCTGGCGGTGGCGACCGCACACAATGGCGTGGCGGCGCTGCTGCTGGCCACCCTGTTGGCCACGCTGGCGCGCACGCAGCGGCGGCATGATGCGTCGATGTTTCTGTCGTTGGGGCGAGCGTGAAGATGAGCGTTTTCCATGAGTACCTGCAACTGACCAAGCCGCGCATCGTCGCGCTGCTGGTGTTCTGCGCGGTGATCGGCATGTTCCTCGCCGTGCCGGGGCTGCCGCCGTGGCGCGCGCTGGTGTTCGGCACGCTGGGCATCTGGCTGGCGTCGTCCTCGGCCGCCGCGTTCAACCAGCTGATCGACCAGCGCATCGACAAGGTGATGGTGCGCACGGCGCACCGGCCGCTGGCCACCGGGCATCTCAACGTGCGCCAGGCATTCGTGTTCGCGCTGGTGCTGGGCATCGCCTCGATGCTGGTGCTGGTGCTGTGGGTCAACACCCTGACCGCGGTGCTGACCTTCGCCGGGCTGATCGGCTACGCGGTGATCTACACCGCCTTCCTCAAGCGCGCCTCGCCGCAGAACATCGTGATCGGCGGCCTGGCCGGCGCGATCCCGCCGGTGCTGGGCTGGACCGCGGTCACCGGCGCGCTGCACCCGTACGCACTGCAGCTGTGCCTGATCATCTTCGTGTGGACGCCGCCGCACTTCTGGGCGCTGGCGATCTTCCGCCGCGACGACTACTCGCGCGCGCAGGTGCCGATGCTGCCAGTGACCCACGGCGTGGTGTTCACCCGCTGGCACATCCTGTTCTACACCGTACTGCTGGTGCTGGTGACCCTGTTGCCGGCGCTGACCGGGATGAGCGGGCTGGTCTACCTGGGCGGCGCCGCGGTGCTCGGCGGGGCGTTCCTGTATTACGCGGTGCGCCTGCTGAACCCGCCGGACGAGCTGTACGCGATGAAGGTGTTCAACTACTCCATCGTCTACCTGATGGCGCTGTTCGCCTTCCTGCTGGTCGACCACTGGCTGTTGCCGCCGCTGGTGTCGACCGGCCCGCTGCCGCCCGGCTAGCGGCCACCGCGCGCGAGCCGAGCATGCGCCTGCTGATCGCCGAGGATTCGCCCACGCTCGGCCGCGACCTGCGCGACGCGCTGGTCCGCGACGGCCACGCGGTGGACCTGGCCGAGGATGGCGAGCAGGCCATGCACTACCTCGCCGGTTTCCGCTACGACGTGGTCACGCTGGACCTGATGATGCCGCGCCTGGACGGCTGGGCAGTGCTGCGCGCGCTGCGCGGCCGCGCCGAGCGTCCGCGCGTGCTGGTGCTCTCCGCCCGCGGCCAGGTGGAGGACCGGGTGGACGTGCTCAACCTCGGCGCCGACGACTACATGGTCAAGCCGTTCGCCTACGCCGAGCTGCTGGCCCGGCTGCACGCGCTGATGCGTCGCGGCGAGCAGCAGCCGATGCGGCTGACGGCGGGGCCGCTGGAGGTCGATCCGCGGGCGCGCATCGCCCGCGTGGACGACGCGCCGCTGCCGCTGTCGCCCAAGGAGTACGCGCTGCTGGAGCTGTTGCTCGGCCAGCGCGGCCGGGTGCTCTCGCGCGCGGCGCTGTTCGAGGGCCTGTACGATGCGCGCAGCGAGGCGTCGGACAAGGTGATCGAGGTGCTGGTGAGCACCCTGCGCGCCAAGCTGGCGCAGGCGGGCATCGAGAACCTGATCGAGACGCGGCGGGGCTTCGGCTATGTCGTGGCTGCGTAGCCTGCTGCTGGACTCGATCCGGGCGCGGCTGCTGGTGTTGCTGCTCGGCGGCCTGGGCACGCTGATGACCTGCCTGTTCCTGGTGCTGGACTACAGCATCGACCGGCAGATCTACGGCCGCCTCGACGCGACCCTGCTCGGCCGCGCCCGCGGCGTGGTGGTGCTGCTGGAACGGCACCCCCGCGACGCCGCCTGGCAGGAGCTGCACGAGCTGAGTCCGGAGTACGCCAGCGGCGGGCATACCGATTTCCTGCAGATCTGGGACGACGCCGGCGCCACCGTGTTCAGCTCGGCCAGCAACACCGCGCACAACCTGCAGCCGCCGTCCGCCGCGGTGCCGGCGAACGCGCCGCTGTTCTACGACCTGCGCCTGCCCGACGACCACCGCGGCCGCGCGGTGGCGCTGCGCTTCGGCATGCCCGGGCGCGCCGGCGACGCCACCCTGGTGGTCGCCGAAGAGCGCGAGCAGGTCGACCAGCTGGAGCGGCGCGTGCACGTGGTGCTGATCAGCGGCGTGCTCGGCATTGGCCTGCTGGCCGCGCTGCTGGCGGTGCTGGCGGTGCGCGGCAGCCTGCGTCCGCTGCTGGCCTTCGCTGCCGGCACGGAAGCGGATGGCGCGCCGCGGGTGGCACCGTTGCCGATGGCGCGCATGCCGCGCGAGCTGCGCCCGTTCGCCGCCACCCTCAACAGCGCCTTCGCCCGCCTGCAGGAGGCGCTGGAGCGCGAACGCCGCTTCGCCCGCGACGTCGCCCACGAGCTGCGCACGCCGCTGGCCGAGACGCGCATGGCGGTGGAGCTGGCCAGCCGCGGTGCGCCGCCGCCCCACGTGCTGGCCGATGCGCTGGCCTCGATCGGGCGCATGCAGCGCTGCATCGACGGCCTGCTCGCGCTGTCGCGCTACGAGGCGGGCATGGACCGCGCCCAGCTCGAACCGCTGGAGCTGGCCGAGCTGCTGCGCCGCGCGCTGGCGCTGGTCGCCGGCCCGGCGCGCCAGCGGCAGGTACGGGTGGAGGCGGCGCTGCCGGTCGAATGCTGGGTGATGTGCGACCCGGCGCTGCTCGAACGCATCGTCGACAACCTGTTGCTCAACGCCGCCGAGTACGCGCCGCGCGGCAGCGAAGTGCAGCTGGTGCTGGCGGACGCTGCGGAAGGCAGGACCCTGCGCATCGGCAACGCCGCGCCCGGGCTGTCGGCGCAGGATGTGGCGAGGTTCGGCGAGCGCTTCTGGCGCAAGTCCGCCGCGCGCGAGGCGGGCAACCACGGCGGCCTCGGCCTGGCGCTCTCCGGCACGCTGGCCGGCCTGCTCGGCCTGCGCCTGGACTTCGCGCTGGAGCACGGCGTGCTGTGGGCTGCCCTCGGCCCCCTGCGACCTCTTGTCCCGCCGGAACACGCCGGCTCTTAAGCTTCACTGAAGATTCGCGCTCCACGCTTGGCGGCACATCCGTCATCTCTGGAGTGCGTCATGTCCCGTCGGCTGCTGCCGTTGCTGATCCTGCTGCCCGTGCTGGCCGGTGCGCCGACCATGGCGGCCGAAACGGCGAAGGTGCTGACGCCTGCGCAGAAGCAGGCGCTCGACATCCGCGTTGGCGCCGCCCAGGCCGCGCAGTACCTGCCGCTGGACGGCCTGCCGGCGCGGGTCGGCATGCCGCTGGGCGGCAGCGCGGTGGTCACCGCGCCGTACGAGGGCGTGGTGGTCGAGCTGCTCGCGCGCGAGGGTCAGACCGTGCAGCGTGGTCAGCCGCTGGCGCGCATCCGCAGCCGCGAGGCGCTGGCACTGGGTGCCGAGCTGGCCGCGGCGCAGGGTGAGTTCCGCGTCGCCCGCGCGCAGGCCGAACGTGACCGCCAGCTGCTCGCCGAAGGCATCATCCCGGCCGCCCGCGCGCAGGCCGACGAGGCCCGCCGCGCGGCGGCGGCGGCACGCCTGCAGGGGCTGCAGGCGGCGCGCGCGATGGCGCCGGCCGGTGCCGCGCCCGGTGTCTACGAGCTGCGCGCGCCGATCGCCGGCCGCGTGCTGGAGCGCACGCTGCAGCTGGGCGAGCCGGTGGCGACGTTCGCCAAAGCCTACGTGCTGGCCGCCGGCGACCGGGTGATGCTGGAACTGCGGGTGCCGGCGCGCGACGCGGCGGCGCTGCGCACCGGCCTGCCGGTGCGCGCCGAAGGCGGCGGCGAGGGGCGGGTGGACGAGATCGGCGGGGCGGTCGATCCGGCCAGCCAGAGCGTGCGCGTGCGCGCCGAGGTCGACGGTGGCCACCTGCTGGTGGGCCAGCAGACCCGCGCCACCCTGCTGCTGCCGGCGCCGGCCGGCGCGCTGCGGGTGCCTTCGGACGCGGTGCTGGAGCGCGAGGGGCACGCGCGGGTCTACGTGGTCCGTGACGGCGGCTACCTCGCGGTGCCGGTGCAGCGCCTGGCGCAGACCACCGCCGGCGAGAGCGTGATCAGCGGCCCGCTCGTCGCCGGCGACAGCCTGGTGGTGCGCGGCGCGGCGCGCCTGGATGCCATGCCGGCAGGGGGGCAGTGAGATGCTGCGCCGGCTGATCGAATTCTCGTTGTCGCAGCGCCTGCTGGCGCTGCTGGCCGCGCTGGCGCTCGCCGCCGGCGGCGCCTGGGCGTTCCTGCAACTGCCGATCGACGCCTATCCGAACATCGCGCCGACCCAGGTGAAACTGATCCTGAAAGCACCGGGCATGACCCCGGAGGAGGTCGAGGCGCGCGTGGTCACGCCGCTGGAGATGGAGCTGCTGGGCATCCCCGATGCGCTGATGCTGCGCTCCACCGCGAAGTACGCGATCGCCGACGTCACGCTCGACTTCCGCGACGGCACCGACATCTACTGGGCACGCCAGCAGGTGGCCGAACGCTACGCCGCGGCCGCCAGCGCCTTGCCGGCGGGTGTCTCCGGCGGCCTGGCGCCGATTGCCACGCCGTTGTCGGACATGTTCATGTTCACCATCGAGGGCGGCGGCCTCAGCCTGGCCGAGCGGCGCACGCTGCTGGACTGGACCATCCGCCCGGCGCTGCGCACGATCCCCGGCGTGGCCGACCTGAACGCGCTCGGCGGCGAGGTGCGCAGCTACCTGGTGGAGCCGGACCGCGCGCGGCTGTCGGCCAGCGGCCTGCACTTCCGGGACGTGGTCGACGCGCTCGAGCGCAACAACCGCAACGACGGCGCCGGCCGCCTGCGCGACGGCGACGACGCGCTGATCGTGCGCGCCGAGGGCGCGCTGCGCAGCCTGGATGACGTGCGCCAGGTGGTGGTGGCCAGCCGCGACGGGCTGCCGGTGCGCGTGGGCGACGTGGCCGAGGTGCGCTACGGCGCGCTGACCCGTTACGGTGCGGTGACCCGCGATGGCGAAGGCGAGGCAGTCGAGGGCCTGGTGGTCGGTCTGCGCGGCGCCGACGCGCAGCACGTGGTGCGCCAGGTCCAGGCCCGGCTCGCCGAGCTGCAGGCCGGCTTCCCGCCCGGCGTGAAGGTGCAGGCGTTCTACGACCGCAGCGTGCTGATCGAGCGTGCGGTGGGCACGGTGAAGAGCGCGCTGCTCGAGGCCACCGTGCTGGTGGTGATCCTGCTGCTGCTGTTCCTCGGCGACGTGCGCGCCGCGCTGGTGGTGTCGCTGACCCTGCCGATGGCCGCGCTGGCCACCTTCCTGCTGATGCGGCTGTTCGGCATGAGCGCGAACCTGATGAGCCTGGGCGGCCTGGCGATCGCCATCGGCATGCTGGTGGACGCGGCGGTGGTGGTGGTGGAGAACACGGTCAGCCGGCTGGCGCCGCAGGCCGGCGTAGCCCAGCTGCCGCGGCTGCACCGCATCTACCGCGCGGTGGTCGAGGTGGCCCGGCCGGTCACCGCCGGCATCGTGATCATCTGCCTGGTGTTCGTGCCGCTGCTCACGCTGCAGGGGCTGGAAGGCAAGTTGTTCGGGCCGGTGGCGCTGACCATCGTGTTCGCGCTGGCCTCCTCGCTGCTGCTGTCGCTGTCGGTGATTCCGGTGCTGTGCTCGCTGCTGCTGCGCGAACACAGCCACGGCGAGCCGTGGCTGATGCGCCAGATCGAGCGCGGCTACCGGCCGCTGCTGGACGCCTCGCTGCGCCACGGCCGCGCGATGGGCATCGGCGCCGGCATGGTGCTGCTGCTCGGCGTGGCGGCGTACCTGGGCACCGGCAAGACCTTCATGCCGACCATGGACGAGGGCGACATGCTGGTGCAGCTGGTCAAGCCGCCATCGGTCAGCCTGGAGGCCTCGCGCGACCAGGACCTGGCGATCGAGCGGGCGATCAAGGCGCGCCTGCCGGAGGTCGAGCACGTCATCGCGCGGCTGGGCTCGGACGAGCTGGGCCTGGACCCGATGGGCCTCAACGAGACCGACATGTTCCTGCAGCTCAAGCCCAGGTCCACCTGGCGCGGACCGGACAGCGCGTGGCTGGAGCAGCAGCTGCGCGCGGTGCTGGCGGACTTCCCCGGCGTCGAGTACGGCTTTACCCAGCCGATCCAGATGCGCGTGGCCGAGATGCTCACCGGCAGCCGCGGTGACGTGGCGGTGAAGGTGTTCGGCCCGGACCTGGCCACGCTGAACCAGCTGGCCAACCGCATCGCGGCGATCATGGAAGCCACGCCGGGCAGCCAGGACGTGATCGCGCAGACGCAGGAAGGCGTGCGTTACCTGCGCGTGCGCGTCGACCGCCAGCTGGCCGGCCGCTATGGCCTGGACGTGGCGGCAGTGCAGGACGAACTGCGCGGCCAGATCGAAGGGCAGGGCGCCGGCGTGGTGCTGGAGCAGCAGCGGCGCACGCCGGTGCTGGTGCGCGGCGCGCCGTGGGTGGCGCAGACGCCGGCGCAGTTCGAGCGGCTGAGCCTCGCCCGCGGCGACGCCGGCGAAGTGCCGCTGGACGCCCTGGCGACGATCGAACCGGGCACCGGCCCGGTGCAGGTACGCCGCGAGAACGGCTCGCGCTACGCTCTGGTGCAGGCCAACGTGGCCGGGCGCGACCTGGTCGGCTACGTCGAGGAGGCGCGCCAGCGGGTGCAGCAGCAGGTGCACCTGCCGGCCGGCTACACGGTGACCTGGGGCGGCCAGTTCGAAAACCAGCAGCGTGCCGCCGCGCGCCTGGCGGTGGTGGTGCCGGTAGCGCTGGGGCTGATCTTCCTGGTGCTGTTCTCCACCTTCGGCTCGGTGCGCCAGGCGGTGCTGATCCTGTGCAACGTGCCGTTCGCGATGGTCGGCGGCATCGTCACCCTGTGGCTGACCGGGCAGTACCTGTCGGTGCCGGCCTCGGTGGGCTTCATCGCGCTGCTCGGCATCGCCGTGCTCAACGGCCTGGTGCTGGTGACCCATTTCAACCAGCTGCGCGCCACCGGCATGGCGATGGCCGAAGCCGTGCGCGAGGGCGCGCTGCGCCGGTTGCGGCCGGTGCTGATGACCGCCTCGATCACCGCGCTGGGCCTGGTGCCGCTGCTGTTCGCCAGCGGACCCGGCGCGGAGGTGCAGCAGCCGCTGGCGATCGTGGTGATCGGCGGCCTGGTCACCTGCACCGCGCTGACCCTGTTGCTGCTGCCCGTGCTGTTCCGCCGCTACGGCGAGTCGAAGGCCTGACCGGCCGAGGAGATCCCATGACGCCCATTCTCAAGCGACTGACCCTGCTCGCCGCGCGCGAGCTGGAAGAAAGCCTGGTCGAGGCGCTGCTCGACCTGCATCCGGCGCTGCCCGGCTTCACCACCGCACTGGTCGCCGGCCACGGCGAAGGCTTCGCGCGCGCCTCCGTGCAGGAGCGCGTGCGCGGCCGCATCGACCGCCTGCAGCTGTGGATCGTGCTGCCGGAAGCCGACGTGCCGCGCGTGCTCGACCTGCTCGCCGCGCGCTTCGCGCACAGCCGGCTGCGCTGGTGGATCGAGCCGGTCGAGGTGATGGGGGAACTGGCATGAAGCGCACGCCGCCCCTCCTGCTGACCCTGGCGCTGGCCTTGGCGGCGCCGGCCGCGCCGGCGCAGCAGGCCGCGCCGGATACTTCGCTGCCGCCGCCGGAACTGGTGCTGCGCGCGATCGAGTCCACCCCGGAAGTACGCGCGGCGCAGGCGTTGCTGGACCGCGCCGGCGCCGAGGCGCGCCTGCGCCGGGTCGGGCCGTACGAGCCGCAGCTCGGCCTGATCCCGCAGAGCCGGCGCGTCGACGGCGAGCGGCGCTACCGCGAGTGGGAGGTCGATCTTTCCCGCGGCGTGCGCTGGCCACGCAAGGTGCGGCTGGATCGCGAGATCGGCCAGGCCGGCCAGGAGGCCGCCGCGCTGGCGTTCGAGGACGCGCACCACATGGCGGCGCGGCGCCTGCTGGCGCAATGGTCGGACTGGCAGCGCGCCGCCGCTGCCGCGACGCTGCGCGAGGCGCAACTGGCGGCGTGGCAGCGCGAGCGCGACGCGGTGGCGCGGCGCGTGCGGCTGGGCGACGCCGCCGCGCGCGAGCAGACCGCACTCGACGCCGCGCTGGCGCAGGCCGCGGCCGCGCTGGCGCAGGCGCAGGCCGACGCCACTGCTGCGCGGCTGGCCCTGTCGGCGGAGTTCCCCGGGCTGCCGCTGCCGGAGCAGGTGCAGCTGCCGGCCGCGCCGGCGCCGCTGGAGGGCGACGACGCGGCCTGGGTCGCGCTGATCCGCCAGCGCAGCCACGAGATCGGCACGGCCGCGGCGCTCGCCCGCAAGAAGGACGCCGAGGCCCGCCGTGCCCGCGCCGAGCGCCTGCCGGACCCGCACATCGGCCTGCGCATGATCAGCGACCGCGGCGGCCGCGAGCAGGCTTTCGGGGTGACCGTGACCGTGCCGCTCGGCGTGTCCCGGCGCGCCGCCGAGGCCGCCGCGGCCAGCGCCGACGCGATGGGCGCGGAGGCGGAGCTGGCGATGGCGCGGCGCGACGTCGAGCGCGACGCACGCCAGGCGGTGACGCTGGCGCGCGCCCACCACACCATCTGGCAGCGCCAGCAGGAAGCGGCACAGGCCGCCACGCTCAACGCGGACAAGGCTGCGCGCGGCTACGCGCTGGGCGAGCTGGGGCTGGACGAACTGCTGCTGGCGCGGCGTACCGCGCAGGAGGCCGAGCTGGCCGCCGGCCGGGCGGGCATCGACGCGGTCGAGGCGGTCACCCGGGTCAGGGTCGACGCCCATGCAGTGTGGCATCGCCACGGCGCGGACGACGCCGACGAGGCGACCAGTCCTGCGCTACCCGCGCTGCCAGCGCTGCGCTGAGCCGGCGATCGCGTGAACTTTCGTCGCCGCAGGCATTGACAGGCCACTGCTGCAGCACAACAATGCGCGCGCCCTCCGGCGCGCATGCGCCGGCCGGCTTCCTGTCCTGACTGACCAAGGCATATGGACGTTTACCCTAGTCGCAACGTCGACATCCGCTCGCATCGGGTGCCGGCATTGCATAACAAGCTGATGCTCTGCGGCGACCGCCCGCGGTCGGCTGGCACTTTCCTCGACTAGGGAAGACCGGCCCACCTCATGCGGCGCCGCGGGCGCCGTAACGAGGAGATGGGCCATGAAGCTCCTTCGCGATTCCATTCTGTTGCGCACGCTGCGCCGGCTGCTGGCTGGCCGTCGCGGGGCCGTGCGCGAGCCCTACACCATCACCGTGCCTGCGCCGCTGGAACGTCCGGCCGCCAGCAACGTGGTCGAGCTGCCGCGCCGGGCCGACGCCGGCGAGCGCACCGCGTCGACCAGGCAAGCCCGCTCGTCATCGTCCAGCCATCTCGCGCTGGTATCCCGTCGCTGATGGTCGTCCCGATCTCATGCAGGGAGTGGCCTCCGCCAGCGGCGGAGGAGACGCGGCCGCCAGCGCGGCCATGCACAACGGTGCCGGCGCGATTGGCGGACTGATGCCGCCGACCCGCACCGGCGGCAGGCACCGGCAGAATCACGGAAGCGGGTCATGATCAAGCAATCCATCCAGAGCGCCCTGCCGAAGGCGCCGGGCAAGGGCGCGCCGGCTGCAGCGCAGGTGGCGGTGGCGCAGCAGGCGTGGCGCGACAACCAGGCGCTGCTGGCCGCGCTGGACACCACCGCGGCCGGCCTCGACGAGGCGCAGATCGCCGCGCGGCTGGGGCGCGACGGCGTCAACGAGGTCTCGCACGAGAAGCCGCCGCACTGGTCGGTGCAGCTGCTGCGCGCGTTCAAGAACCCGTTCATCATCGTGCTGCTGGCGCTGGCCGGGGTGCAGCTGTTCACCGACGCCAGCGACCTCACCGGGCCGGCCATCATTGCGGCGATGGTGGGCATCAGCGTGCTGCTGAGCTTCACCCAGGAGTACCGATCCTCGAAGGCGGCGGAGCAGCTGAAGGCGATGGTGCGCAACACCGCCACGGTGACGCGGCGGGCCTCCGACGGCCACAGCGAGCGCATCGAGGTGCCGGTGGGCGAGCTGGTCGCCGGCGACATCGTGCACCTGGGCGCGGGCGACATGGTGCCCGCCGACCTGCGCCTGCTCGGCGCCAAGGACCTGTTCATCAGCCAGGCCATCCTCACCGGCGAGTCGCTGCCGGTGGAGAAGGCCGCGCCGGGCGCGCACGGCGCAGCCGGCGCGGACCACGCCAATCCGCTGGACCTGCCCACGGTCTGCTACATGGGCACCAACGTGGTCAGCGGCAGCGCCACCGCGGTGGTGGTGGCGACCGGGCCGCGCAGCTACCTCGGCTCGCTGGCGCACAGCATCGTCGGCCAGCGCGTGCAGACCAGCTTCGACCGCGGCGTGAACTCGGTGAGCTGGCTGCTGATCCGCTTCATGGCGGTGATGGTGCCGATCGTGTTCCTGATCAACGGGCTGGACAAGCACGACTGGCTGCAGGCGTTCCTGTTCGCGCTGTCGGTGGCGGTGGGCCTGACCCCGGAGATGCTGCCGCTGATCGTCACCGCGAACCTGGCCAAGGGCGCGCTGGCGATGTCGCGGCGCAAGGTGGTGGTGAAACGGCTCAACGCGATCCAGAACTTCGGCGCGATGGACGTGCTGTGCACCGACAAGACCGGCACGCTGACGCTGGACAAGATCGTGCTGGAGCGCCACCTCGACCTGCGCGGCGAGGATTCCGACGAGGCGCTGGAGTACGGCTACCTCAACAGCCGCTTCCAGACCGGGCTGAAGAACCTGATGGACAAGGCGGTGCTGGCGCACCGCGACCTGGAGCCGGTCGCGGCGCGCTACCGCATCGTCGACGAGATCCCGTTCGACTTCCAGCGCCGGCGCATGTCGGTGGTGCTCGGCAACGGCGGCGGTCACGACCTGATCGTGTGCAAGGGCGCGGTGGAGGAGATGCTGTCGATCTGCGCCTGGGCGAGGGTCGGCGGCGAGGTGGCGCCGATGACCGATGCGCTGCGCGACGGCATCAAGGAGATGACGCACGGGCTCAACGAGGACGGCCTGCGCGTGCTGGTGGTGGCGGTGCGCGAGCAGCCGCCGGCCGGCCGGCCGTACGGCGTCGCCGACGAGAGCGGGCTGACCGCGGTGGGCTGCCTGGCCTTCCTCGACCCGCCGAAGGACTCGGCCGCCACCGCGATCGCCGCGCTGCACCAGCACGGCGTGGCGGTGAAGGTGATCACCGGCGACAACGAGGCGGTGACGCGCAAGATCTGCCGCGAGGTGGGGCTGGACGTGGAGCACTCCGCGCAGGGCCGGCACATCGAGCCGCTGGACGACGCGGCGCTGGATGCGCTGGTGGCGCGCACCACCGTGTTCGCCAAGATGTCGCCGCTGCAGAAGGCGCGCGTGGTGAAGTCGCTGCAGCGCCAGGGCCACACCGTGGGCTTCCTCGGCGACGGCATCAACGATGCGCCGGCGCTGCGCGAGGCCGACGTTGGCATCTCGGTCGACACCGCCACCGACATCGCCAAGGAGTCGGCCGACATCATCCTGCTGGAGAAGAACCTGATGGTGCTGGAGGAGGGCGTGCTGGAAGGCCGCGTCACCTTCGGCAACATCATCAAGTACATCAAGATGACCGCCAGCTCCAACTTCGGCAACATGTTCAGCGTGCTGGTGGCGAGTGCATTCCTGCCGTTTTTGCCGATGCTGCCGCTGCAGATCCTGGTGCTGAACCTGTTGTACGACATCTCGCAGCTGTCGATCCCGTTCGACCGCATGGACGAGGAATACCTGCGCAAGCCGCGCAAGTGGGACGCCAGCGACATCGGCCGCTTCATGGCGTGGATCGGCCCGGTCAGCTCGATCTTCGACATCACCACGTTCGCGCTGTTGTGGCACGTGTTCGGCGCGAACTCGGTGCAGCACCAGGCGCTGTTCCAGTCGGGCTGGTTCGTCGAGAGCCTGCTCACGCAGACGCTGATCGTGCACATGATCCGCACGCGGCGCATCCCGTTCCTGCAGAGCATCGCCTCGGCCCCGGTGCTGGCGCTGACCAGCGCGATCATCCTGGTCGGCCTGCTGCTGCCGTTCACCGGGCTCGGCGCCAAGCTCGGCATGGTGGCGCTGCCGGCGGCGTTCTTCGGCTGGGTGGCGCTGACCGTGCTCACCTACGGCGTGCTGACCCAGCTGATGAAGCTGGTGTACATCCGCCGCTACGGGCGCTGGCTGTGAGCGTGGCCGCAGCGGTGCCGGCAACCGTTGCTCAGTCCGCCTCCAGCGTGTCGTCCGTCGCTGCCGCCTGCGTGGCGTAGCGCCGCGCCACCACCGCGCACACCATCAGCTGCAACTGGTGGAAGATCATCAGCGGCAGCACCAGCGCGCCGAGGCCGCCAAGCTGGCCGGCGAACAGGATCTTCGCCATCGGGATGCCGCTGGCCATGCTCTTCTTGGAGCCGCAGAACACGATGGTGATCTCGTCCTCGCGCGAAAAGCCGAGCCGGCGCGCGGTCCAGGCCAGCGTGGGCATCACCAGCGCCAGCAACAGCGCGCACATCGCCAGCGTGGCGAGCAGCGCGGAGACCGGCGTGTCGCGCCACAGGCCGCCGACCACCGCGGCGCTGAACGCGGTGTACACCACCAGCAGGATGGTGCCCTGGTCGGTGTAGCCGAGCAGCGGCCGGTGGCGGTCGACCCAGCCGCCGATGCGGCCCCGCGCGGCGTGTCCCAGCGCAAACGGCAGCAGCAGCTGCAGCATGATGTCCAGCACGCCGCGCCAGGAAGCGCCGCCGCCGTGGCTGGCCAGCAGCAGGCCGACCAGCAGCGGAGTCACTACGATGCCGATCAGGTTCGACATCGACGCGCTGACCACCGCGGCGGAGACGTTCCCGCCGGCGATCGAGGTGAACGCGATCGACGACTGCACGGTGGACGGCAGCGTGCAGACGAACAGCACGCCGAGGTACAGCTGCGGCGTCAGCAGCGCGAGGCCGAGCGGCTGCAGCGCCAGTCCCAGCAGCGGAAACAGCACGAAGGTGCTGGCGAACACGGTCAGGTGCAGCCGCCAGTGGGCCAGCCCTTGCACGATCGCCGCGCGCGGCAGCTTGGCGCCGTGCAGGAAGAACAGCAGCGCGATCGCCGCGTCGGTGATGCCGTCGAAGAGCCGCGCGGCGCCGTCGCGGCACGGCAGCAGCGAGGCCAGCGCCACGGTGGCGAGCAGGGCGAGGGTGAACTTGTCCGGACGGGCGCGGCGCAGCGACATGCGGAGCCGCTCAGTCCAGTCCGCAGCGCGTGCGGCGTCGACGTTTCCACCACAGCACCAGTACGGTCAGCAACAGCAACCCGATCAGCACCCACAGGCTGCTCTGGCCGCGATGGATCCATTTCATCAGCCACTCGTGGTTGTCGGCGCCGAAGTAGCCCAGGTAGACCCAGATCGGCACGCTGATCAGCGCGGCCATGGTGTCGATCAGCAAGAAGCGCAGGAACGACACCCGGTGGGTGGTGCCGGCGGTGAGGTAGACGGTGGTGCGCATGCCGGGCAGGAAGCGCGCGAAGAACAGCATGCGGTTGCCGTACTGGTCGAACTTCTCCTGCACCTTGACGTAGCGCGCCGGGGTCAGCACGCGCGCCACGAAGCGCCACTGCAGGATGCGTGCGCCATAGTGGTGGCCGAGCAGGAAGATGGCGCAGTCGCCCAGCAGCACGCCGAACATCGCCAGCGCGAACATCGTATGCACGTTGGCGTAGCCCAGGCCGGCGATCACGCCGCCGGCGACCAGCGTGATGTCTTCCGGCAGCGGCAGCCCGGCGCCGCAGATCATCAGCGCGATGAACACGGCCACGTAGCCGTTCTCGGCGAAGATCGTCACCAGTTGCTGCAGCAGGTCCATCAGTGTCCTTGCGCCCCCCGGTGCGGACCTGGGCCGGCCGCAGCCGGGCATGATCCCACAGTCGGGTGGAGTCCGGCGGCCGCTGCGGCAAGGGTGGACGGGCGGCTGCTCATCGCGCTCAGGCCGAGGCCACCGGCGGGCGCACGCGGGCGGCCAGCAGCTCGCGCAGTTCGGCTTTTTCGGCGGGCTCCAGCGTACCCTCGCGGCTCTTCGCGGTGAGCGCGTCGCGACGCTGGGTCGCAGCCTGGTCTTCCATTCGCGCCAGTGCATCGAAGAACTCGCCGCGCTGCGCCTCCGGCTCGCCCACCGCCAGCGCCGCCATCAGCTTCTGCAGCGAAGGGTATTCCGGCCGCTCGGCGAAATGCTCCACCAGCATCGCGGAGTTGATTTCGGGGCGCGCGCGCGCGAGGTCGAGCAGTTCGGCCAGCAGTGCCACGCCGGGCTTGTCCAGGCGCAGGAAGCGGTATGGCCGCTCCACCTGGTCGGCCATGCCCGGCTGCGCCAGCAGCAGCGAGATCGCGCTGCGTACCAGGCTGCGCTGCACCGCGGTGGGCCGCTGCACGGCGCGTTGCGCGGCCGGGTCGGCCTGCAGCAGCGCGCGGGCGCCGCTGCGCTTTTCCAGTTCCTGCGCCATCAGATCGCGGAAGGCGCCGTCGGGCAGCCTGGCGATCAGCGGGCGGGCGCGCTCGGCCAGCCGGGCGCGGCCATCGAGGCTGGCCGTGTCGACGTCGTGCGCCAGCTCGCCGAAGAAGTAGTCCGACAGCGGCATCGCTTCCCGGATGCGCTTTTCGAAGCCCTCCTTGCCTTCCTTGCGCACCAGCGTGTCCGGGTCCTCGCCCTCGGGCAGGAACAGGAAGTATGCCTGCCGCCCGTCGCGCAGCCGCGGCAGCGCGGATTCCAGCGCCTTCCACGCGGCGGCGCGGCCGGCGCGGTCGCCGTCGAAGCAGAACACCACGTCCGGCGCGGCGCGGAACAGCACCTCGGTGTGCTCCGGCGTAGTCGCCGTGCCCAGCGTGGCCACCGCGATCGGCAGCCCGGCCTGGTGCAGCGCGATCACGTCCATGTAGCCCTCGACCACCACGATCCGCCGCAGGTTCGCGTTGGCCTGCTTCACCTGCCACAGCGCGAACAGCTCGCGGCCCTTGTGGAACAGCGGAGTTTCGGGGGAGTTGAGGTATTTGGGAGAGCTTTTTTCAGGAGCGCGGGCAGGGATGCCCGCTTCTTGATCTTCGCGCGCAGGAGGCGCGCTGGAAACAATTCTTCCGCCGAACGCGATCACCCGGCCGCGGCGGTCGAGGATCGGGAACATCAGCCGCTCGCGGAAGCGGTCGTATTTGCTGCCGCGCTCGCTGGAGGCGACCATGCCGGCCTCGTTGAGCAGTTCCATCCGCCGCGGCGTGTTGCCCAGCGCCTTGATCACGCCGTCGTAGCCGGCCGGCGCCCAGCCGAGACGGAAACGCTTGATCGTCTCCGCGTCGAGCCCGCGTTTCCGGCAATACGCCTGAGCGTCGGCGCTGCGCGGCAGCTCGCCCTCGTACCAGGCGGCGGCGGCGTCAAGCAGGGCGTACAGGTCGGTCTTGTCCTCGCGCGGGCGCTCGTCCCGGCCGCCTTCGCGCGGCACGGTCAGGCCGACCGTCTGCGCCAGTTCCTCCACCGCGTCGGGGAACTCCAGCCGCTCGTAGTCCATCAGGAACTTCACCGCGCTGCCGTGCGCGCCGCAGCCGAAGCAGTGGAAGAACTGCTTGGTCGGACTGACGTAGAACGAGGGCGTGCGCTCGTTGTGGAACGGGCAGCACGCGGTCCACTCGCGCCCGGCCTTCTTCAGCGGCACGCGCCGCTCGATCACGTCGACGATGTCGACGCGGGCGAGCAGTTCGTCGATGAAGCTGTCCGGGATCAGGCCGCGCATAGACCGCCTAGTCTAGTCGGTCGCCGCCGGGGAGGCTCGGGCGGAGCGCAGGGGGCCTGAGGCGAAATGCCACGGGGAAGGGAACGCGCCGCGCCGCAACGGGCCCGGATCGGCGCGCGCCGGTGCCGGCGGCCCCGTCGCATGGCCGCCCGGCGCGCTGCCGAAGCGTCGCTAGAACAGCTTGATCACCCCGACCACTGCCAGCACGGCCAGCAGGAACAGGATCAGGAAGCATGCGAACAACACCTTGGCGATGGTGCCGGTGGCGCCGGAGAGGCTGCCGAAGCCCAGCCAGCCGGTGACCAGCGAGACGATGGCGAAGATGATGGCCCACTTCAGCATGTGCTTCTCCTGCGGCGAGGCGACGCCCGCGGCGCGGTGGGCCGCGAGTCGCCACGGTTGTAGCGGAGCGGGCGTGAACGCGATGCATGGCTTGCCTGTGCCCCGGCGGAGCGGCAAGCTTCCTGGCCCGCCCGGAGTGACGAACCATGCTGATCAATACGGTGATGATGCTCAGGCAGCGCATGATCGTGCGCGTGTTCGAGCGGGCGGCCGCGACCACGGCGGCGACCGCCTGCACGGCGGCGCAGTTGGGGCTGAAGCCGGGCATGGCCTGGCATCGGCTGGCGAGCCTGGCGGTACTGCGCTGTCCGGGCGAGGGCCGCTGGTTTCTCGACGTGGCGAACTGGCAGCGGCTGCGCCGGCGCCGCCATCGCATCGCGCTGGCCGTGGTCGCCGGTTTGCTGGTGCTGCTGGGCCTGCTGCTCGTGGCCGGGACGCTCAGCCGGCCAGGCGCGCCTTGATCCGCCCCGAGACCACGCCCATGTCGGCGCGGCCGGCGGCCTTTTCCTTCACCGCGGCCACCACCTTGCCCATGTCGCGCGGCGAGCTGGCGCCGGTGGCGGCGATCGCGGCGGTGATCAGCGCGTCGATCTCCTCGTCGCCGAGCTTGGCCGGCAGGTAACCCTCGATCACCGTCATCTCGGCGCGCTCCACGTCGGCCAAGTCCTCGCGGCCGGCGGCGGCGTACTGGCTGACCGAGTCCTTGCGCTGCTTCAGCATCTTCTCCAGCACCGTCAGCACCTGCGCGTCGTCCAGCTCGATGCGCTCGTCCACCTCGCGCTGCTTGATCGCCGCCAGCATCAGCCGGATCACGCCCAGCCGGTGCTTGTCGCCGCCGCGCATGGCGGTCTTCATGTCTTCGGTGATCTGCTGCTTGAGCGTCATGGGCGAAAGCCTCGGAAGGTGGATGGATGATTCTACGGAAACGACAAAGCCGGCGTTGTCCTGGGGACAACACCGGCTGAGGTCGAATCCGGAGTGCTTGCGGTGGCTGCGACTAACCGCGCCAGCCGTGTTTCCTGCATGCGCCGCGTGAAGATGCGGGCGGCTCGCCGTCGGGCGAGCGGGCGGAAACTCAGTACAGGCGGACCTTGCGCGAGACGTCGCGCGACAGGCGGCGCAGGTGGCGCTTCACCGCGGCGGCGCGCTTGCGCTTGCGCTCCTGGGTCGGCTTCTCGTAGAACTCGCGCTTGCGCGTTTCAGCCAGGACGCCGGCCTTTTCGCAGGTACGCTTGAAACGACGCAGTGCGATCTCGAACGGCTCGTTCTCGCGAACTTTTACGTTGGGCATGGAAACTCCGAGTGGTAATCTGCCCCGCTGACGGGGTTGTTGGGTAGAGCGAGCCGCGAATTATACCGTGCAAACCGAGAAATTTTCAAAGCCCGTGCTGGGCATCGAGAGCTCCTGCGACGAGACCGGCGTGGCCGTGCTGCGCTGGGAACCGGACGCCCCCGGGCGCGGCCTGCTGGCGCACACCCTGTACAGCCAGATCAAGCTGCACGCCGACTACGGCGGGGTGGTGCCGGAGCTGGCCAGCCGCGACCACGTGCGCAAGCTGCTGCCGCTGATCCGCGAGGCGCTGGCCCAGGCGGGCTTAAGCGTGCGCGACCTGGGCGGGGTGGCCTATACCGCCGGCCCCGGCCTGGTCGGCGCCCTGCTGGTCGGGGCTTCCGTCGGGCGCGCGCTGGCCTGGGCGCTGGGCGTACCGGCGATCGGGGTGCACCACATGGAAGGCCACCTGCTGGCGCCGCTGCTGGAGGCCGAGCCGCCGCAGCCGCCGTTCGTGGCCCTGCTGGTTTCCGGCGGCCATTCGATGCTGGTCGAGGTCGAGGCCATCGGCCGCTATACGATCCTGGGCGACACCCTGGACGATGCCGCCGGGGAGGCCTTCGACAAGACCGCCAAGCTGATGGGCCTGCCGTATCCGGGCGGCCCGGCGCTGGCGACGCTGGCCACGCAGGGCACGGCCGGCGCGTTCCGCTTTTCCCGCCCGATGACCGATCGGCCCGGGCTGGACTTCAGCTTCTCCGGCCTGAAGACCCAGGTGCTGCTGGCCTGGCAACAGTCCGACCAGTCCGAGCAGACCCGCGCCGACGTCGCCCGCGCGTTCGAGGAGGCGATCGTCGACACGCTGGTCATCAAGTGCCGCCGTGCGCTGGAGGCCACCGGCACGCAGCGGCTGGTGATCGCCGGCGGCGTGGGCGCGAACCGCCATCTGCGCGAGGAACTGGCCGCGGCGGGCGAGAAGGACGGCTTCCGCACCTATTTCCCGCGCCTGGCCTTCTGCACCGACAACGGCGCGATGATCGCGCTGGCCGGCGCGATCCGCCTGGCCGGCGGCCAGCAGCAGGACGAAACCGTGCAGGTGCGCCCGCGCTGGGATTTGCAGACGCTGCCTGCGGCGTAGCGCATCCGTTTGGCAGGGCGGGCACGGCCCGCCGCTCTCGCCATACCTGGTGTCACTGCCGGACGCAAGGCCGGCGGGCCGTGCCCGCCCTGCGAAATGCGGCAGGTCACCATTGAGTACGGCCGGGCAGCAGCCCCTTCAGCTCCGCCTCGGTGAGGTTGCGCCACTGGCCCGGCTTCAGGTGGCCGAGCTTCACGTTGACGATGCGCACGCGGCGCAGTTGCGTCACGCGGTAGCCGAAGGCGGCGGCCATCAGCCGGATCTGCCGGTTCAGGCCCTGGGTGAGCACGATGGCGAAGCCGAACCTGGCGATCTTGCGCGTGCGACAGGGCCTGGTCATCTGGCCATGCACGCGCACGCCCTTGGCCATGCCGGCGAGGAACGCCTCGGTGACCGGCTTGTTCACTGCCACCAGGTATTCCTTCTCGTGGTGGTTCTCGGCGCGCAGGATCTCGTTGACGATGTCGCCGTTGCTGGTCAGCAGGATCAGTCCTTCCGAATCCTTGTCCAGCCGGCCGACGGGGAAGATCCGCTGCGGATGGTCGACGAAGTCCACGATGTTGCCGGCCACCGTCGGGTCGGTGGTGCAGGTGATGCCCACCGGCTTGTTCAGCGCGATGTAGATGGCCTTCTTCGCTGCCGGCGTGGCGGCCAGGATGCGCGCGCGCACGATCTCGCCATCCACCCGCACCTCGTCGCCGTCCAGCGCCTTGGCCCCGGTGGTGACGACTTCGCCGTTGATGCTGACGCGGCCGGCGAGCAGCAGTTCATCCGCCTCGCGGCGCGAGCACAGGCCGGCTTCGCTGATGTACTTGTTGATGCGCATGGGTCAGCAGTGAGGGTAGGGAAGCGAGAGGAAGCAAGCACAGGAGTGGGCGCACCTCGGCCCTTCTCTCGCGGCTTTCAGGACCGGAGCCCCACGCCGCGCTTGAGCAGCTGCAGCGCCACGACCGACAGTGCCGCCACGAAGCCGAGCATCACCACGAAGGCCCAGCCCACGTGCACGTCGCTAATGCCGAGCACGCCGTAGCGGAACGCGTTGACCATGTACAGGATCGGGTTGGCGCGCGAGATCGCCTGCCATGGTTCGCCCAGCATGTTGATCGAGTAGAACACGCCACCGAGGTAGGTCAGCGGGGTGAGGATGAAGGTGGGCACCAGCGCGATGTCGTCGAACTTCTTCGCGTACACCGCGTTGACGAAGCCGGCCAGCGAGAAGATGGTGGCGCCCAGCAGTACCGAGGCGAAGGTGATCAGCGGGTGCATCACGTGCAGGTCGGTGAAGAACAGCGCGATGACCAGCACCAGCACGCCGACCACCAGGCCGCGCACCACCGCGCCGGCGACGTAGCCGGTCAGGATCACCCAGTTCGGCATCGGCGACACCAGCATCTCCTCCACCGCGCGGCTGAACTTGGCGCCGAAGAACGAGCTGGAGATGTTGCCGTAGCTGTTGGTGATGATGCTCATCATCACCAGGCCCGGCACGATGTACTGCATGTAGCTGAAGCCGCCCTGGACGGTGCCGATGCGGCTGCCGATCAGCTTGCCGAAGATCACGAAGTACAGCGTCATGGTGATCGCCGGCGGGATCAGCGTCTGCGTCCAGATGCGCATGATGCGCACGATCTCGCGGCGCAGGATGGTGTTCAGGGCGACCAGGTTGGCGGCGGCGTTGCGGCTCATGCGGCGCGCTCCCGGCCCGGCGCGTGCCGGCCGCTTTCCACCAGCCGCACGAACAGTTCCTCCAGCCGGTTGGTCTTGTTGCGCATCGAGGTCACCATGATGCCGTGCGTGGACAGCGTGGCGAACAGCGAGTTGAGGTCGTGCGAGCGGGCCATCTCCGCTTCCAGCGTGTGATCGTCGCGACGGCGCAGGGTGACGTTGGAAATGCTCGGCAGCGTGGTCGGGATGGCGGTCACGTCGAGCACGAAGGTCTCCACGTCCAGCGTCGCCAGCAGGCGTTTCATGCTGGTGTTCTCGACGATGCAGCCATGGTCGATGATCGCGATGTTGCGGCACAGCGACTCGGCTTCCTCCAGATAATGGGTAGTGAGGATCACCGTGGTGCCCGCCGCGTTGATGGCGCTGATGAACTGCCACATCGAGCGGCGGATCTCGATGTCCACGCCCGCCGTGGGCTCGTCGAGGATCAGCAGCCTCGGCTCGTTCATCATCGCGCGGGCGATCATCAGGCGCCGCTTCATGCCGCCGGAAAGCATGCGCGCCTGGTCGTGCGCCTTGTCCCACAGGCGCAGTTCCTTCAGGTACTTCTCCGCGCGCTCGGCGGCGATCCGGCGCGGAATGCCGTAGAAGCCGGCCTCGTTCACGCAGATGTCGAACGGCTTCTCGAACTGGTTGAAGTTGATCTCCTGCGGCACCAGGCCGATCAGCTTCATCGCCTCGCTGCGCTGCCGGTTCACCGAGATGCCGAACACGCGGGCGTCGCCGGAGGTGGAGTTCACCAGCGAGGACAGGATGCCGATCAGGGTGGACTTGCCGGCGCCGTTCGGGCCAAGCAGGGCGAAGAAGTCGCCGGGCTGCACGGTGAGGCTGATGCCCTTCAGGGCCTCGACGCCGTTGCCGTAGGTTTTGCGCAGATTGTCGACGGCAAGCGCCGGGACCGTATCGGGAAGCTGCGGGGACATGGGCTGCACCGGAGGGGTTAGCCCGTATTATAGCGGGCTACGTCCCGTCGTCCGGCCCTGCCGGGCGACACACATCGTTTCCGGAAACCCTCCATGGCCGACCACTTCCAGCTCCGTCTCGTCGACAGCCGCATGCTCGCGCCCTCGGTGCGCCACATGGTGTTCGAGCGTGTCGACGGCCAGCCGCTGGCGTTCCAGCCCGGCCAGTTCGTGCAGGTGCATTTCCACTACGACGACGGCACGGCGACCAAGCGCAGCTACTCGGTGGGCACCGTCGGCGATGGCGCCTCGCCCGTGCAGCGCATCGAAATCGCGGTGAGCTACGTCGAGGGCGGCGCGGCGACGAAGCTGCTCGGCGAGCTGCCGGTCGGCGGAATGGTCGACGCCAGCGGCCCGTACGGCCGCTTCTGCCTGCAGGACGGCGACCGCCACCCGCGCTACCTGCTGCTGGCCACCGGCACCGGCGTCACCCCGTATCGCGCCATGCTGCCGCAGATCGAGAAGCTGCTGGCCGCGGGCGGCCGCGAAGTGGTGCTGCTGTACGGCGCCCGCAGCGAAGCCGAACTGCTCTACGGCGAGGAATTCGAGGCATTTGCCCAGACCCACCCCGGCTTCGCCTTCCACGCCTGCCTCAGTCGCGAGGCCCGCGCCGTGCCCCGCCCCGGCGATCGCTATGGCTACGTGCAGAACGTGCTGGCCGAATTCGGTCCCTCGGCCTCCCGCGACATCGCCTACCTGTGCGGCAACCCCAACATGGTCGACGCCGCCTTCAATGCGCTGAAGGAGTTCGGCCTGCCGGTGGCGCAGATCCGTCGCGAGAAGTACATCTCCTCGCGCTGAACCCGGCGGCGCAAGGCCGACCGCGGCGTCACGACCGTTTCACCTGCCCACGGGCTAGATCAACGGCGCGGGATGACGGGTTCGTCGCGTTGTGCGGTCCCGGCTCGTCGATCAATGTGATGGCCATCACATTTCCGGTAGCCGGCGTGCCGAATTCGATCAAGGTCGAATGGCTCGGGCCGATGACCCGCTGAGAGGCTCCACCTTCGTGGGGGGCGACATCTCGACGAGGTGAGCGGTATGAGTCGTCCGCTTGTTGCACTGGCAGGTCTGACCATGTTCATGGGCGCGTCGAGCGTCTGGGCGGCGAGTGGCCGCGTCGTGTTTTCCGGGGCAGTGGTCGAGCCGACGTGCGCCATTGCCGAAGCCGGTCCCGTCGCGCACGAGGTCGCCAGCCCGGCGGTGCAGCATTTGGCTTGCGGCAGCAGCGCCAGCGACGCCGGTCGCAGCTACACCCGCCAGGTCATCGACCTGGCCACGGCCAGCCGCGGCCGCGACCGCCTGCTCGACTACTTCATCAGCTACGCCCCGCGCGACGCCGACGGCGCGGCCGCGGCGAAGCTGGTGGTACACACCTACGATTGAACGCCGTGGCGCCGCGCAGGCGCGGATGCCCGACGTGCAGGTTCCGGCGACGCGTCCGACGCTACTGGTAGGAGAGCGTGAAAGTCGCCGTGGCGCCCAGCAGGCCGGCGCTTACCGTGCTTCCGGTCTGGTAGTAGCGGGCGAAGTAGTTCACCGAGAGCGCGCCGTTCGGCGTGGCGCCAATGGTCTGGGCCACGCCAAACGACACCGGCGTCGTCCCTGACGAGTCCAGCACCTGCACGCCGACGCCGCCGGTGCTGCCGCTGGACGGCGCGATGACGCCCGGCTGGCCGGCGACCGGCGTGGCCGTGTCCAGCGTGATACGCACGGTGGCGCCGCTGGAACAGGTCAGCCCGATCGAGAACGGGGTGGTGCCGGCGACCGAGCCGATACCGCTGAAGGCCTGGCTGGTGACCGTGGGCAGGGCCACGGTAATGTTGCTGGTGCTGACCTGGCAGGCGGGTGCGCTGAAGGTCAGGCTGTTGGCCAGGTTGATCACCGCGTCGATGATGAAGTTGCCCGGCGTGCCCGCCTTGAAGCTGGCCAGCGAACCCTGCAGCGTGGTGCCGTCGGCAATCGGGCCGGTTTTCACCAGCTCGATGGTAACGGCATCGTTCTCGTACCAGGAACCGCTTCCCAGGTTGAAGTAGTCGTACGGGTAGATGTAGCTGCCGCGCTGCAGTACCCGATAGCCGACGCCGGTGGTGCCGATCGGAAACAGGTTGTCCGTGGTCGCAGGGGTGCTGCCGGCGTTGTTCACCAGGCCCCAGCGGTCGTTGCCGCCCTTGCTGTCGCAGCTGAAGGACACCGGCTGGTTGATCGGCGTGGGGTACGACGTGTAGAGCACGCTGCCGACCGGAGTGGCCGGATCGTTGACGATGGTCGCAGGCAGCGTCACCGCGTAGGTGCCTTGCGAGCTACCCCGGGTGAAAAAGCATTTGGCCCAGCCGCGACCGGGCACGATCGCCAGCAGCGCGATGAGCAGCAACAGGGCGCTGCGGGCCCAGCCCGCGGCCGGGGTTCCGGGGCGCAGTGGATGGATGTTCATGGCGTGCTCCCGGAAGCGGTGGCCAGGCCCGGGGCGGGCTGCTGGCTGCAGACGGCGTCCTGCACGGCGTAGCGCCCGGCCGCCTTGCCGGCGACGGGGACGTGGTAGCTGAAGCTGCAATGGCGCTCGTGGTTGGCGTCCTGCCAGCTGACGCTGGCGCGACCGGCTTCCCGGCTGACCCGCATCATGATGCGTCCTGCCTGGCCGACGATGCCGATGACCCGGCCCTGGCCGTCTTCCACTTCCGCGCCGAACGGCAGCAGCGTGCCGTCGGCCTGGCGCGGCCGGACCAGCATGAAGCGGCCGCTCTCGCTCTTGAACGTCACCATCACCACCGCGCCGGCGCGCGGTGCCACCTGGGTGCTGGTGTCGTCCAGCTGCACGTCCAGCGGCAAGCCCGCGGGGTCGATCTCGATCGTGTCGAGCAGGTAGGGGCTGAGGTAGGGCACCAGTGCGTAGCCGGCGTGGTCGATGCGCACGCCGGTCGCGTTGCCGACGCGCGCGCCCTCGCCGTCGGGCACCCGCACGATCGCCACGGTGTCGCCTAGCGGCTGGCCGAAGGTGACCCCGCCCGGGTGCGCGACGATGCCGCCCGCCACGTTCAGCGATGCCTGGGAGTAGCCGCTGCCCGCGCCGAAGCCGGCGTTGAGTTGCGCGTGGCTGCCGCGATAGCCCACGTTGACGCTGGCGGTGCTGCCGGTGGCGCCGGGGCCGCTGGCGTGGGTGGCGGTGGCGCCGTAGTAGTAGCGGTCGTCGGCCCCGGCGTTGCCGCCAAGCGTGGCCTGTTCCTGCATGCCGCCGTTGCCGTCGCGGCTGAGGCTGCCGGTGAAGATCGGGCTGTGCGAACCGTCGCCCAGCGGAATGGTGAGGTTGACCATGTAGCGGTTGTCGCTGCGCCCGAACAGGTCGCGTTCGCGGCCGGCCGAGAGGTTGTAGCTGACCCGGCCGATCGCGTTGTTGTAGCCGAGCTGGAACTGGGTATCGGTGCCGCCGCGGTTCCAGTAGTCGCGCACCGAGCCGTTGACGTAGAGCGAGCCGCCGCGGCCGCCCAGCCGCTGGCTGAGGGTGAGGCTGAAGCTGTTGCGCTGGCGGTCGACGCCGTTGGGCACCAGGTAGTCGCGGTAGTCGACGCCGGCCAGCGCGGCCTGCTGCGCCGGCGTGAGCAGGCTGGAAACCGGCACGCCGTTGATCGTCAGCGGTCGGCTCGGGCCGCTGGCGAACACCGGCAGACCGCGGCGGGCGTAGTCGCGCGCACGGGCGGCGTCGCCGAGGGAGAGGAAGCCGCTGGTCGAGTAGCGGTAGGCGGCCACGGTCAGCGAGGTGCCGGTCTGCGCCAGGATCTTGCTGTAGCTGAGGCGCACGCTGCGACCGGACAGCGTCTGCAGTCCCGGGATGCGCGTGCGTGCGCTGGTGACGTCCAGGGCGAGCGCGCCGTAGCGCGTGTTCAGCGCGCCGCCCAGCAGCAGCGCGCCGTAGCCGGACGAAACCGCCGCGCCGGCATAGCCGGTCAGCAGGTTGGAGAAGCCGCGCTGCAGGGTGGCCTGCACCAGGTTCGGGCGGTGCTCGATCGTCTCGTCGCGCAGCTGGCCGGCAGCCACGCTGAAGCGGTTGACGCCCGGGCGCAGCAACTGCGGCACCGAGGCGTAGGGCACCGTGAAGGTGCGCACGCGGCCATTGGCTTCGGTCACGCTGACCTCGATGTCGCCGCTATAGCCGGTGGCGTAGAGGTCGTCGATGACGAATGGGCCGGGCGCCACCGTGGTCTGGTAGATCAGCATGCCGTTCTGGCGCACGGTCACCTTGGCGTTGCTGTCGGCGATGCCGCGCACGGTCGGCGCGTAGCCGCGCTGCGATTGCGGCAGCATGCGGTCGTCGGTGGCCAGCTGCACGCCGCGCACGCCGATGCTGTCGAAGATCTCGCCACTGGTCCAGGCATCGCCCAGGGTCAGCTGCGCGTGCAGCTGCGGCAGGTCGCGTTGCGCGTAGGTGGCGATGTTCTGCCAGTGCTGGCCGGCATGCGCGCCACTGCCGGCTTGCCAGCTCAGCGAGGAGTTGTGGCGCAGGTGCCAGCGGCCCAGGTTCAGGCCGGCGTTCAAGCCGAGGTACGACGAGGTCTGCGACAGCCCGTGGCTGCTGGTGCGGTAGCTGTTGAAGTTGTAGTTGAGCAGGCCGGCATTGACGCCGGAGTCCCAGTACTTCGGGTCGACGTAGCCGCGTGCCTGCTGGCCCAGGTAGGCCTGCGGCACGCTGGTGTCCAGGCGCAGGTCGGACATCTCGAACGCCATGCTGGCGCCGGGGATCACGCTGGCCATGTCGACGCAGCGCTTGTCGTCGGTCAGCCCGGCGCTGGCTTCGGCCGGGAGGTCGGCGGGGTGCAGCCCCAGCTTGTCGAGCAGTGGCCGGGTCACGCAGGGGGTGGCGCTGGCGTCGGCCGAGGCGGCGGCGAAACGCACGTCGCTGCGGCCGATCGGGCGGTCGTTGAGGTAGAGGTCGACGCTGTAGGTGCCGGCCGGCACGAAGTTGCCGTGCTCGAAGCGGGACAGGTCGGTGGTGTTCTGCCCCGCACCGGAAAGCATGCTGCGGTCGAAGCTGGCGTCCACGGCATCGACCGCCGCTGCGCCGGCGTCCGCGTTCGGGCCGGCGGCGCTCGTGGCGGCCACGGCGTGGCTGCCCCAGCCGCACAAGGCCAGGCCGGTCAGCGCCGACAGCAGCTGGCGCCGGGCCGCCACCGGGGCGCTGGCGTGCGACCGGCTCACGGCGTGACGGTGCCCTGGTAGGAGGCGGCGGCACCGTAGTCGTTGATCACGGTGTAGTCGACCGTGCCGCCCGCCGCCGGCGCGCGATCCAGCCGCTTGAGCGGCAGGCGCAACGACGAATGGGGCGTCACCATGCCGTTGTCCGGCGCATACGTCGCGCCGCCGACATGCAGCGACAGCTTGCTGAAGGTGATGTGGTACGGCGTGGGGTTGCGCGCCTCCAGCGCGTAGCCGCTGCCGTCCGCGACCACGCTCCAGGTGATCTCCCGGGGCGCGCTGGCCGGGTCGCCGGCCAGGTTGGCCGGGCGGAAGAAGAGCTTGAGCCGCGAACGCACGGCGAACTGCAGCGTGTTCTGCTCTTCGCCCGGTTTCGCCGTGGGCCTGGGCGGAATCTCCAGCACGTTCAGCCAGAACAGCGACTCGCGATCGGCGGGCAGCGGCTGGCCGGTGTAGACGATACGCAGGCTCTGGCCCTTGCCCGCGTTCATGCGCGCCAGCGGTGGCGTGATCAGGAACGGCACCTTGGCGCTGTCGGGGGTGGAAGCGGGGTTGCCGTCGTCGATCCACGCCTCGACCAGGGCCGGCTGGTTGCCGGCATTGTTCAGACGCACGGTGACCTCGCCGTTGGCCGCCGGAAACACCACGCGCGTGCCGGCGATCACCACGCTGGCGCGGGCGAGACCGGTGCTGGCGCCAAGCGCCATCAAGGCTGCACCGAGCGTGCAGAGCAGGCTTTTCATCGGGGTGTCCGTGCAAATCGAAGGCATCGCGGCGACGACAGCAAGACCGCTGCAGCCACGTCGCCCGGGCTGCAGCGCGTCGAGGCCTGCTTACAGATAGGTCAGCGTGAAGCCGACCGAGGAGGTGACCAGGCCTGCCGTGGTGGCCGTGGCGGTCGAGACGTACTGCGCCGTGAGCGTGGTGGAGCCGGTGCCGCCGCTGACCGCGATGACCGGGGCGTTGGCCTGGGTCGACGTGTTGATGACCGCGCTGGCGCTGTTCAGCAGCTGGATCTGCACGTTCGAGCCGCCGACGGTGGCGTTCTTCAGGTTGCCGCTGGTGGTGTCGATGCTGGGGCCGGCGGTGAACGCCATGTTGGCGCTGGCGGTATTCGTGTCGCAGTTGCTCAGGTCGACGGTGAAGTTGGTGGCGCCGGCCACATTGCCCGCGGCCGCACCGAACGCGGCGGTCATCACGGTCGGCAGGGCGACGACGTTGCTCGCGCTGTTGTTGATCTTGATGACGCAGGTATCGGCAAGCACCTTGCCGGTGAAATTGATGGTGCCGCTGCTGGCCGCCTGCGCAGTCGGAGCAAGGGCGGCGGCGATGACGGCAACCAGGGCGGTGGAAAGCAAGGTCTTGTTCATGGGTCGATCGTTCCTGTAGGTGCGTATGGATGGTTCTGCACGGGCGGCAGCGGGCGGCGTCGGACGGTTGAAGCGCCGTCCGGCGTGTGTTGCGGTTTCGGGAGTCCCCCCGGACATCGAATGCCTGCCGTGGCTATCAAGGCGGCTGACCCCTCAAAGCAAGCGGCGTGCCAAAATTCGCACGTAAACGGTTACGCAAAGTTGCCAAGCCGCTTGCGGGAATGGCTGGTTTGAAGCAGGGCAAGGCTTTTCGCATGCTTTGTCAGTATTCCCTGACAAAATTCGGCACTTCAAACTGCGAACTATGTCACTTATTCCTCACGTCGTCATCATGCCGCCTTCATGCGTAAGGCCCCTCGGACCGCGATGTGGAAGCCTTTTTGTAAAGTGACCTTGACATGGCTCAGGGAGTCTGCCTATTCTGCGTTTGTCAAGGTCGCTTGACATGATCGTCCGGGGCACCGCGGCCGTCGGCCGCCAAGCAGGGGTACGGGTATGCCGCGTTTTGAGGAAGGGCGTTATCAGCGCCGGGTGGCACTGGCGATGCTGCTGTATGTCGCCGTGATGCTGCTGGCGTGGCCGCTGGTGCGCGGCACGGCCAGCCCGCCGCTGAAGCTCGCGCTGGCGCTGCTGCCGACGCTGCCGGTGCTGTACGTGATCTGGCAGATGGCGCAGCGGGTATGGCACGGCGACGAGCTGGAGCAGCGCACGCATCTCATCGCGCTGGGTGCGTCCACCGCCTTCGTCGGCGTGGCCAGCCTGATCGGCGGCTTCCTGGCGGCAGCGGGCGTCGTGGCGCTGGACGGCTCGATCCTGATCTGGGTGTTTCCGGTCCTGCTGATCGGCTATCAGTCGGCGCGCTGGTGGGTGGCACGCCATTACGGCAGCGAGGCCTGCGCCGGCGATGGCGCCGGCATGCCGCTGCGCTGGCGCCTGCTGCTGGTGGCCGGACTGACCGCCGCGGTGGGCTGGCTCGCCTGGCGTCGGCAGGACGGCTTCGACAACGGCATGTTCCTCGGCATGGCGGCTGCAACGGTGCTGTTCGTGCTGGTGCAGGGCATCCTGCACTGGCGCCGCCGCCGCTCCGGTGCCGCGCCTTCCCATGACGCCTGAGTCCATGGCCGCCACCAGCGGAGCCACGTTTGGCCGCGCCAGGCTGGTGGTGGCCCGGGGTTGCCGCCGCCATGCATAACCACGTGCGCGAACTGCGCGGCGAACACGGCTGGTCGCAGGCCGACCTCGCCGAGCGGCTGGAGGTGTCGCGGCAGACCGTCAACGCGATCGAGACCGGCCGCTACGACCCCAGCCTGCCGCTGGCGTTCAAACTCGCGAAACTGTTTGGCCGTCCCATTGAATCGATTTTCGACCCGGGGAGCAGCACGTGAACAAGAAGTCCGGATCACGCATGGGTGCGCTGGTCGCCGTCGCGGTGGCGATCTTCGCCGCCAACCACAGCGCCCATCGCCGCGGGCAGGACACGGATCCGCCGCCGGCGGCCAGCGCCTCGCCGGCCCCTGCCGCGAAAGTGGCGCCGGCCAAACCGGCGACCTGGAAGCTCGGCGCGGTCACCCTGTCCGCCTGCGAGCTGGCGCAGCCGAACAGCGGGCTCAGCACGGCGGCGTGGTGTGCCGATTTTCCGGTGCCGGAGAACCGCGACGATCCGCACAGCCGCACCATCAAGTTGAAGCTGGCGGTGCTGCGTTCGCGCGCGCAGGTGGCCAACCCGGACATGCTGGCGTTCCTCGCCGGTGGCCCCGGCCAGGCGGCAACCGATTCGGCCAGCCTGGTGGCGTCGGTGTTCAAGCCGCTGCTGGCGCATCGGCACGTGCTGTTGCTGGACCAGCGCGGCACCGGCGGCTCGAATGCGCTCGACTGCAAGGAATCCGCCGATGCCGCCACGCCGGAAGACGACGGCAGCTTCGACGTCGGCAAGCTGCGCGCGGCCGCAGCCGAGTGCCTGAAGCAGCTGGCCGGCCACGCCGACCCGCGCTACTACACCACCACCATCGCCGCACAGGATCTGGAGGACGTGCGCAAGGCGCTCGGCGCGCCGCCGCTCGATCTGGTCGGCGTGTCGTACGGCACGCGCATGGCGCAGCAGTACCTGATGCGTTTCCCGGACGCGGTGCGCAGCGTGGTGCTGGACAGCGCGGTGCCGAATTCGCTGGCGCTGGGCGAGGATTTCGCGCGCAACCTGGACGACGCGCTGAAGGCGCAGTTCGCCCGCTGCACCACCGAACCGGCCTGCAAGAAGCAGTTCGGCGACCCGGACCAGACCCTGTACCAGCTGCGCGATGCGCTGCGCGCGAACCCGCACGAAGTCAGTTTCCGCGACCCGCAGGACTACCGGACGGTGAAGCGGATGCTGGACGAGGATTCGCTGGCCAGCGTGGTGCGCATGTTCGCCTACACACCGGCCACCGCCGCGCTGCTGCCGCTGTCGATCGACGCGGCCGCGCACGGCGACGTCGGCCCGCTGCTGGGCCAGGCCAAGCTGCTGTCCGGCGAGCTGTCCGAGTTGATGGGCAGCGGCATGCAGTATTCGGTGATCTGCAGCGAGGACGCCGACCTGCTCACCACGCGGCCGCAGGACGCGCAGACCATTCTCGGCACGCGCATGGTCGACGCGCTGAAAGCGGTCTGCACGGTCTGGCCGAAGGGCACGCGTCCGGCCGATTTCCATCAGCCGCTGAAGACAGGCAAGCCGATGCTGCTGCTGGCCGGCCAGTACGACCCGGTGACCCCGCCGCGCTACGCCGAGGAAGTGGCGAAGGGCCTGCCGAACGCGCGCGTGCTGGTGCTCAAGGGGCAGGCGCACAGCGTGATGGCGGCCGGCTGCACGCCGCAGCTGATCCAGCGTTTCGTCGAGAAACTGGAACCGAAGACGCTGGACGCGAGCTGCCTGGACCGCCTGCAGCCCACGCCGATCTTCATCGACTTCAATGGAGCCACGCCATGAAAAAACCGTACGTGATGGCGAACGCCGTGCTGTGGGCTGCGGCCGTCGTCGCCGCCGCCGTGCTGGACGCGCCGCCTGTCATCGGCCAGATCCTGTTGCCGTGGCTGGCCGTGGCTTCCATGTTGACCAACGGGCCGAGTGCCTGCTTCCAGCGGGGTGGACAGTCGTGATCGAAGTCAGGGATTTGCACAAGGCGTTCGGTGCGGTGAAGGCCGTCGACGGCGTCAGCTTCAGCGCCCGCGACGGCGAGATCACTGGCCTGCTCGGCCCCAACGGCGCCGGCAAGACCACTACGCTGCGCATGCTGTACACGCTGATGGCGCCGGACCGCGGCCAGGTGCTGGTGGACGGCATCGACGCGGCGGTCGATCCGCTCGGCGTACGCCGCCGGCTCGGCGTGTTGCCGGATGCGCGCGGCCTGTACAAGCGGCTGACCGCGCGCGAGAACGTCGACTACTTCGGCCGCCTGCACGGCCTGCCGGAGGACCTGCTGGCGCGCCGGCGCGAGGCGCTGGTCAAGGCGCTGGAGATGGACGACATCGCCGACCGGCGCACCGAGGGCTTTTCGCAGGGCCAGCGGGTGAAGACCGCGATCGCCCGCGCGCTGGTGCACGACCCGCGCAACGTGATCCTCGACGAGCCGACCAACGGCCTCGACGTGATGGCCACGCGCGCATTGCGCCAGTTCATGACGAGGCTGAAGGCGGAGGGCCGCTGCGTGCTGTTTTCCAGCCACATCATGCAGGAGGTCGCCGCGCTGTGCGACCGCATCGTGGTGATCGCGCACGGCCGCGTGGTGGCTGACGAGTCGCCCGAAGCGCTGCGCGCGCAGACCGGCGAATCCAACCTGGAAGACGCCTTCGTGAAGATCATCGGCACCGACGAGGGACTGGTGGCATGACCACGACCCCACCGAAAACCCGGCGCGGCGGCGCCTTCCTCACCGTGTTCCTGAAGGAGGTGAGGGAGAACCTGCGCGACCGCCGCACCCTGCTGAGCGCGTTCCTCACCGGCCCGCTGCTGGGCCCGCTGCTGTTCGTGATGCTGATCAACCTCACCCTGAACCGCGAGCTGGACAAGGCCGAGAAGCCGCTGCCGGTGCCGGTGATCGGCGCCGAGTACGCGCCGAACCTGATGGGCGCGCTGAAGGCCGGCGGCGTGCTGCCGGATGCGCCGGTGGCCGATCCCGCGCAGGCGGTGCGCCAGCAGGACGCCGACGTGGTGCTGCGCATCGCCCCCGGCTACGGCAAGGCCTGGCGCGAGGGCGAGCCGGTGCAGGTGGAACTGTTCTACGACTCTTCGCAGCGCGACACGAACAGCTCGGTGGAACGCGTTACCCAGCTGGTGGAAGGCTACGCGCGCCAGCAGGGCGCGATGCGGCTGGTCGCGCGCGGGCTGTCGCCGGGCACGGCCTGGCCGCTGCAGGTGGCTCGGCGCGACCAGGCCACGCCGCAGTCGCGCGCCGTGCTGATGTTCGCCATGCTGCCGTACTTCTTCGTCATCACCATCTTCATGGGCGGCATGTACCTGGCGATCGACCTGACCGCCGGCGAGCGCGAGCGGCAGTCGCTGGAACCGCTGTTCGCCAACCCGGTGGCGCGCTGGAAGATCCTGTGCGGCAAGCTGGCGGCGATCTGCGCGTTCTCCGTCGCCAGCCTGCTGATCAGCCTGCTGGCGTTCGCCGCGGTCGGCCAGTTCATTCCGGCGGAGAAGATCGGCATGGAGCTGGACCTCGGCCTGCACTTCGCGGCCCGCGTGCTGCTGCTGATGCTGCCGCTGGTGCTGCTGCTGGCCGCGCTGCAGTCGATGGTGGCGGCGTTCGCCAAGAGCTACCGCGAGGCGCAGACCTACATCTCGCTGCTGATGCTGGTGCCGCTGATCCCCAGCGCGGCCCTGTCGTTCATGCCGATCAAGGCGCAGGCGTGGATGTACGCGGTGCCGCTGCTGGGCCAGAACCTCGGCATCATGCAGCTGCTGCGCGGCGACGGTGTCAGCGCCGCGCAGCTCGGCCTGTGCCTGGCCGGCACGTTGGCGGCGGCGCTGCTGGCGGTGCTGGCGACGGTGCAGCTGTACCGCTCCGAGAAGCTGGCGATTTCGGCCTGAGTCATGCGTTGATCTTCCCTCCGCGTGCAGGGGGCCGGGAAAGGGTCAGCTTCTGATCTTGCGTCACGAAGAGCGACCCCGCCCACACCCTCCCTTGCATCGCAGGGGAGGGCGCATCATCGGGGCGGCGCGGTCAGCTCGCGGGCGTTGAGGTAGCCGTCGCGGTTGCGGTCGAGCTGGTGGAACTGTCGGCGCAGGTTGGCCTGGTATTCCTCGAGCGTGATCGGCTGGCCGCGTCCGCCGGGCAGCTCGTCGGTGCCGATGACGCCGTCGCCGTTGCGATCCATCGCCTGGAAGCCGCGGCCCATGTAGGCCAGGTACTCGGCCTGGCTGACCCGGCCATCACCGTCGCGGTCGAACAGCTGCAGGTACTGCGAGGGCGTTTCCTGCGCCGTCGCGGCCACCGTCGCCAGCAGCAGCGCCAGCGCAGCGGCGCGGCGCGCGTTCAGCGGTGGCCGCCGCGGATGCCGATGAACTGCAGGAATTCCGCGCGGGTGCGCGCGTCCTCGCGGAACGTGCCGAGCATCTGGCTGGTCACCATCGACACGCCGCGCTTGTGCACGCCGCGGGTGGTCATGCATTCGTGGCTGGCGTCGACCACCACCGCCACGCCGGCCGGCTGCAGGGTTTCCTGGATGCACTGGGCGATCTGTGCGGTGAGCTTCTCCTGCACCTGGAAGCGGCGCGCGAAGCCTTCCACCACGCGGGCCAGCTTGCTGATGCCGACCACCCGGTTGGTCGGCAGGTAGCCGACGTGGGCGCGGCCGATGATCGGCGCCATGTGGTGCTCGCAGTGGCTCTCGAACTCGATGTCGCGCAGCACCACCATTTCGTCGTAGCCGTTCACCTCCCTGAAGGTGCGGCGCAGGTAGTCGCCCGGATCGGAGGCGTAGCCGGAAAACCAGTCGCGATATGCCTTCACCACCCGCTTGGGCGTGTCCAGCAGGCCTTCGCGCGCAGGATCCTCGCCGGCCCAGCGCAGCAGCGTGCGCACGGCTTCCTCGGCCTGCTCGCGGGTCACGTCGTTCGGGTTGCGCTGCTCGCTCATGCGGGGATCTCGGGAGTGTGCGGATGGGGCAGTTTAACGTCCGCGCCGAATCCTGCGCAGGCATCGGCGTGCAAAGGGTGACGCTGTGGTGGTGCGGGAGCTTGCCAAGGGCTCAGTCGCTGCCGGCGTCCTCGTCATCCGCGGCCGTCGTGTCGCCGAGCAGCGCCTGGTCGGATTCGCCCGGCAGTGATTCCACGTCGCGCAGCTTGCGCTCGATGGCGCGCGTGCGCACGCCGGTCTGGTCGATCTGCTTGCTGGCCTGGTCGAGCTTGTTCTTGACGTTGTCCAGCACGTCACCGAACTTGCCGAACTCGGTCTTGGCTGCGCCGAGGATGCGCCACACCTCGGACGAGCGCTTCTCGATGGCCACGGTACGGAAACCCACGTGCAGGCTGGTCAGCAGGGCCAGCAGCGTGGTCGGGCCGGCGAGGGTGATGCGGTGCTCGCGCTGCATGGCCTCGAACAGGCCGGGCCGGCGGAGCACTTCCGCGTACAGCCCTTCGGTGGGCAGGAACAGCACCGCGAACTCGGTGGTGTGCGGCGGCGCCACGTACTTGACGCGGATGCGTTTGGCTTCCTCGCGCACGCGCCGTTCCAGCGCATCACCGGCCGCGCGGGCGGCCTCGGGATCAGCGCGATCCTGCGCATCGAGCAGGCGCTCGTAGTCCTCGCGCGGAAACTTGGCATCCATCGGCAGCCACACCGGCGCATTGCTGCTGGAGCCGGGGAACTTCACCGCGAACTCCACGCGCTCGGCACTGCCGGGGATGGTGGCGACGTTGGCGGAGTACTGGTCCGGCGTGAATACCTGTTCCAGCAGGCCGGCCAGCTGCACCTCGCCGAACACGCCGCGCGACTTCACATTGGTCAGCACCCGCTGCAGGCTGCCGACATCGGCGGCGAGCTTGGTCATGTCGCCCAGACCCTGGTGCACCTGCGTCAGCATTGCGGTGACGTTGGCGAAGCTCTCGGTCAGGCGCGTTTCCAGCGTGGCATGCAGCTTTTCGTCCACGGTGGCGCGCATCTGTTCGAGCTTGGCCGCGTTGTCCTGCTGGATCGCGCCGAGCTTGGCCTCCAGCGTGGCGCGCACTTCGCCCATGCGCTTCTCGTGCTCGGCGGTGAGCGCGGCGAGGCGTTGTTGCTGTTGTTCGCCGAACTGGTTGAGCGCCAGCGTGGTTTCCGCGCGGCTCTTGCGCGCATCCTCGGCCAGCTGCTGGGCCAGCGCCTGCAGGCCCTGGCTGGTGCCGTCGGTGAGCGCGGCGAGGCGTTGGCCGAAGCCGTCGATGCGCTCGGCCTGCTGCCGCGACATGTCGCCGAGCCGCTCGCCGACGTGGCCGCGGAAACGGTCGAAGCCCTGCTGCAGCTCCTCGCGGCCGGCGCGCTGTTCCTCGCGCAGGGTGCGTTCGACGCGGGCGCTGTCGTCCTTCAGCGCGTCCAGCTTCGCGCCCAGGGCGGGGTCGCCGCGCCCGCGCAGCAGTGCGGCGACCTGCAACAGCAGCACCAGCGCGGCGAGCACGACCAGGATGACCAGCAGGGTTTCGGCGAGCGTCATGGAACATTTTCCCGGGATGATGCATCCAGTGTACGTCGAGCCGTCTCGCCGGCTGCGCCTGAATTCATGCCACCGCGGTCGCGGTGGTGCATCATGGTCCGATCCGTCGGCCTGGGAGAAGCTCATGGAACACGTCCACGATTACCTGATCATCGGCGGCGGCATGGCCGCCGACGCGGCCGCCAAGGCGATCCGCGAGGTCGATGCCGCGGCGAACGTCGGCATCGTCGGCGAGGAGTCGGCCGCGCCGTACCAGCGTCCGCCGTTGTCCAAGGGGCTGTGGAAGGGCGACAAGCCGGTGGCGGAGATCGACCTGGCCACCGCGCAGGGCGGCGCCACGCTGCATCTGGGTCGGCGCATCGAGTTGCTGGACCGGGTGGCGCGCACGGCGCGCGACGACCACGGCGACAGTTACCGCTACCGCCGCCTGCTGCTGGCCACCGGCGCCACCCCGCGCCGGCTGCCGTTCGAGGGCGGCGAGCGGATCATCCATTTCCGCACGCTGGACGATTACCAGACCTTGCGCCGCTACGCCAAGCCGGGCGCCTTCATCGCGGTGATCGGCGGTGGCTTCATCGGCTGCGAGCTGGCCGCGTCGCTGTGCAGCCTCGGCTGCAAGGTGAGCCTGCTGTTTCCCGGCGAAACGATCGGCGCGGGGCGCTACCCCGACGGCCTGGCGCGCTATCTGGACGCGTACTACCGCGACCGCGGCGTGGACGTGCGCAGCGGCGTGCGCGTGGAGGGCAGCAACCCCACCGATGGCGGCGTCGAGCTGGTGCTGTCCGACGGCAGCCTGCTGCGCGTGGAGGCGGCGGTGGCCGGCCTCGGCGTGACGCCGAACACCGCGCTCGCCGAGCAGGCGGGGCTTGCGGTGGACAACGGCATCGTGGTCGACGCGCAGCTGCGCAGCAGCGACGCGGACATCTGGGCCGCCGGCGACGTGGCCAACTTCCACAACCCGGCGCTGGGCCGGCGCCTGCGCGTGGAGCACGAGGACGCGGCGGTCAGCATGGGCCGCCATGCCGGCCGTGCGATGGCCGGCGTGGCGGGCGAGTTCACCACGCTGCCGTTCTTCTATTCGGACCTGTTCGATCTCGGCTACGAGGCGGTGGGCCTGCTCGACACGCGGCTCGAGGTGGTCGAGGACTGGCGCGAGCCGAACCGCGAGGGCGTGGTGTACTACCTCGATGGCGGCCGCGTGCGCGGCGTGCTGCTGTGGAACACCTGGGACCAGGTGGATGCGGCGCGCGAGCTGATCGCCCAGCCCGGCCCGTTCGACGCCGCTTCGCTGCGCGGCCGGCTGCCGCGCAGCGCCTGACCCGCAACGCGCCGTTGCAGGAGCCCGCTCGCGGGCGATGCTTTTCTTTCGGGATTCACAGGAGCATCGCCCGCGAGCGGGCTCCCGCCAGCGGGATCTCCGCCTCATTCCACCCGGCAGAACACCGCCTTCAGATAACGGCCTTCCGGCACGTCGGTGCGGAACGGGTGGTCGGCGCCGGCGCCGCGCACTTCCAGCACCTGGATCGCGCGGCCGGCGTTGAGCGCCACCCGGCGCAGCATCTCCAGGAACTCGGCCTCGCCGACCAGGCCGGTGCACGAACAGCTCAGCAGCAGGCCGCCGGGCGGGATCACGTCCAGCGCCATGCGGTTCATCGCGAAGTACTTCTTCAGCGCGTCCGTCACCTTGCTGCGGTCACGGGTGAGCTTGGCCGGGTCCAGCACCACCGCGTCGTAGCGCTCGCCGCGCGCCACCGCAGCGCGCACCCAGTCGAAGATGTCCGCCTGCTCGAAGCGCACCGCGACCTTGTTGGCGGCGGCGTTGGTGCGGGCCACCTCGAGGATGCCGGCGTCCAGATCCACGCCGGTGGCCTCGCGCGCGCCGGCCGCCATCGCGTGCACGGCGAAGCCGCCGGCGTTGCAGCACAGGTCGAGCACGCGGCGGCCTTTCGCCAGTTCCGCGAAGCGCCTGCGGTTGTCGCGCTGGTCGGCGAAGAAGCCGGTCTTGTGGCCGGAGCCCGGCGCGGCGTGGAAGCGCAGGCCGTGCTCGTGCACCTCGAACGGCGCGGGCACGTCGGGACTGCGGCAGTCGAACGATTCCTGCTTCTGCACGTGCGATTCGGCGAACCAGTACAGCTGCGCACCCGGGAAATGCGCCAGCAGCGCGGCGTGGATCGCCTCGCGGAATTTCCACATGCCGGCGGCGAAGTACTCGATGACGAGGACGTCGGCGTAGCGGTCCACGATCAGCCCGGAGAGCCCGTCGCCCTCGCTGTGCACCACGCGCCAGGCATCGCTGATGGCGTCGAGCTGCAGCCAGTCGCGGCGCAGTTGCACCGCGCGGGCGATGCGCGCGGCGATCCAGCCGGCGTCGACGCTGGCATCTGCGTGCGTGTCCAGCAGGCGCAACGCGATGCGCGCGTGGCCGTTCCAGAACGCGCGGCCGACGAAGCGGTCCCTGGCGTCGTGCACCTCGACCACGCTGCCCGGCGGCAGTTTCGCCTCCGGCTTGTGCAGCTGCGCCGACCACACCCACGGATGGCCGGGGGCGCGGTCGGACTTCAGGCGGATCACGGGGAGCGCGGCGGACGTATTCATCCGCGCATGATAGCCGCTGCCCGGGTTCCTCCCCTGCGTCGCAGGAGCGGGAGTACGGCGTCAGCGCAGGCGCAACACCAGCCAGGAGAGCAGCGCCAGCAGGTTGAGGCCCAGGCGCGACACCGCCGGGCCGGCCGCGGCGAGCACGAAGCCCTGCGTGCCGAAGTGCCAGTCCAGGCCCAGTCGCGGCGCCGCCTGCAGGGTGGCGAACACGTTGACGAAGGCGCCGCAGTGCAGGCCGTAACTGAACAGCGGCGTGGCGATCAGCGGCAGCTGCAGCAGCTGCGCCCAGCGCGACAGGCGCACGCCATGCTCGCTGCCGGCCATCAGCTGGACCCCGGCGGCCAGCACGAAGCCGTACAGCGCCAGGCCGAGCAGGGCGACCAGGCTGTCGTGCGCGCCGAACGGCAGCAAGCGGCGCAGCATCGCCGCCACGCCGTAGAAACCGCCGGCGATTTCGAGGATGCCGATCAGGCGGAACAGGACGGTGCGCATGCGGGGCCTTGGGCGGAAAAAGACGCAAGCTTAGCCGAGCCGTGCCGAAACGGTTTGCGCGGAGTCGCGGTTTTTCGCCGAGGCGCGCGGCTCAGGCGATCAGCACGCCGCGCGCTTCCTCGACGATCGCGTGCGGCACGAAGCGCGCGCTGTCCTGGGTGATCAGCGTGCTGTCCTCGCGGATGCCCAGGCCGCAGGCGCGGTCGCCGACCACCCAGCTGCCGAGCAGCGGATGGTGGCCGTCGAAGGCGCTCAGCGGGTGGCAGGCCTGGCGGATGCACGGGCCGTCGTAGGGGCCGCTGGTGGCGAGCGTGCGGCCGTCATCCAGGCGCATCGCGACGTTGGCGCCCTCGCGCGAATGCAGCGGCTTGCGCACCCAGCCGCGCGGCAGCTCGCCGCCGTCGTCGAACGCGGCCGGCAGCAGGTTCGGATGGCCCGGATGCGCCTCCCACAGCAGCGGCAGGATGCCCTTGTTGCTCAGCAGCGCCTTCCACGGCGGCTCGATCAGCTGCATGCCGGCGCGCGGCAGGTACGCGCCGAACGATTCGCGGAACAGGTCCTCCAGCGGGTACAGCTTGAACAGGCAGCCGATCACCTGGTCGTCGAGGTCGGTGAAGCGGCCGTCCTCGGACAGGCCGATGTCCTCGATCGCCAGCAGGCCGCAGTCGATGCCGGCCTGCAGTGCGCAGTCGCGCAGATAGGCCACGGTGCCCTGGTCCGCGGCCGAGTCGCGCACGGCGGCGAAATGAAACGGCCGCGCGATGCCGCGCGCGATGGTGCCGAACGCTTCCACCAGCGATTCCTGGATCGAGTTGAACTGGTCGCTGCCGGCTGGCAGCTGGCCGCGCGCAAGCTGGTCCTCCAGCCACTGCCACTGGAAGAACGCGGCCTCGAACAGCGAGGTCGGCGTGTCGTAGTTCAGCTCGTAGAGCTTGGCCGGGCCGCTGCCGTCGTAGGCGAAATCCAGGCGGCCGTACAGGTGCGGATCGCGCCGGCGCCAGCTCTGCGCGATCCAGTCGCGGTACGGCTCGGGGATCGCCAGCTGCTGCATGTGCCGCTCGCTGCCGACGATGCGCTCGACCATGTCCAGCGCCATCGCGTGCAGTTCCTCGCTGGGCGCCTCGATGTCCTGCTCGATCTGGCGCAGGCTGAAGGCGTAGTACGCCGACTCGTCCCAGTACGGCGCGTCGTCGATGGTGTGGAAACCGAAGCCGCATTCCGCGGCCTTCGCGCGCCAGTCGGGGCGCGCGGCGCAGGCGACGCGGCGCATCAGCCGCCGAAACTGCGGCTGCTGCCGGAGCGGCCGAAGCCGGAACGGCTGACCGTGACCGCGCGGTTCGGCGTGGCGTTGACCGGCACCATCCCGGTGCCGGCGCCGCCGCGATAGACGCCGCCCGCACCGGCGCCGGCGGCGGGACGTTGCCAGCCGCCGTTGCTGTCGCGGAACGCCGGCGCGCTGTTGAAGCCGTTCATCGCGGCGCCGTTGCGCATCATCTGCGACAGGAAGAAACCGGTCATCAGCGGGCCGAAGAACGAGTGGTTGGCGCCGTCGTTGCGTTCGGCGCACTGCTCCTTGCCGTAGTTCGCCTCGCACGCTTCGCGACTGGCAAAACGCGGTGCCGTGGCCACCGCATCCTGCTCGGCCTTGGCGAACGCCTGCTGGCAGGTGTCGCGGTCGTTGGTCTGCGCCACGCAGGCCTCGACCGAGGTGTACAACCCCTCGCGCGACTCGTTGCGGTCGCAGGCGGTCAGCAGCAGCGGGGCCGTGCTCATCAGCAGCAGGGCGGCGGTCTTGGATCGCTTCATGGGGTGCTCGGCTCGCGGTTATCCGCCCAAGCATGCCTGCTTGCGTGCATGGAAGGAAGTTCTTGCGATTGTGATGTGCGGCAGGAGCCCGCTTGCGGGCGATGCTGTTCGAATCCCGAATCCCGAATCCCGGTCCCAACGGCATCGCCCGCGAGCGGGCTCCTACGGGCGCGTGAGGTGCTAGCCGAGCGCGTCGGCCAGCTCGTGCAGGTCGGCGACGTGCTGTTCCCACCAGCGCGATTCGGCGGCGAACGGGAACGCGGCGGGGAAGGCCGGGTCGGGCCAGCGCGCGGCGATCCAGCCGGCGTAATGCAGCTGGCGCATCGCGCGCAGCGCCGGCACCAGCGCCAGCTCGGCATGGTCGAACGGGCGGAACTGGCGGTAGCCCTCGAGCACGGCGTCCATCGCGCGTTCGTCGCTGGCAAGCATCCACAGATCCTGCACTGCGGGGCCGCTGCGCGCGTCGTCGAAGTCGACGAAGTGCGGGCCGGCGTCGGTCCACAGCAGGTTGCCGGGGTGGCAGTCGCCGTGCAGACGCAGCTGGCGTACCGGACCGACCGCGTCCAGGCGCGCGGCGATCGCCGCATCCAGCCGCGTCGCGGCGGCGCGGTAGTTCGTCTGCAGTGCGGCCGGCAGCAGCGACGAGGCGAGCACCGAATGCATCGGCTGCTGCACCATGGTGTCGCGGTCGAGCCGGCCGCGATGCAGGAACGGCGCGCGCGCGCCGACCAGATGCAGCCGCGCGATCAGCCGGCCCAGCCACTGCAGTTGATCGGTCGCTTCCAGCTCCGGCGCGCGGCCGCCGCGGCGCGGCGTCAGCGCGTAGCGGAAGCCGCCGTGATGCAGCAAGGTTTGGCCGCCGAAGGCCAGCGGCGCCACCACCGGCAGTTCGGCCTCGGCCAGTTCCTGCGTGAACGCGTGCTCCTCGACGATGGCCGCCTCGCTCCAGCGGCCGGGCCGGTAGAACTTGGCGATCACCGGCGCGGCGTCTTCGAGCCCCACCTGCCACACCCGGTTCTCGTAGCTGTTCAGCGCCAGCAGGCGGCCGTCCGGCCACAGCCCGCAGGCGCCCACCGCGTCGAGCACGAGGTCGGGAGTGAGGCTGGCGTACGGCGTGTCGGCCGTCATCGGATAGCGCGCCTCGTTCGCTCGCCTGCCCTCCCCGCGCCGGGGCGAGGACGAAGGTGCGGGGCAGGCGCGCGCCGCAAGGTCACGATCAACGCACGCCCATGCCGCGCGCCGGGATCACCGCCATGGTGAGGCGCGCGATGCACACCAGCGCGCTATCGCCGCTTTCGATGCGGATTTCCCACACCTGGGTGGTGCGGCCGAGGTGCAACGCCTTCGCGGTGCCGGTGACGCTGCCCTCGCGCACGCCGCGCACGTGGTTGGCGTTGATGTCCAGGCCCACCGCCAGTTCCTTGTCCGGATCCAGCGTGAGCATGGCCGCAGTGCTGCCCAGCGTCTCGGCCAGCGCCACCGAGGCGCCCCCATGCAGCAGGCCGTAGGGCTGGTGGGTGCGCGCGTCCACCGGCATGGTGCCTTGCAGCCAGTCGTCGCCGACCGCGGTGATGCGGATGCCCAGCGCCTCCATCAGCGTGTTGGCGCTCCAGCCGTTGAGGCGGGCGAGGTCGGTGGGTTGTTTCCAGAGGCTCATCGTTGATTCCCGTGAAGCGAGCCCGCATTGTTGTCCGCCGTGATCGTCGCGACAATGCACCCAGTGCCCATCGTCACCCTCAAATCTTCCGGCCGCCGCTTTCCGGTGGCCCCCGGCGAAACCGTGCTGGAAGCGGCGCAGCGCGCGGGCGTGGCGTTGCCGTATTCGTGCCGCGCCGGCGTCTGCGGCAGCTGCAAGGCGACCCTGCTGGAAGGGCGCTGCGAGTATCCGCGCAACCCGCCGCTGGCGCTGGACGCCGGCGCGCTGGCCCAGCACGCGGTGCTGCCGTGCCAGGCGGTGCCGTGCGGCGACCTGCTGCTGGAAGCGCGCGAGGTGGCCTCGGTGGAGGACATCGCGCGGCGCCAGCTCGGCGTGGTGGTGGCCGCCAAGTGGCGGCTGGCGGCGGACGTGATCGGCCTGCGCCTGCTGCCGGATCGCGGCGAGCGCCGGCTGCGGCGGCTGCCCGGCCAGTACCTGGACGTGATGCTGGAGGACGGCCGGCGCCGCTCGTTCTCGATCGCCAACGGCCCGCAGCGGGACGGTTCGATCGAACTGCACGTGCGCCACGTCGCCGGCGGCGGCTTCACCTCGTGGGTCAACGACGTGCTCGAGGTCGGCGACCGCCTGCGCGTGGAGGGGCCGCTGGGCACCTTCGTGCCGCGCGAGGACTCCGAGCGGCCGATGATCTTCATGGCCGGCGGCACCGGCTTCGCCCCGGTCAAGGCGATCGTCGAACACTTCATTGCACTGGGCACGCGCCGGCCGATGCGGCTGTACTGGGGCGCGCGCGGTGCGGCCGACCTGTACCTGCGCGCGCTGGCCGAGCAATGGGCGCGCGAGGTGCCGAACCTGGCGTTCCACGCCGTGGTCTCCCACCCCGAACTGGCCGACGGCCTGCGCACGGGGCTGGTGCACGAGGCGGTGCTGGCCGACCAGCCCGACCTCGCCGGCCACGACCTGTACATGAGCGGCCCGCCGGCGATGATCGACGCGGCGCACCCGCTGTTCCTCGCCGCGGGGTTGCCGGAGGACCGGCTGTACTACGACTCGTTCGAGTACGCGCCGGACGTGTTGGCGCAGATCATCGCCGGCCGCGCCGGCATCCACGACCGCTTGCCGTAGATACCGTCTTGGCTCTCGTCAGGCAAGTGCGGTTTTGGGATCAAAAAGTTTGCCGGAACGGATGACGCCCCAGGCGATGTGGAGCAGCTTGCGCATGGCCGCGCCCAAGGCGAGCTTGCGTGGCTTGCCGCGGG
>JANJTA010000005.1 GCA_024711345.1 Rhodanobacter sp. | reverse complement strand
TCCGGCGGTGTCCGCCGAACTGAAAGAGTTGCGTCGGGTGAAGAAGGCCTACGAGCAGTTGAAGCTCGAGCATGACCTTTTAAAAAAAGCGATCGCGTTCACTTCCGCTCGAAAAGCGAACGCTTCGCCTTCATCGAGCAGGAGCAGGAAGCCGTCCCGGTGAGAGTGCTTTGCTGCCTTTTCGGCGTCAGCGCCAGCGGCTACTACGCCTGGCGTGATCGCCCGGCCTGCGAGCGTGCGCAAGATGTATGGCGGCGCACGTGTATCAGACGCCATGTCCTGCATGGTCTTGTGGCATACGCGTCAGTACCTCACCGTCGTCTGGTTCAGACGTTGGACATCTGATGGATCTTCCCGCTATCGACCAGCTGCAGCCGACGCCGGGCCATGTCGTGATGATGTGCGGCCTTGCCGGCTCCGGAAAAACGACATGTGCCAAGGCCCTCGAAGCCAGGGGCTTCGTGAGGCTGTCCATCGATGAGTACATCTGGGCGCACTTCGGGCGCTTCGACGTGGATTACCCGGGGTCGCAGTACGAACGATTGAGGCAGGAGGCCGAGGAGGCCAACTTCAGGATGTTTGAAGCATTGGTGCGGGAGCGTACCGCCTGTGTCCTCGACTACAGTTTCTGGAGCCTGGCGAAGCGGCGGCGGTACCGGCAATTCGTGGAGGCGGCGGGTGGGCGGGTCACGTTGCTGTACCTTCGCGCAAGCGCGGAGGTCCTGCGCAAGCGGCTGCGGATCCGGAATCAGACGCGCAGCGCGAACGCTGCCTTCGCCATCGACCCGGCCACGCTGGAGCGCTTCGTCGCGGGGTTCGAGGAGCCAGGCGTTGACGAGGGCGCCATGGTCGTCGCGCAGGACGCCTGACAGCGCCCAAGCCGGCGCCAGATCACTCGACGCTTCGCTGCCCCTGGTCCTCGTCCCGGCCGTGGCAGACTGCATGGACGCACCACGCGCCGCAGCGCGCTGATCGACGATACGCACCGGAGGTACCCCATGAGCAAACAACCGACGGCCCCTGAAACGCGCGGCGTCACGGTCCAGCTGCTGGCGAGCATGGACCTGGGCGCGGAAATCGAGGGCATGGCCGGGCGCCAGCTGCGCATGCGCAAGGTCACCATCGCGCCGGGCGGGGTGTTCGGGCCCGTGCACGACCACCGGGACCGGCCGGGCCTGGTCTACATCCTGCAAGGGACGATCACCGATCATCGCGACGGCGTCGCCACCGACTACGGCCCCGGTCTGGGCTGGCCCGAGGACAGGCACACCGTCCACTGGCTGGAGAACCGCGGCACGCTGCCGGCGGTGGAAATCTCCATCGACATCGTGCGGCAACCGGCGGACCCGGCGGCCAAGGCCGACGCTGCCGGACCGGCCCGGTGAGCGGCCCCGACACAGGGCTGGGCGTGGCCGGGCGGATCGCCACGAGCTGCCTGCTGCGCGCAGGGGACGTCGTCGTGCGGCCACTGGCGTCGGGCGACGCGGAGCCGCTGTACCGGGCGGTGCGCAGCTCGCTGGAGTCGTTGTCGTACTGGCTGCCCTGGTGCCGCCACAACTATGCGCTGACGGATGCGGCCGCCTGGGTCGCGCACAGTCTTGCGTGCTGGGCGGACGGGTCGGAGTTTCCGCTGGGCGTGTTCGATGCGGGCGGCGCGCTGATCGGCGGCACCGGCGTGAACCACGTCAACCGCGCCCACGGCGTCGGCAATCTCGGCTACTGGGTGTGCGACGGCGCAAGGAATCGCGGCGTGGCCACCTGCGCCGCGCGCGCCGCCGCCCGGTGGGGCTTCGACGTGCTCGGCCTGACGCGGCTGGAGATCGTGGTGCTGCCGCACAACGCCGCCAGCCGGCGGGTGGCCGAGAAGCTCGGTGCGCTGCGCGAGGTGGAGGCGCGCAACCGCGTGCTGTTCCACGGCCGGCCCGAGCGCGCGCTGGTCTACTCGCTGATTCCCGACGACCTGGCCAATGACTGAGCGGCGTCGGCCACGCCGGCAAGGCCTGGCTTATGCATCGACTTAACCTGCTGCCGCGCACGCTGCCACGCGAACCCGGTGTCCGGCCGCGCGATGCAGCGCCGCCGCGGCGCACCGACTGACCCGCGCCGGCCCCGCGCCGCCGCTCCCAAGGAGTACACCCCCGCCATGCCGACACCCCGCTCGGATGCCCTGGTCTTTTTCGGCGCCACCGGCGACCTGGCCTACAAGAAGATCTTTCCGGCATTGCAGGCGATGATGCTGCACGACGGGCTGGACCTGCCGATCATCGGCGTGGCGCACTCGGGCTGGACCACCGAACGGCTGCGCCAGCGCGCGCACGACAGCCTGGCGCAGGCGGCAAAGCAGCGGGGCGGCGAAGTGGACGAGGCCGCCTTCGCGCAGCTGGCGGCGCGGCTGCAGTATGTCGACGGCGACTACAACGACGCGGCCACGTTCGCGCGGCTGAAGCAGGCGCTGGGCGCGGCGCAGCGGCCGCTGCACTACCTGGCGATCCCGCCCAAGCTGTTCGCCGTGGTGGCGAAGCACCTCAAGCAGGCCGGTTGCGCCGACGGCGCGCGGATCGTGGTGGAGAAACCGTTCGGCCGCGACCTGGCCTCGGCGCAGGCGCTCAACCGCACGCTGCACGCGGTGTTCCCGGAGTCGGCGATCTTCCGCATCGACCATTACCTGGGCAAGGAGCCGGTGCAGAACCTGCTGTACTTCCGCTTCGCCAACACCGTGCTGGAGCCGGTGTGGAACAACCGCTACGTGGACCGCGTGCAGATCACCATGGCCGAGCAGTTCGGCGTGGACGGCCGCGGCGCGTTCTACGAGGGCGTGGGCGCGATCCGCGACGTGCTGCAGAACCACCTGCTGCAGGTGACCTCGCTGCTGGCGATGGACGCGCCGATCGGCAGCGAGCCCGAGGCGCTGCGCGCGGAGAAGCTGCGGCTGTTCCGCGCGATGCGCCCGCTGGAGCCGGCCGAGGTGGTGCGCGGCCAGTTCAGGGGCTACCGCGACGTGCGGGGCGTGGCCGCCGATTCGAACGTGGAGACCTTCGTGGCACTGTGCCTGCACATCGACACCTGGCGCTGGGCCGGCGTGCCGTTCTACATCCGCGCCGGCAAGAAGCTGCCGCTGACCACCACCCAGGTGATGGTGGACATGAAGACGCCGCCGCTGTCGGTGTTCGACGCGGTCGGCGCGGCGCAGTCGAACTACTTCCGCTTCCGGCTCGGCCCGCAGGTGATCATCGCCGCGGGCATGCGGGTCAAGCAGCCCGGCGAGGAGATGCGCGGCGAGCCGGTGGAACTGGTCGTGCGGCACGACCTGGCGCCGGAGAAATCGCCGTACGAGCGGCTGCTCGGCGACGCGATCCGCGGCGACAACGCGCTGTTCACCAGCGACGAATGCGTGGAGGCGGCGTGGGCGGTGGTGGACCGCGTGCTGGCCCACGAGGGCGCGGTGGAGGTCTACGAGCCGGGCAGTTGGGGCCCGCCCGACGCGGCGCGCATCGTGCGCGGCGACGAAGGCTGGCACGATCCACAGGCAGAGGAGTGCCAGCCATGTTGAACACCCGGGCATCCGAAGCCGCCGCGGTGGTGTTCCTGCTCGACGTGGACAACACCCTGCTCGACAACGACCGCTTCGGCGCCGACCTCGGCGCCACCCTGGAGGCGGCGTTCGGCGCCGCCGAGCGCGCGCGCTACTGGGCGATCTACGAGGAGCTGCGCCGGGAATCCGGCATCGCCGACTACCTCGGCGCGCTGCAGCGCTTCCGCGCCGGGCTGGACAACGACCCGTCGCTGCTGCAGATGTCGGCCTACCTGCTGGAATATCCATTCGCCGAGCGGCTGTACCCGCACGCGCTGGAAACCGTGGCGCACCTGCGCACGCTGGGCCCCACCGCGATCCTGTCCGACGGCGACGTGGTGTTCCAGCCGCGCAAGCTGCAGCGCGCCGGGCTGTGGGCCGCGCTGCGCGGCGAGGTGCTGATCTACGTGCACAAGCAGCAGATGCTGGTGGCGATGCAGCAGCGCTACCCGGCCGCGCACTACGTGATGGTCGACGACAAGCCGCAGGTGCTGGCCGCGATGAAGCAGCACCTGGGTCGCAAGCTGACCACGGTGTTCGTGCGCCAGGGCCATTACGCGGCCGCCAGCGCCGGCGCAACCATCGAGTCGGCACCGGACCTCACCATCGCGTGCATCGGCGATCTGCGCCGGCGTAAGCTTGAAGACTTCCTGCCGGACTCGCCCGCGATCAACCTGCCGGCAGACTGACATCATCGTATTGATCGAATCGGAAACACGGAGCAAGCATGAAAGCGACCCGCCAATTGCACGACCTCGGCCAGAGCCTGTGGCTGGACAACATCACCCGCACCTTGCTCGACGACGGCACGCTGGCGCGCTACATCGCCGAGGACTCGATCACCGGCCTCACCTCCAACCCGAGCATCTTCGACGCGGCGATCGGCGGCGGCGACGCCTACGACGCCAGCATCCATGCCAAGGCGCTGGCCGGGCTGTCCGGCGAGACGCTGTTCACCGAGCTGGCGCTGGAGGACCTGCGCCGCGCCGCCGACCTGTTCCGCCCGGCGTTCGACGCCAGCGGCCAGATGGACGGCTGGGTCTCGATGGAAGTCTCGCCGCTGCTCGCCGCCGACACCGCCGGCTCGATCGCCGCGGCGCGGCACATCCACCACCAGGGTCGGCGCGACAACCTGTTCGTGAAGATTCCCGGCACCCCGGAAGGCGTGCCGGCGATCGAGGAGGCGATCTTCCTCGGCATCCCGATCAACGTGACGCTGCTGTTCTCCTGCGCGCAGTACCAGGCCGTGGCCGAGGCGTACATGCGCGGCATCGAGCGGCGCCTGCAGGCCGGGCTGGACCCGCGCGTGGGCTCGGTCGCCTCGCTGTTCGTCAGTCGCTGGGACGTGGCCGCCAACAAGCAGCTGCCGGAGGCGCTGCACAACAAGCTCGGCATCGCGGTGGGCCAGCAGACCTACCGCGCCTACCGCGCGCTGCTGGCCTCCAAGCGCTGGCAGAAACTCGCCGCCGCCGGCGCCCGCCCGCAGCGCCTGCTGTGGGCCAGCACCGGCACCAAGGATCCGTCCGCGCCGGACACCCTGTACGTCAGCGCGCTGGCCGCGCCGGACACCATCAACACGATGCCGGACAAGACGCTGCACGCGTTCGCCGATCATGGCCAGCTGCACGGCGTGCTGGCCGACGACGGCGGCGACGCGGACGCGGTGCTGGCGCAGATCGCCGCCGCCGGCGTGGACCTCGACGCGCTGGCGCAGAAACTGCAGCGCGACGGCGCCGAGGCGTTCGTGAAATCGTGGCAGCAGCTGCTGCAGCGGATCGCCGACAAGGCCAGCGCGCTGGACAAGGAGTCCGAGCTGCCATGAGCGAACCGCGACTGACCCGCCTGCCCCAGTGGCAGGCGTTGCAACGGCATGCCGACGCGATCGGCCAGCGCCACCTGCGCGAGTGGTTCGCCGCCGACCCGCGGCGCGGCGAGCGCTTCGCGCTGGAGGAGGTCGGCCTGTACCTCGACTACTCCAAGCAGCGCGTGGACGACGACGCGCTGCGCCTGCTGCGCGAACTGGCGACGGCGCGCGGCCTGCCGCAACGGATCGAGGCGATGTTCCGCGGCGAGCGCATCAACACCACCGAGCAGCGCGCCGTGCTGCACGTGGCGCTGCGCGCGCCGGCGGCGGAGAAGATCCTGCTGGACGGCCACGACGTGGTGGCGGACGTGCAGGCGGTGCTCGAGCGCATGGCGGCGTTCACCGAGCGGGTGCACAGCGGCGCGTGGCTGGGCCATGACGGCAGGCGCATCCGCCACGTGGTCTCGATCGGCATCGGCGGCTCCGACCTCGGCCCGGTGATGGCGTACGAGGCACTGCGCGCCTACAGCCGGCGCGAGATGACCTTCCACTTCGTCTCCAACGTGGACGGCACCGACTTCGCCGAGGCGGTGCGCGAGCTGGACGCGGCCGAGACGCTGTTCATCGTCTGCTCGAAGACCTTCACCACGCTGGAGACGCTGGCCAACGCGCGCGCCGCGCGTGCCTGGTGCGTCGAAGCACTGGGCGACGAGGCGGCGGTGGCGAAGCACTTCGTGGCGGTCTCCACCAACGCCGCCGAGGTGGCGAAGTTCGGCATCGACACCGCCAACATGTTCGGCTTCTGGGACTGGGTCGGCGGGCGCTACTCGATGGATTCGGCGATCGGCCTGTCCACCATGCTGGCGATCGGCGCGGAGCATTTCCGCTCGATGCTGGCCGGCTTCCATGCGATGGACGAGCATTTCCGCCATGCGCCGTTCGAGCGCAACCTGCCGGTGCTGATGGCCCTGCTGGCAGTGTGGAACAACAACTTCCTCGGCGCCGCCAGCGTCGCGGTGCTGCCGTACGAGCAGTACCTGAAGCGCTTCCCCGCCTACCTGCAGCAGCTGACCATGGAGAGCAACGGCAAGCGCGTCACCCTGGACGGCGCCGCCGTGGACTACGCCACCGGGCCGATCTACTGGGGCGAGCCGGGCACCAACGGCCAGCACTCGTTCTACCAGCTGCTGCACCAGGGCACGCGGCTGGTGCCGTGCGACTTCATCGGCTTCGGCCAGAGCCTCAACCCGCTCGATCAGCAACACGACCTGCTGCTGGCGAACCTGATCGCGCAGGGCGAGGCGCTGGCCTTCGGCAAGACGGTCGAGGAAGTGCGCGCCGCCGGCACCGACGCCGCGCTGGCGCCGCACCGCACCTTCCCCGGCAACCGCCCCAGCAGCACGATCCTCGCGCAGCGGCTGACGCCGCACGTGCTCGGCAGCCTGATCGCGCTGTACGAGCACAGCGTGTTCGTGCAGGGCGTGATCTGGGACATCGACTCGTTCGACCAGTGGGGTGTGGAATTGGGCAAGCAGCTGGCCAAGACCACCATCGCCGAGCTGACCGCGAAGGACGAGCCGTCGCTCGCCCACGACAGCTCCACCAACGCGCTGATCCGCCGCTACCGCGCGCTGCGCGACACCGCCTGAACTCTCCTTGCGAGCAGGGGGAGGAGCAAGCCAACAGTCACTTGAGAGATCCATGAGTCAACACATCAGTCCCCTCGCCGGCCAGCCGGCCCCGTCCTCGATCCTGGTGGACATTCCGCGGCTGCTGGCCGCGTACGCGGACCTGCAACCCGACCCTGCGGTGCCGGCGCAGCGGGTGGCCTTCGGCACCTCCGGCCATCGCGGCAGTTCGTTCGAACGCAGCTTCAACGAGGCGCACATCCTGGCGATCAGCCAGGCGATCTGCGAGTACCGCCAGGGCAAGGGCATCGACGGCCCGCTGTTCATCGGCGCCGACACTCACGCGCTGTCGCAGCCGGCGTTCGAGAATGCGCTGGAAGTGTTGGCCGCCAACGGCGTGCAGACGATGATCTCCAGCGGTGGCGAATACACGCCGACGCCGGCGGTGTCGCACGCGATCCTGGTCTACAACCGTGGCCGCAGCTCGGGCCTCGCCGACGGCATCGTGATCACGCCGTCGCACAATCCGCCGGACAACGGCGGCTTCAAGTACAACCCCAGCAACGGCGGTCCGGCCGACAGCGACATCACCAGGTGGGTGGAGAACCGCGCCAACGCGCTGCTGGAAAGCGGCCTCAAGGGTGTGCGGCGGATGCCGTACACGCAGGCGCGCAAGGCAGCCACCACGCACGAGCACGACTACCTCGACAGCTACGTCGCCGACCTCGCCAACATCGTCGACTTCGACGTCATCCGCGGCGCCGGCGTGCACCTGGGCGTCGACCCGCTGGGCGGCGCGGGCGTGCATTACTGGGCGCCGATCGCCGATCGCTACAAGCTGGACCTCACCGTGGTCAGCGAGACGGTCGACCCGCAATTCGCCTTCATGAGCGTGGACTGGGACGGCAAGATCCGCATGGATCCGTCGTCGAAGTACGCCATGCAGCGGCTGATCGGCCTGAAGGATCGCTACGACGTCGCCTTCGCCTGCGACACCGACCACGACCGCCACGGCATCGTCACGCGCTCCAGCGGACTGCTGGAAGCCAACCACTACCTGTCGGTGCTGGTCGACTACCTGTTCCGCCACCGCCCGCAGTGGGGCGCGCACGCGGCGGTGGGCAAGACCGTGGTCAGCACCGCACTGATCGACCGCGTGGCCAGGCGGCTGGGTCGAAAGCTGTACGAGGTGCCGGTCGGGTTCAAATGGTTCGCGCCGGGCCTGTTCGACGGCTCGCTCGGCTTCGGCTGCGAGGAAAGCGCCGGCGCCTCGCTGCTGCGCCGCGACGGCAACGCGTGGGCCACCGACAAGGACGGCCTGGTGCCGGCGTTGCTGGCGGCGGAGATGACCGCACGCGAAGGCCGCGACCCGGGCGAGCTGTACGCGCGCCTGACCGGCGAACTGGGCCGGCCGTACACCAGCCGCGTCGATGCCGCCGCCACACCGGCGCAGAAGGCGAAGCTGGCGAAGCTGGCGCCCGGGCAGCTGAAAGGCGACACCCTGGCCGGCGAGAAGATCGAGCAGGTGCTCGACAAGGCGCCCGGCAACGGCGCCGCGATCGGCGGGATCAAGGCGATCGCCGCCAACGGCTGGTTCGCCGCCCGGCCGTCCGGTACCGAGGCGATCTACAAGGTCTACGCCGAAAGCTTCAAGAGCGAAGAGCACCTGCAGGCGCTGCTGAAGGAGGCCCAGGGCATCGTCGACGCCGCACTGGCCTGACCATCGCCAGCGGGCTCCTACCAGACACATTCCACCGGAGGTATCACCATGACCCACACCCTCGACCAGCAATGCATCGACCTGCTGCGTTTCCTGTCGGTGGACATGGTGCAGAAGGCCAACAGCGGCCACCCCGGCCTGCCGCTGGGCGCCGCGCCGATGGCGTATGCGCTGTGGACGCATCAGCTCAAGCACAACCCGGCCAATCCGCACTGGCCCGACCGCGACCGCTTCGTGCTCTCCGCCGGGCACGGTTCGGCGCTGCTGTACAGCCTGCTGTTCGCCACCGGCTACGACCTCGCGCTGGACGATCTCCAGCAGTTCCGCCAATGGGGCAGCAAGACGCCGGGGCACCCCGAATACGGCCACACGCCGGGCGTCGAGGTCACCACCGGCCCGCTCGGCCAGGGCCTGGCCAACGCGGTGGGCATGGCGATCGCCGAGGCGCAGCTGGCCGCGCGCTACAACCGCGACGGCCACACGGTGATCGACCACCGCACCTGGGCCATCGTCAGCGACGGCGACCTGATGGAAGGCGTGGCCAGCGAGGCCGCCTCGCTGGCCGGGCACCTGCAGCTCGGCAAGCTGGTCTGCCTGTACGACGACAACTACGTCACCCTCGCCGCCGGCACCGACATCACCTTCTCCGAGGATCGCGGCAAGCGCTTCGAGGCGTACGGCTGGCAAGTCATCCACGTGGCCGACGGCAACGACCTGGCAGCGATCGACGCCGCGCTCGAGGCCGCCCGCGCCGACACCGCGCGGCCCTCGCTGATCCTGGTGCGCACGCACCTCGGCTACGGCTCGCCCGAGCAGGACACGTTCAAGGCGCACGGCTCGCCGCTGGGCGTCGAGGACGTCAGGAAAACCAAGGAAAAACTGGGCTGGCCGGTGACGCCGGACTTCCTGTTGCCGGCGCCGGCGCTCAAGCACCTGCGCACGGCGCTGGACCGCGGCGCGGAGGCCGAACGCGCCTGGAACAGCCGTATGGACGGCTATACCCACGCCTTCCCGGAGCTGGCGCGCGAGCTGCAGGGCCGCCTGGACGGCGCGCTGCCGGTCGGCTGGGACGCCGAGATCCCGGTGTTCCCCGCCGACGCCAAGGGCCTGGCCACCCGCGTCGCCGGCGGCAAGGTGATGAACGCGATCGCGCCAAAGCTGCCGGCGCTGTGCGGTGGCTCGGCCGACCTCGATCCGTCCACCCACACCGCGCTGAAGGAGCTGGGCGACTTCAATCCGCCGCTGGCGCCGGGCGGGGACGCGCAGGGCTCCGACGGCGGCGGCTGGAGCCATGCCGGGCGCAACCTGCACTTCGGCGTGCGCGAGCATGCGATGGGCGCGATCGCCAACGGACTCGCCGCGCACGGCGGCTTCATCCCGTACGGCGCCACCTTCCTGATCTTCTCCGACTACATGCGCCCGGCGATCCGTCTGGCCGCGCTGATGGGCCTGCACGTGGTGCACGTGTTCACCCACGACAGCGTGGCGCTGGGCGAGGACGGTCCGACCCATCAGCCGGTGGAGCAGCTGGCCAGCCTGCGCGCGATCCCCAATCTCACCCTGATCCGACCCGCCGACGCCAACGAGACCGCGGTGGCCTGGAAGGTGGCGCTGGAAACCAAGCGACGGCCGGTGCTGCTGGCGCTGACCCGGCAGAACGTGCCCACGCTGGACCGCACGCGCCATGCCGCCGCCGACGGCCTGCGCCGCGGCGCCTACGTGCTGCGCGACGCGCCGGACGGCAAGCCATCCCTGATCCTGATCGCCAGCGGCTCCGAGGTCGGCCTGATCGTCCAGGCCGCCGACCAGCTGCAGGCCGACGGCATCGCCGTGCGCTGCGTGTCGATGCCGAGCTGGGAGCTGTTCGAGGCGCAGCCGCAGCCCTATCGCGAGCAGGTGCTGCCGCCGGGTGTCGGCGCGCGGCTGGCGGTGGAACTGGGTTCACCGCAGGGCTGGGACCGCTACGTCGGTCCACGCGGAGACGTGCTCGGCATCGACCACTTCGGTGCCTCCGCGCCGGCCGAGACGCTGCTGCGCGAATTCGGCTTCACGGTGGACAACGTGGTGAAGCGGGCGAAGGCGCTGCTGGGCCGATAAGCCTGCGGACACGAAGAGGCCGGCGGATCGCGACGATGCGCCGGCCTCTTCGTTTCCAGCCGCTCAGTTGCGCGACTGCAGCTTCGACAGCAGGCGCAGCAGTTCCAGGTACAGCCAGACCAGGGTCACCACCAGCGCGAACGCGCCGTACCACTCCATGTACTTCGGCGCGCCCGACTGGGCGCCGGTTTCGATCAGGTCGAAGTCGAGGATCAGGTTGAGCGCCGCGATCACCACCACCACCGCGCTGAACGCGATGCCGACGCCGCTGCCGGCGTTGATGAAGCCGATCGAGTGGCCGAAGAAGCCCATCGCGAAGTTGGCCAGGTACAGCAGGAAGATGCCGCCGGTGGCGGCGACGATGCCCAGCTTGAACTTCTCGGTGGCGCGGATCAGCCCGCTGCGATAGGCCAGCAGCATCGCGGCCATGGTGCCGAAGGTCAGCCCCACCGCCTGCATCACGATGCCGGGGTAGCGCATCTCGAAGATCGCCGACAGCGCGCCGATGAACAGGCCTTCGGCCACCGCGTACAGCGGCGCGGTGATCGGCGCCCAGGTCTTCTTGAACACGGTAAGCAGGGCCAGCACCAGGCCGCCGACGGCGCCGCCCAGCACCAGCGGCATCATCGCCGGCAGGCTCTGCGGGCCGGCGAACCGGCTCCAGCTGACCATCGCGCCGACCAGTACCAGGATCAGCAGCAGGCCGGTCTTGTTGACCGTGCCGTTGATCGTCATCGCCGCGTCGTCGCGGGTGAAGACCGCGCCGCTGGCGGCGTCGAGGAAGGTGTTCTTGTTGAGCGCCGGATTGCCGCTTTGCATGATCTGCCTCCGTGGTTTGCCACCCATCCTAGCGGCTTTGCCGGCGCCTTGCGCCAATGCGCCGTTGCGCCGCCTTGCGCAAACTACGCGACAATGGCGGCCTGTCGAACGCCGCGGAGCCCCGATGAACCCTTCCACCCTGCGCATCGCCACCCGCAAGAGCGCGCTCGCGCTGTGGCAGGCCGAACACGTCGCCGCGCGGCTGCGCGCCACGCACCCCGGGCTGGCGGTGGACCTGGTGCCGCTGTCCACCCGCGGCGACGAGATCCTCGACCAGCCGCTGGCCACCATCGGCGGCAAGGGACTGTTCCTGAAGGAGCTGGAGGTGGCGATGCTGGAAGGCCGCGCCGACCTTGCCGTGCATTCGCTGAAGGACGTGCCGGCGCAGCTGGAACCGGGGTTCGTGCTGCCGGCGATCCTGCCGCGGGCGGACGCCGCCGACGCGTTCGTCAGCAACCACTACGACGACCTTGCCGCGCTGCCCCATGGCGCGCGCGTGGGCACCTCATCGCTGCGCCGACAGGCGCAGTTGCGCGCGCTGCGGCCGGATCTGGTCCTGCTGGACCTGCGCGGCAACGTGGGCACGCGCCTGGGCAAGCTCGATGCCGGCGTCTACGACGCGATCGTGCTGGCCTGCGCGGGACTGGAACGCCTCGACCTGGCCGCGCGCATCCGCTCGCGCCTGGCTGCACCGGACTGGCTGCCGGCGCCGGGCCAGGCGGCGATCGCGATCGAGGCGCGCGAAGGCCAGCCCGGCGTGCTGGCGCTGCTGGCCGCCCTGGACGACGCCGACACCCGGCTCACCGTCAGCGCCGAGCGCGCGATGAACCAGGCGCTGGGCGGCAGCTGCACGGTGCCGGTCGGCGCCTGGTGCATGCTGGGCGAACACGGCCTGCACCTGCGCGGCCTGGTCGGCGACGCCGCCAGGGGCCATCTGCTGCGCGCCGAGGCCAGCGGTCCCAGCGATCAGGCGCTCGCGCTGGGCCGGCAGGTGGCGGCCGACCTGCTGGCGCAGGGTGCGGGCGACTTGCTGGAACTGTGACGCGCGAAGAACAGCGGGCCCGCTAGGGCGGGCACGGGGCGCCGCCTTTCGCATTGCGTGGCAAGAGCGGCGGGCGGTGCCCGCCCTACAGGAACAAACGGCCCCGTCGCGCGAGCGGCGGGGCCGTTGTCGTACCGGTGATGCCCGGACTCAGAAGCTGTAGACCAGATTGGTGGTGGTCAGCGTGTCGGTCTTCCTGGTGCCCGGCAGCACGTCGCTGTTGTGGCGCACCTGGAAGCCGACCTTCAGCGCCAGCTTGCGGGTCATGCTGACCGCCACGCCGGCGTCGTTCTGCAGATAGGTGTTCTTCGAGCCGGCTTCCATCAGGAAGGTGTCCTCGAACGCGGTGTTCTCGGTGAGCTTGTACTTGTAGTTGGCCAGGCCGCGGGCAACCATCTCGCTCTCGGTCGGCTGGCGCTCCCTGGTCACCACGCCGCCGCTCACTACCTCGAGGTCGGCGGGACGGTAGCGCTTGTAGCCGGGGCCGATTTCGAACGACAGCTCGTTGCGCCCGTCCTTCAGCGCGATGTAGCCGTAGCCGAGCGAGACGATGCCCTGCCACAGGTTCGCGCCGAAGTCGTCGTGCTCGTAGCGGGCGGCACCGACGATGTAGCTGCGCGGGTCGAGCTTGAGGCCGACCGAGGCGCCGCCGTCATAGCGGTTCGCGGTGGTGTTGAACTGCTTGAGGGTGTTGCCGTTGCTGTCGACGATGGTCTGCTGGCTCTTCGAGCGCAGCGCATCGACGAAGAAGGTGTTCTTCCATTGCTCGTTTTCCTGATTCAGGCCGAGCTTGGCGTTGATGTTTTCCGAGCGCGAATTGCCGGTGGAGGAGGCGAAGCCGAACTCGCCCGAACCGCTCCAGCCGCCGTTGCTGGCCGGGTTGGTGTCGGCGTCCTGGGCCTGGGCAGCGAAGCTCGCGCAAGCGGCCAGCAGCAGGCCGGCGATCAAGGTCTTTTTCATCGGGGGGTGATCCGTTTTTTTGTTAAACAAAAGTGAGACCGCTACCTTATCGGGGCGGCTTGAATTGGTCATGAACGGCGCCGCTGCGCCCTCCGCGCGGACTCATCCAGCGGCCGAAAACGCACCAGCCAGCGCCTTCTCGTGCCAGCACCCGCAGCAGGATCTGTGCGTAACCCGACGGCGGGGCGCCGTTCATGGCGGGGACGGGCAGGGCGTCCGGAGGCAGTTCGCTGATGGGCGGCATGAGGCATCCGAGAAGCGTCGATGGCGACGGCGCGGCGACTTGCGACCGCCACAGGCCGCCGCCATGCTACACAAGGCCTCTTCCCCACGATATGCCGACGCCCATGGATCGCTACGAACGCATACTGACCCTGCACCGGCTGCTGAAGTCGGCGCACTACCCGATTGCGCTGTCGCGCCTGCTCGGCGAGCTGGAGTGCTCGCGCGCCACGCTGTACCGCGACGTGGCGTTCCTGCGCGACGCGCTGGGCGCGCCGGTGGAAAGCGCCGGCACCGACCAGGCCGCGTTCCGCTACGAAGCCGGCGAGGGCGCGAAGTTCGAGCTGCCCGGGCTATGGCTGACTTCCGACGAGCTGGCCGCGCTGCTGGCGCTGAACGAGCTGATCGGCCGCTCCGGCCCCGGCGTGCTGGCCGGCGCGCTGGCGCCGTTCAAGTCGCGCATCGAGGGTCTGCTGTCCAGCCACGACAACGGCAAGACGCTGCCGATCGAGCGGATCCGGGTGATTCCGTGGGGCGAACGCAAACTCGACCAGCAGGTGTTCCGCATCGTCGCCGGCGCGGTGCTGGAACGGAAGCAACTGCGCTTCCGCTACCGCGCGCGCACCACCAACGCGGACAGCCGCCGCACGGTGTCGCCGCAGCGGCTGACCCACTACCGCGACAACTGGTACCTGGACGTGTGGGACCACGACCGCCAGGCGCTGCGCAGCTTCGCGGTGGACCGCATCGCCGACGCGCAGGCGCTGGACACCCCCGCCACCGACGTCGCCGACGCCGAGCTCAACGAACTGCTCGCCTCCAGCTACGGCATCTTCGCCGGCAAGCCGAAGGCGTGGGCGACCATCCGCTTCTCGCAGCACGCCGCGCGCTGGGTGGCCGACGAGCACTGGCACTCGCAGCAGAAGGGCGAGTGGCTGAGCGACGGCCGCTACGAACTGAAGCTGCCGTACTCCAACTCCAAGGAGCTGCTGATGGACGTGCTCAAGTACGGCCCGGATGCGGAGGTGGTGGCACCGCTGCCGCTGCGCGAGGAGATGAAGATCCTGCTGCAGCTCGCGCTGGGCAGCTACCAGCAGGCGCCACGCTGAGCGCGGCGCCGATGGTGGATGCCGCCGGCAACGCGCCCGCGCGCAAGCCGACCGTGGCGCTGGCGCTCGGCGCCGGCGGCGCGAAAGGACTGGCGCACATCGGCGTGATCGAGGAGATCGAGGCGCAGGGCTACGCGATCGTGGCGATCGCCGGCTCCTCGATGGGCGCGCTGATCGGCGGCATCCACGCCACCGGCCGGCTCGACGTCTATCGCGACTGGGTCTGCGCGCTGGCCAAGCTCGACGTGCTCCGGCTGGTCGACTGGACCTTCTCCGGTGGTGGCCTGATCAAGGGCGACAAGATCATCGAGACCATGCGCGGGCTGGTCGGCGACGCGCAGATCGAGGAGTTGCCGCTGGCCTTCACCGCGGTGGCCACCGACATCGAGCGCGGCCGCGAGGTCTGGCTGAGCCGCGGCGGCCTGTTCGAGGCAATCCGCGCCTCGATCGCGATCCCCACCGTGTTCCGCCCGCACCTGATCGACGGTCGCCGGCTGGTCGACGGCGCCCTGCTCAACCCGGTGCCGGTGACGCCGCTGATCCGCGAGCATGCCGATTACCTGATCGCGGTCAGCGTGGACGGCCCGGCGGTGGCGGCCACGCCGCCGGAACCGCCGGTGCAGCCCAGCATCGCGGACGACGGCTACCGCCGCCGCATCGGCGAGTTCATCGGCCGCATGCTGCCGCGCGGCGCGAGCCGCCCGCGCGAGCCGGGCACGCTGGAACTGCTGACCCAGGCGATGGACCTGATGCAGGCCAACCTGTCGCGCCTGCGCCTGGCCGCGTATGCGCCCGACCTGCTGATCCAGCTGCCGCACAACATGGCGCTGGCCTACGAGTTCTACCGGGCGCGCGAACTGATCGAGCTGGGCCGCGCCCAGGCGCGCGCGGCGCTGGCGAACTGGCCGCGCGCCGGCACGCCGCAGCGCGAGGGTTGAGCCGTGCCGCGCCTCAGCGCGGACCGTGCGTGTGCAACCAGTTTTCCAGGTAGCCCTTCAGCGCCACCGCGTTGTTGTGCTCCTCGTCGCGTGCACCGAACAGCAAGGTGACGTGATGCCGCGCGGCGCGCTCGGCCAGCGGCTGCCAGTGTTCGGCCAGCGCATCCAGTTCGCTGGCGTAGCGGTGGCGGAAGCCGTCCCACAGCGTCGGGTCGTGGCCGAACCACTGGCGCAGCGCCGTCGACGGCGCCAGCTCCTTCGCCCACAGGTCCAGCGGCACCGCCTCCTTCTTCAACCCGCGCGGCCACAGGCGGTCGATCAGCACGCGATAGCCATCGGACTTCGCGGCCGGTTCGTAGACACGTTTGACGCTGATGCTCATGGATGCCTCCCGGGAAGGAAGATCCCCAGCATACGACCGCGCGCGCAACGCGGCGTGACGCCGGTCAGAGCTCCTCGACCCGGGTCACCTTGCCCCGGCGCATCAGCCACGCCACGCCGCGCAGGTCGGCCAGGCCCACCCACAGCCGATCCAGCATGCCGTACTTGGACACGCCGGCGGTGCGCGGGCGGTGGCCCACCGGCACGCTGGTGCTCTGGAAACCGGCGCGCTTGACCAGCGCCGGCAGGTAGCGGTGCATATGGTCGAAGTAGGGCAGGCGCAGGAACACCTCGCGCTCGAACAGCTTCAGGCCGCAGCCGGTGTCCGGCGTGGCGTCCTTGAGCATGCGCGAGCGCACCGCGTTGGCGATCTTCGAGGAGATGCGCTTGTTGAAGCTGTCGCGGCGAGTGGTGCGCCAGCCGGCGAACAGCTTCACCTCGGCCGCCGCGGCGTCGCGCGCGGCCAGCAGCTTCGGGATGTCGGCCGGGTCGTTCTGGCCGTCGCCGTCCAGCGTGGCGATCCAGGCACCGCGCGCCGCGCGCACGCCGTTCCACACCGCGGTGCTCTGGCCGCTGCGGGTGACGTGGTGCAGCACGCGCAGCTCCGGGTGCTGCGCCTTCTGCGCGGCGAGCACGGCGCGGCTGTCGTCGCTGGAGTCGTCATCGACGTAGACCACTTCGTAGTCGACCCGGCCACGCAGCGCGGCGGCGATCTCGGCGAGCAGCGGCGGGATGTTGTCGCGCTCGTTGAAGACGGGGACGACGACGGAGAGTTGCGGCATGGGGAGGCCTTTGCGTAGACGGGTGCGGCGAAGCGACGGCAGGGACGGATTTTAGTGCATGCAGAGCGTGGGCCACTCCCCTCTCCCTTCGGGAGCGGGGTTGGGGATGAGGGTTCGGGCGGAGCGGAGCATCGCGCTTCGTGCCGCACCCTCATCCGTCCTGTCGGGCACCTTCTGCTGCAGGGAGCAGGAATCACGCCCTCAGCACCGCGAAATATCCAGTCAGCGGATCTTGCCGAGGATGCCTTCCAGCTCGTCGTTGCTGTGGTAGTGGATCACCAGCTTGCCGTGGCCGCCGCGGCCCTGGGCCAGCTCCACCCGGGTGGCCAGGCGCTCGGCCAGTTCGCGCTCCAGCGCGGCGACGTTCGGGTCGCGCGCGGGCGCGTGCTTGGCCTTGCCCTTCGGTGCGGTCTGCGCGCGGCGCGCGGCCTCTTCCAGCTCGCGCACGCTCCAGCCGAGGGTGGAGGCCTGGCGCGCCAGCGGCACGGCAATGGATTCGTCCAGGGTGAGCAGGCAGCGGGCGTGGCCCATCTCCAGCTTGCCGTCGTCGAGCAGGCGGCGGATCGGCTCGGCCATCTCGGTGAGGCGCAACATGTTCGACACCGACGCGCGCGAACGGCCGACCGCGTCGGCAGCCTGCTGGTGGGTCAGCTCGAAGTCGTCGATCAGCCGCTTCAGCGCGTCGGCTTCCTCCAGCGGGGTGAGGTCCTGGCGCTGGATGTTCTCGATCAGCGCCATCGCCGGCACCGCCGCCTCCGGCACCGCCTTTACCAAGGCCGGCAGTTCGTCCAGCTGCGCGCGCTGCGCGGCGCGCCAGCGGCGCTCGCCGGCGATCAGCTCGTAGCTGTTCTTGCCGATCTCGCGCACCACCACCGGCTGGATCAGGCCCTGCGCCTTGATCGACGCGGCCAGCTCGTCCAGCGCCTCGTCGTTCCAGTGCCGTCGCGGCTGGTACTTGCCGGGCTGGATCTGCTGGATCGGCAGCGTGCGCAACTCGCCTTCCTGCGCCAGCACCGACGGCGCGGCGTCGCCGTCGCCGCCGAGCAGGGCGTCCAGCCCGCGTCCGAGTCCACGTTTCTTTGCAGCCATGCGTTAGTCCTGGTGGTTGGCGGCCGGCGCCCGGAGCGCCGGACCGCTGTCGCCGTGCACGGGCGGTTCGAGGTCGTCGACCGGCTCGGCCGCGGGAGCGGCGCCGCGCGGCAGCCCGCGCTCGCGCCGGATCACCTCGCCGGCCAGGCCGATGTAGGCGATGGCGCCGCGCGAGCTGCGGTCGTACAGGTGGATCGGCTGGCCGTGGCTGGGCGCCTCGGCCAGGCGCACGTTGCGCGGGATGATCGAGCGCAGCACCTTGTCGCCGAAGTGCTGGGTCAGCTGGGCGGAGACCTCGTTGCCGAGGTTGTTGCGCACGTCGTACATGGTGCGCAGCAGGCCCTCGATCTCCAGCTGGGGATTCAGCCGGTGGCGCACTGCCTTGATCGTGTCGAGCAGGCTGGACAGGCCTTCCAGCGCGAAGTACTCGCACTGCACCGGGATCAGCACGCCGTCGGCCGCGGTCAGTGCGTTCAGGGTGAGCAGGTTCAGCGAGGGCGGGCAGTCGATCAGGATGGTGTGGTAGTCCGCCGCAACCTTGGCCAGCTGTTCCTTCAGCCGGTGCTCGCGCGCCAGCGCGTCCATCAGCTTCAGCTCGGCGGCGGTGAGGTCGCCGTTGCCGGGCAGCAGGTCGTAGTGCGCCTCGGTGGGCACGATCGCCGCGGCGATCTCCACTTCCTCCAGCAGCACCTCGCAGCCGCTGGCCTGGATGTCGCGCTTGTTCACCCCCGAAGCCATGGTGGCGTTGCCCTGCGGATCGAAGTCGACCAGCAATACCTTGCGCTTCGCCGCGGCCAGCGCCGCGGCGAGATTGACGGCAGTGGTGGTCTTGCCGACGCCGCCCTTCTGGTTGGCGACAGCGATGATGCGGGCCATGGGTGGAGAGCTACCGTTCGCGAAGGACGGCTAGATTAGCATTGCCGCCGCGGCTTGCCTGCCCGGGGGCTTCGGTCTCAGGTGCCGATCCGCGCCCCGCTGACGGCATCGAACAGGTGCAGCCGCTCGGCCGCCAGGCCCAGCGCCAGCGTGCGGCCCGGCGCAGGCAAGGCGCGCGGCGCCACCCGCGCGACCAGCGCCTGCTCGCCGTAGCGCAGGTTCAGGAACACCTCGTTGCCGACCGGTTCGAGCACCTCCAGCCGGGCATGCAGGGCGGCCGCGCCGGCCTCCTGCGGCTGCAGGTGTTCGGGGCGGATGCCCAGCACCACCTCGCGGTCGCGCCACGGCTGCCACGCCCCCGCCTGCGGCGGTTGGCCCAGCGCGACGACGCCGTGGGCGGTGACCAGCGTCCAGCCGCGCTCGTGATGCAGGGTGCCGCGCAACTGGTTCATCGCCGGGCTGCCGACGAAGCCGGCGACGAACAGGTTGGCGGGCGTGTCGTACAACGCCATCGGCGTGTCGATCTGCTGGATCACGCCGCCGTCCAGCACCACGATGCGCTGGCCCAGGGTCATCGCCTCGATCTGGTCGTGGGTCACGTAAACCATGGTGGCGCCGAGCTGGCGGTGCAGCCGCGCGATCTCCACCCGCATCGACAGGCGCAGCTTGGCGTCCAGGTTGGACAACGGCTCGTCGAGCAAAAACACCCGGGGCTCGCGCACCAGCGCGCGGCCCAGCGCCACGCGCTGGCGCTGGCCGCCGGACAGCGCGGCCGGTCGTGCGGCCAGGCGCGATTCCAGCTCCAGCGTCTGCGCCGCCGCCGCCACCCGGCGGTCGATCTCGGCTTGTTTGTGGCCGCGCAGCTTCAGGCCGAAGCCGAGGTTCTCGGCCACCGTCATGTGCGGGTACAGCGCGTAGTTCTGGAACACCATGGCGATGTCGCGGTCCTTCGGCGCCACCGCGTTGACCACGCGGCCATCGATGGAGAGCGTGCCGGCGCTGATCGACTCCAGCCCGGCGATCATGCGCAGCAGGGTGGTCTTGCCGCAGCCGGACGGCCCCACCAGCACCAGCAGCTCGCCGTCGGCGATCTCGAAGCTGGCCCCGGCCACGCCGACATGGCCATTGGGATAGACCTTGCGCAGCTGGTCCAGGCACACGCGAGCCATCGCTATCTCCGCTGGGGGGTTGGCCACGACGGCCCGGCTTCGCCACAGCATGCGCTCGTCTGCACAGCGGCGATACATTCGGCTATTCTGCCGATGTAATCGTTTACATCAAGCGCCTTGATCGCAGGACTTCCCATGACGCGCCCCGGCTTCCGCTTCCCCGACGACTTCCATTGGGGCGCCGCCACTTCGGCCTACCAGATCGAGGGCTCGCCGCTGGCCGACGGCGCCGGCCCCAGCATCTGGCAGCGCTTCGCGCACACGCCGGGGATGATGGCGAACGGCGACACCGGCGACGTCGCCTGCGACCACTACCGCCGCTACCGCGAAGACGTGCAGCTGATGAAGGCGCTGGGCCTGCAGGGCTACCGGTTCAGCATCAACTGGGCGCGCGTGTTGCCCGAGGGTACCGGCCGGGTCAATCCGAAGGGGCTGGATTTCTACTCGCGGCTGGTCGACGAGCTGCTCGAACACGGCATCGCGCCGAACGCCACGCTGTTCCACTGGGACCTGCCGGCGGCGCTGGACGACCGCGGCGGCTGGCTCAATCGCGACAGCGCGCACTGGTTCGCCGAGTACGCCGAGGTGATGTTCAAGGCGCTGGACGACCGCGTGCCGCGCTGGTCCACGCTCAACGAACCGTGGGTAGTCACCGATGGCGGCTACCTGCATGGCGCACTGGCGCCGGGCCATCGCAACCGGTTCGAGGCGCCGATTGCCGCGCACAACCTGATGCGCGCCAGCGGCGCGGGCATCCAGGCCTACCGTGCGCACGGCCGGCACGAGATCGGCGTGGTGTTCAACATCGAGCCGAAGTACCCGCATTCGCAAAATGCGGAAGACCTCGCCGCCACCGCCCGCGCGCACGCCTACATGAACCAGCAGTTCGCCGACCCGGCGCTGCTGGGCAGCTACCCGCCCGAGCTGAAGGAGATCTTCGGCGAGGCCTGGCCGGACTTTCCCGCCGACGATTTCAAGCTGACGAAACAGAAGGTCGACTTCGTCGGCATCAACTACTACACCCGCGCCGTGGTGAAGCACGACCCGCACCAGTACCCGCTCAAGGCCGTGCCGGTGCGCCAGAGCAACAAGACCTACACCGAGACCGGCTGGGAAGTGTTCGAGCAGGGCCTGACCGACACGCTGACCTGGTTCAAGCAGCGCTACGGCGACATCCCGCTGTACGTCACCGAAAACGGTTCCGCGTTCTACGACCCGCCGGTGGTCGAGGCCGAGGTACTGACCGACCCGCTGCGCACCAACTACCTGCGCCGCCACCTCAAGGCGCTGCACCGCGCGATCGCAGCCGGGGTGAACCTGAAGGGCTACTACGCCTGGTCGCTGCTGGACAACCTGGAGTGGTCGCTGGGCTTCTCCAAGCGCTTCGGTCTGTACCACGTCGACTTCGCCACCCAGCGGCGCACGCCCAAGGCCAGCGCGAGGCTGTATGCCCAGGTGATCGCGAGCAACGGCACGGTGCTGGACGAGTAATCGTCATCGGGTGACGCGTGCAGGAGCCCGCTCGCGGGCGTTGCTGCTGGAGCCGGGATTTCGGAATTCGGAATTCGCAAAAGCAGAGCATCGCCCGCGAGCGGGCTCCTGCGCATCGCGGGCCAGGGGGATCGGGGGCGGCTGCGTTCAGGCGCGAGCGAGCACCAGCACGTGGCGCTCGGCGTCGAGCCCCGGCACCTGCAGCGCGTGGCGCTCGCGCAGCGCGAAGCCGGCCGGGATGTCGGGCAACTCCTCGTCGGCCGGCTTGCCCTTCATCGCCAGCCAGATCCCGTCCGGCGCCAGCAGGTGGCCGCCCCAGGCCAGCATGTCGGCAAGGCTGGCGAAGGCGCGCGCGGTGACGCAGTCGAACTGGCCCTGCACGTCCTCCACCCGCGCCTGCAGCGCACGCACGCCCTCCAGCTTCAGCGCGCGGATCGCCTCGCGCAGGAAGCGCACCTTCTTGCCGTTGGAGTCGACCAGCAGGACCTCGCGCCCCGGCGCGGCGATCGCCAGCACGATGCCGGGCAGGCCGGGACCGGTGCCGAGATCGGCCAGGCGGCGGCCGCGCACGTACGGCAGGATCGCCAGCGAATCGAGCAGGTGGCGGGTGACCATCTCCGCCGGGTCGCGCACCGCGGTGAGGTTGTAGGCCGCGTTCCAGCGCTCGAGCAGGGCCTGGTAGTCGAGCAGGCGCGGTACCGCATCGACCGGCAGCGACAGACCCAGCGTGGCGATGCCTTGTTCGAGTCGGGCCTGCAGGGCGTCGCGGGTGGTCATCGTGGCTGGCTCGAGGACGTCGGGGCGCAAAGTATCCGCGGGCCGCGCGGCCTTGCCAATGCCGCCCAAAAAGAAGACCCGCCGAAGCGGGTCGAAGGCTTGCAAATCCCCTGCGGCGCGGGCGCTCTCGGTCGCCCTGGCGCGGTTCACGGCTCAGGCCACGTCGAGCTCGACCCGAGTCACCATCATGCCCCGCTCGCGCAGCGAGCTGTTGAGCGATTGCTTCACCCTTGCGCCGAGCTCGCGGCGGTCGGCGGCCGGTTCGCTGCGCAAGGCTTCCTGCGCGCCGCGGCGAATCAGCTGGTCGACCTGCTCGAACACCGCGTCGGCGCGCTCCGGCTCGAGCACCTGCCAGTACACCGTGCCGCGCACGTCACGTGCGCCGGCCAGCGGCTCCTCGAAGCGCAGGGTCTGGCCGGCCAGGTTGATCTTGTGTCCGACCCGATCCAGCACCGGCAGCACCAGGTGCGTGCCCGTGTCCAGCACCCGCACCAGCTTGCCGCGGCGATACAGGCTGTAGACCTGACCGGCCGGCACGTGCCGGATCGCGCTGACAGCCAGCACGGCGGGAACCACGAGCAGCAAGGTCAGCAAAGTCATCATGATCTGGAAAAACAATGGTTTGCCAATGGTTTCTTGATGGTTTCGGCAGCTAGAGGATACAGCCGCCTGACCCCACGAGGATTAACCTTCATTTAACGACAGAAGTAAATCTTTAACAACAGGCGCAAGCCGATGAATCGGGACGCCATTCACAGAATCGGAAGCTCCCTTCAGAGCCATGCCCGAATCGTGCCAACCGACCGCGTGTTGCGCCGCCATAACGCGCTTTCCCTGGATCCCCGCCGCAGTCATTGGCGATCCCTCCGGAAAACCCGCCACGAACGCCGAAAACTGTGGCATTGCAGCAAAAAATTTCTGCTTTACAAGCACTTTACAAGGCGCCATGAAAACGTTTACGTTGGCGCCGCACGGCGGTTCTTCGTCCCATTTCAGCGGACCTGTCCAGGATGTCGGCAGCGACCATCAAAGATGTAGCGCGCGAGGCCAAGGTTTCCGTGGCCTCGGTATCGCGCGCACTGAACGGCGGCGGCGGGGTGACGGCCGAGACCAGCCAGCGCATCCATGAAGCCGCGCGGCGCCTGCACTACGTGCCGCATGCCGCGGCGCGCATGCTGATCACCCGCCGCACCAACACGGTCGGCGCACTGCTGCCAGACCTGCATGGCGAGTTCTTTTCCGAGCTGATCCGCGGCATCGACCTGGCCGCGCGGGCGCGCGGGCTGCACCTGCTGGTGTCCAGCTCGCACGATGGGGCCGAGGACGCCGCGGCCGCGCTGCGCGCCATGCAGGGTCGCGTCGATGGCCTGCTGATCCTGTCCAATCATGTCGACGCCGCCTTCCTGCGCAGCAACCTGCCCGCCGGCTTGCCGGCCGTGCTGCTCAACAGCGCCGTGAAGAATCCGGCGTACGCCGTGCTCAACATCGACAATTACGGCGGTGCCCACGCGATGGTGCGACACCTGCTCGAAACCGGCCACGCCGGGGTGACCTTCATCGCCGGCCCGACCGACAATTTCGACGCGCAGCAGCGCGAACTCGGCTACCGCGCCGCGATGGCCAAATACGCGCCGCACGCGGCGCCGGACGTAGTGGCCGGCGACTTCAGCGAAGAGGCCGGCTACCGCGCCGGGCGCCAGCTGCTGGCGCGCACACCGCGCCCGCGCGCGGTGTTTGCCGCCAACGACATGATGGCGGTCGGCTGCCTGTCCGCGTTCAAGGAGGCCGGCGTGGAGGTGCCGGGCGAGATCGCGCTGGCCGGCTTCGACGACATTCCGATTGCGCGCTACGTCACCCCATCGCTCTGCACGGTGCGCGTGCGCATCGCCGACCTTGGCCGCAGCGCGCTCGAACAGCTGGCCGCGCGACTGGAGGATCCCAGGCGCGCGCCATCCAGCCACACGCTCGCCTGCGAGATCGTCACCCGCGCCAGCTGCGGCGGCGGGCGGCCCGCGGCGCCACAGAACGCTTCATAGAACGCTGTTTCCAGTTCGGGGAATCCGGTCATCCGGTATGGGAGGGAAAGCATGAACACGCCCAGGCAACTCAGAAAGAAGCTGCTCGCAAGCCTGATCAACGCCACGGTGATCGCGGTGGCCGGCGCGCCGATGGTCTCGTGGGCGCAGACTTCCAACGCCAACCTGCGCGGCAAGGCGGCGGCCAGCGCCACGATCACCGCGCGCAACGTCGCCACCGGCACCACCCGGCGCACCACCGCCGGCGCGGACGGCGGCTACACGCTGGTCGGCCTGCCGCCCGGCACCTACCAGGTCGACGCCGGGCCGGGCACCGAACGCACGGTCACCCTGACGGTCGCCTCGACCGCCACGCTGGACCTGACCGCGGCGCCGGGCGCCTCGGTCGCGAACGCGACCACGCTTTCGGGCGTCACGGTCAGCGCGGCCACCCTGACGGAAGTGAAGACCTCCGAAGTCGGCACCACCATCTCGCTGCAGCAGATCAACACCATCCCGCAGGTCTCGCGCAACTTCCTGGAGTTCGCCGACACCGTGCCCGGCATGGTGTTCAGCCTCGACTCCTCCGGCCATACCTCGCTGCGCGGCGGCGCGCAGAACAACAGCTCGGTCAACGTCTACATCGACGGCGTGGGGCAGAAGAGCTACGTCAAGGAAGGCGGCGTCAGCGGCCAGTTCGCCAGCCAGGGCAACCCGTTCCCGCAGCTGGCGATCGGCGAGTACAAGGTGATCACCTCGAACTACAAGGCCGAATACGACCAGATCTCCAGCGCCGCGGTCACCGCCGACACCAAGTCCGGCACCAACGAGTTCCACGGCGAGGTGTTCGGCACCTACACCAACGACTCGATGCGCGCACGCACGCCGTCGGAGAACGCCGCGGGCAAGAAGACCAAGTCGCACGAGAAGGAATACGGCTTCGCCATCGGCGGTCCGATCATTCGGGACCAGATGCATTTCTTCTTCACCTACGAGGCGAAGAAGTTCGACACGCCGATCACGGTGACCCCGGGCGTCACCAACACGGCCGCGTTCCTGCCGGCCAGCGCCTCCGCGCAGCTGGGCCCGGCCGACCTGCCGTTCAATGAGGACCTCTACTTCGGCAAGATCGACTGGGAGCCGACCGACCGCGACCGCTTCGAGTTGAGCGCGCAGCTGCGCAAGGAAGGCCAGTACGACAACATCGGCAACCAGACCGCCGCCTCCGCCGGCATCGACGTGATCAACCGCGACACGCGCATTGCGGCGCGCTGGCAGCACAGCGGCGATGCCTACTTCAACGAACTCCTGTTCACCCACGAGAATGCCTACAACAACCCGACGCCGCTGCACTTCGCCGACGGCGCGGTCTACACCTGGGCGCCGCAGCAGGACGCCACCATCCTGATCACCGGTTCGGCCAACGCGCTGGCGACGCAGAAGAAGGGCCAGAAAGGCCCGGCGATCCAGGACGACCTGACCTTCAACGACTTCCAGTGGCATGGCGACCACGTCATCAAGCTGGGCGTGAAGTACAAGAAGGTGGACCTGAACGCGCAGGACGCCGGCAACAGCAACCCGCAGTTCACCTACAACGTCGACCCGACCGGCACCGCGGCGACGCCGTACAAGGTGTTCTTCCCGAACCCGGTGCCCGGGCTGAGCCCGGTGGCCCGATCGAGCGACAAGCAGTTCGGCACCTATATCCAGGACGACTGGGCGGTCAACGACAAGCTCACGCTGAACCTCGGCGTGCGCTGGGATTACGAGAAGAACCCGTCCTACCTCAACTACGTCACGCCGGCCAACGTGATCGCCGCCTTCAACAGCCCCAACCCCGATCCGAGCGCGCCGGCCGGGCAGACCTACGCACAGGCCCTCGCGCTGGGCGGCGTGAACGTCAACGACTACATCAGCACCGGCCACAACCGCAAGGCGTACAAGGGCGAGATCCAGCCACGGCTGGGCTTTTCCTACGACCTCGACGCCGACGAGCAGCACGTGATCTTCGGCGGCGCCGGCCGTGCCTACGACCGCGATCTGTACGACTACCTGCAGCTGGAACAGACCAAGTCCTCGCTGCCGCAGCTCACCGTGTACTTCCAGGACCCCGCCACCGGGCTCTGCCACAACAACAGTTCGCCCTGCTTCGCCTGGGATCCGAAGTACCAGAACAACCTGGCCGCGCTGCAGGCGCTGGTCGCCTCCAGCAACACCGGGCAGGAGGTGGATGCGATCAACAACCACCTGAAGGCGCCGTACTCGGACCAGTTCAGCCTGGGCATGCGCAACCGGATCGGCGACTGGAACACCAGCGCCGCGATCACGCGCATCCTCAGCCACGACGGCTTCGCCTTCACCCTGGGCAACCGCTATCCGGACGGCGCGTTCTTCAAGAACGGCAGCCAGCCGTGGGGCAACGGCGTGCCCGGCTTCGGCGCGCTGATCATCGGCAACAACGGCATCGCCACGCGCACCACCCAGCTGCTGCTGTCGGCCGACAAGCCATACACGAAGGAGACCGGCTGGGGCGCTACCTTCGCCTACACCTATACGCGGGCGAAGCAGAACCGCGACATCAACGAGCACTACTCCTTCGACGAGGCGACCATCCAGCAGTACCCGTTCGTCGTTTCCAATGCCGCCGCCAAACACCGTTTCGTCGCCACCGGCATGGTCGACATTCCGTGGGGCATCACCCTGTCGGCCAAGCTGACCCTGGCCACGCCGACCCCGTACAACGGCATCGCCTGCTACGGCGCAACCTTCCCGAACGGCAGCGGTTGCATCCCGGCAGCAGCCACACCGGGCGGCAACGGCAAATTCCTGGTCGGCGGCAAGGCGTTCGGCTACCGCGACATCGACTTCCAGGCCACCAAGGATTTCGACCTCGGCCACGGCCTCAAGCTGTACGGCCGCTTCGACGTGCTCAACGTGTTCAACTTCAGGAACTACACGGACGTGCTGGTCGACTGGGGCTCCAACGGCGTGGCGAACCCGCACCCGGCGATGTACAACCCGACCGGCAACATCACCTTCGTGCCGCGCACGCTGAAGCTCACGGTCGGCATGAAGTTCTGACGCCAGCTCCGATGGCATCGAGGCGACCATAGAGGCAGCACCGCAAAGCCCGCTCCCCTCGCGGGCTTTGCTTTTTCCACCCGACCGGCCCAGCTTCCCATGACCGACCCGCGCATCAGGAACATCGTCATCGTCGGCGGCGGCACCGCCGGCTGGATGGCCGCCGCCGCTTTCGCCAAGGTGCTCGACGAGGGCTGCTCGATCCGCCTGGTCGAGTCGGAGGAGATCGGCACGGTCGGCGTGGGCGAGGGCACCGTGCCGCACCTCAAGCTGTTCAACAACCTGCTCGGCATCGACGACGTCGAGTTCGTGCGCAACACCCAGGGCACGTTCAAGCTCGGCGTGCAGTTCAACGACTGGGGCCGGCTCGGCGACAGCTACGTGCACGGCTTCGGCTCGATCGGCCACGACGTCGGTCTGTTGCCGTTCCACCAGTACTGGATCAAGGCGCGCCAGGCCGGCAAGGCCGACGAGATCGGCGCCTACTCGCTGAACACGGTGGCCGCGCCGCGCGGCCGCTTCATGCCGTCGGCCAGCGACGCGCCGCCGGGCTCGCCGCTGGCCAACGTCGCCTACGCCTACCATTTCGACGCCGGCCGCTACGCGCGCTTCCTGCGCGGCTACGCCGAGCAGCGCGGCGTGCGCCGCACCGAGGGCAAGGTGGCGCAGACCGTGCTGCGCCCGGGCGACGGCTTCGTCGAGGCGATCGTGCTGGAGAGCGGCGAGCGCATCGAGGGCGAGCTGTTCATCGACTGCTCCGGTTTCCGCGGCCTGCTGATCGAGCAGGCGCTGCACACCGGCTACCTCGATTTCAGCCACTGGCTGCCGTGCGACCGCGCGCTGGCGGTAGGCTGCGAGAAGGTCGGCCCGCCGACGCCGTACACCCGCGCGTCGGCGCGGCCGGCGGGCTGGCAATGGCGCATCCCGCTGCAGCACCGCACCGGCAACGGCTACGTGTATGCCAGCGCCCACGTCAGCGACGACGAGGCGGCCGCCACACTGCTTGGCCATCTCGATGGCGCGCCGCTGGGTGAGCCGCGGCTGCTGCGCTTCACCACCGGCGTGCGCCGGCAGGCCTGGAACCGCAACGTGGTCGCGCTGGGCCTGGCCGGCGGTTTCCTGGAACCGCTGGAATCGACCAGCATCTACATGATCCAGTCCGGCATCGCGCGCCTGCTCAACCTGCTGCCGCAGCGCGATTTCAGCCCGGTGCTGATCGAGCGCTACAACGCCCAGGCGCGCTTCGAGTACGAGCACATCCGCGATTTCCTGATCCTGCACTACCACGCCACCGAACGCGACGACACGCCGTTCTGGAAGCAGTGCCGCACGATGTCGATTCCGCCGGCACTGGCGGACAACATCCGCCTGTTCCGCGACAGCGGGCGCTTCTTCCGCGACGGCGAGGAGATGTTCGCGACTCCGAGCTGGGTGCAGGTGATGCTGGGCCAGCGCATCGCGCCGCAAGGCTACCACCCGCTGGTCGACCAGATGCCCGACGCCGAGCTGGCCGCGTTCATGGCCAGCGTGAGCCACGTGGTCGCCAGCTGCGTCGAGCTGATGCCGACGCACCAGGCGTTCCTCGACCGCTGCTGCCCGGCGCCGGCCATGCCCGCCTGAGCCATTCGCCCCCGGCGTCGCGCTGGCCGGGCCGGCGCCGCACCCGCCACCTCCCCCCGCAGAGAGAGAGCGCTTCAGCATGTCCATGTCTTTCCGCATCCTGCGCGCCATTGCCCTTACCGCCCTGCTGGCCTTCGGCGCCGGCTGGCAGACACCCGCCGCAGCGCGGCAACCGGCTCCTGGCTACGCCGACCTGCCGGCCCGGCAACAGGCGCTGGTCGACGACCTCCAGCGGCGCAGCTTCGACTGGTTCTGGCAGAGCGGCAACCCGCAGAACGGGCTGGTGCCGGATTCCTGGCCGGGCCAGTCGTTCTCCTCGATCGCCGCGGTGGGTTTCGGCCTCACCGCCTACGGCATCGGCGTGGAGCGCCACTACATCACGCGCGAGCAGGCGGTCGAACGCACCCTCGCCACGCTGCGCTTCTTCGCCGACGCACCGCAGAACGCCAGCGAGGACGACGCCAGCGGCTACCACGGCTTCTTCTACCACTTCCTCGACATGCGCAGCGGCAAGCGCGTCGCGCGCTGGACCGAGTTGTCCAGCGTGGACACCGCGTTGCTGCTCGGCGGCGTGCTGTTCGCGCAGTCGTACTACGACCGCGACACGCCGCAGGAAGCCGCGATCCGCCAGCTCGCCGACACCATCTACCGCCGTGTCGAGTGGCCGTGGATGCAGCCGCGCAAGCCGCTGATCGGCATGGGCTGGACCCCGGGCGGGCGGTTCATCCCGTCGGACTGGAAGGGCTACAACGAGGGCATGCTGGTCTACGTTCTCGCGCTCGGCTCGCCGACCCACCCGGTCGGGCCGCAGGCATGGACGGCATGGCTGTCCACCAACCACCTGAGCTGGGGCACGTTCCAGGGCCAGACCTTCCTCAACTTCGCGCCGCTGTTCGGTCACCAGTACAGCCAGAGCTGGATCGACTTCCGCGGCATCCGCGACGCCTGGAGCCGCCAGCACGACCTGGACTACTTCGAAAACAGCCGCCGCGCGGTGATCGCCCAGCGCAACTACGCCATCGCCAACCCCGGCGGCTGGACCGGCTACGGCCCGAACGTGTGGGGCTTGACCGCCAGCAACGGTCCGGGCGGCCTGGTGGTCGAGGGCGCCGCCGGCGAGCGCACCTTCCACGGCTACACCGCGCGCGGCGCCGGGCTCGACTACGTCAGCGACGACGGCACCATCGCGCCGACCGCGGCGGCCGGCTCGATCGCGTTCGCGCCGGAGCTGGTGATCCCCGCGCTGGAAACCATGCAGAAGCGCTACGGCAAGTACATCTACAACCGGTACGGCTTCGTCGACGCCTTCAACTTGAGCTTCCACACGCCCACCACGCTGCGCACCGGCAAACTGGTGCCCGGCGTGGGCTGGGTCGATACCCTGCAGCTGGGCATTGACCAGGGCCCGATCGTGTTGATGATCGAGAACTGGCGCAACGGCTTCGTGTGGAAGGTGATGAAGAAGAATCCATACATCCGCCAGGGGCTCGAACGCGCCGGCTTCGAGGGCGGCTGGCTGGGCGCGGGGGCGGCGGAAAAATGAAGCCGCCTGCGCCCCGGTCATGGCGCGGCCGGTGGCTGGCCACCATCGCCGCGGGCGTCGTGCTGCTGGGCGGCTGCGCAGCGGCGCCACCGGCCACGCAGCTCACCTTCTGGACCATCGGCCGCGAGGGCGAGGCGATCGCGCAGCTGCTGCCGGCGTTCGAGCGCGCGCATCCCGGCATCACGGTGAAGGTGCAGCAACTGCCGCTGACCGCGGCGCACCAGAAACTGCTCACCGCGTTCGCCGGCGGCTCCACCCCGGACCTCAGCCAGCTCGGCAACACCTGGCTGCCCGAGCTGGCCGCGCTCGGCGCACTGGAACCGCTGCAGGCGCGCGTGGACGCCTCCTTCGTGGTGCAGCCGCGCGACTACTTCGCCAGCATCTGGGCCACCAACGTGATCGACGGCGCGCTGCTCGGCGTGCCGTGGTACGTCGACACGCGGCTGCTGTTCTACCGCAAGGACCTGCTCGAGGCCGCCGGCTTCGACGCGCCGCCGCGCAACTGGGCCGAGTGGCGCCGCCAGCTCGCCGCGCTGAGCGACCCGGCGCAGCACCGCTACGGCATCCTGCTGCCGACCAACGAGTACGAGCAGCTGATGTCGCTGGCGCTGCAGCAGAGTGAACCGCTGCTGCGCGACGGCGGCCGCTACGGCAACTTCGAGAGCGCCGGCTTCAAGCGCGCGCTCACCTTTTACGTGGACACCTTCAAGCTGCAGCAGGCGCCGGCGATCAGCAACGTCGAGGCCGGCAATCCGTGGACGGAATTCGGCCGCGGCGTGTACGCGTTCTACCTGTCCGGGCCGTGGAACATCGGCGAGTTCCGCGCGCGCCTGCCGGCCGCGCAGCAGGACGCCTGGGCCACCGCGCCGCTGCCCGGCCCCGACGGCGCCGGCATCGGCGTGGCCGGCGGTTCCAGCCTGGTGATCTTCCGCACCTCGAAGCACAAGGACGCCGCCTGGCAGCTGATCGAATACCTGTCGCAACCGGCGGTGCAGCAGCGTTTCTACGCGCTGCTCGGCGACCTGCCGCCGCGGCGCAGCTCGTGGCAGGGCGCCGCGCTGCGCGACGACCCGAAGCTGCGCGCGTTCCGCGAACAACTCGAACGGGTGAAGCCGGCCCCGCCGGTGCCGGAGTGGGAGCGCATCGCCAACGAGATGCAGCTGGTCGCCGCCGAAGCGATCGCCGGCCGGATGACGATCGACCAGGCCACCGCCGAGATCGACCGCCGCGCCGACGCCATCCTGGCCAAGCGTCGCTGGGTGCTCGACCACGCGCGCGAGCGTACGCCATGAATTCGCCGCGCAGCGCGTGGCTGTTCCTTGCCCCGGCACTCGTCGTGCTGGGCGTGTTCTTCCTGCTGCCGGTGCTGGCGGCGCTCATCCTCAGCCTCACCGACTACGACCTCTACGCGCTGGCCGACCTGCGCAACCTGCGCTTCGTCGGCCTGGGCAACTACTGGGAGCTGCTGCACCGCCCGCTGTTCTGGTCCGCGCTGGGCCACACGCTGTACTTCGTCGCGGTGGGCGTGCCGCTGTCGATGGGGGCTTCGCTCGGCGCGGCGCTGCTGCTGAACTCGCCGCTGGCGGCGGCCAAGCCGCTGTTCCGCACCGCGCTGTTCGCCCCGGTGGTGACCACGGTGGTGGCGGTGGCGGTGATCTGGCGCTACCTGTTCAACACCCGCTACGGCATGGCGAACTACGTGCTGGGCCTCATCGGCATCCAGCCGGTGGACTGGCTGGGCGATCCGCACTGGGCGATGCCGACCATCATCGCGTTCGCGGTGTGGAAGAACTTCGGCTACAACATGATCATCTTCCTGGCCGGGCTGCAGGCGATCCCGCCGGAGCTGTACGAGGCCGCCCGCATCGACGGCGCCTCACCCTGGCGGCAGTTCCGCCACATCACCCTGCCGATGCTCAGGCCCACGATGCTGATGGTGGGCATCCTCACCGTGTCGGGCTACTTCCAGCTGTTTGCCGAGCCCTACGTGATGACCGAGGGCGGCCCGCTGCAGAGCACGGTGAGCGTGCTGTACCTGATGTACGACGAGGGCTTCAAGTGGTGGAACCTCGGCTCCGCCTCGGCGGTGGCGTTCCTGCTGTTCCTGCTCATGTTCGCGGTGACCGTGCTGCTGCTGAAGCTGTCGCGGCGCGGAGAGGCACCGTGACCCCGCGCTTGGCCAAGGCGCTGGTCAACGGCCTGCTGCTCGGCATGGCGGCAGTGGCGCTGTTCCCGCTGCTGTGGATGCTGTCGGTCTCGTTCATGGCGCCGGGCGAGGCCAGCGCACTGCCGCCACCGCTGCTGCCGCAGCACCCGAGCTGGGCGAACTACCGCGAGCTGTTCCTGCGTGCCGGCATGGGTCGCTACCTGCTCAACAGCGTGCTGGTGGCCAGCGCGATCACCGCGCTGTCGCTGGTGTTCAACCTGATGGCCGGCTACGCCTTCGCCAAGCTGCGTTTCGCCGGGCGCGAACGGCTGTTCCGCGCGCTGCTCGGCGCGCTGGTGATCCCGGCGCAGGTGGCGATGCTGCCGCTGTTCCTGCTGCTGAAATACGCAGGCCTGGTCAACAGCTATGCCGGCGTGGTGGCGCCGGCGCTGGCCAGCGTGTTCGGCATCTTCCTGGTGCGCCAGTACGCGCGCGGCATTCCCGACGAGCTGCTGGAGGCGGCGCGCATCGACGGCGCCGGCGAGTGGCGCATCTTCATGCGGATCGTGCTGCCGCTGCTGCAGCCGATCATCGTGACGCTGGCGATCTTCAGCTTCCTCGCCGCGTGGAACGACTTCATGTGGCCGCTGATCGTGCTGACCGGGCAGGAGCACTACACGCTGCCGATCGGGCTGGCCTCGCTGGCGCGCGAGCATGCGCAGGACAGCGAGCTGATGATGGCCGGCTCGGTGGTCACCGTGCTGCCGGTGCTGGCGCTGTTCCTGGCGCTGCAGCGCTACTACCTGCAGGGGCTGCTGCTGGGCAGCGTGAAGGGCTGAAACCAGCCACTGCGTTCGGCGTCCGGCTTCGGTGGGAATTCGCTGGCGGGCGATGCGCTTTCGCCGCGTAACGAAAGGCATCGCGCGCCAGCGGCGCTCCTACAGCACGGTTGGCGATCTCAGAATTTGCCGGCGCGGAAGTCGGCGATCGCCTGGTGGATCTGCTCGGGCGTGTTCATCACGAACGGGCCGTAGCGGGTGACCTGCTCGTTCAGCGGCTGCCCGGCGACCACCAGCAGGCGCGAGGGCTGCTCGCCGCCGGCCAGCTGCAGCTGCTCGCCCTCGGACAGCACGCCCAGTTCGCTGCGGCGCAGCTGTTCGCCGCCGACCAGGGCCGACTCGCCGTCGAACACGTAGGCGAAGCCGTGGTGGCCGACCGGCAGCGCCAGGGTGTACTGCGCGCCCGGCTGCAGGCTGACGTCGAGGTAGACCGGCGCGGTGACGATGCCCTCGACCGGGCCGGTGGCGCCGGCCAGCGTGCCCGCGATCACCTTCACCTCCACGCCCGCCGCCGGGCGCACCACCGGGATGCGCTCGGGGCCGATGTCCTGGTAGCGCGGCGCGGTCATCTTGTCCTTCGCCGGCAGGTTCACCCACAGCTGGAAGCCCCACATCAGGCCGTTTTCCTGCTGCGGCATCTCCGAATGCAGGATGCCGCGGCCGGCAGTCATCCACTGCACGCTGCCCGGGGTGAGGTCGCCGCGGTTGCCGTGGTTGTCGCCGTGGCGCATGTGCCCGGCCAGCATGTAGGTAACCGTCTCGAAGCCGCGGTGCGGGTGCTCGGGGAAGCCGGCGATGTAGTCGTCGGCGCTGTCGGAACGGAACTCGTCCAGCATCAGGAACGGATCGATCATGTCCAGCCCCGGCTGGCCGATGATCCGCTTCAGCTTCACGCCGGCGCCGTCGGAGGTGTCCATGCCGCGGATGCGGCGGGTGATGTGGCGATCGCTCATGGCGGGTCTCCGGTGAATGCAATGGCGCCAACATGATCGCGCGGAGCATGTTATCCAAGCGCCACGGCGGGAACGGATCGTTCCGCCGGCGCGACAGTACGAAAGCGCGAGGTGAGCTTGCAGGTCCGGAGTTCGGAAAAACCTCGCCCGCGAGCGGGCTCCCAAGGATTCAATGCACCCAGTGTCCGCTGCGCTGGCGCGGCGGGTTGCCGTCGTCGCCGGGGTCGGGCTGCTGCTGGCGCACCATCGCCTCGACCTCCGCCGCGGTGGCCGGCTTGGCCTGCCAGTACTGGTTCACCGCGCCGAGCACGCCCGGCAGCTGGGCCAGGCACTCGTCGTATTCGTCGTCGCTGAGCTTCTCGAACTCGGCGTCGGCGCTGAGGATGCCCTCGTCCACCGCCAGCGCCATCACCGGGCCGAGCAGTTCCATCAGCTGCGGGTCCTCGCTCAGCCGGCTTTCCCACAGCCCGGCGCGCAGGTCGATGCCGCGGCTGAAGCCCTCGCACCAGCCGGCGGCGGACAGCATCGGGCCGGTTTCCGTCTCGACCTCGCCGAGGATCGGCTCGTAGGCGTCCACCTCCAGCTCGGCGACGATCGAGTCGTTGAGCTTGGCCAGCAGCGCGAGCACGCGGTTGCCTTCGCCCTCGTCGGTGAACGGCTCGTGCAGCACCTCGGGCAGCCATTCGTCCGGCAGCACCTGCAGCGGGCCGACCGCCAGCGCCGAGAGCAGGCCGTGCACGCCGTCCAGCAACAGGTCGCCCTCGCCGGTGTGCGCGCGCAGGTAGCGGTCCAGTTCGCCCAGTTCCTCGTCGTCCAGCGAGCTGGGCCATTCGCTTTTTGCAGTCATGTCGTTCGGATATCCAGGTCCAGCGTCACCGGCGTGTGGTCGGAAGGGCGCTCCCAGCGGCGCGGTTCGCGGTCGATCGCGGCCGCGGTGGCGGCGGATTTCAGCGCCTCGCCGATCAGGATCAGGTCGATGCGCAGGCCCATGTTGCGGCGAAACGCCGCCTGCCGGTAATCCCACCAGCTGTAGTGCCCGGGCGCGGTCTCGAACAGCCGGAAGCTGTCGTGCAGGCCGAGGTCGGTGATCGCCTTCAGCGCGGCCCGTTCCGGCGGCGAGCACAGGATGTCCTCGCCCCAGGCGACCGGGTCGTAGACGTCGCGCTCGTCCGGGCAGATGTTGAAGTCGCCCAGCACCACCAGGTTCGGGTGGCGTTCCAGCTCGCGCGCCAGGAACTCGCGCACCTTGCCCAGCCAATCCAGCTTGTAGGCGTATTTCTCGTCGCCGATCGCCTTGCCGTTGACCACGTAGAGATTCACCACGCGCAGCGCCTGCGCCGGATCCGCAGCGGGGTCGCCGATGGTGGCGGCCAGGATGCGCCGCTGCGGGTCGTCCAGGCCGGGGATGTCGGTGACGATGTCGCGCGGCTCGTCGCGGGCCAGGATGGCCACGCCGTTGTAGGTCTTCTGGCCCGAATACACCGCGCGGTAACCGGCCGCGGCCAGCTCGTCCACCGGAAACCTGGCGTCTTCCAGCTTGGTTTCCTGCAGCGCCAGCACGTCCGGGCGCGCGTCGGCCAGCCACTGGGTCAACTGCGGCAGGCGCACCTTCAGCGAATTGACGTTCCACGAGGCGATCTTCATGGCCGCATTGTACGGGAAGCGCCCGCGGCCCCTGCGCGGCCGGCGGGATACCGCCAGATGAACGGAAGTGGCGGAAAAATCACCGGAAACGCGCATTCCAGTGTATGCTGCGCGGGCAAGAGTCCGAGGAAACTCCTATTTTTGCGTCTACTTTGCAGCCCGTGCCTTGCGCATCGGGCCGCAAACACATCCATGCTTCAAAGGTAAAAGTTACATGTCGGATCGTCAGAGCGGTACAGTCAAGTGGTTCAACGACGCCAAGGGTTTTGGCTTCATCACCCCGGAAAGCGGTGATGACCTGTTCGTGCATTTCCGCGCGATCCAGGGCACGGGCTTCAAGTCCCTGCAGGAAGGTCAGCGCGTCACGTTCATCGTCACCAAGGGCCAGAAGGGCCTGCAGGCTGAGGAAGTCCAGGCGGTCTGAGTTTCACCACTCGAACGCTTGAGGAAAGCCCGCTTCGGCGGGCTTTCTTTTTGCGCCGCGTCCACCGCGGGAGCCCGCTCGTGGGCGATGCTTTACGAATCCCGAATCCCGACCCAAAGGCATCGCCCGCGAGCGGGCTCCTACCGGGTGCTGGAGGGATCAGCTCAAGCCGTGGCTGCGCAGCAGCGCTTCCGGTTCGGGCGTGCGGCCGCGGAACGCGACGAAGCTCTCCAGCGCCGGGCGGCTGGCGCCGACGGCGAGGAACTCGCGGCGGAAGCGCTCGCCGGTGACGCGGTCGATCACGCTGCCGCCGTGCGCCGCGGCTGCCTCGAACGCGCCGAACGCGTCGGCGCTGAGCAGCTCGGCCCACAGGTAGCTGTAGTAGCCGGCCGCGTAGCCGCCGGCGAAGATGTGGCTGAAGCCATGCGGGAAGCGCTGCCAGGCCGGCGGATGCAGCACCGCCACCTGCTTGCGCACCTTTTCCAGCACGGCCAGCGCGCGCGCACCCTGCGCCGGGTCGTACTCCAGGTGCAGCAGAAAGTCGAACAGGGCGAACTCCAGCTGGCGCACCAGGAACAGCCCGGCATGGAAGTGCCGCGCCGCCAGCATGCGCTCGAACAGCGCGTCCGGCAGCCGCTCGCTGGTCTGCCAGTGCCGCGCGAACAGGTCGAGCGCCTCGCGGTTCCAGCCGAAGTTCTCCATGAACTGGCTGGGCAGTTCCACCGCGTCCCACTCGACGCCGTCGATGCCGCCGATCGAGGGCAGCGCGATCTCGGTGAGCAGATGGTGCAGACCGTGGCCGAACTCGTGGAACAGGGTGAGCACGTCGTCGTGGGTGAGCAGGGCCGGCTTGCCTGCGGTGGGCGGCGCGAAGTTGCAGGTGAGGAAGGCCACCGGCAGCTGGTGCTGCCCGTCGTCGTCGAAGCGGGCGCGGCACACGTCCATCCAGGCGCCGCCGCGCTTGCCGTTGCGCGCGTACAGGTCGACGTAGGCACCGGCGAACACGCGGCCATCGGCGTCGCGCACGTCGTAGTAGCGCACCTGTGGATGCCACACGTCGACGCCGTCGCGCGGGGCGAGGGTGATGCCGTAGAGCTTTCCGGCGAGGCCGAACAGGCCGTCGATCACCGCCGGCAGCGGGAAGTACGGCTTGAGCTGTTCCTCTTCCAGTGCGTAGTCGCGCTGGCGCAATTTTTCCGACGCGTAGCCGACATCCCACGGCTCGAGGTTGTCGAGCTTCAGCTCGGCGCTGGCGAACTCGCGCAGCCGGGCCAGCTCGCGCTGCGCCACCGGCTTGGCGCGCTCCGCCAGGTCGTGCAGGAAGTCCATGACTTCGGCCGGCGAGGTGGCCATCTTGGTGGCCAGCGACTCCTCCGCCGCATTGGCGAAGCCGAGCAGCTGCGCCGCCTCGTGGCGCAACGCCATGATCCGCTCGATGCGCGCGGAGTTGTCGAACTTGCCCGCGTCCGGGCCCTGATCGGAGGCGCGCGTCTGATAGGCCCAGTACACCCGCTCGCGCAGGCCGCGGTTGTCCGCATAGGTCAGCACCGCCTGCACGCTGGGTTGTTTCAGGGTCACCAGGTAGCCGTCCAGTTGCTGGTCCTCGGCGTACTGGCGCAGCACCGCGCGGCCGGACTCCGGCACGCCGGCAAGGTCGCGCTCGTCGGTGACGTGCTCGTGCCATGCCTCGCTGGCGTCGAGCACCGCGTTGGAGAACTCCGTGGAGAGCTTCGACAGTTCCACCCCGATCGCGCGGAAACGCGAACGCGCCGGCTCGTCCAGCGCCACGCCGGACAGCCTGAAGTCGCGCAGCGCGTGCTCGACCAGCGTGCGCTCGGGCCGCGGCAGCGCGGCGAAATCCGCCGTTGCCGCCAGCGCCTGCACCGCGGCGTAGAGGTCGCGGTTCTGGCCCAGCTCGATCGCATGTTCGGTCAGCTTCTCCTCGGCCGGCCCGTAGACCTGGCGCAGGGCCTCGCTGTCGGCCACCGCATGCAGGTGCGACACCGGCGCCCAGGCCCGCGCCAGGCGCTGCTCCAGTCGCTCCTGGGTCAGCATCACGTGGGCGAAGTCGTGCGGCGCGCCCGCTGCGGTCAGCGCGTCGATGCCGGCGCGGTAGTCGGCGAGGATGGCGTCGATCGCCGGTTCGACGTGTTCGGGCCGGATCTGCGAGAACGCCGGCAGCGGGTCGTCGGCGAGCAGCGGGTTGTGGTCACTCATGGGCGCTCCTTGGCAGGCCGTCAGCGTGGCGAGCGCGCCGGCCGAAATCAAGCACGGCGGCGCGGCGCCGCTAGAATGGGCCGATGAATCCCCTGCGCAGTTTCAAGGGCATCGCGCCCAGCCTCGGTGCACGCGTCCACGTCGACCCCGCCGCCAGCGTGATCGGCGACGTGGTGCTGGGCGACGACGTCTCGATCTGGCCCGGCGCGGTGCTGCGCGGCGACGTCAACCACATCCGCGTCGGCGCGAAGACCAGCATCCAGGACGGCGCCATCGTGCACGTCGCCCACGCCGGTCCGTACGGGCCGGGCTACCCGTGCCTGATCGGCGCGGGCGTCACCGTCGGCCACGCCGCGGTGGTGCACGCCTGCACCATCGGCGACTACTGCCTGATCGGCATGCACGCCAGCGTGCTGGATGGCGCGGTGGTGATGCAGCACGGCTTCGTCGGCGCCGGCGCGCTGGTGCCGCCGGGCAAGGTGGTCGGCGAGGGCGAGCTGTGGCTGGGCAACCCGGCGCGGTTCGTGCGCCGGCTAAGCGAGCGCGAGATCGAGCAGCTGCACTACTCGGCCGACCACTACGTGCGGTTGAAGGACGCCTACCTGGCGTCCGCCTGAGCGGTGGTCACGGCGCGCCGCGCGCCGCGTTCGCCTGGCGGATGCGCGCGGCCTCGGCCTCATGCTGCCGCCGCTCGAGGTTGCGCGCGGCGGAGAGCTTGCCGCCGAGCAGGGCCAGGGTGAAGTTGTCGCGGTCGAACTCGCGCAGCAGGTCGATCTCGCGGCGCGCCTCGTCCAGGCCGTTCTGGTTGATGGTGCGCTCGACCTCCTCCGCCGCGCGCGGGAACGATTCGCGCAGGGCCTCGTCGGCGGTGCGGTTGCCCGGTTCCAGCTGCAGCACGCTCAGGTAGAACTCGAACGCGTTGCTGCCGGCCGGTGCGATCAGACGTCCGTCATGCATGGCGTCGCGGGCCAGGCCGAGCAGGATGGCGCTGCCGCTCTGCGCCTCGTCGCCCGGCGCGTCGGCGGCAGCCGCCGCGGCGGGTGCGGCCACGTTCAACGCGGCGTTCGTCGGCGCCCGGGAGTACCGGAGGAAAACGCCACCGGTCAGCAGCAGCAGACCGACCAGCGTGAGCGCGTAGCGGGGCGATACGACGGGAAGAAAACGGGGCATGACACCTGCTGCGCAAACCGATCCCGCACGCGGGAGTCCGCGTCATCGACACGCTCCCGGCGGACGGCGCCATCATCGCCGGGCCATGTTGCAGCGGCGTGGCGGCACCGTCTCAGCGCGCGGCGGTAGCCGCTTCCAGCCGCGCCAACCAGGCCAGCGCATGGGCGCGATCCGTGCCGCACATCGCCGGCTCGGCACCCAGGCGGCGGCAAACCGCGGGCCGCTCGGGGCGGCCGAAGATCGCGCAGCGGTGGTCGTCGGTGAGCTGCACGCAGCGCACGCCGGCCGGCTTGCCATCGGGCATGCCCGGAATCGGCGAGCTGATCGACGGGGCGATGCAGCAGGCGCCGCAGCCGGCGCGACACGCAAGCGCGTTCATGCGCCCTGCTGGCGCAGCGACTGGTACACCGGCTCGGTATCCGGGCGCTGGCCATGCCACAGCTCGAACGCGTCGGCGGCGGTTTCCACCAGCATGCCGAGGCCGTCGAAGGCACGCCACGCGCCGGCGGTTTTCGCCCAGGTCAGGAAGCTGGCGGCGGCCGCGCCGTAGGACAGGTCGTAGCACAGCGCGCGCGCGCCGATCAGCGAGAACGGCAGCTGCAGCGCCACGCCCAGCACGCCGGCCGAGGTGGCATTGATGATCAGGTCGTAGCTGCCGATGCTGGCCAGGTCTTCCCAGTAGCGCGTGTGCGCCCGCGCCGGATCGCCGATCGCGTCGGCCAGCACGTCGGCTGCCTCCGGCGAGCGGTTGACGATGGTCAGCGTGGCCACCCCGGCGTCCAGCAGGCTCCATGCCACCCCGTGCGCGGCGCCGCCGGCCCCCAGCAGCAGCGCGGTGTGGCCGCGCAGGTCCGCCTCGTGGCGCTCGGTGAGGTCGCGCACCAGGCCATCGCCGTCGGTGTTGTGCGCGGCCAGCCGGCCGCCGGCCAGCGCGGTCAGCACGTTGGCGCTGCCGGCGCGGGTGGCGGCCGCACTGCGCTCGTCCGCCAGCGCGAAGGCGGCGGCCTTGTGCGGCAGGGTGACGTTGGCGCCGCGGCCGCCGTCGGCGAAGAAGCGCCGCACTGCCGCGGCAAATCCGGCCGGCGCCACGTCGATCGCCTGGTACGCAAGCTCGATGCCGAACTGTTGTGCGAACGCCCGGTGGATCGGCGGCGACAGCGAGTGACCGATCGGATGGCCGAACACGGCGTACTGGGTGGCTGGCATGAGGACTTCTCGCAGGTGGCTGCGTTCCATTCTACGTGGGCCATGGCGGGGCAGGTCGCAACCGGTGAGATGGGGGCGCGCCAGCCTGCGCCCATTCCTCCCGACGAGAGCACCGCCATGCATGCGCCCGCCCTGCCTTCCGCCCGCCACCAGCGCCTGCTCGGCGCCGCCCTGCTGTGGCTGCTCGCCGGCGGCGGGCTGCTGCTGAGTACGCTGGTGCCGGCGTACACCGAGTCGCTTGGCTGGACGCCGGCGTTCTGGCTGCTTGGCGCGCCGCTGGTCGTGCTGCTGGCGCTGGAGCCTGCGCTGCCGCGCCAGCTGCTGGCGCTGTGCCGGCCGCGGCGGCGCACGCTGCACGCGGCGATCTGGCACTGAGTTTCGATTTCTGTTCGTCACCGCCGCGAAAGCGCAGACGACGGCTGCGCGAACCTTCTCCCGCGCGAACCTGGATGGCCGGGCGGGCGCAGCCGCTCAGTGCGGAGCGCCCTGGCGCTTGCGCTCCATCCGGCGCAGGAACTCCCGCATCACGCGCAGGTACAGCTCCTCGCCGAGGTAGGCATCCTCGACGCCGGCGTCGATCGACGGGTTGTCGTTCACCTCGATCACCACCGGCCGGTTGCCGACCTGCTTCAGGTCCACGCCGTAGAGGCCGTCGCCGATCGGCTGGGTCGCCTTCAGCGCCAGCTTGACCACCGCCGCCGGCGCCTCCTTCAGCGCGATGGTCTCGAAGCCGCCGGATTTCGCCGTGCCCTTGGCGCCGTGGTTGTAGATCTGCCAGTGGCCGCGCGACATGTAGTACTTGCAGGCGTAGATCGGTTCGCGGTTGAGCACGCCGATGCGCCAGTCGAACTCGGTGTAGACGTATTCCTGCGCCAGCAGCAGCGCGCTGTGCTGGAACAGGCCGCTGGCCGCATGCGCCAGCGCCGCCTCGTCCTCGACCTTGACCACGCCACGCGAGAACGAGCCGTCCGGGATCTTCAGCACCAGCGGGAAGCCGAGCCGGGCCACCACTTCCTTGATGCCCTTGCTGTCGTCGCGGTAGAGGATCTCCGTACGAGGGACAGCGAGCTTGCGCGAGACCATCAGGTCGTTGAGGTAGATCTTGTTGGTGCAGCGCAGGATCGAGCTGGGGTCGTCGATCACCACCATGCCTTCCTTCTCGGCGCGGTGGGCGAAGCGGTAGGTGTGGTTGTCGGACGCGGTGGTCTCGCGGATGAACAGGCCGTCGTACTCGGCCAGCCGCTGGTAGTCGTTCTTGCCGATCGGGTCGACCTCGATGCCGAGCTCGCGGCCCGCCGCGATGAACGACTTCAGCGCCTTCCGGTTCGACGGCGGCATCTGTTCCTTCGGGTCGACCAGCATCGCCAGGTCGTAGCGGTACTGGCGCCGCGCGCGCGGCTTGCGCCACAACTTGCGCGAGAAGCGGTCGAGCTCTTCGGCGAAGGCATCCTCCTGGGTGTCGACCAGGGTGTGCAGGCCGACCGGCTTGATCGAGCTGACCTGCCACACGCGGTCGCGCTCGAACTCGATGCGCAGCAGCGGGCAGGGGAACATCTCGAACACCTGCCGGGCCAGGTCCTGCAGCGCCGGGTAGGCGGTCTCGCCGAAGTAGACCAGGGTGCCGAAGTCGGTGGTGTCGCGCCCGCCGGCCGGCAGGAAGTGGGTGAGCTTGGCGTTGAGGTCGTCGATGTCCAGGCCGTACAGCGAGCGCCGGCGCAGGTCATTCACCGTGCGCACCGACGGCATCACCTTGTGCCCGCGCGCCTCGGCCAGCAGCGAGACGTAGTAGCCGGTGCCCAGGTACTTGTAGCTGCGGCACAGGTTGATCACGTGGGTGCGCTCGTCGTCGCCGCCGACCGGCGTGCGCAGGTAGTCCATCGCACTCATCACGTCGACGGACGGGTAGTACGAACTCCAGTCCGAGGCTTTTTCGACAACGACGACCAGACGGGTCATGGCACCACTCGGGCGATACGGCGATGGCGGGCGCCGCGCGCTAGCGTGACGGCTCTTGCAAAGCGCGCAGTTTGCGCACCGCGCCGGCCAGGCACAAGGGCAGCGCTGAAGCGCGGGTAAACCGCGGCCGGGCGTCGCCGCCGGCGGCTGCTACAGTCCGCGCGTGCCGACCCCGCCATCACCATCTCCGCCGCCACGCCCCGACGCGCCTGCCGCCGGCGTGCGCGTGCGGCGCGCCCTGGCGAGCGACCTCGACGCACTGGTCGCACTGGAGCTGCGCAGCTTCGACGGCGACCGGCTGAGCCGCGCGCAGTACCGCCGCCACCTGGACAGCGACTCCGCGCTGGTGCTGGTGGCCGGCGCCAATCACCACCGGCTGCTCGGCAGCGCCGTGCTGTTCTTCCGCAAGGGCAGCGCGCTGGCCCGTCTGTACTCGCTGGCCACCGCGCCGGAAGCGCGCGGCCAGGGCGTCGGCTCCGCACTGCTGGTCGCCGCCGACGCCGCCGTGCGCCGCCGCGGCTGCCGCGCGCTGAAGCTGGAGGTGCGTACCGACAACGACGCCGCGATCCGGCTGTACGAACGCCACGGTTTCCGCCGCGCCGGCCGCTACGCGCACTACTACGAAGACGGCGCCGATGCCTGGCGCTACGCGCGGTCGCTCGACTGATCCACGCGCAGAGGCGCGTCGCCCGGCACGGCCTGATGTACATCAGGTCACGCAGGAGCCGCCGCCGGCACAATGCCCGGAGGCCGGCGCCGGCGGCGCGGCCACTCCCGCACCGGAACCCCGATGGCCGCCATCGCGCAAGCCCAGCCGAACATTGCCCTGGTCAAATACTGGGGCAAACGCGACGCGACCCTGAACCTGCCGGCCACCGGCTCCCTGTCGATCACCCTCGATGCGCCGTGGACGCGCACCCGGGTCGAGTTCGACGCGTCGCTGCGGCATGACGAGCTGCGCCTGAACGGCGCGGAGGATCCGGCGGCGCTGGCCCGGGTGAGCGCCTGCCTGGACCTGCTGCGGCAGCGCGCCGGCACCGCGCGGCGCGCGCGGATCGACACGCGCAACCATTTCCCCACCGCGGCGGGGCTGGCTTCCTCGGCCTCCGGCTTCGCGGCGCTGGTGGTGGCGGCCGATGCCGCGCTCGGTCTCGGGCTGGACCGCCGGACCCTGTCGATGCTGGCCCGCCGGGGTTCGGGTTCGGCGGCGCGCTCGCTGTTCGGCGGCTTCGTCGGCCTGGACGCCGGCGAGCGCGACGACGGCACGGATGCGATCGCGCAACCGCTGCTGGACGCCGCCGCCTGGCCGCTGGCGGTGGTCATCGCGGTGACCTCGCACCGGCGCAAGCGCGTCGGCTCGGGCGTCGGCATGGAGCGCAGCCGCCGCACCTCGCCGTTCTACCCGGCGTGGACGCACAGCGCGGCGACGGATCTGGCGGCCGCGCGTCGCGCGGTGCAGGCGCGCGACTTTGCCGCGCTGGCCGAGCTGAGCGAACACAGCTGCCTGAAGATGCATGCGGTGATGCAGTCCAGCCGGCCGCCGCTGCTGTACTGGAACGGCGCCACCGTCGACTGCATGCAGCGCATCCGCGCCTTGCGCGAGGACGCCGGCGAGCCGGTCTTCTTCACTGTCGATGCCGGCCCCCAGGTGAAGGCCGTCTGCACGCCGGAGGCGGCGCCCCGGGTGGCCGCGGCACTGGCCGCGCTGCCTGGCGTCGAACAGGTGCTGAGCAGCCGTCTGGGCGAAGGCGCGCGGCTGCTCGACGACGGCGAGACGCCCTGATGCGCGTGCTGGCAACGGCGCCGGGCAAGCTGGTGATCGCGGGCGAGTACGCGGTGCTGGAGGGTGCCCCCGCACTGGTGCTGGCGATCGACCGCCAGGCACGCGTGGCGCTGGAAGACAGCGACGGCGGCGACTACGAGATCAGCGCGCCCGGGCTCGGCATTCATGCCGCGCACGGCCGGCTGGATGCGAGTGGACGGATGCGCTGGCCCGCACTGGAGGCGACGGCCACCGAGTCGTTGGGACTGGTCAGTGCGATTCTGGAAACGCTGGGCGCGGAGGACCGGCCGCCGCCGTTCCGCGCCAGCCTCGACACCCGCGCATTCCACGCCGACGGTGACCGCCGACGCAAGCTGGGCCTGGGCTCCAGCGCGGCGCTGACGGTGGCGCTGGCCAGCGCAATCCGTGCGCTGGGCCGGCGCGGCGCGCCATCCCTCGACACGCTGCGCGCCGCGCACCGCCGCGCGCAGGACGGCCACGGCAGCGGACTGGACGTCGCCGCCAGCCTGCACGGCGGCCTGCTGGTCTACCGGCTGCACGACGGGCAACCGCGGATCGCGCCAGCGACCTGGCCGCAGGAGCTGCAGTGGTGCTGCGTGTGGTCCGGCCGCCCGGCCTCGACCAGCTTCTTTCTGCAGCGGCTGGCGGCATGGCGCGCGCAGGCACCGGCGCGCCATGCCGCCGCGATGCGCGAGCTCGGCGACTGCGCCACGGCGGCCGCGGACGCCACCGGCGCGGCCGCACTGCTCGAGGCGGTGGCGGCCTACGCGCTGGCGCTGGAGCGATTGGCCGCCGCCAGCGGCCTGGACATCTTCTGCCCCGAGCATCGTGCGCTAGCCGCGCTGGCGGCACGCCTGGGCGTGGCCTACAAGACCTGCGGCGCCGGCGGCGGCGATGTCGGCATCGCGCTGACCACCGACGCTGCGCGCCTTCAGGCCTTCCGGCAGGCCGCCGGCGCCGCCGGCTTTCCCGTACTCGACCTGCACCCGGCCGGCGCCGCGTGCGTGCAGGTGCACTGATTCGACGACCCAGCCAGGAACATCCCCGTGGACCAGTTACCCGCCATCGGGCAGGCCGACGCGCCTGCCGCCACCTGCGCCGACGACATGCCGCACGACCGCGCGGCGAGCGCGCCCGAGCATCCTGCCCGCCTGCCCGGCTTCCATCGGCTGGGCGTGACCGAGCGACTGCAGCTGCTGCGCAGCCGCGGACTGCTGACGCAGGCCGATCACCGCGCGCTGACCAGCGGTGCGCAGCGGCTGGAACCGGCGCAGGCCGACAAGCTGATCGAGAACGTCATCGGCGTGATGGGGTTGCCGGTGGGGCTGGGCCTGAACTTCCTGATCAACGGCAAGGACTACGTGGTGCCGCTGGTGGTCGAGGAGCCGTCGATCGTGGCCGCGCTGAGCGCCGCCGCCAAGCTGGTGCGCGGCTGCGGCGGCTTCACCACCGCGAGCGACCGGCCGTTGCTGATCGGCCAGGTCCAGCTGACCGGCGTGGCCCACGCGGGCAGGGCGCGCACGGCCCTGCTGCAGCGGCGCGAGGAGATCATCAACCTGGCCAACAGCCTGCACCCGAACATGGTCGCGCGCGGCGGTGGCGTGACGGACGTCGAGGTGCTGATCCACGCCGCACCGGACGGCGGCCCCGACATGCTGGTGCTGCACCTGCTGGTCGACACCTGCGACGCGATGGGCGCCAACCTGGTCAACACGATGTGCGAGGGCGTGGCCCCGCTGGCCGAGGCGATCACCGGCGGCAAGGCCTGCCTGCGCATCCTGTCCAACCTGACCGACCGCGCGCTGGTGCGCGCCAGCGCGGTGATCCCGGCGCATGCGCTGGCCGGCAAGGGCCACGACGGCGGACAGGTGCGCGACGGCATCATCCTGGCCAACGACCTCGCGCTGGTCGACCCGTACCGCGCCGCGACCCACAACAAGGGCGTCATGAACGGCGTCGATGCGGTGGCGCTGGCCACCGGCAACGACTGGCGCGCGCTGGAGGCGGCGGTGCACGCCTACGCCGCGCGCGACCAGGGCTATCGCGCGCTGACCCGCTGGTCGCGCAACGCGCAGGGCGACCTGGTCGGCAGCATCGAGCTGCCGCTCAAGGTCGGCACCGTGGGCGGCTCGCTGCAGGCCAACCCGATGGTGGCGATCAACCACCGCCTGCTGGGTTCGCCCGGTGCTCGCGAACTGGCCGAGATGATGGCTGCCGTCGGCCTGGCGCAGAACTTCTCCGCCTTGCGGGCGCTGGTCACCGATGGCATCCAGCAAGGCCACATGACCCTGCACGCGCGCAGCGTGGCGCTGGCGGCCGGCGCCACGCCGCAGATGTTCGATCAGGTGGTGGAACGCCTGCTGGCCGACGGCGAGATCAAGCTGTGGAAGGCGCAACTGATCGTGGCCGAGCTGGGCGGGCAGGCGGCGCCGGGGCCCGCGGCCCACGGCCGGCCGCGGGCCGGCACGCCGGAATGGGCGACCGGCCACGGCAAGGTGATCCTGCTCGGCGAGCACGCCGTGGTGTACGGCCGCCACGCGATCGCCGCGCCGCTGCCGCTGGCGATCCGCGCGCGCGTGGAGGACGCCCGCGATGGCACTACGCTGCTGATCCCGCGCTGGGGCATCGAGCAACGCCTGCAGCAGCCGGCGCGCCCGGGTTCCTTTGCGCAGTCGCTGACGCTGCTGTTGGAACGCCTCGGCCTGAGCCGGCGCGCCCTGCGCATCCAGGTGGCGCCGGAGATGCCGCGGGCGATGGGGCTCGGCGGTTCGGCGGCGCTGGCGGTGGCGGTGATCCGCGCGCTCGACCGGCACTGCGCGCTGGACCTGGACGACGCCAGCGTCTGCGCGCTGGCGTTCGAGTGCGAGAAGATCGCCCACGGCACGCCCTCGGGCATCGACAACACGGTTGCCACCCATGGCCAGGCGCTGCTGTACCGGCGCGGCGCGCCGGCGACGATCCGTCCGCTCGCGCTGCCGCAGCCGTTGCCGCTGGTGATCGGCCTGAGCGGCAGCGAGAGCCTGACCGCGAGGATGGTGGCACGCGTGCGCCAGGCATGGCTGCAGCACCCGGCGCGCTACGAGCGCATCTTCGACGAGATCGACCTGCTGACCCGGCACGCGCTCGACGCGCTGCAAGCCCGCGACTTGGCCGAGCTCGGCGAGCTGATGAACATCTGCCAGGGCCAGTTGAACGCGCTGCAGGTGTCCAGCCGCGAGATCGAGGAACTGGTCCAGCTGGCGCGCGAGCACGGCGCGCTGGGCGCCAAGTTGACCGGCGGCGGCGGCGGCGGCGCGGTGATCGCGCTGTGTCCCGAGGGCGGCGCGCGCGTGGCCCGCGCGATGCGCGACGCCGGCTACCAGGCGCTGGAGGTGTCCTTTGGCTGACGCGTCGCTACGCCACCCCATGGTCTCCTCCGAAGCCGAGCAGCTGATCCTGGTCGATGCCGACGATCGCGCGGTCGGCTACGCCAGCAAGGCGGCCGCCCACGACGGTCGCGGCCAGCGCCATCGTGCGTTCTCGCTGTTCGTCTTCAACGGGCACGGCGAGCTGCTGTTGCAGCAACGCAGCCGCGGCAAGCGGCTGTGGCCCGGCTACTGGGCCAACAGTTGCTGCAGCCATCCGCGCCAGGGCGAAAGCATGGAGCAGGCCACCGAACGACGCCTGCAGCAGGAGCTGGGCATGCGCTGCCCGCTGCGCTACCTGTTCAAGTTCGAGTACCAGGCCGACTACCGCGACCTCGGCGCCGAGCACGAACTGTGCTGGGTCTACGCCGGCACCTGCACGCAACCGGTGCGCGCCAATCCCGCCGAGGTCGCGGCCTGGCGTTTCGTCACACCGGCCGCGCTCGATCGCGAGATCGCCCGTTGGCCGGAGCGCTTCACGCCCTGGCTGAAACTCGAATGGGCGCGACTGCGCCAGGACCCGGCGCTCGCGGCATGGGCCGATGACTGATCCGCCGGATGCCGGGCGCGAGTGACGACGCGAGCCGCCTGCCTCAGCCGCCCAGCGGGTGGCTGATCTTCTCGGCAGTCGCGGCATCCGCCCGTGCCACCAGCGCGCCGGTGCGCATCAGGCTCACCGTGTAGTGGCCGCCATCGACCAGCGGCAGGAACGCGCCGCTGCCGTAGACGGTGTCGATCTCGGGCAGCCAGCGCGGGTATTGCTGCTTCAGGTTGAGCAGGTCGAATGCGCCGGCTTCGCCGAAGCCGATCACCGTGCGCGGCGCCACCGCCTCCTGCGCGGGGTCGTCGTAGCGGCCGGACAGCCGGTCGAGCCGGTACAGCGGCGGCACGCCGGCCAGCAGCGCCGGCAGCTTCCACTTCAGCACGACCGCCTCGACGCGCCAGGCGTCGCCGGCCAGCTGCAGCTGGCGCGTGCTGCCGTCGGGCCAGCTCAGGGTGAGCGCCCAGCGCTGCGGCGACAGGATGCGCGCGTCGATTTCGACCACCGGCGCCTCGCTGCCGAGCAACCGGTAGCCGCGCAGCGCGGCGCCGGCGCCGGCCAGCAGCAGGGTCAGCGCGAAGCAGGCCAGGCACAGCAGCGCGCGCCAGCTGGCGGCGAGGCGGCGGCCACGGCGCAGGCGCTGACGCAATGCCACCAGCTGCACCAGGGTGATCAACGCAAATACCGCCGCCAGCACCAGCAGCAGGGTCATCGGCAGGCGCAGCAGCGCGCTCCAGTCCATCGTGGTTACCTCGTCGCCGCGTCGTGCGATCCGTACGCGCATGATAGCGGCGATGCCGCGGCCGGGCCGCGGTGCCTCGCTATACTGCGCCTGTCTTCGAGGAATCCCGACCATGCGCCGATCCTTCCTGCTGCTGCCGTTCTGCCTCGCCGTTGCCGCGCTTGCCGGCTGCGGCAACAAGGGGCCGCTGGTGCTGCCGAGCCCGCCGGCCGCGGCCTCGACCATGGTGCCGCCGGCGACGCCCGCGCTGCCGGCCAGCGTTGCTGATCCGGCTGCCGGCCAGCACTGAGCGGCGTTCGTCCATGCAGCTGCGCTTCTCGAAAATGCACGGCATCGGCAACGACTTCGTCGTGCTGGATTGCCGGCAGCGTGCGTTTGCGCTGGATGCGGCGCAGATCCGCGCGCTGGCCGACCGCCATACCGGCGTGGGCTTCGACCAGCTGCTCAGCGTGGAGCCCGCGCGCAGCCCGGGCGCTGCGTTCTACTACGGCATCTGGAACGCCGACGGCACGCCGTCGGGCCAGTGCGGCAACGGCGTGCGCTGCGTGGCCGCCTGGCTGCACCGCGCCGGCGCGCTGGCGATCGGCGCGGACGTGACGATCGAGAGCCCGTCCGGCCCGGTGACGGTGCGCCTGCTCGGCGCGAATGAGGTCACCGTGGACATGGGCGAACCGGTGTTCGAACCCAAGCGGATCCCGTTCGCGGCCGACGCCGCGGCCGACCATTACGAGCTTGCCGTGGCCGGCGCGACGCTGGACATCGGCGCGGTGTCGATGGGCAACCCGCACGCGGTGGTCGCGGTGGACGACCTGGCCGACCCCGCGTTGCTGCAGCTGGGGCCGCTGCTGACGAATCATCCGCGCTTCGCCCTGGGCGCCAACGCCGGCTTCGTGCAGCAGATGGATCGCGGCCGCCTGCGCCTGCGCGTGCACGAACGCGGCGCCGGCTGGACGCTGGCCTGCGGCACCGGCGCCTGCGCCGCGATGGCGGTGCTGCGGCGGCGCGGCGAGGTCGACGCCGCGGTGGCGGTCGAGCTGCCCGGCGGCACGCTGCGCATCGACTGGGCCGGCCCCGGCCACACGCTGTGGATGACCGGCCCGGCCGCGTTCGCGTTCGAAGGCGAGTGGCCGGTGCCCGCGGCGGCGGCCTGACGCGGCGGTTGAAGCGCGCGCGTGTCCATCGCACACTCCGGCCGGATGGCGCGCTTCCCTCGCGCGCTCCGCCACGCTTCGAGGATGCCCGCGCATGACTGCCACCCTGCTTGACGACGCCACCCAGGCCCGCGTGGTCGCCGCCTACCTGAAGCGCCATCCGGAGTTCCTCAGCGAGTACCCCGAGCTGGCCGCCAGGCTGACCATGCCGCGCGGGCAGGGTGCGGTGTCGTCGCTGGCGGTGTACCAGTTGCAGAGCCTGCGCGACAAGAACGCGGAACTCGAACGCCAGCTGGCCGAGCTGATCGCCATCGCCGCCGAGAACGAGAAGCTGATGGAGCGCGTGCACGCGCTCACCGTGGCGCTGCTGCGCGCGAACACCATGGAAGTGACCGCGCGCACGGTGATCGCCAAGCTCAGCGCGGATTTCCACACCGAGCAGGTGCGCCTGCTGCTGTTCGGCGAGCAGCCGCGGCTGCCGCGCGCGGACTGGCTGCAGCAGATTCCCGGCGGCGCCGCTGCGCTGCCGGAGTTCAGCGAGTTCCTGCAGAAGAACGAACCGGTTTCCGGCCGGCTGTCCGCCGAGAAGCTCGAACGCCTGTTCGGCGTCGACGCCGGGCAGATCCGCTCGGTCGCGCTGATGCGTCTGGGCGAATGCGGCATCCTGGCGATCGGCAGCGCCAACCCGGACCGTTTCCAGCCCGGCATGGGCACGCTGTTCCTGAAGATGATCTCGGCCACCATCACCGCCGCGCTGGCGCGTTCGCGGGATATTTCCTGAGAGCGATGACACCCGCCCAACAGGTCGAGCAATGGCTCGCCCGCCTCGCTGGCGAGCGGCACGCCTCGCCGCATACGCTGGCCGGCTATCGCCGCGACCTGGCCAAGCTGCTGCGCTACATGCAGGAGCAGCAGCTGGTCGCGTTCGATGCATTGGATGCGAACCGGATGCGCAGCTTCATCGCCGGCGAACATCGCGCCGGCCTGGCGCCGAAGAGCCTGCAGCGCCTGCTGTCCTCGTGCCGCAGCCTGTTCCGCCAGCTCGCCCGCGAAGGTCGGTTGACGAATGATCCGCTGCTCGGCGTGCGCGGCCCGAAGGTGCGCCGCAAGCTGCCGCAGGTGCTCGACGTGGACGAAGCGACCGCGCTGGTGGAAACCGGCGGCGACGGCGCGCTGGCCACGCGCGACCGCGCGATGCTGGAGCTGTTCTATTCCAGCGGGCTGCGCCTGTCCGAGCTGGTCAGCCTGCGCTGGCTGGACCTCCGGCTCGACGACGGCGAGGTGCGCGTACTCGGCAAGGGCAGCAAGACCCGCATCGTGCCGGTCGGTCGCCACGCCGTGGCCGCGCTGCGCGCGCTCGGCGCCGCCGAGGGCATGCCGGCCGACGGCCCGGTGTTCCGCGGCCGCGGCGGCGCGCCGATCAGCCCGCGCACGGTGCAGCTGCGCCTGAACAAGCTGGCGCTGCAACAGGGCATGCCGAAGCACATCCACCCGCACCTGCTGCGCCATACCTTCGCCAGCCACATGCTGGAATCCTCCGGCGACCTGCGCGCGGTGCAGGAGCTGCTCGGCCACGCCGACATCGCCACCACGCAGATCTACACGCATCTGGATTTCCAGCATCTGGCCCGCGTCTACGACGCCGCCCACCCGAGAGCGAAGCGCAAGCCGTGATCCTTGAAACCCCTCTCCCTGCGGGAGAGGGGTTGGGGTGAGGGTTCGGGGCCCGCGCAATGTTCAAGAAGGAAGCTGTTTCTCGCTCGATTCCCCACCGCGCTTCGACCGCACCCTCATCCGGCGCTACGCGCCACCTTCTCCCGAGGGGAGAAGGGTTCGTACCGCGACATTGAAGGCCACCGCCCACGACCCCACTTCATCCGCTCAAGCACAACTGCGGAGCTCCCATGGAATCCTTCCACGCCACCACCATCGTCTGCGTGCGCCGCGGCGGCCGCGTCGTGATCGGCAGCGACGGCCAGGTCACGTTGGGCAACACGGTGATGAAGGGCAACGCGCGCAAGGTGCGCCGGCTGGGCAAGACCGGCGAGGTGGTGGCTGGCTTCGCCGGCGCCACCGCCGACGCGTTCACCCTGTTCGAACTGTTCGAGCAGAAGCTGGAGAAGCACAACAACAACCTCACCCGCGCGGCGGTGGAGATGGCCAAGGAATGGCGCACCGACCGCCGCTTCGGCCGGCTCGAGGCGATGCTGGCGGTGGCCGACCGGGAAACCTCATTGCTGATCTCCGGCAACGGCGACGTGGTGGAACCCGAGCACGGCCTGATCGCGATCGGCTCGGGCGGCCCGTTCGCCCAGTCCGCCGCGATGGCCCTGCTGGAGAACACCGAGCTGGACGCGCGCACCATCGTCGAGAAGGCGCTGAAGATCGCCGGCGACATCTGCATCTACACCAATCACAACACGTCCATCGAAGAGCTGTAGGCGCAGCGCGCCGATGCTCTCCAGAGTCGTCATTCGGGCGCAGGCCGGAATCGCATTTCAACCAGGAGCGATTCCGGCCTGCGCCGGAATGACGAGCTGAAACCCAACGTTCCCGGTGCCCCATGTCCGAACTGACCCCCCGCGAAATCGTCAACGAACTCGACCGCTACATCATCGGCCAGCACGACGCCAAGCGCGCGGTGGCGGTGGCGCTGCGCAGCCGCTGGCGGCGCATGCAGCTGGAGCCGGCCATGCGCAACGAGGTCACCCCGAAGAACATCCTGATGATCGGCCCCACCGGCGTGGGCAAGACCGAGATCGCGCGGCGCCTGGCCACGCTGGCCAACGCGCCGTTCGTGAAGGTGGAGGCGACCAAGTTCACCGAGGTGGGCTACGTGGGCAAGGACGTGGAGTCGATCATCCGCGATCTGGCCGACGTGGCCTACAAGCTGACCCGCGAGCAGGCGATCAAGCGCGTGCGCAGCCAGGCCGAGGACCGCGCCGAGGACCGCATCCTGGACGCGCTGCTGCCGCGCCGGCAGACGCCGACCGACTGGAGCCATGACGCCGCGCCGGCCACCGACAGCGACACTCGCCAGAAGCTGCGCAAGCAGCTGCGCGAGGGCGCGCTGGACGAACGCGAGATCGAGCTGGATTTCGCCATGAACGTGGGCGTGGAGATCATGTCGCCGCCGGGCATGGAGGAAATGGGCGCACAGCTGCGCCAGATGTTCCAGAACCTCGGCGGCGCCAAGACGCAGAGCCGCAAGCTGGCGATCAAGCTGGCGCGGCCGCTCTTGATCGACGAGGAGGCCGGCAAGCTGCTCAACGACGAGGAAGTGCGTGCGCAGGCGGTAGAAGCGGCCGAGCAGAACGGCATCGTGTTCATCGACGAGATCGACAAGGTGGCGCAGCGCTCCGACTACGGCCACTCCGGGGTCAGCCGCGAGGGCGTGCAGCGCGACCTGCTGCCGCTGGTGGAAGGCTCCACCGTGTCCACCAAGTACGGCCCGCTGAAGACCGACCACATGCTGTTCATCGCCTCCGGCGCGTTCTCGCTGGCCAAGCCGTCGGACCTGATTCCCGAGCTGCAGGGCCGCCTGCCGATCCGGGTGGAGCTCTCCGCGCTGTCGGTGGATGACTTCAAGCGCATCCTGCGCGAGCCGCACAACGCGCTGACCAAGCAGTACGCCGCCCTGCTCGGCACCGAGGGCGTCATCATCGAGTTCACCGACTCGGGCATCGATCGGCTGGCCGAGGTCGCGTTCCAGGTGAACGAGCGCACCGAGAACATCGGTGCCCGCCGCCTGCACACCGTGATGGAGCGTCTGCTGGAGAAGATTTCCTATGAGGCCGCGGACAAATCCGGCGAAAAGTACCTGATCGACGCCGAACATGTGGATAAAAGCCTGGGTGTCCTGGCCAGGGACGAAGACCTCAGCCGCTACATCCTCTGAACAAGCCGGTCAGGCCGATCTGCTAAAATGAACGCCGTGAACAACGTTATTGAACTGAAGAACACCGGCCAGCGCGCCCAGTTGCGCGAGGCGCAGCAGAAACGGACGCTGGTGCGGTTGTGGCGCGAGGAGCTTGAGCACGGCAGCTTCTGCGGCTACGTGGGCGGGGTGGGTCGCGAATTCTTCCTGCTCTGGGTGGTCGGCGACGGCATCAGCTACGACGGCATGTACGTGATGCGCCATCGCGACGTCACCGAACTGGAGGCGCCGGACAAGCACCACGCCTTCATGGAGAAGGCGCTGGCGCTGAAGCAGATCCTGCCGCGCATGCCGCGCGGGTTCCCGCTGGACAACATCCGCGAGGTGATCCAGGCCGCCGGCGCACAGGCGCCGGTGATCGGCGTGCACGTGGACAGCGAGGACGAGTCCGAGGTCTGCTACATCGGCCGCCTGATCGACGTCGAGGAAGACGGCTTCAACCTGCAGGAACTCAGCCCCGACGCCGAGTGGATGCGCGAGCCTTCGTTCTTCGCCTGGGACGAGGTCTCCACCATCAGCATGGAAGACAGCTACGCGCAGTCCCTGCTCGCCGTGGCCGGCCCGGCGCCGGCGCTCCTGCCCGGCGGCGACACCGGCTTCGGCCGCGCTCCGTCGCCCTGACTCGCGCTCCGCGTAACTCCCTCCCTGTAGGAGCCCGCTGGCGGGCGATGCTCTCGCTTCTGACATCAGAGCAAAGGCATCGCCCGCCAGCGGGCTCCTACACGTGACGGCTTCACCGGGTAAGCTTCGAAGGACACAAACCGGGAAGCACGCATGAGCCGCATCGTCGTCGTGGGCAGCATCAACATGGACCTGGTCACCCAGGCGCCACGCTTCGTCGGCCCTGGCGAGACCATCCTCGGCGAGCGTTTCCTCACCGTGCCCGGTGGCAAGGGCGCCAACCAGGCCGTGGCCGCCGCGCGGCTGGGCGCCGAGGTGGCGCTGGTCGGTGCACTCGGCCGCGACGCCTTCGGCGACCAGCTGCATGCCGGCCTCGCCGCCGAACATGTCAATCTGGATCACGTCGCGCGTCTCGAGCACGGCGCCAGCGGCACCGCCTCGATCACCGTCGCCGGCGGCGAGAACCAGATCATCGTGGTGCCCGCCGCCAACGCCTGTGTCACGCCGGCGCAGGTCACCGCGGCGCAGGCACTGATCGCGCGCGCCGACGCCGTGCTGGTGCAGATGGAGATCCCGCTGGAGACGGTGGAAGCCACCGTGCGCCTGGGCCACCGCCTCGGCGTGCCGGTGATCCTCAACCCCGCGCCCGCGCAACAGCTGCCCATCGACTGGCTGCAACTCGCCCGCTACGTCACCCCGAACCAGCACGAGCTGGCGATCCTGCTCGGCGCCGATCCCCACGAGGATTTCCGTGACCTGATGCGGCACTCGCCCTGTCCGGTGGTACTCACCCGCGGCGGCGAAGGCGCGTGGTACCGCGACGGAGGCGAGCCCGCCCACCAGCACGGCTTCAAGGTCGAGGTGGTCGACAGCACCGGCGCCGGCGACACCTTCAACGCCGCGCTGGCCGTGTTTTTGAAAGAAGGCCTGCCGCAAGCGGTACGCAAGGCCTGCGCCGCCGCCGCGCTGTCGGTGACGCGACTGGGCGCACAAGGCGGCATGCCCAGCGGGCGCGAGCTGAGCGCCTTCCTCGCGCAGCAGGCCGATTGATCACTTGCCGATGCAGAAGCTGGAGAAGATCGCGCCGAGCAGGTCGTCGCTGGTGTAGGTACCGGTGATCTCGCCCAGGGCGTGCTGGGCTTGGCGCAAGTCCTCGGCCGCGAGCTCGCCGGCACGGCTGGTGGCGAGCACGGTGGCGGTGTGGTCGAGATGAGTGCGCGCGCTTTCCAGCGCGAGCACGTGGCGGCGGCGCGCACTGAAGGCACCTTCGCCGCTGCCGGCGCCGGCCACGCGCTTGAGATGCTCGCGCAGGGTGTCGAGACCTTCGCCGGTTTTCGCCGAGACCCATAGCCAGACGAGGCCATCACGCGGTTCGGCGCGGGCGACCAGGCCGTCGCGATCGATCTTGTTGACCAGCACGAGACGTTCGATGCCGGGCGGCAGCGCGGCGAAGAAGGCGCGGTCGGCATCGGCATGTTCGGCATCGGTGACCAGCAGCGCGACGTCCGCGTGTTGCAGCTCGCCGTGCGCGCGGCGCACGCCTTCGCGTTCGACTTCGTCTTCCGTCTCGCGCAGGCCGGCGGTGTCGGCCAGTTCCAGGGCGATGCCATCCAGGCTCAGTGCTTCGCGCAGCACGTCGCGGGTGGTGCCGGGAATCGGCGTGACGATGGCGCGCTCACTGCCGGCCAGTGCGTTGAGCAGGCTGGACTTGCCGGCGTTGGGGCGGCCCATGATGACCACCTTGAGGCCGTCGTTGAGACGCACGCCGCGTTGCGCTTCGCGCAGCAGCGCAGCCAGTTCGGCGCGCAGGCTTTCGAGTTGCGCCGCGATGGCCGGGTCGGCGAGGAAGTCGATTTCCTCCTCGGGAAAGTCGATCGCCGCCTCGATGTGCACGCGCAGTGCGATCAACGCCTGCAGCAGGGCCTCGACCTTGCGCGAGAACACGCCTTCCATGGAGCGCAGCGCAGCACGCGCGCCGGCCTGCGAGCGGGCCGCGATCAGGTCGGCGACGGCTTCGGCCTGGGCCAGGTCGAGCTTGCCGTTCAGGAACGCGCGCTCGGTGAACTCGCCCGGGCGCGCCAGCCGCGCGCCGAGTTCGCACACGCGGCGCAGCAGCGCATCGAGCAGCACGGCGCTGCCGTGGCCCTGCAGTTCCAGCACGCGCTCGCCGGTGTAGGAGGCCGGAGCGGGGAAGTAGAGCAGCAGGCCGCGGTCGATCAGCTCGCCCGCGCCGTCACGGAACGCGGCGAAGTGGGCGTGGCGCGGCTGCGGCGCACGGCCGAGCAGGGCCTGCGCGATCGCCGCCGCCGCCGGCCCCGACACGCGCAGCACCCCCACGCCCGCCGCGCCGGGGGCGCTGGCGATGGCGGCGATGGTGTCGGCGTTCTGGTTCATGCGCGGCAGGTTAAACGAAAGCGGCCGCGGCGGTTGCCCGTCGCGGCCGCTTCGATGGGAGATGGGGCCACGGATGGCCGCTCATCTGAGCCTGGCGATCAGGCAAGATCGCCAAGGTGTCCGTCAGGCGGCCTGGGGCTTCGCAGCGTCCTCGCGATCCACGTGATGGGTAATCCACCATTGCTGGCCGAGGCCGACGATGCCGTTCACGGCGTAGTACAGGCACAGGCCAGCGGGGAAGAAGGCGAACATCACGGTGAACAGCAGCGGCATCACCTTCATCATCTTCGCCTGGGTCGGGTCCATGCCCGCCGCGACCGGGTTCAGCCACTGCGTGCCCAGCATCACGATCGCGTAGATGATCGGCAGGATGTAGATCGGGTCGGGCGCGCTGAGGTCGGGGATCCACAGGAACGGCGCGTGGCGCAGCTCCAGGCTGTACTCGAGCACGAAGAACAGGCCGTAGAAGACGGGAAGGGTGATCAGTACCGGCAGGCAGCCGCCCATCGGGTTGACCTTCTCCTTCTTGTACAGCTCCATCATCGCCATCTGCATCTTCTGCTTGTCGTCGCCGTAGCGCTCCTTCAGCGCCTGCACGCGCGGCTGCAGCTTGCGCATGCGCGCGCTGGAGCGGTACTGGATGGCGGTGAGCTTCCAGCTCAGGCCCTTGATCAGCAGCACCAGCAGGATGATCGCCACGCCCCAGTTCTTGGTGACGGCGTGGAACTGCGACAGCACCCAGTGCATCGGCACGGCGATGATCTTGAACATGCCGTAGTCGATGGTCAGATCCAGTCCCGGTGCGATCGCGCCCATCGCGCCCTGCACGTTCGGGCCGACGTACAGGCGCGACTGGCTGGTCAGGCTCTGTCCCGGCGCCACGCTGAGCGCGGGACCGACGGTGCGGATCAGGTAGCGCGGGTGCGCGCTGTCGGGGTTGATGGTCTGGGTGACGTACTGCTCGGTCTGGTTGGCTGGCGGAATCCAGGCGGTGACGAAGTACAGCTTGAGCATCGCCGCCCAGCCGCCCTTGATCGAGGCGTTGAGCTGGTCCTTCGGTTCGGCGAAGTCCTTGAACGGCAGCTTCTCGAACTTTTCGCCGGTGTACCAGGCGGCGCCCTGGAAGCTGCGTGTCTCGGGGTTGGTGTAGTTGGCCAGCCAGTTGGTGGCTTTCGGTGGCTCGACCCGCAGCAGCTGCTGGTAGGCGTTGCCATGCCATGCGGCGGCGCTGCCGTTGTCGATGCGCTGGCTCACGCCGATGACGTAGCTGCCGCGCTTGAAGGTATAGGTCTTGGTGACCTTGAGGCCAGCGGCGTCCTGCCAGGTGAGGTCGACCTTCAGCTCGTCCTGGCCAGGGGCCAGCGCGTAGGCGGTGTGTTCGGCGTGGAACAGCGCCAGATGGTTCGGCTGGTCGGCCGGCGCGCTGTCGCTGCTGCTGACCAGGCCGCTCTGGGCCACCGAATAATGCGCCTCGTCGCTGGACAGCAGCACGGTCGGCGGCGGGTTCGGCGACTTGTGCGTGCGTGCCGCCTGCGGGTAGGCCAGCAGGTCGGCGTGCACCAGGCTGCCGCCGCGGGTGTCCACGCTCAGCTTCAACACGTCGGTGGTGATGGTGATCAGCTGCGCCGGCGCGGCAGCATTCTGACCGCTCTGCGCCGGAGCGGCCGGAGCAGGCGTGGCCGGAGTGGCGGTGGGGATCGCGCCCGGTACGCTGGCGTCGGTCGACGAGGCGACGCCGGTGCTGGCAACCTCCGGCGGCGGCGGCTGGGGGCCGTAATCCTTCTCCCAGGCGAGGAACAGGAAGTAGGCCACGGCCAGCAGGGCGAACAGGAGGAAGGTGCGCGTTTGATTCATCGCGTAGCAGATCCGGGTAACGCCACGACACGTGTCCACGCCGCGGAGACAGGAAGGGAAAAGGTCAACGCTCGATTGTGCGGGTGTCGCCGGCGGGCTTCAATGGCCCGGACGTGGCGGCATGGCCGGCCTGAAGTTTTTTCCACAAGCCATCGAGCTCGGCCAGCAACTGCGGCCCGGGGACACCGGCGGCCTGTTCGCGCGCCATCACCATCATGTCGACCGCCGGCAGCTGGTGGCGCACGCGCCGGAACGATTCGCGCAGCAGGCGCTTGATCCGGTTGCGTTCGACCGCGCGCTTGGAGACGCGCTTGGAAATCGCCAGACCGAGCCGGGCATGGTCGAGGCCATTGTCGCGATAGCGCATATGAAAACAGCGGCCGCCTGCGCGTCCGCTGCTGGTTCGCAAGGCGGCGAAGTCACCCGGCCGACGTAACCGCGCTTCGCGCGGCAGCCCGGCGTTGGCCATGACGCTCGTGCCGAATTACGGGATCAGGCGCTTGCGGCCCTTGGCGCGACGGGCGCTGAGGACTTTGCGGCCGTCGGCGGTGGCCATGCGGGCACGGAAGCCGTGCGTGCGAGCGCGCTTGAGCTTGCTGGGCTGGAAGGTCCGCTTCATGGGTTGCTCCGAAGGGAATGTGGATGGAAAAAGGCTTGAAAGTATGTCGGGTAGCCGCCGCCTCTGTCAAATGACCGTGGCGGACGCCCTGTGGATACCGCTGTGGACAGGTGGCGGCCGGGGGTGCGGGGGAGGCTGCTAGACTAACCCATCACCCCGCGCGCAAGCGCTCCGAAGCTGTGGTTGATTTTATCCATGAGTGATCTGTGGCGGCGCTGCCTTGAGCGCCTCGAAGGCGAGCTGAGCGCCGAAGACCTGCATACCTGGCTGATGCCGCTGCAGGCGCGCGAAGAGGCCAACGGCCTGCAGCTGTTTGCGCCCAATTCCTACACCCTGGACACCGTGCGCGGGCGCTATCTGGAACAGATCGAGGCGATGCTGCTGCAGCTTGACGGCAAGCCGTGCCCGGTGCGGCTGGAGGTCGGCTCCAGCATGGCGCGGCCGGCCGCGCCGGCCAAGGCGACATCGGCGCCGCGGGTTGCCGCGGCCCCGGCGGCTCCCGCGTTCAACCACAACCTGGACCCGCACTACACCTTCGAGACCTTCGTCGAGGGCAAGTCGAACCAGCTCGGCAAGGCCGCCGCCATGCAGGTGGCCACCAACCCCGGCCGCGCCTACAACCCGCTGCTGCTGTACGGCGGCACCGGCCTGGGCAAGACCCATCTGATGCACGCCGCCGGCAACCTGATGCGCGAGCGCAACCCCGACTGCAAGGTGCTCTACCTGCGCTCGGAACAATTCGTCGGCTCGATGATCGAGGCGCTGCGCGCCAAGAGCATGGACCAGTTCAAGCTGCGCTTCCGCTCGGTGGATGCGCTCTTGATCGACGACATCCAGTTCTTCGCCGGCAAGGACACCACGCAGGAAGAGTTCTTCCACACCTTCAACGCGCTGTTCGAGTCCAAGCAGCAGATCATCCTCACCTGCGACCGTTACCCCAAGGAAGTGGACAAGCTGGAGCCGCGGCTGAAATCGCGCCTGGGCTGGGGCCTGTCGGTGGCGATCGAACCGCCGGATTTCGAGACGCGTGCGGCGATTTTGCTGGCCAAGGCGCACGACAAGGGCGTGGCGGTGGACGAGCACGTGGCGATGCTGCTGGCCAAGCGCATCCGCTCCAACGTGCGCGACCTCGAGGGCGCGCTGAACACGCTGGCCGCGCGGGCCAACTTCTACGGCAAGCCGATCACCACCGACTTCGCCGAGGAAACCCTGCGCGACCTGCTGGCCACGCACGCGCAGGCGGTCACCATCGCCAACATTCAGAAGATCACCGCCGAGTACTTCAACGTGCGCCTGCAGGACCTCTTGTCCAAGCGGCGCGTGCGTTCGCTGGCGCGGCCGCGGCAGATCGCCATGACCTTGTCCAAGGAACTGACCGAGCACAGCCTGCCGGAGATCGGCGAGGCGTTCGGCGGGCGCGACCACACCACCGTGATGCACGCGTGCAAGACGATCCGCAAGTTCATCGAGACTGACGCGCGCATGCGCCAGGACTGGGAGCAACTGATTCGCACGCTGACCGGCTGAGCGGGTGGCCGGCGGCAAAAATTATGGATAGCCGAGGGGCCAAGCTGTGGATAATGGGTGGAAAGATCGGCCGCGAAAGTTATCCACAAATGGCCCACCGTCAGGCAGCTCGTTCAAGCACAGCCAACAAACCATGCAACTTGTTGATTTGATGGATAGAATTCGGAAAAAAAAGTTACCCACCGCATCAACAGCAACCACCAACCTCTTTTAAAGACAGAACAGCAGGCATAGGGGAAGCACAGTCATGCAATTCAGCATCCAACGAGAAGCTCTGCTCAAGCCGCTGCAGCAGGTGGTTGGTGTGGTGGAACGCCGCCAGACGCTGCCGGTGCTGGCCAACCTGTTGGTCAAGGTCGGTGGCGGCAAGCTGTCGCTGACCGGAACCGACCTGGAAGTGGAGATGGTGGCCACCACCGAGGCTGACAAACTGGCCGATGGCGAGGTCACCATCCCGGCCCGCAAGCTGTTCGACATCGTGCGCGCCCTGCCCGACGGCGCGCGGATCGACGTCAAGCTCAATGGCGACCGTATCGCGCTGAACGCCGGGCGCAGCCGTTTCACCCTGACGACCCTGCCGGCCAGCGAGTTTCCCACCGTCGACGAGATCGAACTGGTGGAAAAGGTCAGCCTGCCGGAAGAAGCGTTGCGCGACCTGATGGAACGCACGGCCTTCGCGATGGCGAATCAGGACGTGCGTTACTACCTGAACGGCATGCTGCTGGATCTGCAGGAACACACCCTGCGCTGCGTGGCCACCGACGGCCACCGCCTGGCGATGAAGGAGACCGGCCTGCAGAATTCGGTGAGCACACGCCGGCAGATCATCATCCCGCGCAAGGGCGTCAATGAGCTGGTAGGTCTGCTGGAAACCGGCGAGGGCCAGGTCGAGCTGGAGTTCGGCCGCAACCACCTGCGCGTGCGCCGCGGCGACGTGGTGTTCACCTCCAAGCTGATCGACGGCCGCTTCCCCGACTACGAGGCAGTGATCCCGCTGGGCGCGGACAAGACCGCCACGATCGACCGCGAGGTGCTGCGCGGTGCACTGCAGCGCGCCGCGATCCTGTCCAACGAGAAGTACCGCGGCGTGCGGCTGGAACTGTCGCCGGGCAAGCTGCGCATCGTGGCGCACAACCCGGAACAGGAAGAAGCGGTGGAGGAGGTCGAGGCCGACACCCACGTGTCCGACCTGGCGGTGGGCTTCAACGTGGGCTACCTGCTCGATGCGCTCTCCGCATTGCGCGGGGAGCAGGCGCGCCTCAGCCTGCGCGATGCACAGTCGAGCTGCCTCGTGCAGGAACACGACAACGAGCAGGCGCGTCACGTGATCATGCCGTTGCGGCTCTGACGACCGGCGCATGGCGCTCGCCCGACGCGGCAGGCATAAACAACGCCGGGGCTCCCGCCAGGGACTCCGGCGTTGCCGTTTGTGGACATTTCCCGCATGAGGCTGGAGCGGCTTCGCGTGCGCGGCCTGCGCTGCCTCAGCAACGTCGACGTGGCGCTGGGCCCGGCGGTCAACGTCTTTGTGGGCGCCAACGGCGCCGGCAAGACCAGCGCGCTGGAGGCAGCGTTCCTGCTGTCGCATGCGCGCTCCTTCCGCAGCGGCGCGAAGGAGACGCTGTTGCAGCGGGGCGCCACGCAACTGTCGATCTTCGCCGAGCTGCGGCATGCCGATGGGCGGGTGCGCCGGCTTGGCCTCGGGCGGGGCGGCGGGCGCTGGGAGGCGAAACTGGATGGTGCCGGTGTGGCGCTGGGGCAGCTGGTCGGCGAATGCGCGGTGGTCTGTTTTGAGCCCGGGTCGCATGGCTTGATCGCCGGTGCGGCGGAGGAACGCCGGCGGTATCTGGATTGGGGCGTGTTCCACGTGGAACATGCCTTTCTGTCCCTCTGGCGCCGCTACCAGCGTGCGCTGAAACAGCGCAACAGCCTGTTGCGGGCCTCTTCGCCACCTGCCGACGAGCTGTTTGCGCCATGGGAGGCGGAGCTGGCTCTGGCCGCCGAGCAGATCGACCAGCAACGGCGCGACTATCTGGACCGGTTGCGTCCAAAGCTGCGGGACAGCCTCGCCGGCTTGCTGCCGGAACTGGGCGCATTCGAGTTGCGTTATCGCCGCGGCTGGTCGGACGAGCTGGACCTGGCCGGGCAGTTGCGCGGGCAGCGGGCCAGGGACCTCGCCCGCGGGCATACGACCCTTGGCGCGCATCGGGCGGACTGGTCGATCACGTTCGAGCAGGCGCCCTTGCGCGAGCATTTGTCCCGCGGGCAGGAGAAGCTCACGGCGCTGGCCTGCCTGCTGGCACAGGCCGAGTTGTACGCGGAGCAGTGTGGCGAATGGCCAGTCGTCTGCCTCGACGACCTTGCCTCGGAACTGGACCTGGCCCATCAAACCGCGGTGGTGACCCTGTTGCTGGCGGCGGATGCCCAGGTGTTATTGACCGGCACCGAATTGCCCGTCGCACTGCAAGGGCTGCCTGCCCAAGTGTTCCACGTGGAACAAGGCGCGCTGACGCGCCTGCTATAATTTGAAGCTTGCATCTCCCGCGGATTGCATGACCCTGTCCGGCCCTTTCATGGCGCCGCGTCGGGCAGGTCGCTGGCGCCAGGAAACGGTCAACGCATGAACGAACCCAGCAACGAATCGCACTACGACTCCAGCAACATCAAGGTGCTGAAGGGCCTGGAGGCGGTGCGCAAGCGCCCGGGCATGTACATCGGCGACACCGATGACGGCACCGGCCTGCACCACATGGTGTTCGAAGTGGTCGACAACTCGATCGACGAGGCGCTGGCCGGCTACTGCGACAAGGTGGTGGTCACCATCCTCGACGACGGTTCGGTCAGCGTCAGCGACAACGGTCGCGGCATTCCGGTCGACATGCACCCGGAGGAGCACCGCTCCACCGCCGAGGTGGTGATGACCGTGCTGCACGCCGGCGGCAAGTTCGATGCGAACTCCTACAAGGTCTCCGGCGGCCTGCACGGCGTGGGCGTATCGGTGGTCAACGCGCTGAGCGAGCACCTGTGGCTGACCATCTACCGCGACGGCCACGAGTACCTGCAGGAATACTCGCTGGGCGAACCGCTGTACCCGCTGAAGCAGATCGGGCCATCGAACAAGCGCGGCACCACCGTGCGCTTTCTGCCCAGTCCGGCCACCTTCACCCAGAACATCGACTTCCACTACGAGATCCTGGCCAAGCGTCTGCGCGAACTCGCCTTCCTCAACTCCGGCGTCACCATCGAGCTGAAGGACGAGCGCGGGGAAGGGCGTTCGGACACGTTTGCCTACGAAGGCGGCATCCGCTCGTTCGTGCAGCATCTGTCCCAGATGAAGACCGCGCTGCACCCGAACGTGATCAGCCTCACCGCCGAGCAGGACGGCATCGTGGTGGAGGTGGCGATGCAGTGGACCGACTCGTACAACGAGGTCATGTTCTGCTTCACCAACAACATCCCCCAGCGTGATGGCGGCACCCACCTCACCGGCTTCCGCGCCGCGCTGACCCGTTCGATGCAGAACTACATCGAGAAGGAAGGCCTGGCCAAGAACGCCAAGGTCGCGCTGTCCGGCGACGACATGCGCGAGGGGATGATCGCGGTGCTGTCGGTGAAGGTACCCGACCCGAAATTCTCCTCGCAGACCAAGGACAAGCTGGTGTCCTCCGAGGTGAAGACCGCGGTGGAGCAGGCGGTCAGCGAGAAGCTGGGCGAGTTCCTGCTGGAGCATCCGAACGAGGCCAAGGCGATCGCCTCCAAGGCGGTCGACGCGGCGCGCGCGCGCGAGGCAGCGCGCAAGGCCCGCGAGATGACCCGCCGCAAGGGTGCGCTGGACATCGCCGGTCTGCCCGGCAAGCTCGCCGACTGCCAGGAAAAGGATCCGGCGCTGTGCGAGTTGTTCCTGGTCGAGGGCGACTCTGCCGGCGGCTCGGCCAAGCAGGGCCGCAACCGCAAGACCCAGGCCGTGCTGCCGCTGAAGGGCAAGATCCTCAACGTCGAGAAAGCGCGCTTCGACCGCATGCTGGCCTCGGCCGAAGTCGGCACGCTGATCACCGCGCTGGGCACCGGCATCGGCAAGGACGAGTACAACCCGGACAAGCTGCGCTACCACCGCATCATCCTGATGACCGATGCGGACGTCGACGGTTCGCACATCCGCACCTTGCTGCTGACCTTCTTCTACCGCCAGATGCCGGAACTGATCGAGCGCGGCCACATCTACATCGGCCTGCCGCCGCTGTACAAGGTGAAGCAGGGCAAGCAGGAGCTGTACATCAAGGACGACGCGGCGCTGAACGACTATCTGATCTCCAGCGCGGTGGACAACGCTGCACTCACCTATGCCCCGGACGCGCCGCCGATCACCGGCGAGGCGCTGGAGAAGCTGCTGCGCGGCTACCAGCTCGCGCTGGACCAGATTGCCCGGCTGGCGCATCGTTTCGATGCCGCCGTGCTGACCATGCTGCTTGAGCACCCGCCGGTCACGCCGGCGCTGTGGTCCGATGCGGCGGCCATGCAGGCCTGGCTGGATGGCGCCGCGCAGCGGTTGGCGGCCAGCGGCCTGGGCAAGCCGCACTACCGCCTCACGCTGCGCCCGGCCGCTGGCGAGCAGCCGGCCGCGATCGAGGTGGTGAAGGAGCAGCACGGACTCAGCCACACCTGGTTGCTGCCACAGCCGTTCTTCGCCAGCGCCGAGCTGCGTCCGATTCTGGCGATCAGCCAGCAGATCGCCGGCCTGATCCAGCCCGACGCCGTGGTGCGTCGTGGCAATGCCTCGCGCGGCGTGCTGAGCTTCCTCGAGGCGCGCAACTGGCTGCTGGACGAGGCGAAGAAGGGTCGCAGCATCCAGCGTTTCAAGGGTCTGGGCGAAATGAACCCGGAACAGCTGTGGGATACCACCGTGAATCCGGACACCCGGCGCATGCTGCAGGTCGGCATCGAGGATGCCATCGCCGCCGACCAGATGTTCTCGATGCTGATGGGCGAGGCGGTGGAGCCGCGACGCGATTTCATCGAGGCGAACGCGCTGAAGGTCGCCAACCTGGACATTTGACGCTCGCTGCGCCGGCGCAAGGCCCCCGCTGCCCGCCCATCCGGGGCGGCGGGCCTTCGCGGCGGCCGCTGCCGAGGCCGGTGGTGCCATGCCAATTTGGCACCCTGACCGGCAGCCCGAGCCAAGCAATTGATTCCTAACGATCTTTGATGCGGCACTGCAACTTGTTATCGCGTGCCGGGTCGAGTTAGGCTTCGTAATCCCCCGCGTCACTACGACACGCCCAGACATCACGAGGATCACCATGAAGCATGCCCGAGGGTTAACCATGCTGGCCGGCGTTGCGCTGCTGTTGGGCGTGGCCAGCAGCCCGGCCCTGGCGCGCAAGAGCGACGACGCCAAACCCAAGAAGGAGGCGCTGTATCCGAACGCGACGCGCACCGAGCCCAAGCTCGATCTGAGCAGCCCGAAGGACCAGAAGAACCTCAACGACGGCCTCGACGCTGTCAACGAAGGCGACAAGGCCAAGGCCGAACAGCTGCTGCAGCCGATCATCGACAGCAGCAAGAGCAAGTACGCCCAGGCACTGGCCCTGCAGGGCATGGCCAGCCTCCACTACAACGACGGCGACATCAAGGGCGCCATCAGCACGCTGCAGCGCGCGCTGGCGCTCGGCGTGATGCCGAACGACACCTACTTCCAGCTGCTGTACATGCTGGCGCAGTTCCAGCTGGCTGACGAGCAGTACCAGCCCGCGCTGGACACGGTCGCCAAGTGGCGCGCCGAAGGCAGGAAGGAAACCGCCGACTCGTATGCGCTCGAAGGCAATGCCTACTATCGGCTCAACAAGTATCCCGAGGCGATCGCCGCGATCACCAAGGCCAAGTCGCTGACCGACAAGCCGCAGCCGACCTGGGATCAGATCCTGATGGCCAGCTACGCCGAGTCCGGCCAGGACGACAAGGCGGCCCAGCTCGCCACCAGCCAGCTCAATTCCAATCCTGGCGATCCGAACGCGCTCAACAACGCGGTCGCCGTGCTGATGCAGGCGCACAAGTATCCCGAGGCGATCCAGCTGCTGGAGAAGGCCCGCGCCGCCGGCACGCTCAACAAGGATACCCAGTACGTGAACCTGGCCAAGCTGTATCTGATCACCGGCCAGGAAAGCTCGGACCCGACGCCGAACGCGCTCAAGGCCCAGCAGGTGCTGGAGGACGGCATCGGCAAGGGCATGATCAAGCCCGACGCGGAAACCTACGTGCTGCTCGGCCAGGCCGCCGAGATCGGCAACAACGTCGACAAGGCGATCGGCTACTACAACAAGGCCATCCCGCTGGCCAGCGATGGCGAGGCCGCACTGCGCGCCGGGCGCCTGCTGCTGAGCGAGAACAAGTACAGCCAGGCCAAGAGCCTGGTGCAGCAGGCCATCGACAAGGGCGTACAGCACAAGGGCACGGCGTACATGCTGCTGGCCGAGTCCGAACGCGGCTTGAAGAACAAGCCGGCGGCGATCGCCGCGATGAAGAACGCTGCCAAGGATCCGGAGACGGCGGCGAAGGCAAGGGATTGGCTGAAAAAGACCGGTGCCGAATGACCGGTTGAAGCGCGTGGCAGGCCGCGGGGCAGGATGGACGTCCATATGATTCGCCCTGCGGTGCTATACAAATGTCATGTGCTGTTGTACCGTTTCAACCTTTCCCTGCGTCTCCCCAGTGGCACGTTCCCTCCGGATCCGTCAAGGCATCTGACGAGTTCGGGGCCAAGCCCTGCGGCAACGTTCTCCTTCGGTTTGATCAGCTCCAGACAGTGACAGATGGCCTCAAGTAACGAAGAAATCGGGCGCGAGCCGTTCAGTTGGAAACGCACCTGGGCATTGGCAGTTGCCATCGGGCTGCATGCGTTTGCCTTCCTGTTGATCGTGGCGCCGATGGCGCCGCCGAATCAGAACCACAAGGAAAAGGAACGCATCGTCCAGGTGAACTTCATCGAGCCGCCGCCGCCGCCGCCGCCACCGCCGCCGCCGCCGCCGGAACCGCCGAAGCAGCCGCCGCCGAAGATCATCCAGCAGGTCAAGCCGCCACCGACACCGCCGCCGCCGACACCGCCGCCGCCGGTGGAAGAGGTTTCGGCGAACGCGACCCCGGCAGCTCCGCCCGCACCGCCGGCGCCGCCGGCACCGCCAGCGGACATCACGGCCAGTTCGGATCTCAGCTACAACAGCCGGCTCCAGCCGAAGTACCCGCCGCAGGCCATCCGTCAGCGGCACGAGGGTACGGTGGTGCTGATGATCCTGGTGGGCGTGGATGGCTTGCCGAAGGACATCAAGATCGACCGCTCCAGCGGTTACCACGAACTCGATCGTGCTGCCATGGATGCCGCACGTCGTTGGCGCTTCAATCCAACGATTCGAAATGGACAAAAAGTTGAAGGGTACGCACGCGTTCCGGTCAACTTCAACCTCAACCAGCTGTAACCGGGTTCGCCCGGTTTACAGTTACAGTTCACGCTTGACTTCCCTAGGGTAGCGTTATGTTCCTACAGACTCCTGATACGACCGGTGCCGCACAGGCCATGGGTGGCAATACCAACGCCGAAGCCATGAAGCAGATGGGCTTCGACAACCTGATCCAGAACTTCGACTGGCTCGGCTGGGTCGTCTTCGTGACCCTGGTTGCGATGTCGTTCCTGTCCTGGTACTTCATCATCGCCAACGGCATCCGCAACGCGACGGTGAAGGCCCGCGCCGACAAGGTCATCAACGGGTTCTGGGGCAACGGCTCCACCCAGGACGCGATCCGCGAACTGGAAGCCCAGCCGCGCAGCGAGCCGTTCTCCAAGATCGCGCTCGACGCCGCCTCGGCGGTCGCCCACCATCAGCAGGCCACGGCAGCCGCCGGCACCACCGGTCGTCTGGCCGAGTCGCTGAGCCGCTCGGAGTTCATCGACCGCGCCCTGCGCCAAGCCGTGGCCCGCGAGAGCATGCGTCTGGAAGGCGGCATGACCCTGCTCGCCACGGTCGGTTCCGCCGCGCCGTTCGTCGGTCTGCTCGGTACCGTGTGGGGCATCTACCACGCGCTGATCCGCATCGCCGCTTCCGGCAACGCGTCGATGAACGCGGTGGCCGGCCCGGTCGGCGAGGCGCTGATCATGACCGCCTTCGGTCTGTTCGCCGCGATCCCGGCGCTGTTCGCGTACAACTTCTTCAGCCGTTCGAACCGCGTGGTCTACGCCCGCTTCGACGAATTCGCGCACGACCTGCACGACTTCTTCGCCACCGGTTCGCGCGTCGAAAGCCAGAAGTGAGGGATTGACCCATGGCTGTCAGCCTAGGTGGCAATTCCGGCGGCCCGATGTCGGAAATCAACGTCACGCCGCTGGTCGACGTGATGCTGGTTCTGCTGATCATCTTCATGATCACGGCGCCGCTGATGTCGCACTCCATCACAATCGATCTGCCTACGGCGAATCCGAAGACGCCGGATTCGGAAATGTCGGTGCCGCCGCTGGACCTGGCGGTCAAGCAGGACGGCAGCACGTACTTCAATGACCATCTGGTCACCGAAGCCGAGCTGCGGGCACAGTTTGCGGTGAATGCGCAGAAGTCGCCGCAGCCGGAGCTGCAGATCCGCGCGGACAAGAACACCGAGTTCAAGGTCGTGAAGAAGATCATCGGCGACGCCAAGGATTCCGGCATGGTGCATGTTGCGTTCATGACCACCGACGCGCCGAAGGAGTAACGAGATGTCCTTCTCTACCAACACCAGTGGACCGATGTCGGAGATCAACGTCACGCCGCTGGTCGACGTGATGCTGGTGCTGCTGATCATCTTCATGATCACCGCACCGGTACTGGCGCATCGCATCCAGGTCGACCTGCCGCAGCCGAATCCGAATCAGCCGCCGCCGACCAATCCGGCGGAGCCGATCCACCTGAAGATCGACCAGACCGGTGCGCTGTACTGGAACGACATTCCGGTGGACGAGCTGGGCCTCAAGGCGCAGCTCGCGGTGATCGGCCAGCAGTCGTTGAACAACCAGCCGGAGATCCAGATCGCTGCGGCCGACGCGGTGGCCTACGAGCATGTGGCGCGGGTGTTGGCCGCTGCGAAGAGCTACAAGCTGGTCAAGATCGGCTTTACCGAGAACTTCTGAGCGGTCGCCGTCGCGGCAACGTGCCAACGAAAACCCCCGCCTTTCCGCGGGGGTTTTCTTTTGCGGCATGAGGCGCCGGCGCACCCGCTTCAACGCAGGATCTGCAGGTAGTGGCGCACGGTGGTGGCCAGCCCCTCGTACAGCGCCTCGCCGATCAGCGCATGGCCGATGGAGACTTCGGCCAGGCCGGGGATTGCCGCCTTGAACGTGCCCAGGTTGGCTTGGCTGAGGTCATGCCCGGCGTTCACCGCCAGGCCGGCCTGCTGGGCGCGCCGCGCGGTGTCGGCGCACGCCGCCAGGGCCGCCGCGGGTTGCCCGTCGGCGAACGCCTCGGCATAGGGGCCGGTGTAGATCTCGATGCGCTGCGCGCCCATCGCCGCGGCGAGCTCGAAATCCCGGCTGCCGGCGTCGACGAACAGGCTGACCCGGCAACCCAGCTCGCGCAGCTCGCCGACCAGCGGCCGCAGCCGGGCGGCGTCACGGCGCAGGTCGAAGCCATGGTCGGAGGTGATCTGGCCGTCGCTGTCCGGCACCAGGGTGACCTGGGTGGGGCGCACCTCGCGGGCCAGCGCAATGAGGCCCGGATAGGCACCGCGGGCGGCGGCGAACGGGTTGCCCTCGATGTTGTACTCCACCCGTCCGCGCAGCATCGCGGCCAGCGCGCGCACGTCGTCGGGCCGTACGTGGCGCAGGTCCGGCCGCGGATGCACGGTGATGCCGCCACAGCCGCTCTCGATGCAGGTCTGCGCGGCGCGGCAGATGTCCGGTTCGCGGCCGCCGCGCGAATTGCGCAACACGGCGATCTTGTTGAGGTTGACGCTGAGCAGGGTCATGGCGGAAGGACGATCCTCGGCGGTGGACGACGGATGGCGCGCGCGGGCCGGTCGACGGGCCGGAAACAGTGCGCCGATCAGCCGCCGCTGGCAAGCGTGCCGAGGCGGATCCGCCGCTCGCCGCCGCGCCAGGCCAGCGCACCGATCAGGCCGTGATCAAGCGCGAGGCGCTGCAGTTGCCAGGCCCCGGCGTCGTCGCCCTGCAGCCGCCGCAACTGCAGCTGTCCGCCCACGCTGGCGATGCTGAGCCGGTGCAGGCCGTAGGCGAGGCCGCGACCCAGCGCCTTCAGCACCGCTTCCTTGGCGGTCCACAGTTCGAGGAAGGCGGCGCTGCGCTCGGTTTCCGGCAGCGTGGCCAGGGCCGCCGCCTCTTCGGCGCTGAAGAAGCGGCGGGCGAGTTCCACCGCATGCTGACGCGGGCGCAGGCATTCGAGGTCGATCCCCGGCGCAACGTGCCGGCCCACCGCGACCAGGGCGTGGCTGCCGCTGTGCGACCAGTTGAAGTCGAGCGAGGGATCCAGCCCGGCGGCGAGCGCGGGGCGGCCGTGTTCGCCCTCGCGCAGCAGCACCCGCTCCGCCGTGGTGCCAAGATAGGCGGCCAGCAGCGCACGCAGCGGGGTTCGTCCGTCCTCGCGCCGGTAGTCCAGTCGCCACACGTGAATCTCGTCATCGCGCAACTGCTCTGCTACGTTGGCGAGTGTCGATACGGGCGCGGCGATCATGCGCGCATGGTGCCGCTGCCACCGCCACGGCACAAGCGCGGGCGCGCCGCCCGTCGATGGTCCGGCCGGGAGAAGGTGACGTGATTCAGGGGTGGCTGCTGCTGCTGGTGTCGCTGCTGTACGTCGGGCTGCTGTTCGTGGTGGCCTACGCCGGCGACCGTCGGCCGCTGTACCCGCGCCAGCCGCGGTTGCGCCCGATCGTCTACAGCCTGGCGCTGGCGGTGTACTGCTCGTCATGGACGTTCTACGGCGCGGTCGGCACGGCCGCGCGTGACGGGCTGGCCTACCTGCCGATCTACCTCGGTCCGATCCTGCTGTTCGTGTTCGGCTACGGCCTGCTGCGCCGGCTGGTGCAGACGGTTAGGCAGCGCAACATCACCTCGATCGCCGACTTCATCGGCGCGCGCTTCGGCAAGTCGCACGGACTGGCCGCGCTGGTGGCGGTGATCGCGGTGGTCGCGGTGGTGCCGTACATCGCGCTGCAGTTCAAGGCGGTGGCGATGTCCTACGGCGTGCTCGGCGGGGTCAGGCACGGCATGGTCACGGCGGGCGGCGTCGACAGCGCGCTGTGGTGCGCGGTGCTGCTGGCGGTGTTTGCGATCCTGTTCGGCACCCGCAGCATCGACGCCACCGAGCACCATCACGGCATGATGCTGGCGATCGCGCTGGAGTCGCTGATCAAGCTGCTCGCCTTCATGGCGCTGGCCGGCTACGCGCTGTGGCAGGGGCCGGGCGTGGTCGAGACGGTGCAGCGGCCGTTGACCCAGCTCAGCCATGGCCTGTCGCCGGGCTTCCTCGCGCAGACCATGCTGGCGTTCTGCGCCATGTTCTGCCTGCCGCGGCAGTTCCAGATCGGCATGGTCGAATGCGAAGACACCGGCGACCTCCGGCGTGCGCGTTGGATGGTGCCGTTGTACCTGATCATCGTCAGCGTGGCGGTATTGCCGATCGTGGCGGCCGGCGTGCACATGCCGCTGGTGCGCGACGGCACCGCCGACGCCTGGGTGCTGACCCTGCCGATGGCCCATGGCGACCGTGGCATGGCGCTGCTGGCCTTCATCGGCGGCTTCTCGGCGGCCACCGGCATGGTGATCGTGGCCTCGGTGGCGCTGTCCACCATGATCAGCAACGATCTGGTGATGCCGGCGCTGCTGCGCATCCGCGCGCTGCGGCTGGAGCAGCGCAGCGACCTGTCGCAGCTGGTGCTGGGCGTGCGCCGGGTGGCGATCGTGCTGCTGGCGGTGATGGCCTACGCCTACTACCGCGTGGCCGCCAACGCCGAGAACCTGGCCGCCACCGGCCTGCTGGCGTTCGCCGCGGTGGCACAGTTCGCGCCGGCGCTGATCGCCGCGCTGTACTGGCGCGGCGCCAGCCGTCGCGGGGTGATCGTCGGCCTGGCCGGCGGCTTCGCGGTGTGGCTGTACACGCTGCTGCTGCCGGCGCTGGTGCGTACCGACGACTGGCTGCGGCAAGGCCCGTTCGGCTGGGACTGGCTGCGCCCGCAGGCGTTGTTCTACCTGAGCGGCTGGGATCCGGTGATGCACGGCACTTTCTGGTCGCTGCTGGTCAACGTGGGCTGCCTGGTGTTCGTCTCGCTGCGGCTGCGGCCGAGCCTCGAAGAGCGCCTGCACGCGGCGGTGTTCATGGATGCCGACCCGGCCAGCCGCGGCGGCAGCGGCGACTGGCGCGGCCGCGTGGCGGTGGCCGACCTGCGCACCATCGCCGAGCGCATCGTGGGCGAGCGCAGCAGCGCGCGCGCCTTCGACGAGTACGCCCAGCGGCGCGGCAAGCCGCTGCTGGCCGGCGAGGCGGCCGACCGCGCATTGATCCAGTACACCGAGCGCCTGCTCGCCTCGGCGGTGGGCGCGGCCAACGCGCGACGCATCCTGATCAGCGCCCTGTCCGGCAGCGGCCTGGACCTGGCCGAGTCGATGGCGCTGCTGGACGAGGCTTCGCAGGAACTGCGCTTCAATCGCGAGCTGCTGTCCACCACGCTGGAAAACGTCTCGCAGGGAATCAGCGTGGTCGACGCGCGGATGCGCCTGGTGGCGTGGAACCGGCGCTACCTCGAGTTGTTCGATTACCCCGACGGCATGGTGTACGTGGGTGTGCCGGTGGCCGAGCTGATCCGCTGGAACGCCGAGCGCGGCGAATGCGGACCGGGCGAGGTCGAGGCGCACGTAGCCAAGCGCATCCAGTACATGCAGGCCGGCTCGGCGCATCTGTTCCAGCGCGTGCGCCCGGACGGCACGGTGATCGAGCTGCGCGGCCGCGCGCTGCCCGGCGGCGGCTACGTCACCACCTACACCGACGTCACCGCGTACAAGCACGCCGAGCAGGCGCTGATCGAGGTGAACGAGACACTGGAGCTGCGCGTGGAGCAGCGCACCGCCGAACTGTCCGAGGCGCTGGCCGCCACCGCACAGGCGCGCCGTGCGGCGGAGACGGCAAACATCTCCAAGACGCGCTTTCTCGCCGCCGCCAGCCACGACCTGCTGCAGCCGCTCAACGCGGCGCGGCTGTTCACCTCGGCACTGCGCCAGCATCCGGGCCTGGATGACGAGGCCAGCGGGCTGGCCGAGCGCATCGACGCCTCGTTCCGCGCCGCCGAGGATCTGCTCGACGCGCTGCTCGACGTGTCGCGGCTGGACGCCGGCAGCTACCATCCGGAAGTGGGCGCGTTCGCCCTGGCCGAGCTGTTCGATTCGCTGAAGGCGCAGTTTGCCGTGCTCGCCGAACAACGCGGCCTGCGCCTGCGCGTGGTGCCCACCGGCCTGGCGGTACGCAGCGACCCGCAGCTGCTGCGGCGCATCCTGCAGAATTTCCTCTCCAACGCGCTGCGCTACACCAGCAAGGGCAGCGTGCTGCTGGGCGCGCGGCGGGTGGGCACGGACAAGGTGCGCATCGAGGTGTGGGACTCCGGTCCGGGCATTGCGCCGGAGCAGCGCGCGCGCATCTTCGACGAATTCCAGCGGCTGGAGCAGCCCTCGCCGTGGGGCGAGAAAGGCCTGGGCCTGGGCCTGTCGATCTGCGATCGCCTGGCCAGCATCCTCGGCCACCGGCTCGACCTGCATTCGCGGGTCGAGCATGGCAGCTGCTTCGCGGTGACCGTGCCGCGCAACGAGGCGGTGCCGGCGCGGCGCCAACGCGTGCAGCGTGGCGGCGCCGACAAGCAGCTGCCGCTGACCGTGCTGTGCCTGGACAACGACGCGGCCATCCTCGACGGCATGCGCGCCTTGCTCAACCGTTGGGGCGTCGACTGCCGCATCGCGCTCAACGCGGCGCAGGCGCGCGCCGAGTTGCGCCGTGGTCCGGTGGACCTGATCCTCGCCGACTACCACCTGGCCGACAACACCGACGGCCTGCTGGCGCTGCAGCAACTGGCCAGGGCGGTGGGCGAACTGCCGCCGGTGGCGATGATCACCGCCGACGGCAGCAGCGAACTGAAGCAGCGCGCCCGCGCCCTCGGCTACCCGCTGCTGCACAAGCCGGTGCGCCCCGCCGCGCTGCGCGCCCTGCTGACCGCGCTGGTGCGCAAGCAGGGCGAGCCGGCGGCTTCAGCGGATTAGCGAACCGGACCGGGCGCACCCCTCCGGCGCCGGCGCGTGAAGTCAGGTCAAACGCTCGCCACGCGCCGAGCGATGCATGGGGCGCGGCCCGTGCGCCGGGCGAGGCCTCGCTGCGCTGCCGGTCGCGACGCCGGTTGCGCGTCGCTCATTCCCCGGCCTCGTCCTCGGGCATCGGCTGCATCGTGCCGGGTTCGACCGCCAGCTGGCTGGCGGCCAGCGCGACCTGGGTGCGGTTGTTGACGCCGAGCTTGCGCATGATCGCGGTCATGTGCGCCTTCACGGTGGCCTCGGAGACGCCCAGCTCCCAGGCGATCTGCTTGTTGAGCAGACCCTCGGCGATCATGGTGAGCACGCGGAACTGCTGCGGAGTGAGCGCGGCGATGCGCGCCGCGGCGTCGGCTTCGTCGGGCTTGAGCTCGGCGCTGCCGCCGACCAGTTGCGGCGGCAGCCAGACGTCGCCGTCGAGCACGGCGCGGATTGCCGCCACGATGTCCTCGCCGGCGGTGGACTTGGGAATGTACGCCGACGCGCCGTGCGCCAGCGCGCGCCGCGCCACCTGGGCTTCCTCGTGGCCGGAGACCACGATGGTCGGCAGCCCCGGGTACTGGCCGCGGATGTGCGCCAGCGCGGAGTAGCCGCGGGCGCCGGGCATGTGCAGGTCCAGCAGCAACAGCTCGGCGTCGGGGAATTGCTCGATCAGGCCGAGCAGGGCGTGCACGCTGTCGGCCGTGTGCACGCGCGCCTGCGGCACTGCAGCCAGCACCGCGCGCTGCAGGGCATCGCGGAACAGCGGGTGGTCGTCGGCAATCAGGATGTCGGTCATGCGGGACTCTTGCGACGGCCGGGCAGGTGACGATTATCCCTTGCCGCGCTCCACCTGCGGGCAGGGGAAGCGCGGCAGGGGCGCGGTCACTTGATCAACCGCTCGTCGACCAGGTTCTTCACCACGCTGGGATCGGCCAGGGTGGTGATGTCGCCGAGCTGGTCGGGCAGATTCTCGCCGATCTTGCGCAGGATGCGGCGCATGATCTTGCCCGAGCGGGTCTTCGGCAGGCCGGGTGCCCATTGCAGGTAGTCCGGCGTGGCGATCGGACCGATCTCCTTGCGCACCCAGGCGATCAGTTCCTTGCGCAACTCGTCGCTGCCGCTCTCGCCCGCGACCAGGGTGACGTAGGCATAGATGCCCTGGCCCTTGATCTCGTGCGGGCAGCCGACCACGGCCGCCTCGGCCACCTTCGGGTGCGCCACCAGCGCGCTTTCCACCTCGGCGGTGCCGAGGCGGTGGCCGGACACGTTGATCACGTCGTCGACCCGGCCGGTGATCCAGTAATAGCCGTCTTCGTCGCGGCGTGCACCGTCGCCGGAGAAGTAGTTGCCGGGGTAGGCGCTGAAGTAGGTCTCGATGAAGCGCTGGTGGTCGCCGTAGATGGTGCGCACCTGGCCGGGCCAGGAGTCGGTGATCAGCAGGTTGCCCTCGGCCACGCCTTCCTGCACGGTGCCTTCGGCGTCGACGATGGCCGGCTTCACGCCGAAGAACGGCAGCGTGGCCGAGCCGGGCTTGGTGGCGATGGCACCGGGCAGCGGCGAGATCATGATGCCGCCGGTCTCGGTCTGCCACCAGGTGTCGACGATCGGGCAGCGCTCCTCGCCGACCACGCGGTAGTACCACTCCCAGGCTTCCGGGTTGATCGGCTCGCCGACCGAGCCGAGCAGGCGCAGCGACTTGCGCGAGCACTTCTTCACCGGACCCTCGCCCTCGCGCATCAGCGCGCGGATCGCGGTGGGCGCGGTGTAGAAGATGCTGACCTGGTGCTTGTCGATCACCTGCCAGAAGCGGCTGTGGTCGGGGTAGTTCGGCACGCCCTCGAACATCACCGTGGTGGCGCCGTTGCACAGCGGGCCGTACACCACGTAGCTGTGGCCGGTGACCCAGCCGACGTCGGCGGTGCACCAGTAGATGTCGTCTTCGCGCAGGTCGAACACCTGCTCGTGGGTGTAGCTGATGAAGACCAGGTAGCCGCCGGTGGAGTGCTGAACGCCCTTGGGCTTGCCGGTGGAGCCGGAGGTGTACAGCACGAACAGCGGGTGCTCCGCCTCGACCGGGGTCGGCGGGCAGTCGGTGGACTGGCCTTCCATCAGGGTGTGCCAGTAGCGGTCGCGCGGCGACTGCATGTGCACCGCGCCGCCGGTGTGGCGCACCACGATCACGGTCTCCACGCTGCTGGTGCCGGGGCGCTCCAGCGCCGCGTCCACGTTGACCTTGAGCGGAATGTGCTTGCCCGCGCGCAGGCCCTCGTCGGCGGTGATCACCACCTTGGCCTGCGAGTCGACGATGCGTCCGGCCAGCGAGTCGGGCGAGAAGCCGCCGAACACCACCGAGTGGATCGCGCCCAGGCGCGCGCAAGCCAGCATCGCCACCGCCGCCTCGGGGATCATCGGCAGGTAGATCGCCACGCGGTCACCCTTGACCACGCCCAGGTGCTTGAGCGTGTTGGCGAACTTGCACACCTCGGCGTGCAGCTCGCGGTAGGTGATCTTGCGCGAGTTGGCCGGGTCGTCGCCCTCGAAGATGATCGCCACCTTGTCGCCGCGCGTGGCCAGCTGGCGGTCGAGACAGTTGGCCGACACGTTGAGCTCGCCGTCCTCGTACCAGCGGATGTGCAGATCCTTCGGGTCGAACGAGACGTTCTTGATCTTCGTCGGCGACTTGATCCAGTCCAGGCGCTGCCCGATGCGGCCCCAGAAACCTTCCGGGTCGGCGACCGATTCGGCGTAAAGGCGCTGGTAGTCGTCCAGGCGCAGGCGCGAGGCGGCGGCAAACGAAGGGTTGACCGGGTAGAGCTTGGACATGGCTGGGCTCCTGCTGGCTCGGCATGGAAGATGGCGACGGGGGTAACGCGGCGGACGCAGGCAAGCGCCCGGCGGCGTGCACGTTTTCGAGTGTAGCCCGATCGTCGCGGAGGTGGCGCCGGGCCGTCGTCTCGACTTTGGTCGAAGTTCGACCATTGGCGAATAGTCGCTCGCGCCGCAGCATGGCCATGCTCGAAGTGCCGGGATGGGGGATGGGGATTCGCGATACGCCAAAAGCGCCCGCAGTCCGCTTTCCGCCGAAGCCCGCTTACGACAAGCATTCGAAAACAGCTGATGGAGTTGCCGCTGAGCAGCCCATCCCACCAAACCTCCGGGGAGACGCACGCATGAGCCAACGACCTGTCCATCGTTATTCCGCGCTGGCCCTGAGCATGGCCTGCGCGCTGATGCTTCCGCTGGCCGGTCACGCGCAGGACAGCGCGCGCGAGCAGCAGCTCGAACAGCGCGTGGCGCAGCTCGAGCAGCAGTTGAACGAGTTGAAGGCGATGATCCAGGCGCAGAAGGCCGCGCCTGCCCAGCCGACCGCGCCGGCGCAGAACGTGGCGGCGGCTCCAGCCGCGGCGACGCCGGTGTTCAGCAGTGCGCCCGGCGTGTCGGTGGCGCTGCACGGCTTCGTCAGCGCCAGCGCGTTCAGCCAGAACAAGAGCTTCACCTACGGCAACGGCCAGAACGCGTTGTTCCCGATCCCCGGCTCGAAGGGCTCGCTGTCCGGCGTCGACGTGCGCAACACGCGCTTCTGGCTCGACTTCAAGGGCGCCAAGTTCGCCGGCAACTGGAGCGGCGGCGGGCGCATCGAGATGGACTTCTTCGGCGGCTTCAACGGCACCGGCGCGTACAGCCAGCAGCAGCCGACGCCGCGCCTGCGCCAGGCCTACATGGACCTGACCAATCCCGAGAGCGGCACCACCGTGCGCATCGGCCAGCAATGGGACCTGATGTTCCCGGTCGACAACACGCCGACCTCGCTGGCGCACATCGCGTTCCCGCTCGGCTTCGGCTCCGGCTACGGCGGCTGGCGTTTCCCCGGCGTGGTGGTGATGCAGGACCTCAACCACGGCAGCACCGGCGCGCAGTGGCGGCTGGACGTGGGCGCGTTCGAAGGCACCTGGAGCGGACCGGGCAACAACGTCAACTACCTCACCGCCGGCAGCGCCGGCTTCCGCCCGCAGCTGGAGGCGCGCCTGCGCGTGGCGGACAAGACCTGGCTGGCGTACTTCGCCGCGCATTACAGCAAGGTCGACCTGCGCGGTGTCGGCGGCACCGCGCCGACGCCGATCCAGTCCAGCGTGAAGAGCACCGGCTACGAAATCGGCGGCCAGTGGAAGCCCGGCCCGTGGACATTCAAGGGGTTGGCCTATACCGGCAACGGCCTCGGCGAGATCTTCGGCGCCATGTCGCAGTTCGGCGACATCAGCGAACGGGGCGGCTTCGTGCAGGCGGGCTACAGCTTCACGCCGAACTGGAGCCTGTATGCGTTCTACGCCTACAGCAAACCCGACGCCAAGGACGTGATCGCCTGGATGGGCAACGGCGCGACCGGCCTGCTGCGCAACCGCCAGGCCGCGCTGAGCCTGCAGTACACCGCCGGGTCGTACGACCTCAGCGCCGAATGGATGCACGACAAGCTCGACTCCACCAGCAACGGCACGGATCGCAAGACCACCACCGGCAACCAGTTCAGCCTCAACGCGCTTTATCGCTTCTGAGGTTCATGGCGGCGTGCCCCGGCGCGCCGCCGAGCAACCTCCCGCCCAGGCGGGAGGATGACGAGGTGCGGCCCGGGGCAAGGGACGGTCCGCACCTTCCGACTTCTCCCCAGGGTTCCGGGCAGAGGCATCTCATACTATTCGGGAGGGAAACATCATGGCCACCAATGCCATCGACGCCATCGGCAGCAAGGCCGGCGGTGCGCTCGACGTCAGCCACAAGCGGGTGATCCTGGCTTCCAGCCTGGGCACCGTGTTCGAGTGGTACGACTTCTACCTGTACGGCTCGCTGGCCGTGATCATCGGCCACCAGTTTTTCTCGGGATTGAATGAAGCGAGCCAGCTGGTGTTCGCCCTGCTGGCGTTTGCCGCCGGCTTCGCGGTGCGTCCGTTCGGCGCACTGGTGTTCGGCCGGGTCGGCGACCTGGTCGGGCGCAAGTACACCTTCCTGATCACCATCGTGATCATGGGCCTGTCCACCTTCTTCGTCGGCCTGCTGCCCAGCTACGGCTCGATCGGCGTGGCCGCGCCGGTGATCCTGATCGCGTTGCGCATGCTGCAGGGCCTGGCGCTCGGCGGCGAGTACGGCGGTGCGGCCACCTACGTGGCCGAACACGCGCCGCAGGGCAAGCGCGGCCTGTACACCAGCTTCATCCAGATCACCGCCACCTTCGGCCTGTTCCTGTCGCTGCTGGTAATCCTGGGCTGCAAGTGGATGCTCGGCGACAAGTTCAACGACTGGGGCTGGCGCATTCCGTTCCTGCTGTCCTCGCTGCTGCTGGCCATCTCGGTATACATCCGCCTGCAACTGGCCGAGTCGCCGGTGTTCAAGCAGATGAAGGAGGAAGGCAAGCAGTCGAAGGCGCCGCTGACCGAATCGTTTGCGCGCTGGGGCAACCTGAAACTGGTGATCCTGGCCCTGCTCGGCGCCACCGCCGGCCAGGCCGTGGTGTGGTACTGCGGCCAGTTCTACGCGATGTACTTCCTCGGCAGTACGCTGAAGATCGACGCCACCACCACCCAGCTGCTGATCGCTGCCGCATTGCTGATCGGCACGCCGTTCTTCGTGGTGTTCGGCTGGCTGTCGGACAAGATCGGGCGCAAGCCGGTGGTGCTGGCCGGCTGCCTGCTCGCCGCCGTGACCTACTTCCCGATCTTCAAGGGCCTCACCCACTACGGCAACCCGGCGATCGAGGCGGCCAGCGTGGCGGCGCCGGTCAAGGTGCAGGCTGATCCCGCCGGCTGCAGCGTGCAGATCGACCTGATCGGCAAGAAGGTCTTTACCAGCTCCTGCGACGTGGCCAAGAGCTACCTGGCCAAGCGCGGCGTGCCGTACGAGAACGTGGCTGCGGCGCCGGGCTCGGTGGCGGTGGTCTCGGTCGGCGGCCAGGAGTTCCCCGCGTTCGAGGGCGGCGCCCTGGCCAAGGCCGACTTCACCGCGCAGAGCAAGGCATTCGGCGACAGCGTCGGCAAGGCCTTGGCCGCGGCCGGTTACCCGGCCAAGGCCGACCCGGCGCAGACCAATACGCCGATGGTGATCCTGCTGCTGACCATCCTGGTGCTCTACGTGACGATGGTCTACGGACCGATCGCCGCCTGGCTGGTGGAGATGTTCCCCACCCGCATCCGCTACACCTCGATGAGCCTGCCCTACCACATCGGCAACGGCTGGTTCGGCGGCTTCCTGCCCTCGGTGTCGTTCGGCATCGTGGCGGCCACCGGCAACTTCTACGCCGGTCTGTGGTATCCCGTGGTGATTGCCACGATGACCTTCGTGATCGGCATGCTGTTCGTGCGCGAGACCAAGGACGTCGACCTCCACCACTGACCCGGGTCGTTTGGACACTCGAAACGCAGCGGCCCGCGCCGCTGCGTTTTCTTTTGGCCACGGCGGCGTGCCGGGATGGCCACCGCTTCGCCTAGCGCAAGCTGCGGTCGTGCCCCAGCGGGTCCTTGCCTTCGCGTAGCCGCTTCAGGTCGTACTCGGAAAGGCTCTCCCCGCGCGCATTGCCGGCGATCCGCGCCTGCACGAAGGCCAGCGTGGTGGCGAAGACGCCGACCAGCCCGAGCAGCAGCCAGAAACCCCAGGCGCCCGCGCCCTGGCGGGTGAAACACAGCACGAACGCGAAGAGGGTGCAGACGAGCAGCAGCCAGCGCATGAGGTGGGTCCCGACAGGTGGAAGCGCCGCCGGCGGCGGCGAACGGCCGCATCATAGCGTCGCGGCCTTGCACCGGCTGCGCGGCCGGTCACTCCCGCGCCAGGATGTCGCGACGCCTGAGACCCTGCCGCGCCACACTGCGCCGATGGACGAGCTGCCGCCATCGCCATCGCTGCCCACGATCCGCGCGCACAAGGGTCGCGGTGCCGCCTCCAATCCGGAAGGCCGCTTCGAATCGATCCGCCATCAGGCCGAGGACGACGGCTGGCAGAGCGCACTGCTGGACGAGGATGCGCCGCGCCCGCGCACGGAGGTCACCGAGGAACGTGCCAGGAGCGTGATCAGCCGCAACGACTCGCCCGACATCGCCTTCGATCAGGCGCTGAACCCGTATCGCGGCTGCGAACACGGTTGCATCTACTGCTTCGCGCGGCCCAGCCACAGCTACCTCAACCTCTCGCCGGGGCTGGACTTCGAGACGAAGCTGCGCGCCAAGACCAACCTCGCCGAGGTGCTGCGCGCCGACCTCGCCAAACCCGGTTACCAGGTCAGCCCGATCAACATCGGCAGCAACACCGATCCCTACCAGCCGATCGAGAAAAAATGGCGGCTGACCCGTGCCGCGCTGGAAGTGCTGGCCGAGTGCCACCACCCGTGCACCATCGTCACCAAGAATGCCCTGGTCGAGCGCGACCTCGATCTCCTCGCGCCGATGGCGCGCGAGCGCCTGGTGCAGGTGTTCGTCTCGGTCAACTCGCTGGACAACCAGCTCGCCGCGAGACTCGAACCGCGCGCCAGCGCACCCCATCGCCGCCTGCAAGCCATCGCCAGGCTAGCCGAGGCCGGCGTGCCGGTCGGCGTGCTGGTGGCGCCGATCATCCCCGCGCTCAACGACAAGGACCTGGAAGCGGTGTTGGAACGCGCGCACGCCGCCGGCGCCCGCTGCGCCGGCTACACCACGCTGCGCCTGCCGTGGGAACTGAAGGCGCTGTTCCGCGAATGGCTCGCCCTGCACGCGCCGCAGCGCGCCGAGCACGTGATGAGCCTGGTGCAGCAGATGAACGGCGGCCGCGACTACGACGCGGACTTCCGCACCCGCATGCGCGGCCAGGGCGTGTTTGCCGAGCTGCTGCGCAAGCGCTTCGAGCTCGCCTGCCGCCGGCACGGCTTCGGCCGCGCCCGCGAACTCAGCCTCGACACCACGCGCTTCGTGCCGCCGCGCAAGGCGTCGCCGCAGGGCGAGCTGTTCTGAACGCGCGGCGGCCGTCGCCGCGGTTCATTCCGACGCCGGCAGGTATTTCGCGAACCAGCCCAGCGCCCGCTGCAGCACGTCGCGCTGGTGCGCGGGATCGACGAAGTGGTGGCCTTCGTTCGGGTACACCACCAGCGAGGTCGGCACGTGCTGCGCGCGCAAGGCGTGCCACATCTCGAACGACTGCGGCGCCGGGCATTCGGCGTCGCGGTCGCCGACCACGATCAGCATCGGCGTCTTCACCTGCTTGATGAAGTTGATCGCCGAGCTCTTCGCGTACACCGCCGGATCGTCGTACACGCTGGCGCCGAAGAACGGCGGCATCCACTGGTCGATCAGGTTCTGGCCGTAATAGCTCTGCCAGTTGGCGATGCCGGCGCCGGCGACCACGGCGCGGAAGCGCTGCGTCTGGGTCGGCGCGAACATGCTCATGAAGCCGCCGTAGCTCCAGCCGGTGAGGCCGAGCCGATGGTCGTCCACCGGCACCTTCTTCTCCACCGCGTCGACGCCGGCGAGGATGTCGCGCAGGTCGCCGTAGCCGAAGTCCCTGCGGTTCGCCTGCACGTACTGCTCGCCCTGGCCGAAGCTGCCGCGCGGGTTCGGCATGAACACGAAATAGCCCAGCGCCGCCAGCGGCGCGCCGCCGTAGCCGACGCCGGGCCAGCGCGGGATCACCGCGCTGGACGGGCCGCCGTGCACCACCACGATCATCGGATAGCGCTTGCCCGCGTCGTAGTCGGCCGGGTACAGCAGCCAGCCTTGCACGTGGAAGCCTTCGTTGTTCCACTCCACCGACTCGGCCTTGCCCCAGGCCGGCTTCAGCGCGGCGTTGAACGAAGTCACCGCCGGCGGCGGCGCATGGCCCAGCACGCCGGCATGCACCTCGCTGGCGGCGGCGTACGAGCTCTGCACGAAGGCGATGCGCTTGAAGTCGGCCGACAGCGACATCGCCATCGACGCGCTGCCGTCGCCGATGCTGGCCGGCAGGGTGAAGTGCACGCGCTGCTGCGCGGCGCGCGTGGCGGATACGGCGTAATCCGCCAGCTGGCTGTGGCCATTGCTGACCTGGCTGACCAGCATCGACTGCGGCGACGTCCAGCGCAGCCAGCTCGGCGTGACCTTGCTGCCAGGCGTGAGGTTGACCGGCGCGCCGCCGCCCGCCGGCACCGCGTAGAGGTCGCCGCCGGTGGCGCCCTGGTCGCTCATCAGGCCACCGATGAAGGCGATCCGCGTGGCGTCCGGCGACCAGCGCGGCAGCGCGAGCTGCAGGCCGTGCAACGTACCGCTGGCAGGGTCGGCCGGGTCGACCAGCACGCGCGCGTCGGCGCCGGCCTGCGCGTTCTGCACGTAGAGCCTGGCGATCCACCAGTTGTTGTCGCCCGGCGGCAGCGCGGCGGTGTAGGCGATGCGCGCGCCATCCGGCGACCAGTCGAATTCATACGCGTACAGGCCGGCCGGGGTCAGCTCGCGCAGCGTACCGCTGGCCACGTCGAGGCTGGCCACGCGCTGCACCTCGACGCCGCTCACGCCGATCTCGCCGGCAGCCGGCTTGGCCGCCGCCACCGCGCTGGCGTGGCGGGTGGCACCGGCCACGTAGAGGAAGCCGAGCGACTGGCCGTCGGCGGTCCATTGCAGCGAACGCACGTAGCCCTGCAGTTCGGCCAGGCGCGCCGGTGCGCCGGTGCCGCGCGTGTCGGCGAGGTAAATGGCGTTCTGCATCACCTGGGTGCTGGTGAGGTCGACGTGGCAGTTGGCAACGAAGGCGAGGCGGCGCGAATCGGGCGCCCACGCGATGCCGGATTCGGCGCAGCTGCCCGCCCTGGCCGCGGCGCTGACGCGGTGCGCATGACGGCCGTCGGCGTCGGCCACCTCGATCGCCGGCTTGCCGTCGCGCTGGATCACCCACGCCAGCTGCTTGCCGTCCGGCGAGATCGCCACCGCCTGGATCGATTGCGCCTTGCCCAGCTGGGCCAGTACCTGCTCGATGCGCGGATCAACCGCGGGCGCGGCGGCGAAGGCGTGCGGTGCCAGCGCGAAGGCCAGCAGCAGCAAGGGAGCGGGCAGGTGCGGGCGTTTCAGCATGGGAGGATTCCGGCGCGGGGAAGCCTCGAACGCTACAACCCGCCGGTCGCCTGCGCCAAGTGCAGGACGGCACGGCCGGTGGGGCTCAGGGCGCGACCGTGGCCGCCGCTGCCTGGCGCGCGGCGACCATCGCGGCGAGCTTGGCGCGGATCGCGGGAACCGCCGCCAGCGCGGCCTTCTCGCCGGCCAGGATGGCCTGGTTCTTCTGCTCGAAATCGGTCGGGCCGATGCCGGCGAGGTCGGGCCGGATCACCACGTCGGCGCGCGCGCTTTCCTGCGCGGCCAGTTGCCGGCCCATGATGGTGAGCGACTGGCCGACGATGCCCATCATGTCCTGCGGGTTGCGCCCATCGGGTGCGGCGGAGATGTCCACCGCGATCACGAAGTCGGCGCCGAGCTGGCGCGCCGCGTCGATCGGGATCGGGCTGACTACGCCGCCGTCGACGTAGTGCTTGCCGTGGATCTCGACCGGCTCGAACACGCCGGGAATGCTCGACGACGCGCGGACTGCGCGGCCGGTGTTGCCGCGCACGAATACCGTGCGCGTGCCGGTCTCCAGCTCGGTGGCGACCGCGGCGAACGGCAGCTTCAACTGCTCGATCGGCTGCTTGTGCAGCAGCTGGTTGACGTAGTCCTGCAGCGCCTGGCCCTGCACCAGGCCGCCGGAAAACAGCCGCACGTCGCGGATCTTCGCCTCGTCCAGGCCGAACGCGGTCTGCTGCAGCGCGAACGCGTCCATGCCGCTGGCGTACAGCGCGCCGACCACGCTGCCGGCGCTGGTGCCGGCGACCACGTCCGGATGGATGCCGCTGGCTTCCAGCATCTTGATCACGCCGATGTGGGCGAAGCCCTTCGCCGCGCCGCCACCGAGGGCGAGGCCGATCTTCAGCTTCACCGGTGCGGGTGCTGCGGGCGGCGGTGGCGGCACGGGTTTCGCTGCGTGCGTGCAGGCACCCAGCACCAGCGTGGCGAGCAATGGCAGGAGCAGGCGGGGGAAGGGCATGGGTGTCGATGTCGATCTTGGTGGGTCTTCTCCCCTGCAACGCAGGGGGAGGTCGGGAGGGGGCGCCTTTGCCGCTGGAGCGAAGAGCGACCCCACCCCAGCCCTCCCCGGCGAACAGGGGAGGGCGCAGGGCGTCAGCTCACGGCGCCGTCAGCCTCCCGATGGTAGTGCGTGGCCAGCTCGACTTCCTGCTTCGAGCCGAGGAACACCGGCACGCGCTGGTGCAGGCCGGTCGGCTGCAGCTCCATGATGCGTTCGCGCCCGGTGGTGGCGGCGCCGCCGGCCTGCTCGATGATGAAGGCCATCGGGTTGGCCTCGTACATCAGGCGCAGCTTGCCGCCCTTGTCGAGGATCTTCGCGTCCAGCGGGTAATAGAACACGCCGCCGCGGGTCACGATGCGGTGCACGTCGGCGACCATCGAGGCGACCCAGCGCATGTTGAAGTCCTTGCCGCGCGGGCCGGTCCTGCCGGCCAGCAGCTCGCCCACGTAGCGCTGCATCGGCGCCTGCCAGTGGCGCTGGTTGGACATGTTGATGGCGAATTCGGCGGTCTGCTCGGGAATGCGGATGCCGCGCCGGCTGAGGATGAAGCTGCCCACTTCGCGGTCCAGCGTGAACTCGTGGGTGCCGTGGCCGAAGGTGAGCACCAGCACGGTGGCCGGGCCGTACACCACGTAGCCGGCGGCCAGCTGGGTGGTGCCCGGTTGCAGGAAGTGTTCGGCCTTCGGCTCGGTCACGCCGTCCGGGCAGCGCAGCACCGAGAAGATGGTGCCGACGGAGACGTTCACGTCGATGTTGGAGGAGCCGTCCAGCGGGTCGAACAGCAGCAGGTGCTGGCCTTTCGGATAGCCGTCCGGGATCTGCTGCGGGTCTTCCATTTCCTCCGAGGCGCAGGCGGCGAGGTGGCCGCCCCAGGCATTCGCCTCCAGCAGGATCTCGTTGGAGATCACGTCCAGCTTCTTCTGCGCCTCGCCCTGCACGTTGTCGGTGCCGGCCATGCCCAGCACGCCGCCCAGCGCGCCCTTGCCGGTGGCCACGCCGATGCGCTTGCAGGCGCGCGCGACCACTTCGATCAGCAGCGAGAGTTCGGCGTTGATGTGGCCGGCGCGGCGTTCCTCGATCAGGAACTGGATCAGCGAGACGGGTTTCATGTCGGGTCCATGGCAAGAGGAAGCGCCATTGTCCCGGTCCGGGCTGAACGGTGCCAGCCCGGCGCCCCGCGCGCCCGCATCCGGCCCCGCTGCTGACATCACGTTGGCAGCAAGGGGTGGTCAAGCTGTGTCTCCACACGGAGGGACACGACATGCGCGACACGGTTTATTTCCTGGTGTTCGACGGCTATGCCGATTGGCAGGCCGCACTGGCGCTGTGCGAGATCCGCCGCCCCGGCGACTGGCAGGTGCAGGCGGTGGGCTTCTCGAAGGCGCCGGTGACCTCGATGGGCGGCCTCACCGTGCAGCCGGAGCTGGCGCTGGATGAACTCGACCTCCAGCGCGCGGCGCTGCTGATCGTGCCCGGCGGCCACCTGTGGCAGCGCGACGAAGGCGCCGCGGCGGTGGCGGCAATCCGCCGGCTGTACACGGCCGGCGCGCCGGTGGCGGCGATCGACAGCGGCGTGCTGGCCCTGGCCCGCGCCGGCCTGCTCGACCACTGCCGGCACACCGGCAACTGGCCCGGGCACATCGCCAGCCACGTGCCGGCCTACGCCGGCGCGGAGCAATACGACGCCGGCGTACTGGCGGTCAGCGACGGCGGCGTGATCAGCGCCAGCCACCTGGGCAGCGTGGAGTTCGCCCGCGAGGTGATCCGCACGCTGGACCTGTACAGCCCCAGCGACCGCGAGCACTGGTACCGCCTGTTCAAGCACGCCCAGCTGCCGCCGTGGTGCGTCGGCGAAGCCGTGGCCGCGTGAGGAGAAAAGCATGCATCCGCTACTGCAACGCACCCTGATGGCCTACCGCCCGCTCTATCTCAATGGCCTGCTGCTGGACGGGCAGTACAAGCTGCCCAAGGCGGCGCCGACGGATGCCGCCGCGCCGCGTGCGCGCCGGCGCGTCCTGCTGGCCGCGCTGACCTACATCGTCTTCCGGCCCCGGAGCAAGCGATGATCCGGACCTACCACGGCAGCTGCCACTGCGGCGCGGTGCGCTACGAGGCCGACATCGACCTCGCCGCCGGCACCGGCCGCTGCAACTGCTCGATCTGCACGAAGACGCGCGACTGGGGGGCGGTCGTGCGGCCGGACGCCTTCCGTCTGCTGGCGGGCGAGGAAGCCTTGTCGGACTACCGGTTCAACACCGGCCGTGTCCATCACCTGTTCTGCAGGCATTGCGGTGTGCATTCCTTCGGCCGCGGTCATATCGAGGAAATCGGCGGCGACTTCGTGTCGGTCAGCGTGGCCTGCCTCGACGACGTCCAGCCGCAGGAACTGATCGACGCGCCGCTGCGCTACTCCGACGGTCGCCACGACAACTGGATGTCGGCGCCGGCCGAAACACGGCATCTCTGATGCCAATCACGGCCATTGAAGGAGCGCCATGATCATCGACCACATCAGCCTGCCGAGCAGCGACCTCGCCCGCAGCCAGGCGTTCTTCGACCAGGCGCTGGCTCCGCTGGGCATCGGCGTGGTGAAGGAATACCCCGGCGCGGTCGGCATGGGCCGCGACGAGCCGGAGTTCTGGCTGGTCGCAGGACCGGCCGCGCCGACCCCGCTGCACGTGGCCTTCGTCGCCGGCAACCGCGCGCAGGTGGATGCGTTCCACACCGCCGCGCTGCTCGCCGGCGCCAGCGACCACGGCGCGCCGGGCCTGCGCCCGCATTACCACGCGAACTACTACGCCGCCTTCGTGATCGGCCCCGACGGGCACAACCTCGAGGTGGTCTGCCAGCTTCCCCCGGCTTGAGTCAGGAGCACCCGCATGGACACCACCCCGCGCGTCACCTTCTTTCATGCGCCGCAGAGCCGCTCCGCCGGCACCCGCGCGCTGCTCGAGGAACTCGGCGCCGACTATGACCTGCACGTGCTCGACCTGAAGGCCGGCGAGCAGCGCGAGCCGGACTATCTGGCGATCAACCCGATGGGCAAGGTGCCGGCGATCCACCACGCCGGCGCGCTGGTCACCGAGCAGCCGGCCGTGTTCATTTACCTGGCCGACCTCTATCCCGCGGCGAAACTGGCGCCGCCGCTGGGCGACCCGCTGCGCGGGCCGTACCTGCGCTGGCTGGTGTTCTACGGTTCGTGTTTCGAGCCGGCGATCGTGGACAGGTCCCTGCAGCGCGAGCCGGCGCCGCCGTCGACCTCACCCTACGGCGACTACGACACCATGCTGCAGACGCTGGTCGACCAGCTCGGCAAGGGTCCGTACCTGCTCGGCGACACCTTCAGCGCCGCCGACGTGCTGTGGGGCACCGCGCTGAACTGGACCACGATGTTCAAGCTGGTGCCGGAGCTGCCGGTGATCCATGCCTACATCGACCGCGTGCTGGCGCGCCCGGCGATGCAGCGCGCCGCGGCGAAGGATGCCGAACTGCTGGCCACGCGGACGGCGTGATGCGATGAGCCGTGACCTCCGGCGCTGTTCGCCGTCGTCCGCCTCGGCGATGATGCGCGGATGCGTCGAGCCGATCGCCTGTTCCTCATCATCCATGCCCTGCGCGGCCGGCGTACCGCGCTGCAGGCGCGCGCGCTGGCGCAGACCCTGGGGGTGTCGCAGCGCACGGTGTATCGCGACGTCGCCGACCTGCAGTTGTCCGGCGTGCCGATCGAGGGCGAGGCCGGCGTCGGCTACGTGTTGCGCAAGGGTTCGGACATCCCGCCGCTGATGTTCACCGCGAATGAGCTCGAAGCGCTGGTGGTCGGTTCGCGTTTCGTGCGCGCGTTCGCCGGCACCCAACTGGCCGAAAGCGCGCAGTCCGCTCTGCTGAAGATCGAGGCGGTGCTGCCGCCGGAGTTGCGCGAGCGCGCCACGCGCACGCGGATCTTTGCGCCGGTCTGGCGCGACCAGTACCGCGAGGACTTCGCCGCCCTGATCGACCGGCTGCACGCGGCCATCGTCGGCAGCCAGGTGCTGCGGCTGGCGTACCGCGACGAAGGCGGCAACGCCAGCACGCGCGAGGTCGAGCCGCTGTGCCTGTCGTTCTGGGGCGGCAAGTGGACGCTGGGCGCGTGGTGCCGGCTGCGCAATGACTTCCGCAATTTCCGTCCGGACCGCATCGACACCTGCGAGCCCAGCGGCGAAACCTTCGTCGACGCCGAGGAGCGCAACCTGGCCGCCTATCTGCGCGCGGTCGGCGTGGGCAAGCTCGATCTCGGCTGAGCGGGCCCTGTTGCCATGCCGCGGAATGGCGGCGAGGATAGACGTTCGCCTCACCCCGCGTGATGGTTGATGACGTCGTCCCGCTACAAGGAACCCGTGTGAACAAGCCCCTGATGATGGCGCGGCTGGCCGCGCTCGCGCTGGTGTGCAGCGTGATGCCGCTGCATGCGACCGGCACGCCCGTCAACGCCGACGCCGCTGCCGATGCGCGCTTCAAGGCCATCTACGACGCCGAATGGGCCTGGCGCACCGGCCAGGCGGGGATCAGCACCGCCGGCGAGCCGCAGCCGAACGGCGGCCGGCTCGACCAGGTCGATGCCGCCAGCCAGCAGCGGCGGCTGGCGTATTGGCAGGGCGTGCTGAAGCGGCTCGACGGCGTCGACGTGACGCGATTGTCGCCGGCCAACCAGGTCAACTACGCGATCTATCGCGAACAGATCGGCAACTTCGTCGCCGGGCAGAAGTTCCGGGCCTGGCAGATGCCGTTCAACAGCGACTCCGCGTTCTGGTCCGATCTCGGTTACGTGCTGGGCGGCGACCGCCTGCGCACGGCCGCCGACTACCAGCGCTACCTCGACCGGCTCGGCCAGGTCCCGGCCTATTTCGACCAGCAGATCGCCAACATGCGCGCCGGCCTCAAGCGCGGTTTCAGCGTGCCGCGGGCGGTGCTGGACGGGCGCGACGCCTCGATCGCCGCGGTAGCCGAGCTGAAAGACCCGACCCAGAGCAGCTTCTACGAGCCGTTCAAGCAACTGCCGGCGTCGATCCCGGCCGATCGCGCGCAGGCGCTGCAGGGTCAGGCGCTGCGGCAGATCCGCGACGGGGTGATCCCCGCCTATGCGAAGCTGCTGGCCTTCTTCCGCGACGAATACGTGCCGCGGGCGCGCCGCACGTTGGCGGCCGAGGCGTTGCCGGACGGCAAGGCGTTTTATCGCCAGCAGATCCGCGAATACACCACGCTCGACCTGGGGCCTGACGAGATCCATCAGATCGGCCTCGACCAGGTGGCGAAGATCCACGCGCAGATGCTGGAGGTGATGCAGGAAACCGGCTTCACCGGCAGCTTTGCCGACTTCCTCAAGTTCCTGCGCACCGACCCGCAGTTCTATGCCAAGACGGCGGACGAATTGCTGATGCGCAGCGCCTGGGTGGCCAAGCAGGTGGACGGCCAGATGCCGCGCTTCTTCGGCCACCTGCCGCGCGCGCACTTCACCATCAAGCCGGTGCCGGCCGACATCGCGCCGTACTACACCTCCGGCCGCGGCGGCGCTGACGCCTACCTGGTCAACACCTACGATCTGAAGTCGCGGCCGCTGTTCAACGTGCCGGCGCTGACCCTGCACGAGAGTTATCCCGGCCACGCGCTGCAGCTGGAGCTGGCCGAGGAGCAGCACGACCAGCCGGCGTTCCGCCGCAACAGCTACATCTCCGCCTACGGCGAGGGCTGGGGGCTGTACTCGGAATACCTCGGCAACGAGATGGGCATCTACCACACGCCGTACGAGCGCTTCGGCTACCTCACCTACCAGATGTGGCGCGCCTGCCGGCTGGTGGTCGACACCGGCATCCACCACCTCGGCTGGACGCGCCAGCAGGCGATCGACTACCTGACTGACAACACCGCGTTGTCCGCACGCGAGATCGCCAACGAGGTGGACCGCTACATCAGCTGGCCGGGTCAGGCGCTGTCGTACGAGCTGGGTTACCTGAAGATCCGCGAATGGCGCACGAAGGCGGAGCAGGCGCTGGGCGCGAAGTTCGACCTGCGCCACTTCCACGACACCGTGCTGCAGCTGGGCTCGGTGCCGCTGCCGGTACTGCAGCAGCGCATCGACCGCTTCATCGCCGAGGGCGGCCCGGAGCCGGATTACGGGTGCGACTGCGCGAAGGCGAAGGGCGCTGCGGGGCATTGAGCGTGGCTGGCGCCTGGGCTGGCTTTTTCCTGCATTCGTGAAGTAACATGTGAAACAACTTCACAGGGAGAGTAGGCGCCATGACCGCTCATTCGACCCGCATCGCCGAAGCCGCACCCCGTTACACGCCGCCGGATACGCTTGCCGACCCGGCGCTGCGCGCGTTCTTCCGGCTGGCCGAGCACTGGAAGTTGCGCATCGCCGAGCAGCGCCGCCTGCTCGGCGATCCGCCAGAGTCGACCCTCTACAAGTGGAAGCGCCAGCAGGGCGGCGCCCTGGGGCGCGACACGCTGGAGCGCATCAGCTACCTGCTCGGCATCTGGAAATCGCTGCAGATCCTGTTCCCCGACCCGGCCCAGGCCGATGCCTGGCTGCACAGGCCGAACGCGGCGCCGCTGTTCGGCGGCCATTCCGCGCTGGAGCGCATGCTGTCCGGCAACGTCGCCGACCTGTACGTGGTGCGCCAGTACCTGGACGCGCAGCGCGGCTGACGCGCCGTGAGCACGGTCGCGACGAGCGAGACGGAAATGCCGCACGCTCTGCGCTCCCCGGCCATGCGGGAAGAGCGCACATGATGGAGCCGCGATGCCAACCGAACTTCCACCCGTCAGGCGCGTTCGCTGGAATCAGGCCTACCGCATCGTGCCCAGCCGCTTCCCGCCGGTCGGCGTGTACGACCGCATCGCCGATCCGGCCGATCTCGACGCGTTGTTCGCGGTCGAGGCGCTGACCAATCCGCGCCTGCGCGAGGAGGCCGGTGCGCTGGCGCTGGTGCCGACGGAGCACCGCATCAGCGGCCCGGGCACGACGCCGGTGATGGCCGCGTTCACCCATCTCAACCCGGACGGCAGCCGCTTCTCCGACGGCAGCTGGGGCGTGTTCTACGCCGGGCACAGCGTCGCCACCGCGGTGGAGGAAACCGTTTACCACCGCGAGCGCTTCCTCGCCGCCACCGCCGAGCCGGCCTGCGAGATCCAGATGCGCTGCTACCGCACCAGCGTCGACAGCCGCCTGCACGACATCCGCGGCGGCTGGAAGGCCGCGCACGATCCGGACGTCTATACGGCCAGCGTCAAGCTGGCCCGCGAGCTGCGCGAACAAGGTTCCAACGGCCTCGTCTACGACAGCGCACGGCATCGCGGTGGCGAATGCCTGGCCGCCTTCCACCCCGACGTGGTGGCGCCGTGCATGCAGGCGCAGCACCTGGTCTATCGCTGGGACGGCACGCGCATCGCGCAGGTGCTGGCGGTGTCGGAGCTGGCGCGGCCGCGTTAGTCTGGGCGCCGACCCGGTCGACGAGGTGTGCCGATGAAGATCCTGCGCATGCTGTTGCTGTTCCTGCTGCTGTTGCCGCAGCTGGCGGTGGCGCGCGACCACCGCGAGAACGACCACGTGCAGTGGAACGCCGAGATTGCCGCGTTCCAGGCGGCGGACCGGGCCCATCCGCCGGCGCCAGGCGCGGTGCTGTTCATCGGCAGCTCGTCGATCCGCCTGTGGACCTCGCTGGCGACGGATTTCCCCGAGGTGCGCACGCTCAACCGCGGCTTCGGCGGTTCGGAGATCGCCGACAGCACCTTCTTCGTCGACCGCATCGTGGCGCCGTACCACCCGCGCGCGATCGTGCTGTACGCCGGCGACAACGACCTCGAGGCCGGCAACCGTCCCGCGCAGGTGCGCGACGACTTCGCCGCCTTCGTGCGCACGGCGCGCGCGGTCGCCCCCGGCGTACCGATCGCCTTCATCGCGATCAAGCCCAGCATGGCGCGCAAGGCCCTGCTGCCGAAGATCCGCGAGGCGAACGCGCTGGTGCGCGACTGGGCGGCCACGCAGAAAGGCGTGGCCTACCTCGACATCCTCATCCCGATGCTGGATGCCGACGGCCAGCCGCAGGCCAGATGGTTCATCCAGGACGGGCTGCACATGAACCGCACGGGCTACGCGCTGTGGATCGGTGTCGTGCGGCCGTGGCTGGATGCCCACGGGCGGTGATGCCGCCGCCATTCCTTCATCGGACGTGCATCCCCGTCAGTCGATCCGCCGCCATACCGACAGCGGCACGTCGCCATTGGGGCGTGCCGCCACCCGGTAGCGGAGCACGCCATCCTTCAGCTCATACTGCCGGCGCTGCTCCTGGCCCTCCCAGTTGGGAAAGGAGGCGCCCTCGATGTGGAACACAAGAACATCGTGATCCGGCTCGATGGCCAGCGTGCCGTAGTGGGTGCTGGAGCCCATCACCGCAGCCTTGTACTCGTCGGGCGTGCCCTTCGCCTTGTCGGCGGCGTGGAAGGCCGGCCGCTCGGCCTTGAAGATCTGCAGCGAATAATGGCCTTGGCGATCGATCAGCAGCAGGCCCTTGGGGCTTGCGCCGTAGTCGGATGCACGCGAGCCGTCGGGGTGCTGGACGTCGGCCGCGACCAGGGTCCACGTGCCGGCCAGCGACGATGCGTCGCGGGCCGAGCCGGCTGAGGCGGCGGACGTCCAGAACAGACAGGCCGAGAGGAGTGCAGCCAGGGCATGGCGGGTGGCGGTGGGATGAGCGTTCATGCGGTGAGTCCCGAAGCTGGAGTGGCGCAGGCGGATGCGCCTGCGGGAGTCATCGGATGCTAGGCTCCGCGCACGCTGAAGAAAATCCGATAATTCGAAACCATCTCATCGGAAAAACGAAAGTAATGTCCCTGCCGAACCTGGATATGGACGCCATGCGGACCCTGGTGGCGATCCTGCAGCTGGGCAGCCTCGGGCGTGCGGCGCAGAAGATCGGCCGCTCGCCCTCGGCGGCGAGCCAGCAGATCAGGAAGCTGGAAAGCCAGCTGGGCCAGCCGCTGTTCCGCAAGCAGGGGCGCAACATGGTGCTGACGGAAAGCGGGGAGCTGGTGCACTCCTATGCGCGCCGCATCCTCGAACTCAACGATGAAGCGGCCCGCAGCGTGGCCGGCCGCTCGGTAGAAGGCGCGGTGCGCTTTGGCCTGCCGGGCGATTTCGCGGAGACCTGGCTGCCTGCGGCGCTGGGCCAGTTCAAGCGGGCGCACCCGGCGGTGCGGGTGGATGTCGAGGTGGAGCGCAACGGGCGCCTGCTGGAGCGCCTCGACCGGGGCGAATTCGATCTGGTCCTCGCCATGGGCCATGGCAACCGCCCGGACGCCAGGCGCCTGGCCACGCTGCCCATGACCTGGATCGGGCCGGCAGGCACGGAAGCGGTGCTGAAGGCCGATGCCCCGCTCGACCTCGCGCTCTACAACGCGCCCTGCTTCTTCCGCCGCGCCGGCATCGAGGCGCTCGACCAGGCCGCCATTCCCTGGCGGCTGGCCTACGCCACGGCGAGCCTGCAAAGCCTGTGGGCGGGGGTGGCGGCCGGCCTCGGCATCACGCTGCGCACCACGGCCGGCATCCCGCGCTCGCTGATGCGGCTCGACGAGAGGCATGGTTTACCCGCGCTGCCCGTGGTGGAGCTGTGCCTGCATGCGGCGCCGGACGCGTCGAACCCGGCGTCGAGCCAACTCGAGCGCGTGGTGATCGACCACGCCAGCGGCCAGCTGGGGCTGTAGGGATCAGGTATCCGCGTTGGTCGCCCAACCCACGCGATCGCCACGGTGGAACACGCGGTCGCCGTCCAGCACGTCGCCGGCGGCGTGCGCGGGCTCGGCCTTGAGCTTCGCGTAGATCGGCGAGAAGTCCGGCCGGGTCGCCTCGAACAGCTGCTCGAAGCTGTCGATCACGAAGTAGGTCTGCTGGTAGGTGTCGATGCGGTAGCGCGTGCTCATCACGCGCTCCAGACCGAAGCCGATCCGGTTCGGCGAGGGCGAATCGAGGCAGTAGATCGACTCGCCCTTGGAGCTGACGATGCCGGCGCCGTAGATGCGCATGCCTTCATTGGTATTGATCAGGCCGAACTCCACCGTGTACCAGTACAGCCGCGTGAGGTTCATCAGCGCCTCGGGACCGATGCCGAACGCCTTCATGCCGCCGCGGCCGTAGGCCTGCATGTAGTCGGCGAACACCGGGTTGAGCAGCAGCGGCACGTGGCCGAACAGGTCGTGGAACAGGTCCGGTTCGGAGAGGTAGTCGAGCTGCTCGGGCTTCCTGATCCACCAGCTCACCGGAAAGCGGCGATGGGCCAGATGATCGAAGAACACCTCGTCCGGCAGCAGGCCTTCCACCGCCACCAGCTCCCAGCCGGTGGCCTTGCGCAACACGCGGGTGACGTCCTCGAACTTCGGGATGCCGCCGTCGCCCAGGCCGAAGCGTTCCACGCCGGCGAGGAACTCCGTGCAGGCGCGCCTGGGCAGCAGTTCGCGCTGGCGCTTGAACAAGGTGTCCCATACCACGTGGTCGGTCTTGCTGTAGCTGGCCCACGGCTGCTCGACCACGCCGGTGGCGTACACCGGCACATAGCCGCGATCGGTCTGCTGGTGTTCGATCTTGCGTGGCGTTTCCATGGCGTCACTCCGCGACGGCTTCGGGGCAAGCCACAGCATACGGCGGTTTCACCGCAGCAGGGTTGTTTCATTGCACTGATCGGCCAGTAAAACGCACTATTATTGTTCATGTCTGCATCCTGAGTGAGGTTTGTTGCACATGACGACACTCGACCGTACCGACCTGCGCATCCTCGCCGTGCTGCAGAGCGAGGGCCGCATCACCAATGCCGAGCTGGCCGAGCGGGTCAGCCTGTCGCCGTCGGCCTGCCTGCGCCGGCTGCAGCGGCTGGAGGCGGACCAGGTGATCACCGGCTACGCCGCCCAGGTCGACCCGCAGGCGGTGGGGCTGGGCCTGCAGGCGTTCGTGCGGGTGCAGCTGACCAAGCACGAGAGCGCGGCGGTCGAGGGTTTCGTGGCCTGCGTCAACGGCTGGGACGAAGTGGTCGCCTGCCATGCGCTGACCGGCGACATGGATTACCTGCTGCACGTCTACGTGGCCGATCTCAAGGACTTCTCGCGCTTCCTGCTCGACCACCTGTTGAACGCGGCGGGGGTGGCCGATGTCAATTCCAGTTTCGTGCTGCGCACGGTGAAGCGCTCGCCCTCGCTGCCGCTGGCCCAGCTGGAGCGTTGAGAGGTCGTTTCAACCTCTCGGACCGGCCAGCGCGAAGGCACGGAAGAAAACCACGGGAGGTGATTTTCTTCCCAAGTTCCGGGCCGCCGCGGGTACCGCCGACTGACGCTAAACTAACCGACCGATGAGCATCGACACCACCACCATTACCAATGGGTCCGAGCGCGACCTGCTGCGCGCGCTGCGCTACCTGTGGCGGGTGCCGCTGGTGCTGCTGCACCTCGTGCTGGGCATCGCGCTGTGTGCACTGATCCTCAGCTGGAACCAGCACGCGGTGATGAAGGATGGCCGCGAGCCGTTCGCCCACCGCATGATCCGTTGGTGGTCGCTCAGTCTGCTGCGCATCTTCGGCCTGCGCGCGGTGCGCTTCGGCGAGGTGCAGCGCGACCCGGTGCTGTTCGTGGCCAACCACACCTCGTGGATCGACATCGTGATGCTGCACAGCCAGCGCGCGGCCTGCTTCGTGGCCAAGGCGGAGATCGCCGGCTGGCCGCTGGTCGGCTGGCTGGCCAGGAACGGCGGCACCATCTTCCATCGCCGCGGCAACAACCATTCGTTGTCCACGGTGATGCAGGCGATGGTCGGGTGCCTGCGCAAAGGTCGTTCGGTGGCCGTGTTCCCGGAAGGCGGCACCGGCTACCACGGCGTGCTGAAGGTGTTCCACGCGCGCATCTTCCAGGCGGCGCTGGATGCCGACGTGCCGGTGCAGCCGGTGGCATTGCGCTTCGCCCGCGGCGGACGGCGCGTGCTCGACGCCGGCTTCCGCGAGCACGAAAGTTTCGTGCACAACATCGTGCGCATGCTGGGCGAGGCGCCGCTGGACGCCGAGGTGCATTTCCTGGCGCCGGTGCCGGCCAGCCCGGACGCGCGTCGGCGCATGGCCGAGCTGTCGCGCGAGCGCATCGCCGCGGCGCTGGAAGACCGCACCGGATGAGCCGGCTGCACGGAAAGGATTTCCGGCCACCCTGGCCGCTGACCAGCGGCCACATCCAGACCATGCTGTCCTCCAGCGGGGTGCGCCGCCTGCTGCTGCCGCGCGCGGCGAAGACCGTGCTGCAGGACGCCGAGGCGGTGGTGGTCGACGGCGGCGGCGGCGTGCGCCTCACCGGCGCGCATACCGCGCAGAAGACCCGGCCGCAGTCGCGCGGTCTGGCCGTGCTGTTCCACGGCTGGGAGGGCAGTGTCGATTCCACCTACGTGCTGCAGACCGGCAGCCGCCTGCTCGCCGACGGCTGGGACATCTTCCGGCTGAATTTCCGCGACCACGGCGACAGCCATGGGCTCAACGAGGCGCTGTTCCATTCCTGCCGCCTCGACGAGGTGGTGCACGCGCTGGGCGACATCGCCGCGCGCTGGAGCGCGCGGCCGATGGCGCTGGCCGGCTTCTCGCTGGGCGGCAACTTCGCGCTGCGTGCGGCGATGCAGACCTCGCGCGTGGGCATTCCGCTCAGCTACGTGCTGGCGGTGTGCCCGATCATCGACCCCGGCGAGGGCCTGTTCTCGCTGGAGGAAACCGCGCCGTGGTTCTACCAGGCCTACTTCATGCGCAAGTGGCGGCACTCGCTGCTGGCCAAGCAGAAGGCGTTCCCCGAGCACCAGTACTTCGAGATGTCCGAACTGAAGCAGCACCTGCGCGGGCTGACGGAGTCGCTGGTGCTGCGGCATACCGACTTCAAGACCTTGCAGCAGTATCTGGACGGCTATTCGGTGGCCGGCGACATCATGCAGGCGATGCAGATCCCGGCCACCATCCTCACCGCCAGGGACGATCCGGTGATCCCGGTCGCCGGCTTCGAGAAGCTGCAGCTGCCGGCCAATGTCGAACTGGACATCGCGCCGTTCGGCGGCCACTGCGGCTTCATCCGCGGCTGGGACATGACCAGCTACACCGACGACTACATCGCCGCGCGCTTCAACGCGGTGGCGGACGCGGCGGTGCCGGCGGGCTGAATACCGGTACGATCGTCTGGAGAGCGGGTGCCACGGAGGAATGCGCACCATCATCGCGGGCGCGGCAGGGGTGGACATGGTCGGATCGGGGCGGAAGGCGTGGCAGGTGGCATCCGGCGGGCTGTGCCTGGGCCTCTGGCTGGCCTGCCTGCTGCCATGCCCTGCGGCCGGCGCCGCGGACACTGCCTTCCTGCGTACGTTCGAAAGCGGCGAACCGGCGCCGGCACCGCCGCTGGCGGGCGCCGCGTTCACGGTCGAGGTGGCCGGCGGCCCCGATCAGGCGGCGGCGTTGACGGCCAAGCCGGGCGTCGGTTTCAGCGGACAGCGTTCACTGCGCTACCGCGGCAGCAGCGGCGGGCAGCAGCAGGCGGAGCTGTACGCGGTCGATCTGCCGGTGCGGCCGGATACGCAGCTGTCATACCTGATCTTCCCGCTGTCGAACGCGGGCGACCTGCGCAACCCTTCCACCTACGTGGCGGTGGACCTGCTGTTCGACGACGGCAGCCGACTGTCCACCCGCGGCGCGCGCGACCAGCACCGCATCGGCGTCGCGGCGCGCGCGCAGGGCGAGGGCCGCACGCTGTATCCGGACCAGTGGAACTACCTGGCGATCGACCTCGGCGCGGTCGCCGCCGGGCGCACCATCAAGCGCATCGTGCTGATGCACGACGGCCCGGCCGCCGGCTTCGAGGGCTACCTGGACGACCTGCGCCTCGGTGCCACGCCCGTCGATGCCCGTCGTCGTCCCAGCGACTTCGTCGACACCCGCCGCGGCAGCAACTCCAACGCCCGCTTCTCGCGCGGCAACAACTTCCCCGCGGTGGCCGTGCCGCACGGCTTCAACTTCTGGACGCCGGTGACCGACGCCGGTTCGAACTGGATCTATCAGTACCAGCAGCGCAACGATGTCGACAACCGCCCGCGGCTGGAAGCGTTCGCGCTGTCGCACGAACCGAGCCCGTGGATGGGCGACCGGCAGACTTTCCAGCTGATGCCGGCGGCGGTCGCCCGCGGTGCGCCCAGCGCGAATCGGGCGGCACGCGCACTGAGTTTCAGCCATGCGAACGAGACCGCGCACGCGCACACCTATCGCGCCGCGTTCGACAACGGCATCGTCACCGAGATCGCGCCGACCGACCACGCCGCGATGTTCCGCTTCACCTTCGCGGGCGAGCGCGCGCAGCTGGTGTTCGACAACCGCGACGACCGCGGTGGCATCGTGCTGGATCCGGCCACGCGCAGCTTCAGCGGCTGGTCCGACGTGAAAAGCCGGCTTTCCGCCGGCGCCACCCGGCTGTTTTTCTACGGCGTGCTCGACCAGCCGGTGCGCGAGAGCGGCCGGCTGCGCGGTGAAGGCCGCGACCACGTGGCAGCCTGGTTCGGTTTCGACACCACAAAGACGAAAGTGGTGAACCTGCGCATCGCCACCTCGCTGATCAGCCTGGCCCAGGCGCAGCGCAACCTGGCGCTGGAGATCGCACCGGGCGAAAGCTTCGACGACGTGCGCGAACGCGCGCAGCGGCAGTGGGACAAGCAGCTCGGCATCGTCCGGGTGCGTGGCGCCAGCGCCGACGAGCTGACCACGCTGTACTCCAACCTGTACCGGCTGTTCCTCTATCCCAACGCCGCCTACGAGAACACCGGCACCGCGGCGCAGCCGCACTACCGTTATGCCAGCCCGTTTTCCGCGCCGGTCGGTCCGGACACGTCCACGCAGACCGGCGCGCGCGTCGTCGACGGCAAGCCGTACGTCAACAACGGCTTCTGGGACACCTACCGCACCGCGTGGCCGGCCTACGTGCTGCTCACGCCATCGAAAGCCGGCGAGATGATCGACGGCTTCGTGCAGCAATACCGCGACGGCGGCTGGATCGCGCGCTGGTCCTCGCCCGGCTACGCCGACCTGATGGTCGGCACCAGCGCCGACGTGGCCTTCGCCGACGCGTGGCTGAAGGGCGTGCGCGGCTTCGACGTGCGCGCGTTCTACCAGTCCGCGCTGAAGGACGCCACCGTGGTCAGCCCGCTCGCCGGCACCGGCCGCAAGGGGCTGCAGCGCGCCATCTTCAACGGCTACACCGACACCGGGGTGAGCGAGGGCCTGTCGTGGTCGATGGACGGCTACATCAACGATTTCGCGATCGGCAACCTTGCCGCCGCGCTGGCGCGGCAACCGGCTGCGGACGATCCCTACGCCGCGCACTATGCCGACGACGCGGTGTACTTCCACCGGCGCGCGCTGGGCTACGCCAACCTGTTCGATCCCGCCGTCGGCTTCTTCGTCGGCCGCGATGTCGCCGGTGACTGGCATTACGGCGCCGAGGATTTCGACCCGCTGCGCTGGGGCGGCGACTACACCGAGACCAACGCCTGGAACATGGCCTTCCACGTGCCGCAGGACGGCGCCGGCCTGGCCGCGCTGTACGGCGGCCGCGCCGCGCTGGCGGCGAAGCTCGACGCGTTCTTCGCGACGCCGGGCGAGTTCCACGTCGGCAGCTACGGCGAGCCGATCCACGAGATGCTCGAAGCGCGCGACGTGCGCATGGGCCAGTACGGCCACAGCAACCAGCCCTCGCACCACATCATCTACATGTACGACTTCGCCGGGCAGCCGTGGAAGACGCAGGACAAGGTACGCGACGTGCTGAGCCGCCTCTACGTGGGCAGCGAGATCGGCCAGGGCTATCCGGGCGACGAGGACAACGGCGAGATGTCCGCCTGGTACCTGTTCAGCGCCGCCGGCTTCTACCCGCTGCGCATGGGCACGCCGGAGTACGTGATCGGCGCACCGTATTTTCCGCACCTGGACATCGCGCTGGAGAACGGCAGGCACCTGGTGATCGACGCGCCGGCGGTGAGCGATGCCAACCGTTACATCCAGAGCCTGCGAGTCAACGGGCGGCCGTGGAACAAGCTGACCCTGCCGCACGCGCTGCTGGCGCAGGGCGCCACGCTCGAGTTCGCGATGGGGCCGCAGCCTTCGCGCTGGGCCAGCGGCGAAGCGGCCGCACCGCCGTCGCTCACCGCCGCGGGCCTGCCGCAGCCGTGGCGCAATCTGCTCGACCAGCGGCTGGGCCGCGCCCGCGCCATGCCCGCCATCGCCGGCCTGCCGCTGCTGTTCAACCACGACTCCGGCACCGAGGTGGCGCTGCCCGCCGCATCGACCACGATCGACTGGCGCTTCGCGCAGCCGCTGCGGGCGAGCGTGCTCACGCTGACCGCCGGCAGCACGACCGCACCGCCGTCGGCCTGGCAGCTGCAGGGCTCCACCGACGGCCAGCACTGGTCCACCCTCGATACGCGCCGCGACGAGCGCTTCGCCTGGCCACAGCAGACCCGCGCCTTCGCCGTGCGCGAAGCGGGCGAGTACGCGTACTACCGGCTGCGCCTTGCTCCATCCACGGACGGCACCAGGCAAGCCCTCGCCGAAATCGAACTGCTCGGCGCCGCAGCCAACCCGTAGGAGCCCGCTGGCGGGCGATTGCTCCTGATCTTGCGAATCCGAATCCCGGATATCCCGGCACCAGAAGCCATCGCCCGCCAGCGGGCTCCTACATGGTCCGGTCAGGGCTGCGCTGGCGCAGCCAGCAGGCGATGCTCAGGCGCTCGCGTGTGGCCGGCAGCACCTCGTGTTCGAACCGCGCGGAGAGGAACAGCGCCAGCGTGCCGGCGCGCGGGAGGATGTCGCGCTGCGTACCGTCGCCCAGGTACAGCCGCAGCGCGCCGCCGTCGGCTTCGCGCCAGCCCTCGTTGAGGTAGAACACGGCCGAGAGTACCCGTGCGTCGCTGTCGCGCAGGCGGTCCAGGTGCCGCGCGTAGCGCGCGCCGGGCGCATACACCGCGTAGTGCGCCTCGCTCTCCACCAGGCCCAGCATCAGCTCGCGGTTGAGCGTGCGGCGCAACGCGTCGATGCGCGCGAGGAACGCCCGCTGCGGCCCGCTCGCCGCGGCGGGATCGAACCACTGCGTGCGGTCGCCGCGCAACGCCGTGGCGGTGTGCGCCGCGCCGACCCGCGCCGGCGCCAGCCGCTGCGCCGCCTGCAGCGCAACGCACTCGTCGGCCAGCGCCCGGGTCTGCGCCGGCGTCAGCAGCCCGCCCAGCACGCACCAGCCCTCGCCGGCCAGGGCGTCGGCGGCAGTGCGGAACAGGCGGGCGTCATCCATGTGCGCAGTGTAACCAGCGCGGCTCAGGGCGAGCGCCGGCGCAGCGGTTGCAGCAGCCGGGACAGCCCGTTGTGGTCGATCTCCAGCATCAGCGCCAGCAACCGGCCCAGCTCGCCGGAAGGGAAACCCTTGCGGGCGAACCAGGCCAGGTAGGCGCCGGGCAGGTCGGCCAGCAGCCGGCCCTGGTACTTGCCATAAGGCATGCGCACCGTCACCAGCTTCTGCAGGTCCTGCGCTTCCATGGATGCCTACTTCGCGAACGGCGGCCTCAAGGCTTCACGAACTTCAGCGTCATGCGATCCGACTCGCCGATCGCCTTCATCTGCGCATGCTCGCTGTCGGGTCCGGACAGATCCGGCGGCAGGCGGTGCACGTTGATGTCTTCCGGGTCGTTCGGATTGGCATTGATCTGCGAGACGCCAGCCAGGCGAAAGCCGCTCTTGAGGGCCAGCGCGATCAGGTAATCCTCGGGGATACGGTGCAGCGCCCCGGCGCTTTCCACGCCATCGGCGAACGGTTTGGCGCGGTGTTCGGTGACGCCGAATACACCGCCGTGCTTGAGCACGTTGAACGCCGCCTTGAACACCGCCTCGAGCGTGGCCGGACTGTGGTTGAGCCAATCGTGCGTGTTGCGGAAGGTGAGCACCATGTCGGCGGAGTGGTCAGCGCCCAGCTTCACTTGCTCCGGCGGGGCGAACGGGATGACTTTCGCGATGTGTCCGTACACCGCCGGGTCGGACTTGAGCTTGGCGGCGAACTTCGCGGCCGATGGTGGCGCCGCTTCGATCAGGTGGCCGTGCGCGTGGAGGAACGGCGCGAGGATTTCGGTGTACCAGCCGCCGCCGGGCGCCAGCTCGATCACCGTCATGTCCGGCTTGATGCCGAAAAACTGCAGGGTCTCGAGCGGGTGGCGATATTTGTCGCGGGCCCGGTTCGCGTCGGAGCGCCAGTGGCCGTTCACCGCCTGCTGCAGCGCGGCGGTGGTGCGGTCCGGCGTGGTGGCAGGAGCGGCGCTGGCGGCGACAGGGAGCAGCAAGGCCGCGAGCAGCGGGACGAGCAGCTTGCAGGTGCGACGAAACATGGTTCGACCCTCCTGGCGATGAGCGTTCCAGACTACGCCGAAACCGGGCGCGGGGTCGAACCGCGCCGGCGTGGCGAGGTGCAAGTCGGAGTCGTTCAATCCGCCGCCACGCAGCGCCCCTGTGCCCACGCGCGCAACGCCTCCACCTGCTCGCGCATCAGCACCGACAGCGGGCGGGTCTGCTGCAGCGCGTGGAGCAGGGTCGGCTGGTCCGGCGGGGTGCCGTTGCCGGCGGCGTCGTACAGCGCGCTGACGATGGTCTGCTCGATCTCCGCGCCGGAGAAGCCGGCGCTGGCGGCGGCGAGGGCGGGCAGGTCGAAACCGGCGGGGTCGAGCTTGCGGCGCTGGAGGTGCATGGCGAAGATCTCCGCGCGCACCGGTTCGGCCGGCAGGTCGACGAAGAATATTTCGTCGAAGCGGCCCTTGCGCAGCAGCTCGGCAGGGAGCTCCTGCACGGCGTTGGCGGTGGCGACCACGAACACCTTGGCCTTGCGTTCGGCCATCCAGGTCAGCAGGTAGCCGAGCACGCGGCGCGACACGCCGCCGTCCTCGCCGCCGCCGGCCAGGCCCTTCTCGATCTCGTCGATCCACAGCACGCACGGCGCCAGCAGCTCGGTGCTGGCCAGCGCCTCGCGCAGGTTCTTCTCGGTCTCGCCCTGGTACTTGTCGTACAGCGTGCCGAAATCCAGCCGCACCAGCGGCACGCCGAAGCCGCCGGCGATCGCCTTCGCCGCCAGGCTCTTGCCGCAGCCCTGCACGCCGAGCAGCAGCACGCCCTTGGGCGGGTCGAGCACGGGGTCGGGCGTGGCGGCGAGGAACACCGCGCGGCGGCGCGCCACCCACTCGCGCACGCGACTCACGCCGGCGATGTCGGCGAAGCTGGCGGTGGCGTACTCGTAGTGCAGCAGGCCGGAGCGGTTGAGCAGCTCGAACTTGGACTGCATCAGCACCGGCAGGTCGTTCGGACCGAGCGCGCCGTCGGCGTAGATCAGCTTGCGCACGATGCGCCGCGCGTCCGGCGCGGACAGGCCGAGCAGGTTGCGCACGATGGTGCGCGCGGCGTCGTTGTCCACCTCGATGCGGCGGTTCTGCTCGCGCTGCCAGGCGGCGGCCTCGCCGCGCAGGATGCCGGCCAGTTCCTTCAGGTCGGGCAGCGCCAGCGGCACGCGCAGCGACAGCGCCTCCAGCTCCTCGGGCAGTTCGACCTTGGCGCCGACCAGCACGATGGTGTGCGCGGCCGAGCGCTGGCGCTGCACGATCTCGCGCAGCTGGCGCAGGCTCATCGCGTAGCCGAGCAGGCCGTGGAAGTCGAACATCAGGTAGATGCCGCGCTCGTCCTGCGCGCGGATCGCCTCCAGCGTGGCGGTGGCGTCGGGCGCCACGCTGCCGGCGGCGGCGAAGTCCAGCCGCTGCAGGCCGTCGGTCAGGGTCCAGCGCCACAGCGGGCGCAGCGCCTGCGCGATCACGTGGCGGAAACACTCGATCACCCGTTGCTCGTCCACCGTCTCGATCACCAGCAGCGGCGTGGCTGCGCGGACCAGGGTGGTGAGGTCGTCCAGCTCGCTCATGCGCTCCCCCCCGAAAGGGCGCAGTTTAGCCGGCGGCCGGGTTTCTGGCGCCATGCACTCCGGTATACGCTGCGCCTTCCCCCTCGATCGCGGAGCCACCGCCATGCGCCTGCTGCTGCCGTTGCTGCTGATCCTGTCGTCGCTGCCGGCGCTGGCCGCGCCGCCGCCACTGGAGCGGCTGACCCTGCGCAGGGGTTTCCACATCGCGTTGTACTCCGACCAGGTGCCGGACGCGCGCGAGCTGGCGCTGGGCGCGAAGGGCACGGTGTTCGTCGGCTCCAACGACGCCGGCAAGGTCTATGCGCTCACCGACAGCAATGGCGATGGCGTCGCCGACAAGGTGCGGGTGATCGCCAGCGGCCTGCAGCTGCCGGTGGGCGTGGCATTCAAGGGTGGCGACCTGTACGTCTCGGCGGTGAGCCGCATCTATGTGCTGCGCGACATCGAGAACCACCTGGACGATCCGCCGAAGCCCGCGGTGGTCACCGACAAGCTGCCTACCGAGACCCACCACGGCTGGAAGTTCATCGCGTTCGGCCCGGACGGCAAGCTGTACGTGCCGATCGGCGCGCCGTGCAACATCTGCGACCCGGCGCCGGCGCACGGCAAGCTGATCCGCATGAACGCCGACGGCAGCGGCTGGCAGGACGTGGCCCACGGCATCCGCAACTCGGTCGGCTTCGACTGGCAGCCGGGCACGCAGCATCTGTGGTTCACCGACAACGGCCGCGACCTGATGGGCGACGACCTGCCCAGCGACGAACTGAACGAGATCACGCGGACCGGCGAGCACTTCGGCTATCCGTACTGCCATCAGGGCGACACGCTCGATCCCGAGTTCGGCAAGGGCAAGAGCTGCAAGGACTACGTGCCGCCGGTGCTGAAGCTCGGTGCGCACGTGGCCGCGCTGGGCATGCGCTTCTACCAGGGCCGCATGTTTCCGCCCGCCTACCGCGGCGCGATCCTCTTGGCCGAACACGGCTCGTGGAACCGCACGCAGAAATCCGGCTACCGGGTGATGACGGTGCGCCTGCACGGCAGCAAGGTGGTTTCGTACGAGCCGCTGATCAGCGGCTTCGAGCAGGACGAAAGCGCCTGGGGCCGCCCGGCCGACGTGCAGCCGCTGCCCGACGGCAGCGTGCTGGTCAGCGACGACCTGGCCGGGGCGGTGTATCGGGTGACGTACAAGCCGTGAGCTTCGCGCCAGGCCGATGCCAGGTGCGATCCCTGCCTGCGCAGGTATGACGGAGCAAGTCGTTTCCTTTATGCCGTCATCCCTGCGCAGGCAGGACAAAAGCGAGCTTTGCGAGCGTTGAACAGCCGAAGGCTGGCCCCGAAGGGGCGAGCGCAGCGAGTCATCGCACTTCCTCAAGCAAGCGAGAAAGCCATGGACCGGCGACAACCCTGCGTCTACATGCTGGCGAGCAAGAACAACGGCGTTCTCTACGTCGGCGTCACCAGCGATCTGGTCAAACGCATCTGGCAGCACCGGAACGACGTGGTAATGGGTTATACCCACCGCTACGGCGTGCATACGCTGGTGTGGTACGAACTTCATCCCACCATGGAGTCGGCGATCCTGCGCGAGAAGACGCTCAAGGCCTGGAAGCGCGACTGGAAGATGCGGTTGATCAATGAAGGCAACGCCGAGTGGCGCGACTTGTATCCGACTATTCTGTAGTGGTTGAAATGCGATCCCTGCCTGCGCAGGGATGACGGATGAAAAGCCCCACCATCGTCATTCCTGCGCAGGCAGGAATCGCACTTCACGCAACACATGCCACCCGAGCGGAGACACCCCATGCACCTGCGCAGCGACAACTTCGCCAACGGCCAACCGATTCCCGCCGAATTCGCCTTCGGCAGGCGTGGCGAGCCGGTCGCGCTGTCCGACAACCGCAACCCGCAGCTGGCGTGGAGCGGTGCGCCGGCCGGTACCCGTTCGTTCGTGCTCACCTGCATCGACCCCGACGTGCCGAGCCGCGGCGACGACGTGAACCAGCCCGGCCGCACGGTGCCGGCCAACCTGCCGCGGGTGGAGTTCGTGCACTGGCTGATGGCGAACATCCCCGCCGAGTGCGGCGAGCTGGCCGCGGGCAGCTGCAGCGACGGCATCACCGCGCACGGCAAGCGCGCGCCGTTCGGGCCGCCGGGCAGCGTGCAGGGCGTCAACGACTACACCGGCTGGTTCGCCGGCGACGCCGACATGGGCGGCGACTATCTCGGCTACGACGGCCCGTGCCCGCCCTGGAACGATGCGCGGCTGCACCATTACCACTTCAAGCTCCATGCGCTCGACGTGGCGGCGCTGCCGCTGCGCCACGGCTTCACCCTGGCCGAGTTGCGCGCGGCGATGGCCGGCCGCGTGCTGGCCGAGGCGGAGCTGATCGGCACCTACAGCCTGAACCCCGCGCTGGGCGGCTGAGCCCGCATGGCGCAAACGTCGGCAGCGCGTGCACGGCGCTGCCGACACCCTTCACACCCGCATGGCGCCGGCTGTGGGTGAATGGCTGCACAGCGGTTCCCCGCCGCCATTCCCTGCCGAGGACGCCCCCCATGCTGCACTACGCCCTGGTTTTCCTGGTCATCGCGATCATCGCTGCCGTGCTCGGCTTTGGCGGCATTGCCGGTGCCGCGGCCGGGATCGCGAAAATCCTGTTCATCATCTTTCTCATCCTGGCGATCATCGCGTTCTTTCGCCGCACCGGTTGAGTGCGACCATCGCGCCGCGACTGTGCCACCATGAGTCTTCTCCGGAGCATGCCATGAACGAGCAAGTCCAGCCCCCCGCGCCGGCCGTCGGCGACCGCATCGACCAGCGCGCCGAACGCATCAAGCAGGCCACGTCCGAAGCGGTGGCGGCCACCAAGGACAAGGTCGAGCGCGCCGCCGACCGCGTCGAGGAAGGTCTGCACCACGCCACCGACAAGGCCGCCGGTGCCGCCCACAAGGCCAGCGACAAGGCGGCCCGGGTCGGCGAGCGCGGTCGTGAGGTCTACGACGAGACGAGGGAGCGCGCCGACGCCTGGCTGGAGCAGGTGCGCGACTACGTGCGCGAGAAGCCGGTGCAATCGGTCGCCATCGCGCTGGGCGCCGGCTGGCTGCTCGGCCGCATCCTGCGGCGTTGACCCACGCGGCACGGGGGCCGGGGATGCACGACGAGGAAGGCGAGTCGTCCCGAGCTGCACCGTCGCCGCCACCCTCCGGGCTGCTCGACGAGGTCAGCCGCTTCGGCCGCGCGGCGCGGCAGCTGTTCGGCGCGCAGGCGCAACTGCTGGCGGCGGAACTGGGGCTGGCGCGCAGCGCGGTGTCGTGGCTGCTGCTGGCCGCGCTGGCCGCCACCGTCGCCGGCGTCGGGCTCGGCCTGACCCTGCTCGGCCTGGCCGGCGTGCTGCTGGCGACATGGCTCGGTTCGTGGATCTGGGCGCTGCTGCTGCTGGCGCTGCTGCAGGTATTGTTCCTGCTGGGCGCGATCGCGCTGTTCCGCCGCTGCATGCACTGGATGAGTCTGCCCGCCACACGCAGCGAGTGGAGTGCGATGATGCGCGCGGGCCTGCAGCCGGCGGAGACCACCGCCGCGCAGGATCGCCGCGGGGAGGATCGGGCATGAGCCTGTTCAAGCAGATGGCCAGGGTGCAGGCGGCGCGGCAGCGCGTGCAGGCGGCGCGCCACACGCTGGCCCCGCCGGCGGCGGCGCTGCTGGGCCGTGGTCGCGAGCATCCGCTGACCATGGTCGGCACGGCGGCCGGCGCCGGCTTCGTGCTGGGCAGCCTTGATGTGCCCGCGCTGCGGGTGCCGGGGCTGGGCTCGCTGCTCGGCGACCGCCTGGCCGAAGTAGCCGCCCATGCGGTGCGGCTGGTCGCCGAGCTGGCGGCGGTGGCGCCCGTCGCCGCGGCGGCGACGCGGACCGCGGACGACGAGCCGGCATGAGCGAATCCGCACCGGCACTGCCGCCCGCGTCCGGCGACGTCGTCACCATGCCGCCGGCGCCGGCGGCGAGCGGCCCGTCGTTGCCCACGCAACGGCTGACCGCCGCGCGCGCCACGCGGCGCCACCTGCGTGCGCTGCGCATGGTGCTGAACGCGCTGCTGCTGCTGGCGCTGCTGTACACCATCACGCTGAGCAAGGCGCTGCTGATCCCGCTGGTGCTGGCTGCGTTCATCGGGCTGGCGCTGAACCCCATCGTTGCCTTCGGCACGCGCCTGCGCCTGCCGCGCTGGCTCACCGCCAGCGTACTGATGCTCGGCCTGATCGTCGGCATCGGCAGCGGCGCGGGCCTGCTGGCGCAGCCGGCGATCGGCTGGTTCCACGGCGCGCCGGCGGCGATCAAGAGCTTCGTGCCGAAACTGCGCAGCTTCACCCGGCCGCTGGAAGCGGCCAACCGCGCCACCCAGACCCTGGTCAGCGGCACCTCGCGCGCGCCCGCGCCGCAAGCCACGCCGATCTCGATCAGCGCCTGGGACGTGGTCTCCACCGCGCCGAAGGTGCTCGCCGCGGTGCTCGGCGTGCTGCTGCTGGTGTTCTTCTTCCTGATCTACGGCGACTCGATGCTGCGACGGCTGGTGGAGATCACCCCCGGCTTCACCTACAAGCGGCATGCGGTGAGCATCGTGCGCGGCATCCAGAGCGAGGTGTCGCGCTACCTGCTCACCGCGCTGCTGATCAACACCGGTCTCGGCGCGGTGACCGCCGGCATGCTGTGGCTGTACAAGGTGCCCGACCCGCTGCTGTGGGGCGCGGTGGCGATGTTCGCCAACTTCATTCCCTACGTCGGCGCGATCGTCACCACCACCGTGCTGGCGGTGGTGTGCATGCTCTACGCGAACGACGCCAGCCTCGAAGTGTTCCTGCCGGTGCTGACCTTCGCCGGCATCACCGCGGTGGAAGGCAACCTGATCACGCCGTTCATCCAGGGCGCCAGCATGCGCCTGAGCCCGATCGCGATCCTGCTGTGGCTGCTGGTCTGGGGCTGGCTGTGGGGCATTCCCGGCGCCCTGCTGGCGGTGCCGATGCTGACCTGCACCAAGCTGATCTGCGAACGCGTGCGCGGCTGGGAGTGGTTCGCGCACATCGTGCAGCGCTGAGCCGGGCCCGGCGTGTCACGTTCGCCATTGCTGCCCCGTCCTGGTGTTCGGCCCCCGCAAACGGCGGCCGCGAAGCCCACCACCCGAGGAAAAGCGATGGACAAGAATGCGAGTTTCCTGGCCCTCCAGGCCAAGCCCGGCCAGCGCGACGAGGTCCGCCGCGTCTGGGAAAAATATGCCCGCGACTACATCACCGCCAGCACGCTCGGCTTCTACTACTGCTACGACGAGGCCGACCCCGACCGTATCCTGGTGTTCGGGCTGGGCGACCCGGCCAGCCTGCAGGCGTTCGCGCAGCAGCCCTGGTTCGTCGACTACCAGCGCGACACCCACGCCCTGCTGGCCGAGCCCGGCGAGATCCGCCGCGCGACGCCGCAGTACATGAAGAACGCCGGGCCGGGTGCGCCATGAGCGATCACGCGATCAACCTGCGCGACAAGCTCGCCCGGTTCTCGGAACACTGGTCGCCCCGGGTCATCGCCGAGATGAACGACTACCAGTTCAAGCTGGTCAAGCTGCAGGGCGAGTTCGTCTGGCACGCGCACGCGGACACGGACGAGGTGTTCATCGTGCTCGATGGTGCCATGACGCTGGAGTTCCGCGACAAGACCGTGCCGCTGGCCGCCGGCGAGATGTACGTGGTGCCGAAAGGTGTGGAGCATCGCCCGGTGGCCGCGCAGGAATGCTGCGTAATGCTGGTCGAGCCGCGCGGCGTGGTGAACACGGGCGATGCCGGCGGGGCCTATACCGCACCGAACGACGTTTGGGTGTAGCGCGGCGGAGCGCATCGCGCGGTCGACCGGTGTGCCCGGCGCGATATATGCCGAGCCCCTTTGTAGGAGTGCGCTTGCCCGTGATGCTCTAGCGCATTCCAGTACGCGGTGTTGAGCTTTCAGAGCCATAGCCCGCTCGCGGCGATGCTTTTGTTCTCGCGAATCCCGAATCCCGGTTTCCGCGGATCACCAGGCGATCGATTCGCCATCGCGGAAGAAGCAGCCGGTCGGCGCCGGGGTCGGCAGGCTGGCGGCCCACACCACGCCGGCGGCGCCGATGCTTACCGGTCGACCACCGGGGCCGCCGAGGTCGGTGGCGGTCCAGCCGGGGCACACGGCGTTGACCGCGATGCCGCTGCCTTCCAGTTCCGCCGCCAGCGTGCGGGTGTAGGCGTTGAGCGCGGACTTGGAGGTGCGATAGGCCACGCAGGCGCTGCCGCTCGACGCGCTGGCGGCGCAGCCGCTGGAGACGTTGACGATGCGGCCGTAACCGTGCCGGCGCATCAGCGGCAGCAGCGCGCTGCACAGCCGCCAGCTGCCGAACAGGTGGGTCTGCATCGCCTCCAGTGCCGGCGCGAGATCGCCGTCGCTGGCGCGCGCGTCGTGGTCGTAATAGCCGCCGGCATTGTTGACCAGCACGTCGAGCCGGCCGTAGGTGACCTCGATCCAGCGCGCGAGCGTGTCGACCTGTTCCTGTTGCGTGACGTCGAGTTGCACCGCGATGACCTCGCCGGCAGCGCCGTGCAGCTGGCGCGCGGCGTGCAGACCCTTGTCCAGGTCGCGCGCGCCCAGCAGCACGGTCATGCCGTACTCGCTGAGCTGGCGCGCGACCTCGAAGCCGAGGCCGCGGTTGGCGCCGCTGACCAGCGCCACGCGATAGACCGGCGTGACCGGCGGCTCGCGGCGGGCCGGCCGGCTCATGGGGCGGCGCCGCTCTGCGCCAGCGCGCTGCAGCGCTCGTCGCCGCAGGCCTGCCAGCCGCCGCCGAGCGACTTGTACAGCGCGACGGCGCGGGTGTTGATCGCCGCTTCGGCCTGCGCCAGGTCGTCCTCGGCGGCGAGCTGGGTGCGTTCGGCGTCGAGCAGTTCGAGGAAGCCGGTGGCGCCTTCCTGGTAGCGCACGCGCGCGAGGTCGGCGGCGCGCTTGCTCTGCATGGCCTGCTCGATCAGGCGGTCGACGCGCACGCGCTGCTGGTTGAAGCCGGTGACGGCGTTGTCGATGTCCTCGATCGCTTCCAGCACGCTGCGCTGGTAATTCGCCTGCGCCGCCTCGGCACGCGCCTCGCTGGCGTGCAGGTTGGCGCGCACGCGTTGCACGTTGAGGCCGGCCCAGTGGATGCCGGGCGCCAGCGACCAGGCGCGCGTCGCCGGGCTGCCGAAGTCGTTGCTGCGCCCCGACAGGAAGCCGAGGAAGCCGCCCAAGGTGAGGCGTGGGAAGAAATCCGCCTTGGCCACGCCGATGCGCGCGGTGGCGGCGGCGTATTCGCGTTCGGCGATGCGCACGTCGGGCCGGCGCGCCAGCACGTCGCCGGCGTCGCCGATCGGCAGGCTCGCCGCGATCGGGGTGAAGCTCTTCGGCGACAGGTCGATGTCGAGTTCGCCCGGGCGCGCGCCGAGCAGCACGGCGAGACGGTATGCGCTGGCGCTGGCCTGAGTCTGCAGCAGCGGCAGTTGCGCCTGCACCGCGGCGAGGCGGGCTTTCGCGCTGGCCACGTCCTGCTCCGAGCCGGTGCCGACCTGCTGGCGCACTTCGGTGAGGTGCACGGTCTGGCCCTGGTTGTCGATGTCGCGTCTGGCAATGTCCAGCCGCAGCTGGCTGCCGCGCAGCTCGAAATAGTTGCGCGCGACCTCGGCCAGCAGGCTGACCTGCGCGTCGTGCAAGGCCGCCTCGCTGGCGCCGAGGTCGGCGCCAGCCGCTTCCACCGAGCGGCGCACGCCGCCGAACAGGTCCAGCTCCCACGACGCGTCGAAGCCGGCCTGGTAGGTCGTGGTGGTGCGGCGCTGCTCGCCGAAGCCCGGTTGCTGGCCGCGGCTGCGGGTGTAGTTGACGCCGGTGTCGATGGTCGGCAGCTGGTCCGACTTCGCGCCGCTGAGCAACGCCCGCGATTCCTGCAGCCGCGCCACCGCGATGCGCAGGTCGAGGTTGTTGGCCGCGGCGCGCTGGATCAGCGCATCGAGCGTGGGGTCGTTGAACTGCTTCCACCACGCGGCCTGGAATTGCGCGCTGTTTTCCTGTGCGGCGTCGAGGCCCTGCAGTTGCGGGGTGGCGGGTTTTTCTTCGTGGTAGTTCGGGCCCACGCTGGCACAGCCGGCGAGGGCCAGGGCGGCGGCCAGCAACGATGCTCGAAGAACCCCCGCCATCATCCCGCTGCTCCTGATCGTCATCCCGGCGAAGGCCGGGATCGCACTTGCTCCTTTACTGGTGCTCGTGACAGTGCGATTCCTGCCTTCGCAGGAATGACGAGCAAAAGGCGACTGCATGGACCGATCCGACGACCTGTTGCGCATGAAGGTTTTCATCAGTGGTTCTCCAGCGCCGGCTGGGCGTGCGCGGCGGCGCGTTCGGCCGCGCGCGCCTCGCGGCGCTCGACCAGGGCGCGAATGACGACGTAGAACAGCGGCGTGTAGATCAGCCCGAAGATGGTCACGCCGAGCATGCCGGCGAACACCGCCACGCCCATCGCGTGGCGCATCTCGGCGCCGGCGCCGTGCGAGGTGACCAGCGGCACCACGCCCATGATGAAGGCGATCGAGGTCATCAGGATCGGGCGCAGGCGCAGCCTTGCCGCTTCCAGCACCGCCTCGTGGCGGCTCATGCCGTCGAGCTGCATCTCGCGGGCGAACTCCACGATCAGGATCGCGTTCTTGCAGGCCAGGCCGACCAGCACGATCAATCCGATCTGGGTGAAGATGTTGTTGTCGCCGCCCGAGAGCCACACGCCGGCGATCGCCGAGAGCAGCACCATCGGCACGATCAGGATCACCGCCAGCGGCAGCGACCAGCTCTCGTACAGCGAGGACAGCACCAGGAACACCAGCAGCACGCACAGCGGGAACACCAGCACCGCGGTGTTGCCGGCGAGGATCTGCTGGTAGGTCAGTTCGGTCCACTCGAAGCTGATGCCGTTGGGCAGGTTGTCCTTCGCCAGCTTTTCCATCGCCGCCTGCGCCTGGCCCGAGCTGAAGCCCGGTGCGGGGCCGCCGTTGATTTCGGCGGTGGCATAGCCGTTGTAGTGCTGCACGCGGTCCGGGCCGGCGCCCTGTTTCACGGTGACGAACGAGCCCAGCGGCACCATCCGGCCCTGCGCGTTGCGCGTCTTCAGCTGCAGGATGTCCTCGGGCGTGTGGCGGAACGCCGGGTCGGCCGACACGTTCACCTGGTAGGTGCGGCCGAAGCGGTTGAAGTCGTTCACGTAGAGCGAGCCGAGATACGCCTGCATGGTCTGGTACACGTCGCCCAGGTTCACGCCGACGGTCTTGGCCTTCTCGCGGTCCACGTCGGCGTCCACCTGCGGCACGCTGATCTGGAAGCTGGAGAACAGCCCGGCCAGTGCCGGGTCCTTGCGGCTGGCGGCGATCAGGTTCTGGGTCTGCTGGTACAGCTCGGCGAAGCCGCGGTCGGCGCGGTCCTCGACCTGCAGGCGGAAGCCGCCGATGGTGCCCAGGCCCATCACCGGCGGTGGCGGGAACACGGCGATGTAGGCGTCCTGGATCGCGGCGAACTTCTGGTTCAGCGCACCGGCGATCGCGCCGGCCGACAACGATGCGTCACGGCGTTCCTCGAACGGCTTCAGCGTGACGAACACGATGCCGGCGTTGGTCGAGTTGGTGAAGCCGTTGATCGACAGGCCGGGGAAGGCCACCGCGTGTTCCACGCCCGGCTGCTTCAGTGCGATCGCGCCCATGCGCTGGATCACCTGCTCGGAACGATCGAGCGAGGCCGCGTCGGGCAGCTGCGCGAACGCCACCAGGTACTGCTTGTCCTGGCCCGGCACGAAACCGGTCGGCACGTGCGAGAAGCCGAACCAGGTCAGCGCGATCAGGCCGGCGTAGACCACCAGCGCCAGCTTGCCCTTGCCGACGACGCGCCGGACGCCGCCCACGTAGCGCTCCGCGCCCCGCTGGAACACCTTGTTGAACGGGCGGAACAGCCAGCCGAAGGCGCGGTCGATCCCGCGCGTGAGGCGGTCCTTCGGCGCGTCGTGCGGCTTCAGCAGCACCGCGGCCAGCGCCGGGCTCAGGGTCAGCGAGTTGAACGCGGAGATCACCGTGGAGATCGCGATGGTCAGCGCAAACTGACGGTAGAACTGGCCGGTGAGGCCGCTGACGAACGCGGTCGGGATGAACACCGCGCACAGCACCAGCGCGGTGGCCACGATCGGGCCGGTCACTTCGCGCATCGCCTGGCGGGTGGCCTCCTTCGGCGACTGGCCCAGTTCGATGTGGCGCTCCACGTTCTCCACCACCACGATCGCGTCATCGACCACGATGCCGATCGCCAGCACCAGGCCGAACAGCGACAGCGCGTTGAGCGAGAAGCCGGCCAGGTGCATCACCGCGAAGGTGCCGATCAGCGACACCGGCACCGCCACCAGCGGGATGATCGAGGCGCGCCAGGTCTGCAGGAACAGGATCACCACCAGCACCACCAGCAGGATCGCTTCCAGCAGCGTGTGCGCCACCGCCTCGATCGAGCCGCGCACGAACACGGTCGGGTCGTAGACGATGGAGTAGTCCACGCCCTGCGGGAAATCCTGCTTCAGCTGCGCCATGGTGGCGCGCACCTCGTCGGAGATCTGGATCGCGTTGGAGCCGGGCCGCGCGAAGATCGGCAGCGCTACCGCCGGCTGGTTGTCGAGCAGGCTGCGCAGCGCGTAGTTGTTCGAGCCGAGGTCGACCTTGGCCACGTCGCCCAGGTGCGTCACGCCGCCGTTCGCGTCGGTACGCACGATGATGCGGCGGAAGTCGTCCTCGCTGACCAGCCGCCCGCGCGTGTTGATGTTGAGCTGGAACGCGGCGTTGCCCGGGCCCGGCGGCGCATTCAGCGCGCCGGCGGCGACCTGCACGTTCTGCTCGCGGATCGCGGCGATCACGTCGCCGGTGGTGAGCGAGCGCTGGGCCAGCTTCTGCGGGTCCAGCCACACGCGCATCGAGTATTCGCCGGCGCCGAAGATCTGCACGTCGCCCACGCCGTCGAGCCGGCCCAGTACGTCCTTCACGTGCAGCCGCGCGTAGTTCGACAGATACAGCATGTCGTAGCGCTGGTCGGGCGAGGTGAGATGCACCACCATGGTCAGGTCGGGCGAGCTCTTCTGCGTGGTCACGCCGAGCCGCTGCACTTCCTCGGGCAGTTTCGGCAGCGCCTGCGCCACGCGGTTCTGCACGTCGACCTGGGCGGTGTCCAGGTTGGTGCCCAGCGCGAAGGTCACGGTCAGCGTCATCGCGCCGTCGCTGGTGGCCTGCGAGGAGGTGTACAGCATGCCCTGCACGCCGTTGATCTGTTCCTCCAGCGGCGTGGCGACGGTCTCGGCGATCACCTTGGGGTTGGCGCCGGGGTAGGCGGCGCGCACCACCACGGTGGGCGGCACCACCTCGGGGTATTCGCTGATCGGCAGCTGGAACACCGAGATGGCGCCGGTGATCACGAACAGCAGCGACAGCACGGCGGCCATGATCGGCCGGTCGACGAAGAATTGGGCGATGTTTTTCATGCAAAGAGTCCTCGACGAAGCCGGTTTGCGGCTTCGGTCTTCTTGCTCCTCCCCTTGCGTCGCAGGGGGAGGTGGGGAGGGGTAACGCTCTCGCTCTTGCCTGGCGGTGAGCTGGATGGCTCAGCCTTGCGGAGCCTTGGTTGCCGCCGCATCGGCCTGCGCGGTGCGCGCATCGACAGCCGGCGCGTCGCCGCGCTCGACCAGCGCCTTGTCGGCGGCGTCGAGGCGGTAGCTCATCGCCACTTTCTGCGGGTTGACCTGCACGCCGGGGCGCACGCGCTGCAGGCCGTTCACCACCACCACGTCGGTCGGCGCGAGGCCGCTGTCGATCACCCGCAGGCCGTGGAACAGCGCGCCGGTATAGACCTTGCGGTATTGCACCTTGTGCGCCTGGTCGACCACGTAGACGAACTGGTTGCCGAGGTCGGTGCCGATCGCGCGGTCGTCGACCAGCACGCGCGGCCGGGCCTGGCCGCTTTGCAGCTGCACGCGGGCGTACAGGCCGGGCGTGTACAGGCCGTCGGCGTTGTCGAACACCGCGCGCAGGCGCATGGTGCCCGAACCGCTGTGCAGCTGGTTGTCGACGAAGTCGAGGCGGCCCGCGTGCGGGTAGCCCGCTTCGTCGGCCAGGCCCATCGCCGCCTCGATCCGCGCGTCGCGGCCGACCTGCTTCGCGCGGGCGCGCAGGTGGTCGAGCTTGAGCCAGGTCTGCTCGTCCACGTCGAAGTAGACGTAGACCGGGTTCACCGACACCACGCTGGTCAGCACGTCGTTGCTGCTGACCAGGTTGCCGGGGGTGACGCGGGCGTTGCTGACGCGGCCGTCGATCGGTGCGCGCACCTGGGTGAAGTCCAGGTTCAGCCGTGCCGCGGCCAGCGCGGCGGTGGCCGCGCCCAGCTGCGCGCGGGCGCTCTGCGCGGTGGTGTCGAGGCGGTCGGCTTCCTGCTGCGCGATCGCGTGCTGGGCCAGCAGCATCTGTCCGCGGCGCTGGTTGGTCTCGGCCAGGCCCAGCTCGGCGCGCGCCTGCGCCTGCTCGGCAGCGAGGCGGTCGACCTCGGCCTGGTACGGGCGCGCGTCGAGCCGGAACAGTACGTCGCCCTTGCGCACCAGCGCGCCTTCCTGGAACTGCACCGATTCGACGAAACCGCCCACGCGCGGCTGCACCTGCACCGTGTTGACCGCTTCCAGCCGGCCAGTGAAGTCGGCGCTGTCGCTGACCTGGCGGGTCAGCGCCTGCGCCACCGTCACCTCCGGCGGGCCGGCCGCGGCGGCGGGGTCCTGCGCACGGCTGTCATTGCCGTGCAGCAGCAGCCAGCTGCCGAAGGCACCAGCGGCGACCAGGGGAATCAGCATCCATTGTTTTTTCATCGTGCGCTCCCAACACCTTGTGGGCCGGGGAGGGGGAACCCGGCGAGGGTCGAGAGAATAGGTGTACTTTCCGGTATAGAAAATCCGTTTCCCGCGCACTACACTCGTGCGCCGCAGTCACGAATCGACGAGGAATTGAAACAATGGAAGACTTTTCCGCCATTTCGACCTTCGTCCGCGTGGTCGAGGCCAAGAGCTTCGCCGCCGCCGCCAACAAGCTGGGCATGACCCCGTCCGGGGTCAGCCGGGCCGTGTCGCGGCTGGAAGCCCAGCTCGGCGCGCGGCTGCTGTTCCGTTCCACCCGCTCGCTGCGGCTGACCGACGACGGCGCCTCGTTCCACGCGCGCTGCAAGGAGATCCTCGCCGACCTGGCCGAGGCCACCGAGGCGCTGAACTTCGCCAACAGCAAGCCGACCGGCAAGCTGCGCGTGGGCATCTCGCTGTCGGTGGGCCGCGCCGCGGTGATCCCGCGGCTGAGCGAGTTCGAGCAGCGCTACCCGGACATCCGGCTGGAACTGTCGATGAGCGACTCGCCGGCGGATCTCAACGGCGAAGGCCTGGACTGTGCGATCCGCGTCGGCCAGCTGGAGGATTCCAGCCTGATCGCGCGCAAGATCGGCTACCTCAGCAACGTGGTGTGCGCCTCGCCCGAGTACCTGCGCAAGCACGGCGCGCCGCGCAGCATCGAGGACCTGAAGGACCACCGCTGCATCAACTACGTCTACCCGAACGGCCGTCCGCGCCAGTGGCAGTTCGACACGCCGGGCGGGCAGGTGAGCGTGGACATCGACGCGCACATGCTGATCAACGATGGCGAATCGGTGCTGCAGGCCGTGGCCGCCGGCCTGGGGCTGACCCAGATGCCGCGCATGATGGCCGCCTGCCTGCTCGACAAGGGCATGCTCGAACTGGTGATGACCGACACCCGCTCGACCGGCAAGCCGGTGTGGATCGTCTACCCGCAGAAGCGCCACCTGTCGGCCCGCGTGCAGGCCTTCATCGAGTGGGTGCGCGAGCTGTTCGAGCGCACCAACCAGTGCACGGTCGCCACGTCGAAAGCCGTGCCGAAACCGCTGCGCCAGGAAGCGCTGGTCGAAGCGGCATAGACACCGTGCCTGCCGGTGGCTGCGTGTCCGGCTCCGGCGGGCTCAGGCGCCCACCGGCACCAGCCACAGCAGGCCCACGCCGAGCGCGATGCGGTAGAGCGCGAAGGGGGTGAAGGTGTGGCTGCGGATGTAGCCGAGCAGCCACTTCACCGCAATGAAGGCGACCACCGCCGAAACCGCGAAGCCCACCACCAGCGCGGTCCAGTCCTCGTGCGCGGCACCGCCGCCCTTCACCACCTTCAGCAACTCGTAGCCGGTCGCCGCGTACATCGTGGGGATGCCGACCAGGAAGGCGAACTCGGTGGCCGCCGCGCGATTGTTGGTGCCGAACAGCAGCGCCGCGAAGATCGTCGCGGCCGAACGCGAGGTGCCGGGGAAGATGCCGGCGACCATCTGCGCGATGCCGACCAGGATCGCCACCTTCCAGGTCACCGCGCTGCGCTCCGGCTGGCGCGCGGCCAGCCGCTCGGCGGCGATCATCCACAGGCCGCCGATCACCAGCGCCCAGGCCACCGGGGCCACTGTTTCCGGCAGCTTGAAGCCCAGCTTCACCGCGACGAAGCCGAGCACCGAGGTGATCAGGAACGCCACCGTCAGTTTCAGCAGGTAGTCGCGGTTGGCCGCGTCGCGCCACTGGGTCAGTAGCTGCCAGATGCGTCGCCAGTAGATCAGCGTGACCGCCAGGATCGCGCCGGCCTGGATGCCGATGTTGAACAGGTCCGAGCGTGCGCCCAGGCCGAACTGCTCGGCGATCAGCAGGTGGCCGGTGGAGGAGATCGGCAGGAATTCGGTGATGCCTTCGATGATGCCGAGCAGGATGACGCGGAGCAGGTCGGTCACGGGGCGGGTCCGTTGGCGGGCGGAGTGGGACGCCGTCAAGCGGATCGCCGGCGTGAAACGCCATAGCTTACGGGTTTTGCCCCCGCGCCAGATGGCTGCAAGCTGAGCGGGCCGCCGCGGCGCGCGCACTGCAACAGTGCAAACCGGCCGCGCCAACGGGTGCGGATGGTGCTAACGCCGCCGCGGGCCGCCCGCCGCGGCGGCGCCGATGACGCCATGGCAACGATTGGCGCCCATGGCACGCGGTTTGCTGGAGGTGGCAAGCCACGCAAACGCCTGGCCGGGGCGCGCCGGATCGTGGACGTCTGGACGTCTGGACGGCCATCCGTGCGACGGCATCGGCGCCGGGCATGGCCCGGCCGTTCCGAAACGCATTGCAGCGGGAGCCATCATGAAAATGGTCGCCAGCATCATCCGCCCGTACAAGCTCGACGAGGTGCGCGACGCGCTGGCGCGCGCCGGCGCGTCGGGCATCACGGTGACCGAGGTACGCGGCTTCGGCCGCCAGAAGGGCCACACCGAGCTGTACCGCGGCGCCGAGTACGTGGTCGACTTCCTGCCCAAGCTCAAGATCGAGGTGGTGGTGCCCGACGAACTGCTCGACGCGGTGCTGGAGGAGATCCAGCGCGCCGCGCGCACCGGCAACGTCGGCGACGGCAAGGTGTTCGTCACCGGCGTGGAGCGGGTGATCCGCATCCGCACCGGCGAGCTCGACGCCGATGCGCTCTGATCGCCGCCCGTGAGGTCTCACATGAAAAAGTCCGGCCTTCCCCGCGCCATCGCCGCGGGTCTGCTGCTGCTGGCCACGCCGCTGCTGCACGCGGCCGCGCCCGTGCCCGTAGTCGACAAGGGCGACGTGGCGTGGATGCTCACCTCCACCTTGCTGGTGCTGCTGATGACGGTACCGGGGCTGGCGCTGTTCTACGGCGGCCTGGTGCGCTCGAAGAACGTGCTGTCGGTGCTGCTGCAGGTGCTGACGGTGTTCTCGCTGCTGCTGCTGCTGTGGGTGGCGTACGGCTACAGCCTGGCGTTCGGCGGCGATGGCGCGGTGATCGGCAACTTCCACAAGCTGTTCCTGCATGGCGTGGCGAAGGACACGCTGGCGGCGACGTTTACTGCCGGCGTGGCGCTGCCGGAATACGTGTTCGTGGCGTTCCAGGCCACCTTCGCCGGCATCACCGGGGCGCTGATCGTGGGCGCGCTGGCCGAGCGCATGCGCTTTCGCGCGGTGCTGCTGTTCGCCGCGCTCTGGTTCAGCTTCGCCTACCTGCCGATCGCGCACATGGTGTGGGCCGGGCCGCACGGCTTCCTGTTTGCGCTGGGCGCGCTGGATTTTGCCGGCGGCACGGTGGTGCACATCAACGCCGGCGTGGCCGGCCTGGTCGGCGCCTGGCTGGTCGGGCCCCGGCTGGGCTTCGGCCGCGAGCCGATGAAGCCGCACAACGTGACCTTCACCATGGTCGGCGCGGCGCTGCTGTGGGTGGGCTGGTTCGGCTTCAACGCCGGTTCCAACCTGGAGGCGAACGCGGGCGCGGCGCTGGCCTTCCTCAATACCTTGCTGGCCACCGCGGCGGCGGTGCTGGCCTGGCTGGCGGTGGAGGCGGCGCGGCGCGGGCACGCGTCGATGGTAGGCGGCGCCTCCGGTGCGGTGGCCGGACTGGTCGGCATCACCCCGGCCTGCGGCACGGTGGGGCCGCTCGGCGCGGTGGTGATCGGCGCGTTGGTCAGCGTGTGCTGCGTGTGGGGCGTGAGCGGACTGAAGAAGCGGCTGCATGCGGACGACGCGCTGGACGTGTTCGGCGTGCATGGCGTCGGCGGCATCGTCGGCGCGCTGCTGACCGGCGTGTTCACCGCGCCCGGGCTGGGCGGCACCGGCGGAGCGGACTATGCGGTGCTCCGCCAGCTGGGCGTGCAGGCGCTGGGCGTGGGCGTGACCGTGCTGTGGAGCGGGGTGGTGTCGGTGCTGGGCTACCTGCTGGTGAAGGCGGTGTTCGGGCTGCGCGTCCCCTACGAGGCCGAGCGCGAGGGGCTGGACATTACCTCCCACGGCGAAAGCGCTTACGATGGCTGAGCGGGGCTTCGCGCGGCCTGATTGAATGACTCATGCTGGTGCAACGTGAAATCCACGTTGCACCAGCATGTTTCTTCCTGACCGCCCCCGGGGCAACCGGAATGTCCGCCGGCCCTTGCCGCACCATGGCTGCGCCCATTGGCACGGGCCTTGCTGAAGCCAGCTCACCATCATCGCCGAGGTTGTTCCATGTCCGCCAACAAAGTGCTCGACCTGATCCAGGAACACGAGGTCGAGTTCGTCGACTTCCGTTTCGCCGACATGCTCGGCGTGCACCACCACGTCACCTTCCCGGCCCACGCGATCGACGAGTCGACCTTCGAGGACGGCAAGATGTTCGACGGCTCCTCGATCACCGGCTGGAAGGGCATCAACGAGTCGGACATGATCCTGCTGCCCGACCCGGACACCGCCCACCTCGACCCGTTCAGCTCGCACACCCAGCTGATCCTGCATTGCGACGTGCTGGAGCCGTCGACCATGCAGGCCTACGGCCGCGACCCGCGTTCGATCGCCAAGCGCGGCGAGGCGTACCTGAAGTCCACCGGCATCGCCGACACCGCGTTCTTCGGCCCCGAGCCGGAGTTCTTCATCTTCGACTCGGTGCGCTGGCAGAACGATCCGGGCCGCGTGTTCTACGAGATCGGCTCCGAGGAAGCGGCGTGGTCGTCGCGCTACAAGTACGACGGCAACAACAGCGGCCACCGCCCCGGCGTGAAGGGCGGCTACTTCCCGGTCAGCCCGGTCGATTCGCTCGGCGACCTGCGCGCGGACATGTGCAAGGTGCTCGAATCGCTGGGCCAGAAGGTCGAGGTGCACCACCACGAGGTGGCCAACGCCGGCCAGTGCGAGATCGGCGTGAAGTTCAACACGCTGGTGAAGAAGGCCGACGAACTGATGACGATGAAGTACGTCATCAAGAACGTGGCGCACCAGAACGGCAAGACCGTCACCTTCATGCCCAAGCCGCTGGTCGGCGACAACGGCTCGGGCATGCACGTGCACCAGTCGCTGGCCAAGAACGGCGAGAACCTGTTCGCCGGCGACCTCTACGGTGGCCTGAGCCAGACCGCGCTGTGGTACATCGGCGGCATCTTCAAGCACGCGCGCGCGATCAACGCGTTCGCCAACTCCACCACCAACAGCTACAAGCGCCTGGTGCCGGGCTTCGAGGCGCCGGTGATGCTGGCGTACTCCGCGCGCAACCGCTCGGCGAGCTGCCGCATCCCGTACGTGGCCAGCCCCAAGGGCCGCCGCATCGAGGTGCGCTTCCCCGACCCGATGAACTCCGGCTACCTGGTGTTCACCGCGCTGATGATGGCCGGCCTGGACGGCATCCTCAACAAGATCGACCCGGGCGCGCCGGCCGACAAGGACCTGTACGACCTGCCGCCGGAAGAAGAGAAGAACATCCCGCAGGTGTGCTCCAGCCTGGACGCCGCGCTGGAGGCGCTGGACAAGGACCGCGAGTTCCTCAAGGCCGGCGGCGTGTTCACCGACGACTTCATCGATGCCTACATCGAGGTGAAGATGAAGGAAGTCACCAGGTATCGCGCCAGCACGCATCCGCTGGAATTCCAGATGTACTACTCGCTCTGAGCGGGCCGTCATGTGATGCAGACAACGGGCGCCTTGGCGCCCGTTGTCGTTGGTGCGTCCAGTCGCCAAGCGGGAGTTGGGGAAGCCCGAAAGCCATCGCGGGAGGGACGCGCACGAAGGCAGTTCCCGGAGAGTCCCGCTAGGATGCGTTTCCACCTGCGGAGTTTCATCCATGTCCGTGCGGTTCTCCTCGACCGGCCTGGTGCCCGACGGCCAGGCACCGGTGTCGAATCTGCTGCGATTGCTGGATACGGTCATGCGCGGCATCGGCCAGGTCATGCTGCAGAACAACAGCTATGCGGGCGCGCTGTTCCTGCTCGGCATCTTCTGCAACTCCGTCCTGTTCGGCTGCGCGGTGCTGGTCGGCACGCTTGTCAGCACGCTCGTGGCCATCGCGCTCGGCGCGAAACCCGTCCTGGTGCGGGATGGCCTGTTCGGATTCAACGGCGCGCTGGTGGCGATCGCGGTGATCTACTTCCTGCAGCCGGACGCGCTGACCTGGGCTTACGTGATCCTGGCCGCCGCCTGCACCACGGTACTGATGGCGGCGATGCTGCGTCTGTTCGAGGCGTGGGGGATGCCGGTACTCACCGCGCCGTTCGTGTTTACCGCGTTGTGCTTCCTGCTGGCCTGTGCGCGGTTTGGGCGGCTGCATTCCACGCACGTGCTGCCGACCGCGGGCCTGCCAAGGGCGCCAGCGATCGTCGAGGGCACCGTGACCGCCGCGACGGTGGTGGAGGGTTTGTTCAATGGCGTGGCGCAGGTGTTCTTCCAGGGCAGCGTGATCACCGGCGTGCTGTTTGCCGTCGGCCTGCTGGTCAGCTCGCGCCGGGCCTTCGCCATGGCTTTGCTGGGGTCGCTGACCGGTCTGCTGGTGGCGTGGGGCCTGGGCGCGGCGGAGCCGGCCATCCGCGCCGGCGCGTTCGGCTTCAACAGCGTGCTGACGGCGGTCGCCCTGGGCAGTGTGTTCTTCGCGTGGGACAGGGCGTCGGCTGCCTACACCTTGCTGGCGGCCATCGTCACGGCGGTGGTGTTCGCTGCCGTTTCCGCGGCACTGGAGCCGCTGGGCATGCCGGCGCTCACGTTGCCGTTCGTGCTGGTGGTGTGGCTGTTCGTGTTGGCGGGGCCGGCCTTTCCGGGCTTGCGTCCCGCGCCCGGCGCGTGACGCCGGGCATGCGGACGCTGCCTCAGAACGTCACCTGCGTGTACAAGCCGATCACGAAGGCATCGGGGATGTCGCCGGTGCCGCCGGGGTGGATCACGTATTGCAGGTTGGGACGCAAGGTCAGCCAGGGGGTGATCCTGGCGCCGTAGTCGATCTCGGCGACGCTTTCGTAGCGCTGGATGCCGACGCTGCCGGGCGCCGCCCGATTGCGGTCGCGCTGGTAGCGGGTCAGGCGCGGATTGGTGCGGCCGCTGGCGACCATGAACGAGATCACGTCGTGGTCGCGGCCGGCGAAGGTGCCCTGGTAGTGGCCGCCGATGACCCAGAAGTCGCGGAAGCGTGCGGTCGCCTTGTCGCCCACGCCGGCCATGAGCCCCAAGGTCAGGCCGCGGTTGGTGGCGGGGCCTTCGCGGTAGACCATGCGATCGGCGATGACGTACCCGCCGGAGCGGCCGTTGTGCTGCAGGAAGGCGGCGCCGGTAAGCCCGGCGCTCTGGCCGTTGGCGTCGGTATGGACGTCGGGCGTGCCGGCGGTGTTGTAGTACGCGCCGAGCTTGAGGTCGGCGGGCAGCTGGCCGGCGCCGTAGCCGCTGGACCAACCCAGTTCGACCGGCACGAACACGCCGTGATGCTTGAGGCTGAGGTTCCAGCCCTGGTCCCTGTTGCCGGCGTTGGGGTTGTTCAGATAGGCACCGACGTTGGCGTAGAAACCCGGTGTGACGTGCCACTTGAGGTGGCCGCCCCATTGCGCGGTGGGGAAGTTGTGCGCGCCGCTGTTGGTGGTCATCGCGTTGGCGTGGCCGCAGATGATGCCGTTCTGGAAATTGCAGAACGCCGGCAGCCGCGCGAAGTCGTCGCCCACCGGCGACCAGCCCAGCTGCAGGAAGACCCGGTGGTCGAGGAAATCCTGCTGCCAGTTCAGCTCGGCCAGGCGGAAGTTCTGCCCGGCGCCGTAGAGCTCCTGCACCGAGAACTGGTTGCCCAGCGCGTCGTTGCTGAGGCTGCGGCCGCGGCGGTCGGTGACGGTGAACTGGATCTTCGCGTCCGGCACGCCCCACAGCTTGTCGAGGTCGAAGTCGGCGCCGGCATCGAGTTGCTGGGTATAGCGCGCGGTCTGCCGCCGGCCGCCGGAGAGGTTGCCCGCGCTTTCGGTGGTCCAGTGCGCGCGCAGGGTGACGCCGTCGTCCTGCAGCCGCGTGCGCGTGCCGCCCCAGTCGCCGGTCAGCGTGGACCGGGTAAGCCAGCCGCCGTCGCTGGCCTGTTGGGCCATGACCGGCGGCATGCACAGCCACAACACGCCGCAGAGCGCCAGGCCGGGGATCGTGCAGGAGGACTTGCGCATGAGGGTCAGGCCTGGCCGGAAGAGGCCCGGCGCCGCCGGCGCCGGTGCCACAGGACGAGGATGGCGAGGATCAGCACCGCCACCACGACCATCGCCAGCCGCGCCAGCGCGACCAGGTGCGATGGCGCGCCGCCGGCGCGCAGGTTGGCGGCCTGCGTCGCGGTGACCCGTGCGGTGGGGTTGCCGTAGCGCAGCGTCAGGTAGTTGGCCAGGGTGGCGACCTGATGGTCGGACAGCGCCTGCGCGAACCCCGGCATGCGCACGCCGGACGCGTCGGTCCAGCGAATGCCGTCGAGGATCACCAGCACCAGATTGCTGGTGTCGGCGCGGCCGGTGGCGGTGTTGTGGAACAGCGACGGCAGGCCACCATCGAAGCTGCCTTCGCCGCTGGCCTGGTGGCAGCTGGCGCAGTGCGCGTCGTAGAGCTGCGCGCCGCTCCACAACCCTGCGTCATCGGCCAGCGCGGTGCCGCGCTGGTCGGCGATCCCGTCGAACGCCGCACCCCAGCTGTCGACGGCCCGGGTGTCGGCCGGGTGGCGTTGGGCCGGCACCGTCTTCAGGTAGGTGGCGATCGCCTGCAGGTCGGCCGGTTCGAGCTGCTGCAGGCTGTGCTCGACCGCCTCGGCCATCGGCCCGGCGGCCTGCGCCTTGCCGCGGGCGTGGCCGAGGCGCAGGTAGTCGACCAGCGCCTGTTCGCTCCAGCCGCCAATGCCGCTGTGCGCGTCGGCGGTGATGTTCGGCGCCAGCCAGCTGCCGACCATGCCGCCGGCCAGTTCGCGCGAGGGCCGTTCGGCCATCAGCAGGTTGCGCGGCGTGTGGCAGGTGCCGCAGTGGGCCAGCCCGCGCACCAGGTAGGCGCCGCGGTTCCAGGCGGCGCCCTTGCCCGGCTCGGGCGTGAACGGCTTGTCGTCGAGGAACAGCGCGTTCCACGCCGCCATCGACCAGCGCAGGTTGAACGGGAACGGCAGCCGGGTCGGCGCCGGTTTGCGGTCCACCGGCGCCACGCCATGCATGAAGTACGCGTACAGCGCGCGCACGTCGTCGTCGGTGACCTGCGCATACGACGTGTACGGCATTGCCGGATACAGGTGGGCGCCATCGGCGCGGATGCCCTTGCGCACGGCATCGCTGAACTGCTGCTGCGTGTAGCGGCCGATGCCGGCGCTGGTCGACGGCGTGATGTTGGTGCTGACGATGGCGCCGACCGGCGTGGGCACGGTCAGCCCGCCGGCGTACGGCTGGCCGCCGGGCGCGGTATGGCAGGCCACGCAGTCGCCCGCGGTGGCGAGGTACTGGCCGCGCTGCACCAGCGCGGCGTCGGCAGCGTCGGCGGCCTGCGCCGATGCGGCGAGGAGCAGGCCGAGCAGGGCCAGGCAGCGGATCGGCGCGCTCATGCGCGGCCCGCCTCGCGGCCATCGGCCGCCGCGGCCTGCTTCGCCGGCAGGATGTGCTCGGCGGTGCGCAGCGCCAGCGCCACCGCGGTGAGCGTGGAGTTCATGGTGGCCGCGGTGGGCATCACGCCGGTGCCGCAGACGAACAGGTTCTCGTGGTCATGCGTGCGGCCGAACGCGTCGACCACCGAGCTGGCCGGATCGCTGCCCATGCTCAGCGTGCCGGTGATGTGCTGGTTGTTGGCGAACTGCCCTTCCGCGCTGTAGCGCAGACCAGTGCCGCCCATCAGTGCGGCGATGCGCGCGAAGTCGGCCTTGGACACCTCCGCGGCGCGGCGCGTGTAGTCGTCGATCGCGTAGTGCGCCTCCGGTTTCGGGATGCCCATGGCGTCCTTCTCCGTGCTGAGCGTGATGCGGTTGTCGGGGTTGGGCAGCACCTCCAGCACGTTCTTCACGTTGATCTGGCGCGCGGCGCGCCAGCGCAGCTGCTTCTCGAACTCCGCGCCGTACACGCCCTCCTTGATCAGGTCGTTGGTGACGTTGAGCACCTGCGAGATGTTGGTGAAGTCCAGCCGGTATGGCGCGTGCTGCGCGCGGAACGCGCCGTCGCGCAGGGTGTTGATCGAGCTGGGGCTCTGCGGACCGCGGCCCAGCCACAGCTCCTCGTCGGCGTAGAAGGTGAGCGAGGTGCTGGGGTGGTCCATCAGGTGGCGGCCGACCGCGCCGGAACTGTTGGCCAGCCCATTGGGGTACTTGCTGCTGGCCGACAGCAGCAGCAGCTTCGGGCTCTCGATGCCGTTCGCGGCGAGGATGAAGGTGGTGCCGGTGACGCGGTGCTCGCTCTTGTCCGGCGCGTAGTAGCGCACCGCGGCGATGCGGCCTTTCGCGTCGTGCTCGATGCGGTAGACCACCGCGTTGGGCACCACCTTCGCGCCGGCCGCCTCGGCCGCTTCCACCGCATTGATGCCCAGGTACTGCGCGTTGACCGGGCAGATCGGCTGGCAGCTGTTGTTGCCCACGCAGGCGGGCCGGCCGCCGTAACTGCGGCTGTTGCGCGCCACTGTGTTGGCGACCACGGCGTAGGTGGGCGCCAGCCGTTCGCGCACGCGGCGCATCGACCATGGCTCGGCCACCGGCGCCATCGGGAACGGATGCTGGCGCGGCGAGCCGGTGTTGTCCGCGCCGGCCACGCCGAGGATCTCCTCCGCTTCCTGGTACCACGGATCGAGCTCCTCGTAGCTGAGCGGCCAGTCCACGCCGACGCCGTACAGGCTCTTGATGCGCACGTCGTTGGGCACCAGCCGCCATGCCTGCGCGGCCCAGTGCCAGGTGGTGCCGCCGACCGCGCGGATGTACTCGGCCGGGTAGGGATACGGCCCGGCCTGTTTCAGGTAGCCGTTGTCCCTGGGCACGTAGATCGGGTGCGGGGCCCACGGCGAGGGCGGGTACGGCGCCATCCAGTTGCCTTTCAGCGGCGAGTTGCGGAACGCGGCGACGATGCGCGCGCTTTCCAGCCGCGGCCCCGCTTCCAGCATCAGCACCGAAGCGCCCTGCTGCGCCAGCCGGCGCGCGGCCAGCGCGCCAACGATGCCTGCGCCGATCACCACTATGTCGGCCGACTGTTGTGCGGGCATCGGACGGCACTCCTCAGGCGTTGGGTTTGGCGGACCAGCTGCCGTACGCGCCGTAGGCGTAGGTGGGCGGCTTCAGCACGTCGGCCACGACCACCGCGTTGAGCGCGGTTTCGTAGGCGACGCAGCGCGCGTCACCGCCACCGCCCACCACGCCGAGGAACCAGGCGCTCATGATCTGCCGCGGCAGCGGCGCCAGCGGCGAATGCTCGCCGTCCAGCACGCCTTGCAGTTGCCGCGGGTCGATGTGGCGTTCGCCGATCAGGCTCAGCAGCGCCTGCACCTCGGCCGGGAAGCGGGCGTTGCCGGCGGCGAGGGCGTCGTAGAGGCGGGTCGCCTGCGCGCCATCCAGCGCCTGCCGCCCGACCAGGATCGCCGAGAGAGCGGTGAACGCGCCGCGTTCGGCGTGCGGCGCCGGCTGCGCCAGTGCCCAGGGAATCAGCGAGGCGGTGTAGGCCGTCAGCAGGCCCGCCAGCAGGCGGCGCCGCGAGGCATCGGCGGGGTCGTCGGTGCGATCCGCAGCGACGCTGTCGGATTCGTCCAGTGCCATCGTCTTTCCCCTTTCCCTCGATCTCCCCACGATCTGTCGGACCACCGATTGACCGTCAGGCGGGGCGACACTACGCCGCTCGTGCGGCAAGGGAACGTGAACAACCGAAGCGGTCGGCGCAGGCGCTTCTGCCGCAAGAAATAACGGGCCGGGATCGGCGGCGCGGACGCCTCCATCGCGCCGGACGGCGAGCGGATCGCCCGCGCCGGCGGCGCGGGCTCAGGCGTCGCGCGGCAGCGCGATCAGCACGCGCTCGATGAACAGGTGCAGCTCCTTCATGTAATTGCTGAGGAACTCGGTGGTCGACTCGTCGCTGACCGCGCCGTCCTCGGCGATCAGCCCCGGCTTGAACTGGATGTACGCCTCCATGGTGTTCATCAGCGGCGAGTTGCAGAAGCACAGCACGCCGCGCAGCTGCTGCTGGGCGACCGCGGTGCCGATCGCGCCCGGCGAGGTGCCGATCACGCCGGATGGCTTGCGCGCGAACGAGTTCTTGCCCCACGGGCGGCTGGCCCAGTCGATCGCGTTCTTCAGCCCGCCGGGGATCGAGCGGTTGTACTCCGGGGTGACGAACAGCACCGCGTCGACCTCGGCGATCGCCTGCTTGAACGCGCGCGCCACCGGCGGATAGTCGGCGTCGTAGTCGTAGCTGTACAGCGGCAGCTCGCGGATCGGGATCTCCACCAGCTGCAGCCCCGGCGGCGCGAGCCGCACCAAGGCCTTGGCCAGCAGGCGGTTGATCGAGCCCTTGGCGAGGCTGCCGATGAGATAGCCGACTTTGTAGGTCTTCATGTGCGTGTCGTCCTGCTGGGGGAAGGCATGGCGGCCGCCCGGCCGCGGTCAGTAACCGATGGTGAAGCGTTGCCGCGAGTGCTTCGGCGTCTCCAGTTCGTCGACCATGGCGATGGCGAAGTCCTCTATCGAGATCCAGCTGCGGCCGCCCGCGTCGGCGAGCAGCTGGTCGCCGCCGAGGCGGAAGCGGCCGCTGCGCTCGCCCGGCACGAACTCGGCCGAGGGCGACAGGAAGCTCCAGTCGAGCCGGGTCTCCTTGCGCAGCGTTTCGAGAAAGCGGCGTCCCGCTTCCGCCTCCGGCTTGTAGGCCGCGGGGAAGCCAGGGGCGTCGATCAGGGCCTGGCCCGGCGCGATTTCGAGGCTGCCGGCGCCGCCGACCACCAGCAGCCGCGGCACGCCGGCCTGCTTCAGCGCGGCGATCAGCGCCGGCGCGTCGGCGCTGACGAAGCGGGTGGCGCTGATCACCGCGTCGTGGCCGGCCAGCAACGGCGCCAGCTCGGCGGCGCGGGTGGCGTCGCCGCTCTTCAGCAGCAGGCCCGGCCGGGCGGCGATGCCGCGCACGTCGCGGGCGATGCCGGTGACCTCGTGCCCGCGCCGCAGCAGTTCCGCCAGCAGACGCGTGCCGACCTGTCCGCTGACGCCGATCAAGGCGACCTTCATGCTTGTCTCCCGATGGAGCAGTCCGGCGAATGGACGTCCATACGTCCGTCGCCATCACTCACGCCACGTTAACGCCGCCAATGTAATCACAGCGTATAGAGGCGCGGCGACGACGCGCCGGCCGCCACCGGACCCGCCATGAACGCACCGCTGCCGACGATCTTTCTCGGGCACGGCAACCCGATGAACACCCTGTTCGACAACGACTGGAGCCGCGCCTGGGCCGCGCTCGGCCGGCGCCTGCCGCGGCCGCGCGCGGTGCTGTCGGTGTCGGCGCACTGGTACCTGCCCGGCACCGCGGTCGCCGCGATGGCGGCGCCGCGCACCATCCACGATTTCGGCGGCTTCCCGCGCGCTGTTCGAGCTGCAGTACCCCGCGCCGGGCGACCTCGGCCTGGCGCGCCGCGTGCGCGAGCTGCTGCAGCCGCTGGAGGTGCGCGCGGATCTTTCGTGGGGGCTGGACCACGGCAGCTGGTCGGTGCTGCGCCACGTGTTTCCCGCCGCCGACGTGCCGGTGGTGCAGCTGTCCATCGACGAGACCCAGCCGCCGGCGTACCACCACGAGCTGGGGCGGCGGCTGCGGCCGCTGCGCGACGAAGGCGTGCTGGTGCTCGGCAGCGGCGACGTGGTGCACAACCTGCACAGTTACGCCTGGGGCCGGCATCCGGTCGAGCCGTTCGACTGGGCGCTGCGCTTCGAGGCCAAGGTGCGCGAGCTGATCCTGCGCGGTGATCACCAGCCGCTGATGGACTACCAGTCGCTGGGCGCCGACGCGGAGCTGTCGGTACCCGCGCCGGACCACTACCTGCCGCTGCTGTACGTGCTCGGCGCCAGCGGCGCGGGCGAGGCGGTGACGTTTCCGGTCGAGGGCATGGACGGCGGCTCGATCTCGATGCTTGCCGTGCAGTTCGGCTGAGCGGGCGGTCGGCTCAGGCCTGCAGCGCGATGGCGTGGCCGATGCGGTGCGCCAACGTGTCGAAATCGCCCTGGTACAGGTAGCCGTCGAGGTAGAAGCTGGGCGTGCCGTTGACGCCGCTGCGCACGCCGCCCATGAAGTCGCTGCGGATGTGCGCGTCGATCGCGGGGTTGCGCAGCGTGGCGGCGATGGCCGCCTCGTCCAGGCCGAGTGCGCGCACGCCGGCTTCCAGCCCGGCCGCGCCGAAGGGCACCCAGTCCGCCTGGTTCTCGTAGAGCCAGTCGTGCATCGCCCAGAACTGCCCTTCCACCGCCGCCGCTTCGGCCAGCTCGGCGGCGAGCGTGGCAAACGGGTGCGCCTGGGCCAGCGGGAAATGGCGGAACACGAAGCGCAAGTTGCCGGCATAGCGGCGCTGCAGCTGCTTCACCAGCGGATACGCACTGCCGCACGCCGGGCATTGGAGGTCGCCGTACTCCAGCAGGGTCACCACGGCGTGGGCGTTGCCCTGCACGTGGTCGTGCGCGGACACCGGCACACTCAGGATGGCATCCTCGCGCAGCATCACGAGGCCTCCAGCGCGACATCGGCGGGCAGCGCCTTCTGCAGGTTGTTCGACGGCAGCGCTTCCAGCGCCTTGACGATGCCGGCGGCGCCCGGGTTCACGCCCATCGGCGACAGGTAACTCCAGCGGATCACGCCCTCGCCGTCGATCACGTACAGTGCGCGCTGCGCCAGGCCGAGCTGCGCGTCGTACGCGCCGTACGCACGCGCCACCGCGCCCTTCGGCTCGAAGTCGGACAGCAGCGGGAAGTGGTACTTGCGCTCGCGCGCCAGCGCGGCGTGGCTCCATACGCCGTCGACCGAAATCGCCAGCAGCTGCGCGTTGAGCCGGGCGAATTCGTCCAGCAGTTCGTTGTACAGCGCCAGCTGGTCGCTGCACACCGGGCTCCAGTCGGCGGGGTAGAACGCCAGGATCACGTTGCGGCCGCGGAACTCCTTCAGCGCCACGCTCTGGTCGGGGGTGGAGTGCAGGGTGAATTCCGGCGCGGCGACGCCGGCGGCAAGCAGGTTCATGGCGGGCTCGATGCTGGGTGGATGGGTTATCCGCGCGCCTCGCGGGCGCGTTCTTCCCGCACGGTGAGCACCGCCTCGGGCGTGGTCTGCAGCCGGGCCAGCGGGATCGGCTCGCCGCTGAGGTCGGAACGGCCGTAGCTGCCTTCGTCGATCTTCTGCAGCGCGCGCTCGACGTTGGCCAGGCGGCGGTTGTCCACGTCGTGCAGCGCCTGCGCGATCTCGCGCTGCGACAGGTCCTGCGCGTGCTCTTCTTCTTCCGCGGCCTCGTCGCCGTGCTCCAGCTGGAACCCGCGCTGCTGTTCCATCGCCGCCTGCTCGGTGCCCAGCAGCTGGCGGCGCAACGCCAGCAGGCGCAGGCGCTGCTGCTCGATGAAGGCCCGGCTCAGGGCGCCTGGCGGTTCCGGCGACATGGGATGCTCCCGCCGCGCGCTCGATGCGCGTGCGTCCGTACACAGTGGAAGCGGCCGAGTGAATGTGCTGTAAAAGTCGACCGGCGGCGCCGGCGCCGCCACTTCAGCGGGCGGTGCCTCGCGCCTGGCGCAGCGCATTCACCGCGGCGGCGGCGTCCACCTGCAGCACGTCGCCGTGGCGCCGGCTGCCGCGCAGCAGCAGGTTGCGGATCGCCTGCGCATCCAGCCCCGGCGCCAGCGACAGCAGCAAGGCGGCCATGCCGCTCACGTGCGGCGCGGCCATCGACGGCCCGGAGGTGAAGTCGTAGCCGCCGCCGGGCTGGGTGGTCAGGATGTCGCGGCCGGGCGCGCTGAGCACGCCGGGCGGCGCCGCCGACGGGCCGCTCTCCCTGACCAGCAGCACGCCGGGCGTGCTGTCGGGGAAACCCGCCATGCCGCCCTCCGGCGGGATCGCGGCGACCACGATGCGGCCCTGCTGCAGGATCTGCACCAGCAGCAGGTCGAGCAGCGGGTCGGCGGGGCCGCCGAGGCTCAGGTTGATGATGCGGTCGTCGGTGTCGATGACCGCGGCCAGCGCCTTGGCCAGGGTGAAGGAGTTGCAGCGCGCGCCGGCGTTCGGCGCAGGCGGGTACCAGCAGGCCTTGTACACGCTGAGCTCGGCCTGGGGGGCGATGCCGACGATGCCCAGGTGGTTGTCGCCGACCGCGGCGATGACGCCGGCGACCTCGGTGCCGTGGCTGTCGCGGTCGAACGCCGCGGCGTCGTCGTCGACCAGGTTGTGCGCGTCGTGGATGCGCCCGGCGAGGTCGGGGTGGGTCAGGTCGACGCCGGTGTCGACCACCGCCACGCGCACTCCGCGGCCCTCGCTGTAGCGATGCGCGCGCGCCGCCTCGGTCTCGACGAAGCCGCGCTGCAGGCCGACGTAGGGGTCGTTGTACCGGTGCTCGCCGGGGCTGGCTTGCGCGTACACGGCGTAGTCGTGCAGCGGCTGCGCCAGCTGCACGCGGCGGTCCGCGGCGAGCGCCTGCAACAGGCTGTCGCGGCTGGTGCCCGGCGGCGGCTGCAGCACGATGCAGTACAGCTTGAGCGCCTTGATCGGCCAGCCGGCGAGCTCGCGGAAGGCGTAGCGCTGGCGCAGCGCGGCCAGGGTCGAGGCCGCCTGCTGGCCGGCGCCGTAGTAGCGCGACGGGGCGTAGCCGAGCACGCTGGAGCCGGCGTGGATCGGCGGCGGCTGCAGCGGGTTGGCGACCGCCAGGATGATGTCGCGCTGGCTGTCCATCGCGGTCACGCCGCCGGCCGTCGTACTGCCCGGGCCGGCGCCGGCTCGCGGCGGGGTGGACGCGCACGCGGCCAGCGCGAGCGCCATGAGAACCACGGGCAGGCCGCGCTTCATGGCGTGGCGACGGGCTCCGCCAGCACGATGCCGCGCGTGCTGCGCAGCTGCTGCAGCGCCTGCTGCGCGGTCGAGGCGGAACTCGCCGGCGCCACCGTGTAGGCGCCGACGTCGTTGGGGCCGGCCACCACCTGCAGCCGCAGCGCATGCAGCAGCGCGTTCCAGTCGGCCAGCGTCATGCCGGCGTCGGGCACCACCCGGATCGTCCCCGCCGGCGCGCCCTGGCTGGGTTCGCTCAGCGTGCGATAGGCGGGTGCGCTGCCCGCCGACCACAGCTTCACGCCGAGGATGCCGATGCCGAGCGCCTGCACCAGCACCGCGGCGACCAGCGCGCGGTTGAGCCAGCCGGCTGCGCGCGCACGCGCCGGAGCCGGCGTCGCCGCGGGTGCGTCGAGGCGCTGCAGCAGGCGGCCCAGCCCGGCCTCGACGTCCGGCGCCGGCTGCGCCGGCAGCGACAGCGCCAGCCGCAGGCGGCTCTGCTGGGCGAACTCCGCCCGGCAGGCCGCGCATTGCGCCAGGTGGCCTTCCAGCCACGCGCCCTGTTCCGCCGTGGCGCTGTCCTGCAGCACCCACGGCATCATTTCCCAGGCGCGGACGCAGTCCTTGCCGGAATCCATCGGAAACGTCATGGCATGGCCTCGGTGCGTTGGGGCGGCTCGCCGGCCAGACCCGGCAACACGTTGCGTAGCTTGACCCGCGCATGGAACAGGCGCGCCTTCACCGTGCCCACCGGACACTGCATGATCACGGCCACCTCGTCCAGGCTGTGCCCCACGCCGTAGACCAGTTCGATCACCACGCGCTGGTCCGCCGACAGGCGGTCGAGCCCCTTGCTCAGCCAGTCGCGCAGTTCGCGGTCCTCGTCCAGGTCGTGGGCGGCGCTGCGCTCCTCGCGCCGGGGATCGTCCTCGACCGGGGCGTCGCCATGCTGGCGCAGGGTCTTCAGCCCGCTGCGGTAGGCGATGCCCATCAGCCAGGTGGAGACGCGCGAGTCGCCGTGGAAGCTGCCGGCCTTCTGCCAGGCGATCCAGAAGCAGTCGTTGATGACTTCCTCGATGACCTCGGGGCGGCGGGTCAGGCGGCCCAGGAAGCGGCACAGCCGGCCGTGGTAGCTGCGATACAGGATGCCCAGGGCGGCACGATCACCGTTCGCCATGCGCTGCAGCAGCAGGCGGTCGGTGACGTCGGAGTCGAGATCGTCGTCGTGCATGGGATCCTCGCCTGGGTCGAGGGACGGTGCCGGGTTGCCGGATGGGTGCCGCGTCGGTGCGGAAAGGTTGCCTCCGGGTCAGAACGAGCGCGAGACGGTGAGCACCCACGGCGAAGCGTGGATGCCGCCCCATGACGGGCGCGTGTGCGGGTCGGCCAGGATGCGCTGGCCTTCCACCCGCCAGGGGCCGTGGCTCCACAGCAGGCCGAGGTGGCCGTAGCGCTGGAAGTCCGCCGGCGGGCGGTGGCGGTAGCTGCCGGTGCGGGGGTACTCGGAGCGGCCCGGGCGGTCATAGCCGTAGCTGGCGTAGGCCGCGATCGGCGCCTGCGCGATGCCCGCGCCGGCGGACAGCGAAAACCCGCGCGTCAGCGGCCACTGCACGCTGGCGTCCGCGGCGCCGCGCAGGCGGTTCCGCCCGCCGATCACGTGGATCGCCGACACGCCGACGGTGAGCACGTCGCGCCAGCTCCAGCTCAGCCCGGTTTCGGCGCGGTCGAAGGCGCGCGAGCGCGCGCTGCCTTCGTAGCGGTAATAAAGCAGGTTCGCCTGCATCTGCCAGTCGCCGGCCAGCGCCCAGTGCCGCGAGGCCTGCGCCAGCGCCGCCACCAGCCGGCCCGGCGAACGCAGCCGCGTGCTGCCGGACAGGCCCAGCGACCAGCCGGCCGGGAAAGTCCAGGAGGCGGCGCCTTGCAGGATCGGCGTGGCCGGGGTCATCGCCTGACCGCGGTCCACCAGTTGCGAGCTGAGCGCGGCCGCACCGTTGAAGGCCACCTGCGCGTGCAGCGCCGGGCCGGCCGCGGCGAGCAGCAGCGCGAACGCGCCGCGCCGGGTCCAGCTGCCGCGCGCGGGACGCGCCGGCGGCCGCGTCATCGGCGCCTCGGCCGCAGGCGTGCGGTACCTGCCGCGGCGCACCGGAAGCGGGGGTGCGGCGGGGTCCCGTGCTGCCTGCCAGAGTGAGCTCGAGCCCATCGGTGCGTGATGAAACGGCCAGGGTGGATGCCGGCGGCGTTCGCGCCAACCCGGGCGGGAAGGCGCGGGAAATGTGTGTCGTGCTGCGTTGGCCAGAGCATGTCATGGATGCAGGGTCGCAAGGTAGCCGCCGCGAGTCCGGCGCGGCCGCCACCGGTGCCGTCCGCATGGCATCGGAGTCGCTGCCGCCCGGCGAGGTTCCCGCCGCAACCTTTCGCGCGCCGGGCGGCACCCAGACAGGTCGGTCCTCCCTCGACATCACTGCCGGGCCCGGAACATGGAAATCGAACGCATCCCGTTGCAGAAGCACGGCGATAGCCGCGGCATGCTGATCGCGCTGGAACAGGACCGCAACGTGCCGTTCGTGATCCGGCGCGTGTACTACCTGTTCGCCACTTGCGACGGCGTGCGCCGTGGCCGGCACGCGCACCGCCATCTCAACCAGCTGGCGGTGGCGGTGCGCGGCTCGGTCACCTTCCTGCTGGACGACGGCACCGGTCCGGTGCAGGTGGTGCTCGACGACCCGTCCTACGGCCTGCACCTGGGCAGCATGGTGTGGCGCGAGCTGTACGACTTCAGTGAAGACTGCGTGCTGATGGTGCTGGCCGACCACCTGTACGACCCGGCCGACTACATCACCGACTACGCCGCCTTCCTGCGCGAGGTCCGCGGACCGGTCTACGCGGAGGGCCTGGCCGCATGCCAAAGCCTCTAGTCCTCATCGGCGCGGGCGAGTTCGCGCAGATCGCCTGCGAGTACTTCGAGCACGACGGCGACCGCGACGTGGCTGCCTTCAGCGTCGAGCGCGAGTATCTCGCGCAGCCGCAGCTGGCCGGCCGGCCGGTGGTGGCCTACGAGACGCTGGAAGAACGCTACCCGCCGGATGCGTTCGACGCGTTCGTCGCCATCCCGGCCAGCCAGCTCAACCGCCTGCGCACGCGCTTCTACCTCGACGCGAAGCGCCGCGGCTACCGGCTCGCCAGCTACGTCAGCTCGCGCGCCTTCGTGTGGCGCAACGCCGAGCTGGGCGAGAACAGCTTCATCTTCGAAGGCAACGTGGTGCAGCCGTTCGTGCGCATCGGCAACAACTGCATCCTGTGGAGCGGCAACCACGTGGGCCACCGCACGGCGGTGCACGACCACGTGTTCGTCGCCTCGCACGCGGTCATTTCCGGCTACTGCGAGATCGGCCAGAGCAGCTTCGTGGGGGTGAACAGCACCTTCAACGACCACGTGAAAGTCGCCGCCGACAACGTGATCGGCGCCGGCGCGCTGGTCACCCGCGACACCGAGCCGGGCCGCGTCTACGTCGGCTCGCCGGCGCGCGCGCTGCCCGGCAAGTCCAGCCTCGACGTGAGGCTGTGACGCGCGCATGTTCGCCTGGACCAAGCAAGGGCTGATCTTCGACACCGCGCGGCAAGGGGTGGGCGGCTGGATGCGCCACTCGGCGCTCACTCCCACGCCGTACCGCCTCGACGACGACCGCATCCGCGTCTACGCAGGCTTTCGCGACGCCGACGGAGTCAGCCGGATCGGCTACGTCGACGTGCGCGCGGACGATCCGGCGACGATCGTGCGGGTCAGCGCCGAGCCGGTGCTCGAGCTCGGCCGCGGCGGCTGCTTCGACGACAACGGCATGATCCTGGGCGACCTGGTCGACGCGCCGGGTGGCCTGCACCTGTTCTACGTCGGCTTCCAGCGCGTGGCCCGGGCCAAGTTCCTGGCCTTCACCGGCCTGGCCATCTCGCGCGACGGCGGCGACAGCTTCCAGCGCGTGCAGGACACCCCGCTCCTGGATCGCGCGCCCGGCCGCAGCACCATCGCCGCGGTGCATACGGCGATGTACGAGCACGGCCGCTGGCGCCTGTGGTACGCGGCGGGCGACGACTGGGAAAGCATCGGCGGCCAGCCGTTCCCGCGCTACCACATCCGCCACGTGGCGACGGATGACCTGGCCGCGATCCCGCGCGCCGACCAGCCCTGCCTGCGCCCGCGCGGCAGCGAATACCGCATCGGCCGGCCGCGCGTGTACCGCTTCGGCAGCCGCTACCTGATGTACTTCACCCGCGGCGACGTCCACGGCGGCTACTTTCCCGGCGTCGCCGCCAGCGACGACGGCGTCGCGTGGGAGCGCCGCGACGCGATGCTGGGCATCGCGCTGTCCGCCCGCGGCTGGGACTCGCGCACGCTGTGCTACCCCGCGCTGCTGCGCCAGCGCGACCGGCTGCTGATGTTCTACAACGGCAACGACATGGGCGTGGACGGCTTCGGCCTGGCCACCGCCGACTATGCGCAGGGAGCCGCCGATGTGCAGCGTTAGGCCCTACACCGCCGCCGACGTGCACGCCTGGGACGCGCTGGTCGGGCGTTCGCGCAACGGCAACCTGCTGCACCGGCGCGGCTACATGGACTACCACGCCGATCGCTTCGTCGACCAGTCGCTGTTGGTCGAGCGGCACGGCGAGGTGGTGGCGGTGTTCCCGGCCAGCGGGCAAGGCAACGTGGTGACCAGCCACGCCGGGCTCACCTATGCCGGGCTGGTCACCACGCAGGGGCTGCGCGCCGAGTCGACACTGGGCGTGTTCGGGCAGATCGCCCGCCACTACCGCGCGCTGGGCGTGGAGCGGGTGATCTACAAGGCGGTGCCGCACATCTTCCACGCCTACCCGGCCGAGGAGGACCTGTACGCGCTGCACCGCCTCGGCGCGCGACTGGCGCGGCGCGACCTCTCCTCGGCGATCCCGCTGCGCGAGACGTTCCATTTCTCGCAAGGCCGCCAGCGCGCGGTCAACAAGGCGCGCAAGGCCGGCATCGAGCTGCAGCCGGCCGCCGACCCGGCCGAGTTCCACGCGCTGCTGAGCGAGGTACTGCGCAAGCACGACACGCAGCCCACGCACAGCCTGGCGGAACTGCGCCTGCTGCTGGGGCGCTTCCCGCAGCAGCTGGTGCTGCACGAGGCGCGCCGCGAGGGCGAGCTGCTGGCCGGCGTGCTGGTCTACGACCTCGGCAAGGTCGCGCATACGCAGTACATGGCCGTGTCGGAGCAGGGCCGGAGTGCCGGCGCGCTCAGCTACCTGCTGGCCGAACTGATCGGCGGCGTCTACGCCGACCGCGCCTACTTCAGCTTCGGCATTTCCACCGAACAGGAAGGACGCGTGCTCAACGGCGGCCTGGTCACGCAGAAGGAATACTTTGGCGCGCGCGCGGTGGTGCACGACTTCTACGAGTGGCCGCTGTGATGGCCGGCGCGGCGAGCGAAGCGGCCCTGGCCGAGGTGCCGTTCCTCGACGTCGGCGCGATCAACGCGCGTTACGCCGACGAGCTGAAGGCGGCGGCGGCGCGGGTGATCGATTCGGGCTGGTACGTGATGGGCGAAGAACTGGCCGCGTTCGAGCGCGAGTTCGCCGCCTGGTGCGGCGTGCCGTACGCGCTGGGCGTGGGCAACGGGCTGGATGCGCTGGCGCTGATCCTGCGCGGCTATTGCCAGCTCGGTGCACTGCGCGAGGGCGACGAGGTGATCGTGCCGGGCAACACCTTCATCGCCAGCTTCCTCGCGGTCAGCGCGAACCGGCTGCGGCCGGTGCCGCTGGAGCCCGATCCGGCGAGCTTCAATCTCGATCCGGCCGCCGTGGAAGCGGCGATCGGGCCGCGCACGCGCGCGATCATGGCGGTGCACCTGTACGGCCAGCTGGCCGACATGCCGGCGCTGGCGGCGCTGGCGAAGCGGCACCGGCTGCTGCTGATCGAGGACGCCGCGCAGGCGCACGGCGCCGCGCGCGACGGCCGCCGCGCGGGTGCGTTCGGCGACGCGGCGGCCTTCAGCTTCTTCCCGGCCAAGAACCTCGGCGCGCTGGGCGACGGCGGCGCGGTGGTGACCGCCGACGCGCCGCTGGCGCGGCAGGTCGCGGCGCTGCGCAACTACGGCGCCGAGGTGAAGTACCGCCACCTGATGCAGGGCGTCAACTCGCGGCTGGACGAGATCCAGGCGGCGCTGCTGCGGGTCAAGCTGCGCCATCTCGACGAGGACGTCGCGCGCCGCCGCGCGGTGGCGCGCCGCTACCGCGACGGCATCCGCCATGCGCAGCTGCGCCTGCCGCAGGTGGCGCACGAGGAGGGCCACGCCTGGCACCTGTTCGTGCTGCGCTGCGCCCGCCGCGACGCGCTGCAGCGGCACCTGCTGGCGCACGGCATCCACAGCCAGGTGCACTACCCGGTGCCGCCGCACCGGCAGCCGGCCTACCCGGAACTGCACCACCTGCGGCTGCCGCTGACCGAACGCCTGCACGAGGAAGTGCTGAGCCTGCCGATGGACCCCACGCTCAGTGACGCGGCGGTGCAGCGGGTGATCGACGCCTGCCAGGCGTTCCGGTGCCCGCCATGAACATCGCGCGCGCCGGCTTCTACTCCGGCCTCGCCACCGCGGCGCGGCTGCTCGCGGCGCTGGTGGTGGTCAAGCTGGTCGCGTGGTTCGCCGGGCCGGAGGGCGTGGGCAAGCTGGGCCAGTTCATGAGCCTGATGTCGCTGCTGGCGGTGCTGGCCGGCGGCGGCATCAGCGCCGGCATCGTGAAGTACGTGGCCGAGTACCGCGAGGATCCGCAGCGCCTCGCGCGCCTGCTGGCCGCCGCGCTGTGGTACGCGCTGTGCGCCTCGCTGCTGATGGGTGCCCTGGCGCTGGCGTTCAGCCGGCCGCTGGCGGCGTGGCTGCTGGACGACGTCGCCTACGCCGGGCTGATCCGCGTGCTGGCCGTGGCCCAGCTCGGCATTGCGCTGGTCAACTACATCCTGGCCGTGGTCAACGGCTTCATGGACGTGCGCCGGCTGGCGCTGATCCAGGTGCTGGGCTCGCTGCTCAGCATCGTCACGGTGATCGCGCTGGCGCGCTGGCTGCACCTGTACGGCGCGCTGCTGGCGCTGGTGCTGGGCCAGCTGCTGTGGCTGCTGGTCGGGCTGCCGGCGTGGTGGCGCAGCCCGTACTTCCGGCGCAGCATGCTGCGGCTGCGCTTCGACCGCGAGATGAGCTGGCGGCTCGCCGCGTTCTCGCTGATGACGCTCACCGCCGCGCTGGTCTCGCCGCTGGTGAACATCGCGGTGCGCGACCACCTCGCGCTGGAGCTGGGCTGGCAGCAGGTCGGCTACTGGCAGGCGGTGGGCAAGGTCTCGGATGCCTACCTGCTGTTCCTCACCGCGGCCATCAACATCTACTACCTGCCCCGGCTGTCCTCGCTGCAGGGGCGCGACGCGCTGAAGGCCGAGCTGCGCCGCGCGTACCGCTGCGTGCTGCCGGTGGTGACGGTGCTGGCCGCCTCGGTGTACCTGCTGCGCGAGCCGCTGACGCGCTGGCTGTTCAGCGCCGACTTTGCGCCGGCCAATGCGCTGTACGCGCCGCAGCTGGTCGGCGACGTCATCAAGATCGCCGCCTTCATCGTTTCGTACGTGATGCTGGCCAAGGCCATGACGCGGCTGTTCGTGATCTCCGAGTGCGTGTTCGCGGCCAGCTACCTGGCGCTGGTCTACGTGTTCACCGCGCACTTCGGCCTGGTCGGCGCGATGTACGCCTTCGCCGCCAACTACCTCGCCTACCTCGCCTTCAACCTGCTGGTCGTGCGGCGCTACCTGGGAGGGCTGTGACGATGGCGTCCGACATAGCTGCAAGCGCCGCGCCGCCGCTGGTCTCGGTGCTGATTCCGGCGTTCAACCACGAGCGCTTCGTGCGGCGCAGCCTGGACAGCGTGCTGGAAGACCCGTACCCGGCCAAGGAGCTGATCGTCATCGACGACGGCTCGACCGACCGCACCGGCGCGCTCATCGCCGACTGGGTGGCGACGCACTGCATGGACATCCCGATCGAGTACGTGCAGCGCGAGAACCGCGGCATCGCCGCGACGCTCAACGAGCTGGCGGCGCGCGCCAATGGCGAATTCCTGCGCCCTGGCGCCAGCGACGACTACCTGCTGCCCGGCGGGCTCGCCGCCCAGGTGCGCTACCTGCAGGAGCACTCGGGCAAGGGCGCGGTGATCGGCGATTCGATCGTGGTCGACCAGCACGACCGCAAGCTGCACGACAGCGGCATGTGCGACCTGCACGGCGCCGACAAGAGCCTGTACCGCTCCGACGACGGCATCCGCCGCGCGGTGATCCGGCAGTGGGCGGTGGGCGGGCCGGTGGCGTTGATCCGCAAGAGCGCGCTGGATACCGTCGACCGCTGGAGCGAGGGGCTGCGCATCGAGGACTGGGACCTGTTCCTGCGCCTGGCCGCGCGCGACGCGCTCGGCTTCATCGACGTCAGCGTGTGTGCCTACCGCATGCACGGCGCGAACCTGAGCCGCACCCGGCACCTGGAGACGCGGCTGGGCAACCTCGCCGAATCGCGCCACATCGCACTGCGCCGCGCCGGCCTGTTCGACGAGCCGTACCGCACCCTGCTGCGCGCGCAGTCGCATTACATCGACGCCAAGATCGCCTACCTGCAGCGCCGCCCGGGCCCGCTGCTCGCGCACGTGGCGGCCTACCTGTCGCTGGTGCTGGCGGCGCGCACCCGGCCATCGCCGGCGCCCCACGCGGGGCTGCCATGAAGCGGCTGCTGCGGCTTCCCTCCAGCTGGCTCAGCCTGCCGCTGCTGTTCGCCTGCGCGCTGACCTGGTTCACCTACGACCTTTCCGTCGACTACCTGCAGGGCCTGCTGCTGCTGGCCCTGCTCGCGGCGGTGATCCTCCTGTTCGACGTGCAGGCGGGCGTGCGGCTGCCGGCGTTTGCGCGGTTCCGTGCGCGTCACTACGCCGGTACCCGCGAGGCCTTCCTCGCGCTGGTCCTGGCCGCGCTGATCGTGCTGGCCTGCGTGCTCGACCTCACGCTGTTCCCGATCCCGCTGCTCGACAAGCCCTCGGCCTATGCGGTGATGGACGGCGGCCGCGCGCACGTGCGGCACGTGTCGGACATGTGCTGGGTGCTGCCGCCGATCGGCCTGCTGTGCACGCGCAGCCGGCGGCTGCGCCTCGCGCTGATCGCGATCGGCTTCGTGTTTCCGGTGCTGGTGATCGACCGCAACCGGTTGTTCGCCACCTTCTTCTCGTTCGCGCTGGTGCTGGTGCTGCGCCGCGACGAGGCGCGGCCGCTGCCGTGGAAGACCCTGCTGCTGCTGGCGTTCGTCGGCGGCAGCATCTTCTCGATGCTCGGCATGCTGCGCTCGGGGCCGCTGGAGGGCGTCACGCTGCCGTTCAGCGCGGCCTACCACGCCGCGCCGCAAGGCCTCAAATGGCTGCTGCTGTATGCCACCGCGGGGCCCTACAACTTCAGCGCGATCCTGGCCAAGGGCTACCGCAACCCCGATTTCCTGATCAACCAGCTGGTGCCGCTGCACGGCTCGGTGGCGACCGCCGGCACCGGCATCCCGCTGGATGCGTCGAACATCAACGTGGGCACCGAGTTCTTCCCGTTCCTGATGGCGTTCGGCCCGGTCGGCGCCGCGCTGTCGGTGTTCGCGCTGTACGCGCTGTTGCTGTGGAGCGTGCAGCGGCTGCGTCCGGCGGTGCCGCTGTTCTCCCTGCTGATGTTCCTGCGCATGGCCTACGTCGGCGTGATGTCGCCGTTCGCGCCGCAGGCGTTCACCTGGACCAACGCCGGCTTCATCGGCATCTGCCTGCTGCTGCCGGTCATCGCCAGCTGGCTGCCGAACCGGCGCGCGCCGGCCTTCCCACCTTCCACGCAGCGAGTGGCAAACCATGGAACGCGATGAAATCTACCTGATCGACCTGTGGCGCATCTTCACCCGCCAGTGGCTGTGGTTCGTGCTGGTGCTGGCGCTGACCCTGGCCTGCACGTATGCCTTCGCGCACCTGGCGAAGCGCCAGTGGGAAGCGACCGCGTGGATCCAGATCGCGCAGGTCGGCTCGGTGCCGACCGGGCAGGACCCGAAGGTGGAGCCGCTGCAGCGGGTCACCGAGCGGCTGCAGCTGGTGCCGTTCCAGAACCAGGTGCTGGCCAGCGCCGGTTATGCGAAAACCTCGCCGGTGGCGCGGCTGTACCGCCGCAGCCTGAAGCTGGAGCCGATGCTCTACGCCGGCTCGCTGGTCAAGCTGACCGTGCGCGCCTACTCGCGCGAGCAGGCCGGCGCGCTCGCCGCGGCCACGGTGGCGCAGCTGCGCGCGGTCCACCGCGAACTGGAGGAGGCGCCGTTGCAGGCGGCGCACGCACGGCTGGCGCGGCTGGAAGCCGACCTGCGCGCCACCGAGGCCGACCGCGCCCGCTACCAGCAGGCGGCCGAGCCGGGCAACGCGCGCGCGGCCGGCGCCAGGGACCTGGCGAACCCGGTGCTGGCCAGCCTGCTGCTGGCCAACAAGAACGAGGAGGTGCGCAGCCTGACCCAGCAGCGCAACGATCTGCTCGAGCGCCTCGGACCGGCCTATACCTACGACACCTCGATGGTGTGGCCGGCCTACGTGCCGGAGAAGCAGGCCTTTCCGAACCCCGAGCTGACCTATGGCCTCGGCCTGCTGCTGGCGCTGTTCCTGGGCGCCTCCGCGGCGCTGGCGCGGGACGTGGCGCGGCGTTCGCGGGCGTGAGCGGAGGCCTTCAACCAAAGCGGCTGCGGCCGGCACTCACCGCCAGGGCCAGCGGGGCGGCGGGACGCGGATGGGCATGAACGGGCAGCACGAACTCGAAGACGCCGGCATGATGCCGGACGACGCGCAACTGCTCGACACGCAGCACGCCTTCGACAGCGTCGCCGCGGACTACGACGGCCCGCGCGGCAACAACGAGCTGATCCAGCGCATGCGCCTCACCTTGTGGGACACCGTGCGCGACGAGTTTCCGGCGCCCGCGCGCCTGCTCGACCTCGGCTGCGGCACCGGCATCGACGCGGTCGAGTTCGCCCGTCGCGGCCACCAGCTCGTCGCCAGCGACTGGTCGCCGCGGATGGTCGAGCGCACGCGGGCGCGCGCGGCGGCGGCGAACCTGTCGCCGCAGGTGCGCGCCATCCACCTCGGCATCCAGCAGCTGGACCGGCTCGACGACGCGTTCGACGGCATCTACTCCAACTTCGGCCCGCTGAACTGCGTGTCGGACCTCGCCGGCGTGGCGGCCGAGTGCGCGCGCCTGCTGCGGCCCGGCGGCCGGCTGGTGTTCTCGGTGATGGGCCGGATCTGCCCGTGGGAGCTGGGCCACTACGCGCTGCGCGGCCGCTTCCGCCGCGCCGGCGTGCGCGCCGCGCGCGGCGCCACGCCGGTGGGCATGAATCGCCACACGATCTGGACCCGCTACTACCTGCCGCGCGAGTTCTACCGTGCGTTCGCCGCGCACTTCACGCTGGCCGGCTACCGTGCGCTGGGCCTGTTCCTGCCGCCGCCCTACCTGGTGGATTTCTGCCGCCGCCATCGCCGCGGGTGCGAACGCCTGGCCTGGCTCGACGACCGCTTCGGCGCGCTGCCGTTGCTGCGCGACATGGGCGACCACTTCCTGATCGTGATGCGGCGGCGCTGACATGGACGTGCTGCAGGCCGCGCTGGATGTCAGCCTGTGCCGCGCGGCGACGGTCACGCCGGCCGGCACCTCGCGCGTGCCGCTGCCGATCCGCGCCGGGCGCATCGGTGCCTCGCTGGCCGCGCGCGCCTGGCGCATCGACCTGCGCGACCACCTGATCTTCCCCGGCCTGCTCAACGCGCACGAGCACCTGCACGTCAACGCCGTGCCGCCGCTGCGCCACGGCGCACCGTTCCCCAACAGCTACGCCTGGATCGAGGCGTTCCAGGCGCACTTCGCCGAGCCGGCGGTAGCCGCCGCGCTGCAGCTGCCGAAGGCGCTGCGGCTGCGCCACGGCGCGCTGAAGAACCTGCTCGCCGGGGTCACCTGCGTGGCGCACCACGACCCCTGGCATGCGGCGCTGGACGCGCTGGATTTTCCGGTGGCGCTGCTGCGCGACTACGGCTGGAGCTACGCACCGGGCTGGCCCGGCTACGGGCCGCCGCTGCAGGAAAGCTTTGCGGCCACGCCGGCCGATCGCCCGTGGCTGATCCACCTGGCCGAGGGCACCGACGCCACCGCGCAGGCGGAACTCGCGCAGCTGGATCAACTGGGCTGTCTCGCGGCGAACAGCGTGCTGGTGCACGGCGTGGGCCTGCGCGAACGCGACGTCGAGCGGGTGATCGCCGCTGGCGCAGCGGTGGTGTGGTGCCCGACCAGCAACCACGCCCTGCTCGGGCGCACGCTCGATCCGCGCCGGCTGCATGCGGCGGGGCGGCTGGCGCTGGGCAGCGACTCGCGGCTCAGCGGCGCACGCGACCTGCTCGACGAGATGCATGGGGTGGTCGAGTGCGGCGAACTCGGCCCCGTGCAGGTGCTGGAGCTGGCCACCAGCGCGGCCGCGCGCATCCTGCGCCTGCCCGCGCGCGGCAGCCTCGCGCCCGGCGCGCGGGCGGACCTGGTGATCGTCGCGGACCGCGGCGGCGAGGCCGCCGCCAGCCTGGCCGGCATCCGCCGCGGCGACCTGCGCGCGGTGGTGCGCGACGGCGTGCCGCGCATCGCCGATCCGGATTTCGCCGACTGGTTCGCCGCCGCCGGCGTCGACGCGGTGCCGGTGACGCTGGACGGCAAGCCGAAGCTGCTGGCCGCGGCGCTGGCCGAGCCGGCGCTGCTCGCGCTCGAGCCCGGACTCGAACGCGTCGCCGCGCGTTCCGAGCGCGTGCGCGACGCCGCTGCCGAAGCCAGGTGCGGCCCATGACCGGCCAGCCCGTGCTCGAGCCGCGCGCGGCCTATGCGCTGTGGGCACCCGGCTATCCGGCGCGCGCGCACAATCCGTTGATGCAGGCCGAGCAGCGCGCGCTGCTCGCGCTGATGCCCGCCAGCCTGCGCGGCCAGACGGTGCTCGACGCCGGCTGCGGCAGCGGGCGCTACATGCTGCATGCGCTGCGCCGCGGCGCGGCGCGGGTGACCGGGGTGGATCTGTCGTCGCCCATGCTCAAGCGCGCCGAGGCGGAACTGACCGCGCTGCATGCCGACGCGCCGGCCGCGCTGGTGCAGGGCAACCTGGCGGCATTGCCGCTGCCGGATGCGCAGGCGGACCTGAGCGTGTGCGGGCTGGTCGTCGGGCACCTCGAGAACCTCGAACCTGCGCTGGCCGAGCTGCGCCGGGTGACCCGCCCCGGCGGCACGCTGCTGTTGAGCGACGTGCACCCGATCGGCCACGCGCTCGGCTGGCGGCGCGACTTCAAGGCCGGCGGCCAGCGCTACGCCGTGCGCCACACGCCGCACCTGTACAGCCACTGGCACGCCGCCTGCGCCGCGCTCGGGCTGCACATCGAGCGCGTGCTGGAACCCATGCTCGACCCCGCCGACATCCCGGCCGGCGCGCATTTCGACCGCATGGCGCTGGAGGTGCCCGTCGCGCTGGTGTTCCAGCTGCGCCGGGTGCCCTGACGCCACTTGCCTGCAGGCCCTGCCATGACCGCTCCGCGCACCTTGCTGATCAACCCCACCATCACCTCGCGCCACAGCGCGCGCTTCCCGCTGGCGCTGCTGCACCTGGCCGCGGCGCTGGACCGCCACGGCGAGAGCCGCATCATCGACGGCAACGTGGACCGCGACTTCGTCGCCGACACCCTGCGCGCGCTCGAACGCGAGCGCTACGACGTGGTCGGCATCGGCGTGATGGGCGGGCCGCAGGTGGCGCCGGCGATCGCCGTGTCCAAGGCGATCCGCGCACGCCAGCCGACGCTGCCGATCGTCTGGGGCGGCTACTTCCCGACCCTGCACACCGACGCCACGCTGGCCGCACCCTACGTCGACTACGCGGTCCGCGCGCAGGGCGAGGACACCTTGTCGGAACTGGTCGCCACGCTGAGCGGCCACGGCGGCCCGGCGCTGGAGCAGATCGCCGGGCTGTCCTGGAAGAACGCCGGCACGGTGGTGCACAACCCGGCCCGCCGCATCGTGCGCCACGATCCCGCGGGGCTGCTGCCGTACGACAAGCTCGGCGATCCGCGCCGCTACCTGGCGCGCACCTACCTCGGCCAGCGCACGGTGGCGCACCAGGCGGCGATCGGCTGCCGCTACCACTGCACCTTCTGCGGCGTGGCCGCGATGTTCGGCGGCGCCACCTTCCTGCCGGCCGCCGCGCGGCTCGAACGCGAGCTCGGCTACCTCAAGCATACGTTGGGCGCCGACTCGGTGCAGTACTTCGACCACAACTTCTTCGACCGCGAGGCGGACATGGTGCCGCTGCTCGAGGTGATGGCCCGCTTCGAACTGCCATGGTGGTGCTTCGCCCGCGCCGACGCGCTGCTGAACCTGTCCGAGCGCTCGTGGGAGCTGGTGCGCAAGAGCCGGCTGCGCATGGCCTACATCGGCGCCGAGTCGCCCAGCGACCAGATGCTGCACGACATCCGCAAGGGCACGCGGCCGGACCAGACCCTGGCGGTGGTCGAGCAGTGCCGCCGCTACGGGGTGATCCCCGAGCTGTCGTTCATGGTCGCGCCGCCGGAGCACACCGAGGAAGAAACCGAGCGCACCTTCGAGTTCATCCGCGAGCTGAAGCGGATCAACCCGCAGACCGAGATCGTCATCTACGTCTACACGCCGCTGCCGGAGCACAGCCGCCACGAGCAGGACCGCCGCAAGCGACCGGGCGCGCCGCTGCGCGACCTCGACGGCGCGCCGGTGGTGTTCCCGCGCACGCCGGACGAATGGACCGAGCCGCGCTGGGTGCACTACGCCTGCCACGTCGACGCGCCGTGGCTCAGCGACAAGCTGCGCCAGCGCATCAACGACTTCGTCACCGTGCTGCGCTGCCGCTACCCCACCGTGCAGGACCTGCGCGCGCCGCCGTGGGCCAAGCGCAACCTGAGCGCGCTGGCCGGCTGGCGTTACCGCTTCCGCCGCTACGACCGGCCGTGGGAACTGCAGCTGGCGAACCGGCTGGTGCGCCTGCGCATGCCGCAGGTGTCGGGCCTGTAGGCGCGGAGGCCGGCCATGCACGTGGCGCAGATCAACTTCCTGCCCATGCCGGCGAACTTCGCCGCGGCCGACGTGTTCGAGCAGTGGCCCACGCTGGCCGACGTGGCCGAGGCGACGGCCAGCGCCGGCACCCGCGTGTCGGTGATCCAGCTGGCGGCACGGCCCGAGCGGGTGCTGCGCAACGGCATCGACTATCGCTTCGTCGCGCTGCCCGGCGTGCGACGCACGCGGCATCTCGCCGACGTGCTGGGCGAGCTGCGCCCCGACGTGCTGCACGTGCACAGCCTGGGCTTCGCGGCGGACGCGTTCGCGCTGGCGCGCCGGCTGCCGCATCTGCCGATTGTGATCCAGGACCATGCCGACCGCCCGCCGCGTCGCTGGCGGCGGCCGTGGTGGCGACGCTGGTACGCCGCCGCCGCCGGCATCGCCTTCACCGCCACCGAGATGGCGCAGCCGTTCACCCGCGCCGGCCTGTTCGCGCCGCGCACGCGGCTGTTCGCGATCCCCGAGTCCAGCAGCCGCTTCACGCCGGGCGACCGTGCCCGCGCGCGCGCCGAAACCGGCTTGCACGGCGAGCCGTGCGTGCTGTGGGTCGGCCACCTGAACGCCAACAAGGATCCGCTGGCGGTGCTCGACGGCGTGGCCCAGGCCGTGCAGCGGCTGCCCGGCCTGCAGCTGTGGTGCGTGTTCGGCAAGGCGCCGCTGCTCGACGCGGTGCAGCAGCGCATCGCGGGCGATCCGCGGCTGGCCGGGCGCGTGCACCTGCTCGGCAAGGTGGCGCACGCGCGGGTCGAAACGCTGATGCGCGCCGCGGACCTGTTCGTCGCCGGCAGCCATGCCGAAGGCTGCGGCTACGCGCTGCTGGAGGCGCTGGCCTGCGGCGTGGCGCCGGTGGTCACCGACATCCCCGCGTTCCGCGCGCTGACCGATGATGGCCGCCTCGGCCGCCTGTGGCCCTGCGGCGACGCCGCGGCGCTGGCCGAGGCGCTGGTGGCGAGCGCGGCGCAGCGGCCGTCGCCGGCGCAGGTGCGCGCGCATTTCGAGGCCACGCTGTCGTTCGCCGCGCTGGGCCGGCGCTGGGCCGATGCCTATGCGCAGCTGCGCGTCGACCGGGTGTGGGGACCGGGATGAAACTCGCGCTGGTGGTGCCGGGCGGCGTCGACCGCAGCGGCGAGTTCCGCGTGATCCCGGTGCTGCTGACGCTGATCGGGCGGCTGACGCGCATGCATGAGGTGCACGTGTTCGCGCTGCAGCAGGAGGCCGCCGCGGGTTGCTGGGAACTGGCCGGCGCCACCGTGCACAACATCGGCGAGGGCTGGACGCGGCTGCGCGCGATCGCGGCGATCCGCGCCGAACACCGCCGCGCGCCGTTCGACCTGGTGCAGGCGATCTTCTCCGGCTCGTGCAGCCTGGTCGCGGTGGCCGCGGCGAAATCGCTGCGGCGGCCGAGCCTGGTGCACGTCGCCGGCGGCGAGCTGGTGGCGCTGCGCGCGATCGGCTACGGCGGCCGGCTCAAGTGGAAAGGGCGGCTGCGCGAGGCGGTGGTGCTGCGCGGCGCCGACGCGATCACCGCAGCCAGCACGCCGATCATCGACGCACTGGGCGCGCTCGGCCTCAAGGCGCGGCGCGTGCCGCTCGGCGTCGACCTGCGCGACTGGCCGCCGCTGGCGCCGCACGGGCGCGGCGCGGGGCCGGCGCGACTGATCCACGTCGCCAGCCTCAACCGGGTCAAGGACCAGCCGACCCTGCTGCGCGCGCTGGCCGCGCTGGCCAGGGCGGGGCTGGCCTTCCGCATGGACATCGTCGGCGTCGACACGCTGCACGGCGAAATGGAACGCCTCGCCTGCCGGCTCGGGCTGCAGGAGCAGGTGCGCTTCCACGGCTTCAAGACCCAGCGCGAGCTGCGCCCGCTGATGGCCGCGGCCGACCTGCTGGTGCTGTCCTCGCTGCACGAAGCCGGCCCGCTGGTGCTGCTCGAAGCAGCCGTCGCCGGCGTGCCCACGGTCGGCACCGCCGTCGGTCACCTCGCCGAATGGACGCCAGCGGCCGCACTGGCCGTGCCGGTCGGCGACTGGGCTGCGCTGGCCGGCGCGATCAGCAGGGTGCTCACGGACGAGGCGCTGCGTCTGCAACTGGCCGCCGCCGCGCAGTGCCGGGCGGTGCGCGAAGACGCGGATCACACCGCGCGCGCGTTCGAGACGTTGTATCTGCGGTTGGTGGCGGCGGGGGAGTGAAAGGCGCCGCGGGGTGGTGGGATCGGGAAGCCACTATTGGCGTGCTGTCAGTCGATTACCGGGGTTGAGTGTCAGCTGTCGGCGGTGGGTTCAACCGGTGGATGCAACACATTGCCGATAACGTTCGGCGGGTGTTTCGTAGCTTAGTGTTTTCCTTGGGCGTTCATTCAACTGTCGAGCCACAGCATCGAGTTTGGCTTGCGACACGTTCGAGAGATC
>JANJTA010000031.1 GCA_024711345.1 Rhodanobacter sp. | reverse complement strand
GCTTGATGGTTCAGGCGGGGGGGGGTCATAATTTACCTTTGATGCTTGGGGAATATAAAACGTAAGGGGGGGGCTAATCTAGGGCGGTGGCGAAAAGCCATGGTTGCCCTACGGCGTCACCCGTTTCCCACGTATTATATGTCGGCTTTTCTCGTCCAGTCGCGGACCATAATCGACACATAAGGAGCCCGCTGGGGGGCGATGCTCTTGTTCTGAATATCCGCCGAAGCACTTGGAGCAGGAGCAGCGCCCGCCAGCAGGCTCCTACATCAGGAAGAGCGTGGCCAGGCCGAGGAAGATGAAGAAGCCGCCGCTGTCGGTCATGGCGGTGATCAGCACGCTGGAACCCAGCGCCGGGTCGCGGCCGAACTTCGTCATCAGCACCGGGATGCCGACGCCGGCGAACGCCGCCAGCAGCAGGTTCAGCGTCATCGCCGCGGTCATCACCAGACCCAGCGACACGCTGTCGTACAGCAGCCACGCCACCAGGCCGATCACGCCGCCCCAGACCAGCCCGTTCAGCAGCGACACGGTCAGTTCCTTGCGCCACAGCCGCTTCGCGCTTTCGGCGGTGATCTGGTTCAGCGCCAGCGCGCGCACGATCATGGTGATGGTCTGGTTGCCGGAGTTGCCGCCGATGCCGGCCACGATCGGCATCAGCGCGGCCAGCGCCACCAGCCGCTCGATCGAGCCTTCGAACAGGCCGATCACGCGCGAGGCGATGAACGCGGTGACCAGGTTGATCGCCAGCCACGACCAGCGGTTCTTCAGCGAGGCCCACACCGAGGCGAAGATGTCCTCCTCCTCGCGCAGGCCGCCGCGGCTCAGCGCCTCGCTCTCGCCTTCCTCGCGGATCACGTCGACCATCGCGTCGATGGTGATGCGGCCGATCAGGTGGCCGCGCTCGTCGACCACCGGCGCGGTGACCAGGTCGTAGCGCTCGAACGCCTGCGCCACCTCGTAGGCGTCGTCGGTGGGGTGAAAGGTGTTGACGTCCGGCGCCATCACCGCGCTGACCATCTTCTCCGGCGGATTCACCAGCAGCCAGTGCAGCGGCAGCACGCCGGTGAGCAGGTTGTCCTGGTTGATCACGAACAGCTTGTCGGTCTGCGCCGGCAACTCGTCCCAGCGGCGCAGGTAGCGCAGCACCGTTTCCAGGCTCACGTCCTCGCGGATGGTGACCATCTCGAAGTCCATCAGCGCGCCGACCTGGTCGTCCTCATAGGACAGTGCCGACTGCACCTGCTCGCGCTGCTGGGTGTCCAGGCTCGCCATCAGCTCCGGCAGCACCGCGGTCGGCAGGTCCTCGACCAGATCGGCCAGCTCGTCCGCGTCCAGCGGTTCGACCGCGGCGAGGATCTCGTGGCGGTCCATGTCCGCGATCAGCGATTCGCGCACCGCGTCGGACACTTCCAGCAGGATCTCGCCGTCGCGGTCGGCCTTGACCAGCTGCCAGACCGCCAGGCGGTCGTCCAGCGGCAGCGATTCGAGGATGAACGCGATGTCGGCCGGGTGCAGCTCGTCCAGCTGCCGGCGCAACTCGGCCTGCGACTCGGCCGACAGCGGGCTCTCGTCGTCGTGCCGGCGCAGCACCTCGACAATGGCTTCGAGCTGGTCGTGCAGCCGGCTGGCGGCGCTGCGGGCCTCTACTTCAGTCACGCGCGCTCCAGCAGGACGCACGCCTGTGCGGCGATCCCTTCGCCACGGCCGCAGAAGCCGAGCTTCTCGGTGGTGGTGGCCTTGACGCTGATGCGGCCGACCTCGCTGTCCAGGTCGGCAGCGAGGTTCTCGCGCATCGCCTGCGCGTACGGGCCGACCTTCGGCGCCTCGCCGATCACGGTGACGTCGGCATTGCCCAGCGCGTAGCCGTGTTGCGCCATCAGCATCGCTGCGTGGCGCAGGAACTGGCGGCTGTCGGCATCGCGCCAGCGCTCGTCGGTGGGCGGGAAGTGCCGGCCAATGTCGCCCAACGCCAGTGCGCCGAAGATCGCGTCGCACAGCGCATGGATCACCACGTCGCCGTCCGAATGCGCCACCACGCCGCGGCGATGCGGCACGCGCACGCCGCCCAGGGTGACATGGTCGCCCTCGCCGAATGCATGCACGTCGAAACCCTGTCCGATCCTCATGCGGCTGCCCTCATGCGACTGTCCTTGCAAGCAGGAACTCGGCCAGCGCGAAGTCCGCCGCCGTGGTTACCTTGATGTTGTCCTCGGCACCTTCTACCAGCAGCGGCGCGAAACCGGCCTGCTCCATTGCCATCGCCTCGTCGCTGACGGCTGCGCCGCGCCGTGCCGCGTCGCGCAGCGCCAGCGCCAGTTGACCACGCCGGAACATCTGCGGCGTGAAGGCACGCCAACGCAGCTCGCGCGGCTCGGTCAGCTCGCTGCGGCCGGCCCCATTTGCCCGCTTCAGCGTGTCGCGCAGCGGCGCGCCGAGCAGGCCGCCGTCGGTCACCGCGGCCAGCTCGATCAGCTTGCCGATATCGGCCAGCCGCACGCACGGTCGCGCGGCGTCGTGCACCAGCACGAAATCGTCCGCACCCACCGACGCCGGCAAGGCGTCGATCCCGGCCAACACCGAATCGCTGCGCTCTGCGCCGCCGATCGCGGTCAGCACCGGCTTGCCATTGAGCGTGTCGATGCCGGACCACTGCGCATCGCCGGCGGCCAGCGTCACCAGCAGGCCAGCGATGCGCGGATGCGCGGCAAGCCGCTCCAGCGTGTGCGCAATCAGCGGCCGCCCGGCCAACGGCAGGTATTGTTTCGGGCAGTCGCCGCCGACCCGGGTGCCTCGCCCCGCGGCCGGCACCACGCACCACAGCGTCGGCGCGCTCATGGCGATCCGGCGGGCGTGGCGGGTGGCGGCGGCGGCAGCGAGCTGCCGGCGCGGGCGGGCTGCTCGACCACCTGGTAGAACACTTCGCCCGGCTTGATCAGTCCGAGTTCGGTGCGCGCACGCGCCTCGACCGCCTGATCACCGTGCTTGAGGTCCAGCACGTCGGCGCCAACCGCCTGGTTGCGCTGCAGCAGCTTCGCGTTCTCGTCGGTCTGCTTCTTCACCGCCACGCGCAAGCTGTCCACCTCGTGCATGCTGCCGCTGCCGGTCCACAGCTTCAGCTGCAGCCCGATCAGCAGCAGGATCAGAACCAGGGCGATCCAGCGCAGCATGGGCGGCCGTTCAGCCCGGCAGGCGGGTCAGGTTCGGGAACGCGTCGCGGCCGGCATAGCGCGCGGCCGAACCCAGCGCCTCCTCGATGCGCAGCAGCTGGTTGTACTTCGCCACGCGGTCGCTGCGGCACAGCGAGCCGGTCTTGATCTGGGTCGCCGTGGTGGCCACCGCGATGTCGGCGATGGTGGTGTCCTCGGTCTCGCCGGAACGATGCGAGATCACTGCCGCGTACTTCGCCGCGTCGGCCATCGCGATCGCTTCCAGCGTTTCGGACAGCGTGCCGATCTGGTTCACCTTGATCAGGATCGCGTTGGCGATGTGCTTCTCGATGCCCTCGCGGAAGATCGCCGGATTGGTCACGAACAGGTCGTCGCCGACCACCTGCACGCGCTCGCCGATCGCGTCGGTGAGCAGCTTCCAGCCGTCCCAGTCGCCTTCGGCCATGCCGTCCTCGATGGTGACGATCGGGTACTGCCTGGCCCAGCCGGCCAGCAGGTCGACGAACTGCGCCGAGCTGTACTGCTTGCCTTCGCCGGCGAGGTCGTACTTGCCGTCCTTGTAGAACTCCGAGCTGGCTGCGTCGAGGCCGAGCAGGATCTCGCTGCCGACCTTGTAGCCGGTCTTGTTGATCGCCTCGAGGATGGTGTCGATCGCCTCGACGTTGGAGCGCAGGTTCGGCGCGAAACCGCCCTCGTCGCCCACCGCGGTGCCGAGGCCGCGGCCATGCAGCACGCTCTTCAGCGCATGGAAGATTTCCGCGCCGGCGCGCAGCGCCTCGGCGAAGCTCGGCATGCCCACCGGCAGGATCATGAACTCCTGCACGTCGACGTTGTTGTCGGCGTGCGCGCCGCCGTTGATGATGTTCATCATCGGCACCGGCAGCGCGCCGGGCTTGCCGGTGGTGCCGTTGATTTCCGCCAGGTACTGCCACAGCGCCTGCTTGCGCTGGGCAGCCACCGCATGGGCAGCCGCCATCGAGACGCCGAGCAGCGCGTTGGCGCCCAGCTTGCCCTTGTTCGGGGTGCCGTCGAGGTTGACCAGCGTGGCGTCCAGGCCGCCCTGGTTGGCCGCATCGAAGCCCTTCAGCGCACTGGCGATGGCACCGTTGACGTTCGCCACCGCCTTCTTCACGCCCTTGCCGCCGTAGCGCGACTTGTCGCCGTCGCGCAGCTCGACCGCCTCGCGCGAACCGGTGGACGCGCCGCTGGGCACTGCCGCGTGGCCGAAGCCGCCGCCGGCCAGGGTGACTTCGGCTTCCAGCGTGGGGTTGCCGCGCGAGTCGAGGATTTCACGGGCGTGGATGCGGGTGATCTGGGTGCTCATGCGGTGTCCGTCTGCCTGGGTGGTGAATGAATTGGAACGGGCGCATCGCTGCGCCCGGTGTTTCAGGAAACGTCCTGCTCCAGGAAGCGGTGCCGCTTGGTCACGGCATCCAGCTCCAGCAGGGTTTCCAGCAGCGCCTCCATCTTGCCCAGCGGCCACGCATTCGGGCCGTCGGACAGCGCCTTGCTCGGGTCGGGATGGGTCTCGGCGAACAGGCCGGCCACGCCGACCGCCACCGCCGCGCGTGCCAGCACCGGCACGAATTCGCGCTGGCCGCCCGAGCTGGCGCCCTGGCCGCCGGGCAACTGCACCGAATGGGTGGCGTCGAACACCACCGGGCAGCCGGTCTCGCGCATCACGCTGAGCGAGCGCATGTCCGATACCAGATTGTTGTAGCCGAAGCTGGCGCCGCGCTCGCACACCATGATGTCGTCGTTGCCGACGGCCTTGGCCTTGGCCACCACGTGCTTCATGTCCCACGGCGCGAGGAACTGGCCCTTCTTGATGTTCACCGGTTTGCCGGCGCGCGCCACCCTCTGGATGAAGTCGGTCTGCCGGCACAGGAAGGCCGGCGTCTGCAGCACGTCGACCACCGACGCCACCTCATCCATCGGGGTGTATTCGTGCACGTCGGTGAGCACCGGCACGCCGATCTGCCGCTTCACCTCGCCGAGGATGCGCAGGCCTTCTTCCAGCCCCGGCCCGCGGAAGCTCTCGCCGGAGGAGCGGTTCGCCTTGTCGAAGCTGGACTTGAAGATGAAGTTCACGCCGAGCCGGCCGGTGATTTCCTTCAGCGTGCCGGCGGTGTCCAGCTGCAGTTGTTCGGACTCCACCACGCACGGGCCGGCGATCAGGAACAGCGGTCGATCCAGTCCGACCTCGAAGCCGCACAACTTCATGCCACGTGCTCCCTGGCCAGCTTCTCGCCCTCGCGCACGGCCTTGTACTCGCGTGCGGCGCGCACGAAGCCGATGAACAGCGGGTGGCCGTCGCGCGGGGTCGAGGTGAATTCCGGGTGCGCCTGGCAGCCGAGGAACCACGGGTGCTGCTGTTGCGGCAGCTCGATGATCTCCACCAGCAGGTCGTCCATCGACTTGCCGGAGATCACCAGGCCCAGGTCCTCGAAGCTCTGGCGGTAGCGGTTGTTGAATTCGTAGCGGTGGCGGTGGCGTTCGCGCACCACGTCCTGGCCGTACAGCTCGCGCGCCAGCGTGCCGGCCTTGAGGCGGCATTCCTGCGAGCCCAGGCGCATGGTGCCGCCGAGGTCGGAGCGGTCGCTGCGCTGCTCGACTTCGCCGGTCGCAGTGGTCCACTCGGTGATCAGCGCGATCACCGGATTCGGCGTGTTGCGCTCGTTCTCGCTGGAATCGGCATCTTCCAGGCCGGCGACGTGGCGGGCGAAATCCACCACCGCCGCGTGCATGCCGTAGCAGATGCCGAAGTACGGCACGCCGTGCTCGCGCGCGTACTTCGCGGCCAGCACCTTGCCCTCGAAACCGCGCTTGCCGAAACCGCCGGGCACCAGGATCGCATCGGCCTTGCCGAGCACCTTGGCGGCGCCTTCGGCCTCGACCTGCTCGGAGTCGATCCAGTCCAGGTTCACCCGCGTCAGCTGCTTGATGCCGCCGTGGCGCAGTGCCTCGCCCAGCGACTTGTAGGCATCCTTGTGCTCGACATACTTGCCGACGATGGCCACGGTAACCGCGTCCTTCGGATGCTCCACCGCATCGACCGTGCGCTGCCAGGCAGACAGGTCGGCCGGCTTCGCATCCAGGCCGAGGCGCTTGACCACGATGTCGTCCAGGCCCTGCTGGTGCAGGTACAGCGGCTGCTTGTAGATGATGTCCACGTCGGCGGCGCTGATCACCGCGTTTTCCGGCACGTTGGTGAACAGCGCGATCTTGCGCCGCTCGCTTTCGGGCAGCGGCTGCTCGCAGCGGCACAGCAGGATGTCGGGCTGGATACCGATCGAGCGCAGTTCCTTCACCGAATGCTGGGTCGGCTTGGTCTTGATCTCGCCGGCGGCCTTGATGAACGGCACCAGGGTAAGGTGCATGAACACCACCTTCTCCGGGCCATGCTCGATGCGCAGCTGGCGGATCGCCTCCAGGAACGGCAGCGACTCGATGTCGCCCACCGTGCCGCCGATCTCGACCAGCGCCACGTCGAAGCCGCGGGTGGCCTCGTGGATGCAGTGCTTGATCTCGTCGGTGATGTGCGGGATCACCTGCACGGTGGCACCCAGATAATCGCCGCGCCGCTCCTTGCGGATCACGCTCTCGTAGATCTTGCCGGTGGTGATCGAATTCTTGCCGGTCAGGCGGGTGTGCACGAAGCGCTCGTAGTGACCGAGGTCGAGGTCGGTCTCGGCGCCGTCGTCGGTCACGTAGACCTCGCCGTGCTGGAAGGGACTCATCGTGCCCGGATCCACATTGATGTAGGGATCGAGCTTCATCATGGTGACCGAAAGGCCGCGTGCTTCGAGAATGGAAGCGAGCGACGCCGCAGCAATGCCCTTGCCAAGCGAGGACACCACACCGCCGGTGACGAAAATCAGGGGGGTCATGGAAAGCAGCCGTGCTGGAAATTGGCATTTTAGCCGCAGAAGCGTCGCACTGCGAGATGGCCGTACGGAATTCGTCGCGATCGGTTCATTTCCGGGCGCTCCGCCACGGGTGAAACCGTCGCAAGCCGCCTGTTAGCATGGCTGGATGAACAACCCCATTCCCGCCCGCCTCGCCGCCCTGCGCGCGGCCATGCAGCAGCACGGCGTCGCCGCCGTACTCGTTCCCAGCGCCGATCCGCACCTGTCCGAATACCTGCCTACCCGTTGGGCCGCGCGCGAATGGTTGTCCGGCTTCACCGGTTCGGCCGGCACCCTGGTGGTCGGCCGCGAGTGGGCCGGGCTGTGGACCGACTCGCGCTATTTCGCGCAGGCCGAGCAGCAACTGGCCGGCAGCGGCATCGGCCTGATGAAGCTACGCGTGGCGCACACGCCCGAGCACCTGGAATGGCTGCAGCAGCACCTGCACGAAGGTGACGTGCTGGCGGTGGCCGGCGACAGCCTGGCGGTGGCCACCCAGCAGCAGATCGAGCGCCGGCTCGCCGACAGCGGCGCCACGCTGCGCACCGACCTGGACCTGCCTGGCGCGATCTGGGCGGACCGCCCGGCCCTGCCGCAGACGCCGGTGGTCGAGCACGAGCCGGCTTACGCCTGCATCCCGCGCGCCGACAAGCTCGTCCGTCTGCGCCAGGCGATGCACAAGCTCGGCGCCAGCCATCATCTGCTGTCCAGCCTGGACGACATCGCCTGGCTGACCAACCTGCGCGGCAGCGACGTCGAATGCAACCCGGTGTTCCTGGCCCACCTGCTGGTGCAGGCCGATCGCCGTGCCACCTTGTTCGTCAGCCGCGCCAAGCTCGACGACGCGCTGGTCGCGAAGCTGGCCGCCGACGGTATCGCCATCGCCGACTACGCCTCGATCACCTCGATGCTGGGGGAACTGGGCGCGAACGACCGCCTGCTGCTGGACAATGGCCGGGTGGTCAGCGCGATCGCCGCGGCGATTCCGCCGGCCGTGGCGCGAATCGAGGCGGCCAACCCGAGTACCGCGTTCAAGGCGGTCAAGAGCGCCGCAGAACTCGACCACATCCGCGAGGTCATGCGCCGCGACGGCGCCGCGCTGGTGCGCGCCTTCCGCCGGCTGGAGCAGCGCCTCGCCGCCGGCATGACGGTGACCGAGCTCGACGTGGACACCCTGCTGCGCGAGGAACGCTCGGCCCAGCCCGGCTGGGTCGGCGAAAGCTTCGCCACCATTGCCGGCTACCAGGCCAACGGCGCGCTGCCGCACTACCGCGCCACGCCCGAGGCACACGCCACGCTGCAGCCAAAAGGCCTGCTGCTGGTCGACTCCGGCGGCCAGTACCTGGGCGGCACCACCGACATCACCCGCGTGCTGGCGCTGGGCGAAACCACGGCGGAACAGCGCCGCGACGCCACGCTGGTACTGAAAGGCATGATCGGGCTATCGCGCGCGCGCTTCCCCAAGGGCGCCAGCGGCCCGCAGCTGGACGCGCTGGCGCGCGCGCCGCTGTGGGCCAGCGGCATGGACTACGGCCACGGCACCGGCCACGGCGTGGGCTACTTCCTCAACGTGCACGAGGGCCCGCACGGCATCCGCCCGCCGGTGGCCGGCGGCGCGCTGGTGGCGTTGGAACCGGGCATGATCAGTTCGATCGAGCCGGGCCTGTACAAGCCCGGTCGGCACGGCATCCGCCACGAGAACCTGGCGGTGGTGGTCGAGGCCGACCGCACCGAGTTCGGCGAATTTCTCGCCTTCGAATCCCTGACCATGTGCCCGTTCGACCGCCGCGCGCTGGAACCGGGCCTGCTCAACCCGGAGGAACGCGCCTGGCTGGACGATTACCACGCCGGCGTGCGCGCCGCGCTCAGTCCGCTGCTGGACGATGCCGACCTGGAGTGGCTGCACCGCCACTGCGCGCCGCTGTAAAGAACGGGCCGGTCGCGAACCGGCGACGGGAACGCCCCCGCCGCCCGGCGATCGGTCAGCGGAAATGCGCGGCGCCCACATCCGGCGCCGCCGCCGGCATGAAGTATTCGTGCAGGTACTTCTCGCCTTCGTCGCAGAACGCGGTGACCACCGTCTTCAGTTCGGGGAAGTTCTCGCGCACGCGCTTGGCCGCCAGCAGGTGCGCGCCGGAGCTGGGCCCGCAGAACAGGCCGTAGCTGCGCGCCAGCCGCTTCATCTCGCGCACCGCGTCGGCGCTGGAGACGCTCAGCACCTCGTTCACCAGCGCGGCATGGCGCTGGAAGATGCCCGGCACGAAACCGTCGGAAATGCCCTCGATGGTATGCGCGGCGATCTCGCCGCACAGGATCGTGCACGACTCCGACGGCTCCATGGCGAACAGCCGTACGTTCGGGTTGGCCTCGCGGAACGCCTGGCCCACGCCGATCAGCGTGCCGCCGGTGCCCACGCCGAGCACCAGCGCGTCGGGCACGCGCCCCGGCGGCAACTGGGCGAGGATCTCCGGCCCGAGCAGTAGCCGGTTCTCCTCCACGTTCCACTCCGACTCGAACTGGCCGGGCGCGAAGTAGCCCGGCTGCCGGCCAAGTTCGTTGGCGCGCTGCAACGCCTCGTTGACGTGGAAGTTGCCGCAGAACAGCACCTCCGCGCCGTACGCCCGCGAGATCGCCACGCGCTCGCTGGACATGCCCTCGGGCATCACCACCAGCATGCGGTAGCCCTTCACCGCCGCCACCATCGACAGCGCGTTGCCGGTGTTGCCGCTGGTGGCCTCCACGATGGTATCGCCGGGCTTGAGCAGGCCCTCCTGCTCCGCCCGCTCGATCATGTACTTGGCGATGCGTGCCTTGATCGAGCCGGAGGGGTTGAGGAACTCGATCTTCGCGTAGACGCCCTCGATCTCCAGCAGCGGGGTGTCGCCCACCGCGTCGAGGATGCTGGCGGACACACCGGTGTAGCGCGTGCCCATGTCAGCCCTCCCCGTGCGCGTGCTGCATGGTATCCAGCGCCAGGTTGGCATGCGCATAGGCACCGCCCGCGCGCATCTCGGCAGCCACCCAGATCGCCTCCATGATCTGCGCCTCGCTGGCGCCCTGCTTCAGCGCGGCGGCGGTATGGCCCTTGATGCAGTACGGGCACTGGGTGACGTGCGCCACCGCCACCGCGATCAGCTGCTTGGTCACAGCGGGCAGTTCGCCCTCGGCGAACACCGCGGCGCTGAACGCCTTGAACGCGTCAAGCTGCTTCGGCGCCAGCTCGCGGCGCTTGCGGGCCAGCTCCGCGCTGGCTTGCGGGTACATCGCGTGTTCCATGCTTGTCTCCTCGAATGCGGACTTCAGTGCGGCAACGGCGCCGTGCCCTGCACCCAGCTAGGCGGATCGCTGGCCGGGAAGCTTTCCTCCAGTTCCTCGTCGATGCGCTGCTCGCATTCCTGGCGCGTGATGTCGTGCCACGCGGCGCAGCGGGCGGCGGGGCGCTCCGGCGGGGTCGGTGTCTGGTGCTGGCGGGAGATGATCATGACGAGCCTCCTGATGCCTTCGGGCATCGTGCAGTCGGCTGGCCCGTCGCGCTCGGGTCACAGCCCCAGGTTGTTGTGCTCCAGCACGCGTTCGGCGCGATAACTCGAACGCACCAGCGGCCCGGCGACCGCTTCCACGAACCCCTTGCCCAGCGCCAGTTCGCGATAGGCACGGAATTCGTCCGGGGTAACGAAACGCTCCACCGGCAGGTGATGCGGGCTGGGGCGCATGTACTGGCCCAGCGTGACCACGTCGACGGCGGCGGCGCGCATGTCATCCAGCGCCTGCTCGATCTCGTCGTCGGTCTCGCCCAGGCCGAGCATCAGGCTGGTCTTGGTCAGTGTCTTGGGCGCGTGGCGTTTGGCGAAGGCCAGCACGCCCAGCGTCTGCTCATAGCCCGCGCGCGGGTCGCGCACCGGGTGGGTGAGCCGGCGCACCGTCTCCAGGTTCTGCGCGTAGGTGGCCAGTCCGGCGTCGAGCACGGTGGCGACGCTGGCATGGTTGCCGGAGAAATCGGGGGTGAGCGCCTCCACCGCGGTGTCGGGCGAGCGCAGGTGGATGGCCTTCACGCAGGCGGCGTAGTGCGCGGCGCCGCCGTCGGCGAGGTCGTCGCGGTCCACCGAGGTGAGCACCACGTACTTGAGCCCCATCAGCGCCACCGCGTCGGCCACCTTGGCCGGTTCCAGCGGATCGAGCCAGCCGTTCGGGTTGCCGGTGGAGACCGAGCAGAACTTGCAGGCGCGCGTGCATACCGATCCCATCAGCATCAGCGTGGCGGTGCCGCGGCCCCAGCACTCGGCGATGTTGGGGCACTTGGATTCGGCGCACACGGTGTTGAGCTGGTGCGTGCGCACGATGTCGGCCACTTCCTCGTAACGCGCGCCGCTGGGCAGTTTCACGCGCAACCATGGCGGCTTGCGGCTGACGTCGGGCTCATGGCTGTGCGCGTTGGGCTTCTGCCCGCCCTTGACTGCACGGGTGCCCTGCGGGCTGATGAACTTGCTGCCGTCAGGGACGGAATGGCTGCTGGACATGGAGACGCGCGGCTGGCTGGACTGCAGCCAGTGTCCCACGCCGCCCAGCCGGCCGCCCTGATGCACATCAAGGCGGCCAGGGCGGCGCCGTGCGCGGGAGACGGCTCAACTGCGTTTCGGCGGCACCAGCTTCAGCCGCGTCGGCACCGGCGGCTGGCTCGGGCACAGCAGATGCTGCACCTCGTCCGGCCGCAGCGGGTAGGAGTACAGGTAGCCCTGCCCCTCGATGCAGCCGCTGCGCAGCAGGAAATCATGCTGCGCCTCGGTCTCGATGCCTTCGGCGATCGTGGTCAGGCCGAGGCTCTTGGCCATCGCCAGGATCGCCCCGACGATCGCCGCATCGTTGCTGTTGCCCGGCAGCCCGGTGATGAAGGAACGGTCGATCTTCAGGCAGGTCACCGCCGGCAGCTTGAGGTAGGCCATCGAGGAATAGCCGGTGCCGAAATCGTCGATGGCCACCGCGATGCCGAGCGTGTCCAGGGTCTGCATGGTGCGTTCGATGTCGTCGCCCAGGCGCAGCATCGCGCTCTCGGTGATCTCCAGCAGCAAGCGCCCGGGCGCCAGCCGGCGCGACTGCAGGTTGCGGCCGACCCCGTCGACGAACGCCGGGTGACCGAACCAGCGCGCCGAAATGTTCACTGCCACGCGGATCGGCGGCACGCCGGCCAGGTCCCACGCCTGGATCTGCGCGCAGGTGGTCTGCATCACCCACTCGTCGATGCGGCGGATCAGGCCCAGGCCTTCCGCCACCGGGATGAACTCGGCCGGCAGCACCTCGCCGCGCTCCGGATGCTGCCAGCGCAGCAGCGCCTCCACCGCCACGATGCGGCCGCTGCGCAGCTCGACGCTGGGCTGGAACACCAGTTGGAATTCGTTGCGCGCCAACGCCTGACGCAACTCGGCGGCCAGTTGCAGGCGCCGACGGGTGTCGGCATGCATCATCGGCGTATAGAAGCGGAACGCGTTGCGCTCCTCGGTCTTCGCCGCGTACATCGCCGCGTCGGCGTTCGCGATCAACGCCAGCGCATTGTCGCCGTCCAGCGGGTAGCCGGCCACGCCGATGCTGGCGCTCAGCACGATCTCGTAGTCGTCCACCAGGAACGGTTCGGACAGGGTCACGAGCAACCGGCTGACGATCGCCCTGGCGTCCTCGCGCAGGATCAGGCGCGGGATCAGCACGGTGAACTCGTCGCCACCGATGCGCCCGGCCACGTCGCCCTCGGACAGCTGCCGGCGGATCCGTTCGGCCACCTTGACCAGCAGGCGGTCGCCGATCGCGTGGCTGTAGCTGTCATTGACGATCTTGAACGCATCCAGGTCGATGAACAGCACCACCGCCGCCAGCCGCTCGCGTTCGGCCACCGCGATCGCCTCGGCGCAATGCCGCTCGAATTCCGCCCGGTTGACCAGGCCGGTCAGCGGGTCGTGTCGCGCCATGTGCTCCAGCCGGTGCTGGTTCGCCTTCGCCTCGTGGATGTCGGTGAGCACGGCGACGTAGTAGACCACCTGATCGTCGGCGTCGCGGATCGTGCTGAGGCTGAGGTGTTCGGGATAGCTGCTGCCGTCGCTGCGCGTGCTCAGCACCTCGCCCATCCAGTTGTGCCCGGCGGCCACGCTGTCCCAGATCGACTGCGGCAGCGGCTGGCCGCCGGGCAGGCGGCGGGTGTCGTCGAGACGTTTGCCCTGCAGTGCCTGGGTGGTAAAGCCGGTCAGCTCGGCGTGCGCCGCATTGGTCGAAATCACCTGTCGCGCGGCATCGGCGATGATCACGCCTTCGGCGATGCTGGCCAACGCCTCGGCGGCGATGCGCCGATCGCGTTCCATCGCCACCCGCTCGGAGATGTCGCGGATGATCGCCTGGCGCACCGGTTGGTTGCCCCAGTTGACCAGGCTGGTCTGCGTTTCCACCGGACGGGTGCGGCCCTTGGCCCCGAGCAGCACGTTGGCGGCGGCCTGCCCGGTCTTCTGTCCGGCCATGGATTGCATGAACAGGTGCACGAAGCGCTCGCCGACCAGTTCGCCCGCGCTGCGCCCGGTCCACGCCGAAGCGGTGCGGTTGACGTCCAGGATCCGCCCGCTGGCCTCGTCGACCATCACGATCGCATCGGCGGCGCTGTCGAACAGCAGGCGGTAGCGCTCCTCGCTGCCGCGGATACTGGCAAGCGTCCGGCGCGCCATGTCCAGCCACAGCAGGACGGCAACGCAGGCGGCGCTCAAAACGCCAATAAACAGCATGCGGCCCATCCACGTAGTGCCATGGGCTATTTCCAGCGAAAACCGGTTGGCCTTCGGCTCGATCGAATCGTTCAGGACATGAATGCGGCCACGCTGGATGGCTGCCTGTTCGATCGAAAAGGATCCGGAGGCATAGGCGTGCTCCAGTTCCTTGGCAATCACGGCGAGTTGGGCAATATCCACGTCACTGGAGCGCCATGCCGCCAGCGCATCACGCAAATAGGGCGCCCCGGAGAAATGCTTCAAAACGAAAATCATGCCCGGCTTCGCCGTCGGCATGACATTGCCATGAACAAAGGCCTTGTCCACTACTGCCTGGTCGAAATGCCCGGATGCAATCTCGTCCCGCGCCAGCCGATCGGAGTCGAGGATGGAGTAGTTCCGCCAGAACCCGGCAAGATCGGCGGGATCGCCGGTGACCGCATAGGCGTCCAGGGCAATCACGGCCTGTTTCTGGGCCTTGGACCAGACACTCTCGCTGTTGAGGAATCCAGCGAGAGTGACCTGGGTCTGCAGGGCAAACCATGTCAGCCCGAGGATCGTGGCCAACATCACCACCAGCGCGTAGGCCAGCGGCAGCATGCGTCGTGACAGAGGTTGCTGCAACATGGGGGATGCCTTGCGCATGCGCAAGTTATCTCATGCCTGACCCGTCAATGGAACGCCTTGCCCTAGTGTAACGATGGCCGTCAGGCAGCTGCTTCCTTCATCAAGGCGGACGGGCGGCTTGCCTGCATGCAGAGGTCGCCGACGATCCGCATGCTTGTATAGCTTCTGCGGACGCACTCGCCTAGATGAGTCACCTCGTCAATCTTTGGCGTCCTGCCCAGCAACGTGCACACAATCTCTAACGCTTCCCAAGGGTGGATGTCGTCGTAGGCCGCATGCAATTGCAGCCAACGCATGCTGCCCGTCCTGATCCTCGGAGAAAAGCTCTCGGCGTAAGTGGCGCTTTCATAGATGGGCCGCGACCATTCACCGGTCACCCCCTCGATGGCGTAGTTGGTGGCGATCATTCCCGCCGCCAGCGTTCCAGTGGCGCTGATTTCCTCGCACCAGTTGGCCAAGGTCTGCGTGCCGTGCGGGGGGCGTGCATTGAGCACCTCGTCGCGAGACACGCCGGAGCCTTCAGCCCAGGCAAGCCAGTATTCGGCGTGATTCTGCTCGACCCGAATGTTGCGTACCAGCCAGCGGCGTGCCATATCGTCGCCGGGACTGCGGCCATATCGGGTTTTCAGCAGATTCAACGCCATGAAACCCGGGAAGCGTTCGATGAACGGCCACACCCCCACCATGAAACTGGCGGTGGAAATCTGGTCGAGTCGAGCTTCGCGCATCATCGCCCACAGTTCATGGTCCAGCACGCTCTGCTTGGTGCTTTCGCAATCGGCCACCATGTCCTGTGCCCACTGCGGGTAGCTGCTCAGCTCGGTCAGCGGGCCGGTGCGCTCAAAAGGGGTATGCATGTGATTTTCCTCGGTCGTCAATGAGTGCTGCAGTCGACTGCAGCGTCGATAGCCGGCGCGGAAGACAGAAACCCCGACACCGGCCGCCATCCGGCATCGCGGGCGATGCCGAAATTCCTTTGTGCATGACCATGGTGGCGACACCCCCTTTGCGCACGCTATCGGAGCCGTGGCCGCCGCCGGTGCCCCGACAGCGCTTCGCATCCAGCTCCGTCCCCGATGGATGGCCGGTGCGGCCCGGCCTTCACGCGTCCTGCACGGAAAGAATAAAAAGCTTGCCGCGGCTGTCCTGAGTGAATCCGCAGCCAAGGCGATCGGGCTCCGGCAGGGGCGGCGACTGTGTCCCCGATACCGTCCGATACTCGCCCACACATCGCCAAAGGGGAAGCATCATGAGCATCGCCGCCCAGCCGTTGACTGCGGAAGATCCCGAACTTTCCCCCTGGTGGCTGCGAACGGTGCTGATCGTGATGGTGCTGGGCTTCGCCGGCCTGCTCGCGATCACCGCGCTGGCTTACCGCAACGCCCCGCCGATCCCGGCGCGGGTGGTGGATGCGCAAGGCAACCCGTTGTTCAGCGGCGACGACATCCGCGGCGGCCAGGCGGTGTTCCTGAAGTACGGCCTGATGGACAACGGCAGCATCTGGGGCCATGGCGCCTATCTGGGGCCGGACTACTCGGCCGCGGCATTGCACCGGATCGGCGAGGACGCTGCCACCGCGATCGCGCAGGAGCGCCATCAGCAGCCCCTGGCCGCCTTGACGCCCGGGCAGCAGGCGGCGGTGCGGGCGGAAACCGCGGTGGAGCTGAAGACCAATCGCTACGACGCCGCCAGCGACACCCTGCAGCTGACCCCCGCGGAAGCGGCGGCGTACCGCCAGCAACTACCGTACTGGACCGACTATTTCCTGCACCCCGAACGCAACGGCGGACTGAAGGCCGGCCTGATCACCGACCCGGCCGAGCTGCACCAGTTCACCGCGTTCGTGACTTGGGCGGCCTGGGCCTCGGTGGCGAACCGCCCCGGCGAGAACTACTCTTACACCAACAACTTCCCGTACGACCCCGCCGTCGGCAACATCCCGGTGCCGGGCGCGCTGCTGTGGAGCGCGCTGAGCCTGATCGTGCTGCTGGCCGGCATCGCCGTGGTGCTGCTGATGTTCGGCAAGTTCGACTACCTCGGCTGGATCAGCCGCGGCCAGCACATCCACCCGCACCTGCTGCCGGGCGTGGCCAGCCCCGGCCAGCGTGCGCTGGTGAAGTTCTTCGTGGTGGTGGCGCTGCTGTTCCTGGCGCAGACCCTGGTCGGCGGCGCGGTGGCGCACTACCGCGCTGATCCGGGCAGCTTCTACGGCTTCCAGCTCGAAACGATCTTCCCCAGCAACCTGATGCGTACCTGGCACCTGCAGACGGCGATCTTCTGGATCGCCACTGCCTACGTCGCCGCCGCGCTGTTCCTGGGCCGCACGCTGCGCAGCGACGAACCGCGCTGGTTCGCGCCGTGGGTGCACCTGCTGTTCGGGGCCTTCGTGGTGGTGATCGGCGGCAGCCTGCTCGGCGAGTGGCTGGGCATTTCGCAGATGCTCGGCAAGTGGTGGTTCTGGCTCGGCAACCAGGGCTGGGAGTTCCTGGAGCTGGGCCGGGTCTGGCAGCTGCTGCTGGTGGTCGGCCTGCTGGTGTGGTTCGCCCTGCTGTGGCTGCTGGTGCGCCCGCGCTCGCTGGCCAACCCGGAGTCGAAGCCGCTGGTGAAGATGTTCCTGTTCGCCGCGGTGGCGATCCCGGTGTTCTACATCCCCGCGCTGTTCTTCGGCGCGAAGACGAACTACACCGTGGTCGACACCTGGCGCTTCTGGATCATCCACCTGTGGGTCGAAGGCTTCTTCGAGTTCTTCGCCACCACGGTGGTGGCGCTGACCTTCTACCAACTGGGACTGACCCGCCGCAACGTGGCGCTGCGGGTGATCTACCTGGACGGCATCCTGTACTTCATCGGCGGCCTGATCGGCACCGGCCACCACTGGTATTTCACCGGCCAGACCAGCGTCAACATGGCGATGTCGGCGATGATCTCGGTGCTGGAGGTGGTGCCGCTGACCCTGCTCACGCTGGACGCGTGGGACTTCGTGCGCACCACCCGCGGCCAGTGCGACGTCTGCGGCAAGTCGGTGGCGGTGCCGCACCGCTGGACGTTCTACTTCCTGATCGCGGTGGGCGTGTGGAACTTCGTCGGCGCCGGCATCTTCGGCTTCCTGATCAACCTGCCGATCGTCAGCTACTACGAAGTCGGCACCCAGCTCACGCCGAATCACGGCCACGCCGCGATGATGGGCGTGTTCGGCATGCTGGCACTGGCGCTGATGGTGTTCACCCTGCGCCAGACCAGCAGCGACGAGCGCTGGGCCGGCATGGAGAAGTACGTGCGCACCGGCTTCTGGGGCACCAACATCGGCCTGGCCATGATGGTGGTATTCAGCCTGTTCCCCAGCGGCGTGCTGCAGGTGTGGGACGTGATCCAGCACGGCTACTGGCACGCGCGCGCGCTCGACTACATCGGCAGTTCGCGCTCGCACCTGATCGAATGGATGCGCCTGCCCGGCGACCTGGTGTTCATCATCTTCGGTGCGACCCCGCTGACCATCGCCGCGGTCAAGGGCTGGCTGGGCGTGCGCGCGACGCCGTCGTCCGGCTGACCCGGCACTGGCGACTCCGGAGCGGAGCGGCGCGCCTCGCAGCACGCCGTTCCGCACTCGGCCTCAGCCCGACGCCACCCGCGTGAAGCCGTCCGCGCTCCACGCCTCGCTGCCCACGCCGTGGTGCACGAAGAACAGTCCGGTCGGGTCGTACCGGCGCTTCACCGCCGCCAGCCGCGGGTAGTTCGCGCCCCAGAACGCATGCTGCCAGTCGCGCTCGAAGTAGTCGCTCTCCGACACGTACGAACCCGCCTCGGGCGCGGCCTGCCGCAGCGCGGCGATCGCCTGGCCCATGGCGGCGGCGCGTTCGCGGGCGCGCGCCAGATCCGGCTTCGGGCCGGGCATGCCGGGAAAAGCCGGCGGGCCGTCGCCGGCGATGATCGCCAGCGCGAACGCGTCCAGCACCTGCGGATTCGTCGCGGTGTTCCGCGCCGCGGCCAGCTCGGCCTTCGGCGCGCCAGCCAGGCCCTTGTTGAAATGCAGACCCACGCCCCAGTGGCGGGTGCAGGCGAACAGCGCATCGGCCAGCCGCGCCTGCTGTTTCTTCCGCAGCAGCGAGGCCGGCAGCCATGCCGACTTGTAGCCATGGATGAACCAGCCCACCTGACCCTGGTCGCCCGCCCACAGCACATGGTTGCGTGGCGCGCCGGGGCGGTCGTCGTCGACCTGGACGCCGGGCACGTGCTGCCGGAAGAACTCCGCGTCCCACATGTGCCGCGCCGGCAGCGCCTGCGCCTGGATCGGCTTCACCAGTGTGTATTCCTTGCGCGCCCGGACCCAGTCGAGCAACGGTGCCCAGACCTGCTCCGCCTGCGGCTGGGCCAGCCCCTGGAACACCAGGTTGATGTGCACGGTATTGTCCGAGCCGAAGCTGATCTGCTCGCCCCAGTGCGGATTGAACAGCGCTTGCTGGTAGAAGGCGATCAGCTTCGCGATCAGGGCCCGGTAGGCCGCATCCGACGCGGCCCGGATCGCGCCGGACACGGCGCCGAAGAACTCCGGCAGCTCGCGCGTGCGCAGGGTGAGCCGGGTCACCACGCCGAGGCTGCCGCCGCCACCGCCCTTGAGGCCCCAGAACAGCTCGGGGTTGGTGCAGGCATTGGCGATGCGCAGCTGGCCGTCGGCAGTAACGACCTCCGCCTCCAGCAGGCCCGCCGCGGCCATGCCGTAATTCTTCGAAAAGCTGCCGAAACCGCCGCTCTGCACCAGCCCGGCCACGCCCACCGTGGTGCAGCCGCCGCCCTGCACGTAGCGGCCGCCACGGGTGGTCACCGCGTCGTAGGCGTCGATCCACATCGCGCCGGCGCCTATCGACACTGCCGGCTGTGGTGCCTGCACGCCAGCGCAGCCGTGCGCCGTGAAGGCGTCGTGCAAGCTGACCTCGTTCATGTGCCGCGTCCACACCAGCAACGAATCCGGCGCGTCGGAGGTGCCCTGGTAACTGTGCCCGCCGCCCTTCACCACCAGGCGCAGGTGATGCTCGCGCGCGAAATTCACCGCCGCGACCACGTCCGCCGCGCTTACCGCGGCCACCGCGTACGCGCTCGGCTGCGAGGTCCATGCGTCGACCCAGCCGCTGGTCTGGGTCAGCGCCGGCTGGTCGCCCAGGTAGAACGGGTTGTCCAGGTGCTTCAGCGCCTCGTCACAGGCGGCACTGACCGGCCCCGCACCGCAGCCGGCAAACGGCGACTGCAGCTTCAGCAATCGTCCGCCCACCTCGCGCTTCAACCGGTCCCATTCGGCGGCGGAAGGCCAGTCGGGGTCGCCGGGACGCGGTCGCAGGCGCAGGCGCGCCGGCGTCACTGCGGCGGTCCCGGCCAGCACGCGGCCGGCGGAAAGCAGGCCCGGCAGCAACGGGGTCGCCAGCAGGGCTTTCAGCAGGTCCCTTCGTTTCATCGCGCATCCCTCCCGCAGGATCGTCTCGACCGCCGCCACCATGAGGCGCCATCGCTCGGCGCGCCAGTGACCAGTGACGAACGGCGCCGCGCCGGTGACCAGTGGCGGCCCACCGGGATGGAACGCGGCCGGCGCGCGGGGCTCAATCGTGATGCTCGCGCAGCTGCGGCGGAATCCCGGCCTGTTCCAGTCCGCCCCGCTCGAGCCAGCGGTGGGTCTCGGTGCGGGCGCGGGCGATCAACCTGGCCGCTGCCGTGTAGTCGTACGGTGAAACATCGAGGGGGCACAGGCTGGGCACGATGCGCAGCGCCAGCGCGGTACCGGCAAAGCGCTCGGCGTCATACACCAGTTGCCGCGCCACCAGCAGGCTGAGCGCATGCATGGCGCGCGCGATCGCGCCCGACGGCGCCCGTTCCAGTGCGCAGGCAAACCCGGTGGGCAGCACGATCACCCGCGTGGCGCCCAGCCCGACCGCGGCCGAGATCGGCGTGTTGTTGGTCACGCCGCCATCGACCAGCCAGCGCTCGCCGATGCGCACCGGCGGATACACGCCGGGAATCGCGGCGCTGGCCAGCACGGCATCCACCGCCGCACCGGTGGACAGCAGCACCTCCTGTCCATTCAGCATGTCCGACGCCACCAGGTGCACCGGCAGCGCCGCATCTTCCAGCCGCCGGTAAGGCAGGTGGCGCTCGAGCAGGCGCCGCAGCCCGGACGCGTCCACCAGGTGACCGCGCCGGCGCAGCAGGCCGAACACGCTGCGCAGGTTGAACGGCAGCACGTCGCTGCGCTTCAGCGCGCACCAGATCCGCTCCAGCTCGCGCGCGCCCTCGCGGGTCGGGTCGCCGGCGAAGTACGCCGCATTGATCGCGCCAGCCGAGGCGCCGACCAGGAAGGCCGGCTGCTCGCCCCACTCCAGCAGGGCCTGCAGCATGCCCACCTCGATCGCGCCGAGGCTGCCGCCGCCGGCCAGCACGAAAGCGGTGCGCGGCGGCGCACGTTCCACCTGCGGACTTGCCTCTGCCATCCCAGCCACCTGCATGCGCCGATACTACGGCGTGCCCGGCCATCTGACGCATGCCATGCCGGCAGGTTCCTCGGGGCGCCGCGGCAGGCCACTCCCGCGTGGTGCGCTCAGCCGGCCCGCTCGCTCGGTACCAGCACCATCCACGACACGCCGTAGCGGTCCACCAGCATGCCGAAGCTGGAGGCGAAGAAGGTCGACATCAGCGGCTGCTGCACCTGACCGCCCTCGGCGAGCGCCTCGAACAGGCGCCTCGCCTGGGCATCGTCATCGGCGGTGAGCGCCAGCGAGAAGCCGTCGAACGTCGGCGTGCCGCCGCTGTAGCCGTCCGAGACCAGCACCTGGCTGGCACCGATCTGCAGGCAGGCGTGCATCACCTTGTCCGCCGGCAGCGGCGTGCCGTCGGGGCGCCGGGCCGAGCCTTCCGGGCCATCGGCGTAGCGCATCAGCATGACCACCTCGGCACCGATCGCCTGGCGGTAGAACGCGATGGCTTCTTCGCAGTGGCCGTCGAAGAACAGGTAGGGCTGGATTTGCATGGGGTGGCCTCGTCGTGGTTGGGACATGCCGAGCCGACACATCGGCTCGGGGGGACGACGAATGGCCCGGGCGCAGATCGACAGCGCTCAGCGCATGCTGCCGCTGTCCAGGTAACGCTGGTGCCACGACAGCGCCTCGTTCAACAGGTGCGGCGTGTGCTTACCGTAGCTGTCCCGGCAGGCGCGGTCGAAGTAGTCCTGCAGCATCGGCCGGTAGTCCGGGTGCGCGCACTGCGCGATCACCGCCCGCGCGCGCTGCTTCGGCGACAGCCCGCGCAGGTCGGCCAGGCCCTGCTCGGTGACCACCAGGCCCACGTCGTGCTCGGTGTGGTCGACGTGGCTGACCATCGGCACGATCGACGAGATGGCGCCGCCCTTGGCCGTGCTCGGACTCATGAAGCAGGACAGGAAACCGTTGCGGGCGAAATCGCCGGAACCGCCGATGCCGTTGATGATGCGGCTGCCCGCGACGTGGGTGGAATTGACGTTGCCGTAGATGTCGGCCTCGACCATGCCGTTCATCGCGATGCAGCCGAGCCGGCGCACCAGTTCGGCGTGGTTGGACATCTCCTGCGGGCGCAGCACGATGTGCTGGCGGTAGAAGTCGATCCGGCGCACGAACTCCTCCACGCCCTCGGGACTCAGCGACAGCGAGGTGGCCGAGGCCATCGCGATGGTGCCGTCGCCGATCAGTTCCAGCATGCCGTCCTGGATCACCTCGGTGAACGCGGTCAGCCCGCGGAAGCCGCCCTCGCGCAGGCCGCCCAGCACCGCATTGGCGATGTTGCCCACGCCCGACTGCAGCGGCAGCAGCTGCTCGCCCAGTCGTCCGGCGGCGATCTCGTGGCGGAAGAACTCCACCAGGTGCCCGGCGATGCGCCGCGACGCCTCGTCCGGCGGCGCGAACCGGCCCAGCCGGTCGGGCGCATCGCTTTCCACCACCGCGACCACCTTGTCCAGGTCGCAGCGCAGATACGGCTCGCCGATGCGGTCGCCCGGCTGCAGCAGCGGGATCGGCCTGCGGTGCGGCGGCAGCGCGGTGCCGTAGTAGATGTCGTGCATGCCGTCGAGCCCTTCGGGCTGGCGCCGGTTCACCTCCAGGATCACCTTGTCGGCCAGGTCCAGCCAGGTCTTGTTGTTGCCCACCGAGGTGGACGGCACCAGCCGGCCGTCGGGCAGGATGCCGGCGACCTCGATCAGCGCCACGTCGATCTTGCCGAGGAAACCGCACCACGCGTACTGCGCCACCTGGCCCAGGTGGATGTCCATGTACTCGATCTGGCCGGCATTGATGCGCGCGCGCAGTTCCGGGTCGGACTGGTACGGCAGGCGGAAGTCGATGCCGCCCACGCGCGCCAGCGCACCGTCCAGCTCGGGCGCGGTCGAGGCTCCGGTGAGGATGCGCAGCGCGAACCTGTCGCCGCGCTCGTGCGCCGCGGCGATGCGCGCGGCCAGCGCCAGCGGCACCGCCTTGGGGTAACCGGCGCCGGTGAAGCCGCTCATGCCCACGGTCATGCCCGGCAGGATCAGCTCGGCCGCCTGCTCCGCCGACATGCGGCGCGCGGCCAGAGCGGGATGTGCAATGCGTGCTGTCATGGTTTTTTCAACTCGTCAGAATGGCTGGCACAGGAAGCGTCACCGAGCGTACCGGCAGGCCGCGACCCGGCCAAAAGTCCATTCTGGACGCGCGGATGCGCGCCGCCAAGGCGACCTTCGGCGCCTGCGTCAAAGCGCCGCCGTCACCCGGTTTTTGCAAGCGCGGCCGAGTGGTGGTCAACTCCGTGAAGCACGGTGGCACCGACCACCACCAGGGGACGACCAGTTGATGCACATACACACCTCGAAGAACCCATGCCCGGGTACACGCCACCGGCACCTGGCGCGCCTGCTGCTGGCCGCTGCGCTGCTCGTGCCGGGCCTGGTCGCCGCCGCGCCGGCCACACCGTCCGCGCAGGCGCATGGGCAGCGCCAGGCGCAGGCGGTCACGATCACCCGCGACGACTGGGGCATCGCCCACGTGCACGGCAAGACCGACGCCGATGCCGTGTTCGGCATGGCCTACGCCCAGGCCGAGGACGACTTCAACCGGGTCGAGACGAACTACCTGAATTCGCTGGGCCGGCTCGCCGAGGCCGAAGGCGAGTCCGCGATCTGGAGCGACCTGCGCCAGCAGCTGTTCATCGATCCGGTCGAGCTCAAGGCGCTGTACGCGAAGAGTCCCGCCTGGCTGCAGGCGCTGATGAACAGCTGGGCCGACGGGCTGAACTACTACCTGGCCACGCATCCGGACGTGCATCCGCGCGTCATCAAGCATTTCGAGCCGTGGATGGCGCTCTCCTTCAGCGAGGGCAGCATCGGCGGCGACATCGAGCGCGTCTCGCTGAAAGAGCTCGAAGCGTTCTACGGCCGCAACCCCGCCGCCCTGGCGCGCGCGGATACGCCGTCCAGCTGGGTCGAGCCGACCGGCTCGAACGGCTTCGCGATCGCGCCCAAGCTCACCGCCGACGGCCACGCGCTGCTGTGGATCAATCCGCACACCTCGTTCTTCTTCCGCTCCGAGCTGCAGATGTCGAGCGACGAAGGTCTGGACGCCTACGGCGCGGTGACCTGGGGCCAGTTCTTCGTCTACCAGGGCTTCAACCGGCACATCGGCTGGATGCATACCTCCACCGGCGCCGACGTGGTCGACGAGTTCGCCGAAACCATCGTGCACAAGGGCAAGGGCGGCAAGCTGTTCTACCGCTACGGCAAGGAGCTGCGGCCGGTCACCACGCGCACGATCCGCGTGGCGTACCGCGCGAAGGACGGCTCGATGGCCACGCGCAGCTTCGACGCGCACTTCACCCATCACGGCCCGATCGTGCGCGCGGCCGACGGCAAGTGGATCGCCACCGCACTGATGAACAAGCCGCTGGAAGCGCTGGAACAGAGCTGGCTGCGTACCAAGGCCAGCGACTACGCCAGCTACCTGAAAGTGGCCGAGCTCAAGGCCAACTCGTCCAACAACACCATCTTCGCCGACGACAAGGGCGAGATCGCGTACATGCACCCGCAGTTCATCCCGAAACGCGACAACCGCTTCGACTACACCCAACCGGTCGACGGCAGCGATCCGGCCACCGACTGGCAAGGCCTGCACGCGCTCGACGAGGCGCCGCACCTGCTCAACCCGCCGAACGGCTGGATCATGAACACCAACAACTGGCCGTACTCCGCCGCCGGCGCGTTCAGCCCGAAGCAGGCGGACTACCCGCGCTACATGGACAGCTTCGGCGAGAACCCGCGCGGCATCCACGCCACCCGCGTGCTGGACCGCGTGCGCGACTTCAGCCAGGCCTCGCTGATCACCGCCGCGTTCGACTCGTACCTGCCGGCATTCTCGCGCTTGATCCCGGTGCTCGTGCACGACTACGACATGCTGCCCGAGCACGACCCGCGCAAGGCCCGTCTGGCCGGCCAGGTCGCGCTGCTGCGCGGCTGGGACTACCGCTGGGGCATCGCCTCGATGCCGACCACGCTGGCGGTGCTCTGGGGCGACATGCTGTGGGACAAGGTGCACGCCGAAGCCGAGTCCGAGCACCAGTCGGTGTACGACTACATGGCCGGCGACGCCGGTGCCAAGGCGCGGCTGGACACGCTGGCCGAAGCCTCCGACCGGCTGGAACAGGATTTCGGCAGCTGGGGCGTGCCATGGGGCGAGGTCAACCGCTACCAGCGCAACGACGGCGCCATCGTGCAGACCTTCGACGACGCCAAACCGAGCATCCCGGTGCCGTTCGTGTCCTCGCGCTGGGGTTCGCTGGCCTCGTTCGGCGCGCACCGCTGGCCCGGCACGAAGAAGTACTACGGCACCAGCGGCAACAGCTTCGTGGCAGTGGTGGAGTTCGGCCCCAAGGTGAGCGCCCGCGCGATCACCGCCGGCGGCGAGAGCGGCCACCCCGGCTCGAAGCATTTCGGCGACCAGGCCGAGCGCTACACCACCGGCAACCTGCGCACGGTGTACTTCTGGCCGGAGCAGCTCAAGGGCCACACCGAGCGGGTCTACCACCCCGGCGAGTGAGCCGCCGCGTGTCGGCCCGCCGCGGCGCTACGCGGCGGTGCCGAACAGCATGCCCACACCGGTGGTAACCGCCATCGCCAGCGCGCCCCAGAACGTGATGCGCATGGCGCCGACGCCCATCTTCGCGCCGCCGGCCCATGCCGCCACCGCGCCGAGCACGGCGAGGAACACCAGCGAGGTGATGAAGACCGACCACAGCAGCGTGGCGGCCGGCGCCAGCGCCACCACCAGCAGCGGCAGCGCGGAGCCCACCGCGAAACTCAGCGCCGAGGCGCCGGCCGCCTGCAGCGGGCGCGCCTTCAGCGCCTCGGTGATGCCCAGCTCGTCGCGGGCGTGCGCATCCAGGGCGTCGTGCGCCATCAACTGGTCGGCCACCTGCCGCGCCAGTTGCGGGTCGAGCCCGCGGCCGACGTAGATCGCCGCCAGCTCGCGGTGCTCGGCCTCGGTCTGGGTCTGCAGCTCCAGGTGCTCGCGCGCGAGTTCGGCGTGCTCGCTGTCGGCCTGCGAGTGCACCGACACGTACTCGCCGGCGGCCATCGACATCGCGCCGGCCACCAGTCCGGCGACGCCGGCGACCAGGATGTTCTGCCCGCTGGCATGCGCCGCGGCCACGCCCAGCACCAGGCTGGCGGTGGAGACGATGCCGTCGTTGGCGCCCAGCACGGCGGCGCGCAGCCAGCCGATGCGGTCGGTACGGTGTCGTTCGTGGTGATGGTATCGGGGCATGCCGGCAATCCTGCGGGTTCGGATGGCGCATTGTGCGCAAGTTGGCGCGCGGCCGTGCGAACGCCTCTCGTCCCGGACGGCCGCGCTAGGCCCCGGCCTTCGCGCCGCCCCTCAGCAGCCCCAACCGCAGCAGGCTCTCGGCGGTGGCGACGACGGCGTCCTGCGGCGGGCGCGGCGACCAGCCCAGCACGCGTCGGGCCTTGGCGCTGCTGGCGTTCTTGTGCATGCCCAGCTCGGGCAGGATCTGCCTGATCGCCGGGTCGCGCAGCGCCGCCAGGCGCACCAGCCAGTTGGGCAGTTGCCGCATGGGCACCTTGCGCGCCGAGGTGCCCAGCTGCTGCCGCAGCGCCCGGGCGATCTCGCGGATCCACAGGAAATCGCCGGCGACGGCGAGGAAACGCTCGCCGGCGGCGGCCGGGTCGGTCATCGCGCGCAGGTGCAGGTCGGCCACGTCGCGCACGTCGACCACGCCGAAGCACAGCTGCGGGCAGCCGGGCATGGCGCCGTCCATCAGCCGCTGCACCAGCAGGATCGAGGTGGAATAGTCCTGTCCCAGCACCGGCCCGAACACGCCCACCGGGTTGACCACCGCAAGCTCCAGCGCCCCGCCCTCGCGCGCGATGAAATCCCACGCGGCGCGCTCGGCCAGGGTCTTGGACTTGATGTAGGGCAGCACGCCCGCGCCGTCGAGGTCGGTCCAGCTGGTCTCGTCGAACGGCGCCGGCTGCGGCGGGTGGCCGTAGCCGACCGCCGCGAACGAGGAGGTCAGCACCACGCGCCGCACGCCGGCGTCGCGCGCGGCACGCAGCACGCGCAGCGCGCCCTCGCGCGCAGGCACGATCAGTTCGTCCTCATGTTTCGGAAGGTCCGGCGGGAACGGCGAAGCCACATGCAGCACGTAGTCGCAACCCGCCACCGCCGCTGGCCAGCCGACATCGCGCTCCAGGTCGGCCTCGACGAAGGACAGCCGCTCGCCCGGCTCCGCCCCGCCTTGCTTCAGCATGGCGCGCACCGTGGCCTCGCGCCCGAGGCTGCGTACGCTGGTGCGTACGCGATGCCCCGCAGCCAGCAGTTGCAGGATGCAGTGGCTGCCGATGAAACCCGACCCGCCGGTGACCAGTACCGTGCCCATGACGATCCTCTGGATGTGTCCGCGTGCCGCGCCGGGTCGCGTGTTCAGCCCCGGCTGGGAATCTGCAGCCCGCGCTGCACCGCCGGGCGCGCCAG
>JANJTA010000015.1 GCA_024711345.1 Rhodanobacter sp. | reverse complement strand
CGACTCGCCGCGCTGCCAGCGATCCCACATCAACGACCTCTGTGTCTCCGAGTAATAAATCCGCTTCCGTTGGTGCATCTGCAACACTCCTGCTGCCAGGGCAGCTCTCAGTGTGTTGCATCCACCGGTTGAACCCACCGCCGAAAGCGGCCGGTAGCCGGTACATCGCATAGCCGAGTCGCATGCCAGCGCCGGCATCGGTGTTGCTCTTCGCAACCGCAACGCGGTTGCGCACCGAGTGCGGGCCAGGATGGCCCGCTGCTCTACCCGGGGCCCCTGTGCGGCGGTGAGTCGGGGTCGACAGGCCGCGCAGCGGGCGAGTCCATGGATGGACTCGCCTTTTCGCGCGGGCAGGAGCCCGCTCGAAAAGCCCGGCCCCGACTCACGGACTTGCCGGGCAGGATGCCCGGCAAGCGCCAAGCGGGGTGGCCTTTCTCTTTTGGTTACTTTCTCTTTGGCCACGCAAAGAGAAAGTAACTCGGGCGCCGCAGGCGCACGAAAGCTCTTCGCTTTGAATGTAGCAAGAGCATCGCCCGCGAGCGGGCTCCTACAAAAGGGTGGGCGTTGCCGGGCGAAGTGCGATGCCTGCCTTCGCAGGCATGACGTCGGCTGCTGCAGGCAGACGAAAGCTCTGGGCTCCGAAGCTTTGGCCTTCCCATACAGCACACACAAGCGAGAGCATCGCCCGCGAGCGGGCTCCTGCCAAAGGGTGGGCGTTGCTGGGCGAAGTGCGATGCCCGCCTTCTCCGGCATGACGGATATGGAAGGGCGCAGCGCAAACCGCGCTCGCCTACAATGCGGAATCCCCTCGCACCAGGACCACCCCATGCCCCGCCTGCGCGTCAAACGCTACCTGATCACCGGCCTGCTCACCTTCCTGCCGCTGTGGGTGACCTGGCTGGTGTTCAAGTTCGTGCTGGGGCTGCTGGCCGGGATCGGCGAGCCGCTGGTGGCGGGGCTGCTGCAGGGGTTGGCGCTGGTGGCGCCGCATGCGGCCGAGTCGCTGAAGATGGAGTGGCTGACCTTCATCATCGCCCTGCTGGTGACGCTGGCGGCGCTGTACCTGCTCGGCTTCATCGCCAACCGGGTGATCGGCCAGCGCTTCCTCGACGCGTTCGACGCGCTGCTGGCGCGCATTCCGCTGGTGCAGACGATCTACGGCGGCACCAAGAAGCTGATGTCGGTGCTGCAGCAGAAGCCCTCCGGCCTGCAGCGCGTGGTGCTGGTGGATTTCCCGCGCAAGGGCATGAAGGTGGTGGGCTTCGTCACCCGGGTGATGGTGGAGGAAGGCAGCGGCCGCGAGATGGCGGCGGTGTACATCCCCACCACGCCGAACCCCACCGGCGGCTACCTGGAAGTGGTGCCGGTGGAGGAACTGACCCCCACCGACTGGACCATGGACCAGGCGATGGCCTTCATAATCTCCGGCGGCGCGGTGGCGCCGGACACGCTGCCTGCTTCGCCCCGCCTGCCTGCCGAAAACCCGTAGGAGCGCGCTCGCGCGCGATGCTTTTCGGGAGACTCGACGAAGAGCATCGCGCGCCAGCACGCTCCTGCAACAGCTCTGAGACTCGCCATGTACCGATTGCTGTTGTCCGCCCTGCTCGGGTTCGTCGCGTTTGCGGCAAACGCCACCGACTGGACCACGCCGGCCGAGGCCGCGCAGTTCCGCACCACGCCGAGCTACGCCGACACGCTGGCGTACCTCGAGCGGCTGCAGCGCGCCGCGCCGGACGTGATCCGGCTGGAGACCTTCGGCACCACGCCGGAGGGGCGACCGATGACGGTAGTGGTGGCCAGCGCCGGCGGCACGTTCGACCCCGCCGCCGCGCGTGCCGCGCACAAGCCGGTGGTGCTGCTGCAGGCCGGCATCCACCCCGGCGAGATCGAGGGCAAGGACGCCGGGCTGATGCTGCTGCGCGACGTCGCCGTCACCGGCAAATACCCGCACCTGCTCGATCGCGTGGTGCTGGTGTACATCCCGGTGTTCAGCGTGGACGGCCACGAAAATTCCTCGCCGTACCACCGCATCAACCAGAACGGCCCGGAGCGCATGGGCTTCCGCGGCCAGTCGCAGTACCTCAACCTCAACCGCGACTACGTCAAGGCCGACGCGCCGGAGATGCGCGCGTGGCTGAAGCTGTGGCAGCGCTGGCTGCCGGACCTGCTGATCGACGTGCATACCACCGACGGCGCCGACTACCAATACGACCTCACCTGGTACACCGAGGACCCGCACAAGCTCGACCCCGCGGTGAGCGCCTGGCAGCACGACGCACTCGTCAAGCACGTGCTGCCGGCGTACGAAAAGCGCGGCCACCTCGCCTCGATCTACCTGGACTTCAAGGACGGCCGCGACCCGCGCAAGGGGATCGCGAACTTCGGCTCCGGCCCGCGCTTCTCCACCGGCTACGCGGCGCTGCAGAACCGCCCCGCGCTGCTGATCGAGACGCACATGCTCAAACCCTATGCGAACCGCGTGCGCGCCGTGTACGACCTGGTCGAGCTGCTGCTGGAACAGATCGGCGCGCAGCCGGCCGCCCTGCTCGCCGCCACAGCGCAGGCGGATGCCGCCACCATCGCCCGCGCCCATGACGCGAACGCGTGGGTGGCGCTGAGCTTCAAGCCCGATCCGCAACCGACCAAGTTCGAGTTCAAGGGCTACGCCTTCACGCTGAGTCACAGCGATATTTCGGGCAGCGAATGGATCCGCTACGACCCGCGCACGCCGAAGACCTACACCATCGACAACTGGAACGGCCTGCTGCCGGACGTGTCCATCGCGCCGCCGGCCGCCTATGCGGTGCCGGCGCAGTGGACGGCGATCATCGACCGCCTCGACGCGCACGGCATCGCCTACCGCCGCACCGACCGGCCGCTGACCATCCGTGCCGATGGCTACCAGCTGGACGACCCGGTGTGGGCAGGCAAGCCGTTCGAAGGCCACCTGATGCTGCGCGACTTCCGCCTGCACGCGGCGCCGCGCGAGGTGACCCTGCCCGCCGGCTCGGCGATCGTGCCGCTGGACCAACGTGCGGCGAACGTGGCGATCGAGCTGCTCGAGCCGCAGGCGCCGGACTCGCTGCTGCGCTGGGGTTTTCTCGACGCGGTGTTCGAGGCCAAGGAATACGGCGAGCCGCGCGTGCTCGAACAGCTGGCGCGCGACATGCTGGCCAGGGACCCGGCGCTCAAGGCGGCCTTCGAGCGCAAGCTGCACGACGATCCGGTCTTTGCCGCCGACAGCCGCGCCCGGCTGATGTTCTTCTTCGAGCGCTCGCCGTGGTACGCCGCGCAAGCCGTGGGTGCCTACCCGGTACTGCGGCTGGACGCCGCCGGATTGGGCCAGTTGCCCCGCGGCCGTGCCGACCCTGACCTTTGACACTGTGCCGCCCCATGACGTTTGACCTAGCGTGAACGGCCATGTCCGCGTTCCGGGGGGGACCCGACGGCGCGGCCGGACGACACCACCTACCATTCACAGAGGGATATCCATGACCAAGCAGTATCTGAAGCCCCTGGCGCTGGCGCTGGCCGTCAGCCTGGCGTTGACCGCCTGCGGCAAGCACGAGGCCGCCAGCAACGCCCCGGCGCCGGCCAGCACCGCGCCGGCCGCCGCCGGCACCACCGCCGCGGCCGACCTCGGCAAGAGCATCTTCGACGTCAGCGAACTGGGCGACAGCGCGCTGGCGTGCAAGGACTTCAACGGTTTCGTCAACGCCAAGTGGGTTGCCGCCAACCCGATCCCGGCCGACCAGACCGTGTGGGGCGCCTTCAGCGTGCTGCACGAGAAGAGCCTGGCCGATCAGCACCAGCTGGTGGACGACGCGGCGAAGAACGCCGACGGCGCCAAGGCCGGCTCGATCGAGCAGAAGATCGGCTGGCTGTACCGCTCCAGCATGGACATGGACGCGCGCAACAAGGCCGGCTTCGAGCCGATCAAGCCCGACCTTGCCGGCATCGACGCGCTGAAGTCGAACAAGGACCTGCAGGCCTGGCTGAACCAGTCCTTCGCCAAGGGCGATGGCGCGGTGTTCGCCTTCGGCTCGGGCGCCGACTACAAGGACGCCAAGGTGCAGATCGCCTACACCGAGCAGAGCGGGCTGGGCCTGCCCACCACCGACTACTACACCGACGCCAAGTACAAGGACATCCGCGACAGCTACGTCAAATACCTGGCCAAGCTGTTCGAGATGACCGGCAGCAGCGCCGCCGACGCGAGCAAGCAGGCCGCGCTGGCGATGAAGTTCGAGACCGACCTGGCGCAGCACTCGATCCCGCGGGTGGAGATGCGCAAGCCGGAGAACCAGTACCACTTCGCGACCGTCGCCGAGGCGAACAAGATCACCCCGCACTTCGACTGGAACGCGTTCTTCACCGCGCAGGGCGTCACCATCGAGAAGGGCTTCTCGCTGTCGCAGCCGAAGTTCTTCGCCGAGTTCGACAAGCTGGTGGCCAGCGCGCCGCTGGACGAGTGGAAGGCCTACCTCAAGGCGCACACCATCTCCGACGCCGCGCCGGCGCTGTCCGAGCCGTTCGTGGACGCGCAGTTCGACTTCTACGGCAAGACCCTGCGCGGCCAGCCGCAGCAGCAGCCGCAGTGGAAGCGTTCGCTGAACGCGGTCAACGGCGCGATGGGCCAGGCGCTGGGCCAGCTCTACGTGGCCAAGTACTTCACCCCCGGGGCCAAGGCCCGCGCGGAGGAGCTGGTCACCAACGTGCGCGACGCGCTGAAGACGCGCATCCAGAACCTCGACTGGATGAGCGACGCGACCAAGGCCAAGGCGCTGGAGAAGTGGTCCAAGTTCCTGCCCAAGATCGGCTACCCGGAACACTGGCGCAGCTGGGACGGCCTGAACATCAGCAAGGACAACTACTACGCCAACATGCAGGCGGCCAGCAAGTTCAACTACGAGTACGACATCGCCAAGATCGGCAAGCCGACCGACCGCCAGGAGTGGGGCATGACCCCGCAGACGGTCAACGCGTACTACAACCCGACCGACAACACGATCAACTTCCCGGCCGCGATCCTGCAGCCGCCGTTCTTCAATGCCAACGCGGATGACGCGATCAACTACGGCGGTATCGGCGCGGTGATCGGCCACGAGGCCAGCCACGGCTTCGACGACCAGGGCAGCCAGTTCGACGGCGACGGCAACAACGTCAACTGGTGGAGCGACGCGGACAAGAAACAGTTCGAGGCGCGCACCGGCAAGCTGGTCGAGCAGTTCAACGCCTACGCGCCGCTGGCCGACCACCCCGAGCTGCACGTCAACGGCACGCTGACCCTGGGCGAGAACATCGCCGACCTGGGCGGCCTGAACATCGCCTACGACGCGCTGCAGACCGCGCTGAAGAAGAATCCGGCCGAAGCCGGCAAGCAGATCGACGGCTATACCGAGGATCAGCGCTTCTTCCTCAACTGGGCCCGCGTGTGGCGCGGCGACATCCGCGAGAAGGCGCAGATGGTCTATCTGAACGCCGATCCGCACTCGCCGATGAAGTTCCGCGCGATGGGTGCGCCCTCGAACATGCCGGCCTTCGCCAGCGCGTTCCAGTGCAAGACCGGCGACGCGATGGTGCGCGCGGCCGACAAGCAGGTGAAGATCTGGTAAGCCCCCGGCCGTCGCGGCATCCGCCGCGGCGGCCAGCTCGCCAGCCCGGAAACGCCGCGCCCGTGCGCGGCGTTTTCCTTTCCGCCGCCTGCGCGTGCGGCGCGATCGCAACACCGCGGCCGGCGACGCGGCCCGCCATCGACGGCCCCGGAGCTTGCGCCGCCGCGCCGTGGCGGTTCACAGCACCGGCCCTGGGGCGGATAATCGTCGGCCCTTGATGGCAGACGGTTGAAGCATGTTCGTTCCTGGTCAACGCTGGATCTCCTCCGCCGAACCCGAGCTGGGCCTCGGCACCGTGCTGCGCGTCGAAGGGCGCGGCGTGCAGGTGCTGTTCGCCAAGGCCGGCGTGCTGCGGCCGTACGCGATCGACTCCGCGCCGCTGGTGCGCGCCGAGTTCCGCGCCGGCCAGCGGGTCGCCGGCAAGGGCATCGCGTTCCTGGTCGAGCGCGTCGAGATCCGGGACGAATTGCTGATCTACCGCGGCGAGGGCCGCGAACTGCACGAGGGCCAGCTCGACGACGAGCAGAGCGTGAGCCAGGCCGACGACCGCCTGATCGGCGGCCGCACCGACGCGGTGGCGCAGTTCGAGCTGCGCCTGGAAGGCCTGAAGCGGCGCGCCGAGGCGCGCCGTTCGCCGATGTGGGGCCTGGGTGCGGCGCGCATCGGGCTGGTGCCGCACCAGCTGCGCGTGGCCGGCATCGCCTCGGCGCGCCGTCCGCCGCGCGTGCTGCTGGCCGACGAGGTGGGCCTGGGCAAGACCATCGAGGCGGGCATGATCATCGCGCGCCAGCTCGCCACCGGCCGCGCCTCGCGCGTGCTGCTGCTGTTGCCCGACACGCTGGTCTACCAGTGGTTCGTGGAGATGCTGCGCCGCTTCAACCTCAGCTTCGCGATCTACGACGAGGAACGCTGCGAGGCACTGGAACAGTCCGGCGACGCCGGCAACCCGTTCGAGGACGAGCAGCTGGTGATCGCCGACTTCGGCTTCCTGGAAAGCTCGCCGAAGTATGCGCGGCAATTGCTCGAGGCGCCGTGGGATCTGCTGGTGGTGGACGAGGCGCACCATCTGGCCTGGTCACCGGAGGCCGCCAGCCCGCGCTACGCGATGGTGGAGCAATTGGCCGCGGCGATCCCCGGCGTGATCCTGCTCACCGCCACCCCGGAGCAGCTTGGCCGCAGCGGCCACTTCGCCCGCCTGCGCCTGCTCGACCCGCAGCGCTACCACGATCTGCCCGGCTACCTGGCCGAGGCCGACCGCTACCTGGCGCTGTCGAAGATCGCCGACCGCCTGCAGGACGGCCAACCGCTCGACGACGCGCAGCGCGCCGTCCTCACCGAAGCGTTCCACGGCGACGCCGCGCTCACCGCGCGCCTGGCCGACGCGGCCAAGCCGGACCATGCGCGCGAGCTGCTGGCTGCGCTGATCGACCGCCACGGCACCGGGCGCGTGATGTTCCGCAACAACCGCGCCGGCGTCGGCGGCTTCCCGAAGCGCCGGCCCGAATGGCACCTGCTGCCGCTGGCCACGGTCGACGACAGCACGCGCCAGGCGTTGCTGGCCGAGTTCCACGCCGACATCCAGCAGCCGCCGGCGCTGATCGAGGTGGACTACGCCGCCGACCCGCGCCTCGACGCGCTGGTGGAGCTGCTGGACGCCCACCCGCAGGACAAGTTCCTGCTGATCTGCCGCAGCCAGGCCAAGGTGCTGGCGCTGGAAGAAGCGCTGCGCACGAAGAGCGGCACCGGCGTGGCGCGTTTCCACGAAGGCCTCGGCATCGTGCAGCGCGACCGCAACGCGGCGTACTTCGCCCAGCCCGACGGCGCGCGGTTGCTGCTGTGCTCGGAGATCGGCTCGGAAGGACGCAACTTCCAGTTCGCCCACCGCCTCATCCTGTGGGACCTGCCGCTGGACCCGGACCTGCTCGAACAGCGCATCGGCCGGCTCGACCGCATCGGCCAGCAGCACGACATCGCCATCCACATCCTGGCCGTGGCCGACAGCGCGCAGCACGTGCTGGCGCGCTGGTACGACGAGGGCGTCGACGCGTTCCGCTCCAGTCCGGCCGACGGCCGCGAGCTGCTGCGCCGCTACGGCGAGCCGCTGACCCGGCTGGCCGACCTGCATGCCCGCGGCGACGACAACCGCGACCAGGAGCTGGAGGCGCTGCTGGCCGAGACCCGCGCCAGCCACGAGCAGCTGGCCGAGCTGATCCGCGGCGGCCGCGACCGCCTGCTGGAACTGGCCGCCAGCCGCGACCTGCACGCCGACGAGCTGCAGCAGGCGTTCGCCCGCGAGGACCGCGACCCCGGCCGCGACGCCTTCGTGCAGCGCCTGCTGGAAGCGTTCGGCATCCACGCCGAGGAACTCGGCGGCCAGGTGCTGCTGCTCGACCCGCAATACCTCTCCACCGACGCCCTGCCCGGCTTCGCCGAGGGTCCGCAGTCGGTGACCTTTGCGCGCGAGGTGGCGCTGGCACGCGAGGAGCTGCCGCTGCTGCGGCTCGATCACCCGCTGGTGGCCGGCGCGCTCGACCTGGCGCTGTCCGGCGAGCAGGGCAACGCCGCCTTCATGGTCGACGACGTGCTGCCGCCGCGCACCGCGCTGCTGCAGGCGGTGTTCCTGCTCGAATGCGTGGCCGACCGGAAACTCGACGCCGAGCGCTTCCTGCCGCCGCTGCCGATCGTGGTCACGGTGGACACCCGGCTGGCCGAGCGCGCCGACTTCGCGCCCAGCGAGCTCGCCCTGCGCAAGGCCGGCGACCGCAACATCGAGGTGCCGCGCTACCGCAAGTTCCTGGCCAAGCTGGTGCCGCCGATGCTGGAGCGCGCCGAGGCGCTGGCCGGGACGCGGGCGCAGGCGCACATCGACGAGGCGATCGCGCTGGCCACCGCGGCGCTGGATGCGGAGCTGTCGCGCCTGCGCGCGCTGCGCGCGGTGAACCCGTCGGTCAGCGAGGTGGAGGTCGCCGCCGTGGCCGCCGAGCGCAGCGCCCTGCTGGCCGCGCTGCCGCAGTCGCGGCTGCGGCTGGACGCGGTGCGCTTCGTGGTCAGCGCGGACTTCCTGGCCCTGCGCTGAGGCCCGGCCTGCCCGCCTGCGGGCAAGCCCCATGGCGACGTTCCGCCGGGCTCAGGCCTGCGCCACGCGCATGCGCCGCTCGATGCCGAAGCCGTAATAGGCGACGGTGAGCAGCGCCAGCCACGCCACGCCCACGTAGATCGCCACGCGGGTGTCCGGGCTCCAGCCCAGCATCACCCACACGAACAGCAGGAAGGCCAGGCACAGCACGCTGGACAGCGGCCACAGGCGCAGGCGGAAGCCGAGCGGCTGCGCCTGCCGGCGACGGAAGCTCCAGTGCGCCACCAGCACCATGCCCCAGGTCCACACCGTGTTGAAGGCGAGGATCGACATCATCATGCCGAAGATGCGCCCCGGTACCAGGTAGTTCATCAGCACGCCGAACAGCAGGCAGGCCATGGTCACCAGCACGCCGCGCACCGGCACGCCGTGGCCGCTCAGGCGGCCCATCGCTGCCGGCGCCTGGCCCTTGTCGGCGAGGCTGTGCAGCATGCGGCTGCCGCTGAAGGTGGTGGAGTTGAAGCTGGACAGCGCCGCGGTGATCACCACGAAGTTGATCAGCGCCGCCGCCTGCGGGATGCCCAGCCGCGCGAAGGTGGTGACGAACGGGCTGCTGTCGGCGTCCAGCTGGTTCCACGGGTAGAGCGCCATGATCACGAACAGCGAACCGATGTAGAAGATCAGGATGCGCCAGATCACCGAGTTCACCGCGCGCGGAATGGTGCGCTCGGGCTGCGCGGCCTCCGCCGCCGCCATGCCGATCGTCTCGATGCCGCCGAAGGAGAACACCAGCACCGGCAGCGCCAGCACCATGCCGGTGAGGCCGTTGGGGAACCAGCCGCCGTGCGACCACAGGTTGGACAGGCCCACCGGCGTGCCGCCGTTGCCCCAGCCCAGCCAGATCATCGCGCAGCCGCCCATGATCATCAGCACCACGGTGAGCACCTTGATCAGCGCGAACCAGAACTCCAGCTCGCCGTACACCTTCACCGCCAGCAGGTTCAGCCCGCCGATCATCGCCACGCTGGCGAAGGCCCAGATCCACTGCGGCGTGTCGGGAAACCAGGTCTTCATGTAGATGCCCACCGCCGTGCTCTCGGCGATGCCCACACCCATCATCAGGATCCAGTAGTTCCAGCCGGTGAGGTAGCCGGCCAGCGGCCCCACGTACTTGTGCGCATAGGCGCTGAAGGAGCCGGCGACGGGTTCGTGCGCGGCCATTTCGCCCAGCGCGCGCATGATGATGAAGATCATCGTGCCGCCGAACGCGTAGGCGACCAGCACCGAGGGCCCGGCCAGCTTGATGGTGCTGGCCGAGCCTAGGAACAGCCCGGCGCCGATGCACATGCCGAGCGCCATGAAGGTGATGTGTCGCGGGGTCAGCTGGCGCTGCAGGGATGAGCTCATGGAGGCGTTTCGCGACGTGGAAACGCTCAGCGTAGCAGACGTCGACGCGGCTTCCACGGCAGCCGGCCGCGCCAGTACTGGATCAGCACCAGCCCGCCGAGCATGCCGCCCAGATGGGCGAAATGGGCCACGCCCGGTTCGATGCCGGTCACGCCCATGGCCAGCTCGGCGGCGGCATACAGGATCACGAACAACCACGCCGGCATCGGGATCGGCAGGAAGATCAGCATCACCTTCTCGTGCGGGTACAGCATGCCGAACGCCAGCAGCAGGCCGAAGATCGCGCCGGACGCGCCCAGCGTGGGGCCGTACTGCGGCGGCGGGAAGAACCACAGCACCGCCAGCTGCAGCAGCGAGGCGACGATCGCGCAGGTGAAGTAGTAGACGGTGAACTCGCGCGCGCCGAAGGTGCGCTCGATGGTGCCGCCGAACATGTACAGCGCGAACATGTTGAACGCGATGTGGGTGAGGCCGCCATGCATGAAGGCACTGGTGACGACCTGCCACGCCGCGAACAGGCCGGAGCCGAGCGGCCACAGCGCAAAATGCAGCAGCAGGAACTCGCCCGCCACGTATTGCAGGAAGAACACCGCCACGTTGGCAATCAGCAGGTTGCGGGTAACGGGCGGCAGGTCGACAGGCATCGGGCGGTTTCCGTGGAATCTAAGCGCAGCATAGCGGCCCGCCGGCTGACCGCATCCGGCGGCGATCGTTCAGCCCTGGCGGCAGCAAAAAGCCGCCTTGCGGCGGCCTGGCCAGGCACCGGCGGCGGCAGGGTCAGCCCTTGCCGGCCACCTGCGCCATCGCTTCCGGGCGCTTGGCGCCGGCGAAGCGCTTGGCCCAGTAGCCTTCGTTGAGGCTGGAGATCTCCACCGACTTGCCGCTGGCCGGCGAATGGATGAAGCGGCCGTTGGAGATGTAGATGCCCACGTGCGAAATGTGCCGCTTGCCGTGGGTACGGAAGAACACCAGGTCGCCCGGCTGCATGTCGGCGCGGTTGACCTTCAGTCCGGCCAGGAACTGCGAGGCGGAGTTGCGCGGCAGCTGCATGCCGATCGCATGGGCGAACACGTAGCGCACGAAGCCGCTGCAATCGAAGCCGGTGGAGGGGTCGCGGCCGCCGCGCACGTAGCGCGTGTCGCGCAGCTTCATCGCCATCGCGATCAGCGCCTTGCGCAGGTCGGTAATGTCCGCGCTGGCAGCCGCGGTGGCGGCGTCCTGCTCATCGGCGGCGGCATCGGCGAGCGGCTGCGCCGGCGCCCGCAGTGAGGCGGCAGCCGGGATCACCGACCGCGCCAGCGCGGTCGCCGGGTCGAGCAGCGGCAGCTGGACCTGCAGGGGTGAACCGAGGGTAGCGGCCGGCGTGCTGTCGGCGGCGGCTGAAGCGGGGAGGTTCCTGGCTTGAAGCGGGCTGGACGCCAGCAGCGCGAAGACAAGTGCGGCGGCGGTCAGTGGCTTGATGGGCATGCCGGGAAAAATCCCTTGTTGTTCACAGGATTGGCCGCACAGCAGAAGCCGACGACGTGACGAAGTAGTGAACTTAACAAGAAGCGGCTGCCCAGATGTTGGATCGGGGTTAACTGAACCCTGTCGTTTCAAAAAACGGGGACGCGCCGCACATTACGGCCAACCCGTTGATCCAGCTTGGGTTTACGCGCCAGCCGCCGGCTCTGGCCAGTAATACGCGTCCGGATACGGCCGCTGGCCGAAGATGGCCGTGCCGATCCGCAGCTCGGTGGCGCCCTCGGCCACGGCGAGCGGGAAATCGCCGCTCATGCCCATGGAAAGGCGAGGAATGTCATGGCCTTGCGCGACGGCGCGGTCGCGCAGTTGGCGCAGCCGGCGGAAGCAGCCGCGCACTTCCACCGGGTCGGTGGAGTGGATCGCCAGGGTCATCAGGCCGCGCACGCGCAAGGTGTCGTAACCCCGCAGGACGTCCAGGAAACCGGCCAGCTGTTCAGGCGGCAGTCCGTACTTGCTGGGTTCGGACGACGTCTTCACCTGCACCAGCACGTCGATGGCACGGCCTTCGTGCTGCAGCCGCCGGTCCAGCGCCTGGGCCAGTTCCAGCCGGTCCAGCGACTGCACTTCGCTGGCCAACCGCGCCACGTCCTTCGCCTTGTTGGTCTGCAGGTGACCGATCATCACCCAGTCGATGCCGCAGTCCGCCAGCACTGGCGCCTTGTCGCGGATCTCCTGCACCTTGTTCTCGCCGAAGCGGCGCATGCCCAGCGCCACCGCGGCCCGGATCACTTCCGGGCCGAAGGTCTTGCTGACCGGCAGGATGGCCACCTCGGCCGGGTCGCGGCCGGCCTCGCGGCAGGCCGCGTCGACGCGGCGGCGGACCTGCGCCCAGTTGTCGGCCAGCCAGGAGGTGTCCGTGCCCACGGCCCGGTGCCGCTCAGGCCTTGCCGCCGTTCTGGTGATGGCGCGCCACCACCTCGGCCACCACCATGCTGACCTTCTTGCCGGTGGGGATGTGCAGGAACTCGTTCGGGCCATGCGCGTTGGAATGCGGGCCGAGCACGCCGGTGATCAGGAACTGCGCCCTGGGGAATTTCTCGCCCAGCATGCCCATGAACGGAATGCTGCCGCCCTCACCCATGTAGGCGGCCGGGGCGCCGAAGTAGTGCTGCGAGGCGTCGGCCACCGCCTGCTCCAGCCACGGCGACAGCGCCGGTGCGTTCCAGCCCGAGCCGTCCTTCTCCAGGGTGAAAGTGACCTTGGCGCCATACGGCGGGTCCTTCTCCAGCAGCTGCTTGAGGAACTGGCCGGCCTTGGCGCCGTTCAGCGTGGGCGGCACGCGCAGGCTCAGTTTCACCGCGGTGAACGGGCGCAGCACGTTGCCGGCGCTTTCCAGCGGCGGGATGCCGCCGATGCCGGTCACCGCCAGCTGCGGGCGCCAGGTGCGGTTGAGCACCAGCTCGGCCAGGTCCTTGGTGACCGGCTGCATGCCCTCGGCCCACGGGAACTTGCTGTAGATGTCGTCACCCAGCACCTCGGCCGAGAGCCTGGCCTGGTCGATGCGCTGTTGCGGAATCTCGACGTACAGCTCCTTCGGCTTGATCGTGCCGGTGGCCGGGTCCTCCAGCCGCGACAGCAGCTCGCGCAGGATGCGGAAGCTCGACGGCACCACGCCGGAGGCGTCGCCCGAGTGCACGCCCTCTTCCAGCACCTGCACGCTGAGGTTGCCGCCGGTCATGCCGCGCAGGGACGTGGTCAGCCACAGCTGGTCGTAGTTGCCGCAGCCCGAATCCAGGCACACCACCAGCGACGGGCTGCCGATGCGTGCGGCCAGGTGGTCGACGTAGAACGGCAGGTCGTAGCTGCCCGATTCCTCGCAAGCCTCGATCATCACCACGCAGCGCGCGTGCGGGATGCCCTGCTCGTGCAGCGCCAGCAGCGCCGCCAGCGAGCCGAAGATCGCATAACCGTCGTCGGCGCCGCCGCGGCCATACAGCTTGTCGCCCTTGAGCACCGGCGTCCACGGGCCCAGGCCGTCGGCCCAGCCGGTCATCTCCGGCTGCTTGTCCAGATGGCCGTACAGCATGACGGTGTCGTCGCCCTGACCCGGCACCTCGATATAGATGAGCGGTGTGCGCCCTTCCAGCCGCACCACTTCCAGCGTGGCGCCCGGCAGCTGGGCCAGCTTGGAGCGCGCCCAGGTTTCCATCAGCTTCACGGCCGCGTCCATGTAGCCGTGCGCCACCCAGTCCTTGTCGAACATCGGCGACTTGTTCGGAATACGGATGTATTCGACCAGCTGCGGCACGATCTCGTCGTCCCACAGGCCGCTGACGTAGCGGGAAAGGCGGGCGGTATCCATGACTCACTCCATCAGGCGGACAAGAGCGGCATTGTAACAGCGCGCTTCCGGCGCACCGACACGCCAGCGGAAGCCGCCCACAGCCGGAAGCGCCCACCGCGCACGCCCGCCCTGCGGCCGCCCCCACTGCGCCGCCTCGCACCGCGGCGCGATAGTGCGCCGGCGGCCCCGGATGCCGCCACTCATCGCCCAAGGAGAACAGGTCATGCGCAACAAACTCGTCGCTGCCGCCCTCGCGCTCGCTCTCGCCGTGCCCGGCCTGCTGCTGGCCGCCACGCCGGTCAACATCAACCAGGCCGACGCTGCCGCCATCGCCAAATCGCTGGACGGCATCGGCCAGGCCAGGGCCGAGGCCATCGTGGCCTGGCGCGAAGCCCACGGCCCGTTCAAGAAGGCCGACGACCTCACGCACGTCAAGGGCATCGGCAAGGCCACCATCGAGCGCAATCGCGCGGCCATCCTGCTTGCCGACGATGGCTCGGCCGCCCCGGCTACCGCCGCCGCGGATGCTCCCGCCAAAAAGGCGCACCGCAGCAAGAAGGCCGCTGTGGCCGAGGCCGCCGCCGCGGAATAGGTCCACGCTTCCCGCCAGCCGGGAACCGGGCGGCGCGGCCCGCGGCGGGCCGCGCCGCTTGCGTTACACTCGCGCGCCCCTTCCGCCGCCGTGCCGCCATGATCCTGCCGCGCTACCACATCGCCGCTTCCGCCATTCACGGTGCCGGCAATGGCCTGTTCCTCGACGAAGCCGTGGCGGCGGGGCGCATCATCACCGCGCCGGACGCCATCGAGCAGACCTTCCGTTACGCCGACATCATGGCCTCGGCCGAGCTCCGCGCGCAGTTCCACGCCAGCGCGCGCTGGTTCGAGGACCGCTACACGCTGTCGCCGGACTGGCCGGACGAGTGCTATATCAACCATAGCTTCACGCCGAACGGGCTGTGGCATCTGGGTTTCGTGTTTGCCCTGGCCGAGCTGCCCGCCGGCAGCGAGATCACCGTGGACTACCGGCACCTGCTGCCGCCCGGCCAGGCCGAGGATTTTGTCGATGCGGTCACCGGTGAGACAATCGTCGGGCTGAGCTGGCAGCAGAGCCTTGCCGACAGCACCCGTGTCCTGGCCGAACTGCTGGCCGCCCACCGCTGACCGTGATGTTCGACATTCCCACCATTGAAACGGCGCGCCTGCGCCTCACCGCGCTCACCGAGCGGCACTTCGACGACTACGCCGCGATGCTGGCCGACCCGGACAGCACGCGCTGGATCGGCGACGGCGAGCCGCTGGACCGTACCAACGCCTGGCGCTCGCTGGCCATGCTGCTGGGCCATTGGCAGCTGCGCGGTTTCGGCATGTGGGCGCTGGAGCTGAAATCCACCGGCGAATTCATCGGCCGCGCCGGCCTGATGTACCCCGACGGCTGGCCGGACCTGGAAATGGGCTGGATGCTCAAGCCCGAGCACCGCCACCACGGCTACGCCACCGAGGCGGGCGAAGCCGTGCTCGACTTCGCCTGGAACCAGCTGCACGCCCCGCGCGTGATCAGCCTGGTGCGGATCGGCAACGAGGCCTCCGACCGCGTCGCCGAGCGGCTCGGCGGCGAGCACATCGAGGACATGGACTTCTACGGCAGCCACAGCCACGTGTTCGCCTACTACCCGCCGCACCGCGAGCACCGCCGCGCCTACGGCTGAGCGGCCGCCCGCCGGCGCGCACCGGCGAGGCGACGCGGTCTACAACGCCTGCGGCAAACCACCGCCGCGCCGCGACGACAGCGAGCGCGCCACCTCGGCCAGGGCATACACCCGCGCCACGCGCACCCAGCCCAGCACCAGCACCGCCAGTTGCGTCAGCAGCATGGCCAGCAGCAGGCCGCCGGTGCCGAGCGCCGGGGTGTGCAGGCGGCCCATGCCGAGCGCCAGCGCCAGCGCATAGCCGATCACGCTGATCAGCACGTAGCTGAGCAGCGTGCTGAACGGTCGCCGCAGCAGCTGCATGAAGCCCCGACCAAAGGCGCGGGTGGCCGAACGCAGGTTGCCGTCCGCGATGAACGCGGCGCGCCCCGCCTCCACCATGGCCTGCGCCAGCACGAACAGCACGCCGGCCACCAGCAGCGCCAGGTGCGAGGCGCGGTCGGCCTGCGCTTGCAGCACCGCCTTCTCGCCGACGCCATCGGCCAGATGCAGGGCCACGCCAGCCAGCGCCGCCATTGCCGCGTACGGCACGATCGACCACAGCATCAGGCGGAACATGCGGCCGTACTCCACGATGCCGCACTGGAGCAGATGGCCGAAACCCAGCACGCGGTTGGCGCGCCCACCGCCGACCAGCATGCCGTTGAGGAACGGCATCAGCAGCAAGGTCAGCAGCAGGCCGAGAATCGCCGCGCCGCCCAGCCAGCCGCTGTCGTCGCCGAGCGCCGACAAGGTGTCGCCGAACATCAGCGGGCTGAACTGCGCGGCCCAGGCGGGCGCGTGCACCGAATGGTCGAGCAGGCCGCTCAGACGGCGCCACAACGGCAGGCTGACCACTGCGGTCGGCAGCAGCAGCAACAGCGTCCACAGCACCAGCAGGCGCCACTGCATGGCGGCCAGCGGCGCGCGCATCACGGCGCCAAGATCCACCCGGCGGGAAACGTGTCGGTTCATCATCACAGCGACCCCATCAAGGCGTAGAAGACCTGCAGCAAGGACGCGGCATCCGCGCTCCAGCGGCGCGACGCACTGCCGTCGGCCCTGGTCGTGCGGCTGTCGTTGAGCTTGTTCGCATCCAGCAGGATCTTCTGCTCGGGATCGAGCGTGGCCGAGACCGCCTTGGCCGGCCGGGTGAACTCGAAACGGGCCCAGCGGCGGCCGTCGTTCCAGTGCACGTCCTCATGGCTGCCGTCGGCGAACTGCACCCGCAGCAACTGCGCTACCGGCGCGCCGTTGCGGCGCACGGTGACCGTGCTGTGCCACGGGTACGGTCCGCTGCCCGGCTTCGCCTGCGGATGCGCCTTGTCCCAGCTCTGGTGCCGTTGCTCGACCTGCCGGTCGAGCGCCTCGTCGTCGAGCTCGCTGCGCTTGCCGTCCTTCAGCGTGCTGCCAGCCAGCGGCAGCACTTCGGCGGTGTCGATGCTGGCGACGCGGTCGTCGATCTGCGCGGTGCCGTAGACGTACTGGTCGAAGATCGCATCGACCGCCTGCGGCTTGCCGGAGACCTCGGCCAGCGTCGCGCGCAGGTCGGCCGTCGACGGATGGCGGAAGCGCCAGCGCCGGTAGTACTCGTGCATCGCGCGCTCCAGCGCCGGCTTGCCCAGGCGCTCCTCCAGGTCGTGCATGGCGGTGGCGGTGCGCGCGTAGACCGTGCCGTAGCTGCTGCTGGAGAGGCGGTCCCAGGAGTTCGCGCCCAGCGGATCGGGCGGCTGGCGCAGGCCGGCGATCACGCGCTCGGCGACAAACGGCGGGATCACCGGCGCGATGCCGAGGCGTTTCATCCAGCCGCTGGCGGCCACGATGTCCTGGCCGCGTTCGCGCAGCATGCGGTCGTCCCAGTACTCGTTCATGCCCTCGTCGAGCATCGGCTCCTCGAACTCGTTCGAAGCGAGCAGGCCGTAGAAGTAGCCGTGGCCGAACTCATGGATGGTGACAAAGTCGAGCGCGTACTGCGTGAGCGTGCCCGGCTCGACCTTGGCATGGCCATCAGCGGTGAAGAACGTGGGGTACTCCATGCCGCCTGCCTCGGACGCGTTGTACGGCGGCACCACCGCCGTCACCGTCTCATAGGGATAGGCCCCCAGCGTCTGCGAGAAGTACGTCAGCGAATCGGTGGTGGCCTTGAGCACCGGCGCGGCGCTGGCCGCGTACTCGGCGGGGTAGATCACCCGCACGTCGACCCACGGGCTGCCCGGTCCCTGCCAGCTGCCGTCCAGCGTCTTGAAACCCTTCGCGGCCACCCAGGCGAAATCGTGCACGTCGCCCTGCACGTAGTGGTAGGTGCTCTTGCCGTTCGCCGTTTCCGGCGGCCCCTGCAGCTTGCCCACCGCGCCCACGGTGTAGTCGCTGGGCACGGTGAGGCGCACGTCGTACAGGCCGAAGTCGGCGTAGAACTCGCTGTTGAAGTGGAACTCGTGCACGTTCCAGCGTGGGGCGCTGGCGCCACGTTCGCCGGGCAGCTCGAGCACGCCGATTTTCGGGAACCACTGCGCCACCAGGTTGAAGTCGCCCCACCAGCCGGTGCGCTCGACCACCCGTGGCAGCTGGCTGAGGAAGTCGATGTCCAGCGTCAGCGTGCCGCCGGCCGGCACCGGCTCGGCCAGGTCGATCTGCGCCACGGTCTGGTCGCTGGCCGGGCCACCGTCGGGCTGCACGAAGCTCCACTTCAAGGCGGCGTCGCCCTGCTTCACCTGCTTGAGTTCGATCCAGCCCCACTCGCCCTTCTTCAGCACCGCCGCGCCGCGCGAACGCCCGTGCGCGGTGAGCACCTTGCGTTCGGTGAACCAGGTGCTGCCCTCGTTCTGGAACGCGTTGAGGTACAGGTGGAAATAGACCTTGCTCACCGGGCGCTCGCTGCGGTTGCGCCAGGTCATGTGCTGGCTGCCGCTCACCGCGTGCTTGGCCGCATCCAGCGTGGCGTCGATGCGGTAGCTCACCACGCGGTCGGACAGCGTCGGTTCGTTGCCGCTGCGCTCGCCGCCCCAGGCACCCGCAGCGCTGGGCACGCTCACCGCGGCAGCATCGACGGCGGCGAAGGGAATGTCGGGAAGCGCCACGCTGGCCGCGCTGGGCGGCGCCGCGGCCGATGCCGATGCCGCCGGCGTGGCCTGCTGCGCCAGCGCCAGCCACGGCCACCATACCGCTACGGCGCACAGGCGCCCCCATTTGCGTACGCTTCGCCGCATTCCGTCATCCCCCCTGGGCAATTCCCGCAGAGTGCACCCTAGCCGTCAGGCCCGGCATAGGCCAGAGGTCATGCCATGGGCTCAGTAGACGTCGCGGCGGTAGCGCCCCTGCGCGCGCAGCTGCGCGACCTCCGCCTCGCCCAGCACTTCGCGCAATACCGCGTCGACGCCCGGCGCCAGGCCGGCGAGGCTGCCGCACACGTAGATCGCCGCGCCGGCGTCGACCCAGCGCCGCAGCTCGTCGGCCGCCTCGCGCAGCCGCTGCTGCACGTGGATGCGCTCGGCCTGGTCGCGCGACCAGGCAAAATCGGCGCGTTCGATCCAGCCGTCCGCCAGCCAGCGCTCGATGTCGTCGCGATAGAAGCCGTCGTGTGCCGCGTGCCGCTCGCCGAACAGCAGCCAGTTGCGCCGGTGGCCGGCCGCGATGCGTGCCTTCAGCAGCGCGCGCAGGGCAGCCAGCCCGGTGCCGTTGCCGATCAGGAGCAGCGGCCGCGCATCCCGCGGCGGGTGGAAATTGGGGTTGCTGCGCACGCGCAGGGCCACCGGCGCGCCGATCGGCGCATGAGCGGTCAGCCAGCCCGAGCCGAGGCCGAGGTAGCCGCCGCGGCCGCGCATCTGGCGTACCAGCAGGTGGATCGCGCCGTCGTCCGGCAGCGAGGCGATCGAGTATTCGCGGTGCGGCAGCCGTTGCAGCCGCGCCGCCACGGCCGCCTCGTCCAGCCCGTCGACCTCGCCGGCTTCCGGCAGGCGGCAACGCGCCAGCAAGTCGGCCAGCGGCAGGCGCTCCCGGCCGAACGCCACCGGCACGCGGCCATCCAGGGCGCTGGCCGCCAGCCAGCCCGCCACCTTTTCCGGCGCATGACAGGGACCGATCTCGACCAGGTCGCCGGCCTGCCAGTCCGCACGGCCCTCGGGTGGCTGCAGTTCGAGATGGAAGCACGCCTCGCCCACGCTGCCGGGATTGAGCAGCCGCCGTTCGGCCAGCCGCCAGCGCTGGTACTTCGGCGCCTGCCAGTCCGGCAGGTCGCTGACGCCGGTGAGCATCGCCAGCTGGTGCTGCCAGTGGCGCAGGCTGGCCTCGTCTTCGCTGTCCACCTCCACCGGATCGAACAGCGCCTGCGCACCGCTGGCCTCCAGCCAGCGCTGCAGCTGCCGGCCAAAGCCGCAAAAGTCCTCGTAATCGCTGTCGCCCAGCGCGAGCAGGCCGTAGCGCAGCCCGTCCAGCGGCGCCGGCTGCCGCATGGCCACGCGGCTGAATGCCTGCGCCATGTCCGGCGGCTCGCCATCGCCGGTGGTGCTGACCACGAACAGCACCCGACCGGCACGACGCAATGCATCGGGCGCCACGCCATCGAGGCCGCGCAGACTCCCCGGCATGCCGGCCGCCCGCAGGCTCTGCAAGGTCTGCCGCGCCAGCTGTTCGGCGAAGCCGGTCTGGCTGGCGTAGACCACCTGCACGCCGACCACGGCCTGCACCGCCTCGGCTGGCGCCGCGCCCCGGACCGTGGCCGGATCGCGGACGATGGCGGCGTCGGCCACCGCCCGCGGCTTGCGTGGCGCCGGCACGCGCCGCAGCCGCCACCAGCCGAACAGCCCCACCGCCAGCAGCAGGGCCACGCCCAGCCAGCCCACCGCCTGCGGAGCGTGCGCCGCGGCGTAGCGCAGGAGCAGCGTCGCCAGGAGCAGCGCCAGCCCGGCCGGCACGATCGCGTTGCCGACCACCGCGCGCCATGTCGTCGTCGCGCCGGGCCTGCTCATCGCGGCCGCTCCGCGCCAGGCGCCGGCGTTGCACATGGCGGTTCGGGCAATCGGGTGGATGATGACGGCTGCTTGTCCATGATTCGCATAGACGCGCCAGCCGGGGAACCGCGGCCGGTACGTGGTGGTCTTGATGGGCGCAAACTCCGCAGTCGCGGCCTGCGCCGGCGACCATTAGACCGCAAACAAGAATCAATCTCAACAAATCGACCTGCCGGGCCTGGCCTTCCGCCGCCTCCGTGCACCACAGGAGCACCGCACATGCGCATTCTTCTGGCCGAGGACGACCTCGCCATCGCCGACGGCCTGTGTGCTTCGCTGCGCCACGGTGGCCATGTGGTGGACCATGCCTCCCGCGGCAACCTTGCCGACGCCGCGCTGCGCGACCACGACTACGACCTGCTGGTGCTGGATCTGGGCCTGCCCGGCCTGGACGGCAGCGAGGTGCTGCGCCGCCTGCGCCATCGCGGCACCGGCATGCCGGTGCTGGTGGTGACTGCCCGCGAAGGCCTGGCCGAACGCATCCGCGTGCTCGACCTCGGCGCCGACGATTACCTGGTGAAACCCTTCGCGCTGGCCGAGTTCGAGGCCCGCGTGCGGGCACTGCTGCGCCGGGCCAGCAGCCAGGGCAAGCCGGAGCTGCAACTGGGCCGATTGCGGCTGGATCTGCCCGGCCATCGTGCCTGGATCGGGCAGACACCATTGGAACTGACCGCACGCGAGTTCGGCCTGCTCGAGGCGCTGGCCACGCGGGTCGATCGCGTCACCAGCCGCGCCCAGCTGGTGGCAGCGCTGTGCGACTGGGACCAGGAGCTGACCGACAACGGCCTGGACATCGCCATCCACCGGCTGCGCCGCAAGCTGCAAGGCAGCGGCACCGGCGTGCGCACCATCCGCGGCCTCGGCTATCTGCTGGAAGAAACCGACGACAGCGGGAACGGCCACGCATGAACCCGCCACGCACGCGTCCGCTGCGTCCCAGCCTGCGCCGGCGCCTGCTGCTGGCCCTGCTGGTGCCGGTCGGCGTGCTGCTGCTGCTGGACGCGCTGCTGACCTACGCCGTGGCGCTGGGCTACGCCAACCGGGTGCACGACCGCGGCCTGAGCGACGACGCGGTGACCCTGGCCACCATGGTCGGCAACGAGCGGTTCGGCAGCGAGGTGGCCCCGCAGGCGCGCTTCCTGCTCGAATTCGACCCGGAAGGTCGGGGCTATTTCAACGTGAGCAGCACCCGGCATGGCCTGCTGGCCGGCAACGGAGACCTGCCGAAACCGCCGCAGACGCCCGCCATCGGCGCCGCGCCCACGCTGTACGACGCGCAGCTGGCGAAACACGCCCTGCGCGCGGCGACGGTGCGCGTGGCGATGCGCAGCGACCCCGGCGACAGCCTGGTCGTCACCGTGGCCGAAACGCTGCACGACCGCCACCAGCAGGCGCGCGAGATCCTGCTGCTGGCGAGCCTGACGCAGACCCTGCTGATCGCCTGCGTGCTCTCGCTGGTCTGGTTCGGCGTGGGCCGCGGCCTGCGCGTGCTCGACCCGCTGACCGCCCGGCTCGCCGCGCGCCACAACGAACTCACCCCGATCGACGGTCCCGACGTGCCGCTGGAGATTCGGCCGCTGACGCGGACCATCGACGCGCTGTTTGGCCGCCTGCGCGACATGCTGTCCCTGCACGACCGCTTCATTGCCGACGCCGCGCACCAGCTGCGCACGCCGCTGACCGGGTTGAGCCTGCACGTCGAGCACGCCATCGCCAACCCGCAGCCGGAAACGGTGGCCGACGCCCTGCTCCACATCCAGCGGCTGGTGCGCCGCGCCGCGCGCACTTCGGCCCAACTGCTGGCGCTGACGCGCGCGCAGGCTCCCTCGCTGGAGACCGGCGAGCGCGCCCTGCTCGATCTCGCCCGCTTCATCCCCGGGGCGGTGGCCGACCGCGTGCACGAAGCCATCCGCGCCGGCGTGGATCTGGGCTACGAAGGCAGCAGCCAGCCGCTGTTCGTGCTGGGCGACGCCGCCAGCCTGCTGGACCTGCTGGACAACCTGATCGACAACGCCGTGCGCTACGCCGGCCGCGGCAGCACCGTCACCGTGAGGCTGGCGGCGCGCGCCGATGGCGGCGCCAGCCTCAGCGTCGAGGACAACGGTCCCGGCGTGCCGAGCGAACTGCTGCCGCGCCTGAGCGAGCGTTTCTTCCGCGCCGCCGGCAACAACGAGGAAGGCAGCGGGCTGGGACTGGCGATCGTCCAGCGCATCGCCGAGCGGCATCATGCCGAGGTGATCTATCGCCCCGGCGAACCGCGCGGCCTGTACGTGGAGGTCCGTTTTCCCCCAGCGCCGACCGCCGCCGGGCAGCCGGCATGAGGACGACCGACGCCAGCCCGCTGCGCCGCGTCGGCCGCGCCGTGCCGCCACCCACCATCAGAATGCAGAAAGATTCCTGCACCATAATGGCCGGCCACCACCGTCCCTCCACGCCAACCCTGCTATCTGGCCCGATCATGCCTCCGGGAAAATGCGCGCTGTGCCACTTCGACTGAGCCAGGCAACCGCGAATCACGGGTGGCGCAGATGCCTGCTGGTCGCCGCGCTCTGCGGGCTGGCCGGCTGCGCCGCTCCGCTGCCCCGACTGGCGCCGCCGGTCCCTGCGCAATGGCGGCATGCGGTGATGGCCGATCCGGCCCCGCCGACCGACCTGCATGGTTGGTGGCATGCCTTCGCCGACCCCGACCTCGACGCGCTGGTCGACCGCGCGCTGGCCCACAACCTCGACGTGGCGCAGGCGGTCGAGCGGCTGCGCGCCGCACGCAGCCTGCACGAACGCGCCCACGCCCGCTACCTGCCGGAGCTGCATGCGCGCACCCACGACGCGATCGATCCCGACGCCAGCGCCTCGTTCTTCGTGGCCGGTTTCGACGCCAGCTGGGAACTGGGCCTGTTCGGCCGCGCCGAAGGTACCCGGCGCGAAGCGCAGGGCGCGCTGGACGCCAGCATGGCCGACCTGCAGGCCGCGCGGGTCAGCCTGGTCGCCGAAGTGGTGCGCGAATGGATCGGCCTGCGCACCGCGCAGCAGCAGGAGCAGTTGCTGCAGCAGATCAGCCAACAGCGCAAGCAGGCGTGGGAACTGCAGCAGACGCGCCAGCGGCTGCAGCTGGCGGCCCCCGGCGCCGTGGACCAGGCGCAAGCCGCCTGGGCGCAGGCCGAAGCCGCGCTGGCGGCGCCGCGCCAGGCCGCCGACGCCAGCGCGCAGCGGCTGGCCGTGCTGCTCGGGCAGAACCGCCCCGACCCGGCGTGGCTGCAGGCGGGCACGCCGCCCACGCTGGGTGCCTGGCGGCTCGACGGCACCCCGGCCGAGCTGCTGCGCACGCGGCCGGAGATCGCCCGCGCCGAGGCGGACGTGCTGCGCAGCGCCGGCGAACTGGCGCTGGCCCACGCCGAGCTGTTTCCCAGCATCGGCCTCGGCGCCTCGATGGTCTGGGCTACCGACATCAACAACAACCACCGCATCTCCACCACCCCGAACGGCATCGCCTCGCTCGGCCCGCTGATCGACATCCCGCTGTTCGACTGGGGCATGCGGCTGGCCGCCAAGCACGCCCGCGACCATGAGCTGAAAGCCAGCGTGCTGGCCTACCGGCAGGCGGTGCTCGAGGGCGTGGCCGAGGTGGAAACCGCCCTGGGCGGCCTGGAGCAGCAGCGCCGGCGCGAACAGCAGACGAACGTGGCGTGGCAGGCGCTGCAACGCGCCGACCGGACCGTGCAGGTACGCGCCGGGCTGCAGCTGGTCAGCCCGCTCGATCGCGCCGAAAGCCGGATCGCCGCCGAGCAGGCCGCGCTCGAACTGGCCGACGCGCGGGCCGCGCACAGCCTTGCCTACGTGGCACTGTTCAAGGCGCTGGGCGGCGCGCCGCGGCCGGCGCCGGAAACGGCACGGGCCGCGGCGCCGGCGCCGGCGCCCGCCGACGGTCGCGGAGCGCCGCGCTGATGGTGGCCCTGGCGCGCAAGACGCTGGTCTACGAATGGCGGCGTTTCCTGCCGGCCATGCTGGCGGTCGGCTTCGCCGGCCTGCTGCAGCTGCTGCAGATCGCGCTGGTGCTGGGCATCTTCGGCAGCAGCAGCCTCTACATCACCGGCTCGTCGGCCGACGTCTGGGTCGGCTACCCCGGCACGCAGAGCGTGAGCCTGGGCCGCACGATCGACGCCGACGTGGAGTCGCGCCTGCTGATGGATCCGGCGGTGCAGCGGGTCGAGCCGTACCTGTGGATCGACGGCGACTGGCGCGGACCGCGCGAGACCGGCGGCGTCTCGGTGTTCGTCTCCGGCATCGATCCGGCCGCCGACGGGCTGATGTTCTCCAGGATCCTTTCGCCCGCGCTGCGCAGGCGGCTGGCCGAACCGGACGCGATCGTGATCGACCGCTCCGCCCAGGACCAGCTCGGCGTCGACATCGGCCAGACCGCCACCATCAACGGCCAGCAGGTGCGCGTGGTCGGCATCAGTCGCGGCCTGCGCGCGCTCGGCGGCGTCAACGTGCTGTGCTCGCTGGATACCGCACGCCGGCTGGACAACGACCCCACCGACACCGGGCCCACCTACCTGGTGGCGAAACTGCGCGACCCGGCCCAGGCCCGCGCCGTGGCGTTGCGCCTGCGTGGCGACACCGCCTTCGGCCCGTATACCGCATGGAGCGCCAGCGACTTCGCCAACCTCTCGGTGCGCTACTGGCTGTTCGACACCGGCGCCGGCGCCGGCGTGCTGTTCCTGGCCGGCATCGTGTTCCTGGTCGGCGCGGCGATCACCAGCCAGACCCTGATCGCCGCGGTCAACGGTTCGGTGCGCGAGTACGCCACCCTCAACGCGCTCGGCGTGGGCGTGGGCGCACTGCGCAAGGTGGTGCTGGAGCAGGCGTTCTGGGTCGGCGCGCTGGGCCTGCTCGGCGCCAGCGCGCTGGGCGTCGTGCTGATGCTGCTGGCGCGCAGCCAGGACGTGCCGGTGGTGCTGACCGTGCCGGCCGCGGTGGCCTGCATCGTGCTGGTGATGGGCCTGGCGGCGGTCTCCGGCCTGGCCGCGATGCGCAGCCTGCGCCGCGCCGATCCCGCGACCTTGCTGAGGTAGCCGCGATGCCGCCCGTCCCCGCCATCGAACCCGTGCGCACGCCGGCGCTGAAGGCCGAGAACGTCAGCAAGGCGTTCGTCTCCGGCCATCAGCGCACGCAGGTGCTGGACCACTTCTCGCTGAGCATCGACGCCGGCGAGCTGACCCTGATCTCCGGCCCGTCCGGCTGCGGCAAGAGCACCCTGCTGGCGATCCTGAGCGGCCTGCAGAAGGTCGATGCCGGCCGCGTGTGGGCGCTGGGCAGCGAGCTGGGCCAGCTCGACCTGCGCGCGCTGGAACGCTTCCGCCTGCAGCACACCGGCTTCGTGTTCCAGGGCTTCAACCTGTTCCCCGCGCTCTCCGCCTTCGAGCAGGTCGAGCTGCCGCTGAACCACATGGGCCTGTCGCGCGACGAGGCGCGCCGGCGCACGCAACAGTCGCTGGAGGAGGTCGGCCTGGCGCACCGCATGCGGCTGCGCCCGTCGGAGCTGTCCGGCGGCGAGAAGCAGCGCGTGGCGATCGCCCGCGCGCTGGCCAAGCAGCCCGAGCTGCTGTTCGCCGACGAACCGACCAGCGCACTGGACGCCGCCAACGGCCAGATCATCATCGACATCCTGCACCGCATCGCCCACACCCACGGCACCACCGTGCTGTGCGTCAGCCACGACCCGCGCCTGGTCGTCCACGCCGACCGCGTGCTGGCGATGGAGGATGGCCGCATACTCAGCGACCGGCGCAACCACACCGCGGTCATCGACAGCAAGGAAAACCCCGCATGAAGCCGCCCGCCTTCCTCCCGTCATGGCGCACGCACGCCGCGCGGCTGCTCCGCCGGGGCGGCCTTGCGCTGGCCGTCGCATCGCTGCTGGCGGGCTGCTCGTCGTCGGACCCGGCACCGGCCGGCCCCGGCGCCTCGCCCGCGACCGCCTACGTCGCCGTCGCGCGCGGCAAGGTCGACATCGAAGGCGGCCTGCTGAGCCTGGCCATGCCGCGCGAAGGCACGCTGGCCACGGTCGCCGTGCATGAAGGCGATCAGGTCAAACAGGGCCAGTTGCTGGCGGCACTGGACACCGAACCGGCCACGCTGGCGGTGCAGGCGGCACAGGCCCAGCTCGAGCAGGCGCAGGCGCAGCTCAAGCTGCTCGGCATCAAGCAGGCTGCCGCCAAGCAGCGCGCCGAGCGACTGGCCGCCGCGGCCGCCGCCGGCGCCGGCGACGGCCAGAGCGCCGACGACGCACGCGAGACGGCGGCGCAGATCGGCGCCGAGCAGCAGGCCGCCCGCGCCGCGCTGGGCATGGCCGGGCAGAAGCTGGACGAGGCCCGCTACGAGCTGAAGCAGCGCAGCCTGCGCGCGCCGTTCGACGCCGACGTGGTGCGGGTGTCGGCCCAGCCGGGCGCCAGCGTATCGCCTGCTTCCGGGCCGTTGTTCGTGCTGTTGCCGCGCAAGCCGCGGATCGTGCGTGCCGAACTCAACGACAGCTTCGCCGCGGCGGTCCGCCCGGGCATGCCGGCCGAGGTGGTGGCCGAAGGCGGCGCGCAGGCCCGCTGGCAAGCGCACGTGCTGCGCATCGGCCAGGTCTACGGCCCGGCCACGCTGGAGAACGACCCGCAGATACGCGCCAACGCGCGCACGGTGGAGTGTGTGCTGGCGTTCGACCAGCCCGACGCCGAGCCGGTCCGCAACCTGCGCATCGGCCAGCGCGTGACGGTGCGCTTCGGCGCCGCCAGCGCGCCGAAAGACTGAGGAAACCGCCCGCGGCGATCATGCCGTGCATGAAGATCGCCATTCGTTCCCGCCAGGCCACCGCGTGATCCAGCAAACCGACTTTTTCCTCGAGGGTGGCCGCAGCGGCGTGCTGCTGATCCACGGCCTCACCGGCACGCCGATGGAAATGAAGCTGCTCGGCAAGGGCCTGAACAACGCCGGCTTCACCGTGCACGGCATGCAGCTGGCCGGCCACTGCGGCAATGTCGAGGACTTGCTCGCCACCGGCTGGCGCGACTGGTACGCCAGCGTCGAGCGCGCTGCCGACGCGATGCTCGACAAGGTCGACCAGCTGTTCGTCGGCGGCCTTTCGATGGGCGCGCTGCTGGCGCTGAAACTGGCCGCGGAGCGTCCCGGACGGGTCGCGGGCGTGGGCGTGTACGGCGCCACCTTCCGCTACGACGGCTGGAGCATCCCGAAACTGGCGCGGCTGTCGTTCCTGCTGCCGTTGCTGAAGAAACTCGGCATCGGCCGCGAGCGCAGCTTCATGGAGCAGCCGCCCTACGGCATCCGCGACGAGCGCCTGCGCGCGCAGGTCAGCGCGGCGATGCTCGGCGGCGACAGCGCCGCCGCCGGCCTGCCTGGCAACCCGTGGTACTCGCTGGCCGAAATGTACGGCCTGGCCGCCGACGTGCGCCGCCAGCTGCCGCGGGTCACCGCGCCGTGCCTGGTCGCCCACGCCAGCGACGACGACGTGGCCAGCCCGAAGAACGCCGAGCTGGTGATGCGTGGGGTCAGCGCGCCGACCGAGCTGCTGCTGCTCGAGGACAGCTACCACATGATCACCATCGACAAGCAGCGGCGCACCCTGATCGAGCGCTCGGCCGCGTTCTTCGACGGCATCGCCGCCGCGAACGGCACGCAGCGCGTCGCCGCCTGACGATGCCGGCGGAGGGGTCCATCTCCACCCTGGTGGCGAGCCTGTGGCTCCTCAACATCGTGCTCGATACCGGCGGCCAGCTGGCGTTCAAGGCCGCCGCGGGCGACCCGGCGGCCGGCGACGGCCTGGCGCGCTGGCGGCACATGGCGTCACGGCCATGGCTGTGGCTGGGCATCGGCAGCTACGTGGCCGAGTTCCTGGTGTGGATCGCGTTCCTCTCGCTGATCCCGCTCTCCGAGGGCGTGCTGCTGGGCTCGATCAACATCGTGGCGATCATGATCGCCGGACGTTTCCTGTTCGGCGAGAAGCTGACCCGTTTGCGCGTCGCCGGCATTGCGCTGGTCGCGCTCGGCGTGGCGATCGTGGGGCTGGGCACGTGAAGCGCTTCTACCTGCTCGGTTTCCTGCTGCTGATGGGTTTCGACACCCTGGCCCAGATCAGCTTCAAGGTCGCCGGCACCCAGGCGCTGCCGGTGGAAGCGAGCCTGGCATGGCTGCTGCGCGTGTTCGGCCAGCCGTGGGTGTACGGCGCGGTGATCGGCTACGTCGGTGCGTTCTTCACCTGGATGGCGCTGCTCAAGCACGCGCCGATCGGCCCCGCCTTCGCCGCCTCGCATCTGGAAGTGGTGTCGGTGATGCTGCTGTCGATCTGGCTGTTCGACGAACAGCTCACCCTCGCCCGCGGGCTGGGGGCGCTGGCCATCATCGCCGGCATCGTCTGCCTGGGATTGGCCGAGAGCCGCGAACACGAACCGGCAGCCGACGCCGAGCCGGCGCGCGGCTAGGCGCCCGCGCTACGCTGCGCGCATGCTGCCCCGCCGCCGCCACGAACTGCCGCCCACCGCCGGTCTGCCGCTGCGCCTCGCCGATCTGCGCCCCGGCGCACCGACGCTGGCCGACGACGTCGCCGCGCTGCTCGGCACGCCGCCACTGTCACTGACCTGTTCCGGCACCGCGGCGCTGCTGCTGACGCTGGCCACGCTGCGCGAACTCGCGCCGCGCCGCCGCCGCGTGGTAGTGCCGGCGTACACCTGCCCGCTGGTGGCGATCGCCGTGCGGCAGGCCGGACTGGAGCTGCAGCTGTGCGATCTCAAGCCCGGCCACTACGACATGGACCCGGCCGCACTGCGCGCGGCCTGCGACGAGCGCACGCTGGCGATCGTGCCCACCCACCTGGCCGGCCGCGTCGCCGACGTGGACGACGCGCTCGCCGTGGCGCGCCAGGCTGGCGCCTACGTGATCGAGGACGCCGCGCAGGCGCTGGGCGCACGCCGCGCCGACGGCGCCAGCGTGGGGCTGGCCGGCGACGCGGGCTTCTTCAGCCTGGCCGCCGGCAAGGGCTTGTCGATCTACGAGGGCGGCCTGCTCGCCGCGCGCGACCCCGCGCTGCGCGAACGGCTGGCCCACGCCGCCGCAGGCGTACCGCAACGGCTGGGCTGGGAGTGGCGGCGCCGCCTCGAACTGCTCGGCTACGCCGCGCTGTACCGGCCGTGGGGCCTACGCCTGGCCTACGGCGCGTCGCTGCGCCGCGCGCTGCGCCACGGCGACGAGATCGCCGCGGTGGGCGACGACTTTCCGCTGACGGTCCCCTTGCACCGCGTCGGCCGTTGGCGGCAGGCGGTGGGCGCGCATGCCGTGCCGCGACTGCCGGCGTTTCTCGGCCAGTTGTCCGCGCAGGCGCAACGTCGCCTGCCGCGGTTGCGCCAGATCGGCGGCATCGACGTGCTCGACGACCCGGTCGGCGCCAGCGGCACCTGGCCATTCTTCCTGCTGCTGCTGCCCGATCGCCGGCGCCGCGACGCCGCACTGGCGCAGCTGTGGCAAGCCGGCTACGGGGTCAGCCGGCTGTTCATCCACGCCCTGCCCGACTACCCCTACCTCGCCGGCACGGTGCCGGTACAGGACGTGCCGTACGCGCGCGACTTCGCCGCGCGCAGCCTCACCCTCGGCAACAGCCCGTGGCTGACCGACGCGGACTTCGAGGCGATCTGCGGCGTGCTCGGCGGCGGCTGAGGCGACGTGCCGGCTGCCGCCGGCGTTCACGCGGACGACATCCTCCACCCGCAAGAATGGCGCCGCTTCGCCGGTTCACCGATGCCTGCACGCAGGCATCGGCAAGCATCCTGCGCAGTTCCGGGGGACGCCACGATGGCAGCATCGCACACGGGTTTCATCGGCCGGTTCCGCCAGGAACCGCACCTGCAGGCGCTCGCGGCGCTGCTCCTGCTGCTGCCGCCGGTGTTCTTCCTGTTTCCGGTGCCGATCGACGAGACGCGCTACCTCGCGGTGGCGTGGAACATGCACCTCAGCGGTCAGTGGCTGGTGCCGTGGCTGGACGGCGCGCCGTATTCGGACAAGGCGCCGCTGCTGTTCTGGCTGATCAACCTGGTCTGGGCGGTCACCGGCGTGCACGCCTGGGCGGCGCGCCTGCTGGAGCTGCTGCTGGCGCTGGCCACCCTGCCGCTGCTCGCCTCGCTCGGCCGGCGGCTGGGTGCCGCACCCGCCGCGGTGCAGGCCTCGCTGTGGCTGTGGCTGGGCTGCGCCGCGTTCGCGGTGTACGCCGGCACGGTGATGTTCGACATGCTGCTCACCCTGTGCACGCTGGTGGCGTGGCGCGCCACGCCCGCGCTGGCCGGCCGGCGCTGGCCGCTCGCGGTGGCGGCGATGGCGCTGGCGCTGGGCGCGGGGGTCCTGGTCAAGGGGCCGGTGGCGCTGCTGGTCGGCGGCGTGCCGGCGCTGCTGACGCCGTGGTGGCGACCGCAGACACGGCCACTGGCGAGCTGGCTGCGGCTGCTCGCCGCGCTGCTCGGCGCCGTGCTGCTGGCGCTGGCCTGGGCGCTGCCCGCGGCACGGGCGGGCGGCCCGCAGTACGCGGACGCGATCTTCCTGCGCCAGACGGTCGGCCGCGTGGTGCAGAGCTTCGCGCATGCCCGGCCGTGGTGGTGGTACCTGCCGATCCTGCCGGCGATGCTGTTGCCGTGGGTGGCCGCGCTCGGGCGCGGCGAGTCGGCGGCGGGCAGCGGCGGGATGCTGGACCGCTTCGTGGTGGCCGCGTTCGTGCCCGGCTTCGTGCTGTTCAGCGTGATCAGCGGCAAGCAGCCGCACTACCTGCTGCCGTTGCTGCCGGCGCTGACGCTGGCCGGCGGGATGCGCCTCGGCGCGGGCCGCTGGCACGTGGTGGGCTGGCGCGTCGGGCTGGTGCTGGCGCTGATCGGCATCGCCGTGGCGGTCGGCCTGGGCAAGCTCGCGGTCGACCATGCCGGCCGCATCGAGGCGATCGCCTGCGGCGTGCTGATCGTCGGGGTGGGGCTGTCGTTCGTGGTGGGTCGGCGGACCACGCCGCTGCCGCTGGGCCGCGCCGCACTCGGCATGCTGGCGGCGCTGCTGCTGTGCAAGCTCGCCTTCGTGCTGGGCGTCGGCCCGCGCTACGACGTCGCGGCGGCGGCGCGCCGCGTGGCCGCCGCGCAGCAGGCTGGCGTGCCGCTGCTGTTCGCCGGCCCGCAGTACGGCCTGCTCACCTTCGCCGGACGGCTGACCGCACCGATTCCGGCCACCACCGAGCCGGCCGCGGTGACCGCGTGGGCACACGCCCATCCACAAGGATGGGTGATCAGCAGCGAGCCGGACTATCGCTACCCGGCCACTCCGCTGTACCGCCAGCCCTATCGCGACGGCAGCTTGACCGTCTGGCGCGCCGGCGACGTCGCCGGCGCGGCGGCGGACCCGCCGCGCGGCTAGGGCGTGGCGTCGACGCGCGCCGCGATCGCCTGCAGCAGGTCGAGGTTCAGCGCGTGCTGCTGCGCCTGCCAGTCGGCGAGTTGCGCGGTGTCGACCGCCGGCTGCGCGTCCAGCGCCGACAGCCTGCGCTTCCACCACGTGCGGTAGCGGTAGTGCGAGACCTCGCCGTTGATGTCGCTGCCGAGCAGCCCGTGGCGCAGGCTGCCGATCAGCGCCCGCGCGTGGTCGAGTTGCAGGCAGCCCTGATCCCAGTTGGTGCGCGCCACGTCAGCGGCGAACACGTCCTTGTCGATCGACAGGTAACTCGGCAGGGCCTGCGTGCGCTGGAACTCGACGAATGCATCGACCAGCGCCGCGGGCGTGTCGAAAGCGCGGAACGCGCGGCCCAGGCCGAGCCGGCGTGCCCAGCGCGTGTCCACGCCGATGCTCCAGTAGCTCAGCTTGCCGCGGCGCAGCGGCGCCAGGTAGTTTTCCCACGCGTGGCCGGCGCCGATGTCGGCGGAGGTGATGCCCAGCACGTGCACGTGACTCACCTGCGGCAGCAGCGCCACCTTGCGCACCCACGAGCCGCAGTGCACGCCGAACGGGAAGCGCATGTTGTCCGGGTGGTTGTCCAGCACCACCACCTGGAACGGCGTCTCGCTGCGCACGCGTTCGATCAGCGGCCAGCTCAGGTGATGGAAGTCGCCGCTGCCGGTGAACACGGTGCCGTGGCGTTCGGGCAGCAGCTGGTCCAGCATGGCGCGGAAGCGTTGCATCGTGGCCAGCGAACAGCCGAAGCGGATCGACTCCTGCCAATGCTCCAGCGGCAGCACCAGGCGCCCCGGCAATGGCCCCACCGAGTTGTCGATGTCCAGCACCACCGGGCGTCCCGCCAGCCTATCCATCGACCGCCTCCGTGGTCGCCTGCCACTGGCGGTCGCTCTCGAAATGGCGGCCCAGCCGGCGCAGCAGCGCACGCAGCAGCGGGTTGCGCGCGTACACCGCGTGGCGGGTGAAGGTGAAGCTGGCGCCGAGGAAGGACTTCACCTCCGGGTCGGTCCAGCCGGCCACGTAATGGCTCAGGCCGCGTTCGCGCGCGTAGCGGAGGTTGTGCATCCAGCTCACGAAGTACAGGTTGTGCTCGCGCGCTTCGGGGTAGGCGAAGCCGATGTACTTGTCGACCAGCTTGCCGGCGTATTCGTAGCAGAGGTTCCAGCCGATCATCCGGCCGCCATGGCGGTACACGAACACCACCCCGCCGCTGGCCGCGTCCTGCAGCAGCAGGCGGAAGAACCCCGCGCTGAGCTGGTCGAAGTGGATCTCGCTTTGCGCGTAGACGTTGTCGAACAGCGCGTGGAACGCCGCCAGCGTGGCCTCGTCGCGGAAGCAGGCGTCGCCGGTGCGCAGCGTCTCGATCTCGAGGTCGGCGCGCGAGCGCAGCTTGCGCCGGAGGTTCTTGCGCCGGCCGGGCGACAGCCGGGCCAGGTACTCGTCGTCCGAAGCGAAGTCGATCGGCACGAAGGCCAGCGCCTGGCCTTCCAGCAGCACGAAGCCCTCGCCTGCGCAGGCGGCGGCGAAGGCGCGCGCGTGGGCGTTCGCGGCGGCGTCCAGCAGCGGCGATTCCTGCGCGATGTCCTTCACGATCAGCAGCGCGCACTCGCGTCCGAACGCCGCCTTCAGCCCCTGCGCCAGCAGCGCGGGCGACACGCCGGCGGGCAGCGGCGCGTACTCGCTCACCGTGGTGCCGGCGAAGCGGGTGCGCCAGCGCAGCAGCCGGCTCCAGCGTCGGTACAGCGGCAGTGCGGCCACGCGGCGGCGCAGCGGCGCGTCGGCGGTGGTCAGCAGGTCGAACGGCGCCACGAACGCCGGCATGCCCTGCGGCGAATGATCCACCGCGAAGCCGAGCGGTGGCTCCAGCATGAACGCCGCGAGCAACGCATCCGGTTCGAGTTGCGAAATGAAAGGCATGAGTAAGCGAGTTTGCCTAGACTGTGCGCCAGCCTGCACGAGGCACCTTGCGCGGGCCTTCCGTCATTGTTGCCACCCAAGGACATCGTCATGACCGCAACGATCCAGCAGCAGGTGTTCGAGATCATCGCCAAGCAGGCCAAGATCGAGGTGGCGACGATCCGGCCCGAATCCACCCTGAAGGATCTGGGCATCGCCTCGCTGGAGGCGATCGAGATGATCTTCGACATCGAGGAGCACTTCAACATCAACTTCCCCGACCAGCAGGGCGCCAACTTCGACACCGACACCGCGCAGAGCCTGGTCGATGCGGTACAGAAGGCGCTGGCCGACAAGACCGCCACGGACGAAGGAAGCAAGTGATGCCCACCGTATCGACGCGCCGGGTGGTGATCACCGGCATGGGCGCCATCAGCCCGCTCGGCGTGGGCGCCGCGGCTCTGTGGCAGGGCCTGCGCGAGGGCCGCAGCGCGATCGGGCCGCTGCGCCACGTCGACGCCGGGCGCCTGCGCGTGAAGGTGGCCGCGCAGGTACCGGAGAGTTTCGACCCCGCCGCGCACATCGACGAGCGCACCCTGCCCCTGCTCGACCGTACCTCGGAATTCGCGCTGCATGCCGCGCGCGAGGCGGTGGCGCAGTCCGGCGTGGATTTCGCCGCCAACGGGTTGGGCGCGCGCACCGCGGTGATCGTGGGCACCGGCGTCGGCGGCGAGACCACCCAGGACGAGCAGAGCCGGCGCCTCTACGGCGAGAACGCCCAGCGCGCACACCCGCTCACCATCGTGCGGCTGATGACCAATGCCTCGGCCAGCCAGATCAGCATCGCCTGGGGCCTGCGCGGCCCCGCCTACGCGGTGGCCAGCGCCTGCGCCTCGGCCAACCACGCGATCATCCAGGCCGCGCAGATGATCCGCTACGGCATGGCCGACGCCGCCGTCACCGGCGGCACCGAAGCCTGCCTCACCTACGGCGCGCTGCGCGCATGGGAAGCGATGCGCGTGCTGGCCGACGACACCTGCCGCCCGTTCAGCGCGAACCGACGCGGTCTGGTGCTCGGCGAAGGCGCCGCCATCTTCGTGCTGGAGTCGCTGGAGCATGCGCGCTCGCGCGGCGCCACCATCCTCGCGGAACTCGCCGGCACCGGCATGAGCGCCGACGCCAGCGACATCGTGATGCCCAGCGCCGAAGGCGCCGCGGCCGCGATGCGCCAGGCGCTGGACGAAGCCGAACTGAATCCCGCCGATATCGACTACATCAACGCCCACGGCACCGGCACGCCCGCCAACGACGTCACCGAAACCCGCGCCATCCGCCTCGCCTTCGGCACCCACGCCGACCGCCTCGCGGTGTCCTCCACCAAGTCCATGCACGGCCACGCCCTGGGCGCCTCCGGCGCGCTGGAACTGGTCGCCGCCATCGGCGCGCTGCGCGACAGCGTGGTGCCACCCACCGCGAACCTCGACGTGGTCGACCCGGCCTGCGACCTCGACTACGTGCCCAACGTGGCGCGCGAGATGCCGGTGCGGGCGGTGCTCAGCAATTCGTTCGCGTTCGGGGGACTCAACGCCGTGCTGGCGTTGAAGCGGGCGCCGTGAACGGCGGCGCCTCAAACAAGCCCGCCTCTCGCTCGTCATTCCTGCGAAGGCAGGAATCGCACCCATCCGTCGCACAAGACGACGATTGCCTTGTAGGAGCGCGCTTGCGCGCGATGCTCTTGCTTGTTCGGGCGCCCGCCGCGTAGAGCTTGCAGAGCAAGAGCTTTCGTCTGTCTTCGGCAGCCGAGTCACTTTCTCTTTGCGTGGCCAAAGAGAAAGTAACCCAAGAGAAAGGCCACCCCGCTTGGCGCTTGCCGGGCTCCTGCCCGGCAAGTTCGTGAGGCGGGGCCGGGCTTTTCGAGCGGGCTCCTGCCCGCGCGAAAAGGCGAGTCCATCCATGGACTCGCCCGCTGCGCGGCCTGTCGACCCCGCCTCACCGCCGCGCAAGGGACCCCGGTAGAGCAGCGGGCCATCCTGGCCCGCACTTTCAGAAAAAGCCGGAGCAAAGCCAAAGCACCGCGCGCGGCCTGTCATGTGCCTTCGCAAGGGCAAGCGTTGCAGAGCCAGTTACTAATCGACCGCTCGCGACCCAAAGCGGACGTGGCGAAGCGCCCGAACACGTGAGCGCTGTCTTCAAGCTCCTGCGCCGTAGGTCTGCAACGCTCGGCTATAACGCGGGAAAATGGTTTCGTGTTCGATTCGCCCTCTGACTCGTGAGCTACCCTAAAGCAAACATGGGAGTGCACATGAAGCTCAAGCGGGAAGCCAGGACACTGAAGGCCAAGGCAATTGCGTCACTCAAACGTGCGCTGGAAGCATTCAACAATCACGACGACGACGGAAGACCGGAGATCGTCCTGCTCTTGCTACAGCACGCTAGCGAAATGCTGACCAAAGCACTGCTAGTTCAGAAGGGCCAGGATGTTTTCGACAAAGAGAAGGGTACGTCCGTCGGAATCGAGAAGGCGGTCAACATTGCGCAGTCAAAAGGATGGATAAACGCGGCGCAGGCCGGGGCCATTTGCGTGATTGATGCGATGCGTGACCAAGCCCAGCACTGGATGATCGTGGTGCCGGAGGACGCGCTCTATATAAACGCAAGGGCACTAATCACGGCGTTGGATGAAATCCTAGCTGGGCACTTCGAAGACACGCTTGCCGATAACCTACCGGTGCGGGTTCTGCCCCTGTCCACCCAGGCGCTCCCTGACTTCTTGATGCTCGTCAATCGTGAGTACGCGCAAATTCGAGACCTACTGGCCCCGGGGCGGAGAGCGCGCGACGAGGCGAGGGGGCGAATAACGGCGCTGCTGGCAATGGAAGCCCACATAAGCGCGGAAGTGGCGGTGTCCAAGCGAGACCTAGATCGCATCGAAGAGGCTATCAAAGCCGACACGCCAGTAGAACGGGTGTTCCCGCGGTTAATGACCTTGGCAACGAGCGTGGAAGGTGAGGGCCCGACGCTTCGTGTTCGTATTACTAAAGCAGCGGACGCCCCGGCGATTCGCTACGCGTCGGGCGATGACCCAGAGGGTGCGGCGGCCATCCGTGAGATAGATCTTCGGAAGAAGTACTACGTGAGCCCAAGCGAGTTGGCGGAGAGGGTCAAACTGACGACCAGTAAAGCCAAGGCCGTCCGAGATTTCTTGCGGATAGACGAAGATCCGGCGAACGTCATGGTGTTTGAGTTCGGGTCTCAGAAGCACCCAAGATATTCTGACAATGCCTTGCGCGCGCTTCGGGAGGCAATTACTCCTGAACTGGTCGAGCAGGCTTGGCAGGAGCGCCCTCGTCGCCGCGGTCGATAGGCGACGCCAACAAGCGGGATGGTCTCGTCGTTGGACGGCTGCTCTAGGCCGATAGAGGACGTTCCCTTTGCCACCGCGCCCTGCTCTCGCAACCGCGCAGCGGTTGCGCACCGAGTGCGCGCCAGGATAGCGCGCTGCTCTACCCGGGGCCCCTCGGCGGCGGTGAGGCGGGGACGATCAGGCCGCGCAGCGGGCGAGGCCATGGATGGCCTCGCCTTTTCGCGCGGGCAGGAGCCCGCTCGAAAAGCCCGGCCCCGGCTCACGGACTTTCCGTCCATGGATGGACGGAAAGCGCCGCCGCGGGGTGCTCTTTCTCTTTGGCTACTTTCTCTTTGAGCACGCAAAGAGAAAGTAGCTCGGCTGCCGCAGGCAGACGAAAGCTCTTGCTCTGCCTGGAAGTTCCGTCGCAAGCATGGCGGATGAAATGCGATGCCTGCCTTCGCAGGCATGACGAGCATGGGGGGCGCGGCAGAGAGCTGCCCGTCGCAGGCATGGTGGATGAAGTGAGATGCCTGCCTTCGCAGGCATGACGGGGAGAGGGAGAAAGTCGCGGACATGAAAAAGGCCCGGCAGTCGCCTGCCGAGCCTTCCATCCAAGCTGCGCGAATCAGCCCTTCTTGGCCTTCGTCAGCAACTGATCCAGCAAGCTGATCGCCAGATCAATCTCCTCGTGGGTGATGTCCAGCGACGGCGCGAAGGTGATCACGTTCTTGTACCAGCCGCCCACGTCGAGCACCAGGCCGATCTTCTTGCCGTTGTGCGTGAGGTCGCCGGCCAGGCCGATGTCGACCATGCGATCGAGCAGCGCCTTGTTCGGAGTGAAGCCGTCCTCCGTGCAGATCTCGGCGCGCAGCGCCAGGCCCAGGCCGTCGACGTCGCCGATTTCCTTGTGCTTCTTCTGCAGCGCGCGCAGGCCTTCGAGGAAATGCGCGCCCTTCACCGGCACGGTCTTCTCGTAGTCCAGCTCGTAGCCCATCTTGATCACTTCCAGGCCCAGGGCGGTGCCCAGCGGGTTGGAGTTGAACGTCGAGTGGGTCGAGCCCGGGGGGAAGATGGTGGGGTTGATCATCTCCTCGCGCGCCCACAGGCCGGACAGCGGGTTGAGGCCGTTGGTGAGCGCCTTGCCGAACACGATCACGTCCGGCGTCACGCCGAAGTGCTCGATCGACCACAGCTTGCCGGTGCGCCAGAAACCCATCTGGATCTCGTCGACCACCAGCAGGATGCCGTACTGGTCGAGCACCTTCTTCAGGCCCTTGAAGAAGCCCATCGGCGGGACGACGTAGCCGCCGGTACCCTGGATCGGCTCGACGTAAAACGCGGCGTACTCGCACTGGTTGGTTTTCGGATCCCACACGCCGTTGTATTCGGTTTCGAACAGGCGCGCGAACTGGTGCACGCAGCTCTCCGAATACTCCTCGGCGGTCATGCCCTTCGGGCGGCGGAACGGATACGGGAACGGCAGGAACATCGCGCGCTCGCCGAAGTGGCCGAAGCGGCGGCGGTAGCGGTAGCTGGAGGTGATCGACGAGGCGCCCAGGGTGCGGCCGTGGTAGCCGCCCTCGAAGGCGAACATCAGGCTCTTCCCGTTCTTGTAGTTGCGCACCAGCTTCAGCGAATCCTCGATCGCCTGCGCGCCGCCCACGTTGAAATGCACGCGCCCGTCCAGGCCGAACTTCTTCTTCGCGTCCAGCGCCACCGTCTTGGCCAGCTCGATGCGGGTCTGGTGCAGGTACTGGCTGGCCACCTGCGGCAGCAGGTCGATCTGGCGCTTGAGCGTGTCGTTCAGGCGCTTGTTGCCGTAGCCGAAGTTGACCGCCGAGTACCACATCTGCAGGTCGAGGAACGGCACGCCGGCGGTGTCGAACATGTAGCTGCCTTCGCCGTGGCGGAAGATCTTCGGCGGGTCCACGTAGTGCACGGTGTCGCCGAAGGAACTGTACTTCGCCTCGTCGGCGAGCAGCTGGGCGTCGTCGATCACCACGGCGGCGTTCTTGTCGAAAACATTCATCGGAAAATCCGGGGTCGGTAAGCGGGAGGGAAAGGCGCGCAGGCCGGCAGCGATCAGACCAGCGCGGCCGTCGCCGGCACGGCGGGACGGTCGAGCAGGCTGCCGTCGAGCAGCTGCGGCAGCAGCTCGAGCGCGTCCTCGAAGCCGGTGATCGGCACATAGGGGATGCCGGCGGCGCGGCAGTGCTCGATCAGGCGATGCTTGGCGAACACGAAGTCGACGCGGTCGGCGGCGCAGAAGTCCGAGGCGCCGTCACCGATCAGCAGCGTTTTCGCGCCGCCGCTGCGGGCCTGCGCCACGCAGGCGCACTTGCAGGTGCCGCTGCGGCAGCCGTCGGCCTGGAACGGCGAGGTCAGCTGCCACTGCTGCGGCGGCGTGGCCGGCGCCAGGTGGTTCGCCGCCAGCGGCAGGTCATCCAGGCCGTAGCGCTCGAGAATCTGCCGGATCGCGACATCGAGACCGTCGCTGACCACGCGGATCGACACGCCGAGCTCGCGCGCCCTCGCCACGAAGGCCGGGAAGGCGTGGTCGATCCACATCTCGCGCAGATGCTCGTCCAGCTCGGCGCGGCTCATCTGCAGCAGCGCGACCTGGCCGGCCATGCATTCGCGCGAGCCGATCCGGCCGGCGCGCCAGTCCTGCTCCAGCACTTCCCAGCCGGGACGGCCGAAACGGTCGAGCAGCGAGTCGATCACGTCCTCGACCGAAATGGTGCCGTCGAAATCGCACAGGATGGTCCAGCTGGAAACAGGCATCGTCGGGACGCATGGCAGGATGTTGTCGGGCAGCGTAGGCAAGCTGTCTTTCGGTGCCCTTTCCCCTTTCCGAACGGATGCTGAGCGCATGCATTGCGCCGACCGCCGCGGTGCGCCGGCAGCCCCTATGCTGCCGCTCCATGCAGAAATACCGCCCCTTTCCGCTGCGAGCTCGCCTGCTGCTGGCTGCCTGCCTGTTATGGCCGCTGGGCTGCATCGCGGCGACCGACCCGGACCTGTTCGCCGTCGGCGTGGGCATGCAGCGCATGCCCAGCTGGCCCGGCGGCAAGAACCAGCACAGCGAACCGGTGCCGTACCTCGACATCGACCTGCCGGGCCGTGGCAGTTTCTCCACCCTGGACGGACTGCAGATCGATCTGATCCGCGGCGATGCATGGCACGGCGGCATCCATGGCGACTACCAGTGGGGGCGTTCGCGCGACGACCTCGGCAGCCTGCGCGGCAAGATCGCGTCGCTGCCGCCGCGGATCAACCTGGGCGGCTTCCTGGAATGGCAGCTCACCCGGCAGATCGACGTGGGCGGCAACCTCAGCCACGACATCAACGGCGCCGGCGCCTATCTGGAGCTGTACGCCGAATGGGACCCGCCGCCGACCGGCCTGCTGGAGCATGCCGTCACGTTGCGCTGGCAGGCGATGAACGCACCGGCGATGAACCGTTTCTTCGGCGTCACCCCGCAAGCCGCGCGCGCCCTGTCGATACCGGCGTGGCAACCCGGCGCCGGCGGCCAGCTCGCCTCGCTGGAGTACGAGCTGTTCGTGCCCACCAGCCGACGCACCGGCGTGGCGCTGGCGCTGGTCTACGGGCGCCTGCTCGGCGATGCCGCCGACAGCCCGCTGGTCACCCGCTACGGCTCGCGCACGCAGCTGTCGGAATCACTGGCGTTCGTCTACCGCCTGTGAGCCCGGGCGCGCTTTCGGCACGGCCAGCACCAGCAGCAGCATCAGCAGGTGCGCGCCGATCGAGAGTCCGGCGGCCGCGTGCGCGTTCGTCGCCGACACCGGCATGACGACGGCGAGCAGGCCATTGCCCAGGTTCCAGCCCCAGTGCAGTCCGACGGCGCCCCACAGGCTGCCGCTGCGCCACAGCGCCGCCGCATAGGCCAGCCCGAAACAGAACAGCAACAGCCATTCCTGCGGCCCGTTGCCCAACCGGTAGATGTGGTTGAGCACATAGATCGCGCTGGAGGCCAGCACGAACACCACGCCGCTGCGCCAGCGCAAACCGGCGGCGCGGTACCAGAAGCCGCGGGTAAGGATGTCCTCGGCCAGCGACGCGACGAAGGTGGACAGCAACAGCAGCGGCAATGCCGCCAGCGACGCGGCGAAGGCGTCCGCCGCCGGCGCAGCGGCCGTATAGACGTCCATATGCAGACCCAGCCGGACCGCGCCGAACTTCGCCAGCACGGCCAGCAGCAGGCCGCCTGGCAACCACCAGCGCAAGCCGTTGCCACCGCCCAAGGCATACGCCGCGTAACCGCGGTAGCCGAGCCAGCGCGACAGCGGCCATGCCGCCAGCACGCAGGCCAGCATCAGCGCGGCCTGCACCGGAAAGCTGTGCAACCAGCGGGCGCCCACACCTTCGGCGCCCTGGTACAGCAGCCACAGCAGCACGAACGCCAGCAGCGCACGCCATCGATGACCCATTGCGCCCCCTGTTGCCACCGCGTCAGCCCACCGGCGAGGCCGGCAGCATATCAGCGGTCGTCGCGGGTCCAGATGGCGCCGTCTGCCTCGCGCACCGGGAAGCTGGCGATCGGCTCGTAGGCCGGCGGCTTGGTCACCGCGCCGGTGCGCAGGTCGAAGCGCGCGCCGTGGCGCGGGCACTCCACCTCGAAGCCGAACACCTCGCCGCCGGCCAGCTCGCCGCCGTCGTGGGTGCAGATGTCCTCCACCGCGTACAGCGCGCCGTCGAGGTTGTACACCGCGATCGGCGTGTCGCCGTCCCACACCACCTTGTACTCGCCCGGCAGGAAGTCGCTGCGGGTGCCGACCAGAACCCAGCCGTTCATGCGGCAACCCCGTCGAAGTCCTTGCGCAGCACCTCGAAGCGCAGGTCGTCGCGGCGCGGGATGCCGAAGCGCTCGTCGCCGTAAGGGAACGGCTGGTACTCGCCGGTACGCCGGTAGCCGCGACGGCCGTACCAGGCGATCAGCTCCTCGCGCTGCACGATCACCGTCATGCGCATGCCGCGGCAATGCCATTCCTCGCGCGCGATGCGCTCGGCCTCGGCCAGCACCTGCTTGCCCAGGCCGCTGCCCTGCCCGGCCGGATCGACCGCGAACATGCCGAAGTAGCCGGCCTCGCCCTGGCGCTCGACGTGGCAGCTGGCCACCAGCCGGCCATCGCGTTCGGCCAGCAGGATACGGCTGTCGGGCCGCTCGATCAGCGCGCGCACGTCGGTCGCGTCGGTGCGCTGGCCGTCCAGCAGGTGCGATTCGGTGGTCCAGCCGCGCAGGCCGGACTCGCCGCGGTAGGCGGATTCGACCAGCGCCACGATGGCGTCGACGTCGGCCGTGGTGGCCGTGCGGAAAACGGGAAGGGTCTGGCTGCTCATCGCCGCGATGATAATGCGCCGCCCGGCGCGCCCACCATGATCTGGAACAGACGGCCCCGGGCATGACCTTCGACACTGGGCGACTCGCCGGCCGCCTGCCTAGCCTGCGGGAGCCGCAGTTTATTGCGATGCCCGCACCGACCGGACGCTGGCGTCCCCGACCCGAAGGAAATCCTCCATGAAGCACCGTTGCATGAAGCCGCTGGCCTTCGCCCTGGCGATGACCCTGGGTGGCAGCGCGTTGGCCGCCTCCCCTTCCGCTTTCGACGTCAGCGAGCTGGACGGTTCGATCAACGCCTGCACCGACTTCAACGGCTTCGTCAACGCCAGGTGGGTGGCCGCCAACCCGATTCCCGCCGACCGCACGCGCTGGGGCTCGTTCGATGCGCTGCGCGAGGACAGCCTCAACGTGCAGCGCCGCATCGTCGAGCAGGCCGCGCGCGCGGCGGCCAGCGCCAAGGCGGGCTCGATCGAGCAGAAGATCGGCTACCTGTACGCCTCCGGCATGGACGAGGCGGCCATCGAGCGGGCCGGCTTCGATCCACTCAAACCGCAGCTGGCGCGCATCGCCACGCTGAAGAACCGCGCCGACGTGGTGGCCTACATCCGCGACAGCTACGCCCGCGGCGAACCGGTGCTGTTCCGCTTCTTCGGCAACGCCGACTTCAAGGATTCCAACCGGCAGATCGCCTATGCCGGCCAGGGCGGCCTCGGCCTGCCCACCGTCGATTACTACGCCAAGCCCGACTTCGCCAAGATTCGCAGCGCCTACCTCGTGCACATCGCCAAGCTGCTCGAACTGACCGGCGTCGGCGCCGCCGACGCGCAGCAGCAGGCCAGGGCGGTGCTGGCGTTCGAGACCCGCCTGGCCGCCGTGTCGCTGCCGCCGGTGGAGATGCGCAACCCGAACAACCGCTACCACTACGTCAGCCTCGCCGAGGCCGACCGGGTGACGCCGGACTTCGACTGGGCCGCGTTCTTCAAGGCGCAGGGTGCCGACGTGAAGGACGGCTTCTCGCTGTCGCAGCCGAAGTTCTTCGCCGAAGTGCAGCAGATGCTCGGCGACGTGTCGCTGGCGCAGTGGCAGGCCTACCTGCGCTACCACGCCATCGCCAACGCGGCGCCGTACCTGTCCACGCCGTTCCAGCGCGAGGACTTCGCGTTCAACGCGCAGACATTGAACGGCCAGAAGGAAATGAAGCCGCGCTGGAAACGCGTGCTGGAGGCCACCAACGACGGCATGGGCATGGCGCTGGGCCAGCTGTACGTGGCCGACAACTTCCCGCCGGCCTCGAAGCAGCGCGCCGAGGAGCTGGTGGCCAACCTCAGCGCGGCCTTCCGCACGCGCATCGAGCAGCTCGAGTGGATGAGCGACGCGACCCGGCAGAAGGCGCTGCAGAAGTGGGCCACCTTCGTGCCGAAGATCGGCTACCCCGACAAGTGGCGCGACTGGTCCGGCCTGGCGCTGACGCCGGACAACTACTACGCGAACGTGCAGGCGGCGAACAAGTTCAACTACGACTATGCCATCGCCAAGATCGGCAAGCCGGTCGACCGCAGCGAGTGGGGCATGACCCCGCAGACGGTGAACGCCTACTACAGCGCGCAGAAGAACGAGATCGTGTTCCCGGCGGCGATCCTGCAGCCGCCGTTCTTCGACGCCAACGCGGACGACGCGATCAACTACGGCGGCATCGGCGCGGTGATCGGCCACGAGATGGGCCACGGCTACGACGACCAGGGCAGCAAGTTCGACGCCCACGGCAACAACGCCAACTGGTGGACCGACGCGGACCGCACGGCGTTCGAGGCGCGCACCGCCAGGCTCGGCGCGCAGTTCGACGGCTACGAGGCGCTGCCCGGCAAGCACGTCAACGGCCAGCTCACCATGGGCGAGAACATCGGCGACCTGGGCGGCCTCAACGCGGCGTACACCGCGCTGCAGATGGCGCTGGCGAAGAACCCGGCCGAGGCCAGCCGCAGGATCGACGGCTACACCCAGGACCAGCGCTTCTTCCTCAACTGGGCCCGCGTGTGGCGCGGCAACATCCGGCCGGAGGCGCAGCTGACCCTGCTCAACACCGACCCGCACGCGCCGGCGAAATTCCGCGCGATCGGCGCGCCGTCGAACATGCCGGAGTTCGCCAGGGCGTTCCAGTGCAAGAGCGGCGACGCGATGGTGCGCGACGGCGCGAAGCAGGTAAGGATCTGGTAAGCGACACGCGCAACCACCTTTTGCGCTGCCGCTGCGCGGTTACGACAGGCGGGACGGATGGCCCGTAGGAGCCCGCTCGCGGGCGATGCCTTTGCTTTTGCGAATCCCGAATCCGGCATTCCGGCTCCAGAAGCATCGCCCGCGAGCGGGCTCCTACATAGCGGCGATCAGGCTCGGCTCGCTTCGTAGACTTTCAGATGCGCATACACGGTCGCCAGCAGCGAGTGTTCGTCGCGCGAGCGATCGGCACGCGCCAGCAGGTCACCGACGATGTGGTCGGCCTCGATCGGGTGGCCGTGCTGCAGATCGCGCAGCATCGAGGCGGTCAGCGTGGAGCCGGCCTCGGTCAGCACGCTGCGGGCCCGTTGCAGGGTCTGCTCGCTGGGCGCATGACCGGAGCGCTCGGCCACCGCGCGGCAGTCCTCCAGCAGGTCCAGCGCCGCGGCGGTGCCGCCCGGCGCCGCCACGATCTGGCCGACCGAGCCGCGCATCAGGCAGGTGATGCCGGCCAGGGTGGCCAGGAAGATCCACTTGTCCCACATGTCCTGCAGCACCGTGCGGCTCGGCCGCGCGTCGAAGCCCGCGCCGGACAGGGTCTGGGTAATCCGCTGCATGCGCGCGGAAGCGCTGCCGTCGCGCTCGCCGAAGGTGAGGCTGTGCGAGGTATTCAGGTGGCGCACGCCGCCGTCCTCGTCGAGCGTGGCGGCGATCACGCACTGCCCGCCCAGCACGTGCGCCGCGCCGAAGCGCGCGTCCAGCAGATCGAGCTGACGCATGCCGTTGAGCAGCGGCAGGATCGTGGTGTCCGGTCCCACCGCCGGCGCGATGTCGGCCATCGCCTGCTCCAGCCCGTACGCCTTGCAGCTCAGCAGGATCAACTCGTACGGCTCGCGCAGGCCGCTGGCCAGCACGGTCGGCGGCGACGGCAGCACCGCGTCGCCGGTGGCGCTGCGGATCGACAGGCCATGCTGCGCCAGCTGCGCCGCGCGCTTCTCGCGCACCAGGAACGTCACGTCGCGGCCGTGCTCGAGCAGGCGGCCGCCGAAGTAGCCGCCGGTGGCGCCGGCGCCCACGATCAGAATACGCATCTCAATCTCCCGTCGGTGCGGCCTCCGCCGCCGTAAGCATGCGCGCGATCCGCTCGTCCTTCTCGCGCCAGAGTTCATTCACCCACAGCTTGACGCGACCGCGGAACGCGGGGTCGTCGTCGTAGCTGCCCACCAGGCCGGCGTCGATCGCCAGCTCGCGCACGTGCACGCGGATGTCGTGCACGCGCCCGGCGATCAGGTCCATCATCGTGGGGCGACCTTCCGGGTAGACGATGGTGACGTCGAGCGCCGCATGCAGCGCGTCGCCCATCGCATCGAGCACGAAGGCCAAGCCGCCGGCCTTGGGCCGCAACAGGTGCCGGTACGGCGAGGACTGCGCCGCGTGCTTGGCCGGCGTGAAGCGGGTGCCCTCGACGAAATTCATCACCGCCACCGGCAGGTGGCGGAACTTCGCGCAGGCACGGCGGGTGGCCTCGCGGTCGCGGCCCTGCAGCTCGGGATGGCGCAGCAGGGTTTCCCGCGAGTAGCGCTTCATGAAGGGAAAATCCAGCGCCCACCACGCCGGCCCGAGCAGCGGCACCCAGATCAGCTGCTGCTTCAGGAAGAAGCGCATGAACGGCACGCGCCGGTTGAACACCTTCTGCAGCACCGGGATGTCGACCCAGCTCTGGTGGTTGCACAGCACCAGATAGTTGCCGTCGCGGCGCAGGCCGGCGAGGCCCTCGACCTGCCAGCGGATGCGGGTGAACAGGCCGAACAGGAAGTTGTTGACCCCGATCCAGCTCTCCGCGATCGCCACCAGCGCGCGCGAACAGGCTTGCCGCACGCCGCGCGCCGGCACCACCAGCTTGAGCAGGGTGAGCGCGAACAGCGGCAGCACGTGCAACAGGATGTTGACGGCCAGCAGCAGCATGGCCAGCGGGATGCGGATCGGGCCGGGAAGCTTGGCGAGCATGGGGTCGGTCGTGGCGGGGTGGAACGCGAAGCATAATGCCCAGCGCAACGGCAAGACCATGCGGGCCTGTGCATCTCACAGCAGCAGCTTGCGCACCTTGAGCAAAGCCACCACGAACGCGTCGATCTCCTCGCGCGTGTTGTAGAACGCCAGCGAGGCGCGCAGCGTGGCGGGCACGTCGTAGAACTGCATCAGCGGATGCGCGCAGTGGTGGCCGGAGCGCACCGCCACGCCCTGCAGATCCAGCAGGGTGGCCAGGTCGGTGGCCTGCGCGCCTTCCAGCAGGAACGAGATCACCGGCTCCTTCTCGGCCGCCTCGCCGATGATGCGCAGGCCCGGCACCTCGCGCAGGCGCTCGGTGGCGTAGTGCAGCAGCTGCTGCTCCCAGGCGTGAATGGCCTCGAAGCCGACCGAGGCGTAATAGTCGATCGCCGCCGACAGCCCGGCGAAGCCGGCGATGTTCGGCGTGCCGGCCTCGAACTTGTGCGGCGGCTCGGCAAAGGTGGTGCCGCCGAAGCGCACCTCGCGGATCATCTCGCCGCCGCCGAAGAACGGCGGCATCGCCTCCAGGTGCTCGCGCTTGGCCCACAGCGCGCCGGTGCCGGTGGGGCCGAGCATCTTGTGCCCGGTGACCGCGTAGAAATCGCAACCCAGCGCCTGCACGTCGACCGGCCGGTGCGGCGCCGCCTGCGAGCCGTCGACCAGCAGCGGGATGCCGCGCTTCCTGCATTCGCGCGCGATCTCGCGCACCGGGTTGACCGTGCCCAGCACGTTGGAGACGTGGGTGACGCAGGCCAGCTTCACCTCCGGCGTCAGCAGCTCCACGTACTTCTCCACGATCAGCTCGCCGCGCGCATCGATCGGCGCGGCCTTCACCGTGGCGCCGCTGCGCGCGGCCACCAGCTGCCACGGCACGATGTTGGCGTGGTGCTCCATCACCGTGGTGAGGATGCTGTCGCCCGCCTTCAGCTGCGGCAATGCATAACTGTAGGCAACCAGGTTGATCGACTGGGTGGTGCCGGTGGTGAGGATCACTTCGTTGCGCGAGGGCGCATTGAGGAAGCGCGCCAGCCGGTCGCGCGCACCTTCGTAGGCCGCCGTGGCCTCCTCGCCCAGCTGGTGCACCGCGCGCGCCACGTTCGCGTTGTGCTCGCGGTAATGCCGGTCCACCGCCTCGATCACCGACAGCGGTTTCTGGCTGGTGTTGGCGTTGTCGAAATACACCAGCGGCTTGTCGTGCACGCGCCGCGCCAGCAGCGGGAAATCCGCGCGGATGCGCTGGACGTCGAAGACGGTGGGCGTGCTGGCTTGTGCGTTCATGCAGAGAGTTCCGGTTGGGACCCCCTCCCCTGCTTGTCCCGAAGGGACTTCCTTTGGTCGCAGGGGAGGGCTGGGGTGGGGTCGCTCCTGATCTTCAGGTCAAAAGCCTTGCCCCCTCCCAGCCTCCCCGGCGCCGCAGGGGGAGGAGAAAGACATCACGCGGGCAGCTGCGCGATCAGCAGGCCCGACAGGTGCTCGCGCAGCGCCGCGTTCGGCAGGTCGTCCAGCACCGCGCGGCAGAACGCGGCAGTCAGCAGTGCGCGCGCCTCGGCCAGCGGGATGCCGCGCGAGCGCAGGTAGAACAGCGAGCGCTCGTCGAGCTGGCCCACGGTGGCGCCGTGCGCGGCCTGCACCTCGTCGGCGTAGATTTCCAGCTCCGGCTTGGTGTCGATCTCGGCGCCGGGCGACAGCAGCAGGTTCTTGTTGTTGAGGCTGGCGTCGCTGCCGTCGGCGCCGGGCGCCACCAGGATCGCGCCGCGGAACACGCCGCGCGCGCGATCGCTGGCCACGCCGCGCCAGACGGAGGTGGAGGCGGTGTCCAGCGCCTGGTGGCGGATCGCCAGCTGGGTATCCACGTGCTGGCGGCCGTGCGGCATGAACGCGCCGCGGGTGTGCAGCTGCGCCCCGTCGCCGACCAGTTCGGCCTGCAGGTCGTGCCGCACCAGCGCGCCACCGAGCTCCAGCACGTGCAGCCGCAGTTGCGCCCGCGCATGCAGGCGCAGGCCGCTGCGGCGGATCAGGTTGGCGCCACTCGCGGCATTCTGCAGCACGACGTGGTGCAGCTGCGCGCCTTCGTGCAGCACGACGTCGCCGACCAGGGTGGCCAGTTGGGCCTGCTCGCCGCTGCCCACGTGATGTTCGATCAGTTCCAGCGAGGCGCCCTCGCCCAGTTCGATCAGGTTGCGCGCATGCCAGGCCAGCTCGGCATCCGCGGCGGCGCCGACGAAGACCAGCTGTACCGGCGCGGCGATGCTGGCGTGGGCGGCGACCTTCAGCACCACGCCATCGGTGGCGCTGGCGGCGTTGACCTGCACGAATGCATCGGCCGCCTCGCGGACGGGCCCGACCAGGGCCGGCCGCGACAAGGCGAAGCGCAGCGGCTCCGCGTCGTTGCGCAGGGCCTGTGACAGCGGCTGCAGCGACAGCCCGTCGGGCAAGGCGGCGGCGGTCGACAGGTCCGCCCGGAACACCCCGTTGACGAACACCAGCCGCGGCCCGTCCACCCCGGGCAGAGCGAACGCGGCCGCATCGACGTCGCGGGTGGCCGCGGTCGCGTCGCCGGCGGCGAAGCGGCGCTGGGTCAGTCCGCGCAGCGCGGTGTACTTCCACGCCTCGACCCGCGCGCCGGGCAGGCCGCCGGCGGCGAACGCAGCGCGGTGCTCGCGGCGCGCCTCATCAAGCCAGGCAATGCCGCTGGCCGACGGCGGTGCGTCCAGCAGCGAGGCGACCAGCGGCGTGGAGGCCGACGGGTTCATGCCGCCGCCCCCGCGCCCAACCCGGCGTAGCCGTGTTCCTCCAGCTTCAGCGCCAGCGACTTGTCGCCGCTCTCGACGATGCGGCCATTGGCCAGCACGTGCACGAAATCGGGCACCACGTAGTCGAGCAGGCGCTGGTAGTGGGTGATCATCAGGAACGCGCGGTCCGGCGAGCGCAGCGTGTTGACGCCCTGCGCCACCTGCTTCAGCGCGTCGATGTCCAGGCCCGAATCGGTCTCGTCGAGAATCGCCAGCTGCGGCTCCAGCACCGCCATCTGGAAGATCTCGTTGCGCTTCTTCTCGCCGCCGGAGAAGCCCTCGTTGACCGCGCGGTGCAGCAGCTCGTCGGAGATCTGCATGACCTTGAGCTTCTCGCGCACCAGCTTGAGGAACTGCATGGAATCGAGTTCCTTCTCGCCGCGCGTCTTGCGCTGCGCGTTGAGCGCCGCGCGCAGGAAGTAGGTGTTGTTGACGCCAGGAATCTCCACCGGGTACTGCAGGGCCAGGAACACCCCGGCCGCGGCGCGCGCTTCCGGCGAAAGCGCCAGCAGGTCGATGCCGTTGTAGGTCACCGAGCCGGCGGTCACCTCGTAACCCTCGCGGCCGGACAGCACGTTGCCCAGCGTCGACTTGCCGGCGCCGTTGGGCCCCATGATCGCGTGCACCTCGCCCGCGTTCACGCTGAGGCTGAGCCCCTTGAGGATTTCCTTGCCCTCGACGCGGGCATGCAGGTTTTCGATTTTGAGCATGGCTGTTCCTGATCTTGAGCCCCTCTCCCACCGGGAGAGGGGTTGGGGTGAGGGTTCGGGGCTTGCGGAAAAATCCGTGCGGGCCCGTACCCTCATCCGCCCTTCGGGCACCTTCTCACCCACACGGGGACTTCCTTCGGTCGCCGGAGGGAGAAGGAATAAACATCAACCCACCGCGCCTTCGAGGCTCACCTCAAGCAGCTTCTTCGCCTCCACCGCGAACTCCATCGGCAGTTCGCGGAAGACCTGCTTGCAGAAGCCGTCGACGATCATCGACACGGCGTCTTCCTCGCCGATGCCGCGGCTGCGGCAGTAGAACATCTGCTCGTCGGAGATCTTCGAGGTGGTGGCCTCGTGCTCGACGATCGCGGTGGGGTTCTTCACTTCCATGTACGGGAAGGTGTGCGCGCCGCACTTCTTGCCGATCAGCAGGCTGTCGCACTGGGTGTAGTTGCGCGCGCGCTCGGCGCCCTTCTCCATCTTCACCAGGCCGCGGTAGCTGTTGGAGCTCTTGCCGGCGCTGATGCCCTTGGAGACGATCTTCGACTTGGTGTCCTTGCCGAGGTGGACCATCTTGGTGCCGGTGTCGGCCTGCTGGAAGTGGTGGGTCAGCGCCACCGAATAGAACTCGCCTACCGAGCGGTCGCCGCGCAGCACCACGGAAGGATATTTCCAGGTGATCGCCGAGCCGGTCTCGACCTGGGTCCAGCAGATCTTGGAGTCATCGCCGCGGCAGTCGCCGCGCTTGGTCACGAAGTTGTAGATGCCGCCCACGCCGTTCTCGTCGCCGGGGTACCAGTTCTGCACGGTGGAGTACTTGATCTGCGCCTTCTCCAGCGCCACCAGTTCCACCACCGCCGCATGCAGCTGGTTCTCGTCGCGCTTGGGCGCGGTGCAGCCTTCGAGGTAGGAGACGTGGGCGCCTTCCTCGGCCACGATCAGGGTGCGCTCGAACTGGCCGGTGTTCTGCGCATTGATGCGGAAATAGGTGGAAAGCTCCATCGGGCAGCGCACGCCTTTCGGGATGAACACGAAGCTGCCGTCGGAGAACACCGCCGAATTCAGCGCGGCGAAGAAGTTGTCGCCGGTGGGCACCACGCTGCCCAGGTATTTCTGCACCAGTTCGGGATACTCGCGGATCGCCTCGCTCATCGAGCAGAACAGCACGCCGGCGTCGGCCAGCTGCTTGCGGAAGGTGGTACCGACCGAAACCGAGTCGAACACCGCGTCCACCGCCACGCCGGCCAGCGCGGCGCGCTCGTGCAGCGGCACGCCGAGCTTCTCGTAGGTTTCCAGCAGTGCCGGGTCGACCTCGTCCAGCGACTTGGGCTGCTTCTTGGGTGCGGCGTAGTAGCTGATCGCCTGGTAGTCGATCGGGTCGATGTTGAGCTTGGCCCAGTCCGGCTTGGGCATGGTCAGCCAGTGCCGATAGGCCTCGAGCCGCCACTCGGTCATCCACTCCGGCTCGTGCTTGACCGCGGACAACGCGCGGATGGTGTCCTCGTCCAGGCCCGGCGGCAGGCCGGTCATCTCGATCTCGGTGATGAAGCCCGCGCTGTAGCTGCGGCCAAGGGCCTCGGCCACCTGTGCGTTGTCACGCAGTGCGGCGGCGGTGCTGCTCTGGTTGTTCATGATCTCGTTCATTCGGTGGTGACCCGGCGGGCTTTCGCCGGCATCGCGATCTCGCCCAGCGGCACGGCGGCGACCCGTCGCGGCGGCCGTGGCGGCTGCGGCTTGAGCATGTCGGCCAGGCTGACCGCGCGCAGCGCGTTGCCCAGCACGTTGTTGACCAGCTGCCAGCTGCCGCGCACGCCGCACTGCGACTCGAGTTCGCACTGGCCTTCGGCGACGCTGCATTCGGTCATGCCGATCGGCCCTTCGATCGCCTCGACGATCTCGGCCAGCGAAATCTCGCCGGCCGGGCGGGCCAGCCGGTAGCCGCCGTTGACGCCGCGGAACGACTCGACCAGCGCGGCATGGCCAAGCGCCTTCAGCAGCTTGCTCACGGTGGGCAGTTCCAGCCGCGTCTCGTCGGCGATCTGCACCGCGCTGAGCACCTCGGCCGGGTGCGCGGCGATGCAGGTCATCACCACGGTGGCGTAATCGGTGAGGCGGCTGACGCGGAGCATGGGGAGCGCTCGGGCTGGCAGGGTTGAATCGGGACTAAAATGGTACTGATTCGATGCCGCGCGGTCAATGCCGCCGCGTCCGCCACCTCGTCACCACGCCGGCGGCTCGCTAAGCTGGCGCCACTCCGTTGCCCACGCTTGTCATGACCCCGATTGCCGATCGCGCCGCCGCCCGCCTCGCCTGGACCCGCCAGGCGCTGGACGATGCCAGCCTCACCCTGCAGCCGGCCTCTTCCGACGCCAGCTTCCGCAGCTACTGGCGCACCACGCACGGCGGGCAAAGCTGGATCGTGATGGATTCGCCGCCGCAGCACGAAGACCCGCGGCCGTGGCTGGCGATCGGCGCGCGGTTGGCCGCCGCCGGCCTGCACGTGCCGGCGGTGCGGACGCAGGACCTGCAGCAGGGCTTCCTGCTGATCGAGGACCTGGGCTCGCGTCTGTATCTCGACGAATTGAACGAGGCTAATGCCGACCAGCTCTACGGCGACGCGATGAACGCGCTGCTGGCGATGCAGACGAGGGTGGCCTGCGACGATCTGCCGCCGTTCGACCATGCCGTGCTGGTGAGCGGGCTGGAAGTGATGCCCGAATGGTTCCTGCAGCGTCACCTCGGCCACACGCCCGGCTGCGGGGAATGGGACGTGCTGGAGGCCGCGTTCGACGTGATCGTGCACAACGCGCTGGCGCAGCCGCGCTGTTTCGTGCACCGCGATTTCCACAGCCGCAACCTGCTGGCGGTCGATGCGAACAACCCGGGGATCATCGACTTCCAGGGCGCGCTGCACGGTCCGCTCACCTATGACCTGGCCTCGCTGCTGCGTGACGCCTACATCGCGTGGCCGCGTGCGCGCGTCGAGGGCTGGGTGGAGTCCTACCGGCATCGCCTGCGGGACGCCGGCGTGATCGACGCCAGCGTGGATGCCGCGCGTTTCCTGCGCTGGTTCGACCTCACCGGATTGCACCGCCACGTGCGCGTGCTGGGCCAGTTCTACCGACTGTGGTACCGCGACGGCAAGCCGGGCTATCTCAAGGACGTGCCGCAGGTGTACCGCTACGTGGTCGAGGTGGCGCGCAGCTACCCCGAGCTGGCCGACTTCGCCGCGTTGCTGGAACGCCACGTGCAGGGCCGCGACCTCACGCAGGTGGCCGCGTGAGGCATGCGCTGATCTTCGCCGCGGGCTTGGGCGAGCGCATGCGTCCGCTCACCGACCGCACGCCCAAGCCGCTGCTCATGGCGGGCGACAAGCCACTGATCGCATGGCACCTGGAAAAGCTGGCCGCGACCGGCGTGCGCTACGTGGTCATCAACACCTCGCACCTGGCCGAGCAGTTTCCCACTGCGCTGGGCGATGGCTCGCGCTGGGGCCTGCGCATCCGCTACGCCTACGAAGGCCCCACCCCGCTGGAAACCGGCGGCGGCATGCTCAACGCGCTGCCGCTGCTGGGGCCGGAGCCGTTCCTGGTGGTCAGCGGCGACGTGTGGTGCGACGCGGATTTCGCTGCCCTGCCCGCCGAGCCGCGAGGCCTTGCGCAGCTGCTGATGGTGGACAACCCCGCGCATCATCCCCGCGGCGATTTCCGGCTCGACGCCGCCGGTCAATTGCACGACGATGGCGAGCCCCGGCTCACCTACAGCGGCATCGGCGTGTTCCGCCGCGAGTTGCTGGAGGGCTGGCGCGAAGCAGTCGGCGCGGCGCCGGGCGCCGCGGCGAAGCCGCCGCGCTTCAAGCTGCGGCCGCTGCTGGAAACGGCGATGGCGCATGGAAAGATGGACGGTTCGCATCACCGTGGCGCGTGGACCGACGTGGGAACCCCGCAGCGTCTTGCCGAACTGGAAACCTGGCTGTCGTCCCCGCGGCTTCCTTAGGATCCCGCTGGCAGGCGATGTTCTCGGCCTTTCGCGTATCGTGGAATGACCGGAAAGGCATCGCCCGCCAGCGGGCTCCTGCCGGTGCGGCAGGGCATCCTGAGCGTGCAAAAGAAAACGGCCCGGTGCAGACCGGGCCGTTTCGTGGGGCGCCCCCTACCCGCCGCGCATCTCCCCTGCAAGCGAGGGAGAAAGCAATGGGAATCGCCCGCCAGGCGGGCGATGGTTGCTCAGGGCCGCCGCGCCAGTTCCGGATTCTCCTTGGTCACCGGCATCAGGTCCTTCTTCGACACGCCCAGCCACAGCAGGATCGGGCTGGCCACGAAGATCGACGACAGCGTGCCGACCACGATGCCGATCAGCATGGTGACGGCGAAGCCGTGCACCGCGGTGCCGCCGTAGAAGTACAGCGCGCCCATGGTGATGCCGGTGAACAGGGAGGTGATGATGGTGCGCGACAGCGTGTTGTTGATCGAGCGGTTGAGGATCTCCTCCGGCTCGGCCTTGCGCGCCAGCCGGAACAGCTCGCGGATGCGGTCGAACACCACCACCTTGTCGTTGATCGAGTAGCCGATCACCGCCAGCACCGAGGCCAGCACGGTCATGTCGAACTCGCGCTGCACCAGCGCCAGGATGCCCAGCGTCACCAGCGTGTCGTGCACCTCGGTGATCACCGCGGCGATCGCGAAGCGGCGCTCGAAGCGGATCCACAGGTAGAACATGATGCCGAGGATCACGAATACCGCGGCCACCGTGCCGTCGCTGCGCAGTTCCTGGCCCACCTGGGCACTGACGAAGTCGCGGCTCTTCAGCTTCGCGTCCGGGCGGGCCACCTGCAGCACCTTCATCACGTCGGCGGCAATGCGGTCGAGGTTGATCTTGCCGTTGGCATCGACCGCGCTGGGGTCGTCCTTCGGCTGCAGGCGGATCGACACCTCGCGGGTGCCGCCCAGGCTCTGCACCATCGCGTTGTGGATGCCGCCCTTCTCCAGCGCCCCGCGCACGTCGGCGATCTCCACCGACTGCTGGTAGTCGACCACCATCGACACGCCGCCGGTGAAGTCCAGCCCGTAGTTGAGGCCCCGGAACATGATCAGCCCGATCGAGGCGACCATCAGGAAAATGGCGATGGCAATGGTGTACTTGCGCATCCCCAGGAAGTGGATGTTGCTGTCGTGATTGAAGATTTCCATGAGATTTCCGCCCTTACACCGAAAGGGTCTTGAGCTTGCGGTGGCCGTGGATCGCCGCGGTGAACGCGTGGGTCAGCGTCACCGAGGTGAACAGCGAGGTCAGGATGCCGATCATCAGCGTCACGCCGAAGCCCTTGATCGCACCGGTACCCATGGTGGTCAGCGCCAGCGCGGCGATCAGGTGGGTGACGTTGGCGTCGAGAATGGTCGACCAGGCCTTTTCGTAGCCGGCGCGAATCGCCGCGTGCGGGCTGGAGCCGTTGCGCAATTCCTCGCGCACGCGTTCGCAGATCAGCACGTTGGCGTCGATCGCCATGCCCAGGGTCAGCACGATGCCGGCCACGCCCGGCATGGTCAGGGTGACCCCGATCAGCGACATCACCGCCAGCAGGATCACCAGGTTGAAGAACAGCGCGATGTCGGCGACCAGGCCGAACAGCTTGTAGTAGACCGCCGCGGCCAGCAGCACCAGCGCCAGGCCCAGCATCACCGCCTTGAAGCCCTTGTCGATGTTGTCCTGGCCGAGGCTGGCGCCGATCACGCCCTCCTCGACGATGTCCATCGGCGCGGCCAGCGCACCGCCCTTGAGCAGCAGGGCGAGATCGGAGGCTTCCTTCGGGCTGCCCAGGCCGGTGGTCTGGAACTGCTTGCTGAAGGGGCTCTGGATGGTGGCGTCGTTGATCACCGTCTCGGTGATCTTGGGCACGCGCACTTCCTTGCCGTCGATCACCTTGGTCTCGTAGACCTGCTCGACATACAGCACCGCCATCGGCTTGCCGACGTTGGCGTTGGTGAAGTCGCCCATCTTCTTGGCGCCGGCCGCATTCAGGGTCACGTCGACCTTCGGCGTGCCGCTTTGCTGGTCGATGCCGGAGGAGGCGTCCACCAGCTGGTTGCCGGTCACGATGATCTGCTTGCTCACCAGCACCGGCCGGTTGTCGCCGCGCATGTAGTACAGGTTCGCATCCGGCGGGATGTTGCCGGTGCGCGCCGCTTCCACCGCACGCGCGTCGCCGGGCTGGCCGATGCCGGGGCGGTACTGCAGCGTGGCGACCGCACCAATCAGCTTCTTGGCCTCGGTCGGGTCCTGCACGCCGGCCAGCTCGACCACGATGCGGCTGTCGCCCTGCTGCTGGATCAGCGGCTCGGACACGCCCAGCGCGTTGATGCGGTTGCGCAGCGTGCCCAGGTTCTGGGTGATCGCACCGCGTGCCAGCTCGCGCAGCTTCTCCGGCTTGACCACCACGTTGAGCACGAAACGGTCGCCGGTGCTGGCGCCATCGGCCACGTTGAGGTCGGCGTATTCGTTGGCGATCGCGTCGGACGCGGTCTTGCGGTCGTCGGCCGAACGCAGGATCACCGCGATGCCCTGGCCGCTGGCCGCGTTGCGGGTCACCGATTCATAGCGGATGTTCTTTTGCCGCAGCAGGCTGCGGATGTCGTCCGCGTAGCTGTTTTCCTGCTTCTCGATCACGTCCTTCTGGTCGACCTGCATCAGGAAGTGCACGCCGCCCTGAAGATCCAGGCCCAGCGGCATCGAGCGGGCGCCGATCGCACTCAGCCAGCCCGGCACGTTGGACTGCAGCTTGAACGCCACCGTGTAGCCGTCGCCCAGCGCCGCCTTGATCTCGTCGAGGCCGCTCTTCTGCACGTCGGAGTTGGGGAACGTGGCCAGCAGCTGGTCGCCGTCCACGAACACGTCGGTGACCGCAATCTTCTTCGCCGCCAGCGCCGCTTCCACTTTCTGCTGCAACGCCTGGTTGACTGGCGGCGCGTCGCGATTGGCGGTGACCTGCACGGCCGGCACCGGCGGGAATGCATTCGGCAACGCGTAGATGATGCCGAACAGCATCACCAGCGCGACCAGCGCGTACTTCCAGCGGGGAAAATCACTCATGATCGGGTCCTTTGCGAGCGTCCGTGACCGCGAACGTCAAGAAGCGGCCATCCCTGACCGAAGTTTGTTTTTTGCGATCGTCCGTGATCGCGAACGTCAAGAAGCGGCCGTCCATGGCCGCACTGTTTCGAAAAAGCCCGGCCCCTGGACGTCCCGGCTTTCAGACGGACTTCAGCGAGCCCTTGGGCAGCACCTGCTGGACCGCCCCCTTCTGCACCTTGACCTTCACGTTGGCCGCGATCTCGACCGTGATGAAGGTCTCGCCCACCTCGTCCACGCGCCCGGCGATGCCGCCGTTGGTGACCACCTCGTCGCCCTTGGCCAGGCCGGCGATCAGCGCGCGATGCTCCTTCTGCCGCTTCATCTGCGGGCGGATCATCATGAAATACATCAGGCCGAACAGCACCACCATCATGATGATCATGGACATGCCGCCGCCCTGCGGCTGCGGCGCCGCGGCTTGGGCGATCACCGGGGAGATCGGAAAACTCATGGATCGGTCTCGCAAGTTATGGCGTCGTCGAGGTTTTCGACAGAACGCCTGATAAAAGATTCCCGATTATGCCATGCACCCCCTACGCATGCACGGCGGCGCTGCCGCCGGGCCGGACCCGCCGGAAACCGCCAGCTGGCGCCCCCGAAGCCCTCTTGCTACGAAGCCGCGGCGCCCTGGCGGCGGGCGTAGAACTCCGCCACGAACGACTCCAGCGTGCGGCCGGCGATCGCCGCACGCAGGCCGGCCATCAGTCGCTGGTAGTAGCGCAGGTTGTGCATGGTGGCGAGCTGGCTGCCGAGGATCTCGTTGCAGCGGTCGAGGTGGCGCAGGTAGGCGCGGCTGAAGCCGTGACTGCAGGCGTAGCAGTCGCAACCCTCCTCGATCACCCCCGTGTCGGCGGCGTATTTCGCGTTGCGGATGCGCAGCGTGCCCTCGGCGGTGAACAGGAAGCCGTTGCGCGCGTTGCGCGTCGGCATCACGCAGTCGAACATGTCGATGCCGCGGCGCACCGCCTCCACGATGTCCTCCGGGCGGCCCACGCCCATCAGGTAGCGCGGCCGGTCGGCCGGCAGCAGTGGCACGGTGAAATCCAGCGCATGGTTGCGCTCGGCCTCCGGCTCGCCCACCGCCAGGCCGCCGATCGCGTAGCCATCGAAGCCGAGCTTCACCAGACCTTCCGCGGAGCGTCGGCGCAGGGTTTCGTAGACGCTGCCCTGCACGATGCCGAACAGCGCATTCGGATTCTTCAAATCGTCGAACGCACGGCGCGAGCGCTCGGCCCAGCGCAGGCTGAGCTCCATCGAATCGGCCGCCACCCGCTCCGTCGCCGGGTACGGCGTGCACTCGTCGAAGATCATCGCGATGTCCGAATCCAGCGTCGTCTGGATCCGCATCGACACTTCCGGCGACAGGAACACCTTCGAGCCGTCCACCGGCGAGGCGAAGGTCACGCCTTCCTCGGTGATCTTGCGCTTGTGCGCCAGCGAGAACACCTGGAAGCCGCCCGAGTCGGTGAGGATCGGCTTGTCCCAGCCGATGAAGCGGTGCAGGCCGCCGAACTTCTCGACGATTTCCAGTCCGGGTCGCAGGAACAGGTGGAAGGTATTGCCCAGGATGATCTCGGCGCCGATCTCGGCCACGTCGCGCGGGGTCATCGCCTTGACCGAGCCGTAGGTGCCCACCGGCATGAACGCCGGCGTCTCCACCGTGCCACGGGCAAAGGTCAGGCGGCCGCGGCGGGCGGCGCCATCGGTGGCGTGGAGGTCGAACTGGAGGGAGGTCATCCGCCCATTATCGCGGGTTTGACCCGTTCCGCCCATCGCCCGACACATATGTAGGAGCCCGCTCGCGGGCGATGTCCTTTGCTTTTGCGAAGCCCGGCTCTCAACAGACGAACGTCTGGTCATCCCGGCTTTAAAGGCATCGCCCGCGAGCGGGCTCCTACGGACGCGGCGACTATCCCAGGCCGTGCGGCAGGATCAGCATGGCGTCGCCGTAGGAGAAGAAGCGGTAGCGCTGTTCCACCGCGTGGCGGTAAGCGTCGAGCATGAATTCGCGCCCGGCCAGCGCGGACACCAGCATCAGCAGCGTCGACTGCGGCAGGTGGAAGTTGGTGATCAGGCCGTCGATGCTGCTGAAGCGGTAGCCGGGGAAGATGAAGATCTGCGTCTCGCCGGCGAACGGATGCAGCTCGCCGTCCCTGCTGGCGCTTTCCAGCGCGCGCACCACGGTGGTGCCCACCGCGATCACCCGTCCGCCATTGGCGCGGGCGCGGCGGATCTGCCCGATCAGGTGCGCACCGACGTTGAGCCACTCGCGGTGCATGTGGTGGTCCTTGATGTCGTCCACGCGCACCGGCTGGAAGGTGCCGGCGCCGACATGCAGGGTGATGTAGCCGAACTCGACCCCGCGCTCGCGCAGCCTGGCCAGGATCGCCTCGTCGAAGTGCAGGCCCGCGGTGGGCGCCGCCACCGCGCCGGGCTCGCGCGCGAACACGGTCTGGTAGCGCTCCATGTCGCTGGCGTCGGCGTGCCGCTCGATGTACGGCGGCAATGGCATCTCGCCCAGCTTCAGCAGCAGCTTCTCCAGCGGCTCCGGCGCCTCGAAACGCAGCCGGAAGAAGCTCTCGTCGCGGCCCAGCACCAGCGCATGGCTGCCGTCGGCCAGCTCGATCCGCGCGCCCTCCTTCGGCTTCTTGCTGACCCCCAGCTGCACGGTGGCCTCGTGCGCGCCGGTGACCCGCTCGATCAGGATCTCCACCGCGCCGCCGGTGTCCTTGCGCCCGTACAGCCGCGCCGGCAGCACGCGGGTGTCGTTGAACACCAGCAGGTCGCCGGGACGCAGGAACTCGGGCAGCTCGCGGAACATGCGGTCCTGGTGCGACTGCGCCGCCACGTCGAGCAGCAGCAAGCGGCTGGCCGAACGCTCCGGCAGCGGCACCTGCGCGATCAGCTCGTGCGGCAGCTCAAAATCGAAATCGGACTTCTTCAAGGGGCACGGCCGGCATCGGGAAACGCAGCATTATCCCGCAGCGGACCGATTCGCGTGCAAGCGCCTACAGCCAGCCCTTCTGTCGCGCCAGCCGATACGCCTCGATGCGGTTGGCGACGCCGAGCTTGCCGATCGCCTCGGACAGGTAATTGCGCACGGTGCCGTGCGACAGGTTCAGCTGCGCGGCAATGTCGCCGGCGGACTGCCCTTCGCCGGCCAGCCGCAACACCTGGCGTTCGCGGTCGTTCAGCGGATCGGCGTCGGACCAGGCCTCCAGCGCCAGTTGCGGGTCGATCGCGCGGCCGCCGCGGTGCACGGTGCGCAAGGCCTCGGCGAGATTCTCCGCCGGGGCGTCCTTCAGCAGGTAGCCGGACACGCCGGCATCCAATGCACGGCGCAGGAAGCCCGGACGCGCGAAGGTGGTGACGATGACCACCTTCATCGGCAGTTCGTGCCGCTGGATGCGCTGGGCCAGCTCCAGCCCGGTCAGGCCGGGCATCTCGATGTCGGTGACCAGCACGTCCGGCTGCAGCCGTTGCAGCTCGCGCCATGCGGCTTCGCCGTCGGCGGCCGAGCCGAGTACTTCGATGTCGCTCTCCAGGTTCAACAGTGCGGACAGCGCGCCGCGCACCATCGCCTGATCCTCGGCCAGCAGCACGCGGATCATGCGACGGGCCGGTCCGGAACCGGCTGCGCGCGCGCGCCGGCAGTCGGCGGCACCGGCCGTGATGACGCCACCAGGCGCACCACCGGCAACGGCACCGTCACCCGCAGGCGCGACCCCTGCCCGCGCGGCGACTCGAACGTCAGCGTGCCGCCGAGCGCGCGCACACGCTCGCGCATGCCGCTCAGGCCGTTGCCGTCGCGCTCGATGCCGCCGCGGCCGTTGTCGCTGATCTGCAGGCTGATGCCGCCCCGCTGGTGCGTCAGCTCGACCCGCGCCTGGCTGGCATCGGCATGGCGCGCGATGTTGGTCACCGCCTCGCGCAATACCAGCGACAGGCCGCGCTCGACGTCGCCCGGCAGGTCGGCGGGCAGCTCGCCGTAATCCAGATGCACCCGCGAGGATTCCAGCAGCAGCCGCGCCGAAGCCAGCTCGGCGGCGAGGTCGGTGGCGCGGATGCCGGTGACCGCGCAGCGCACCTCCGCCAGGGCGTGGCGCGCGACCTTTTCCGCTTCCTCGACCTCGCGCCGGGCGGCCGCCACGTCGCGGTCGAACAGCTTGCGCGACAGCTCCAGCTTCAGCGTGATCAGCGACAGCGTATGCCCGAGCAGATCATGCAGGTCGCGCCCGATCCGTTCGCGCTCCGCGGTGGCGGCAAGCCGGCGCACCTCGTCGTGCGAAAGCCTGAGGGCCGCGTCCTTCTCCTGGTGGATCTGCTCGACCGTGACGATGGTGCAGATGACGAACACCGTGACCGGCATGATCACCAGCAGCGCCTGCGGGTAGCCGATCCACCACGCCAGCGTCACGTAGATCGCGTTGAGCAGCACCACCTGGATCGCGTAGCTGCGGAAGTGCCTGAGGTCGCAGTGGCTCAGCATCACGCAGGCATACACGAAGTAGCTCAGTCCGCTGGGATACCAGCGCAGCAGGCCGAAACACAGCGCCGCCATGCCCCACGCATAGAGATAGGCAGTCCGCCGGGAGGCCAGCTGCAGCTTGGCGAACAGCAGCAGGAACAGCGGATACGAGCCCAGCGTGCACAGCAGCCAGGTGAGGGTGTAGCCATGCAGGCCGCGGTCGAACAGCGGCGTGATGAAGATCCACAGCGACCACAGCAGGTGCACGCTGTCGGCCCATGGCGACTTGCCCCGGCGCAGGTCGTCGGCCACCGCGGAATCGGGTGCCGGCAGGAACCATCGGGCTGCGAAAGCGGGGATCATGGCATGGTCGGTCGCTGGGAGCCTGGTCTGCGGGGCATGCTACTTCAACCGTGCCGGCGCAGGCGCCTGGCGGCCAGCAGCACGAAGCCTGCGGCAAAGCCGGCCAGCACCAGCACGTGGACCAGCAAGGCTGACCGATTCATGCCCACCGCCGCCAACGCCAGCCGGTGCAGGTGATAGCTCGGCCACATCGGCGCGATCCGCTGCACGAACGACGGCAACAGCGGCAGCGGCATCCACAGGCCGGACAGGAACGACATCGGCAGGTAGATCAGCTGCAGCACGCCGGGCGCGCCCTGGCCCTTGATCAGGGTGCCGACGAACATGCCCAGCGCGCAGAACGGCAGCACGCCGAGCATGCCGGCGAGCAGCAGCGCGCCGGCCTGCAACGGGCTCAGCGCCACATGGCCCAGCGACAACGCCAGCGCCAGCAACAACAGGATCACCCCGCCGGCTGCTGCCATCGCCATCAGCATCTTGCCCAGCAGGTAGGCGCCGGGCGGCATCGGCAGCGCGCGCTTGAAGGTGAGCAGGCCGCCGTCGCGCTCCAGCGCCAGCGACACGCCGAAGCCGAACAGGCCCGGACTCATCACGCCGAACACGCCGTAGCCGGCCAAGAGGTAGCGCGCCGCCTCGGCGCCGTTCGACTTCGCCATCAGCACGCCGAACAGCAGGTAGAACATCGCCGGGAACAGCATCACCGGCAGCATGAAGCCGGGCGCGCGCAGGTAGCGCAGGCACTCGCTGCGCGCCTCCTCCAGGTAGGCGCCGACGATACGGCCGCGCGGCATGTCGGTGGCGGCAGCCGTTGCGGCGACGGAAATGGCGGCTCGCATGTCAGGCGGCCTCGCGCTGGTCGGTGTCCGCGGCCTCGGCGGCATCGCGGGTGAGTTCGACGAACGCCTCGGCCAGGCCGGCGCGCTGCACTTCCAGTTCGCGCAGTTGCGGGTCGGCGTCGAGCAGGCGCCTGACCACCGCTTCGGCGGCCGCCGTGGCGATGTGCAGGCGGCCGTTCTCCCGATGCGCCTCGCTGACCTCGGGCCAGCCCTGCACCACTTCGAGCGGCACCGCACCGAGACAACGCACGCGCTTCAGTGCCACCCGTGCGCGCAGCTCGGCGACGCTGCCTTCGTGGATCACCCGCCCGCGCGACATCACGCCGACGCGGTCGGCCAGCGCCTCGGCCTCCTCCAGGTAATGCGTGGTCAACAGCACCGCGCAGCCTTCGGCGACCAGTTGGCGGACCGTCGCCCACAGCTGCTGCCGCGCCTCGATGTCCATGCCCACGGTGGGCTCGTCCAGGAACAGCAGTTCGGGTCGGCCGCACAGTGCCAGCGCGAACTGCACGCGCCGCTGCTGGCCGCCGGAGAGTTTCGCGTACGGTCGCTTCAGCAGGTCGGCGATGCCGGCCAGTGCGGCCGACTCCTGCAGCGGACGCGGATCCGGGTAGTAGCTGGCGGTCAGCCGCAGCAGCTCGCCCACCCGCAGCGTGGGCGGCAGTTCGGCGTTCTGCAGCATCACGCCGATGCGGCGGCGCGCCTCGATCCGCTGTGGATCCCGGCCGAACAATCGGGCGCTGCCGGCATCGGCGCGGACCAACCCCAGCAGCAGGCCGATCGCGGTGGTCTTGCCGGCACCGTTGGGGCCGAGCAGCGCCAGCAGCTCGCCGCGCTGCAACTGCAGGTCGGCGCCATCCAGCGCGATGAGTCGGCCGTAGCGCTTGACGGCACCGGCGAGACAGGCGATCGGAATGCAGGAATGCGGCATGGAAAATCCTCCGGTGCCGCGCATCCTGCGCGTGGCCGGCCACCGCCGGCAGTCGCCGACGTCAGCCACCGGCCATGACAGCCGTCACCCGCGGCGGCGGCACGGGGTTACGGCCGCCGCCGCCGCAGGGTATCCTGTGAGGGATAAAGCCGCCTCGAAGCACTCGCGGCGGCACGAAACGCCTGAAAACATTGAGGAAGTGCCGGCTCTTCGCACTTCCCGGCACGCATTCACCACTTCCGCCATTCGGCACGGCACGCCGCCCGGCGGGGCTACGGAGGATTCATCATGGGTGTGATCAACCAGCTGCGCGAACTGCGCGAATTCGGCGGCAAGCCGCGGACCGTCGGCCTGGACGACGCCACCATCGAGCGCATGGCGGCGAACGATCCCCTGCTGGGCCAGGCGATCGCCGAGGCCGTGGCGCGCCATCGCGAGCTGCGCGCGGACCTGTCGGATTTCCTCAGGCTCGACGAGGCCCAGCAGCTGGCCCAGGCGCAGGCCGGCTTCGTCAACTTCTACCCGGACGACGCGATCAACCCGTACCTGCCGGCCGCCGCGCGCGGTCCCTGGATCGTCACCCTGAAGGGCGCCGTGGTGCACGACAACGGCGGCTACGGCATGCTCGGCTTCGGCCACAACGATCCGGCGATCCTGGCCGCACTGGCCCGCCCGCAGGTGATGGCGAACGTGATGTCGCCCAGCGTGGCGCAGCTGCGCTTCACCGCGGCGCTGGACAAGGAACTGGGCCGCAGCCGCGGCGGCAATCCTTACAAGCACTATCTGTGCCTGAACTCCGGCTCGGAGTCGGTCTCGCTGGCGTGCCGCATCGCCGACGTCAACGCCAAGGCGATGACCGACGAAGGTGGCCGTTACGCCGGCCGCAGCATCAAGCGCCTGGCGGTGAAAGGCGCGTTCCACGGCCGCACCGAGGCGCCGGCGCTGTATTCCGATTCCAGCCGCAAGACCTATCAGCAGAACCTCGCCAGCTACCGTCACGAGAACACCCTGATCACCGTGGCGCCCTACGACGTGGCGCAGCTGGAAGCCGCGTTCGCCGATGCCGACAGGCACGGCTGGTTCATCGAGGCGATGTTCCTGGAGCCGGTGATGGGCGAAGGCGACCCCGGCCGCGCGGTGACGCCGGAGTTCTACCAGGCCGCACGCACGCTCACCGAATCGCACGGCACCCTGCTGCTGGTCGACTCGATCCAGGCCGGCCTGCGCGCCCACGGCGTGCTGTCGTTCGTGGATTACCCGGGCTTCGAGGGCCTGCCGCCGCCGGACATGGAAACCTTCTCCAAGGCGCTCAACGCCGGCCAGTACCCGCTGTCCGTGCTGGCCGTCGGCGACCGTGCCGCCGGGCTGTACCGCAAGGGCATCTACGGCAACACCATGACCGCCAACCCGCGCGCGCTGGACGTGGCGCTGGCCACGCTGGGCGAACTCAGCGATGCCGTGCGCAACAACATCCGCGAGCGCGGCAAGGAATTCGTCGACAAGCTCAACGCGCTGAAGAACGAACTGGGTGGCCTGATCACCAAGGTGCAGGGCACCGGCTTGCTGTTCTCCTGCGAGCTGGCCGCGGACTACAAGTGCTACGGCGCCGGTTCCACCGAGGAGTACATGCGCGAGCACGGCGTCGGCGTGATCCATGGCGGCGCCAACTCGCTGCGCTTCACCCCGCACTTCAACGTCACCAGCGCCGAGGTCGACCTGATCGTGTCGCACGTGCGCCGGGCACTGCTGGAAGGCCCGCGCAAGGCCAAGGCCGAGGCGGCCTGAGCCGAACCCGCTGCGGCGACGCTTGACACGTCGCCGCAGCTGAATACTTCGTGCATGTCAGGTTCCGCCCACTCCCATGGCGGCAACCGCCGGGCATAGACTGCCCGCGCCGGCGCTCGCCGGTCACCTAGGGAGGGTTCAACGATGTCGATGTCACTTCGCCTGCTTGCCGTCAGTGCCGCGCTGGCATTCGCCGGCGCCGCCTTCGCCGCCACGCCGCAAGCCGGCACCGCCGCTCCGGCCGCCAAGCCACACACCGCGCAGCAGCAGCGCATGATCGATTGCAACAAGCAGGCCACCGGCAAGAAAGGGGCCGAACGCAAGGCCTTCATGAGCACTTGCCTGAAGGGCGGCAGCACCGCAGCGGCCGCCGCACCCGCGGCGAAACAGGCCCAGCAGGAAAAGATGAAAACCTGCAACGCCGATGCCACCGCCAAGGGGCTCAAGGGCGCCGACCGCAAGACCTTCATGAGCAGCTGCCTGAAGGACAACGCCGCCACGCCGTAAGACCTTCTGCAACTCCACTCCCGCCGGCGCACGTTCCTGCGTGCGCCGACGGGGCCGCTTCGCTAAGCTCCCCGACTGTCGCGCCCACGCCGCCCCGAAAGACAGTCATTCATGAAGATCGTCGAAGTCCGCCACCCGCTGATCCAGCACAAGCTCGGCCTGATGCGCCGCGCCGGCATCAGCACCAAGGAGTTCCGCGAGCTGGCCTCCGAGGTCGCCGCGCTGCTCACCTACGAGGCCACCAAGGACCTGGAAACGGTCGAGGAGGAAATCGAGGGCTGGGCCGGGCCGCTGCACGTGCACCGGATCAAGGGCAAGAAGATCACCATCGTGCCGATCCTGCGCGCCGGCCTGGGCATGCTGCCGGGCGTGCTCGACCTGATCCCCGCGGCCAAGGTCAGCGTGGTCGGCCTGCAGCGCGACGAGCGGACGCTGAAGCCGACCACCTACTACGAAAAGCTCAGCGGGCGCATGGACGAGCGCATCGCGCTGATCGTGGACCCGATGCTGGCCACCGCCGGTACCCTGGTCGCCACCGTCGACATGCTGAAGGCGGCCGGCTGCAAGCGCATCAAGGGACTGTTCCTGGTCGCCGCGCCGGAAGGCCTCGAACGCATCACCGCGGCCCACCCCGACATCGAGATCTACACCGCCGCGATCGACCAGCGCCTCAACGAACGCGGCTACATCCTGCCCGGCCTCGGCGACGCCGGCGACAAGATTTTCGGCACCAAGCAGTTGCCGGCGAACGACTGACCGACACCAGCCGCGCAGGAGCCCGCCGGCGGGCGATGCTCCCGCTTTGATCGTCGTCGGATCTCGGGACAGGAGCATCGCCCGCCAGCGGGCTCCAACCCCGTCATGGCTCGCCTCACCGACCGAAGCGGTCGGTCGCCTCGATCAGCTCGTGCACGTTGCCCGGCTCGAACGCCGAATGGCCGGCATCCTGCACGATGCGCAGCTCGGCCTCGGGCCACGCCCGGTGCAGGTCCCACGCGCTGCGCAACGGGCAGACCACGTCGTAGCGTCCCTGCACGATCACCGCCGGGATGTGGCGGATACGCTCGACGTTGCGCAGCAGCTGGTCGTCGTGCTCGAAAAAGCCGCCGTTGACGAAGTAGTGGCACTCGATGCGCGCGAACGCCAGCGCGAACTCGTCCTCGCCGCTGGATTCGATGTGCGACTGGTCCTGCCACAGGAAGCTGGTGGCGCCCTCCCACACCGACCAGGCGCGCGCCGCGTCGAGGCGCGTTTTCGCGTCCGCGCTGGTCAGCCGGCGGTGGTAGGCGCTGATCAGGTCGCCACGCTCCACTTCCGGAATGGCGGCAAGATAGGTTTCCCACGCATCCGGGTACAACGCGTCGCAGCCTTTCTGGTAGAACCATTCCAGTTCCCAGCGGCGCAGCATGAAGATGCCGCGCAGCACCAGCTCGGTGACCTTGTCCGGATGGGTCTGTGCATAGGCCAGCGCCAGCGTGGAGCCCCACGAGCCGCCGAACACCTGCCAGCGATCGATGCCCAGATGAGCACGCAGGCGCTCGATGTCGGCGACCAGGTCCCAGGTGGTGTTGCCGGCCAGTTCCGCATGCGGCGTGGACTTGCCGCAACCGCGCTGGTCGAACAGCACGATGCGGTAGAGCGCTGGATCGAAGAAGCGCCGGCACTTCGCATTGGTGCCGCCGCCCGGGCCGCCATGCAGGAACACCACCGGCTTGCCGTGCGGGTTGCCGCTCTGCTCGTAGTACAGCGTGTGCACGGACGACACCGGCAGGAAGCCGCTGTCGAACGGCTCGATCTCGGGGTACAGCGAACGCAGCGGCGACGACGGCATGACGGCTCCTCGGAATCGGCGAACGAGCCCGCAAGACTAGCATGGGCGCGGCTTGCGACCTTCAGTCGGGGGCGAACAGCTTGCCGGGATTGAGGACGCCATTGGGGTCGAATACCTGGCGCACGCCGCGCATCAGCGCGATCTCCGCCGCGCTGCGGGTGCTTTCCAGATACGCCCGCTTGACCAGGCCAATGCCGTGCTCGGCCGAGATGCTGCCGCCATGGCGCTGCAGCGTCGCGGCCAGCAGCGCGGTGACGTGCTCGCACTGGGCGATGAACGCCTCCTCCGCCAGCTCGTCCGGGCGCAACACGTTGATGTGCAGGTTGCCGTCACCGATGTGGCCGAACCAGACCACCTCGGCCCGCGGGTACTCGCGCGCCAGCAAGGCCTGCATCTCGTGCAGGAACGCCGGCACCGCGCTGATCCGCACCGACACGTCGTTCTTGTACGGCCGCCGCGGCGCCAGGCTCTCGGTGATGCCTTCGCGCAGCCGCCACAGCGCAGCGGCCTGCGCCTCGCTCTGCGCGATCACGCCGTCGCTGATCCAGCCTTCCGTCACGCCCTGCTCGAACGCGGCCAGCGCGGCCTCCTGCTGCCGCTCGTCGGCGGCATCGAACTCGGCGACCACGTAATAGGGGTGATCGCCGTCGATCGCGCGCTGCGCGCCGTGCGCCAGCACGTGGCGCAGCGCCACGTCGGTGAAGAACTCGAACGCCTGCAGCGCCACCAGCCGTGCGCGGAACAGCGCGAACACCTGCATCAGCGCATCCATGTCCGGCAGCGCCAGCAGCATCACCTGCGAGGGGGGCGGCGGCTCGGTGAGCCGCAAGGTTGCCTCCACCACGATGCCGAGCGTGCCTTCCGAGCCGACCAGCAGCTGGCGAAAGTCGTAGCCGCTGGAGTTCTTGACCAGCCCGCGGTTCAGGTCCAGCAGTTCGCCGTTGCCGGCCACCACCTTCAGGCCGGCGATCCACTCGCGCGTGTTGCCGTAGCGGACCACCCGGATGCCGCCGGCGTTGGTGGCAATGTTGCCGCCGATCGAGCACGAGCCGCGTGCGGCGAAATCGACCGGGTAGACCAGGCCGTGCTCGCGCGCCGCCTCGTGCACGTGCTGCAGGATCACCCCCGGCTGCACGGTGAGCGTGCGGTCGACCGCATCGAACGCCAGCACCCGGTTCATCCGCTCCAGGCTCAGCACCAGCTCGCCGTTCGCCGCCACCGCACCGCCGGACAGGCCGGTGCGCCCACCGGACGGCACGATCGCCACGCGCTGCTCGTTCGCCCAGCGCACGATCGCCTGCACCTCCTGCGCGCCGGTCGGCAGCGCGATCGCCAGTGGCGCCGGCGTCCAGCGGCGGGTCCAGTCGCGGCCGTAATGTTCCAGCTCGGCGGGCGCGGTGAGCAGGCGCAGTTCCGGCAGGCGGCGGGACAGTTCGGCAAGGCGAGGGTCGGACATGCTTGGGCTCCAGCGATGTTTCCGCAGCCTGCCAGCCGCTACGCTCCGCGTCCAGTGCTGCAGTGCCGCAAATCTGGCATAGTGGGCGACAACGCCACTTCCCGGGACGACGCATGCAGACCTCCTACCCCCGCCAGGACATCAAGGTATTGCTGCTGGAGGGCGTCAGCGCCAGTGCGGTGGACAACTTCCGCCGCGCCGGCTACAGCCAGGTCGAGCTGCATGCCAAGTCGCTGCCGGAAGACGAGCTGAAGGCGCGCATCGCCGACGCGCACATCATCGGCATCCGCTCACGCACCCAGCTCACCGCCGACGTGCTGGCCCAGGCCAAGCGGCTGATCGCGGTGGGCTGCTTCTGCATCGGCACCAATCAGGTGGATCTGGGCGCCGCGCGCAGGCTCGGCGTGCCGGTGTTCAACGCGCCCTACTCCAACACGCGCAGCGTGGCCGAGCTGGTGATCGCCGAGGCGATCATGCTGCTGCGCGGCATCCCGCAGAAGAACGCGCAGTGCCACCGCGGCGGCTGGGCCAAGTCGGCCAGCGGCAGCTACGAGACGCGCGACAAGGTGCTCGGCATCGTCGGCTACGGTCACATCGGCACCCAGGTCGGCGTGCTGGCCGAGAGCCTGGGCATGCGGGTGATCTTCCACGACATCGAGACCAAGCTGGCGCTGGGCAATGCGCGCGCCGTGTCCAGCCTGGACGAACTGCTGGAACGCGCCGACGTGGTCACCCTGCACGTGCCGGAAACCCCCGCCACCCGGCTGATGATCCGCCGCGAACAGCTGGCGAAGATGCGCGCCGGCGCGATGCTGATCAACGCCTCGCGCGGCAGCGTGGTGGACATCGACGCGCTGGCCGCGGTGCTGCGCGCCGGCCATCTGGCTGGTGCCGCAGTCGACGTGTTCCCGGTTGAACCGAAAGGCAACGACGATCCCTTCGTCTCGCCGCTGATCGGCCTGGACAACGTGATCCTCACCCCGCACATCGGCGGCAGCACGCTGGAGGCGCAGGACAACATCGGCATCGAGGTCGCCAGCAAGCTGGTGCGCTACAGCGACAACGGCTCCACCCTGTCGGCGGTGAATTTCCCCGAGGTGGCCCTGCCCGAGCACCCGCACAGCCGTCGCCTGCTGAATATCCACCGCAACGTGCCGGGCACGTTGTCGCGCATCAATGAACTGTTCTCGGCCGGCAACATCAACATCGACGCGCAATTCCTGCAGACCGACAGCGAGGTGGGCTACGTGGTGATTGACGTCAGCGCCGACGAGGCCCAAGCCAACGAGCTGAAGGCCAAGCTGGCGGCGATTCCCGGAACGCTGCGCAGCCGCGTGCTGTACTGAAGCCGCCAGACGAAAAAAGCGCCCGGAGGCGCTTTTTTCGTACTCGATCGCCGAATTGGTCGGGGCGGCCGGATTCGAACCGACGACCCTCTGCCCCCCAGGCAGATGCGCTACCAGGCTGCGCTACGCCCCGACTACGGCAAGCTGGCAAGTCTAGCAGCTTGTGCGGCGCGTCCGGAAGCCTTCAGCGGCGCAGCAGGGTCAACACTTCTTCCAGTTCCATCCGCACCTGGCGCACGATCTGGTGCGAGATGCTCGCTTCCATCCGCGCCTGCGGGCCTTCCAGGCGTGCGCGCGCACCGGTGATGGTGAAGCCTTCGTCGTACAGCAGCGAGCGGATCTGGCGGATCATCAGCACGTCGTGGCGCTGGTAGTAGCGGCGGTTGCCGCGGCGCTTGACCGGGTTGAGCGCAGGAAACTCCTGCTCCCAGTAGCGCAGCACGTGGGGCTTCACACCGCACAACTCGCTGACCTCACCGATGGTGAAGTAGCGCTTGGCCGGGATGGCAGGCAGCTCGGTGTTATTCCCTTGGTCCAGCATAGCCCTCGACTCTTACCTTGAGTTTCTGTCCCGGCCGGAACGTCACCACGCGCCGGGCGGAGATCGGAATCTCCTCGCCGGTCTTCGGGTTGCGCCCGGGCCGCTGGTTCTTCAGTCGCAGATCGAAATTGCCGAAGCCGGACAACTTTACCTGTTCGCCGTTTTCCAGGGCTCCGCGGACCACCTCGAAATAGGCGTCCACGAACTCTTTTGCCTCGCGCTTGTTGAGGCCCACGTCGAGGAAAAGCCGCTCGGCCATTTCCGCCTTGGTCAGAGCCATCTCATCCTCGCAGCTTTGCCTTGCATGATTGCTCCAACGCAGCTATCGCTTCGCGTACGCAGCGGTCCGCGTCGTCGTCGGTAAGCGTGCGGGAAGCGTCCTGTAAAATCAAGCCCATAGCCAGGCTTTTTCGGCCAGCTTCGACGCCCTTGCCGCTGTAGCGGTCGAACAGGCGAAGCTCCCCCAGCCGCTCGCCCAGCGTGCGGCGGACCGCCTGTTCAATCTGTGACCAGCTGACCGTTTCCGGCACGTCCACCGCAAGGTCGCGGCGCACCGTGGGAAACCGCGGCACCGGCCGGGCGCGCGGCAGGCGACGGGCCAGCAACGGGGCCAGCTGGAGTTCCAGCACGTGTACGTCCGGGCCCAGGTCCAACGCCTTGGCCAGCTGCGGGTGCAACGCGCCGAGGTAGCCGGCCGTCACGCCATCGCGCGAGAGACGGGCGCCGCGGCCCGGATGCAGCCAGGACGGCAGGCCGTCGGCATGTACCGCCCAGCGCTGCGGCTCGCCGCCCCAGGCCAGCAACGCGTCCAGGTCGCCCTTGAGGTCGAAGAAGTCCAGCGCGCGGGACGGCTCGCCCCACTGCTCGGCGCGCGCGGAACCGCAGGCGACGATGGCCAGGCTCGGCGTTTCGACGGGCGGATCGCCCGCCCCGAATACCCGGGCCACCTCGAACAGCCGCACCCGCTCCTGCTGGCGCGCGCGGTTGTGGCGCAGCGCCTCGACCAGGCCCGGCAGCAGCGAGGGGCGCATCACCGCCAGGTCGGCCGACAGCGGATTGGCCAGCGGTACGCCCTGCCCGGCCAGGCCCCAGCGCGCCAGCAGCTCGGCCGAGACGAAGGACAGGTTCACCGCCTCGAAATAGCCGCGCGCGGCCAGTTGTTCGCGCAGCGCCAGCTCGCCGATGCGCGCCTCCGGCTCGATGGCCAGGCTCAGCGCGCCAGACGGCGTCGCGGTGGGAATATTGTCGTAGCCGAAAACGCGCGCGACTTCCTCGATCAGGTCCTCCTCGCGCTCGATGTCGAAGCGGCTGCTCGGCGCAGTAATGCGCCAGCCATCGACCTGCGTTTCCACGCGCATGCCCAGCGCAGTGAAGATGCGCGCCACCTCGGCGTCGGCCACCTCCACGCCCAGCACGCGCTTCAGCCGCGCGCGGCGCAGCACCACCGCTGACGGCTGCGGCAGATCGGCCAGGTTTTCTGCCACCAGCACCGGCCCGGCCTTGCCGCCGGCGATCGCCAACAGCAACCCGGTGGCGCGCTCCAGCGCGCGGCGCGGCAGCTCGGGATCGACGCCGCGCTCGAAGCGGTGCGAGGCATCGGTGTGCAGTCCCAGCTTGCGCGCACGGCCCATGATCGCGGCGGGCGCGAAATGCGCGGACTCCAGCAAGACGTTGCGCGTGGCATCGGTGACGCGCGAGTCGTAGCCGCCCATCACGCCGGCCACCGCCAGCGCCTTTTTTTCGTCGGCGATCAGCACGAAGCCCTGGTCCAGCGTCGCCTCGCTGCCGTCCAGCAGCTTGAGGCGCTCGCCCGCACGTGCGTGGCGCACCACGAGGTCGCCCTCGAGCGTGTCGTTGTCGAACGCATGCATGGGCTGGCCCAGCTCCAGCATCACGTAGTTGGTGACGTCGACCACCGCGCCGATCGGACGCAGACCCGCACGGCGCAGGCGTTCGGCCAGCCACAACGGCGTGCGCGCCGCCGGGTCGATGCCCTCGACGATGCGGCCCAGATACCGCGGCGCATCCTTGCCGGCTTCCAGGCGGATGCCGCGGCGCGCCTCGCCGGTGACCCGCACTTCCGCTGGCGCCGGTACCTTCGCCGCGCTGCCGAACAATGCCGCGACGTCGTGCGCCAGGCCGACCAGGCCCAGGCAATCGGGGCGGTTCGGGGTGAGCTTCAGCTCGATGCTGGCGTCGGGCAGGCCAAGGTAATCGGCCAGCGACTTGCCTACCGGCGCATCCGCGGGCAGCTCCAGCAGGCCGGAAGCGTCCGTGTCGATACCCAGCTCCTTCGCCGAGCACAGCATGCCGAACGATTCCACGCCGCGCAGCTTGGCCGCCTTGATCGCGATGCCGCCCGGCAGTTTCGCGCCCACCATGGCCAGCGGCACCTTGAGCCCTGCGCGCGCGTTCGGCGCGCCACAGACAATCGTGAGCGGATCGGCCTGTCCGGCGTCGACCTTGCACACCTGCAGGCGGTCGGCTTGCGGGTGTTTTTCGGCGCCGATGATCTCGGCCACGACCACGCCGTCCAAGCCTTCGCCCAGCGGTGTGAGTTCTTCCACTTCCAGCCCGGCCATGGTCAGCGCATGAGCCAGTTCGGCGCGATCGGCCTGCACATCCACCAGTTCGCGCAGCCAGTTTTCGGAGAATTTCATGGGTCGAAGTCCGGAAGAGGGGATGGGAAACAGGGAATCGGAAGAGCGCCCTTTGCCGCTATTCCCTCTTCCCTATTTCCGATTCAATGCTCAGGCAAACTGCCTGAGGAAGCGCAGGTCGTTCTCGAAGAACGCGCGCAAATCGGTCACGCCGTAGCGCAGCATCGCAAAGCGCTCCACGCCCAGGCCGAACGCAAAGCCGGTGTAGCGTTCCGGGTCGATGCCGCAGTTCTTCAGCACGTTCGGATGCACCATGCCGCAGCCCAACACTTCCAGCCAGCGCGACTCGCCATCCGCAGTCTCCCAGCGGATGTCCACCTCGGCCGAGGGTTCGGTGAACGGAAAATAGCTGGGGCGGAAGCGCATCTCGAAATCGCGCTCGAAGAAGGCGCGGATGAACTCGGCCAAGGTGCCTTTCAGGTCGGCGAAACTGGAGGTCTCGTCGACCAGCAGCCCTTCGATCTGGTGGAACATCGGCGAATGGGTCTGGTCCGAGTCGCTGCGGTAGACCTTGCCCGGCGCGATGATGCGGATCGGCGGCTGGCGGCCGGCCATCGAGCGGATCTGCACCGGCGAGGTATGCGTGCGCAGCAGGCGCCCGTCGCCAAAGTAGAAGGTGTCATGCATGGCGCGCGCCGGATGGTGCGGCGGGAAGTTCAGCGCCTCGAAGTTGTGCCAGTCGTCCTCGATCTCCGGGCCGTCGGCGCGCTGGTAGCCGAGCCGCGCGAAGATCGACGCGATGCGCTCCAGCGCGCGGGTGACCGGGTGGATGCCGCCGCGCTCGCCGTCGCGGCCGGGCAGCGAGATGTCGATGGCCTCGGAGGCGAGCCGGTGGTCGAGTTCGGCCTGCTCAAGCGTCGCCTTGCGCGCGGCCAGTGCGCTGGCAAGGCGCTCCTTGATGCGATTGACTTCGGCGCCACGCGTCTTGCGCTCCTCGGGCGCCAGCGCGCCCAGAGCCTTCAGCGCGGCGGTGACGATGCCGTTCTTGCCCAGCAACCCCACGCGCAGGGATTCCAGCGTATCCAGCGCTCCGGCCTGTTCGATCCCGGCCAGCGCCTGCGCGGCCTGGCGTTCCAAATCATCCATCGGTGCAATCCCGGTTCGGACGTCCAAAAACGAAAACGGGGAGGAGGCGTGTGGCCTCCTCCCCGCTTGATTCACATTCTATCGTCGCAATCGGCGATCAAGCAGCCAGGGCAGCCTTGGCCTTGTCGGCAATGGCCCCAAACGCCTTGATGTCGTGCACGGCGATGTCGGCGAGAACCTTGCGGTCCACCGTGATGCCGGCCTTGGCGAGGCCATTGATCAGGCGGCTGTAGGACAGGCCGAACATGCGCGCGGCGGCGTTGATGCGCACGATCCACAGCGCACGGAACTGGCGCTTGCGCTGCTTGCGGCCGATGTACGCGTACTGGCCGGCCTTGATGACGGCCTGGTTGGCGACGCGGAAGACCTTGCGGCGGGCGTTGTAGTAGCCCTTGGCGCGGCCGATGACTTTCTTGTGACGACGACGGGCGATAACGCCACGCTTTACACGAGCCATGGTCTATCTCCTCACAAGTACGGCAGCATGCGAGCCACGCCCGGCGCATCACACGCCTTGAGGTGGTTCGGTGCACGAAGACCACGCTTCTGCTTGGTCGACTTCTTGGTCAGGATGTGCGACTTGAACGCGTGGCCGCACTTGATCTTGCCCGACGCGGTCTTGCGAAAACGCTTCGCCGCCGCCCGGTTGGTCTTGATCTTGGGCATGGGATGCTCCTTGTGTGGGGCCCGCCCTGCGCGGGCAGCCCCGGTTTCTGACTGATCTGGCGGTGATCCGGCGGATCACGCTTTCCGTCCTGCCACGATCGGTGCACGACCCATCCAGGCGGGTCGAACCGGCGATTATACGGAGTTCAGGCCTCGGATACCAGTAGGGGCGCACCCCGTGCGCTCCCGCAAAAGCGACACCCGCGAGCGGCAGCTTACTTTTTCTTCGGCCCGATCATCATGACCATCTGGCGGCCTTCCAGCCGCGGGAAGGACTCGACCTGGCCGTTGTCGCCGACGTCTTCCTGGATCTTCCTGGCCAGGTTCTGGCCCAGATCCTGATGCGACATCTCGCGGCCGCGGAAGCGGATGGTGACCTTGACCTTGTCGCCTTCCTCGAGAAAGCGAAGCATGTTGCGCAGCTTGATCTGGTAGTCGCCCACGTCCGTGACCGGACGGAACTTCACTTCCTTGATCTCGACCTGCTTCTGCTTCTTCTTGGCGGCCTGCGCCTTCTTCTGGGCTTCGAACTTGAACTTGCCGTAATCCATGATGCGGCAGACCGGCGGGTCGCCGTTTGGCTGGATCTCGACCAGATCCATGCCCGCTTCCTCGGCCGCGCGCAGCGCCTCGTCACGGGAGAGAATGCCGAGCTGTTCCGAATCCGGGCCGATCACGCGCACGCGCGGCACGCGGATTTCCAGGTTACGACGATTGCCCTTGTTGTCGGTGGTAGCGATACCACGATCCTCCAGAAGAAGTAATGAAACAGACCGCCCGGTACTCAATGCCGGATTTCGGTCTCCAGTCGCTCGACGAAGCCGGCCAGCGGCATGCTGCCCAGGTCCTCGCCGGAACGTGTACGCACGGAAACGGCACCCGTTTCCCTCTCACGATCACCGACCACGAGAAGATAAGGCACTTTCTGCAGCGTATGCTCGCGGATTTTATAGCCGACTTTCTCGTTGCGCAAATCCGATTGTACCCGGAAACCTTTGTCGACAAGGGCTTGCGTCACTTCCCGGGCGTAGTCGGCCTGCGCATCGGTGATATTGATCACCACCGCCTGCACGGGGGCCAGCCAGGCCGGCAGCAGGCCAGCGTGGTGCTCGATCAGGATGCCGATGAAGCGCTCCATCGAACCCACGATGGCCCGGTGCAGCATCACCGGGTGGCGCTTCTGCGAGTGCTCGTCCACGTACTCGGCGCCGAGGCGCTCGGGCATCATGAAGTCGACCTGCATGGTGCCGACCTGCCAGTCGCGGCCGATCGAGTCCTTCATGTGGTACTCGATCTTCGGGCCGTAGAACGCACCCTCGCCGGGCAGCTCCGTCCACTTCACCCCGGCGGCGGCCAACGCACCGCGCAGTGCGGCCTCGGCGCGGTCCCACACCCCGTCGTCGCCGATGCGCTTGTCCGGCCGCAGCGCCAGTGCCACGTCGATGTCGTGGAAACCGAAATCGGCGTAGACCTGCATTGCCTGCCGGTGGAAGGCCGTCACCTCGGACTCGATCTGCTCGGGCGTGCAGAAGATGTGGCCGTCGTCCTGGGTGAAAGCGCGCACGCGCATGATGCCGTGCAGCGCGCCGGACGGCTCGTTGCGGTGGCAGCCGCCGAACTCGCCGTAGCGGATCGGCAGCTCGCGGTAGCTGTGCAATCCGGTGTTGAACACCTGCACGTGGCCCGGGCAGTTCATCGGCTTCAACGCGTAGGTGTGCTTCTCCGACTCGGTGAAGAACATGTTTTCCTTGTAGTTGTCCCAGTGGCCCGACTTCTTCCACAGCGACACGTCCAGCACCTGCGGGCAGCGCACTTCCTGGTAGCCGCTCTTCCGGTACACGCCGCGCATGTACTGCTCGACCTGCTGCCAGATCGCCCAGCCGTTGGGGTGCCAGAACACCATGCCGGGGCTTTCTTCCTGCTGGTGGAACAGGTCGAGCTGCTTGCCGATCTTGCGATGGTCACGCTTCTCGGCTTCCTCCAGCTGGTGCAGCCAGGCCTTGAGGTCCTTGTCGTTGAGCCAGGCGGTGCCATAGATGCGGCTCAGCATCGCGTTGTTGGAATCGCCGCGCCAGTAGGCGCCGGCCACCTTCATCAGCTTGAAAGAGTGCAGCTTGCCGGTGTTGGGCACGTGCGGGCCGCGGCACAGGTCGGTGAATTCGCCCTGCGAATACAGCGACAGATCTTCATTCGCCGGAATGCCTTCGATGATCTCGGCCTTGTAGCTCTCGCCCAGGCCACGGAAGAACGCCACCGCCTCGTCGCGCGACTTCACGCTGCGCGTCACCGGCAGCTGCTCGTCCACGATCTTGTGCATCTCGGCCTCGATCTTCGGCAAGTCCTCGGGCGTGAATGGGCGCTCGTAGGCAAAGTCGTAATAGAAGCCGTTGTCGATCACCGGACCGATGGTGACCTGCGCGCCCGGGAACAGCCGCTGTACCGCCTGCCCCATCAGGTGCGCGGTGGAGTGGCGCAGGATCTCCAGCGCCTCGGGACTCTTCTCGGTGATGATCTGCAGGCTGGCGTCGTGCCCGATGGTATGACTGGCGTCGACCAGCTTGCCGTCGACCTTGCCGGCCAGGGTGGCCTTGGCCAGCCCGGCGCCGATCGAGGCAGCCACATCCTGCACGGTGACGGGGTGGTCGAACGACCTCTTGCTGCCGTCGGGTAGCGTGATTTCAATCATGGGGACTTCTCTGGAAAAGCAAAAAAGGGCGTGATGCCCTTTCTTTGATGACGAAGAAACGAAGGCGTGGCGGCGGTCAGTGGTGGAAGCGGGTAGTTGCCATGTCGCACACTCGGCCGGCGCGCAGCGCGGGCCACCTCAGGTCTCGTGGGTGATGCCGAAACGCTAGTTTAGCCCGGATGGCCTGTCAATCCACGCCCGACGCCACCGTGCCGCCCGGGCCCGACGATACAATGCCGCGGATCTTCCGAGGACACTCCATGCGCATCCTGGTCACCGGCACCGCCGGCTTCATCGGCGCCGCCCTGGCGCAACGCCTGCTGGCGCGTGGCGACATGGTGCACGGCATCGACAACCACAACGCCTACTACGACCCGGCGCTGAAGGAAGCCCGCCTGGCGCGTTTCATCGACCATCCGAACTACACCCACCAGCGCGCCGACCTTGCTGATGCGGGCGAGGTGAGTCACGCGTTCGCCACGTTCAGGCCGCAGCGCGTGGTGAACCTCGCCGCGCAGGCCGGCGTGCGTTATTCGCTGCAGAACCCGCAGGCCTACGTGTCGAGCAACCTGGTCGGCTTCGTCAACATCCTCGAAGGCTGCCGGCACGGCGGCGTGGAGCACCTGGTCTACGCCTCGTCCAGTTCGGTCTACGGCGCCAACCGCAAGCTGCCGTTCGCGGTGGAGGACGCGGTCGACCACCCGGTCAGCCTGTACGCCGCCAGCAAGAAGGCGAACGAGCTGATGGCGCACACCTACAGCCACCTGTTCGGCTTGCCCGCCACCGGCCTGCGCTTCTTCACCGTGTATGGGCCATGGGGCCGGCCGGACATGTCGCCAATGCTGTTCGCCGACCGCATCAGCCGCGGCGAGCCGATCGACGTGTTCAACTTCGGCCATCACAGCCGCGATTTCACCTACATCGACGACATCGTCGAAGGCGTGATCCGCACGCTCGACCACCCGGCCGAGCCAGACCCCGCGTATGACGCCGAGCACCCGAATCCCGGCACGTCGAGCGCGCCGTACCGCGTCTACAACCTCGGCAACGACCAACCGGTGCAGCTGCTGCGCTTCATCGAATTGCTGGAACAGCAGCTCGGCCGCAGCGTGGAAAAACGCCTGCTGCCGATGCAGCCCGGCGACGTGCCCGACACCTGGGCCGACGTGTCGGCGCTGCGGCGCGACGTGGGCTACGCGCCGCACACCTCGATCGAGGAAGGCGTGGCGAGGTTCGTGGCGTGGTACCGCGAGTACTTCAACCGCTGAACGCAGGAACCCGCTCGCAGGTGAGGCCCTTGGGGCGGATTCAAGGAGCATCGCCCGCGAGCGGACTCCTACAACCATGCACTCAAAACGGCTTGGCCAGCACCAGCCAGATCACCCCCAGCAGCAGCAGCACCGGCAGCTCGTTGAGCCAGCGCAGCGTGCGCGAGGACGGCAGCGTGCCGCCCTTCTCGCTGCGCTTGAGCATGCGCCCGGCCCACACGAAATACGCCAGCAGCACGGCGACCAGGGTCAGCTTGGCGTCGATCCAGTGCATGCCGGCGGCGACGTTCGGCAAGGTCTGCGGAAACACCCGCCAGCCCTGCCACAGCAGCAGCCCGAACAGGAAGGCGATGCCGAACATGTTGTGGCCGAACTTGTACAGCCGCCGCCCCATCAGCTGCAGCCGCGCCAGCACCGCCGGTTCCTGCGCCGCCTCGGCCATGTTCACCAGGATCCGCGGCAGGTAGAACACCGTGGCCATCCAGGCGATAACGAACAGCAGGTGCAGGGACTTGATCAGCAGGTAGGTCATGGCGCAACCGCGTGGCCGCTGCAAGGCGCAGCGGCCGCGATGATAACGCGCCGTCCCGCGCTCAATCCCGCGCCGGGCCGATCCGCTCCTGCAGGGCCCGCAGCAGGCGATCCTGCAGCGCCTCGTCGAGCGGCTTATCGTGGCGGTCGGTGAGCTGAAAGAAATCCTCCACCCGTTCGCCGAAGGTGGCGATGCGCGCATCGTGCACGCGCACGCCGGTAGCCAGCATCACCTGCGCCACCGCCGCCAGCAGACCGGGGCGGTCGGCACCGACCAGGGCCAGCTGGGTGCGGTCGCCGGCGGCGTGGAAGCTGATCTGCGGGGTCATCTGGAAATGCTTCTGGTGGCGCGACAGGCCGCGCTTGCTCGGCTGTACGCCGGCCGACTGCGCCAGCGCACGCTGCAGCCGTTGCTGCAGTTCCTCCGCCCGTGCCGCGCTCACCGGCTGCTGACTGTCCGCATCGAGCAGCAGCAGGGTGTCCAGCGCCATCCCGGTCGGCGAGCTGAGGATGCGCGCCTCCACCACCGAGAAACGCAGGCGATCCAGTACCGCCGTGATGGTGGCGAACAGGCCGTCGCGGTCGGGCGTGTAGACGAACAGCTCGGTACTGCCGCGCACCGACAGCGGATGCACCGCCACCAGCGGCAGCGCGCCGTGCGCGCGCAGGATCGCCGCGGTCTGCCAGGCGATCTGTTCGGGGCGGTGGCGCAGGAAGCTGAGCTGCGGAAAGTCGGCCCAGATCCGCACGACCTCGGCTTCGGCATACCCCTCATTCAACAGCAGCGCCAGCGCGTACTCGGAACATTCGCGCACGCGTGCGCCGACGTCGCGCGGCAGCTCCACGTCGCTGCGCAGGGCATAGCGCGTGCTGGTGTAGAGATCGGCCAGCAGGCGGTCTTTCCAGCCATTCCACAGCCGCGGACTGGTGCCGATGATGTCGGCGACGGTCAGCAGATACAGCTGGCCGAGCCGCTCGCGATTGCCGACCACCTGCGCAAACCGGTGCACCACGTCCGGGTCGGTGATGTCCTGGCGCTGCGCGGTGGTGCTCATCAGCAGGTGCCAGCGGACCAGCCAGGCCACCTGCTCGACGTCGCCGGGCGGCAGACCCAGCCGGCTGCAGAAGGCGCGCGCATCCTGCTCGCCCAGCACCGAGTGGTCGCCACCGCGGCCCTTGGCGATGTCGTGGAACAGCCCCGCCAGCAGCAGCACTTCCGGCACCGGCAGGCCGGCCCAGATTTCGCAGCCCAGCGGAAATTCGCGCTGCGCCGCCGGGTCGGCGAAGCGCGCCAGGTTGCGCAGCACGCGCAAGGTGTGCTCGTCGACCGTGTAGACGTGGAACAGGTCGTATTGCATGCGCCCGAACACCTTGCCGAACGCGGGCAGGATCGCGGCCAGCAGGCCGTGCCGGTTCATCCGCCACAATGCCTCCACCGCCGGCGCGCCGCGGCGCAGCAGCCGCAGGAAGGCGGCCAGCACCGCGCCATCGTCGGCCAGCGCATCGCCGTGCGCGGCGGTAGCCTGGTGGATGCGCCGCATGGTGTCGGCGCTGAAACCGACCACGCCGGGCTGGTCCATGCGGGCGATGAAGATTTCCACCAGGGCAGCCGGCCGGCGCATGAACAGTTGCGGGTCGACCGCCGCCAGGCGCTTGCCGTAACGCACGAAGTCGGCGCCCACCGGGGCCGCTTTTTCCGGCGTTTCCAGCATTTCCTCGAAGCGTTCGGCCACCTGCACGCCGAGCCGCTCGACCTGGCTGGCGGCGCGGTAATAGCCCTGCATGAACTGCTCGACGCCCAGGTTCTTCGCGTGCTCGTCCTCGAAGCCCAGCCGCGCGGCCAGCGCGCGCTGATAGTCGAACAGCAATCGCTCCTCGGGGCGCCCGGCCTCCAGGTGCAGCGCGTAGCGGTAGCGGCGCAGGACGGCCTCGGACTGCTCCAGCACGGCCTGCTCCGCGGGGTCGAGCAGGCCTTCGGCCACCAAGTCGGCCAGGTCGTCCGCATGCGCCAGCCGCCGCCCCATCCAGCGCAGCGAGTCGAGCGTGCGCAGGCCGCCGGGCCCGTCCTTGAGGTTCGGTTCGAGGTTGTAGGCGGTATCGTCGTAGCGGGCATGCCGCGCGTCGCGCTCCGCCAGCCGGGCGGCCAGGTACGCCGGCGGCGGCCACAACGCCGGATCGTCGACGATGGCCTGGAGCCGGGCGTCGAACGCCGCGTCGCCGGCCAGCCGGCGCGCATCCAGCAGGCTGGTGAACACGCTGGCGTCCTGCGCGGCCAGCGTGCGGCACTGCGCGGCATCGCGCACCGCATGGCCGACCTTCAGGCCGACATCCCACAGCGTGGCGAAGAATTGCTCCAGCGCGCGCAGGCGTGCCGGTTCCGGCCCCTGCACCAGTGCCAGCAGGTCCACGTCCGAATACGGAAACAGCAGGCCGCGGCCGAAGCCGCCAACGGCGAACAGCGCCGCGCCGGTCACCTCGCCCAGGCAGGCGGTCCACACGTGCGCCACGACGCGCGCCACCGCCTCGCCGCGCCGCCGCGCCAGCGCGCTGGCGTCGGCGCCGTCGCGGAACGCGGTGGCCAGCGCGCGATCGACGTCGTCCAGCAGCTGCCGCAAGGCCCGCCGTGCCTCGGCCGAAACGCCGGAGCGCGGCACGGCGGTCGGCAGGCGGGGCAAAGGCGGAAGCACGACGCTCATCGACGGAGCCCGGGATGGCGGAAAAGGATCACCAGTCTGCCACGCCACCTCGGGCAGATGCCGGCTGGTGTCAACGCTGCTCCGGCGAATCCCGAGTCCCTACGCCCGGCTTTCAACAGACGAACGTCTGGTCATCCCGGCGCTCAGGCATCCGGCCAGGGCGTGAGGATCTCGAAGCCGTCGTCGGTCACCGCGATGGTGTGTTCCCACTGCGCCGACAGCGAGTGGTCCTTGGTCACCACGGTCCAGCCGTCGGGCAGCTGGCGGGTATGCGGCTTGCCGGCGTTGATCATCGGCTCGATGGTGAAGGTCATGCCCTTCTTCAGTTCGACGCCGATGCCGGGCTTGCCGTAGTGCAGCACCTGCGGCTCGTCGTGGTAGACCTTGCCGATGCCGTGGCCGCAGTACTCGCGCACCACCGAGAAACCGGCCGCCTCGGCATGCTGCTGGATCGCGTGGCCGATGTCGCCCAGCGTGGCGCCCGGGCGCACCGCCTCGATGCCGCGCATCATCGCCTCGAAGGTGGTGTCGACCAGCCGTTTGGCCAGCACCGAAGGGGTGCCGGCGACGTACATGCGGCTGGTGTCGCCATGCCAGCCGTCCTTGATCACGGTGACGTCGAGGTTGACGATGTCGCCGTCCTTGAGCACCTTGCCCTCGTTCGGAATGCCGTGGCAGATCACGTGGTTGACCGAGGTGCACAGGGTCTTCGGAAAACCGTGGTAGCCGACGTTGGCCGGGATCGCCTTCTGCACGTTGACGATGTGCTCGTAGGCGCGCCGGTCCAGCTCCTCGGTGGTGACGCCGGGCTTGACGTACTCCTTGAGCATGGCCAGCACTTCGGCCGCCAGCTTGCCGGCGACGCGCATGCCTTCGAGGTCGGCGGGGGATTTCAGCGTAATGGCCATGGATTCCACTCATATGGCGGCAGAAGCCGGCGGTTCAATGCAAAATCCGCCAGCAACTTGCCGCGCCGCCGGCGCACCGGCTACAATTTCGAAGTTTTGCAGATGGGACAGGACCGTGCTGACGGCCACCCTCCGCAAAGCAAAGCGGGATTGTAACCCTCAGCGGTACAACACCCAAACCAACGCCACACACGCATCGGCACCGCCTTCGGGGTGCCGCGCCTCGCCCACCATCAAAATCGGGCAAGCCGCGGTCGAAGCCGGGGATGCGTGGAGGTCCCAACCCCCAGGTTCCTTCCAAGGGAACCGACAATCGGAGCGACACCCCATGGCACAAGTCACCATGCGTCAGATGCTGGAAGCCGGCGTCCATTTCGGTCACCAGACCCGTTACTGGAACCCGAAGATGGCCCCGTACATCTTCGGCGCCCGCGGCAAGATCCACATCATCAATCTCGAAAAGACCCTGCCCCTGTTCACCGACGCGATGAACTTCCTGTCGGGCCTGGCGCAGAAGCGCGGCACCATTTTGTTCGTCGGCACCAAGCGTTCGGCCCGCGAGCCGCTGGCTGAAGAGGCCGCGCGCGCCGGCATGCCGTTCGTCACCTCGCGCTGGCTCGGCGGCATGCTGACCAACTTCCGCACCGTGAAGCAGTCGGTGTCGCGCCTGAAGGAGCTGGAAGCGGCCGAGACCGACGGTTCGTTCGACAAGCTGGTCAAGCACGAAGTGCTGGCCCGCCGCCGCGAGCGCGACAAGCTGCAGGCCTCGCTGGGCGGCATCAAGGACATGAACCGCCTGCCCGACGCGCTGTTCGTGATCGACATCGGCCATGAGGACATCGCCGTGCAGGAAGCCAAGAAGCTCGGCATCCCGGTGATCGCGGTGGTCGACACCAACTACAACCCGGAGCTGGTCGACTACGCCATCCCGGGCAACGACGACGCCATCCGCGCGATCCAGCTGTACGCCCGCGCCGCCGCCGACTCCATCCTGGAAGGCAAGGCCGCCGCGCCGGCCGCCGCCCAGGGCGACGCCAACGACTTCGTCGAGCTGGACGAGGAAGGCAACCCGGTCGCCAAGGTCGACCGCAAGCCGGCTCCGCGCCGCGACGCCGCCCCGCGCAAGAGCGCCCCGCGCCGCGATGGCGGCCGTGACGGCGGCCGCGGCCCGCGCAACGACGGCGCCCCCGCCGCCAAGTAAGCGCGACGACGGCGGTTCGCCGCCGTCGCACCTGCCTGCGACAACCGCGCGGCGGCGTTCCGTCGCCGCCGCGCAACCAACGCATTAGAGGATTGACGATGAGCAATATTTCCGCACAACTGGTCAAGGAGCTGCGCGAGCGGTCCGGCGCCGGCATGATGGAATGCAAGAAGGCGCTGGTCGAGAACAACGGCGACATCGACGCGGCGATGGAATGGCTGCGCAAGTCCGGCCTGGCCAAGGCCGACAAGAAGGCCAGTCGCGTCGCCGCCGAGGGCCGCATCGTGGCCGCCCAGGCTCCGGGCAAGGCCGTGCTGGTCGAGATCAACTGCGAGACCGACTTCGTCGCCAAGGACGCCAGCTTCCTGAAGTTCACCGACACCGTCGCCGACGTCGCGCTGAGCTCCGGCGCAGCCGACATCGACGCGCTGAAGGCTGCCGCCTATCCGGGCGCCGCCAACGTGGAAGAGGCCGCCAAGGCGCTGATCGCCACCATCGGCGAGAAGATCGACGTGCGTCGCCTGGCCCGCGTCGAGACCGACGGCCTGATCGGCAGCTACATCCACGGCGGCCGCATCGGCGTGCTGGTGGCGCTCAAGGGCGGCTCCGAGGAGCTGGCCAAGGGCATCGCGATGCACGTCGCCGCGATGAACCCGGCCTATGTCCGCGCCGAGGACGTGCCGGCCGACTTCCTGGCCAAGGAAAAGGAAATCGCGCTGGCCGCCATGTCGGACAAGGAAAAGAACAAGCCCGCCGACATCCTGGAGAAGATCGTCTCCGGCAAGGTCCACAAGATCGTCGCCGAGGTCACCCTGCTCGGCCAGCCCTACGTGCTGGACACCAACGTGAGCGTGGCCGAGGCGCTGAAGAAGGAAGGCGCCGACGTGGTCTCGGTGGTCCGCCTGGCCGTTGGCGAAGGCATCGAGAAGGTGGAAGAGGATTTCGCCGCCGAGGTGATGAAGCAGGCCGGCCTGAGGTAACGGTCGTCCCTGACCGGCAGACCGGCCATCCGTGGCCAGACTGTCAGAAAGAGCTGCGCTTCAAAAGGGCCGCGGGGAACCGCGGCCTTTTTCGTCTCCCGGCTGAATCGGGGGCGTGCGCACCCGCATTTGCCGCGTCCTGACGGCCCCGGCGCGCCTCGGCATGCCTGCGCGCCGCTATAATGCGCCGGTTTGCCCCACACAATCCGGAGACCCCATGAGCGACCAGCCCAAGTACCACCGCATCCTGCTCAAGCTCTCCGGTGAAGCACTGATGGGCGACGCCGACTACGGCATCGACCCGAAGGTGATCGGCCGGCTCGCCGACGAGATCATCGAGGTGCGCAAGGCCGGCGTGCAGGTCGGCGTGGTGATTGGCGGCGGCAACATCTTCCGCGGCGCCGGCCTCGCCGCGGCCGGCATGGACCGGGTCACCGGCGACCACATGGGCATGCTGGCCACCGTGATGAACGCGCTGGCGATGGCCGACGCGATCGAGAAACGCGGCGGCTACGCACGGGTAATGAGCGCGATCCAGATCCACGACGTGGCCGAGGACTACATCCGCCGCCGCGCAATCCGCCACATCGAGAAGGGCCGCATCGTGCTGTTCGCCGCCGGCACCGGCAACCCGTTCTTCACCACCGACTCGGCCGCCGCCCTGCGCGCGGTGGAAATCGGCGCCGATCTGCTGCTGAAGGCCACCAAGGTCGACGGCGTGTACACCGCCGACCCGGCCCGCCACGCCGACGCCACCCGCTACGAGCAGCTCACCTACGGCGAGGTGATCCAGCGCAACCTGCAGGTGATGGACACCGCCGCCATCGCGTTGTGCCGCGACCATGGCATGCCGCTGCGCATCTACGACATGACCGTGCCGGGCAGCCTGATGCGGATCATGCGCGGCGAGCAGATCGGCACCCTGGTCGACGGCGGCTGACCGCGCCGCAGCAAGCTCCACCGGCTGCCACTGCTATACTCGAACGTTGCCAGATTTACCGGGAACCGCCACATGCTCAATGACATCAAGAACGATGCCCAGACCCGCATGGGCAAGAGCATCGAATCACTCAAGCACGATCTCACCCGCATCCGCACCGGCCGCGCCAGCACGGCGCTGGTGGACGGCATCAAGGTGTCCTACTACGGCGCCGACATGCCGCTGCCGCAGGTCGCCTCGGTCACCCTGTCCGACGCGCGCACGATCATCATCACGCCGTGGGAAAAGAACATGGTGGCGCCGATCGAGAAGGCGCTGATGGCGTCGGATCTCGGCATCACGCCGACCACTGCCGGCACGGTGATCCGCCTGAACATGCCGGCGCTCACCGAGGAGCGCCGCCGCGAGCTGGCCAAGCACGTCGCCCACGAGGGTGAGAACGCCAAGATCGCCATCCGCAACGTGCGCCGCGACGCCCTGCAGCAGGTCAAGGACCTGCTCAAGGAAAAGCAGATCACCGAGGACGACGATCGCCGCATCGACGACGAGATCCAGAAGCTCACCGATCGCGCGGTGAAGGACGTCGACGTCGTGGTCAAGGCAAAGGAAGAGGAGCTGATGGCGCTTTGACCACGCCATCACCCATTCCCGTTTCATGACCAAGGTCAAGGCACCCACGGTCCCGCGCCATATCGCCATCGTGATGGATGGCAACGGTCGCTGGGCCAAGGCCCGCCATCGGCCCCGCAGCTTTGGCCACAACGCCGGCCGCAAGGCCGTGCGCGAGACGATCGAGGCGTGCCTGCGCGAGGGCGTGCAGGCGCTGACGCTGTTTGCCTTCTCCAGCGAGAACTGGCAGCGCCCGCAGGATGAGGTCGGCGCGCTGATGGGGCTGTTCGTGCGCGCGCTGGACAAGGAAGTGGACGAGCTGCACGGCCACGGCGTGCGCCTGCGCTTCATCGGCGACCTGGCCGCCTTCGACGAGGCGCTGCGCGAGCGCATGCAGGCCGCGATGGAGCGCACCGCCGGCAACCAGCGACTGCAGGTGAACATTGCGGTGAGCTACGGCGGCCGCTGGGACATCGTGCAGGCCAGCCGCCAGGCCGCTGCCGCCGTGGCGCGCGGCGAGCTGCGCGCGGAGGAGATCGACGAGGCGACGCTGGGCCAGTGGATGTGCCTGGCCGAGCTGCCGCCGCTGGATCTGTTCATCCGCACCGGCGGCGAATGCCGCATCAGCAACTTCCTGCTGTGGCAGGCCGCCTACGCCGAACTGTACTTTACCGACATCTTGTGGCCCGATTTCGACCAGGCCTGCCTGCGTCGGGCCATCGAGGACTATGCCCGCCGGGAGCGCCGCTACGGCCGCACCGGCGAACAGGTCGCCACCGCTTCGTAAGAGGATCTGCATGCTGCTTCAGCGCACTCTCACCGCCCTGGTGCTCGCGCCGCTGGCGATCCTGGTCATCCTGCTGCCGCCGACCGGCGTCTTCGCGGGCATCGTCGCGCTGGCGTTCCTGGCGGCATGGTGGGAATGGGCGCAACTGAGCGGCCTGCAAAACCATGCGTGGCGCGCCGCCCTGCTGGTGGTGGCGGCCGCCGCCTTCGCCCTGCTGTGGCGGGGCCACGCCACCGCGCTGAGCCCGCTGCTGCTGGGCGCCGGCGTCGCCTGGTGGTTGCTGGCCTGTGGGTGGCTGCGCCACTTCGCGTTCGCCGCGGCGCCCACCCGCGAGAACCGCAACCTGAAACTGCTCGCCGGCGCACTGGTGATCTTTCCGACCTGGGTCGCCCTGATCAGCATCCACGCCCGCGCGCCGCACGGCCACTGGTGGACCCTGCTGGCGCTGCTGATCGTGTGGGCATCCGACATCGGCGCCTACTTCAGCGGCCGCACCTTCGGCCGACGCAAGCTGGCGCCACAGATCAGCCCCGGCAAGACCTGGGCCGGCGCATACGGCGCGATGGTGGCCGGCGTGCTGGTAGCCGAAGCGGGCGGCTGGCTGCTCGGCGTGCGCGACGCGGCGCTGCTGGCGCTGGCATTGCTGGCCGCACTGACGGTGGCGGCGTCGATCGTCGGCGACCTGATCGAGAGCCTGATGAAGCGGCACGCGCAGGTGAAGGATTCCGGCACCCTGTTCCCTGGCCACGGCGGCTTGCTGGACCGCCTGGACAGCGTGTTCGCCGCGCTGCCGGTGTTCGCCGCCGGCCTGGCGCTGCTGGAGCTCGGCCAGTGAAAAACGTCGCCGTCCTCGGCGCCACCGGCTCGATCGGCGGCAGCACGCTCGACGTCATCGCGCGTCACCCCGATCGTTTCCGCGCCAGCGTGCTGACCGCGCATCGCCAAGTCGAGGCGCTGGCGGCACTGTGCATGCAGCACCGGCCGGATCTGGCGGTGATCGCCGATCCCTCGCTGGAAGCCGAGCTGGCGCGCCGGCTGGCCGCCGCCGGGGTGCGCTGCGAGGTGGCCAGTGGCCCTGCCGCACTGACCGTGGCCGCCGCCGGCGCACTGTGCGACACGGTGGTCGCCGCGATCGTCGGCGCCGCCGGGCTGGAATCGACTTTGGCTGCCGCACGCGCCGGCAAGCACCTGCTGCTGGCCAACAAGGAATCCATCGTGATGGCCGGCCCGCTGCTGCTGCAGGCGGTCGCCGCCGGCGGCGGCGCGCTGGTGCCGGTCGATTCCGAACACAACGCGATCTTCCAATGCCTGCCGGGCGGGCGCCCCGAGCTGCGCCGCAGCGGCGTGCGCCGGCTGATCCTGACCGCCTCCGGCGGCCCGTTCCGCGGCCGCACGCGGGCGCAGCTGGCGGACATCACGCCGGACCAGGCCTGCAAGCATCCGAACTGGGTGATGGGACGCAAGATCTCGGTCGACTCGGCCACCCTGATGAACAAGGGCCTGGAGGTGATCGAGGCGCACCACCTGTTCGGCGCGCCGGCCGAGGCGATCGACGTGGTGGTGCATCCGCAGAGCCTGGTGCACTCGATGGTCGAATACGTCGACGGCTCGGTGCTGGCCCAGCTCGGCAACCCGGACATGCGCACCGCGATCGCCCATGCGCTGGCGTGGCCGCAGCGGGTCGAATCCGGCGTGCCGTCGCTGGACCTGGCCGCCTGCGCCCCGCTGCAGTTCGAGCCGCCGGACCTGGTCACCTTCCGCTGCCTGGCGCTGGCGTTCCAGGCATTGCGTGCCGGCGGCGACGCCCCCGCCGTGCTGAACGCCGCCAACGAGGTGGCGGTGGCCGCCTTCCTGGCCGGCACGCTGCCGTTCCTGGCGATCGCCGACGTGGTCGAGGCCGTGCTGGCGGAACTGCCGGCGCAAGCCGTGGTCGATGTTGAAACCCTGGGTGAACGCGACCGTACGGCGCGGGAGGCGGCCCGCCGCATTCTGCGCAATGCTTGCTGATATTCTTGCTTCGATGACTTTTTGCCACGGTATGCGATGACTGCCTTCTTCGGTTCGGTGTTCTGGCTGCTGGTGACGCTCGGCGTGCTGGTGACCTTCCACGAATTCGGCCATTACTGGGTCGCGCGCCGCTGTGGGGTCAAGGTGCTGCGCTTCTCGGTCGGTTTCGGCAACGCGATCTGGAAGCGCATCGGCCGCGACGGCACCGAGTACCAGATCGCCGCGATCCCGCTGGGCGGCTACGTGAAGATGCTCGACGCGCGCGAGGGCGAGGTCGACCCGGCGCTGCGCGGCCAGGAATTCACCGGCAAGCCGGTGTGGCAGCGCATCGCCATCGTGGCGGCCGGACCGGGCTTCAACCTGATCTTCACCATCGTCGCGTTCTGGCTGATGTTCATGCTGGGCCGGCCGGACGTGGCGCCGGTGGTGACGGCCGCGCCGCAGAGCATGGCCGCCAGCGCCGGCATCCAGCCGGGCGATCGCCTGCTCAGCATCGACGGCCGCGACGTCTCCACCTGGACCGACTCGATGGACGCGCTGGCCAATGCCTTGCTCGGGCGCGCGCCACTGCCGCTCACCGTGCGCGGCACCGACGGCCGCCAGCGCGAACTGGTGTTGCCGCTGGACGAACTGCCGCCGGGGCAGGACGTGGGCCAGTACCTGGGCAAGCTCGGCCTGAAACTGGCGCCGCCGCCGGCGGTCGCCGCCACCGTGATGGCCAAGCAACCGGCCGCGCTGGCCGGCATGCGCGGCGGCGACCGCATCGTCAGCGTCAACGGCCAGCCGGTGGAGGACTTCGTCGCGTTCGGCAAGCTGGTGCAGACTGCGGCAGCCAAGTCGCCGACGCTGACGATCGGCATCGAGCGCGACGGGCAGCCGCTGCGGCTGGCAGTCACCGCCAAGTGGGAATCGCTGGAAGGCCAGCCGCCGAAGTGGGTGCTGGGCGTCGGCGCGCCGCCGGTCGAAGCGGCCACCGTGAGCTACGGTCCGCTGAAGGCGATGGTCGCCTCGCTCGACACCACCTGGCGCAACACCACGCAGACTTTCGGCATGCTCGGCAAGATGCTCACCGGCGAGGCCTCGACGCGCAACCTGTCCGGCGTGATCGGCATTGCCGAGGTGGCCAATGCGTCGGCCGGCATGGGCCTGCCATGGTTCCTGCAGTTCCTCGCGCTGGTGTCGCTGAGCCTGGCGATCCTCAACCTGCTGCCGATCCCGGTCCTGGATGGCGGGCACCTGCTGTATTATCTGGTCGAATTGATCAAGGGCAGCCCGGTCAGCGAACAGGCGATGGTGGTGGGCCAGTACATCGGTCTGGCATTGCTGTTCACCCTGATGGGGCTGGCGTTCTACAACGATATCCACCGCATGCTGCTGTCGTGATGCCGAGGGTCGGCGCGCACGGCATGCCGGCGATACGCCGGTCCGCGGCAGCACGGCGCGGCGAGGCGTCCGCCGGAGCACCGCCGCGGTGGCATGCGGATCCACCTTCGAGGCAGGGCTCGGCCCTGCCTCATGCATTGATCGGGGCGGCCGCGCCGGCCGCTCCATCGGAATAACCAACGGAATCGACGATGAAGCGTATCGCCGCGCTGATCCTGCTTGCCTCCCTCTCCGCCAATGCGTTCGCGTTCGACCCATTCGTGGTGTCGGACATCCGCATCGACGGCCTCAGCCGGATCTCCGCCGGTACCGTGTACAACTACCTGCCGATCAACAAGGGCGACCAGCTGACCAACGAAGGCGCCCAGCGCGCCATCCGCGCGCTGTACCGCACCAAGTTCTTCAGCGACGTGGAGTTCGAGCGCGAAGGCAACATCCTGGTGATCAAGGTGGTCGAGCGGCCGTCGATCGCCAAGCTGACCCTGCGCGGCAACAAGGACATCAAGACCGACGACCTGAAGAAGGGCCTGAAGGAGATCGGCCTCACCGAGGGCGAGACGTTCGACCGCCTGGCACTGGACAACGTGCAGCAGGAGTTGATCCGGCAGTACTACAACCGCGGCAAGTACAACGTCTCGGTCGACCCGCACGTGACCCGGCTGGACCGCAACCGTGTCGCCGTGGAGATCGAGATCCGCGAGGGCAAGGCGGCCAAGATCAAGGAACTGAACATCCTCGGCAACCACGCGTTCACCGACAAGCAGATCCGCGACGGCTTCGAATCGGACACCACCAACTGGATGTCGTGGTATTCGAAGGACGACCAGTACTCGCGCGAAAAGCTCTCCGGCGACCTGGAGAAGCTGCAGTCCTACTACATGGATCGCGGCTACGCCGACTTCGGCGTCGACTCCACCCAGGTGGCGATCGCGCCGGACAAGCGCGCGATGTACATCGACGCCAGCATCAAGGAAGGCGAGATCTACAAGGTCGCCGACGTCAAGCTGCTCGGCGAGCTGATCCTGCCGGAGGAAACCATGCGCAAGCTGGTTTTCGTCAAGCCGGGCGAGACCTTCAACCGCGCCGCGATCGAAGCCAGCACCAAGGCGATCAAGGCGATCCTGGCCAACATCGGCTACGCCTACGCCAAGGTCACTCCGATCCCGAAGCTGGACAAGGAAAAGCGCACGGTCGACCTGACCCTGTACGTCGAACCCGGCCAGCGCGTGTACGTGCGGCGGGTGGTGTTCCAGGGCAACACGCGCACCGAAGACGACGTGCTGCGCCGCGAGATGCGCCAGCTCGAAGGTTCCTGGTATTCGCAGGCGGCGATCGACCGCTCCAAGGTCCGCCTGCAGCGGCTGGGCTACTTCAAGAAGGTCGACATCGACCAGAAGATGGTGCCGGGCACACAGGACAAGGTGGACGTCACGGTCAAGGTCGAGGAGCAGTCCGCCGGCAGCATGCAGTTCGGCATCGGCTACTCGCAGTATTCCGGCATCATCCTGAATGCCTCGGTGTCGCAGAACAACCTGTTCGGCACCGGCGACAGCTTCTCGGTCAGCGGCGAACGCAGCACCTACTACACCCGGGTCGGCCTCAACTACTACAACCCCTACCTGACCGACAGCGGCATCGGCATCGGCTACAGCGCCTCGTACTCGAAAACCGACTACGGCAACACCGATTTCGCCAACTACGCCACCAGCGCGAAGAGCTTCTCCACCTACCTCGGCATCCCGATCAGCGAAACCGACGGCTTGCGCGTGGGCCTGGGCATCAGCAGCAACAAGGTCAACCTGTTCCAGGGCTACAGCCCGCAGGTGCTGCTCGACTACCAGAACGAGATCGGCAACAAGACCATCCATACCTGGACCGGCACGCTGGGCTGGAATCACGACACCCGCAACGGCTACTGGGCGCCGACCCGCGGCGGCTTGATCTCCGCCTCGACCGACGTCGCCCTGCCCGGCTCGACCGTGCAGTACTGGAAGCTCAATACCGAGCTCAACCACTACTGGCCGATCGGCAAGGGCTTCGTGCTGTACCTCGACGGCCAGGTCGGCTACGGCAAGACCTACGGCGGCAACGGCATCAGCGACGATGCCTTCGCCGCGCTGAAGAGCGCCAGCCTGGCGCAGAACCCCAACCACGTCCTCACCGACATGCGCCAGGACCTGCCGTTCTGGCAGAACTACTACGCCGGCGGCGTGCGCGACGTGCGCGGCTACCAGGACAACACGCTGGGGCCGCGCGTGTGCATCGACGGCAGCACCCCGGGCGCCAACGGCATGTGCAACAACGGCGCCTACTACGCACAGCCGATCGGCGGCGCGTTCAAGGTGCTCGGCACCGCACAGGTGTTCCTGCCGCTGCCGTTCCTGAAGGACGTCAACACTGCGCGCGTGTCCTGGTTCATGGACGTCGGCAACGTCTACAAGGACTACAAGAGCTTCGACGCCAGCGAGCTGCGCGCCTCCACCGGCCTGTCGCTGCAATGGCAGGCGCCGATCGGCCCGCTGATCATCAGCTTCGCCATGCCGCTGCGCTCGAAGGCCGCCGATCGCCACTACGAGGAGCGCATCCAGTTCACCTTCGGCAGCCAGTTCTGAGCCGATCCGGCCAGGAGTCGAACGAAAGCGCGGCCAGGCCGCGCTTTCTTTTGCCGGCGTAGCGCACTGCAGGCCGGGACGCCACCCCCTACAATGGCCGGCAGGTCCCGGAGCCACGCATGAGCGCAACCCATCACACAGTGGCCGCACTGGCCGAACGCTTCGGCCTCCCGTTTCGCGGCGACGGCGCGCGCGTGATCGACGGTGTCGGCACGCTGGCCGGCGCCGGCCCCGGCCAGCTGAGTTTCCTCTCCAACCGCAAGTACGCGGCCCAGCTGGCCGCCACCCGCGCCGGCGTGGTGGTGCTGCGCGAGGAGAACCTCGCCGACTGCCCCACCGCGGCGCTGCTGGCGCGCGATCCCTACGTCGCCTACGCGAAGATCGCCGCGCTGTTCGAGCGGCTGCCGGCCGCACCGGCAGGCATCCATCCCAGCGCGGTGGTCGCCGCCGGCGCGCAGGTCAGCGCCAGCGCCAGCATCGGCCCGGGCTGCGTGATCGCGGACGGCGCGGTGATCGGCGATGGTGCCGTGCTCGGCCCGCACTGCATCGTCGGCGAGGACTGCACGGTCGGTGCGCAATCGCGGCTGGTGGCGCGGGTCACCCTGGTGACCCGGGTCACGCTGGGCCGGCGCGTGCTGGTGCATGCGGGCGCGGTGATCGGCTCGGACGGCTTCGGACTGGCCTTCGACGTCGACCACTGGATCAAGCTGCCGCAACTCGGCGGCGTGCGCATCGGCGACGACTGCGAGATCGGCGCCAACACCACGATCGACCGCGGCGCCCTGGACGACACCGTGCTGGAAGAGGACGTGCGGCTGGACAACCAGATCCAGATCGCCCACAACGTGCATGTCGGCGCGCACACCGCGATGGCCGGCTGCGCCGCCGTCGCCGGCAGCGCGAAAATCGGCCGCTACTGCATGATCGGCGGCAACGCCGGCGTGCTCGGCCATCTCGAGCTGGCCGACCGGGTTACCATTACCGCCAAGAGCCTGGTCACGCACTCGATCCGCGAGCCCGGCGAATATTCATCCGGCGTACCGCTGCAGGACAACCGCCAGTGGCGGAAGAACGCGGCACGCTTCAAGCACCTGGACGAGTACGCGCGCCGCGTGTCGGCGCTGGAGAAGGACAGCAACAATGAGTGAGCAAGGCGACTTCATGACATTGCCGATCAATGTGGAGCAGATCCAGGAACTGCTGCCGCACCGCTACCCGTTCCTGCTGGTGGACCGCGTGGTCGAGATCGTGCCCGACGTCAGCGTGGTCGCGCTGAAGAACGTGACCATCAACGAGCCGTTCTTCCAGGGCCACTTTCCCGGCCACCCGGTGATGCCCGGCGTGCTGATCATCGAGGCGATGGCGCAGGCCGCCGGCCTGCTGACCCAGCTGAGCCGGCACTTCAAGGGCGACCGGGGCAGCCCGCTGTTCTACCTGGTCAAGGTGGACAACGCGCGCTTCAGCGCGCCGGTGATGCCCGGCGACCAGTTGCGCTTCGAGGTCAGCCAGAAGCGCCTGGTGCGCGGCATGGGCCTGTTCGCCGCGCGCAGCCTGGTCGATGGCAAGGAAGTGGCCAGCTGCGAACTGATGTGCGCCGCGAGGGCCGGGAAATGATCCACCCCACCGCACTGGTCGACCCCTCCGCCGTCATCGGCAGCAACGTCAGCATCGGCGCCTACAGCGTGATTGGCGCCGAAGTCGAGATCGGCGACGGCACGGTGGTCGGCCCGCACGTGGTGATCGAAGGTCCCACCCGGATCGGCCGCGACAACCGCATCACCCAGTTCGCCTCGCTCGGCGGCGCGCCGCAAGACAAGAAATGGCAGGGCGAGCGCACCGAGCTGGTGATCGGCGACCGCAACCTGATCCGCGAATTCACCACTCTAAACCGCGGCACCGGCCACGGCGGCGGCGTCACCCGCATCGGCAACGACAACTGGGTGCTCGCCTACGTGCACATCGCGCACGACTGCCAGATCGGCAACAACGTGGTGTTCTCCAACTACTCGGCGCTGGCCGGGCACGTCACCATCGGCGACTGGACCATCCTCTCCGGCTATTCGGGCGTGCACCAGTTCTGCAAGGTCGGCGCGCACGCCTTCATCGGCATGGGCTGCCTGGTCGGCCACGACGTGCCGCCGTTCGTGATGATGGCGAACGAGCAGCAGGGCCGCCCGCGCGGCATCAACAGCGAGGGCCTGAAGCGCCGCGGTTTCGACGCCACCCGCATCGCGGCGATCAAGCGCGCCTACCGCACGCTGTACATGGCCGGCCTGTCGCTGCCCGAGGCGCGCGAGAAGCTGGCCGAGCAGGCGCACGAGAGCGCTGACGTGCGCGCGATGCTGGAGTTCCTCGACCAGAGCGAGCGCGCGCTCGCGCGATAAGCGCATCGCGCTTATCGCGAAATCAAACACGCGCTCTGGCTCTTGCTTCACGAAGGAGACGAAATGCAAAACGCCGACGTCTCCACGCAGCCCCCGCTGATCGCCATCCTCGCCGGCGAGGACTCCGGCGACCAGCTCGGCGCCAACCTGATCGCGGCGCTGCGTCAGCGCTATCCGCAGGCACGCTTCGTCGGCATCGGTGGCGCGCGCATGCAGCGCGAGGGCTTCGACTCCTGGTACGACATCCGCGAGCTGTCGCTGTTCGGCTTCAGCGAGGTAGTCCGCCATCTGCCCCGATTGCTGCGGCTGCGCAAGGCGCTGGTCGCGCGCCTGCTGCGCGAGCGGCCGGCGGTACTGGTCGGCATCGACGCGCCCGACTTCAACCTCGGCGTCGAGCGGCGCCTGAAGCAGGCCGGCGTGCCGACCGTGCATTACGTCAGCCCGTCGGTGTGGGCCTGGCGCGAGCAGCGCACGGCAAAGATCGGCGAAAGTGCGAACCGCGTGCTGTGCCTGTTTCCGATGGAGCCGGCGATCTACGCGAAGCACGGCGTCGACGCGCGCTTCGTGGGCCATCCGCTGGCCGACCGTTTCGCGCTGGTCGCCGACCGCGTCGGCGCCCGCGACGCCCTGCAGCTGCCGCAGCAGGCGCCGGTGCTGGCGGTGCTGCCCGGCAGCCGGCTGTCCGAGGTCGACCGCCTGGGCCGGGTCTTCATCGACGCGGCGCAGCGGGTAGCCGCCGCGCTGCCGGGGCTGCGCGTGGTGATCCCGGCCGCCAACCCGCAGGCACGCGCCCGGCTTGAGGCGCTGCTCGCCGGCGGGCCGCGCGACGAAAGCGCGCCGCTGCTGCTGGACGGCCACGCGCACCAGGCGATGCTGGCCGCCGACGTGGTGCTGCTGGCCTCCGGCACCGCCACGCTGGAGGCGATGCTGGCCAAGCGGCCGATGGTGGTGGGCTACCGCGTGGCGCCGCTGAGTTACCGCATCGCGCGCATGCTGAAGATGCTGAAGACCGACGTCTATGCGCTGCCGAACATCCTGGCTCGTGCCTGCGGCCTCGGCGACGCCCTGCTGGTGCCCGAGCTGATGCAGGACGACTGCACCGCCGACCGGCTGGCCGCCGCCACGCTCGACCTGTTCACCGACAGCGAGCGGCGCGGCGTCATCGTGGCCGCATTCGAGCAACTGCACCGGGCCCTGCGCGGCGGCCTGCAAGGCCAGGCGGGGGAGCGCGCGGCGGCCGCGGTCGCCGAGCTGATCGACGCGGAACGCCGCGATGGATGAGCAGCCGCCCCGCGCCCTCTGGCCCGAGCCGCCAGGCCCGGACGGCCGACTGGCGGACGCCGGAAACATCCTCGTCGCCGGCGTCGACGAGGCCGGCCGCGGGCCGCTGGCCGGCCCGTTGGCGGTGGCCGCGGTGATCCTCGACCCGGCTCGCCCGGTCCGCGGGCTGAACGACTCCAAGCAGCTCAGCGAAGCGAAACGCGAGGCGCTGTATGCGCTGATCATCGAGCGTGCACTGGCGTATCGCATCGTGCTGATCGAGCGCGAGGAGATCGACCGCATCAACATCTTCCAGGCCACCATGGAGGGCATGAGCCGCGCGCTGGCCGGCCTGGTGCCGGTGGCCCACGAGGCGCTGATCGATGGCAACCAGCTGCCGCGGAACCTGCCCTGTCCGGCCCGCGCGATCGTCGGCGGCGATGCACTGGAACCGGCGATCAGCGCGGCCTCGATCCTGGCCAAGGTCAGCCGCGACCGCGTGATGGTGGCGCTCGATGGCGAGTATCCCGGCTACGGCTTCGCCGCGCACAAGGGCTACTCCACCGCGGGGCACCTGGCCGCGCTGCAACGGCTCGGGCCGTGCGCGCAGCACCGCCGCAGCTTTGCGCCGGTGCGCCTGCTGCTGGACCAGGGACAACTGTTCTGATCGGATGCGCCGGCGCGTGATCGCGCACCGGGTGAGATTGATCGGCATAGGCCATTCGTCTATGCAACTTTTCCCCGATCGGGAGCATCATTGGCATCAAGGAACGCCACCTGCACGGACGCATCCGCAGCAGCGGCGATGTCCAGCCAGTGCCGACCCGCCGACCCGCTGCCACAGGTGCCCCGATGCACCGAGCAGACCACAGGAGTCGTGCCATGATGCCTCCGTCCATCCGCCTATCCACTCCACCGGAGCCGGCCAGCGTGGCCGTGCCCGAATCGATCCAGGCCGCAGCCGACGGCGCCGATGAGACGCTGCTGCCGTTGCACGCCGACTACAACCTTCGTCCGCTGGTGGTGAGCAGCCTGGAACACTACCTGTTGCCGGTCCGGGAGGACGGCGAACGCTTCCGCATCCGCTGAACCGCACCCGCACCGCCTTCGACAAGGCGGTGCGCGACACCGGCCGGGACATTCCGGTCATGGTGATGCTGCTGCCGGCGGCCACTGCCGCGACGCATGAGCGGCAGGTCCCGGCGAGGCGCCGCGACGCTTCGCGCAAACTGCGCACAAGTCAATCTTGCCGCTGGGCAAGGCGGCGGGTAGCCTGCGGGGACTCACCGCGCAAACCGGCATGACCGTCCGCTATACCCACCTGCACCTGCACAGCGAATATTCGCTGGTCGACTCGACCATCCGCATCAAGGCGCTGGTCGCCGCCTGCGTGCGCGACGGCATTCCGGCCGTGGCGCTGACCGACGACAGCAACATGTTCGCGCTGGTGAAGTTCTACAAGGCCTGCAGCGCCGCCGGCATCAAGCCGATTGGCGGCAGCGACCTGTGGATCGCCGCGCCGGACGACCCGCGCCCGTGGCGGCTCACCTTGCTGTGCCAGCACCGCGACGGCTATCTCAACCTGTCGCGGCTGGTCTCGCGCGCGTGGCAGGAAGGCCAGCACGGCGGCCGCGCGCTGGTCGAAGCCGGCTGGCTCACCACCGGCGCCAGCAGCGGGCTGATCGCCCTGCTCGGCCGCGAAAGCGAAGTAGGCCGCATCGCGCAGAACCAGGGCGTCGCGGCGGCGCTGGCCAAGCTGCGTCCGCTGGCGCGGCTGTTTCCCGACCGGTTGTATCTGGAGCTGACCCGCTGCGGCCGCGAGGGCGAGGAAAACTGGAACACCGCCGCCCTGGCGCTGGCCGCCGAACTCAACCTGCCGGTGCTGGCCAGCAACGACGTGCGCTTCCTGGCCCGGGACGATTTCGGCGCGCACGAGGCGCGCGTGTGCATCCAGCAAGGCCGCGTGCTGGCCGACCCCAAGCGGCCGCGCGAGTACAGCGAGCAGCAGTACCTGAAGACGCCCGACGAGATGGCCGCGCTGTTCGCGGACATCCCCGAGGCGCTGGAAAACACCGTTGAACTGGCCAGGCGCTGCACCCTGGAGCTGAAATTCGGCACCTACTACCTGCCCGACTTTCCGGTACCCGCGGGCCACGACCTCGACAGCCACATCCGCGAACTCGCACGGCAGGGCCTCAAGCAGCGCCTGGCCAGCGCACCGCTGGCGGCCGGCCACACGCTGGCCGACTACCAGGCGCGGCTGGAGCGCGAGCTGGACGTCATCGTCAAGATGGGCTTTCCCGGCTACTTCCTGATCGTGGCGGACTTCATCAACTGGGGCAAACAGAACGGCATTCCGGTCGGTCCCGGCCGCGGGTCCGGCGCCGGTTCGCTGGTGGCCTGGGCGCTGAAGATCACCGATCTGGACCCGCTGCAGTTCGACCTGCTGTTCGAGCGCTTCCTCAACCCCGAACGCGTGTCGATGCCCGACTTCGACATCGACTTCTGCATGGACCGCCGCGACGAGGTGATCGACTACGTCGCGCGCAAGTACGGCCGCGACCGCGTCAGCCAGATCATCACCTACGGCTCGATGGCGGCCAAGGCGGTGCTGCGCGATTCCGGCCGCGTGCTCGGCTTCGGCTACAACCAGGTCGACCGCATCGCCAAGCTGATCCCGGCGCGGCCGCTCGACCTCACGCTGTCGTGCGCACTGGGCCGCAGCGAGAAGGCGAAGAAGGAACCCGAGCGCGTCGTCAGGGAATTCTGCGAGCTGTACGAGCAGGACGAGGAAGCGCGCGCGCTGATCGACCTGGCGCTGAAGCTGGAAAACCTCACCCGCAACGCCGGCAAGCACGCCGGTGGCGTGGTGATCGCGCCCAGCCCGCTGACCGACTTCGCGCCGCTGTACTGCGAGGCCGGCGGCGGCGGCGTGGTGACCCAATACGACAAGGACGACGTGGAAGCGGTCGGCCTGGTGAAGTTCGACTTCCTCGGCCTGCGCACGCTGACCATCATCGACTGGGCGGTGAAGGCGATCAACGCGCGTCGCGCGAAAACCGGCGAGGCGCCGCTGGACATCTCGGCACTGCCGCTGGACGACCCCAAGTCCTACGAACTGCTGAAGAAGGCGCAGACCGTCGCGGTGTTCCAGCTCGAATCCTCCGGCATGCAGCGCATGCTGAAGGACGCCAAGCCGGACCGCTTCGAGGACATCATCGCGCTGGTGGCGCTGTACCGCCCCGGCCCGATGGACCTGATCCCCAGCTTCATCGCGCGCAAGCACGGCCGCGAGGAAGTGGACTACCCCGACCCGCGCGTCGAGCCGATCCTGAAAGAGACCTACGGCATCATGGTCTACCAGGAGCAGGTGATGCAGATGGCGCAGATCGTGGGCGGCTACACGCTCGGCGGCGCCGACCTGCTGCGCCGCGCGATGGGCAAGAAGAAAGTCGAGGAGATGGTCAAGCACCGCGCGATCTTCCGCGAGGGCGCGGCCAAGGACGGGCTCAGCGGCGAAAAGGCCGACGCCATCTTCGACCTGATGGAGAAGTTCGCCGGCTACGGCTTCAACAAGTCGCACGCGGCCGCCTACGCGCTGGTCTCCTACCAGACCGCCTGGCTGAAGGCGCACTACCCGGCCGAGTTCATGGCCGCCACGATCTCCTCGGACATGGACAACACCGACAAGGTGGTGACCTTCCTCGACGAGTCGCGCGCGATCGGCATTACCGTGCAGCCGCCGGACGTCAACGCCTCGGAATACATGTTCGTGGCGGTGGAGCCGAAGGTCATCCAGTACGGCCTCGGCGCGATCAAGGGCGTCGGCCAGGGCGCGTGCGAGGCGATCGTGGCCGAACGCGCGCACGGCGCCTACGCCGACCTGGCCGATTTCTGCCGCCGCGTGGATCCGGCCAGGCTCAACCGCCGCGTGCTGGAAGCACTGATCCTGTCCGGCGCGCTGGATGCGCTCGCCGCCAACCGCGCCAGCCTGATGCTGCAGCTGCCCGATGCGATCAAGGCCGCCGAGCAGCACCTGCGCGACCGCCAGTCCGGCCAGAACGACATGTTCGGCGCGGCCATGGGCAGTGCCAGCGCCACGCCGGTGCTGGCGATCGAGCTGCCCACCGTGCCGGAGTGGCCGCTGGAACAGAAGCTGCAGGGCGAGCGCGACACGCTGGGGCACTACCTCTCCGGCCATCCCACCGACCCGTGGAAAGACGAACTGGCGCAGCTCTCGACCTGCCCGCTGGGCGAGATTGCCGAGCGCTACCAGCCGCCGAAACCGCGCAAGAACGACCACGACGACGGCAACCGCTTCCGTCGCGGCCCGGATACGCCGTGGACCGTCGCCGGCATGGTCACCGCGGTGCGCAAGCGCGGCGACAGCGACGCCTTCGTGCGGCTGGAAGACGGCAGCGGCATCATCGAGGTGAGCTTCTTCGGCGAGCTGTACCAGCAGATCGCGCCGCTGCTGACCCGCGACGAGATGCTGGTGGTCGAGGGCGGGCTGCGCATCGACGAGTTCTCCGGCGGGGGCTTCCAGCTGCGCGCGCGCAGTGCCATGTCGCTGGCCGACGCCTGCCGCCGCCACGCGCGATTGCTGCAGCTGAAGTTGAACGGCATCGGCCCGGATTTCGTCGGCCAGCTGCAGCATGCCCTGGCCGGCTATCGCGGCGGCCGTGCCAGCGTGACCCTGCATGGCTACCGCAACCAGCAGGCGCAGGCCGACCTCGAACTTGGCGAAGCCTGGCGCGTGGAAGCCATCCCCGACCTGCTGCGCGCCGTGCGCGCCCTGCCCGGCGTGAAAGCCGCACGCCTGCGCCTCGTCAGGCAGCAGGACTGATCCGCTTCGTCCCGCAGGAGCCCGCTCGCGGGCAATGCTCTTGCTTTTGCGAATCCCGGCCCTCGACAGACGAACGTCTGGTCATCCCGGCTTTCAAAGCCTCCCCCGCGAGCGGGCTCCTACGACTTGCCCCGCTCCAGCATCGCCTTCAAGTCGGCAAACGGATTGCCGGTGGCCGGCGGCGCACTCTCCACTGCCATCACCCCGCCGCGCACGTGGTCGATGTAGCGCGCGTGCTCGTTGTCGTGGCAGTACACGCACAGCAATTCCCAGTTGCTGCCGTCGGGCGGGTTGAAGTCGTGGTCGTGGTTGCGGTGGTGCACGGTCAGCTCCTGCAGGTTCGCGCGGGTGAACTCGCGCGCGCAGCGGCCGCACACCCACGGGTACATCTTCAGCGCACGCTCGCGATAGCCCAGCTCGCGCTGTTCGGCGGCGCGCCGGGCCTCGGCCACGATGCGGTCGAGTTTCGCGTTGTCGATGGGCTTGCTGGGCATGGCGACGATCCGGCAGCGGGGTCCGATGGGCGGACGATAGCGCAACCGCGCGGCCTGCGGCAGGCAGCTGTCGACTCCGTCACGGCCCATACGGCGGCGTTCTCGCGGTTTCCTGCGGAACGGTATACTGGGCCGCTTCCGTGCCATGAAAAGCAACGAATGAACCCCAACTTCCTCGATTTCGAACAACCGATTGCCGAACTGGACGCGAAGATCGAAGAGCTTCGACACGCCAGCAGCGGCCAGGCGTTCAACATCGACGAGGAAGTCGGCCGCCTGCGCGAGAAGCTCAAGATCAAGACCGCCGAGATCTTCCGCAACCTCAACTCGTGGCAGACCACCCAGCTCTCGCGCCACCCGGCGCGACCGTACACGCTGGACTACATCGGCGTGATCTGCGAGGAGTTCCACGAGCTGGCCGGCGACCGCATGTACGCCGAGGACGCCGCCATCGTCGGCGGGCTGGGCCGCATCAACGGTCGCCAGGTGATGATCATCGGCCACCAGAAGGGCCGCAACACCAAGGACAAGGTGCGCCGCAACTTCGGCATGCCGCGTCCGGAGGGCTATCGCAAGGCGCTGCGCCTGATGAAGATGGCCGAGCGCTTCGGCCTGCCCCTGCTGACCCTGATCGACACCCCCGGCGCCTACCCCGGCGTCGGCGCCGAGGAGCGCGGCCAGAGCGAGGCGATCGCGCGCAACCTGCTGGAGATGGCCGAACTGAAGGTGCCGATCGTGTGCACGGTGATCGGCGAGGGCGGCTCCGGCGGTGCGCTGGCCATCGGCGTAGGCGACCGCACCAACATGCTGCAGTACTCGACCTATTCGGTGATCTCGCCGGAAGGCTGCGCCTCGATCCTGTGGAAGAGCGCCGACAAGGTGAAGGATGCCGCCGAGGCGCTGGGCATGACCGCGCCGCGTCTGCTGGAGCTGGGCCTGGTCGACAAGGTCATCCGCGAGCCGCTGGGCGGCGCCCACCGCAACCCGCGCTCGATGGCGATCCGCCTGAAGGCGGTGCTGCTGAACCAACTCGACGAACTGCAGGCCATGCCCGTCGCTGACCTGCTCGCCCAGCGCTACCAGCGCCTGCGCAGCTACGGCGCCTACCAGGAATAACCCGCCACCGTTGCAGGAGCCCGCTGGCGGGCGATGCTTTGAAAGCCGGGACTCGGGATACGAGAAACATCGCCCGCCAGCGGGCTCCTGTGGCAACAACAGGTGCGCGGTCAGGCGTTACCATCCGTCCATCCCTCCCGATGGATGTTCCGCCATGGCCCACGACAAGCTCGCCGTACTGATCGACGCCGACAACGCCCGCCCGGCGATCGTCGAGGGCCTGCTGGCCGAGGTGGCCAAGTACGGCACCGCCCACGTCAAGCGCATCTACGGCGACTGGACCAAGCCCGATCTGGGCGGCTGGAAGGAAGCGCTGCTGCGCCATTCGATCCAGCCGATCCAGCAATTCCGCTACACCGTGGGCAAGAACGCCACCGACTCGGCGATGATCATCGACGCGATGGATCTGCTCTATGCCGGGCGCTTCGACGGCTTCTGCATCGTTTCCAGCGACAGCGACTTCACCCGGCTCGCCTCGCGCATCCGCGAATCGGGCCAGACCGTGTACGGCTTCGGCGAGCAGAAGACGCCCGAGCCGTTCCGCACCGCCTGCGACAAGTTCATCTATACCGAGGTACTGGCCAGTACGACCGAGACCGAGACCGCGGCGGCGGCAAAACCGCGCTCGGCGAAGGAGCTGCGCGGCGACACGCGCCTGATGAACCTGCTGCGCGGCGCGCTGGAAGCCGCCTCGGACGACACCGGCTGGGCCAGCCTGGGTACCGTCGGCAGCATCATCAGCAAGCAGTCGCCCGATTTCGACTCGCGCAACTACGGCTATGCCAAGCTCAGCGGTCTGATCAAGGGCATCGGCCTGTTCGACACCGAGGAGCGCCAGATCGGCAGCGGCAAGCACCTCTACGTGCGCGCCCGCGAAAGCCGGAAGTGAGCGGGCCGCTGTCCCGTCATCTGCGCGACGCGCTGGCGTCCACGGCGCTGGTGCCGCTGTGCGTGGCGTTCAGCGGCGGCCCGGATTCCACCGCCCTGCTGCACGCGCTGGCGCAGTTGCCCGAGGCGCGCCGGCGCGGGCTGCGCGCGCTGCACGTCGACCACGGCCTGCATCCGGCCAGCGCGGCATGGGCGCGGCACGCCGAACGTTTCTGCGCTGCGCTGGAGGTGCCGTGCGAGGTGCTGCGCGTGCAGGTCGACGGCGACCGGGGCACCGGCGTGGAAGCTGCCGCCCGCCACGCGCGCTACGCCGCGCTGGCCACGCGACTGCGCGCGGGCGAATACCTCCTGCTCGGCCACCATCGCGACGACCAGGCCGAGACCGTGCTGCTGAAGCTGCTGCGCGGCGCCGGGCCGGAAGGCTTGGGCGGCATGCGCGTGCTGCGCCCGTTCAGCCGCGGCCAGCTGTGGCGGCCGCTGCTGACGCTGTCGCGGCAGCAGTTGCGCGACTACGTGGCGGCACACCGGTTGGAATGCATCGACGACCCGTCCAACGCCGACACCCGCCTCCCCCGCAACCAGCTGCGCCACGAGATCCTGCCGCGGCTGGCGCAGCACTGGCCGCAGACGGTGGAGTCGATCCTGCACAGCGCCGCGCTCTGCCGCGCTGCTGCCGACGCGCTGCGCCTGCAATGGCTGGCCGCCTTCGACGCGCTGCACGACCCGGCCAGCGGCAGCCTCGACGCCGCCGGCTGGCTGGCGCTGTTGCCGGCGCTGCGCGAACCGCTGCTCGATCACTGGCTGCACGCGCGCGGCCTGCCCGCCCCCACCACCGCGCAACGCCGGCAGATCGAACGCCAGTGCGGCGCGCGTGCAGGTCAGCTGCCGTGCGTGCGCTGGGCCGGCGCCGAACTGCACATCTGGAAGGGTCGGCTGTGGGCCTTGCCGCCCGCGCCGGCCATCGACGCCGACTGGCAGGCGCCGTGGCATGGCGAGCCGCTGGCGCTGCCCGATGGCGGCGAGCTTGCGCTCGATCCCCTCGACGCCCGTCTCGGCGCGCCGCTGCAGCTGCGTCTGCGCCGCGGCGGCGAACGCATCAAGCCCACGGGCGACGCGCATACGCGCGAACTGCGCGACCTGTTCCAGCAGTCGCAGCTGCCGCCGTGGCAGCGCCAGGCCTGCCCGCTGCTGTACGCCGGCGACGAGCTGGTCGCGGTGGCCGACCGCTGGGCCAGCGCCCGCGGCGCGGCGATTTTCCGCCAGGCCGGTGCGCTGCCGCGCTGGCGCGCGGGGCGCTGATCCAGGTCACGCCAGCGGCGCTCCACGGCCCGCGCAGATTGATTCCGGACGGCCGCTGCGCTAGCGTTGCCGGCCATGGCCAAGACCGTTCCCGCCCCCGGCAAGACCCCACCCGTCGCCGATTTCGAACACTCCCTCGACGAGCTGGAACAACTGGTCGCGAAGATGGAAACCGGCGAAATGAGCCTGGACGAATCGCTGGCCTCGTTCGAGCGCGGCATCGGGTTGTTCCGCCACTGCCAACAGTCGCTGGAGCAGGCCGAACTGCGCGTGCGCCTGCTGCTCGACCCCGAAGCCCCCGACAGCGCCGAACCGTTTGAACCCGAACTCTGAGCTGGGTCCCGCGCTGCAGTCGCTGATCGCTCGCGCCGAACAGGCGCTCGATCGCCAGCTGCCGCCCGAGGGGCAGTCCCCTACCGAACTGCATCGCGCGATGCGCTACGCCGTGCTGGGCGGCGGCAAGCGGCTGCGCCCGCTGCTGGTCTACGCCAGCGCGCACGCGCTGGGCGAAGACGGGCCGTCGCTGGACGTCGCCGCCTGCGCAGTGGAGCTGATCCACGCCTACTCGCTGGTGCACGACGACCTGCCGGCGATGGACGACGACGCGCTGCGCCGCGGCCGTCCGACCTGCCATGTCGTGTTCGGCGAGGCGATGGCGATCCTCGCCGGCGACGCGCTGCAGGCGCTGGCGTTCGGCATCCTCGCCGAGGACGCCGCGCGCCGCCCCGACGCCGCCACCGGCATCGCCATGCTGCGCGCGCTGGGCCAGGCCTGCGGCGCCGAAGGCATGGCCGGCGGCCAGGCGCTGGACCTGGCGGCGGTCGGCCGGGCGCTCACGCTGGCCGAGCTGGAGCACATGCACGCCTGCAAGACCGGCGCACTGATCCGCGCCTCGGTGCGCCTGGGCGCACTCGCCGCCGGCGACGACGCCACTACGCTGCAGGCGCTGGACCGCTACGCCCACGCGGTCGGCCTGGCCTTCCAGGTGCGCGACGACATCCTCGACGTGGAAGGCGAATCGGCGGTGATCGGCAAGACCGCCGGCAAGGACGCCGCCGCCGCCAAGCCCACCTTCCCCTCGATCATCGGCCTCGAGGCCTCGCGCGCGCGGCTGGCCGAACTCACCGCCACGGCATTGGCCGCGGTCGCCCCGCTGGGCGAGCGTGCCGCGCTGCTGGAAGAACTGGCGCGGTACGCCGCCCACCGTCGCTACTGAACGCACCGCGCGCCATGAAAAAGGGCGGCTTGCGCCGCCCCTCGTCATCATGCACCGGCCGGCTGGCTCAGCTGACCAGCCGCAGCGTGAACGGATAGCGATAGGTGGTGCCCTCGTTCGCCTTGATCGTGGCGATGATCACGAACACCACCCAGCCGACCGCCAGCACCGCGAGCAGCAGGAAGCCGATCAGGATGAAACACAGGATCCAGCTCACCACGGCGGCAATGCCCACGGTGATGTTGAAGTTCAGCGCCTCCTTGCCCTGGTCGTTGACGAACGGCATGGTGTCCTTCTTGATCAGCCAGATCACCAACGGGCCAATGATGCTGCCCAGCGGAATGATCACACCGACCAGCGCCGACAGGTGCGCGAACATCGCCCACTGACGCTCTTCGGCGGAAGGGGCCCCGGCCATCGGCGGCTCGCTCGGCGGGGGCGGAATGACGGACTCGGGTGGAACGCTCATGCGCATCTCCTTGTAGTGGGAACTTGCGTCGACGGCTCACCGGCGACTGGCCGGTTGCGCCGATGCTAGCAAGGCTCGCGTCGCTTTGCCGCATGAATCTGCGAAGCTGCCAACACCGGGGCGCGTCCCGTGCGCAATGCCCTGCATTCAGAGCGAAAAGCACGGAGACAAGAGCTTTCGGCTGCCAATGGCAGACGAAAGCTCTTCGCTCTGAAGGCTCTTGCCTTGAAAGCTCTTCGCTCCGAACACGGAGACAAGCGAGAGCATCGCCCGCTAGCGGGCTCCTGCGACAATCATGATTACTCGCCGGCCACGGTCATCCGGTCGAGCAGGATCGAGCCGGTGAGGATGTGCGAGCGGGGGTCGACGTCGGCGCCTACCGCGACGATGCCGGCGAACATCTCGCGCAGGTTCGCCGCGATGGTGATGCCTTCGACCGGGTAGGCGATGCGACCGTTCTCGACCCAGAAACCCGCCGCGCCGCGCGAATAGTCGCCGGTGACGATGGAAACGCCCTGCCCCATCACCTCGGTGACCAGCAGGCCCGTGCCCAGGCGCTGCAGCATGCCGTCGAAGTCGCTGCGCTCGCCGTCGGTCGCGCCCGGCTCCACGATCAGGTTGTGCACGCCGCCGGCGTTGCCGGTGGACTCCAGCCCGAGCTTGCGCGCCGAGTAGCTGCCCAGCACATAGCGCGTGAGCACGCCGCCCTCGACCAGCGCGCTGTCGACGGCGGCCACGCCCTCGGCGTCGAAGTTGCCGGAGCCCTGCCCGCGCGGCAGGTGCGGCCGCTCGTCGATGTTCAGCCAGCCCGGCATGATCGCCTTGCCGGCGTGGTCGAGCAGGAAGCTGGCACGACGGTACAGCGCGCCGCCGCTGACCGCGCCGAGCAGGTGGCCGACCAGCCCGCGCGCCAGCTCCGGCACGAACAGCACCGGGCACTGCCGCGTGGACAGGCCACGCGCACCCAGCCGCGCCAGCGTGCGTTCGGCCGCCTTGTCGCCGAGCGCCCTGGCACTCATGAAATCGCCAGCGGCACGTACGCTGTCGTACCAGTAGTCGCGCTGCATGCCGTCCTCGTCGCCGGCGATCAGCGCCAGCGACAGCGCATGCCGCGTGCCGCGCTCGCGGCCGACGAAACCGTGCGAATTCGCATACACCGCCAAGCTCTGCCCAGCCTGCACGCTGGCACCGTCGGAATTGCTGATGCCGGCGTGCGCGCGGCCGGCATCCTCGATGGCGACACCCAGCGCGATCGCCTGCGCGGTGTCGATGTTCCAGGGATGCCACAGGTCGAGATCGGGGAACGCGGTGGCCATGCGCGCGGCGTCGGCCAGCCCCGCGGCCGGGTCTTCCTCGGTGTAGCGGGCGATCGCGCAGGCCTGTTCCAGCGTGGCCTGGATCGAGTCGGGGTGGAGGTCGGCGGTGCTCGCCGAACCCTTGCGCTGGCCGAAGTACACGGTGAGCCCGAAACCGCGGTCGCGGGTGTGCTCCACCGTCTCCACCTCGCCCAGGCGCACGTTCACGTTCAGGCCGGTGTCGATGCTCGCGGCCACCTCGGCCTGGCTGGCGCCGGCGGCGCGGGCGCGGCGGATCACGTCCTCGGCCAGCTCCGCCAGGCGGTCCAGCTCGCTCAGGCTGCGGTCCTGGCTGATGGCAACTTCGCTCACGATGGGGTTTTCCTGCGATAGAGGCGGGTAGAATAAGCGGTCCGCGACCGCCGCCCCGAAACGTGGGGGCGCAGCGGCCAAATGCAAAGAGCTGCGGAGAACGCCATGCAACCTGCCGCCGGCATCTATCGTCACTACAAGGGCCAGCGCTACCGCGTGCTGGGCACCGCCCGCCACAGCGAGACGATGGAACCGCTGGTGGTCTACCAGGCGTTGTACGGCGACCACGGCCTGTGGGTACGCCCCGCGGCGATGTTCAGCGAGACCATCGAGCTGGACGGCGAACCGATCGCCCGCTTTGCGCTGGAGCAGGCCGACGGCGAACAGGCCGGGCCGACCGGCAACGCCCCCGCCTGATTCGAGCCCTTCTTCCGGAACCAAGACCTTGAGCCCGAGCCGCAGCCGCAACCAGCACGAACTCGACGACACCGACTACGGCCCCAGTCGCACCCAGCAGCGCCGCGAGGCGCTGGCCGTGCTCGAGCTGGCCACCCAACTGGTCGAACTGCCGCCGACCCGGCTGGCCAAACTCGACCTGCCCGACGACGTGCGCGACGAGATCACCAACGTACGCCGCATTCCCTCGCACATCGCGCGCAAGCGCCAGCTCGCCTTCCTCGCCAAGCTGATGCGCCGCCACGACGACGAGGCATTCGCCGCCGTGCGCGCCGAACTCGGCGAGAACCGCGACAAGCAGCGCCAGGAAACCGCCGCCATGCATCGCATCGAGGCGCTGCGCGAGCGCCTGCTCGGCGACGACGGCGACACCGCCCTCTCCACCCTGCTCGCCGAACATCCCGCCACCGACCGCCAGCACCTGCGCTCGCTGATCCGCCAGGCGCGCATCGAGAAGGACACGCCGAACAAGCCGCCAAAGGCGTACCGGGAGATTTTCCAGGTGTTGAAGGAGCTGGCGCAGGCGGGCGACTCGCTCGAAGGCTGATCGCTTCACTCGCGCGCATGGCGAAAACGCGTACGCGGAAAATCCTCACGTCCCACCATCGTCATTACGGCGAAGGTCGCACCTCGTCTCGCCCCACGCACGTCATTCCGGCGAAAACCGGAATCGCACTTGCTGTTGTCGCTCCAGAACAAAAACTTTTCGTCTGCCCGCGGCGACCGAATTACTTTCTCTTTGCGTGCTCACACTTGCGCGGAAGTGCATGCAAATGGACGCCGTTCTACGTCAGCCGCAACGAAATCGCGCGCTCAAACACCGACGCGGACAAGTATCGCCTGTACAGACTTTTCGACTTTCGTGTGAAGCCCAGGGCTTTCCAGTTGCCAGGGGCAATAGGCAGTCATTGCGCGCTTGACCCGGTGACGTACTTGGCTAGTTTCAGCACCTAGCCCACTATTCCTCGATGACGAGGGGCGTTTGCTTTTTGGAAGGCGTCCCTTAGCTGCGCGCGCCCGGCCCTCACTCGCCGCAGCTCGTGAAATCACGCCCCCGGACCGGAAGCGAGGGGCCTGGATTCGCCACGGCAAGCCAAGGCCCCTCGCTCCCATCCGCTCAGATCGCCAACCACACATAGAGGTAGAGCGTGTTGTTGTCATGGGCGTTGCGGGCTGCGCCGTCGACGTTGTGCACGCGACCGCTGAAGCGATTGAACCAGGTGTACTCCAGGCCCAGCCGCACGTTGGCCCACGGCTGCTGCCACGAGTGGGATTGGCCGAACGGGCTGTAGTCCAGCTCGATGCTTTCGCCCTGCGTGTTCGGCGAACCGTCGTTGCCGTAGAGCGTGACGTCCTTGCTGCCGTTGTAGACGAACGATGCCAGGGTCACGCCGTAGGTGTGGCGGTACCAGTAGCTGCCCTTGAGGTTGAGTGACTGCAGGGTGTCGTGCAGGTGGTCCGATCCGCCGCCGCCCCAGGTAGCGTCCAGGCGCTGGCTCTCGTGGACGTACAGGCCGTCGAGGGTAATCGCGTGATCGCCATTGATGTACATGTAGCTGGAATCCACGCCGAAGTCGCGGAAGCGGTCGGTCGGTCCGGGCAGCGCCACCGCGTCGCCGACGTCGTTGGTGCCGACCTGCCCGCGGCGCATGTTGAGCAGGAAGCCGCCGACCGAGAAGCTGCCGGTGGGCAGGTTCCAGGTGTAGGCCAGGCGCGCATACGGCGCGACCCCGCTCAGGCGGCCATCGAAGTCGGCATTGACGTGACGCAGGAACGCTGGCGACAGCGAGCGGTAGCCGCCCAGCTCCATGTACCAGGCGCCGTCCAGTTGCATGTAGGCGCTGACGCCGACCACCTGCGCGGCCAGGCCGCCAAGCAGCATCGGCTGCGCCGGCGCCTCGGGAACGAGGTCGGCCGCCATGTACGGGTACTTCCACGCCGGCGCGGTGTTGAACACGTCGCTGACGGTGGGATTGTTGTTGAGCGAGATGCCCCAGATGCCGCTGTGGCTGCCGTGGCTGAACATGCGCGCGTAGCGCCAGTCCATGTTGTCCCAGCCGAGCAGGCCGCCGTTCTCGGAGTAGGTTGCCTGCGCGAACACGCCGATGTGTTCGCTGAGCCGCCCGGCCAGGAACACCGACGCCTGCTGCAGCTCGGTGTTGTCGTTGGTGCCGAAGCCCTTGGCCGGCGCCTCGGGCTGCGCCTTTTGCGTGTGCGTGAACGATTCGACCAGCATCGCCGAAAGCGGAATGTCGGTCTGCTCGCCCACCTTCATGGTGTAGCCCAGCAACTTGAACTGGCGTCCGAACTGGGTGAGTTCCGGCCCGAAGCCGCCCACGTGGCAGGCCACGCAGGGTTGCTGGGTCTGTCGTGCGTACGACGGCACCGCCGATGCCAGGGTGGGTACCCCCAGCCATGCCAGCGCCGCCAGCGCCACCCAGCGCGACAGTCCGCGCAGGGTGGCGAACCCGCTTGAAACGAGACTATTCCGACAAGTGCTCATGACGTGCTCCCCACAGTTCCAGTGTGATGGCTGGATGCAGGCGCAGTCTTTGCCGATCGGATGCCCCCGATATTGACGTCCATCAAACGCCGGCGATACGTCTCTCGCGCGCAATGTCACAGGCGCGGCAACGATGCGCGGAAATTCACCGGGCCGTCACTGACGCGCCGAACCGGTAGCCATCATCGCAAGGAAATCCAGCAGGAAATTACGAGCCGCCGCGCTGGAACAGCGGCGCAAAACTCGCCCGGAGCGCCCTTTGAGCCATCGCTGCTGGCCGATAGCGGACATGCGCTGCGTATGCGTGAGCAAGCCAGGGAGAACTGGCTCGGCTGCCGCCGGCAGACGAAGGCTTTTTATCGCTTTGCAAACGGGCAGGAGCATCGCCCGCGAGCGGGCCCCTGCCAGAGCCAGCGAGGTGACGTGACGCCGCGACAAGGCGGCGGCTGGTGCCTGATCGTGGTGGATGCACGTGTCGGCAGACAACTGCATCGCGCACGACCGAAGGAAGTCCCTGGTGGACAGGCTGCGCTGCTGCCGCGGCGCGCTGGTCAGGAGGCGGTGCCGCCCACCGTCATCGCGTCGATCTTCAACGTGGGCTGGCCTACGCCCACCGGCACGCTCTGCCCGTCCTTGCCGCACACGCCCACGCCCTCGTCCAGCGCCAGGTCGTTGCCGATCATCGAGACGCGGTTGAGCACGTCGGGGCCGCTGCCGATCAGCGTGGCGCCCTTCACCGGGCGGGTGATCCTGCCGTCCTCGATCAGGTAGGCCTCGCTGGCGGAGAAGGTGAACTTGCCATTGGTGATGTCGACCTGGCCGCCGCCGAAGTTCGGCGCGTACAGGCCCCTCTTCACCGAGCGGATGATCTCCTCCGGCTCGTGGTTGCCGGCGAGCATGTAGGTGTTGGTCATGCGCGGCATCGGCAGCTGGGTGAACGATTCGCGGCGACCGTTGCCGGTGGGCGCCATGCCCATCAGGCGCGCGTTGAGCTTGTCCTGCATGTAGCCCTTGAGGATGCCGTCCTCGATCAGCGTGGTGCACTCGGTGGGCGTGCCCTCGTCGTCGATGCTGAGCGAGCCGCGGCGGCCCGCCAGCGTGCCGTCGTCGACCACGGTGACGCCCTTGGCGGCCACGCGCTGGCCGATGCGGCCGGCAAAGGCGGAGCTGCCCTTGCGGTTGAAGTCGCCTTCCAGGCCGTGGCCGATCGCCTCGTGCAGCAGCACGCCGGGCCAGCCCGGGCCGAGCACCACGGTCATCTGGCCGGCGGGCGCATCGACCGAATCGAGGTTCACCAGCGCCTGGCGCACCGCCTCGTCGGCAAAGCGCAGCGCGCGGCCGTTCTCGATCAGCTCGCGGTAGCCGTAGCGGCCACCGCCGCCGGCATAGCCCTGCTCGCGGCGGCCGTTCGCTTCGGCGATCACCTGCACGTTGATGCGCACCAGCGGGCGCACGTCGGCGGCGAGCGTGCCGTCGGAGGCGGCGATCAGCACGGTGTCGATGGTGGCCGCCAGGCTGACGATGACCTGCTTGATGCGCGGATCGCGCGAGCGCGCGTACGCATCCACTTCGCGCAGCAGCGCGATCTTGTCGGGGTTGGGCAGACTCTCGACCGGGTCGATCGCCGGATACAGCGCGCGCGTGCCATGCAGCGCCAGCGGCTGGCCGGCACCCTGCCCGTCGCGGGCGATCGCACGCGCGGCCTTCGACGCTTCCAGCAGCTGCGGCAGCACGATCTCGTCGGAGTAGGCGAAGCCGGTCTTCTCGCCGGAGATCGCGCGCACGCCCACGCCCTGCTCGATCGAATGGCTGCCGTCCTTGACGATGCCCTCCTCCAGCGTCCACGACTCGCTGCGCGAATGCTGGAAGTAGAGGTCGGCGGCGTCGATCGCCGGGCCCATCAGCTGGCCGAACACGCGCTCGAGGTCGCCGGTGGCGAGGCCGCCGGGGGTCAGCAGCTTGCTTTCGGCGAGGGTGATCAGGGAATCCATGCAGGAACCAATGCAATGCGGTGGATCTGTAATGGTGGCATACCGCCCGGTTTCAACGCATGGCATGGCCGCGCACCAGCAAGGCCCGGCCAGGGGCCGGGTCTGCACGAGCTAAGTTGGCAAACGGCCACGAGCTGAAGGTTCGCCTCGGCGATCAGCCCGGCTTTGGCGGGTTCACCACGATTATGAGGCAGAGGGGGGAGTGGCGCTCGATGGCGATGCTCCTGATGTCGGCAAGTTCGAAACGACAAATCGTCGATTTGCCATCCTCTCCGCACACGCACCTGCCTCCGCATGCGCATGCGGACCGGGAAGCTTCACGCCCTGGTCCGCCAGCTTCCCGCCGCCGCGGTGCAGCGGCCTGCTTGCCAATGGCGGGCGTCTTGGCGGCACGCATTTGTTCGCGATTGAGCTTGGTTGCCATGGTCATTCTCCGGCTGGATGCCCCGCACTCGAAGGCGGAGCGGGTGGCTCCGCTCGCCGGGAGGCGCCCGCCGACGGCGGCGGCGACCACAGGCCCAGGCGACGGAAGGTGTAGTTGCTGGAGAGCCGGGTTTCGGCGATGCCGGCGGCGCGCGCGGCCAGCAGCCGCTGGCGCGCCTGGTCGAGATCGCCCAGCAAGGCAAAGGTTTCCGCGTTGAACAAAGCCACTTCGCCGGGCTGGCCGCCCAGCGCCTCGGCACGCACGGCCAACTGGCGAGCCCCCGGATCGCCCAGGTTCGCCCGGTACAGACCGAGCAAGGCGGCCGCCTGGGCATCGTCAGATTTGGTCTGCAGGTACCGTTCGGCGCGCGAGGCAGCGGCCTCGAACGCCCTGCGCGTGTCGGCAGGGTTCGACCCCGGGTCCGCCTGCAGAGCCAGGCCAAGGTTGCCCCAGATCCTGAAATCGTCCGGCGTCAGCGTGGCGGCCTGGCGCTGCAGCGCCACCGCGGCAGCGTAGTCGCCGTGCTGGTAGCGAAGCTCGCCAAGGTTGGTCAGCGTGTCCGCCGCCGGACTGATCTCGATGGCGCGCTCCATCGCCTGCGCCGCAGCCGTGTCGTTGCCTGCCGCCATGTACATGGCACCCAGCACGCCCCAGCGCTCAGCGTTTTTCGGGTCCAGCTCGACGGCGCGGCGATACGAGGCCACGGCCTGGGGAATCTTGCCCTCGAGGTATTGCTGGTAGCCGATCGAGGCATGGATGAAGGCGTCGTCGGGGCGCAATTTCAGCGCCTGCTGGAACTGCGCCAGTGCAAGGTCACCGTGCCCCTGCGCCGCGTAGATGCTGGCCATGCCCACGTACGCGTACACGGCCTGGCCGGGCGCCTGCACACTTCGGCGATAGTGCTGCAGGGCGCGTTCGGGATCGCCGGCGACGCGGTACAGATCGCCCAGCGCCTGGTCCACCTCCGGCGCGCCGGGATCCATCTGCTCGGCCTGTCGGCAGGCCGCCTTGGCGTTGTCCAGCGCAGTCGGGCTGCGCTGACCCTGGAAGCGCCAGGTCTCGGCGCGGCAGATGCCGGCCTGGGCCCTGGCGAATCCGCTGTCCTGCTTCAGCGCCTGGCCGAAGTGCGCGATCGCCTGGTCGGCGGCATCCGGCTGCTCGGGATGACGCAGCAGCTGCATGCCTTGCAGGTAGGTATCGAAGGCCGCCTCGCTGCGGGTGGCGGCAAGGCGTTTCGACAGCGCGCTGTCCTCGCCAGGGATCGCACCCAGCAGCGCATGCACCACCTCTGCGGCGATGTCGCTCTGGGTGTCGAAGATGCCGGAAAGCTCGCGGTCGTAGGTGTGGCTCCACAGGGTGAAGCCGCTGGCGGTGTCGGTCAGCCGCGCCGTGATGCGCAGGCGCGCGCCCTCCCGGCGCACGCTGGCGCTGAGGATCGAGGCCACGCCCAGCCGGTCGCCCAGTGCCCTGGCGTCGGCGGCATCCTTGCTGGCGGCGGACGACACCGAGGCGACCACCTTCAGGCCCTTCACGCTGGCCAGCGCGTCGCGCATTTCCTCGGCCAACCCTTCGGCGAAATAGTCGTCGCCGGGGCTGCCGCTGAGGTTGGCGAACGGCAGCACCGCCACCGAAGCCGCGGCGGGCCGCGGCCGCGCACCGGGCCGGACGAGCAGCCACGCGGCCAGCCCCGCCAGCACGACGATGGTGCCCAGCGCCAGCCAGCGGCCCGGCCATGCGGGGGCGTGTACGCCCGATTCTTCGGTGCTCCACACTGGCGGCGGCGCCGGCGGCAGGACGGGCGGCATGGGCGGCGTGGGTTCGGCGGCAACGACCGCGACCGCTGGCGGCACGGTGACCGGCGGCGATTCGCCGCCTGCCTCCGGCGTGGCGGCCGCAACGAACTCGGCAGGATCTTCCAGCTGCCCAATGAAGCTGTAGCCCAGGGCGTGCCGTGTCTGGATGTAGCGCGGTTGCTGGGGGTCTTCGTCCAGCGCATGGCGCAGCTGGGCGATGACGCGGGTCAGCACGCCCGGCGTGACGTGGCGGTGACCCCAGACCCGGTCGAGCAGGTCGTCGCGGCTGACCAGTTCGCCGGGGCGCTGCAGCAGCACCAGCAGCACGGCAAAGGCTTTCGGCTCGACCGGCTGCGGAATGCCGGCCCGCAACAGGGTGTGCGCGGCCGGATCGACCACGATGTCGCCGAAGCGATAAGGCGCAGTCCCCCCGTTGCGCGCAGCCGATTCCGTCTGCTCCACCGGGAAGCCCTCAGGACCCGTTCGACCAACAGGTCCTCAGACAATCACACAAACCTCAGCGTTCGCTCATGCAAGCCGTGCACTTCCATCATGACTCAAAACGCCGCGGGGCGGAGTCTTTCCTCCGCGCCGCACGCCGTGGCGCCGCAACCCATTCGGAGGCCATCTTATGTATGCCCAGCTCGCTACCCTTGCTCCTCTGCCCGCCGCCCTGCAGTCGCCCGCCGGGACCAGTCTGCGCCACCCGAGCCGCCGTCACCACATGGGCGATTTCCTGATCGAGGCCGAAGCTCTGGCTCATTTCAACCAGCTGCTGGTCCGGCTGCGGCATTTCCCGCTGGATCCGGATCAGTTGGCCACCGCCTCGCGCGAGCTGGCCGGCCACGCCGCGCCGGCCTGCCCTACGAGCATCCAGCAACGGCTGCAGTTGGCTGGCGCCGTCGAGCAGATGCTTGCCGACGCCACCTGGCGGCCGGCCGGCGAGGTGGTTGCCCCGGCCCGTGTGGTGGTGGACTACGTGCACGGCCAGCACGCGCTGATTCCGGGCAGTCTGCCGCCGGTCAGGCAACTGGACGACGCCATCCTGGTCGATGCCGCTTGGCCGCACCTGGCCGGCGAGGTGGACTGCTACCTCGACTTTCGCCGCCTGCGCGCGATCGAAGCGGAGTTGCGCGGCTGCGCGGTCGGCCAGTTCAGCTTCGACCGCACCGACTGGTTGCAGGCCCGCCGCGCCGAAGCCGGGCTGATCGCCCACTGCCGCCGGGTCGGCGAGAACAGCTACCTGCCCGGGCCGGCCGCCCGCAGCTTCCGCGTGTACTGAACCGCCATGCGCCACCCACCGCAGAGGCCAGGCTCGCCGCTCCGGCAGGGACCATGAGCCTGGCCTTGGCGGGCGGCCACCGGCAGGCCGTTGCCTTCACCGCGACGAGGCGGCGGCGGGAGGCACCTCGGGCAACGGTGCGACCAAGCTCGATGCCGGCTTGGCGCCAGGCAGCAGCGGTGGCTTGGCCGGCGGCGGGGCCGTGCTGCCGCGCTTCTCGACCAGGGTGATCACCGGGTTGTCCCAGCTGCCGGTGATGCGGTAGCGAGCGCTGGCGGCCTGGTTGAGGCCGCGGCCGAGGATACCCTGCACGGCGAAGCCGGCGGCCGCGCCGACCGGACCGCCGACCACCGCGCCGACCAGCGGCAGGCTGTTGCCGACGCGCGGCACCACCACCATCTGCTGGTCATAGTCGCGTGCGCGCAGGCCGGTGCGGCCGTTGACGCTGATGCTGGCGGCCGGGCCGATGATCGACAGGTTGTCGGTGACGGCGTTGCCGTTGGCCAGCTTGAAGTCGCCGCTGATCGAATCGAATGCCAGCCCCTTGCCGAACACGTCGCCGAAATCCAGGGTGAGCCGGCGCGGCAGCTCGGTCAGCGAGACCAGCCCGAGCAGTCGCCCCACGCCGGGCGAGGTCGCCTCGGGGATGCGGCCGTCGTCGACACGGATGCTGAGGGTGCCGTCCATGGTGGCCAGCGACAGCCCGCTGGGCGCACCGGGCCAACTGGCGTCGAGCTGGTCGCGCGTCCTGCCGCCGTTGACCAGCCCGTCGAAACCCAGCGCGCCCAGCATCGCGCCGAGGTCCTCGGCGGCGAAGTTGATCTTCATGTGGGTGTGGCTGTTGCTGGCGTTGCCGTTCCAGTCGCCGCTGCCGGTGATCTGCACGCGGCTGGACAGCGCGCGCAATTGCTCGATGTGCAGGCCTTCGGCGGTCGGCCAGGTTTCCAGGCGCGCCTCGCCGAGCCGGGCGTCGCCCATGCGCAGTTCGCCCACCCACACGTGGAACGGCGGCAGCGCCGCCGGGTTGATGCCGGTATTGGCCGGGTCGGAAGCCGGCAGCGGTGGCGGTGCAGCAGCCGGCGGTACGGCGCCGGCCGCAGACTTGTGTGGATGGCCGACGGCTTCGGGGCTGGAATCCTTCGGCCAGTACAGCCGCTTCAGCCGCGCGGTGACGCCGCGCTTGTCCAGCTCCTGGGTCGGCACGCTGTAGTTGCCGAGCATGGCCGGACCGTCCACGTCCACGCTGAGCTGGTCCGGCTGCGGCGTGGCGCGCAGCTTCATCGCGCCCAGGTCGCCGCCGAACCACTCGGCCTGGTCGGTGCTGACCTCGAGGCTCTCCAGCCCCGGCCCACCGCTGCCGCTGCCGGCCGCCACGTGCTGCACCCAGCCGGTGACGTCGAGCTTGCCGGCATGGCCGCGGATGCGCAGGTCGCGCGCCGGCAGCTCGGTGGGCATCTGGTTGCCGAAGGCGAGGCTGCCGGCCAGCGGGCGCTGCGCGTCGGCCAGGCGCAGGTAGCCGCGCATGGCCTCGCCGAGGCCCAGGCGCAGCTCGCTGCCTTCGATCGGCAGGCTCATCGACAGGTGCAGCGGCAGGCGCGCCTCGGCCGGCTTGTGCAGCGGCGCGGGCAACTGCAGAGCGATGCCGTCCAGCGGCGAGTCGACGCTGAGGGTCTGCGCCAGCGCATCGCGGCCCGGCACGCGCGCGATGGTGAAGCCGATGTCGAACATGCTGCGGCCGTCGCCCAGCTTGCCGATCCAGTCCAGCGACGGGTAATCCTGCACCAGCTCGGCCAGCCGGTAGTTGCCGCGCAACTGCGCCGACAGCACGGTGGCCGGGTCGCTGTTGGCGCCGGCGACCGCCAGCTGCAGGGTCGACGGCTGGCCGCGGAAGCTGGCGTCCAGCGGGCCGGCGCGCATGCCGTGCAGGTCGAAGCTGAGCGGGCCGTTGAGCTTGTCCAGCTGCAGTTTCCAGTCCGGCGCGCTGAGGTCGGCGTCCTTCAGCTGCGCCAGGCCATCCAGCCGCGGCTCGCCGAGACCCTCCTTCAACGGCAGCGCCAGGTGGAAGCCGAACGTGCCGCTGCCGCGCAGCTTCAGCTTGGCCAGGGTGGCGGCCTCGCGGTTGCCGATCGGGCTCCGGCGCACGAACTCCATCAGGTTGGCGCCGCTGCCGTTGCCCTGCACGTTGAGGTCGAGCAGGGCCGCGCCGAAGTCCGGGATCAGCGCGACCGCGCGCTCCGCCTTCACGCCCAGCGCGTGGCCGTCGTCGGCTTCCACCAGCATGCCGTTGTCGATGAAATTGGCCACCGCGCTGACGCCTTCGGCGCGCGGCCAGCCCTTGCCGTAGTCGAGGGTGAGGTCACTGATCGCCGCGCGCGCCTCGAAGCGACCCTCGTTGTGGCGGAACGGCCAGTCGTGCAGGTCGCCGCGCAACAAGACGTCGGCCTGGTCGAGACGGCCGGCCACCAGGGCGCGGTCAAGCCACTCGATGGTTGCGGGCGACATCGAGTCGATCGGCCAGAACAGCTTGGCGGCGCCCACGTCGGCGTGCGCCAGCTTCGCGTACAGCTCCATGAACGGGGCGCCGCCCTGTGCCGGCAGCACCAGCTCGCCGCGAGCCTGCCCGGCATAGCCGGCGCCGCTGAAATCCAGCGCGTCGACGCCGATGTGCCAGTCGCCGTCCTGCGGCCAGAACGCCAGCGTGCCGGCCAGGTTCGACAGCACGAACGGCTGGCGAAAGGTGTGCGGGAAGGCCAGCGTGGTGGCCTGCGCGGGCAGTTCCAGCGACAGCGCTTCGGCGTCGCCGCGCAGCGTGCCGCGCAGGTTGTTCAGCCCCGGCAGCTTGCCGACCGGGTCGATGCCCAGGCCGCTGAACGCCAGTTCGGCCGATTGCAGGCCGTGGGCCTGATTCCAGTGCAGCGCGAGCTGGTCCAGCACGCCGCGCGGGTGGCCGCCGCCCAGCCACTGCGCCAGTGCCGGCGAGAGTGCCGGCTTCAGCGCCAGCCACGGCAGCAGCGGGGCCAGCTGCAGCTTGCGCGCGGCCACGGCCACGCTGGCCTGGTCGGTGCCGGCACGGCGCAGGTCGAGCGCCAGCGCGCTGCCGTCGTCGCCGCCCCAGCGCAGTTCGTAGCCGTCGTCGGCGTGGCGCACGCCGGCCAGCCCGTGCAGCGACGCCACGCTGGCCTTGCCGCCGGCGGGCGCGGACACCGCCAGCGTGTCCAGGTCGAAGCGGATCAGGCTGCGACTGAGCTGGCCGCCACGCCAGTCGAGCCAGGCGCCCAGCCGGCCACGACCGTGGTCGACGGTGTAACCGCCCAGGTCGACGCCATCCAGCAGCGGCTTGAGCTCGGCGTCGGCCACCTCGACCCACAGCTGGCCCGCGCTGCCGTCGTCGCGGAAACGCCCGGCGGTGCGCAGCGCGGCGCTCGCCCCCTCGCGTCGCAGCACGCCGCCGAAACGCACCTGGCTGCCCTGATGGCTCAGCCGCAGCTGCTTCGACAGCAAGGTGTAGTGCCGGCCCAGGGTGGCGTCGGTGACCACCACGCGCAGGTCCTCCAGCCACAGGTCGGCCGACAGCCGGCCCGGCGACAGCGGCTGGCGCGCGCTGCCGCCGGCCACGCCGATGCCGTTGACGTGCCAGCCGGTGGCATCGCGCAGCAGGTCCAGCTGCAGGCCGCGCACGTGCAGATTGAGCAGGTGCCGCGACGGCAGCAGCCAGCCGCCGAAGTCGAACTTCAGCTCCGATTCGGGCAGCTGCAGCACGGCGCCGCTCTCGCCGGCGGCGGCGCCGACGCTCACCCCGTGCATCACGAACACCGGGCCGGAGCCGGTCCAGCGCCCTTCCATCGAGGCAAAGCTGACCGGCCGCTGCAGCCGCGCGCTGAGCTGCGCGGCGACCCAGTCCGGGTGCCGCGCCAGCAGCGGCAGCAGCAACTGGGCCAGCGCCGCGACCACGGCAAGCAGGATCAGCACCACCCCGGCGACCCAGCCCGACGCGCGCGCACAGCGATGCAGCCGCCGCTGCCACAGTGCGTTCACGCGCGGCGACCCGATGCGTACTGACAGGCGCCGGATTTACAGCAAGACCACATCAAACTGTTCCTGCGAATAATGCTCTTCAGCCTGGAAGCGTATGCTCTTGGAGATGAACTCTTCCAGTTCGGCCACCGCGCCGGATTCCTCCTCCAGGATGCGGTTGACCACCGCCGGATTGGCCATCACCAGCAGCTTCTGCGCGTTGAACTGGCGCACCGCGCGGGTGATCTCGCGGAAGATCTCGTAGGTCACCGTCTCGGCGGTCTTCTGCACGCCACGACCGTTGCAGGCCGGGCACGGCTCGCACAGCTGGCGGGCCAGGCTCTCGGTGGTGCGCTTGCGGGTCATCTCGACCAGGCCCAGCGCGGACATCGGGTACACCGTGGTCTTGGCGTGGTCGCGCGCCAGCCCCTTGCCGAGCATGCGCAGCACCTGCCGCTTGTGCTCCTCGTCGCTCATGTCGATGAAGTCGATGATGACGATGCCGCCCAGGTTGCGCAGACGCAGCTGGCGCGCCGCCGCCTGCGCGGCCTCCAGGTTGGTGCGGTAGACGGTCTCTTCCAGGTTGCGCGTGCCGAGGTAGGCGCCGGTGTTGACGTCGATGGTGGTCATCGCCTCGGTCTGGTCGACGATCAGGTAGCCGCCGGACTTCAGCGGCACTTCCTTCTTCAGCGCGCGCTGCATCTCGTCCTCGGCGCCGTACAGGTCGAAGATCGGCCGCTCGCCGTCGTAGTGCTCGATGCGGTCGTCCAGGTTCGGCATGAACTTGTGCACGAAACGGGTCACCTTCTCGAAGGTGTCGTGCGAATCCACCCGCACTTTCTCGATGTCCTCGTTGAGCATGTCGCGCAGGCTGCGCAGCGGCAGCGACAGTTCCTCGTACACGCGCTCGCCGACCTTGGCCTTGGCGATGTTCTCCTGCACCACCCGCCATACCTTGCCGAGGTAGGTCACGTCGAACGCGAGCGACTCCGCGCTCTGGCCCTCGGCATTGGTGCGCACGATGTAGCCCAGCGGGCTGTCGCCCAGCAGCGGGGTCAGCACCTCGCGCAGGCGCTGGCGCTCGGCCTCGTCCTCGATCCGCGCCGAGATGCCCAGCGTGCGCGCGTACGGCAGCAGCACCAGGTAGCGCGAGGGAATCGACAAGTGCGCCGACAGCCGCGCGCCCTTGGTGCTGATCGGGTCCTTGACCACCTGCACCACGATCTCCTGGCCTTCGTGCACCAGTTCGCTGATCGAGGGCAGATGGGCATTGCCGTTGCCGTTCGACTCGGCACCCTCGGCCGGCGGCGGGCGCACGATGTCCGAGGCGTGCAGGAACGCCGCGCGCTCCAGCCCGATCTCCACGAACACCGCCTGCATGCCCGGCATCACCCGCTGCACGCGGCCCTTGTAGATGTTGCCCACGTAGCCGCGTCGCGACGCCCGCTCGACGTGCACCTCCTGCAGCATGCCGTTCTCGACCACCCCGACCCGCGTCTCGCGCGGGGTCACGTTGATCAGGATTTCTTCGCTCACCGCGTACTCCCCCGGACAGGCCATCTTTATAGCGGCTGCGGCCACGGACTGTCGATGAACCGCCGCATGGATTGCGCATTCCCGGGGTGGATATCGCAAAATGGCCGGGATACCGGTCCGATCGGGTCCGCTGGAGCCAAACCATGACAACGCCGACCCTGCTGGCCTGGAGCGGCGGCAAGGACTGCCTGCTGGCCCTGCAGCGGCTGCTGGCCGACCCGCACTGGCAGTTGGTCGGCCTGCTCACCACGGTCAACCGCAACTACCAGCGCGTGGCCATGCACGGCACGCCGCGCGCGGTGCTGCAAGCACAGGCCGCCGCGCTGGGCTTGCCGCTGCTGGAGGTGATGCTGGACTGGCCCGGCAGCAACGAGGCCTACGAGGCGGCCCATGCGCAGGCGCTGGCCGAGGCGCGGATGCGCTGGCCCGGGATCCGCCACTGCGCGTTCGGTGACCTGTTCCTGGAGGACGTGCGCGACTACCGCGTGCGCCAGCTCGGCCGCGAGAACTGGCGCGCGGTGTTCCCGCTATGGGGCGAGGACACCGCCGCGCTGGCGCGGCGCTTCGTCGGCGAAGGCCACCGCGCGGTGCTGTGCTGCGTGGACACCCAGCAACTGGGCGCGGAGTTCTGCGGCCGAAACTACGACGCCGCCCTGCTCGACGCGCTGCCGGCCGGCGTCGACCCCTGCGGCGAGCGCGGCGAATTCCACACGCTGAGCTACGCCGGACCGCTGTTCCGCCAGCCGCTCGGGCTGCGCCGCGGCGAATCGGTGCTGCGCGACGGGCGTTTCCAGTTCACCGATTTCCTGCTGGATGAGCATGCCGCGGCGGACTGAGCGCCACGTCCTGCCCGACCTGCTGCAACCGGGGCTGGCGCTGGTGTTCTGCGGCACCGCCGCGGGCAAGCGCTCGGCCGCCGAGCGCGCCTACTACGCGCATCCCGGCAACCTGTTCTGGCGCGCGCTGTTCGAAGCCGGCCTCACGCCGCGCCTGTTCGCCGCGGCGGAGTTTCCGCTGCTGTCGCAGTTCGGCATCGGCCTCACCGACCTGGCCAAGCGCCACAGCGGCAACGACGACGAGCTGCCGCCCGATGCGTTCGACGCGCCGGCCCTGTTCGCCCGGATCGAACGCCACGCTCCGCGCCTGCTCGCCTTCACCAGCAAGAATGCGGCGCGCGCCGCGCTCGGCCACGCGGTCGGCTACGGCCTGCAGCGCGAAACCATCGCCGGCACGCAGCTGTTCGTGCTGCCCTCGCCCTCCGGCCAGGCGCGCGGGCATTGGGACCTGGCGCCATGGCTGGCGCTGGGCGAGCTGTATCACGCTGTCCGGACGGCCGCGTAGAAGCCCGCTCGCGGGCGATGCTCTGGTTTGTCTCCGCGTTGGGACCGAATGGCTTTCAAAGCAAGAGCTTTCGGCCTCCACAAGAGGACGAAAGCGCTTGCTTCTGATGCTTCGCTCTGAATGCAGCAGGAGTGAAAGACACAAGAGCATCGCGCACGACCGCAGGGAGTCCCTTGCGGACAGAGTGCGCTCCTGCACGCGAAGCCGGAATCAGTCGATCGGCGTGTGCCGGTATTTGCTGACCGCTTCGGCGCGCACCACCGAAGCCTGGTTCGTCCACGCGCGGCGGATGTAGGTGACCACCGCTGCCACCTCGCCATCGCTCAGCTGCTGCGCGAACGGCGGCATCGAGTACGGGCGCTGGTTCGCCGCGGTGACCGGCGCGAAGCCGCCGAGCAGGACCATGCGGGTCGCGTTGATGCCGCTCGGCTCGGTCACCGAGGAGTTGCCGTCCAGCGGCGGATAGACCCCGGCCACGCCTTCGCCGCGCTTGCCGTGGCACTCGGCGCAGTGTTTCGCGTAGACCTTCTCGCCCTGCTCGGCCAGCGTCCTGGCGTCGAACGGCGTGCCCGGCTGCGCTGCCGGCGCCCGCGGCGGCAACGACTGCAGGTAGGTGGCGACCGCGTGCAGGTCGGCGTCGCTCATATGCTGGGTGCTGCCCGATACCACCGCGGCCATCGGTCCGAACGCCGAACCCTTCGCGGACTGGCCGGTTTTCAGCAGGTCCACGATGTCCTGCGCGCTCCAGCCTTCCAGGCCACCGTTCTTGCCGGTGCTCAGGTCGGGCGCGTACCAGTTCTGCATCGGAATCTGCCCGCCGCTGAGGTGCACGTCCTGCGGCGTGCCGCCGAGCGTGTCGCGCGCGGCGTGGCATTCGTTGCAGTGGCCCAGCCCCTGCACCAGGTAGGCACCGCGGTTCCACTCGGCCGACTGCGCCGGGTCGGGCTTGAACTCGCCTTCGCGGAAGTACAGCGCGCGCCAGGCCTTCAGGCTGTTGCGCACGCTGTACGGGAACGCCAGCGCAGGCGCCGCGGCCGGCTGGTGCACCGGCGCCAGCGACTGCAGGTAGGCGAAGATCGCCAGCGCATCGTCGTGGCTGACCTTGGTGTAGGAGGTGTAGGAGAACGCCGGATACAGCAGTTCGCCGTGGCGGCCCTTGCCGCTGTGCAGGGCCTGCCAGAAATCCTCGAAGCTCCAGTCGCCCAGGCCGGTCGCGCGGTCGGGCGTGATGTTGGGCACCGGGATGTTGCCGAACGGCGTGGCCAGCGCGCGGCCGCCGGCGTAGCGCGCGCCGCCCTGCGCGGTGTGGCAGCCGGCGCAGTCGCCGACCGTGGCGAGGTATTCGCCCTTCGCGATCAGCGCCGGATCGCGCAGGCTGGCCGCCGCGACCTTGCTCGCGGCTGGCGGGGTCGGCCGGCTGCCGCGGCCGCCGAACAGCATCCAGGCCAGCGCCAGCACGCCCAGCAACACGACGGACGGCAACAGCCAGCGCAGCCACTTCATGACGGGTCTCCCGTCGCGCCCAGCACGCCGCAGCTCAGCGGCGGCTTCACCGAACCGGCCGGCTGCGGGTGCGTGTCGGCCGGCAACTCGCGGCTGGCCAGCGCGGCCGCCACCGCGGTGATGTCGGACTCGCTCAGCCGATTGGCCACCTCGGCCATGCAGTCGGGCGCCACCGTGGCGCGGGTGTGCGTGCGCCACGAACCCAGCTGCGCGCTGAGGTAGTCGTACGGCAGGCCGACCAGGCCCGGCGTGGACGGCTGCACTCCGGTCAGCTGGCTGCCGTGGCAGCTGCTGCAGGCGGGAATCCTGCGGGCCGGATCGCCCTTGCCGATCAGCTCCTCGCCACGCTGCAGCGTGGCGGCGGACACCGGCGGCAGCGGCGAGCGGCTGTACGGCACCTGCTGCGCCGCGAAGTACTCGGCAATTTCGCGCATGTACGCGGGCGGCAACTGGCGCACGGTGTATTCCATCGGCGCGTACTTGCGCAGGCCGTTCTGGAAATCCTGCATCTGCCGCGCCAGATACGCCGCCGGCTTGCCGGCCAGGCGCGGGAAGTAGCCGCTGCCGGGCGTGCCTTCGCCATGCACGCCGTGGCAGCTGGTGCAGGCGGCGATGCGCTGCTGCAGGGTATCGGGAATCGCGGGATGGTCGGCGGCGCGACTGGCGGCGCCGTAACACAAGGCGACCGCGAACAGGATGGCAACACCGAACGGCTTGGCATGATGCAGGCTGGCGTTCGTCTTCATCCGGCCATTGTACGCTGGCGGGCGCAGCAGCCGAACCGCCGCGGCGCTAAGCTGGGCCACGCGAACACCTGCTGCATTCGCCGAAACAGGGGATAACCGTGAACCGTCCAGCCGTCCATCTCGCTGCACTCCTCGCCGCCTTGCTCACCCGCTCCGCGCTGGCTGCCGAGGCCGCGCCACCGGATGTCGCCTACGCCTCGGTGGCACAGCTGCAGCAGCGCATGGATGCCGGCTCGCTGGACAGTCGGGGGCTGGCGCAGGCATTGCTCGAACGCATCGCCCAGCTCGACCAGTCCGGTCCGGCGCTGCGCGCGGTGATCGAGACGAACCCCGAGGCGCTGCAACTGGCCGGCGCGCTGGACGCCAAACGCACGAAGACCCGCGGCCCGCTGTACGGCATCCCGGTGCTGCTGAAGGACAACATCGACACCGGGGACCGCATGCTGACCACCGCCGGCTCGCTGGCGCTCACCGGCGCGCCGGCGCCGCGCGATGCTGGCCTGGTCGAGCGGCTGCGCAAGGCCGGCGCGCTGATCCTGGGCAAGACCAACCTGAGTGAGTGGGCCAACTTCCGCTCCAACCACGCCAGCAGCGGCTGGAGCGGACGCGGTGGACAGACGAAGAACCCCTACGCGCTCGACCGCAACCCGTGCGGCTCCAGCGCCGGCTCGGGCGCCGCGGTCGCGGCCGGGCTGGCCACGCTGGCGATCGGCAGCGAGACCGACGGCTCGATCATCTGCCCCGCGGCGATGAACGGCATCGTCGGCATCAAGCCCACGCTGGGCCTGGTCAGCCGCAGCGGCATCGTGCCGATCAGCCACAGCCAGGACACCGCCGGGCCGATGGCGCGCAGCGTGGCCGACGCCGCCGCCCTGCTCAGCGTGATCGCCGGTAGCGACCCGCGCGACCCGGCCACTGCCGAGGCAGACCGGCACGCCACCGACTACACGAAATTCCTCGACCCGAACGGACTGCAAGGCAAGCGCATCGGCGTGGTACGCCAGCTCGCCGGCGCCGAGCCGAACGCCGACCGCGTGCTGGAGCAGTCGATCGCACTGATGAAGGCGCAGGGCGCGATCATCGTCGACCCGGTCACGCTGCCGCACCTGGCCGAACTCGGCAAGCCGGAGCTCACCGTGCTGCTGTACGACTTCAAGCACGACATCAACGCCTACCTGGCCGGCCGCCGCGACCTGAAGGTGAAGACGCTGGCCGACCTGATCGCGTTCAACCAGGCGCACGCCGGCGAGGAAATGCCGTGGTTCGGCCAGGAACTGTTCGAGCAGGCCGAGCAGAAGGGACCGCTCAGCGACAAGGCGTACACCGAGGCGCTGGCCAAGGCGAAGCGCCTGTCCGGACCGGAAGGCATCGACGCGGCGCTGCAGGCGCAACACCTGGATGCGCTGCTGGCGCCGTCGTGGGGGCCGGCCTTCATGACCGACCCGGTGCTGGGCGACCACATCGTCAGCGGCGATCCCACCGTCGGCGGCGCCTCGCAGCCGGCGGCCGTGGCCGGCTATCCGTCGATCACCGTGCCGGCCGGCTTCGCCCACGACCTGCCGGTCGGCATCGTGCTGTTCGGCGCGAAGTGGAGCGAGCCGACGCTGATCACGATCGCCTACGGCTTCGAGCAACATGCCCGGGCGTGGCAACCGCCGCGATTCCTCGACACGGTGGGCGGCCAGCCGGTCACCGCCGCGCACTGAGCAGGCCATGAAAACGGCGGCCATCGGCCGCCGTTCTCCTGAAGCCAGTGCCAAGTCCCGGCGGGTGCGTCAGCTGTGCCCGTTGACCGACTTGCGCACGATCAGCATGGCCAGTTCCAGCGACTGCTCGTAGTTCAGGCGCGGGTCGACCATCGACTTGTAGGCGCGATCGAGGTCGCTCTCGGACAGGTCGCGCGCACCGCCCATGCATTCGGTGACGTCCTCGCCGGTCAGCTCCAGGTGCACGCCGCCGAGCCGTGTGCCGGCGGCGGCGTGAATGTCGAAGGCCTGGTCGAGCTCGCCATGGATATTGTCGAAACGGCGGGTCTTGTGGCCGTTCGAGGTGCTCTCGGTATTGCCGTGCATCGGGTCGGCCACCCACAGCACGCGCCGGCCCTCGCGCTGCACCGCTTCCAGCAGCGGCGGCAGCGCGGCGGCGATCTTCGCGTGGCCCATGCGATGGATCAGGGTCAACCGGCCGGGTTCGTCGTGCGGGTTCAGGACGTCGATCAGCGGCAGCAACTGCTCCGGCGTCACCGACGGGCCCACCTTCACCGCCACCGGGTTGCGGATGCCGCGGAAATACTCCACATGCGCGCCGTCCAGTGCCGCGGTGCGCATGCCGATCCACGGGAAGTGGGTGGACAGGTTGAACCAGCCGGGGTGGCGTGGCACCTGGCGGGTCAGCGCCTGCTCGTAGTGCAGCAGCAGCGCTTCGTGCGAGGTGAAGAAATCCACCCTGGAAAAACCGGCGATCGGACCGGCCAGGGTTTCCATGAAGCGCAGCGAATCGCCGATGGCGGCGACCATCCGGCGGTATTCGGCGGCCAGCGGTGAATGCTCGACCCAGGCCAGATCCCAGTATTCCGGGTGATGCAGGTCGGCGAAACCGCCGTCGATCAATGCGCGCACGAAGTTCATGGTCAGCGCCGAACGCGCATGCGCCTGGATCAGGCGCTGCGGATCCGGCCGGCGCGCGGCGGCGGTGAACTCCGGGCCGTTGACCACGTCGCCACGGAAACTGGGCAGGCTCACGCCATCGCGCGTCTCGTGGTCGGCCGAGCGCGGCTTGGCGTATTGCCCGGCGAAGCGGCCCACCCGCAGCACCGGCTTCTTCAGCCCGTGCACCAGCACCAGGCTCATCTGCAGCAGTACCTTCAGCCGGTTGGAGATCACCGGGCTGGTGCAGTCGGCGAAGCTCTCCGCGCAGTCGCCGCCCTGCAGCAGGAAGCGGTTGCCCTCCTGCGCCTCCGCCAGCGCCTGCTTCAACGCCAGCACCTCCCACGAGGTCACCAGCGGCGGCAACCGGGCCAGCTGCGCGCCGGCGGCAGCCAGTTCCGCCGCATCGTCGTAATGCGGCTGCTGCAGCGCCACGCGCCGCTGCCAGGAATCGGGGGCCCAGTCGGCGACAGGGTGAAACTCGGATACGGCAGGATTCATCGCGCGCCCCTGAATGGCAACCGGAGCCCTCATCTCGCAGCCAGCCGACGCCGCGCCGCCATGATCGCCAGCACGGCCAACGCAACGTACCAGAGCAAGGTCCAGGCCGGCATCGGCAGGCCGAGGATCGGCTCGACCTTGGCGCACTCGCCCGAGCCGGTGAAGACCAGCTTCAGCATCTTCGAGAAGGGGAACGCATCCAGCAGGTAGCCGAGCCCGGGACCGCAGGAGGGCACCTGGTCGGCCGGCAGGCTTTGCAGCCACAGATGGCGACCGGCGGTGACGATGCCACCCACCGCGCCGACCACCACCAGTCCCGCGTAGGCCCAGCGGCCGTTGCCGCGCGGTGCGTGCAGGGCACCCAGCAGGAAGAACAGCGCCATGACCAGGAACGCGATGCGCTGGAAGACGCATAGCGGGCACGGCGTCAGGCCCAGCCCGTACTCGGCGTACAGCGCAAAGCCGAGCAGGCCGGCGCAGATCAGGAAGCCGACGAGAAAACTGACACGGTACGACCAGCGAAATGGATTCATGGCGGATTGTTGCGTTGCGGAACCCGAGACATTAGCGCTTCGCGGGGATGCTGTCAGCAGGCACGAGCGCCCGTGGAATTGCGCGAACCGATGGCGTCCACATACGCGAAAACCCGGCAGGTCGCCCGGCCGGGTTTCATATCTGGACGTCGATACTGCGTCCGATGCTGCCTTACTCGGCCTCGACCGCCTCGACTTGCGGGCGACCGACCAGCTCGACATACGCCATCGGCGCGTTGTCGCCGTCGCGGAAGCCGCACTTCAGGATGCGCAGGTAGCCGCCGGGACGCTCCTTGTAGCGCGGGCCCAGCTCGACGAACAGCTTGCCCACCGCTTCCTTGTCGCGCAGGCGCGAGAAGGCCAGACGGCGATTGGCCACGCCGTCGGTCTTGGCCAGGGTGATCAGCGGTTCGGCCACGCGGCGAAGTTCCTTCGCCTTGGGCAGGGTGGTACGGATCAGCTCGTGCTTGAACAGCGACGACGCCATGTTCTTGAACATCGCCTCGCGGTGGCTGCTGGTCCGGTTGAACTTGCGTCCGGATTTCATGTGGCGCATGACGAAACTCTCTCTGGTCTGTTGTTATGAAAAGCCGGCACCTGTGTCCGGCTTCCCGCGGTTGCCCGCTGATGAAGCCCTTGTTGATCTGGGCTTTTATAAGAGTGCGGCCATGGATGGCCGCTTCCGGCGTTCGGCAACACGGCAAGACATGCGTTCGCCGAACGTACATGGCGCAGCGATCAAGGGCGATCGCAAAAATTGCGCCGCGGCCACAGACGGCCGCTGGTGGACTTCTAAAACACCGGAACGGCTGCCTTGACGACAACCGTTCCAGCTGCGGCGGTCACGGATGACCGCACAGGCAACTCATCAGCCCAGCTGCATGCCGTGCGACAGCCCCGGCGGCGGCCAGTTCTCCAGCTTCATGCCGAGCGCGAGGCCACGGCCGCCCAGCACGTCCTTGATCTCGGTAAGCGACTTCTTGCCCAGGTTCGGCGTCTTCAGCAGCTCGACCTCGGTCTTCTGCACCAGGTCGCCGATGTAGTAGATGCTCTCGGCCTTCAGGCAGTTCGCCGAACGCACGGTGAGCTCCAGGTCGTCGATCGGACGCAGCAGCAGCGGATCGAAACCGCTCTTCTCCGCCTTGTCGGTGGCGCTCTCGCGGCGCGAGAAATCGCCAAACACCGACAGCTGGTCGTTGATGATCTCGGCGGCCTTGCGCACCGCGTCCTCGGCACCGATGGTGCCGTTGGTTTCGATGTCCAGCACCAGCTTGTCGAGGTTGGTGCGCTGCTCGACGCGGGCGGCGTCCACCTCGTAGGCCACGCGCAGCACCGGCGCGAACGAGGCGTCCAGCTGCAGGCGGCCGATCGGGCGCGCTTCGTCGTCCGGATGCTGGCGCGCGCTGGCCGGCTGGTAGCCGACGCCGCGACGCACCTTCAGGCGCATGTTGAGCGCGATGTCCTTGGTCAGGTGGCAGATCACGTGCTCGGGGTTGATGATCTCCACCGAGTGGTCGACGACGATGTCGCCGGCCGTGACCACGCCCTTGCCCTTCTTGGACAGGGTCAGGGTGACCTCGTCGCCGCTGTGCTGACGGATCGCCACGTCCTTGAGGTTCAGCAGGACTTCGATCACGTCCTCCTGCAGACCCTCCAGGGTGGTGTACTCGTGCAGCACGCCATCGATTTCGACCTCGACGATGGCGCTGCCGGGGATCGAGGAGAGCAGCACGCGGCGCAGCGCGTTGCCCAGGGTATGGCCAAAGCCACGCTCGAGCGGCTCGACCACGACCTTGGCACGGTTGGCCCCGAGCTGTTCGACGCTGAGGCCACGCGGCCGCAGTACGCTAGTTGACGAAACTGCCATGCAGAGCTCCGGTAAAATTACTTCGAGTAAAGCTCGACGATCAGGGCTTCATTGATGTCGGTGGGCAGATCGCCACGATCCGGCACCGACTTGAACGTACCTTCGAACTTCTTGCTATCGACCTCGACCCAACCCGGACGCAGGTCCATGGTGTCGAACACGGTCGCCGCTTCCTGCACGCGCAGCTGGCTGCGGGCGCGCTCGGTGAGCGCAATCGCATCGCCCGGGCGCACCTGGTACGAAGGGATGTTCACCTTCTTGCCGTTCACCAGGATCGCCTTGTGCGCGACCAGCTGGCGGGCCTGGGCGCGGGTGACCGCGAAGCCCATGCGGTAGACGACGTTGTCCAGACGGCTCTCGAGCAGACGCAGCAGGTTCTCGCCGGTATTGCCCTTGAGGGTGGTCGCCTTGGTGTAGTAGTTGCCGAACTGGCGCTCGAGCACGCCATAGATGCGCTTGACCTTCTGCTTCTCGCGCAACTGCACGGCGTAGTCGGACATGCGCATGCGCTTGTTCGCGCCGTGCTGACCGGGCTTGTTCTCAAGCTTGCACTTGGAGTCGATCGCGCGCGCCGGGCTCTTGAGGCTCAGGTCGGCGCCTTCGCGGCGGGCGAGCTTGCAGGTAGCTCCACGATAACGTGCCATGGGTAATCTCTTTTTTGAATAGTCCGGCCAAGGAAGGCCGGTTCTTGATTCTCGCGATCAGGGACGATCGCGAAAATCACACTCGACGCTTCTTGGGGGGACGGCAGCCGTTGTGCGGAATCGGCGTGACGTCGATGATGTTGAGCACCTTGTAGCCCAACGCGTTCAGCGAGCGCACCGCCGACTCGCGGCCCGGGCCCGGCCCCTTGATGCGCACTTCCACCGTCTTCACGCCGTAGTCGCCGGCGGCGCGGCCAGCCTTCTCGGCGGCGACCTGGGCGGCGAACGGGGTCGACTTGCGCGAGCCGCGGAAACCCGCGCCGCCGGCGGTCGCCCACGACAGGGCGTTGCCCTGGCGATCGGTGATGGTGACGATGGTGTTGTTGAAGGAGGCCTGCACGTGGGCCACGGCATCCGTGACGACGCGCTTGATCTTCTTCTTGGTCTTGACAGGCTTGGCCATGTTTGGAATCCGTTACTTACTTCTTGATGGCGCGACGCGGGCCCTTGCGGGTGCGTGCGTTGGTACGCGTGCGCTGGCCGCGCACCGGCAGGCCGCGACGATGGCGCAGGCCGCGATAGCAGCCCAGGTCCATCAGGCGCTTGATGGCCATGCCCACCTCGCGGCGCAGATCGCCCTCGACGGTGTACTTGGCGATCTCGTGACGAAGCTTCTCCACTTCGCCTTCACTCAGGGACTTGATCTGGGTGGTGGGAACCACGCCAGCGTCCACGCAGACCTTCTTGGCCCGGCTGCGGCCGATACCGTAAATGCTCTGCAGACCAACCCAGACATGCTTCTGGACCGGCAAATTGACACCCGCGATGCGCGCCATGATGTACTTTCTCCGATGCGTTTCTTGCGCGGTAAACGCGCAATTTTAACCTGAATTTCCCTGACTGGAAAGCCCTGCGCCACCCGAGGGCGCCGCCAGCTTCCAACTTCAGCCTGCTCCGCTCGCCCCAGCAGCCACTAGCTGCGGCGGAGATTGGCCTTCTTGAGCAAACTTTCGTACTGGTGACTGACCAGGTGTGCCTGCACCTGAGCCGTGAAATCCATCACCACCACCACCACGATCAGCAGCGACGTGCCGCCGAAATAGAACGGTACGTGCCAGGCGCTCTGCATGAACGACGGCACCAGGCAGACCAGCACCAAGTACAGCGCGCCGACACCGGTCAGACGCGTCATGACCGCATCGATGTAGCTGGCCGTGGCCTTGCCCGGGCGGATACCCGGAATCAGCGCACCTGACCGCTTGAGGTTGTCGGCAGTCTCGTCCGCGTTGAACACGATCGCCGTGTAGAAGAACGCAAAGCCGATCACCAGCACCGAAAAAACGGTTTCGTACAACGGGTTGCCGGGGCTCAGCGCCTGCGTCAGATCCTGCACCCAGCGCGCCTGCTGGCCGGTGGTGAACCAGCTCACCGCGGTCGCCGGGAACATCAGCAGGCTCGAGGCGAAGATCGGCGGGATCACGCCCGACATGTTGATCTTCAGCGGCAGGTTCGAGCTCTGGTTCATGTAGGCCTTCTGCCCACCGGAACGCCGCGCGTAGTTCACGGTGATGCGCCGCTGCGCGCGCTCCATGAACACCACGAAGGCCGTCACCGCCAACGCCAGCACAAACACCATCAGCAGCTTGATCAGCGACAGCTCGCCATTGCTGGCCATGCCCAGGGTGTGCACCACCGCCCCCGGCAAGCCGGCGACGATGCCGGCGAAGATCAGCAGCGAGATGCCGTTGCCGATGCCGCGCTCGGTCATCTGCTCGCCCAGCCACATCAGGAACATGGTGCCGGCGGTAAGCCCGACCACGGACGAGAAGATGAAGCCGAAGCCCGGCGTATAGACCACCGGCGCACCGCCAGCCGCCACCTGGCCCTGCAACGCCACCGCGATGCCGAACGACTGGAACGCCGCCAACGCTACCGTGGCGTAGCGCGTATACATCGTCATCTTGCGCTTGCCGGCCTCGCCTTCCTTGCGCAGGCTCTGCAGGCTCGGCACCACCGCGCCCATCATCTGGAACACGATCGACGCCGAGATGTACGGGATCACGCCCAGCGCGAACACCGAGAAGCGCTCCAGCGCACCGCCCGAAAACATGTTGAACATGTCCATCAGGCCGTTGCCGTTGACCAGGTTGGTCATCGCCTCCGGATTGACGCCCGGAACCGGAATGAACGAACCGAGCCGGAACACCACCAGCGCACCGACCACGAAGAAGATGCGCTGACGAAGCTCCGTCAACTTGCCGAGCTTGCCGAGTGCATTGCCCTTGGCTGCTGCCACCTGATTACTCCACGCTGCCGCCGGCAGCCTCGATGGCTGCCTTGGCGCCGGCAGTCGCCAGCAGACCGGACAACTTCACCGCGCGACCGATCTCGCCCTTGAGCACTACCTTGACCCTCTTCGCCCGGCTGTTGATCAGCCCGGCCTGATGCAGCGCCACCACGTCGATCACGTCGCCCTTGAGGCCGGCCAGCTGGTACAGGAACACTTCCTGGCTCTCGGCCTGCTTCTTCGAACGGAAGCCGACCTTCGGCATCCGGCGGTTCAGCGGCATCTGGCCGCCTTCGAAGCCGTACTTGTGGGTGCCGCCCGCACGGGCGTGCTGACCCTTGTGGCCGCGGCCGGCGGTCTTGCCCAGGCCCGAACCGATACCGCGACCGACGCGCAGGCGCGTCTTGCGCGAACCGGCCGCCGGCTTGATGTCATTCAAACGCATGATGATTACTCCTCGACCCGGACCAGGTAGTAGACCGTGTTGATCAGGCCACGGACCTGCGGGCTGTCCTTCAACTCGCGGACGTCATTGGTCTTGTTCAGGCCCAGCGCCTTCACGCTCAGGCGATGGCGGGCCTGCACGCCGCGCAGGCCCTTGACCAGGCGTACGCGAACGGTCGCGGCGGTTTCGTTCTTCTTAGCCATTGCCCAGCACCTCTTCCAGGGTCTTGCCACGCTTGGCGGCGATCTTCTTGGGCGAGGCAACCGCCTGCAGACCCTTGATGGTGGCGCGCACCAGGTTGATCGGGTTGCGCGAACCGACGGCCTTGGCCAGCACGTTCTTCACGCCGACCACCTCCAGCACGGCACGCATGGCGCCGCCGGCGATCACGCCGGTACCCTCGGAGGCCGGCTGCATGTAGACGCGGGCCGCGCCATGGTTCGCCTTCACGGCATACCACAGGGTGCCGTTGTTCAGCTCGATGTTCACCATCTGGCGGCGGGCGCGCTCCATCGCCTTGGAAATGGCCACCGGCACTTCGCGCGCCTTGCCATAACCGAAGCCGACCTTGCCCTCGCCGTCACCGACCACAGTCAGCGCAGTGAAGCTCATCTGGCGGCCGCCCTTGACGGTCTTGGCCACACGGTTGACGGCAATCAGCTTTTCCAGCAGGCCGTCGGAATTTTCGCGATCGGTAGAAGACATGTTCTTTTCCATGTGCCCGGCGGACCGGGACTTCGTTTGCGGCTGGGCCGCTTGGAGTTGTAGGTGATGCAATGGAAATCAGGGTCGTGCCCTGACCCGGGTGTTGCTCAGAACTGCAAGCCGGCCTCGCGAGCTGCGTCGGCCAACGCCTTGATGCGGCCGTGATAGCGGAAACCGGAACGGTCAAACGCCACCGACTCGATACCTGCAGCCTTCGCACGCTCGGCGACGGCCTTGCCCACCGCGGCGGCGGCGGCCAGGTTCTTGGTGCCCTTCAGGCCTTCGGCCACCGACTTCTGTACGGTGGAAGCAGCCGCCACCACATTCTTGCCGGAGGCGTCGAACACCTGCGCGTAGATGTGCTGGCCGGTACGGTGCACCGACAGGCGGGCCACCGCCAGCTTGCGGATATGGGCACGCGTGGACTTGGCACGGCGCAGGCGGTTTTCGTTCTTGTTCATCGTCATGTCTCCAGAAAGCGGATTGGCCAGTATGAGCGGCTCTTTCGAAGAGTCCGGCCACGGATGGCCGGTCTTCGCGGAGGGATCCGCATCAAGCCTTCTTGGCTTCCTTCAGGGTGATCTGCTCGCCGGCATAGCGCACGCCCTTGCCCTTGTAGGGTTCCGGCGGACGGAAGCCGCGAATCTTTGCCGCCACCTGGCCCACCGCCTGCTTGTCCGCGCCCTTGATCAGGACTTCGGTCTGCGACGGGGTCTCGATGCTGATGCCTTCCGGCGCATCGAACACCACCGGATGGGAGAAGCCCAGGCTGAGGTTCAGCGACTTGCCCTGCATCGAGGCGCGGTAACCGACGCCGACCAACTCGAGCTTGCGCTCATAGCCGCCGGAAACACCGGTGACCATGTTGGACAGCAGCGCACGCGCGGTGCCGCCGAACTTGTCGTCGGCGCCGTCGACGAGGCTGATCGTCGCCACGCCGTTGTCCACGGCAACACTGACGCCCGGCAGCTGGTGCACGGACAGCGTGCCCTTCGGGCCCTTCACCGAGATGCTGTCGTTGGCGACCGTCATCTCGACACCCTTGGGCAGGGAAATTGGTTGTTTGGCAACACGTGACATCGACAGACTCCTTATGCCACTTGGCCGATGACTTCGCCGCCCAGACCCTTGGCACGGGCCTGTGCATCGGTCAGCAGACCGGCGGAAGTCGAAATGATCGAGATGCCCAGGCCACCCAGGACCTTCGGCAACTCGTCCTTGCCGCGATACACGCGCAGGCCGGAGCGGCTGACTCGGGAAATACGCTCGATGGCCGGCTGGCCCTCGAAATACTTGAGCTTGATCTCGAGCACCGGCTTGCCTTCCTCGGTGGAAGTCTTGGCGTCGAGGATGTAGCCCTCGTTCTTGAGAAGGTTGGCGATCGCCAACTTCAGTTTCGACGACGGCATACGCACGGTCGGCTTGCCCATGGCCTGGGCATTGCGGACGCGCGTGAACAGATCGGCGATGGGATCAGTCATGCTCATGAAAACATCCTTCAGAGTGCACCGATATCCGATAAAACCGGAAATCAATCGAATTGTGAGCCGACATCGACGTCGGCCTGCCTTGCGCAGACCGGCGACTATAACAGCCTTTTCAGGTTTTGGCGAACAACGATACGGGAATCGTATCCACCGGCCGCACGCGCAGCCGGGTGAGCCGGCGGCGGACTCGCTCCGCCGAGCGGCCCTCCAATGGGTTACCAGCTGGCCTTGCGCAGGCCAGGCACGTCGCCGCGCATGGTCGCTTCACGCAGCTTGTTGCGACCGAGGCCGAACTTCGAGTAGACGGCACGCGGGCGACCGGTCAACGCACAACGGGTGCGTTGACGCACCGGGCTGGCGTCGCGCGGCAGCTTCTGCAGCTTGGACTGGGCGGCCATCTTCTCGTCGTAGGAGGCGGTGGGGCTCAGCACGATCGCCTTCAGTTCGGCACGCTTGGCGGCGAACTTCTGGGTGAGCTTGGTCCGCTTGATGTCGCGGTTGACCATCGAGGTCTTTGCCATTTGATTCTCTCGCGTCTATCAGTTGCAGCGGGCTTAATTGCGGAACGGGAAGCTGAACGCGGCCAGCAGGGCCTTCGCCTCTTCGTCGGTCTTGGCGGTGGTGGTGATGGAGATGTCCATGCCACGCAGCGCATCGACCTGGTCGAAGTCGATCTCAGGGAAGATGATCTGTTCCTTGATGCCGAAGTTGTAGTTGCCACGGCCGTCGAAGGCCTTGCCCGAGACACCGCGGAAGTCGCGCACGCGCGGCAGCGAGATGTTGATCAGGCGGTCGAGGAACTCGAACATCTGCGCGCGGCGCAGGGTGACCTTGCAGCCGATCGGCCAGCCGTCGCGGATCTTGAACGAGGCCACGGAGACGCGCGCCTTGGTCGTGATCGGCTTCTGGCCGGAGATCTTGGCCATGTCGGCCACGGCGTTCTCGAGCACTTTCTTGTTGCCCGCGGCTTCGCCCACGCCCATGTTCAGCGTGATCTTGGTGATGCGGGGAACCTGCATCACGTTCTGGTAGCCGAACTGCTTGGTGAGCTTCGGCACTACCTGCTCTTTGTAGATTTTTTCAAGGCGGGTCATGATCGTGATTCCTTACGCGTCCACGACCTCGCCAGTCGAACGGAACACGCGGACCTTGCGCCCATCAGCGAGCGTTTTGGTGCCGACGCGTTCACCCTTGTTCGTGGCGGGGTTGAACAGCTGCACGTTGGAGAGATGGATCGAGGCTTCGCGCTCGACGATGCCGCCAGCCTGGTTGGCCTGGGGGTTCGGCTTGGTGTGGCGCTTGACCAGATTCACGTTGGAGACGAACACGCGGTCGCCTGCAACACGCAGCACGTCGCCGCGCTGACCCTTGTTCTTGCCGGTGATCACCAGGACCTGATCACCCTTGCGGATACGGTTCATTGTCTTGACTCCGCTCAGAGCACTTCGGGCGCAAGCGAGACGATCTTCATGAACTTCTCGCTGCGCAGCTCGCGGGTGACCGGCCCGAAGATACGGGTGCCGATCGGCTCGAGCTTGTTGTTGAGGAGGACCGCTGCATTGCCGTCGAAACGGATCAGCGAGCCATCGGCGCGACGCACGCCCTTGGCGGTACGCACCACCACGGCGTTGTACACCTCGCCCTTCTTCACCTTGCCGCGGGGGATCGCATCCTTCACGGTGACCTTGATCACGTCGCCGATCGCGGCGTAACGGCGCTTGGAGCCGCCGAGCACCTTGATGCACATCAGTTCCTTCGCGCCGCTGTTGTCCGCCGCGGAAAGCGTGCTTTGCATCTGGATCATGTCTGCATGCCTCCCTTAGCCGTTGGCGCGCGTGACGATTTCGACCACGCGGTGATGTTTGGTCTTGGACAGCGGGCGGCACTCGGCGATGCGCACGATATCGCCCTCGTTCGCGCCCAGGTCGTCCTGCGCGTGCAACTTGGTCGAACGGCGGATGGTCTTGCCGAGCAGCCAATGCTGCTCCTGGCGTTCGACCAGCACGGTGACCGTCTTGTCCATCTTGTTGCTGGTAACGCGGCCCTCGAGGGTACGCGTCTGTTTCTTGTTGTCGCTCATGTCGGCCGTCCCTTACTTCTTGCCGCCGAGCACGAACTTCGTGCGGGCGATGTCACGCCGAACGCGGCGGAGCTGGTGCGGCTGAGTGAGCTGGCCGGACCCCTTCTGCATGCGCAGATTGAACTGCTCCTTGCGCAGGTCCAGCAGATGCTGCTGCAGCTCATCGGCCGACTGGTTCTTGATATCTTTGATGGCCATCACATCACCGCCCGGGTCACGAACTGGGTCTGCACCGAGAGTTTGGCGGCGGCCAGGCGGAACGCCTCGCGCGCCGTCGGCTCGTCGACGCCCTCGATTTCATAGAGCATGCGGCCGGGCTGGATCGGGGCGACCCAGAACTCGACGCCGCCCTTGCCCGCACCCATGCGGACTTCGATCGGCTTCTTGGTGATCGGCTTGTCCGGAAACACGCGGATCCATAGCTTGCCGCCACGCTTGACGAAGCGGGTGATGCAACGACGAGCCGCCTCGATCTGGCGTGCGGTCAGCGCGCCGTGGGTGGTCGCCTTCAGGCCGTACTCGCCGAAGCTGACGAGGTTGGAGCACTGGGCCAGGCCGTCGTTACGGCCCTTGAACTGCTTGCGGTATTTGGTTCGCTTGGGTTGCAACATGGCAACTCTCCTTACTTCGCCGACCGCTCGCGACGGCCTTCGCCATCACGACGCGGTTCACGATCACGACGGCCCTCGCCAGCCTCGCGGCGCGAAGGCGCCGGCGACTCGTCCTTCGACTCCTGGCCGATCTGGGACAAGTCGAAGATCTCGCCCTTGTTGACCCACACCTTGATGCCGATGATGCCGTAGGTGGTGCTCGCCTCGGCAAAGCCGTAGTCGATGTCGGCACGCAGCGTATGCAGCGGCACGCGACCCTCGCGGGCCCATTCGGAGCGGGCGATCTCGGCGCCATTCAGGCGGCCGGACACGTTGATCTTGATGCCCAGGGCGCCCAGGCGCATCGCGTTGCCGACCGAGCGCTTCATCGCGCGGCGGAACATGATGCGGCGCTCCAGCTGCTGCGCGATCGACTCGGCCACCAGCTGCGCGTCGAGCTCCGGCTTGCGCACCTCGTTGACGTTGATGTGCGTCGGCACGCCCATCATGTCGCTGACTTCCTTGCGCAGCTTCTCGATATCCTCGCCCTTCTTGCCGATCACCACGCCCGGGCGGGCGGTGTGGATCGTCACGCGCGCGGTCTTGGCCGGGCGTTCGATCTGGATCTTCGAGATGCCGGCGGCCGCCAGCTTCTTCTTCAGCATGTCGCGGACCTTGATGTCGGCCACGAGATACTTGGCGTAATCGCCCTTGTTGGCGAACCACTTCGAGTTCCAGTCCTTGGCAATGCCGAGGCGGATACCGGTGGGATGAACTTTATGACCCATCGTCTTGTGTCCCCGGTCAGTTACCAACAACCACAGTGATGTGGCTGGTGCGCTTGAGAATGCGCGAACCGCGGCCTTTGGCGCGGGCATACATGCGCTTCATCGCCGGACCTTCATCGACGAAGATGCTGGCCACCTTCAGCTCGTCGACGTCCGCGCCGAGGTTGTTCTCGGCGTTGGCGACGGCCGACAGCAGCACCTTGCGGACAAGGTGAGCGGCCTTCTTGTTGGTGTAGTTGAGCACGTCGCTGGCCCGGCCCACGGGGAGACCGCGGACCAGATCAGCCACCAGGCGTGCCTTTTGCGCCGAGATGCGGGCGCCGCGCAGGATCGCTTTGGCTTCAGTGCTCATCACTTGCCCTTCTTGTCGCCGACATGGCCTTTGAACGTACGGGTCACCGCGAACTCGCCGAGCTTGTGCCCGACCATGTTCTCGTTGATCAGGACGGGCACGTGCTGGCGGCCGTTGTGGATGGCGATGGTCAAGCCGACCATTTCCGGCAGGATCATCGAGCGGCGCGACCAGGTCTTGATCGGGCGCTTGTTGTGGGCGGAAACCGCAGCTTCCACCTTCTTCGCGAGGTGAAGGTCGACGAACGGACCTTTCTTCAAAGAGCGAGGCATGTCGGCTTCCTGTTACTTGGTACGACGACGCACGATGAACTGCTGCGTGCGCTTGTTGTTGCGGGTCTTGTAACCCTTGGCCGGCGTGCCCCACGGGCTGACCGGATGACGACCGCCGGAGGTCTTGCCTTCACCACCACCGTGCGGGTGGTCGACCGGGTTCATCACCACGCCGCGAACGGTCGGGCGAATGCCCACCCAGCGCTTGGCACCGGCCTTGCCCAGTTTCTTCAGGCTGTGCTCGCCGTTGCCGACTTCGCCGATGGTGGCGCGGCAGTCGACCGAGACGCGGCGCATCTCGCCGGAGCGCAGGCGCAGCGTCGCGTAACCGGACTCGCGGGCGACCAACTGCACCGAAGCGCCGGCGCTGCGCGCAATCTGCGCGCCCTTGCCGGGGCGCAGCTCGATGCAGTGGATCGTGCTGCCCATCGGGATGTTGCGCAGCTGCAGGCAGTTGCCGGCCTTGATCGGCGCGTCGCGGCCGGACACCAGGCGATCATCCACCTGCACGCCCTTCGGCGCGATGATGTAGCGACGCTCGCCATCGGCATAGCACAGCAGCGCGATGTGCGCGGTGCGGTTCGGGTCGTACTCGATGCGCTCGACGCGGGCGGCGATGCCTTCCTTGTCGCGCTTGAAGTCGATGATGCGGTAATGCTGCTTGTGACCGCCGCCGCGATGACGCGTGGTGATGCGGCCGTGGTGGTTGCGGCCGCCGGTCTTGGACTGCGACTCGGTCAACGCCGCATACGGCGCGCCCTTGTGCAGGCCTTCCGTGCGGACGCTCACCGCGTCACGGCGGCCCGGCGAGGTCGGCTTGTGGTTGATTAGTGCCATCTCACAGAACTCCTGGCTCAGGCCTTGGCGGACACGTCGATGGTCTGGCCATCGGCAAGACGCACATAGGCCTTGCGCTTGCCCTGGCGGCTACCAGCGCGGAAACGGAAAGACTTGACCTTGCCCTTGGTGTTGACGAGGTTCACCTGCTCGACCTTGACGTCGAACATCTTCTCCACGGCATCGCGGACATCAGCCTTGGTTGCGGTCGGGGCGACCACGAATACGTACTGGTTGTGCTCGCCCAGGCGCGCCGACTTCTCGGAGATGTGCGGTGCGCGCAGCGTGTCGAGAATGCGTTCGTTGTTCATGCCAGCCACTCCTCGACCTTCTTCACGGCGTCGACCGTCATCACCACGTGGTCGGAACCGACCAGGCTGACGGGGTTCAGCGCCATCACGTCCAGCACATGGATATACGGGATGTTGCGCGCGGCCAGGAACAACGCCTCGGACGCGTCTTCCGACACCAGCAGCACGCGGCCGGAAACTTCCAGCTCGGCCAGCTTGGCCACCATCGCGGAGGTCTTCGGCGTATCGACACCGAAGCTCTCGACGACCTTCAGGCGACCCTGGCGGGCCAGCTCGGAGAAGATCGAGCGGATCGCGACACGGTAGGCCTTGCGGTTGACCTTCTGCTCGTAGCTGCGCGGCTTGGCGGCAAAGGTGACGCCGCCACCGACGAAGATCGGCGCACGGTAGTCGCCGTGACGGGCGCCGCCGCCCTTCTGCTTCTTGAACTTCTTGGTGGTGCCGGACATCTCGCCACGCGACAGCTGCGCCTTGGTACCGGCGCGGCCGGCTGCCTGGTAGGCAACCACTACCTGGTGAACCAGGGCCTTCTTGTACTCGCCGCCGAACACTTCGTCCGACACGCTGAGCGGCTTGGCGCCAATGACATTCAATTCCATGGCGACTCTCCTCAACCCTTGGTCGTCGGACGAATGATGACGTCGCTGCCGGTTGCACCCGGCACCGCGCCCTTCACGGCGATCAGATGACGCTCGGCGTCGACCTTGACCACTTCCAGGCCCTGCTGCGTGCGGTTCACGTTACCCATCTGGCCGGCCATCTTCTTGCCCGGGAACACGCGACCCGGCGTCTGGCGCTGGCCGATGGAGCCCGGCGCGCGGTGCGACAGCGAGTTGCCGTGGGTAGCATCACCCATCTTGAAGTTCCAGCGCTTGATCGTGCCCTGGAAGCCCTTGCCCTTCGACACGCCGGCGACGTCCACGATCTGGCCGACGGAGAACACGTCGTCCGCCTTGATCTCGGCGCCCACGCTGTACTTGCCGAGATCCTCGGCAGCCACGCGGAACTCCCACAGACCGCGACCCGGCTCAACCTTGGCCTTCGCGTAATGGCCCTTCAGCGGCTGCGTCAGCAGGTTCGCACGCTTGCTGCCCGTGGACACCTGAACGGCGCTGTAGCCGTCGTTCTCATCCGTCTTCAGCTGGGTCACGCGGTTCGGCGTCGCCTCAATCAGCGTCACCGGAATCGAGCGGCCATCCTCAGTGAAGAGTCGGCTCATGCCGCATTTGCGGCCAACCAATCCGATACTCATCTTCGTATCCTGTCTGTCGCTCAGCCGAGCTTGATCTGAACATCGACGCCAGCGGCGAGATCAAGCTTCATGAGCGCGTCCACGGTCTTGTCGTTCGGGTCGACGATGTCGAGCACACGCTTGTGGGTACGGGTTTCGTACTGGTCGCGTGCATCCTTGTCGACGTGCGGCGACGTCAGAATGGTGTAGCGCTCGATCTTGGTCGGGAGCGGGATCGGGCCGAGTACCGTGGCACCCGTGCGTTTTGCCGTCTCGACGATCTCGCTGGCCGAGCGGTCGATCAGCCGGTGATCGTACGCCTTCAGCCGAATCCGAATCTTCTGGTTCGCCATAACCGTGTCCTGTTGTCGAAAGAACGTTCTGTAAATAACGCGAAGGCTTCTCGCCGCCGCGCACTACCCTTTGCCACTGCCACTCGGGACTGCCAAACCGCCGCTGCCCCTGGAAAAACACCAGGCGAGCCGCAAACCGCTCGCCTGGCACAATCGGAATCTCGCGCAAAACGACGTGTCGCCGGGGCTGGCCCCGTGATCACGTCGACTTGCGAAGGCCGCTCCCCGGCCGGCGAACTCGAAGCGCATCCTGCGCCTCATTTCGCGGTTGGTCGTCCAGAAACCGATCTGTCCGACAAGTGAGCTGCGGAGTATACCGGCAAATCTTGAATTAGTGAAGAGGGCGCAATCGCCGCGACCTGATTCCCTTCTGGGCGTTATCCGACCTTCCGGTCGGATCAACGGCAGGAGTTATCCCAGCTGCGCAGGTTACGTTCGCCCCGTGACCCTTACTTCAGCCATCCTCGTGACGGCAAAGATCAAACCGGCATCCATGCCGGACTTCACACAAGAGCTATTACTTGATGACCTTGGCCACCACGCCGGCGCCGACGGTGCGGCCGCCTTCGCGGATGGCGAAACGCAGGCCTTCGTCCATCGCGATCGGGTGAATCAGGCTCACCACCATCTTCACGTTGTCGCCGGGCATCACCATCTCC
>JANJTA010000010.1 GCA_024711345.1 Rhodanobacter sp. | reverse complement strand
CGACGGTGGGTTCAACCGGTGGATGCAACACACTGAGAGCTGCCCTGGCAGCAGGAGTGTTGCAGATGCACCAACGGAAGCGGATTTATTACTCGGAGACACAGAGGTCGTTGATGTGGGATCGCTGGCAGCGCGGCGAGTCGCTGCAGCAGATTGCCGACCTATTCGATCGACACCATTCCGCTATAGCCGGGGTCCTGGCTCGGTCAGGAGGCATTCGTCCACCACCGCGGCGGCGCTCACTGCGGGCGTTGCGACCGGCCGAACGAGAGGAGATATCGCGTGGTGTGGCTGCTGGAAAGTCGATTCGTTCGATTGCCATTGGGCTGAATCGGGCGCCATCGACCATCAGCCGTGAGCTGCAGCGCAACCAAGGCCGGCAACACTATCGGGCCGAGCAAGCCGATCGGGCCGCGTGGGAGCGGGCACTTCGACCCAAGCCTTGTAAGCTGGCTTTGCATCGGGGCTTGGCGTCTCAAGTGGCCGCAAAGCTCCGACGACAATGGTCACCCGAGCAAGTCGCCGGCTGGCTCAAGCGTATCTACCCGGAAGATGCGAACCGTCAGGTGTCTCACGAAACGATCTATCGCACGCTGTACATCCAGTCGCGCGGCGCCTTGAAGAAGGAGCTGCTGGCCCATCTACGGCGTACGCGGGCCATGCGCCGGTCGCGCCACCACACCCAGAAGACAGGGAGCCACGGTCGCATCAAGGACACCGTATCGATCAGCGAGCGACCGGCTGAAGCGGGAGACCGGGCGGTACCTGGTCACTGGGAAGGCGATCTGGTGTTTGGCAACAAGGACAGCCAAATCGCCACGCTGGTTGAGCGGCAGACACGCTATGTGATCCTGGTGAAAGTTGCCAACAAAGACAGCGAGACGGTGGTCAATGCACTAATCAAAAGCGCCCGACGCCTGCCTAAGCAACTGTACCGGTCGTTGACGTGGGATCGCGGCAGCGAAATGGCCAAGCACCGCGACTTCACGCTCGCCACGGATGTCCAAGTCTACTTCTGTGATCCACACAAGCCCTGGCAACGTGGCTCGAACGAAAATACCAACCGGCTGCTGCGGCAGTACTTTCCCAAAGGGATGGATCTCTCGAACGTGTCGCAAGCCAAACTCGATGCTGTGGCTCGACAGTTGAATGAACGCCCAAGGAAAACACTAAGCTACGAAACACCCGCCGAACGTTATCGGCAATGTGTTGCATCCACCGGTTGAACCCACCACCCAAAGCAGTCGTTCGTGTTCTGGATTCCCCCTTAGAAACACCCTCAAACCTGCTTACAAGGTCAGGGCCTCCTTAGTGGATGTCATTTACCATCGACCCATGCCAAACACTTTAGCCGAAACCCTTGTTCTCACCGAAGCGTTCGAACAGGACTTGCAAGCAGTCCTTGCCGACAATCGGAGTGATGGAACTCCACGTGCAATGGTGACCGGCCTTTGCATGGCACTTTCTCTCGATCACTGGCGAGCTATCAGGACGCTTTTTACCCACGGCCAACCGATTTCGGCCTTCGTGTTGCTGCGCTGTCAGTACGAAGCAACGGTCAGAGCCTTTTGGTTCCACTTCGCTGCATCAGATGAAAAGGTCGAGCGCTACAGCACCATCCAGGCTGAGGACGGAGTCTTGAAAGAGCCCTCCGCTAAGACCATCGCTCAGATGATTTCGGCCATGGCAGGAAGAGCTCCCGCGCAAGTCTGCAGGCAGCTCCAAGAGTTCAACGACTCTTCTCTCAAGCCACTCAATTCTTATGTCCATGGAGGACACTATGCAGCCCTTAGAGAGCGAGCCATGCCTGAGAGCCACAGGATCATGGTCCTTCGGCAAGCCAACGGCCTCGCCGGCATGATGGCAATGCTTTCAGGTGTTGGATCTGGAGATGTGGCGCTTGCTCAGCGGGTGGTTCTAGTCCAACTTGCACACCTTCCATGCTTGCCTGAGATGTCCAAGGGCAGCTGAAGCGTGGGTCTGCCACTAGCAGTCGCCAAAGGCCACCAAGAAGCCCGACACAAGCACAAAGAGCAAGGTCATCAGAACCATGCCTTGCGCTGAAAATTGTTGCCAAAAGGTGAGACGTGCGGCCTCTGAATAGGGGAGCAACTCAGGATGTGGGGAGCGCTTCGCTTTCCTCTGGCCGTATGCCGCCATCATCCTGGCTGGCCAAGGCTGCATAGAAAGCCCAAGCTTCATGGCTCGCTGGACGTTGAAGCTCACGTCGTACCCATCCGGAAATCCTTCCGCCTCTGTCAACTCCTTTTCAACCTTCTTGTAGTCGTCGAGAATGGGTGGCAGGTTCTTCGTAATCGAGGTGGTGATTGAAAGAGCTTTCTGCGCCTGGGTCCCTCGGTATTGCGACCACAGACCCATGATTCCAGCGAAAACGATAATCAAAAAATCAACCTTGAATCCCCGTGCCCCGAGCAACACGATCGCTTGACTGGAGTTGGCTGCAAGAACACCAGCTGCAGCACCCACCGCTGTCAGCCACCAACCAACAAATTTGGTGATGCGTTTTGAATGCTTCGCGACGGTGATGCTGACAGACTTGGCTAGCGCCATCTCGAACGGGGCACGCTTTTGGTCGGCCCAGGCTATAAATTCCTTCTCATTCATTTCATTTCCCCTGTCCCGTCTGCCGACGATACAACATCACCTCTTTAAACTACGCCAGCACTTCCATGAGCTCATCAACGCGGGCCGTGTAGCGCGGGGACATCAGAGCCCGTTGCATCTCGGGGGACACACGTTTGACGCCGGCAAAGCCAACACCGAAAGACCGGGTCAGAGTGCCCTTCTGAGTGGCTGCTTCTGGCGGTGGGTTCAACCGGTGGATGCAACACATTGCCGATAACGTTCGGCGGGTGTTTCGTAGCTTAGTGTTTTCCTTGGGCGTTCATTCAACTGTCGAGCCACAGCA
>JANJTA010000019.1 GCA_024711345.1 Rhodanobacter sp. | reverse complement strand
GCCCGCGGCAAGCCGCGCAAGCTCGCCTTGGGTGCGGCCATGCGCAAGCTGCTCCACATCGCCTGGGGCGTCATCCGTTCCGGCAAACTTTTTGATCCCAAAACCGCACTTGCCTGACGAGAGCCAAGACGGTATCTACGGTGGAAAGGAACTTGCCGTCGTTGCGCCTTTCCAACACGGATGTACACGCCGACGCAGCCTCGCGCGTTGGATACGTGACAACCCCGGAGCACGCATGAACATCCCACGGTTCCTTCCCGCCCTGCTGGCCATCCTGATCGCCGCGCCGGCCGCGGCGCAGAGCGCCAGCAAGCCGCTGAATCTGAAACTGCCGCCCGGCGACCTCCCGGCCGCGAGCTCCACCGCTGCGACACCCGCGCGCGACGCACCCGGCACGTACTACGGCGACACCAGCGGGCGCATGGGCAATACCGAGGTCGCCAGCAGCGAACGCCCCGACTGCGACGACTCCACCTACAACCAGCCGCAGCTGCACGGCAGCGTCGGCATGGGCGTGGTCGGCGGCAACCACATGAGCGGCAATTACCAGACCGGCACGGTGAACCTCAGCCAGGCGTTCGGCAGCTGCGACCATCCCACCGGCGGCGTCAGCATTTCGATTGGTGGCGGCACCGGCCATTTCAACGGCCGCCGCGGCCACTGAAGCAGGAACCGCATCCACTCGGACTCGGGGCCGGCCATGGCGCAGACGCGAACCCGGCGGCGCGCGTAACGCACGGCGTTTTCCGCTACCGCGCCGAAAATTCCTGGAGGTCGTGCGGGCCACGTCGCGGTCGCGCGTCGTTGATCGCAATGGTGTCTGACAGCACCGCCAGGTCGCCTGCTCAATTCCAGCGTTGACTGTCTGCTTCAGGCTGCGAGCGGCCATGAGCGGCAACGCATGCGCGCCGCTGCGACCGCTAGACGCCAAGGCCCCCAAGCAGCGCGACCAGCCGCGACTCGCATGCCGAAAGATCGTAGCCCCGACGCTGCGAGACCATGAACGTGAGCGTCCCCATGTGCCATGCGCGACGCTCGAGTTCGACGAGCTCTCCACTGGCCAGATCCTCGCTGACGAGGTGCCGCGGCAAGTGGCCCCAGCCGAGGCCGGCCTTGAGCAGGTCGCGTTTGGCGCCGAGGTCGTTGACCAGCCACTGGCGCTTGCCGGCAACGCCCTGCTGGGTCTTTTCTGCGCCGGGCTGGTTGTCGGTGACAACGATCTGGGTGTGTCGGCCGAACTCGTCCACGGGGATGGGTCTGGGTGCCGAAGCGAGCGCATGGGAAGGCGCGCATGCCGTCACCATTTCCTCCTCGCGCAACCAGTGGCGTTCGACGGCGTCCGGGTTCACCTCCGGCACGTTCTGGATCGTGACGGCCAGGGCGCACAGCTTTTCGAGCACCAGTTGCTCGCCGCCCTGCATGGTGGTGATGCGCAGGTTGATCGCGGCGGTCGGGAACTCCTGCTGCAGCGTGCGCAAGCAGTCGATCAGGTGGGTGCGTGGAAAGTAGGCATCCACCGCCACCGACACCTGCGGCACCCCCACCTTGGCGATCGCGCCGGCGCGGTTCTTCATTTCCTCGGTGCGCGAGATCACCGCACGCGCATCCGGCAGCAGGCTGCGCCCCGCCGCGGTGAGCTGCGCCTTGCGCGTATTGCGCTCGAACAACTCGACGTCGAACGCGCTTTCCAGCGCCTTGATCGCGTGGCTGATGGCCGACTGCGCGCGTGCGAGTTTCCGCGCCGCACCCGAGAAGCTGCCCTGGTCGCACACCGCAACGAACGCACGCAGCTGGTTGATGGTGACGTTGTCGAGCACGAATCATCCAGAAAATAGATCGTATCAAGCGATCTTTCGTCAATTGTGTTGATACGTCAAGCGACCCAGATTGATGGGGCAACCGGCCCGAACGGGCCAGCCCACTCCATCCCCGTACTGAAAAGGATCATCTCCATGAGCTACGCCATCATCGGTTTCGGCGCCATCGGCCAGGCCCTCGCCCGCGCTTTCGCCCGCAACCACATCGAAGTCTCCGTCGCCAGCCGGCGGGCGCCCGAAGCCCTGCGGCCGCAGGCGCAGGCGATCGGCTCCACGGTCGTTCCCCGGACGCTGCAGGAAGCGCTCAAGGCGGACGTGATTTTCCTGGCCGTTCTCTTCGACGGGCATCGCGAAGTCGCCAGGATGCTGCCGAACTGGCAGGGCAAGACGGTCGTGGACGCGATGAACGGTTTCGAGGGTCTGTCGACCGCCGACGTCGCCAAGGCATTCCCCGGCGCCCGCTTCGTGAAGGGCTTCAACCATCTGCCCGCGAGGACGCTGGCCGCCGATCCGCACGTCAACGGCAGCCGCCGCGTCGTGTTCCTGTCGAGCGACGACCAGGCCGCCGCAGCGCAGGTGGCGGACCTCGCCGAACAACTGGGTTTCGCCCCCGTCAATCTGGGGAAGCTTGCAGAAGGCGGCGCGCTGGTACAGGTGCTCGACAAGAGCTGGGCGCCGCTGATCTTCCAGGACCTGTTCAAGAACGAACCCGAGCGACCGGCGACCGCCGGCGTCGCATCGTAATCACCTATTTGTGCCATCCCGACCAAGGATCAACGACATGACCAGACTGAATGGAAAGACCGCCGTGATCACCGGCGGCGCCACCGGCATCGGCCGCGCGGCGGCAAAGCGTTTCATCGAGGAAGGCGCCTTCGTCTTCATCTTCGGCCGCCGCCAGGAAGCGCTTGACGCTGCCGTGGCTGACCTCGGGCCCAACGCCCGCGCGGTGCGGGGCTCGGTGTCCGACGAGGCCGACCTGGACCGCCTCTACGCGGCGGTGAAGGCCGAGCGCGGCACCCTCGACGTCGTCTTCGCCAATGCCGGGACGGGAAGCCTGCTTGCGCTCGGCGAGATCACCGCCGAGCACATCGACGAAACCTTCGACACCAACGTGAAGGGCACGATCTTCACCGTGCAGAAGGCGCTGCCGCTGATGGGCCCGGGCGGCTCGATCATCCTGACCGGATCGAGCGCCGGCACCACCGGCGCCCCGGCATTCGGCGCCTACAGCGCGAGCAAGGCGGCCGTGCGCAACCTCGCCAAGACCTGGGCAGAGGACCTGAAGGGCACCGGCATCCGCGTCAACGTGCTGTCGCCCGGTCCGACGGCGACCGAACTGGCGAAGGAAGCATTGGGCGAGGAAGGCCTGAAGGTTTTCGCCGCGATGAATCCACTCCAGCGCATGGCCGAGCCAGCGGAGATCGGCGCGGCCGCCGCGTTCCTGGCGTCGTCGGACAGCAGCTTCATGACCGCCAGCGAAGTCGCGGTCGACGGCGGCCTGGCGCAAATCTGACGGGGCACGTCCGGCCGGCATCCGCCACGAGCTTTTCGGAAGTGCTGACGCGAGTCATCTGCCCCACTGATCTTCCACGCCCTATTCGAAATTCAAGAAGGAGCCGTGAGCGATGCGGGGCGATCACGACACGATCGCGATCGCCCTGCAGGCCGGATCACGGCGCCATGAACATCGCCCCTCTACCAAGGAACACCCCATGTCCACCCCATCCGATTTCCCGAAAGAACTCACTGGCCGCCGAGCCCTGGTCACCGGAGGCACGCGCGGCATCGGCGCGGCGATCGCGCAGCGCCTTCTCGATGCCGGCGCCAAGGTCGTGGTCGCCGCACGCAAGCCCGACGACGACATGCCCGCCGGGGCAACGTTCGTATCCGGCGACGTCGCCACCAGCGGAGGCGTGGAGGCGATCGCGACACAGGCGATCGCAGCGCTCGGCGGCCTCGACATCCTCGTGAACAACGCGGGCGGTGCGCGCGCTTTTCTGGAAGGGTCATCGGCGATTCCCGACGAGGCATGGCACGACAGCCTCGAGCTCAACCTTTTCGCCGCGATCCGCCTCACCAACGCCGTCCTCCCCGCGCTTCGGGACTCGAAGGTTGCAGCCGTCGTGAACATATCCTCGGCGGCGGCGACGATGCCGTTCGGCCCCTTTGCGCACTACGGCGCCGCCAAGGCGGCGCTCGAGTACTACTCGCGCACGCTCGCCCTGGAAGTGGCGCCGGCGATCCGCGTGAACGTCGTGTCGCCCGGCGTCATCGCCACGCCGGGCTCCGACGAGTTCGCCAGGACGACCCCTGGATTCTCCACCGAGGCCTGGCTGCAGCATCTGCCGCTGGGCCGCATCGGCGCCACCGAGGACATCGCCGAAGTCGTGGCGCTGCTCGTGTCGGATCGCGGCAAGTTCCTGGCCGGCGCGAACTACCGCGTCGACGGCGGAATGACCGCGCGCTGAAGCGTGTGGCTTCCAGCCGGATTCGGTGCGCCCGCGGCGACTCGGTCGACTTGCTGCCGGCCTGCAAGACGATGACGCTCGGCATCCACGCGGTCTATCTGTCGCGCAAGCATTTGCCGATCAAGGCGTGAGGTTGGGGGATTTTTACCAAGCCGCATACGCAACCCACCCCTTGAACGTGAAAGCCGCATAGAACAGCTCATGCCCCTCGAAACCGGCCTGCTCCAGCAAGTCGACCTCGGCTTCGGGAGAAAGCAGCGGGAGACGGCTGGCCATTGCCTCGATCGTCCTGGCCGTGTTCGCAACCAGCATGCCGTTGGAAGCCATGAAGGCCACGTGCCTTTGCAGCCAGCGCTTCCTTGCATGGGGAGCATCGGGAACGCTGTGATGGGCAACCACGAGCGGGGCGCCCGGCTTCAATCGGCGCCTCAGCTCGAGGAGCGCCTGCAAGCGCTCCGTGACGGACAGGAAGTGCATGGTCAGCAGGCAAACCGCGCCGTCGAATTCGATGGCCGGAGCCGCATCGATGTAGCCCTCCAGCAACTCCACTCTCGGCGCCAGCGGCCCCAGCGTCTGGACGGCCAATTCCAGCATCGGCGCCGACGGGTCGACGCCGAGCAGACGCCAGCGCGGGTAAGCCTCGGCGAAGGCCTTGAGCTCCAGACCTCCACCGGCGCCCAGCACCAGCACGCGCCCATCGGACGGCACGTGCTCGTGCAGGAGCAGGCCGGTCATCTGGTGGAGCGCATGCAATCCGGGCACCTGGCGCAGCGGCCCGTCCGTGTATCGCGCCACCGCCTGGGGATCATTGAAAGAAGACATGCTGCCCTCGCCGCTTGACATGGAGGCGGTAACGTAACATCGTTTGTTACATGAAACGAGACAGCCGACTTTCCGCCGTTCTCCATGCTCTGCTGCACATGGCCGAGCGCGATGCACCGATGACGTCCGATGCGCTGGCGCAGTGCCTGGGTACGCATCCGGTGGTGGTCCGCCGCACCATGGGCCTGCTGCGCGAGGCCGGCCTGGTCACGGCGGATCGCGGTCACGCCGGCGGCTGGCGCATTTCGGCGGATCTCGACAAGGTCACGTTGCGCCAGTTGCACGAAGCGCTGGGCGAGCCTGCACTGTTCGCCGTGGGCAACCGCAACGAACATCCCGAATGCCTCGTCGAGCAGGCGATCAATGCGGCGCTGGACACCGCTTTTGCCGACGCCGAAGCACTGCTGCTGCAGCGGTTCGAGTCGGTCACCCTGGCCGCGCTGGCCGCGGATTTCGCGCGCCGCCACGGCGTCCATCGATCGAGGCGCCGGCATGAAGCATGACGTGATCATCATCGGCGGCAGCTACTCGGGCATGGCCGCGGCTCTGCAGTTGCTGCGGGCGCGGCGCAGCGTGCTCATCATCGACGGCGGCAAGCGACGCAATCGCAGCGCCAGCCATTCCCACGGATTCCTGGGCCATGACGGCGTCGATCCCGCCGTACTGACCGGCGTTGCCCGCGAGCAACTGCACGCGTATCCCACGCTGACCTGGCTGGATGGCGAGGCCGAGCAAGCAACGGGCACGAGGGACGACTTCCAGGTGGTCTGTGGCGGCACCACGTATTCAGCCAGGCGTTTGCTGCTGGCGATCGGCGTGTCGGATCGGCTGCCCGGGATCCCCGGCGTGGCCGAGCGCTGGGGCAAGAGCATCTTCCACTGTCCGTATTGTCACGGCTATGAACTGGATCGGGGCTGCATCGGGGTCGTCGCGACGGGCCCGATGTCGATCCATCAGGCACAGCTGCTGTCGGAGTGGGGAAGCACCACGTTCTTCCCCAACGGCACGTTCGAACTCGACGAGGCTGCCGCGGAAGAACTGAGCCGCCGCGGCGTGACGGTCGAAACGACGCGAATCGAGCGGATCGACGGAGACGCTGATGCCGTGCTCACCGACGGACGACGCATGAGCTTCGCCGGCCTGTTTACCGCGCCACGGAACGAGCCCTCGACGCCGATCGCGGCACAGGTCGGTTGTGAACTGGTCGAGACGCCGATGGGCCTGCAGATATCGACCGGCGAAACGAAGGAGACCACCGTGCCGGGCGTGTTCGCCTGCGGTGACGCCGCCAGGATCCCGCACTCGGTCTCGCTTGCAGTGGGCGACGGTGCCTGGGCGGGCGCGCAGATTCACCGCTCGCTGGTGTGGCCGGGGTCGTAGCCAACGTCCAAACCCTGGACCGCGACTCACGAAGCGGGTTCTTCCGGCGTCCGATTGAGCCGATCCCAAGGCGCGGCCTGGACATGCCCGTTGGAGACACAGGCACTGCCGCCATGCACGTCCACCGGGCCCCGGCTTCAAGCACGGCGCGATGATCGCCCAGGACGGCCGCAACGTGCTGCTCACGCAGAACCGGAACCGCAAATGCGTTCCCCGGGAATCGATCGCCCGGGCACTAGGCTGGAAATACGCTGAAACTCACCAAGACGACGGGCTGAAGTCGCCGTCTTTGGCATTGGTGCCGACAACGAGGCAAACTGCGCATCTGTCCAGACAGATACGCGGAACGCGCCCATGCACGGCGAATACAAGATGCCCGGAGGCAAGCTGGTGGTGGTCGACCTGGAGGTTCGCGACGGCCGCTTTGCCGACGTGCAGCTGAGCGGCGACTTCTTCCTGGAGCCGGACAGCGCGCTGGAGGCGATCAACCGCGCGCTGGAAGGCCAGAGCGAACATGCCGACGAAGCCGCGCTCGCCGCCAGCGTGCGCGATGCCCTCGCCACCGACGTGATGATGTACGGCATTTCGCCGGAAGCGATCGCGGTCGCGGTGCGCCGCGCCCTGCACAAGGAACCCGCCGCATGATGCGCACCGACTGGCGCGACCACGACTGGCAGCTGATCCACACCGCGCCGCAATCGCCTACCCTGCACATGGCGCTGGACGACGTGCTGACCCACGAGGTCGGCGCCGGCCGCCGCGCGCCCACGCTGCGCATCTGGGAATGGGCCGCGCCGGCGGTGGTGATCGGCCGCTTCCAGTCGTTGCGCAACGAGGTGGACGGCGCGGCGGCGCAGCGCCACGGCATCGAGGTGGTGCGCCGGGTCTCTGGCGGCGGCGCGATGTTCATCGAGCCGGGCAACACCATCACCTACTCGATCTACGCGCCGCAGTCGCTGGTCAAGGGGCTGTCGTTCCAGGAAGCCTATGCGTTCTTCGACGCGTGGGTGCTCGAAGCGCTCGGCGAACTGGGCATCAAGGCGTGGTACCAGCCGCTCAACGACATCACCTCCGAAGGCGGCAAGATCGCCGGCGCCGCCCAGGTGCACCGCGGCGGCGCGGTGCTGCACCACGTCACCATGGCCTACGACATCGACGCGGCGAAGATGCTGGACGTGCTGCGCATCGGCCGCGAGAAACTCTCCGACAAGGGCACCGTCAGCGCGGCCAAGCGGGTCGACCCGCTGCGCAGCCAGACCGGCCTGCCGCGCGAGGCGGTGATCGAGCGCATGGTCGCCACCTTCCGCCGCCTGCACGGCCTCAGCGACGACGACCTCAGCGCCGAGGAACTGGCCCAGGCCGAAGCGCTCGCCCTGGGCAAGTTCGGCAGCCCGGCGTGGCTCGCCGACGTGGCGTGAGCGCGGGCGACAGACCCGACGCGGCGCTCACAACCGGCTGAACGACCACGACTGCATGCGGCCGCCCTGATACGGCATCACGCCGTGGAACGGGCGCGGGTCGGCGTCGAACACCAGCGGCAGGAAGTGGCGATCGCCCTCCCACATCGGCAGCTCCAGCAGGCGCGCGCGCGGCACCCATTCCAGCGTGCCCTCGTGGTTGCCCTGGTGCGGCTCGCCGCTGAAGCCGTCGATCAGGAAGATGAAGCCGAGCCAGTCCTCGCCCTGCTTGCCGAAACCCGGCCAGTTCAGGGTGCCGCGCAGCTGCATTGAGGTGCACTCGATGCCGGCCTCTTCGCGGATCTCCCGGCGCATGCACGCGGCAATGTCCTCGCCCGGCTCCATCTTGCCGCCCAGGCCGTTGTACTTGCCCAGGTGCAGGTCGTCCGGGCGGGCGTTGCGATGGATCATCAGCACGTTGCCGCGGTCGGGCGACAGCACGTAACCGAGCGTCGCCACTATCGGGGTATAGGGCATGGGCGGGCACCGCGAAAAGAGACCAGTTTAACGACAGCCGCCGCGCGACGCAGGGACGGGCTTGCACCGGCACGGCCGGGCGGCGACCATCGACGGATGCGCGCCTCCGTTTTCCCGTCCCGACCGCTTCCGCTCCGGCCACGCGTGCTGCTGCACGCGCTGGCGTTCCTGCTGCTTGCCGGCACGGCCGGCTGCGCCCCGGGTTCGTCGGCGCTGGACAGCCGCGAGCTGGCGTTCGAAGGGCAGAATTACCGCGTGGTGCACATCAACCTGAAGCGCGAGCAGCTCAGTCTGCACTGGCGCGAGGCGGGCAGCGGCCAGCCGTTCGGCAGCATCGAGGCCTTGCGCCAGTGGGGCGCAGCCCACGGCCGGCGCTTGCTGTTCGCGGCCAACGCGGGCATCTACGACCACAAGTTCGCGCCGCTGGGCCTGCACGTGGAGAACGGCAAGACGGTGGTGCCGCTGAACCTGGCGCATGGCAACCCGGCCGCGGGCAATTTCTCGCTGCTGCCGAACGGCGTGTTCGCGGTGTATCCGGACGGCCATGCCGCGGTGCGCACCAGCGCCGCGTTCAAGGCCGATGGCAAGAGCGTGCAGTGGGCGACCCAGTCCGGGCCGATGCTGCTGATCGACGGCAAGCTCAACGAGCAGTTCGTCGACGACTCCGCCAGCATGAAGTGGCGCAGCGGCGTGTGCGCGCGCACGCCCACCGAAGTGGTGTTCGCGGTAAGCGAGACGCCGGTGAACTTCCACGCGTTCGGACGGCTGTTCCGCGACAAGCTGGGCTGCCGCGACGCGCTTTACCTGGACGGCAGCATCTCGCAGCTGTACGTCGACGGCGAAGGCTATGCCGGCGCGCCGGCGTTCATGGTCAAGCCGTACGCAGGCATCTTCGCGGTGTTCGCCAAGCCATGACGGCAACCTCGACGAGGAAATCCCGCTGGCGCGTCCTGCGTGCCCTGTCGCTGGCCTTGCTGGCGCTGCTGGCGGTTGCCTTCGTGGTGTTGTGGTGGCTGCTCGCCGGCAGCCGCGCGCGACTCGACGGCACGCGCCCGGTCGCCGGCCTGGCGGCGCCGGTCAGCATTGGCCGCGACGCGCTGGGCACGGTCACCATCGAGGGCGCGAACCGCACCGACATCAGCTATGCGCTGGGTTACGCGCATGCGCAGGAGCGCTTCTTCGCGATGGACCTGATGCGCCGCGCGAGCGCCGGCGAGTTGTCCGCGCTGGTCGGGCCGGCCGCGCTGAAGGCCGACCTGGACCATCGCCGCCATCGCCTGCGCGCCGTGGCCGCAGCCGCCTATGCGCAGTTGCCGCCCGCCGAGCAGCGCCAGCTCGAGCGCTACCGCGACGGCGTCAACGCCGGCCTCGCCGACCTGCGCGTGTCGCCGTGGGAATACCTGCTGCTGGGCAGCCGGCCGCAACCGTGGCGCACGGAAGACAGCCTGCTGGTGATCGCCGCGATGTACCTGGACCTGAATGGCGGCGGCCGCAACGAGCGCGAACGGCGCATCGCGCAGATGCGCGCGGTGCTGCCCGGCCCGGTGGTGGACTTCCTGCTGGCGCCTGACCCCGACTGGGAAGCGCCGTTGAGCGGCCGCCTGTCGCGCGCACCGGTGATTCCCGCCGCCGGCACATTCGACTTGCGCCAGCGCGCACCGGATACCGCCTCCACCGCGCTGGCGGCCGCACTGGCGCCGGCACTGGACGCGCCGCGCCCCGGCAGCAACAACTTCGCCGTGGCCGGCAGGCTCTCCGGCAACGGCGCCGCGCTGCTGGCGAACGACATGCACCTGGGCCTGCGCGTGCCGAACATCTGGTTCCGCACCCGCCTGCGCTACCCCGACGCCAGCGCGCCGGGCGGCCGGCGCGACATCAACGGCGTCAGCCTGCCCGGCACGCCGGCGATCATCGTCGGCTCCAACGGCCAGATCGCCTGGGGCTTCACCAACAGCTACGGCGACTGGCAGGACTGGGTGCGCGTGCGGCGCGATCCGGCCGACGCTTCCCGCTACCAGGTGGCGGACGGCTGGGCCAGCATCGAGACCCATCAGGAGCACATCCGGATCAAGGGCCAGCCCGACGCCGTGCTCAAGGTCGAGGACACCCGCTGGGGTCCGATCATGGCCGCCGACACCGACGGCACGCCGCTGGCGTTGGCCTGGATCGGCGGCCGCGCGCACGGCTACAACCTCGACCTGCTGCAACTGGAGCGCGCGCCCGACGTGGCTGCGGCACTCGACCTGGCGCCGCGGCTCGGCATCCCGCCGCAGAACCTGCTGGTCGCCGACCGCGCCGGCCACATCGGCTGGACCATTGCCGGCAACAGCATCCCGCTGCGCGCCGGCATCGACCCGCGGCTGCCGTCGGACTGGTCGACGCCCGGCAGCGGCTGGCAGGGCTGGGCCGCGCCCGCGCAGTACCCGCGCATCGAGAACCCCGCCGACGGCCGCCTGTGGACGGCGAACAACCGTACCGTCGATGGCGACGCGCTGGCCCTGCTCGGCAACGGTGGCCACGACCTCGGCGCCCGGGCCCAGCAGATCCGCGACGACCTGCGGGCCCGCGCCAGCTTCACCCCCGGCGCCCTGCTCGACATCCAGTTGGACGACCGTGCGCTGTTCCTCACCCGCTGGCAGCGCCTGCTGCAGGACACCCTGGCCGACAACCGCGATCCCGCACTGCAGGCGTTGCGCCGGCTCACCGCCACCTGGGGCGGCCGCGCCGCAGTCGACAGCGTCGACTACCGGCTGGTGCGCGCCTTCCGCGACCAGGTCGGCAAAGCGGTGCTGGCCCCGTTCGCGGCACGGGTGCAGCAGCGCTACGCGGATTTCAGCTGGCCGGGCGAGAACAGCGCCGAGGCGGCGGTATGGGCGCTGGTCCACCGGCAGCCGATGGCATGGCTCGATCCGAAGTATCCGGACTGGCACGCCCTGCTCGTCGACGCGGCGAAGCAGGTGGCGGACGAGCTCGGCCGGCAACCCGGCGGCCTCGCCGCACGCAGCTGGGGTGAACGCAACCGTGCCGGCATCCGCCACCCGTTGTCCGCCGCGCTGCCGTCGTGGCTGGGCCGCTTCATCGACATGCCCGAGCAGCCGATCCCCGGCGACAACAACATGCCGCACGTCGCCGCGCCCGGCTTCGGCGCCTCCGAACACCTGGCGGTGGCGCCCGGCCAGGAGGCCCGCGGCATCCTCAACATGCCCGGCGGCCAGAGCGACCACCCGCTGTCGCCGTACTTCGGCGCAGGACACGAGGACTGGGTCGAAGGCCGGCCGACGCCGCTGCTGCCCGGGCCGACGCAACACACGCTGCTGCTGCAGCCCGCCGCACGCTGACGCGCCGCCCGGCGTCGATCGGCCCATGTGGCATTCGACCGCACGGGCCATCCGGGTGTAGCTGATCGAAATCAAAATCGCCGTGCCCATGCACGTGCATGATCCGCACCGTTCACAGGGCGGATTCCCCCATGGTCAGCTGCGACACCGTCATCGTCGGCACATGCCCGTCCCGGGCTGCCGGGCGGGCATGGCCGAGCCCGCACGCCGCCAGCGTCGACCACACTCATCCGGACACGACCTTGCCGCGCCGCTTCGGCGCGCAGGAGACCACGCGCGGGCATGCCGCGCACCCTCCGTCACGCATGGCCGCCAGTGCGGCCTGAACCCTCGCACCGCATCACGCCACCCACCCATCGCCACGGGAGCCATCCCATGCGCCGCTCCACCGATTCCAGCGACTCCGACGACCTGCGCTCGCCCGCGCGGCGGCGCCTGCTCAGGCAGGCCGGCCAACTCGCCATCACCGGCGGCCTGCTCGCCGGCGGCGGCTGGGCGGTGCTCAAGCGCAAGCAGAACCTGTGGCAGCTGCGCCGCGAGCGCACGCTGATGCAGACCTCCGTTTCGGTGACCTGCCTGTCTGACGACGTGCAGGCGGCGGGTGAGGCGATCGAGACGGCGTTCGCACGGATGGCGACGACGGCGGCCGAGCTGACCCGCTTCGAACCCGCCAGCCCGCTGTCGCGGCTGAACCGCGACGGCCGGCTGGCGCTGGTGCCGGCGAACCTGCACGCGGTGCTGCGCGAGGCGTTGGCGCTGTCGGCGCTGACCGGCGGCGCGTTCGACGTCACCGTGTTGCCGGTGCTGCGCTACCTCGAAACGCTGCGCGGCGCGAGCCGCACCGACGCGCACGAGCAGCACCTGGCCGAAGGTCGCGACACGCTGGTCGGCTACCGCGACCTCGTGCTGGACGCGCGCGGCGCGCGGCTGCTGCGCCCCGGCATGGCGATCACCCTGGACGGCATCGCCAAGGGCCACGTGGTCGACCAGGGCATCGCGGCGCTGCGCGGCGCCGGCATCGAGTACGGCCTGATCGACGCCGGTGGCGACATCCACGCGATCTGCGGCAACGACCCGGCGCGGCACTGGAACGTCGGCATCGTCGACCCGCGCGACGTGAGCCGGGTGGCGGCGGTGCTGCAGCTGCGCAACGCGGCGCTCTCGACCTCGGGCAACTACCGCGTGTTCTTCTCCGCCGACCGGCGGCTGTTCCACATCGTCAACCCGCGCACCGGCTGGTCGCCGCAAAGCTATTCCAGCGTGACCGTGATGGCGCAACGTTCGGTGCTGGCCGACGGCATGAGCACGGCGGCGTTTTCGCTGGAGCGGCCGCAGCTGTCCGCGCTGATGGCGGCGCGCGACCACCAGTGGCTGGCGTTCTCGCGTACCGGCGAGCAACGCTGGCGTTCGCGCGACCTGCCGCTGGTCGCCGGCACGGCGGAGCTGGCCTGATGCGCGACGCACGCCCACTCATCGCCCGGCTGCTGCTCGCGCTGGCGTTGCTGCTGCCCGCCTCCGCGGCGCTGGCCGGCATCGACGCGAAGTATCCGCCGCTGCACCAGGTGTTCCCGCAGGCCGACCGCTTCGGCGACGTCGAGGGCAATCCGCCCGCCGCGGCCGTGTACCACGGCGACCAGGTGATCGGTTACGTGTTCGAGACGGCGATGGTGGCGCCGGTGCCGGCCTACTCCGGCGCGCCGATCAACATGCTGGTGTCGATCGGCACTGACGGCAGCATCCGCGACGTCCGCGTGCTGGAGCAGCACGAGCCGATCCTCCTGGTCGGCATCCCGGTACAGAAGCTGTACGACTTCGTGGCTCGCTACATCGGTCACCGCGTGGACGACCGGATCGTGGTCGGCGGCGGCGGCAGCGGCAGCGTGCGCATCGACGCGATCAGCAGCGCCACGGTGACCTCGATGGTGGCCAACGAGACCATCATGAACTCGGCGCTGAAGGTGGCCGCCTCGCGCAAGCTGATCGCCGGCGTCGTCGACACCGACGCGGCCGCCGCGCAGGTGCGCGCCGACTACTTCGTGCCGGCCGACTGGCAGGCGCTGACCGGCAACGGCGCGATCGGCCACCTGCAGCTGACCCGGCAGGAGGTGATCGACGCCTTCAAGGGCCAGCCGGAGAGCGGCCTGGTCGACGACCCTACCGCGCCGGCGCCCGGCCACGGCGCGGACAGCTTCATCGATCTGTACTTCGCCGACGTCACCCCGCCGACGGTGGGCCGCAACCTGCTCGGCGCCGCCGCGCACGCCGACCTGATGAAGCTGCTCAAGCCCGGCGACTCGGCGATCGCGGTGATGGCCAACGGCATCTACTCGTTCAAGGGCGTGGGCTACGTGCGCGGCGGCATCTTCGACCGCGTGCACCTGCTGCAGGACGGCAAGCTGGCGCTGTTCAAGGACACCGACCTGGTGCCGTTGAACGACACCCCGCTGCGCGGCAAGCCGGCGTTCGCCGAGCAGGCGATCTTCATCGTGCGTGGCGGCGGCAGCGGCTTCGACGCCACCCGGCCGTGGACGCTGCAGCTGCTGGTGAATCGCCAGGTCGGCCCGCTGCAGAGCATCTACCACACCTTCACCCGCGACTACCGCATGCCGCCGGCCTACACCACGCGCCCGGAAGCGGCGGCCGCGGCGGACGCCGACGCACTGCCGGCCGACGCGCCGCTGTGGCAGAAGGTGTGGCACGGGCGGCGCGTCGACATCGCGCTGCTGGTGGCGGGGCTCACCGTGCTCACCCTGATCCTGATGTTCCAGGACTGGATCGTGACGCGCCCGCACCTGCTCGAACGCCTGCGCGTGGGCTTCCTGATCTACACGCTGGTGTTCATCGGCTGGTACGGGCTGGCGCAGCTGTCGGTGGTGAACATCCTCACCTTCATCCAGGCGGTGCTGCACGGCTTCCACTGGTCCACCTTCCTGATGGATCCGCTGGTGTTCATCCTGTGGGTGTTCGTGGCCGCCACGTTGCTGCTGCTCGGGCGTGGCATCTACTGCGGCTGGCTGTGCCCGTTCGGCGCGCTGCAGGTGCTGGTGAACAAGCTGGCGCGCCGGCTGCACGTGCCGCAGTTCGAGGTGCCGCAGTACCTGCACGAGCGGCTGTGGGCGATCAAGTACATCGTGCTGCTGGTGCTGTTCGGGATGTCGCTGCAGTCGCTCAACCTGGCCGAGCACTACGCCGAGATCGAGCCGTTCAAGACCGCCATCACGCTGCACTTCGCCCGCTCCTGGGGCTACGTGCTCTACGCACTGGCGCTGGTGGCGGTGGCGGCGTTCAACAACAAGTTCTACTGCCGCTACGTGTGTCCGCTGGGCGCCGGTCTGGCGGTGTCCGGTCGCTGGCACCTGTTCGAGTGGCTGCGCCGGCGCAAGGAATGCGGCCGTCCCTGCCAGATCTGCGCCAACGAATGCGAAGTGAAGGCGATCAACGCGATCGGCCAGATCAATTTCAACGAATGCCACTACTGCCTGGACTGCCAGGTCACCTACGCCAACGACCAGAAGTGCCCGCCGCTGGTGGAGCGCCGCAAGAAGCGCGAGCGCGCCGCGCGGCCGCTGCCCACCCCGGTGCTGACGATTACCCCGGCGGCGACGCCGGAAACCCGCGAGCCGGCGAAGATCGCCGACTGAACCACCACGATCCGAACGGATGGAATGCCATGCACGACGAATCGAGCAACCAACCCGGCCAGTCCGGCCATGCCGCGGAACCGGGCAACCCCGCACGCCGCAATTTCATGAAGAACAGCGCACTGGCTGGCCTCGCCGGCGCGGCGGGGCTGGCGCTGGCGGGCTGCGGCCGCAGCGGTGAACCCGCCGGCGCGGCCGGCGCCGCCGGTCCGGCCAAGGGAGCCTCCACCGCCGGCGAAGCGTCCGACCACGTGCCACCCGGCCAGCTCGACGAGTACTACGGCTTCTGGAGCGGCGGCCAGTCCGGCGAGGTGCGCCTGGTCGGCGTGCCCTCGATGCGCGAGCTGATGCGCATCCCGGTGTTCAACCCCGACTTCACCATCGGCTGGGGCGTCACCAACGAGAGCAAGCGCGTGCTGGGGCCGAACTTCCCGCCCGGCGGCGACTGCCACCACCCGCACATGAGCCAGACCGACGGCCACTACGACGGCCGCTACATCTTCATCAACGACAAGGCGCACACCCGCGTCGCGCGCATCCGCTGCGACGTGATGCGCACCGACCGCATCATCGACGTACCCAACGTGCAGGCGATCCACGGCCTGCGCGTGCAGCGCGCGCCGCGCACCGGCTACGTGTTCGCCAACGGCGAGTTCCTGATCCCGGCGCCGAACGACGGCCGCGACCTGGACGACCCGGACAAGTACCAGACCATGTTCAGCGCCATCGACGGCGACACCATGGAAGTCGCCTGGCAGGTACTGGTGGACGGCAACCTGGACAACACCGAGGCCGACTACGCCGGCAAGTACGCCATCTCCACCTGCTACAACAGCGAAGGCGGCATGGACCTGCCCGGCACGATGCAGGCCGAGCGCGACTGGGTGGTGGTGTTCGACATCGCGCGCATCGAGGCGGCGGTGAAGAAGGGCGACTTCAAGACTATCGGCAGCTCGAAGGTGCCGGTGCTGGACGGCCGCCACGGCTCGCCGTTCACCCTGTACATCCCGATCCCGAAGAACCCGCACGGCATCAACGCCAGCCCCGACGGCAAGTACGTGGTGGCCAACGGCAAGCTGTCGCCCACCGTCACCGTGATGGAGTGGAGCCGCATCGACGACTGGTTCGCCGGCAAGCTGAAGGACCCGCGTGACGTGGTGGTGGCCGAGCCCGAGCTGGGCCTGGGCCCGCTGCACACCGCCTACGACGGCCGCGGCAACGCCTACACCACGCTGTTCATCGACAGCCAGATCGCCAAGTGGAACATCGCCGACGCGATCGCCGCCCACGACGGCAAGAAGGTCAACTACCTGCGCCAGAAGATCGACGTGGCCTACCAGCCGGGCCACTGCCACACCTCGATGGGCGAGACGCGCGACGCCGACGGCAAGTGGCTGGTATCGCTCAACAAGTTCTCCAAGGACCGCTTCCTGCCCACCGGCCCGCTGCATCCGGACAACGACCAGCTGATCGACATCTCCGGCGAGACCATGAAGCTGGTCGCCGACGGCCCGGTCTACGCCGAGCCGCACGACGTGATCCTGCTGCACCGCCGGCTGCTGATCGACAAGGTGAAGAAGAGCTGGGAACGCGACGACCCGTTCTTCGCCGAGACGGTGGCCATGGCCAAGCGCCACGGCGTCAACGTGCTGTCCGACAGCAAGGTCATCCGCGAAGGCCGCAAGGTGTTCGTGTACATGACCTCGGCCGCGCCGATCTTCAGCATGGGCAGCTTCAAGGTGAAGAAGGGCGACGAGGTGACCGTGGTGGTGACCAACATCGACGCGGTGGAGGACGTCAGCCACGGCTTCTGCATCGTCAACTACGGCGTCAACATGGAGATCAGCCCCGGCGCCACCGCCTCGGCCACCTTCACCGCCGACAAGGCGGGGGTGTTCTGGTACTACTGCACGTTCTTCTGCCATGCGATGCACATGGAGATGAGCGGGCGGATGCTGGTCGAGGCCTGAGCCGCGCCGTGCCGCCGCACCACGCGGCGGTACGGCCGGGTCTTCCGCTGCCATGAACATGCTTCGCATCCTTGCGGCCCTGCTGCTGGCGCTGTCGCCGGCGCTGCCGGCGCATGCGCGCGAGCCGCTGGAACAGGCCGTGGCCGACGCGGCGCCGGGCGCCACCGTCCGCGTGCCGGCCGGCGTGCACGCGGTGCACCTCAAGCTGGACAAACCCGTCACCCTGCTCGGTGAGCCCGGCGCGATCCTCGATGGCGGCGGCTCGGGCGACGTCGTGCGCATCGCCGCCGCCAACGTCACCGTGCGCGGCCTCACCGTGCGCCGCAGCGGCACCGACCTCACCGCGATGAACGCCGGCATCTTCGTCGAGCGCCGGGCGCGCGAGGTCACGCTCGAAGGCAACCGCATCGAGGAAAGCCTGTTCGGCGTCTACCTCGACGGGGCCGCCAACGTGCGCGTGGCGCACAACGTGATCCGCGGCATGCGCTCGCTGCGCGTGGCCGATCGCGGCGACGGCATCCACCTGTGGAACGACGCCGGCTGCAGCATCGAGGACAACGACATCGCCGGCACGCGCGACGGCATCTACGTCTACGTCAGCCCGCACAACACCATCGCGCGCAACGTGGTGCACGGCGTGCGCTACGGCATCCACTACATGTATTCCCAGGACAACCTGCTGCTGGACAACGTCAGCCGCGGCAACCTGGCCGGCTACGCGCTGATGTCCTCGCACCACCTGAAGGTGATCGGCAACAGCTCCGAGGACGAGCAATCCTACGGCTTCCTGCTCAACTACATCGCGCACAGCGAGATCGCCGGCAACCGCGTGCACCGCATCGACGGCCAGCGCGACGACGCCGGCGGCACCGTCGAGGGCACCGAGGGCAAGGGCCTGTTCGTCTACCTGTCGCAGTTCAACGACTTCCACGACAACCTCGTCGCCGACTCGCAGATCGGCATCCACGTGACCGCCGGCTCGGAGAACAACCGCCTGTGGCGCAACCGCTTCGTGGACAACCGCATCCAGGTGAAATACGTGCAGAACCTCGCCCAGGAGTGGTCGGCGCACGGCCGCGGCAATTTCTGGAGCGACTACCTCGGCTGGGACCTGGACGCCGACGGCATCGGCGACGTGCCGTTCCGTCCCAACGACGGTGTCGACGTGCTGCTGTGGAAATACCCCACCGCGCGCAACCTGATGTCCAGCCCCTCGGTGCTGCTGCTGCGCTACGTGCAGCGCGCGTTCCCGGTGTTCACGCCGCCGTCGGTGCAGGACAGCCGCCCGCTGATGCAAGCCCCCTCCTCCTTCCGGCCCGACCATGAACCACGCGATTGAATTCGAGGCGCTGGCCAAGCGCTACGGCGCGCTCGCCGCGCTCGACGGCATCAGCGCCTGCGTGCCGCGCGGCCGGGTGATCGGCCTGCTCGGCCACAATGGCGCCGGCAAGTCCACCCTGATCAAGCTCATTCTGGGTCTGATCGCGCCCAGCGGCGGCCGCCTCGAGGTGCTCGGTCAGTCGCCGTGGCGCGCGCACGCGCTGCGCCGGCGCATCGGCTACCTGCCCGAGAACGCCACCTTCTACGCCAGCCTCAGCGGGCGCGAACTGCTCGACTACCTGGCCCGGCTGAAGCAGGCGCCGCGCGGCCAGGTCGCGGCGCTGCTGGAGCGCGTGGGCCTGGCGCACGCCGCCGACCGGCGCATCGGCACCTATTCCAAGGGCATGCGCCAGCGCCTCGGCCTGGCCCAGGCATTGCTGGGCTCGCCGGAACTGGTCCTGCTGGACGAGCCGACCACCGGGCTCGACCCGCAGGCCTCGCGCGAGCTGTACCGCATCGTCGGCGAGCTGCGCGCGGACGGGCGCAGCGTGCTGCTCTCCTCGCACCTGCTGGCCGAGCTGGAGCCACACATCGACGGCGCGCTGATCCTGCGCCAGGGCCGCCTGCTCGCCGCCGGCAGCCTCGACGCGCTGGGCGAACAGGCTGCGCTGCCCGCGCGCCTGCTGCTGCGCCCGCGCGAGGACGCCGCCAGCGGGCTGCTGGTCCGGCTGGACGCGCGCGGCCTGCCTGCCCTGCTGCGCCCGGACGGCCTGCTGGAACTGCAGGTGCCGCGCGCCGGCAAGCTGCCGGTGCTGCGTGAACTGCTCGCCGACCCCGCGGTGGCCGACCTCGACGTGCGCGAGCCTACCCTGGCGCAGCTCTACGACTGGCTGGGCGCCGGCCAGCACAGCATGGCGGAGGCCTGCGCATGAACGCCGTGCTGACCGTCGCCGGGAAAGAGTTCCGCGACGACTTCCGCAACCGCTGGACGGTCGCGCTGACCATCCTGTTCGCATTGCTGGCGCTGGGCATTGCCTGGTTCGGCAGCGCCGCCGCCGGCCGCGTGGGCTTCACCTCGTTCGACGCCACGCTGGCCAGCCTGACCACGCTGGGCGCGTTCGTGATCCCGCTGATCGGCCTGCTGATCGCCTACGACGCCATCGTCGGCGAGCGCGACGACGGCACCCTGCTGCTGATGCTGAGCTACCCGCTCTCGCGCGGCCAGCTGGTGGCCGGCAAGTTCCTCGGCCACTGCGGCGCGCTGGCCGCCGCCACGTTGGTCGGCTTCGGCCTGGCGGTGGCGATCATGCAGTGGATGCAGCCGCCCGCGCAGACGCTGCAGGCGTGGCTGCACATCGGCCGCTTCATCCTCAGCGCCTCGTTGCTGGGCGCCTGCTTCGTCGGGCTGGCCTGCCTGATCAGCGTGCAGACTGCCGACAAGTCGCGCGCCGCCGGCCTGGCGCTGATCGGCTGGCTCGCCAGCGTGGTGCTGTTCGACCTCGCGCTGCTGGCGCTGCTGGTGGTCAGTGGCGGCAACCCGGTGGAGCGGGCGGTGTATCCGTACCTGCTGCTGCTCAACCCGGTCGATGTGTTCCGGCTGGTCAACCTCACCGCGCTGGGCGACGGCGCCGGCAATGACCTGCTCACCGGGATGACCGCCCACCACGGCTACCCGCCGCTGCTGCTGGGCCTGGTGATGCTGGCCTGGGCGGTGCTGCCGTTCGCGTGGGCGCTGTTCGCGTTCCGGCGCAAGGAAGTCTGAGGAGAATCGCATGCGCATCCACTGCACCCGCCCGGCCGCGCTGGTCCTGGCGCTGGCCCTGCTCGCCGGCTGCGGCGGTGGCCACGCACCCGCCCAGCACGCGGTCGACACCCACCCGGACGACGCCTGCGCCGTGTGCGGCATGTACCTGGACGGCTCGCCCGGCCCGCGCGCGGAAGCCTGGGTGAACGGCCGCACCAAGCCGCTGGTGTTCGATTCCACCCGCGACTTCTTTGCCTACGTGCTGCAGCCGGAGAACCAGGCCGCGCTGCAGGAGCTGTACGTGCAGGACAGCGCGCATATCGACTGGCGCCAGCCCAGCCACGCCGCAGCCAGCTTCATCGACGCGCGCCGCGCCTACTACGTGGCCTGGCAGCCGCTGCCCGGATCGATGGGACCGACGCTGGCGCCGTTCGCTACCCGCGCAGCGGCGGAAGCCTTCGTGCACCAGCACGGCGGCGCCGTGCTCGCTTTCGACGAAGTCACGCCCGCGCTGGTGGCCACGCTGGATTACCGCTGCCCTGCGCAGGCCGCCGGCGCACATGGCCCGTTGCAGTGCCTGGCCGCAGCCGCGGCATCCTCCGCCCTGCCGGCCACGCCGCACTCGCCGGCTGCATCTGCCTCGCCGGCGACGCCAGCCCATCCTCTTCCCTGACGAGAATCCACCCATGCTCGGACTGAACAGTTTTTCGCACTGGATCGTGCTGCTGGTGCTGGTGCTGCTGGTGTTCGGCACCGGCAAGCTGCGCAACGTCGGCCGCGACCTCGGCGGCGCCATCGCCGATTTCCGCAAGGGGCTGCGCGGCACCGCGCCGGACGAGGCCACGCCGCCAGCGATCCGCGCGGACGAACGGCAGCCCTGACCCGCGGCGCACGCCGACGAGGCGGCGCCCGGCGAGACCGCCGCCGCAGGCGCCGCGAGGAGCGACGCCTGCGGCGGCGTTACGCGTTCAATGCTTCGCGTCGAGCGCCTGCGACAGGCCGGGCACGTACTCCTTGCCGTGCGGCACGGTGGCGCTGGAAGGCCCGAGCGCGCCGCCAATCGGCTCCACCCGCCCGCCCAGGCACTTGCCCAGGAACTGCTCGGCCACCGCGTTGAAGGCGATGCTGTTCTCGGGCCGCGCGAAGCCGTGGCCCTCGTCGGGGAACAGCACGTAGGTGACCGGGATGTGCCTGGCCTGCATCGCCGTCACGATCTGGTCCGACTCGGCCTGGTTCACGCGCGGGTCGTTGGCGCCCTGCCCGATCAACAGCGGCCGCTTGATCGCCGCGGCCCTGAACACCGGCGAGCGGTCGTGCAGCAGTTGCCGGCCGGCCTCGGTGGTGGGGTCGCCCATGCGCTTGTAGAACTGCTGCTTGATCGCCTCCCAGTACGGCGGAATGGTCGTCAGCAAGGTGGCGAGATTGGACGGGCCGACGATGTCCACGCCGCAGGCGAAGGCGTCGGGCGTGAAGGTGAGGCCAACCAGGGTGGCATAACCGCCGTAGGAGCCGCCCATGATGGCCACCTTGTCCGCCTCGGCAATGCGGTTGTGCACCGCCCACTGCACGGCGTCGATCAGGTCGTCGTGCATCTTGCCGGCCCACTGCAGGTCGCCCGCGGCGATGTACTGCTTGCCGAACCCGGTGGAACCGCGGTAGTTCACCGACAGCACGGCATAGCCGCGGTTGGCCAGCCACTGGTGGTAGCTGTGGTAGCCGTACTCGTCGCGCGCCCACGGCCCGCCGTGCACGAACAGCACCATCGGCAGCGGCCGGTCGGGCCGTCCTGCATGCGCCTGGTCGCTGCCGGCCGGCAGGGTCAGGTACGAGACTTCGGTGAGGCCATCGCGGGTGCGGATCTCCTGCGGATACATCGGCGACAAGGTGGCCTTCTCCAGCTCCGGTCGGTTCACGAACAGCTTCACCAGCTGCTTCGCCTTGCGCCGGTACAGGTAGGTGGTGGCCGGCGCGGTGACCGGGTCCACCGTCACCGTCCAGGCGTCGTCCGCGTCGGTGCGCGAGCCGATGCCGAGGTTGCCCTTGAGCCGGGACGTGAGGAACTCGAGGTCGCCCTGGATGGCCGGATCGATCGCCTTCCACTCGGTCTTCAGGTACTCCGCGGCATAGGCCTGCGCGCGGCCCGTCTGCGGGTCGGTGAGCACCTCGCCGATGTCGGCCCTGGGGTTTTCCGCCAGCATCGTGGTCTTGCCGCTGGCCACGTCCTGGGCGACCAGCGCGGCGGTGTCGCGACCGCGCGAATCGAGCCAGTACAGCGTCTTGCCGTCCGTGGTGAAACCCAGCGGCGCGGTGGTCAGCGAATCGTCCAGCCCGACGCTGGCGAACGGCTTGGCTTCCACCTTGCCGTCAGCGAAGCGGTAGAAGTCGGTGCCACCGTCGGCGCGCGACTTCGATGCCAGGCGCAGGGTCAGCGTGTCGTCGGCAGTGAAGCCCGCGTAGTCGCCGGTGTTCTCGAACACCGGGGTGAGCTTGCCGTTCTTCAGGTCCACGCTGTACACGTCGTGCCAGCGCGGGTCGCGGTTGTTCACGCCGATCAGGATGCGGTCCTTGATGTGCACGCTGGTGCCGATCACTTCCACGCGCGTCTTCTGGAATGCGGTCAGCGACTGGGCCTTGCCGCCCTTCACCGCGACCTTGTAGAGCAGGAAGTTCTCGTCGCCGCCCTTGTCGTTGACGTAAAGGATGGACGAGGAATCGGGCGCCCAGAAATACTGGCGGATGGGGCGCGTCTTCTCGTCGGTCAGCGCGCGCGCCTGGTCGGGGTGGTCGATCGGCGCCACCCAGACGTTGAGCACGCCGTCGCGTGGCGCGATCCACGCCAGCCAGTGCCCATCGGGACTGAGCCGGCCGGCCACCCGGCTGGGATTGCCGAACAAGGCGGCGCGTTCGATCAGGGGAGCGGTGGGAGCAGTGGCGGCCCAGGCGGCGCTGGACAAGCCGGCGGCGACGAGCGCCACGGCGAGCACGAACTTGCGCATGCGATTCTCCTTGGTGGATGAATACAGCGGCTTCCCGTGCGGGCACCCTCGCAGGCGCCCGGTCGACAACAACGCGCCCCACTGTAGGCGAGCCTCCGTCGGGAGGCCAGTGCACTCAGAGCAGGCGCTCGCAGATCGCGCGGTACAGCTGCGGCAAGCGTTCCAGCTCGGCCACGTCCACCCACTCGTCCACCTTGTGGATGCTGGCGTTGACCGGACCCAGCTCCACCACCTCGGCGCCAAGCGGCGCGATGAAGCGGCCGTCCGAGGTGCCGCCGCCAGTGCTCTGTTCGGGCTCGATCCCACACAGCTCGCGGCATACGGCCACCACGGTTTCGCGCAGCACGCCACCGGGCGGCGTGAGGAAAGGCATGCCGCTCAAGTTCCAGTCCAGCACGTAGTCAAGGCCGTGCCGCTGCAGGATCGTCTCGGTGCGCGCGCGCAGGTCGTCGGCACGGCTGGCGGTGCAGTAGCGGAAATTGATCGCCGCGACCAGCGCACCCGGGATCACGTTGTTGGCGCCGGTGCCGGCATTGAGGTTAGACACCTGGAACGAGGTGGGCGGGAAGTCGTCATTGCCCTCGTCCCAGCGCTCGGTGGCCAGTTCGGCCAGCGCCGGCGCGAACGCGTGGATCGGGTTCAGCGCCTTCTCCGGATAGGCCACGTGGCCTTGCACGCCGCGCACGCTGAGCGTTCCGGACAGCGAGCCGCGGCGGCCCACGCGGATCAGGTCGCCGAGTTTTTCCTTCGCCGACGGTTCGCCCACCACGCACCAGTCGATGCGCTCGCCGGTGGCGCGGAAGCGTTCCGCCACCTTGCGCACGCCATCGAGATTGGTCGGACCTTCCTCGTCGCTGGTCAGCAGCAGTCCGACCCGGCCGCGATGATCCGGATACATCGCCACGAACTGCTCCAGCGCCACCACCATCGCCGCCACCGAGCCTTTCATGTCGGCGGCGCCGCGGCCGTATAGACGGCCATCGCGCAAGGTCGGTTCGAACGGTGGGCTCTGCCAGGCCGCCTCCGGCCCACTCGGCACCACGTCGGTATGGCCGAGGAAGATCAGCGCGGGGCTGCCCGCGCCGTGGGTAGCCCACAGGTTGCCCACCTCGCCGTAGCGCAGGGATTCGACGGCAAAGCCGGCACGCGCCAGCCGCTCGCCGATCAGCGGCAGACAGCCGGCATCCTCGGGCGTCACCGAGCGGCGGCGGATCAGGTCACGGGCGAGTTCGAGCACGTCGGACATGGGCTTCACGAAACGGTCGGTAGGCGCCGGCGCAGCATAGCAAGCGCGCCACGCAGCAGCGCCTTCAGCGGTCGCCTTCCGCGTCGCGCTGGCCCAGGTAGAGCAGCGCGGCCAGCAGCACCACCACGAAGCGGAAGGCGCCGGCCAGGCCATTCCATTGCGTGGACATCCACATGCCGAACCATTCGCCGCCGATCGCCATGAAGCCGCCCAGCCACAGCAACACGCCGAGCGTGAGTCCGGCCACGGCAGGCCGCATGGCACGCTGGAACGTCGCCGCCGGCGTGCGGCGTGCGCACCACATGCGCCAGGCACCGGCGCCGCACAGCACGGCGGCCAGCGTTTCGGCGGCGATGATCAGCACGTACGCGGCATGCTGCAGCAGCGGCGCATGGATCGCGCGGTAGTGGATGGCGGCGTCGGGGAAGATCGAATCCATCGCCAGCACGTGCTGCACGAAGGCGAGGTTGCTGCCGTAGTCGGTGAGGTTGCCGAACGCGACCAGCGCCAGCCACAGCGCGATCGTCGCCACGAGCACAACCTTCGACAGGCGCATCGGCAGGTCAGCGCCCGAACAGTTTCTTGAAGCCGTTGTCGGTGAAGCCCACGCTCACCGTGCCGTCGCCCTGCACCACCACCGGACGGCGGATCAGCGCGGGATATTCCTTCAGCAGCAACGTCCACTCCGGATCGCTGCCGGGGTTCTTGCGCTGCGGCAGCAGGTTGCGCCAGGTGGTGGAGGACTTGTTGACCAGTTTTTCCCAGCCGCCGAGCTGCGCCGCCCAGTCCTTCAGCGTCGCCGCCGGTACCGGATTGGCGCGGTAGTCGACGAAATCGTGCGCCACGTTGAAACGGGCAAGCCAGTTGCGCGCCTTCCTGCAGGTGTCGCAATTCGGGAGTCCATACAGCACGGGGTTCATTCGCCGCTCCGGAGCAGTTCGTTGATGCTGGTCTTGCCGCGGGTCTTCTCGTCCACCTGCTTGACGATCACCGCCGCGTACAGGCCGTGCGAGCCGTCCTTCGCCGGCAGGCTGCCGGCCACCACCACGCTGCCGGCAGGCACGCGGCCGTAGCTCACCTCACCGGTGGCGCGGTTGTAGATGCGGGTGGACTGGCCGAGGAACACGCCCATGCCGATCACGCTGCCGCGTTCCACCACCACGCCCTCGACCACCTCGGAGCGCGCGCCGATGAAGCAGCCGTCCTCGATGATGGTGGGGTTGGCCTGCAGTGGCTCCAGCACGCCGCCGATGCCGACGCCGCCGGACAGGTGCACGCCGGCACCGATCTGCGCGCAGGAGCCGACCGTGGCCCAGGTATCGACCATCGTGCCGGCGCCGACGTATGCGCCGATGTTGACGTAGCTCGGCATCAGCACCGCATCCCTGGCGATGTGCGCGCCGCGGCGCACCAGCGCGCCGGGCACCACCCGCGCACCGAGTTGCTGCAGTTCGGCATCGTTGCCGTGGGCGAAGCGCAGCGGCACCTTGTCGAAGGCCTGCGCCGGGCCGCCGTCGACCACGCGGTTGTCGCTGAGGCGGAAGTACAGCAGCACCGCCTTCTTGATCCACTGGTGCACCGTCCAGCCGCCGTGGCCATCCGGCTCGGCGACGCGGCGCTCGCCGGCTTCGAGCAGGTCGAGCACCTGCTCGATGGCCGGCTGCAGGCGGGTTTCGATCTCGGCTTGGGTCAACGCGTTGCGGCGTTCGAAGGCGTCGTCGATCAGGGTTTCGATGGCTTGCATGAGGACTCGTTCGATCGGGGGCGGCCGCCGGATGCGGCGGCCGGCAACAGGCGCCGCAATGGCGATGGCCGCGGCGGGATTCGGCCGTCCGCGGCGACAGGCCCTCCATTCTTCCACAGCCCGCCCGAAAGCTGTGAATCACGTCGCAATCGGCCTGGCGCAGGAGGGATTCTTTTCACCGCTTCGAGACGATGGCTGTGCCCATCATGCGCCACGGCCCGCCATGCGTCGCCGGGCGCGGCCCCTCCGCCAACCCGCCGTGGGGAATCGTGACATGCGCGAACAGATCAACGAAGGTTCCCTGGTTTTCGTCGCCGATGGCAGCGAGGGCATCGGTTCCGTCCGCGAGATCCGGCATGGATTGCCCGAGCTGCTCGTCTACATCGAGAACGCCGGCGACTTCGTGGTGCCGATGTCGGCGGTCAAGGCGGTCCATTCCGGCAAGGTCGTGCTCGATTTCGACCACCTCGACCTGCGCCTGCGCCATGCCATCCGCCATGCGCGCGACTCGGAGGACCCGACCTACACCTCGCCCCCGTCGGAGGATGAATAGGGCGTATATCCGCCGCCCGACCAGCGGCGGCAGGCGCGGGTTTGCCGATACGATGGGTATTTCCGTGGAAGGCTTGCACGCGCAGCATGACCGACAAAGACGTAGACGGGCTCAACCGGCGACTCGATCGCTTCGAGCGGGAGCTGCCGCGAAGCGTCGGGCGCAGCCTGCGCTGGCTGCGCGGACCGTCGGCCCGCTGGATACGCATTCCCGCGGGGTTGCTGCTCATCCTGGGCGGCATTTTCAGCATCCTGCCCGTGCTCGGCCTGTGGATGCTGCCGCTCGGGCTGCTGCTGCTGGCGCAGGACCTGCCCGTCCTGCGCCGCCCGATGCGGCGGACGCTGCTGTGGATGGAGCGCCGCTGGGTCCGCAGGAAACGGCGACGCCGGCATCAGCGGTCGCGCGCGGGCTGAGCCCATGCGCCGCCCGACCGGGGCGCACAACCGGTTGCCGGAGACCACATGCCAAAATCCCGCCCACTTCTCTTGAACTTGAATTTGTCGGCCTGATGGGCGGCGACCAGTTCGGCCAGGGCATTCATGGCAGAAAGCGCTTCTTCATTCTTGCAGGCGCACGACGACCGCCGAGATGTTGTCTCGCCCGGCGCGGCTCAGCGCCAGGTCGAAAAGGCTGGCGACGAGATCATGCGGTTGTGCGAGGCGGCGACATTGCTCACCCAGCTCAGCGTCGGACATTTCCTTGTTGATGCCGTCAGAACAAAGCACGAAGGTCATGCCGGGGCGATTGTCGGCGACGACCCAGTCGACGAACAGATGCTCCTCGGCGCCGACGGCGCGCGTGAGCACCCCGGTGCCGGCCTGCCGGGCGCCGAAATGGGGGGAGTCGTCTTCGCCGCCATGCACGTGGTCGCGCGTGATCTGGCGCAGGTGGCCGTCCTCGAAGCAGTAGGCGCGACTGTCGCCGACCCAGCCGCACAGCATGCAGTCCGCGCTGGACACCAGCACCACCACGGTCGAGCCGATCAGGTCGACGCCGCGGGTGGCGGCGGTCTGCAGTAGGTCGGCGTTGATCTGGCCCAGGGTATCCTTGATCGCCTCGATGAAGTCGAACGCGCTGCCCGAACGCGGCAGCGCGCCGAGGCGCTCGACGATCAGGTTGCTGGCGTAGTCGCCGGCCGAATGCCCGCCCAGCCCGTCGGCGACCACCCACAGGCCGACCTCGTCACGGATGAGGATGGCGTCCTCGTTGTGCTTGCGAGCCTTCCCCGTGACCGTGCACCCGGCGGAGACGTAGCGGATCGTCATGCGTCAATCCCGATGACCGCCGGCGGCACCCGGTCGCGTCCGAACCCGAACCTGCTGCGGTGGCCAGACGCGGGCATGCTTCCTCGCAGGAAGGCAGGGCAAGACGGCGGACGAGAATTTCCGGGGATAAGTTGCAGCAGCGACGACGTGGCCACCGTGGCGGAAATCAGGCCGGCGACGAACCCTGCCGCCTCGCGCGGCGGCGGCACCTCATCGAGTACGCCGACCAATCGCCACACTGCGGCGCCCTGCTCCGCGTCGAGGAATCCGGCATGCCCTCCCGGATGCGGCAAGCCATTGGCGACCGGCACGCACGCCAGCACTCGGCGCCCCTCCGAGCGTCCGCACGTCAGTGGGTCAAAGCAGCCGCAACCAGATGCAAGCAAGCGTGATCCCCCCATTCCCTGTATTCCACATGGCATACGGTGCATCCGTACCCGCCCTGCTGGAACCATGCGGTCCGGCCACTCGCGCCAGCCCCATCCGATGGACGCCGCAGCCCCACCGTCGCCGGGAGCAGCTGCGGCTCCCCGCCCGGTCGTACTGCTATCGAACTGTCGCCCTCTAGCGAACCACTCTCAAGCGTAGACGGAAAGTTCGGAGGTAATCGCTCACCCTCGCGACCCCTACCAGATCCGGGGCTAATCCGTCCCGCTTGTTAACGTACAGCCGTCTCTGCCTGGCTGCAAGCTGCAGCTGATCCAGCTCACGGTCCATGCATCGAGCGACGTCCGGCACGGGAACATGCCACCCGGCTAGACTGTGCCGCGCAACAAAAAGGCCGCCCCGAAGGGTGGCCTTTCCGGACTTTCGACATGCAACCAGGAGATGAACCTGGTTGCCGCGCATGGAGTGGTGGGCGGTACAAGGATCGAACTTGTGACCCCTACCATGTCAAGGTAGTGCTCTACCGCTGAGCTAACCGCCCGCTTCGCGCCGATGTACCGGCTACGCGAGCCGCGCAGTATACGGGAGCCGTCGGCGCTCGACAATATCCCGCTCAGGCGCCCCGTCCCGGCTCAGCGCAGGGCCTGTTCGCGCAGTTGATGGATCTGGTCGCGCAGGCGCGCAGCGTCCTCGAACTCGAGGTTCTGCGCATGCTTGTACATCTGCGTCTCGAGTTTCCTGATCGTGGCGGCCGCCTGCTGGGGGCTGAGGCCGGCGTACTCCGCGGCAGGTTCGGCCACCGCCACGCGACTGCGCGTCGAGGTCTTGCCGCCGCGGCGGCTACCTGCCTCGCTGCGCGCGCCTTCCATGATGTCGGCGATGCGCCGCACCACGGTCTTGGGCGTGATGCCGTTGGCCTCGTTCCAGGCCAGCTGCTTCTCGCGACGGCGATTGGTCTCGTCCATCGCCGCCTGCATCGAGCGGGTGACGCTGTCGGCGTACAGGATCGCCTTGCCGCGCACGTTGCGCGCGGCGCGACCGATGGTCTGGATCAGCGAGCCGGTGGAACGCAGGAAGCCCTCCTTGTCGGCGTCGAGCACCGCCACCAGCGACACCTCAGGCATGTCCAGGCCCTCGCGCAGCAGGTTGATGCCGACCAGCACGTCGAACTCGCCCAGGCGCAGGTCGCGGATGATCTCGCTGCGCTCGACCGTCTCGATGTCCGAGTGCAGGTAGCGCACCTTCACGTCGTGCTCGGCCAGGTACTCGGTGAGGTTCTCGGCCATGCGTTTGGTCAGCGTGGTGACCAGCACGCGGTCGCCCATCGCCACGCGCTTGTGCACTTCGCTGAGCAGGTCGTCGACCTGGGTGCGCACCGGGCGCACTTCCACTTCCGGATCGACCAGCCCGGTCGGGCGCACTACCAGCTCGGTCACCGCGTCGCCGGACTTGTGCAGTTCGTAGTCGCGCGGCGTGGCGGAGACGTAGATCGCGCGCGGCACGCGTGCCTCCCACTCCTCGAAGCGCAGCGGCCGGTTGTCCATCGCCGACGGCAGGCGGAAGCCGAACTCCACCAGGGTTTCCTTGCGCGAGCGGTCGCCCTTGTACATCGCGCCGAGCTGTGGCACGGTGGCGTGCGACTCATCCACCACCAGCAGGCCGTCGGCCGGCAGGTAGTCGAACAGCGTAGGCGGGGGCTCGCCCGGCTCGCGCCGGGTCAGGTGGCGCGAGTAGTTCTCGATGCCCTGGCAGTAGCCGACCTCGGCCATCATCTCCAGATCGAAGCGGGTGCGCTGCTCCAGCCGCTGCGCCTCGACCAGCTTGTTTTCCTTGTAGAGATACTCCAGCCGCTCCTTCAACTCGACCTTGATCGTCTCGATCGCGTTGAGCACGCTCTCGCGCGTCGAGGCGTAGTGCGTGCGCGGGTAGACCGTGTAGCGCGGCACCTTGCGCAGCGTCTCGCCGGTGAGCGGGTCGAACAGCGCCAGGTTCTCCACTTCGCCGTCGAACAGCTCGATGCGCAGCGCCTCGGTTTCCGATTCGGCCGGAAACACGTCGACGATCTCGCCGCGCACGCGGTAGGTGCCGCGGCGCAGTTCCATTTCATTGCGGGTGTACTGCAGCTCGGTCAGCTGGTGGATCAGCTTGCGCTGGTCGATCCGCTCGCCGCGGGCCAGGATCAGCCGCAGGCTCAGGTAATCCTCCGGATTGCCCAGGCCATAGATCGCCGACACCGTGGCCACGATGATCGAATCGCGCCGCGACAGCAGCGCCTTGGTCGCCGACAGTCGCATCTGCTCAATGTGCTCGTTGATCGAGGCGTCCTTCTCGATGAAGGTGTCCGACGCCACCACGTAGGCTTCCGGCTGGTAGTAGTCGTAATAGCTGACGAAGTACTCCACCGCATTGTGCGGGAAGAATTCCCTGAACTCGCCGTACAGCTGCGCCGCCAGCGTCTTGTTCGGCGCCATCACGATGGTCGGCCGCTGCACCCGCTCGATCACGTTGGCGATGGTGTAGGTCTTGCCCGAGCCGGTGACGCCGAGCAGGGTCTGCGCGGCCAGGCCGGCCTCGAAGCCCTCGGCCAGGCGGGCGATCGCCTGCGGTTGGTCACCGGAAGGCTGGTAGGGGGCGACGAGTTGGAAGCGGTCGGTCATCGGCTACAGATGTGGGTGGGAGGGGGCATTTTAAATCGCTCCTGCTGACAGGAAGCGTCAGCAGGCACCGACATGCGGAGGGCGAGCGGACGGCAGTCCGGGCGAAAGCGGCGCCCTAGCATGAAGTTTCATGACCACGCAGGAAGCGATGCCGTGTCGACTTCGAGGCATGCCGGTCCGCCGCGCAGGCAGCGCGGCGTGAGCCTGATCGAGCAGATCATGGTGCTCGCCATCATCGCGGTACTTCTCGGCATCGCCACGCCGCCCCTGCGGCAGCTGCTGGGCCGCAATGCGCTGCGGGTCGCGCAGACCGACTTCATCGCCGCCCTGCACTACGCCCGCGAAACCGCCGTCATGAGCGGCCAGCGCACGCTGTTTTGCCCCACCGTGGACGGCAGCCGCTGCAGCGAGAGTACGCAGTGGGAGAGTGGCTGGCTACTCGCCCGCGACGGCGACGGTGACGACCAGCCCGACGGTCGCCCCCTGCACGTCGGCAACGGCTACGGCGACAAGCTGATCGTCCGCAGCAGCAGCGGCCGACAACTGGTGCGCTTTCGCCCGGACGGCACTGCCGGGGGCAGCAACATCACCCTGCTGTTCTGTCAGCCCTCCAGCGCGAAGGATGCGCTTACCGTGGTCGTCTCCAATGCCGGCCGCGTCCGCGGCGCTCCCGCCAACGCCGCCCAGATCGCTTCCTGCGCGCAGCTGAACTGAGCCGCGGCAGCGCCGTCCGCGTGGCGGCATGGCATTCCCTTGACTCCGGTCAACACCCGGATGCGTTGCTGCACCCATGCTGAGATCCCGATTCCCGAGGAGATACGGCCATGGGCAGGTTGAACGGCAAGGTGGCACTGGTGACGGGCGCCGCCGTGGGCATCGGGGCCGCCTGCACGCGACGCCTGCTGGAAGCGGGCGCGCGGGTGGCCCTGGTCGACCTGCACGACGAACAAGGACAACGGCTGGCAGCGGAGTTCGGCGACGATGCGCGCTACTTCCATGCCGACGTCTCGGTGGAAGCCGAGGTGACCGCGGCGGTGGCCGGCGCGGTGGCCGCGTTTGGACGGCTGGACGTCCTGGTCAACAATGCCGGCATCGCCGGCGCGAACAAGCCGACTCACGAACTCACCGAGGCCGAATGGGACCGGGTGCAGGCGATCAACGTGAAGGGCGTGTTCTTCTGCACCAAGCACGCGATCGGGCCGTTGCGTGCTGCCGGCGGCGGCAGCATCATCAACCTGTCGTCGATCTACGGACTGGTCGGCGCGGCGGACTCGCCGCCTTACCACGCCTCCAAGGGAGCGGTGCGGCTGATGAGCAAGACCGACGCCATGCTTTATGCCGCCGACCGCATCCGGGTCAACTCGATCCACCCCGGCTTTATCTGGACGCCGATGGTGGAGCAGCACCTCGCCTCGATGGGCGGCGACCCCGCCGAGCATCGCCGCGAGATCGGCGCGCTGCATCCGCTGGGCCATCTGGGCGAGCCGGACGACATCGCCTGGGGCGTGGTGTATCTGGCTTCCGACGAATCGAAATTCGTGACCGGCAGCGAGCTGGTCATCGACGGCGGCTACACTTGCCGCTGACCACCCCGCGCAAGAGGAGCTCCCCATGTTCAAGCACATCCTGCTGCCCACCGACGGTTCCGAGCTGTCCCTGCGTGCGGTCGACGCCGGCATCGAACTGGCCGCCAAGCTGGGCGCCCGCGTGTACGCGTTCCACGTCATCGCGCCGTTCCCCGCGTCGGTCTACTTTGCCGAGTTCGTGGTGGCCAACGAGCCAAGCTACACCCGCGAGGCCATCGCCAACGCCGAACGCTATCTGGCCGACGTGCGCCAGCGCGCGCAGGCCGCCGGCGTTCCCTGCGAGAGCAGCCACGAGATCGATGCGCGCCCCTATTCGGCCATCGTCGGTGCCGCCCGCAAACAGCAGTGCGACCTGATCGTGATGGCCTCGCATGGCTGGCGCGGTTTCGACCGTCTGCTGCTGGGCAGCGAGACGCACAAGGTGATCCTCAACGGCGACGTGCCGGTGCTGGTTTGGCGCTGACGCGTCACCCGTGGCGCCCTGACCGGCGCGCGCCGCGCGCGCACGCATGAGCGCCGTCCGTCCGCCCCAGCCCGCCAGCCTGGCCGGGCTGGAGCCGGCCGAGGCCGCGCGCCGGCTGGCCGAAGGTGGACCGAACCTGCTGCCGGGCAGCGCGCCGCGCACGCTGTGGTCGATGGTCGCCGGCGCGCTGCTGGAGCCGATGTTCCTGATGCTGCTGGCCGCCGGCGGCCTGTACCTGGCGCTGGGCGACCGTGCCGAAGCGGCGTTCCTGCTCTCGTTCGTGTTCGTGGTCATCGGCATCACGCTGGCGCAGGAGCGCAAGACCCAGCGTGCGCTGGAGTCGTTGCGCGAGCTGTCTGCGCCACGCGCGCTGGTGATCCGCGGCGGCGAGGAAGTTCGCGTGCCCGGCCGCGAGGTGGTGGTCGGCGACCTGCTGGTGCTGCATGAAGGCGATCGCATCGCCGCCGACGCCGTGCTGCTGGACGGCCACCTGGACGTCAACGAGTCGCTGCTCACCGGCGAGGCGGTGCCGGTCACCAAACTGGCCGGCAAGGAGGCCGGGCAGCTGTTCGCCAGCACCGTGGTGACCAAGGGCGTCGGCGTCGCCGAAGTCCATGCCATCGCCGGCGCCACCGCGGTTGGCCGCATCGGCCAGGCGCTGGCCGGGACCGTCGAGCCGGCGTCCGGCCTGCAACTGGCCTCGCGCCGCCTGATCCGCAATCTCACCATGGGCGGCCTGCTGTTGGCCACGGCCTACGCGCTGCTCGGCTGGCTATGGGACGGTCACGGCCTGCTCGCGAGCGTGCTGGCCGGCATCGCGCTGACCATGGCGATCCTGCCGGAAGAGATCCCGGTGATCCTCACCGTGTTCCTCGCGCTGGGCGCGTGGCGCATCTCGAAGCACAAGGTGCTGACCCGCCGCGTGCCGGCGGTGGAGGCGCTGGGCGCGATCTCGGTGCTGGCGGCCGACAAGACCGGCACGCTGACGCAGAACCGCATGCAGGTGGCCGAACTGCGCCTGCTCGATGACAGCTGCCACGACGAACAGGCGGCCGAATTGCCCGAGCCGTTCCACGAGCTGGTGGAGTTCGCCATGCTGGCCACGCCGGCCGACCCGTTCGACCCGATGGAGAAGGCGATCCAGCAGTTCGGCCTGCACTGGCTCACCGACACCGAGCATGTGCACGCCGAATGGGCGCCCGAGTTCGAGTACGCGCTGTCGCCGGACATCCTGGCGATGACCCACGTGTTCCGCGGCGACGTGCGTCATGCGCACCTGCTGGCCACCAAGGGCGCGCCGGAGGCGGTGATCGACCTGTGCCACCTGGGCGAGGCCGAGGCCGCGACGATCCTGCGCCAGGTCGAGACCATGGCCGAGCGCGGCCTGCGCGTGCTGGGCGTTGCGCGCGGCGAATGGCACGGCTCGACATGGCCGCGCAGCCAGCACGACTTCGACTTCCGTTTCCTCGGCCTGCTCGGCTTCGTCGATCCGCCGCGGGCGGAGGTGCCGGCGGCGATCGCCGAATGCCGCAGCGCCGGCATCCGCGTCATCATGATGACCGGCGACCATCCCGCCACCGCGCGGGCGATCGCCCGCGCGGTGGGCTTGAGCGAACGCGCCGAGGTGATCACCGGGGCGGAGCTGGATGCGCTCGACGACGCCGTGCTGCGCGAACGACTGCGCCATGTCGACCTGTGCGCGCGGCTCAAGCCCGAGCAGAAGCTGCGCCTGGTGCGGCTGCTGCGCGAGGACGGCGAGGTGGTGGCGATGACCGGCGACGGCGTCAACGACGCCCCCGCGCTGAAGGCCGCCGACGTCGGCGTGGCGATGGGCGAGCGCGGCACCGACGTGGCGCGCGAGGCGGCCGCGCTGGTGCTGCTGGACGACAGCTTCGCCAGCATCGTCAGCGCGATCCGCCAGGGCCGGCGCATCTACGACAACATCACCAAGGCCACCCGCTTCGTGTTCGCCGTGCACATGCCGATCATCGCGCTGGCGCTGGTGCCCACCCTGCTGCACTGGCCGGTGCTGCTGATGCCGGTGCACATCGTGCTGCTGGAGCTGCTGATCGACCCGGCCTGCTCGGTGGTATACGAGGCCGACCCGGCCGCCGACGACATCATGCAGCGCCCGCCGCGTGCGCCGTCGGACTCGCCGTTCGCCGCCGCCAACCTGCGCTACGCGGTGATCCAGGGGCTCGGCTTTGCCGGCCTGTTGCTGCTTGGCTACGGCCTGCTGCTCGGCCAGGGCCTGGAAGCGGTGCAAAGCCGCAGCGCGGTATTCATCGCGCTGGTCGCCGGGCTGTTCCTGCTGACCCTGGCCAACCGCGACCTGTCGCGCCCCGCCCTTGCCCGCCTGCCGAACCGCAACCCCTGGCTGCCGCGCATGTTCGGCGCGGTGGCGCTGATGCTGGTCGCCGTGGTCGGGCTGCCGTTCCTGCGCGGGGTGATGGGGTTGGCGGTGCCGGGCGCGCTCGCCCTGCTCGCCACCGCCGGCATGCTGGCCGCCGCCCTCGCCTGGCTGGAACTGCTGCGCCGCGCGGCACCCGGCGCGGCGCGAAAGGCCGCGGCGCGCTGAGATGGCCACGTCGCGCCGCCGACGGTACGCGCTCCCGCGCGCCAGCACCGGCCCATTCGGGCGCCCGACTTGCCGCGGAGCACGAGCATGCGGACCGCAGCGGCGGCCCGAACCGGCAGAACCTGTCCACTGAAAAGCCGCGTCACTCCCGTTGACAACCGCTGCGGCATGCATAAGATAGTAATTAATTACTTACTGAAACGAGCCATGACCACGGACATCCCACGCAAGCACCTGCCGGCGGACGAGCGCCGCGCGGTCACCGTCGAGGCGGTCGTCAAGCTCGCCGCCGAACAGAACCCCAGCGAGATCACCACCGCGGCGATCGCCACCTCGATGAAGCTGACCCAGGGCGCGCTGTTCCGCCACTTCCCGAACAAGGACGCGATCTGGCAGGCGGTGATGGAATGGGTCGCCGACCACCTGCTGGCACGGGTGGAGCGCGCCGCGCGCGACGCCGCGGGTCCGCTGGCGGCGCTGGAGGCGATGTTCATGGCGCACATCGCCTTCGTCGCCGAACATCCGGGCGTACCGCGCATGCTGTTCGGCGAGCTGCAGCGGGCCGAGGCCACTCCCGCCAAGCAGATGGCACAGACCATGATCCGCCGCTACGGCGAGCGCCTGCGCGCGTTGATCGAGCAGGGCAAGGCCGCCGGCGAACTGGACCCGCAGCTGGACCCGGCCGCGGCAGCCACGCTGTTCATCGGCAGCATCCAGGGCCTGGTGATGCAGGCCCTGCTGGCCGGCGACACGCGCCACATGCGCAAGGAAGCGGCAGGCGCATTCGCGATCTACCGCCGCGGCATCGCGCGCGCCGCCCACCGGTCGAGGACATGAAGATGACGGCTCACCCGCAACACCGCGTCTGGATCCGGCTGATGTCGCTGCTTGCCATCGGCTTCGGCCTGCTGACCCTCGGGGAAGGCGGCGCGGTGCTGTTCGTGGACGGCGCCGCGCGCCAGGCCGCCGGTCACTACGTGCCGTTCGTGCTCTGGTTCAATTTTCTGGCCGGGTTCGCCTACGTCGTCGCCGGCGTCGGACTGTGGCTGCGCCGTCGCTGGGCGGCCTGGCTGGCGCTCGCCATTGCACTCACGACGGCGCTGGTATTCCTCGCCTTCGGCCTGCATGTGGCGCTGGGCGGCGCGTGGGCGCATCGCACGCCGATCGCCATGACGGTACGCACGCTGGCGTGGCTCGGCATCGCGGTCCTGGCCCGGCGTTCGTCGGCGAGCGCCGGGCCGGTGGCGCATGCGCGCTGAACACCTCCTCTCACGTGGAAAATCCGTCGCGATGAAAACCCCGAGCCTTCCCACTGGAAAAACCCGCTGGATCGCCATCGCCGTCGCGGTGATCGCGCTGGGCGGCCTCCTGGCGTTCTGGCTGTGGCGCGACCGCGGCAACCCGGACGTGCTGCGCCTGTACGGCAACGTCGACATCCGCGAGGTGGAGCTGGCCTTTCGCCAGCCCGGCCGTCTGACGGACATGGCCTTCGACGAAGGCGATGCCGTCACCAAGGGCGTGGTGATGGCGCAGCTTGACGCCACGCCGTACCGCGAGAAGCTGGCCGCGGCCGAAGCCGAACTGGCGGCGGCGCAGGCGCAGCTGGACAAGCTGCACGGCGGCAACCGCCCGCAGGAAATCGCCCAGGCCCGCGAGCAGGTACGCCAGGCGCAAGCCAGCGCGGACGAAGCCGCGCGCAACTTCAGGCGCCAGGACACCTTGCTCAAGTCCGGCGCCAGCAGCCAGCGCGCCGCCGACGCCGCCCGCGCCGCCCGCGACCAGTCCGCCGCCAACCTGGCCGCGGCGCAGGCCGCGCTGTCGCTGGCCAGCGCGGGCTTCCGTCGCGAGGACATCGCCGCCGGCCAGGCGCGCGTGGCCGCCGCCGAAGCCGCCGTGACCCAGGCGCGCACCGCGGTGGCCGACGCCACGCTGGTGGCGCCCAGCAACGGCATCGTGATCGCCCGCGTGCGCGAACCGGGCAGCATGGTGGCGAGCAGCACGCCGGTGTACAGCCTGAGCCTGCGCGACCCGCTGTACCTGCGCGCGTACATCGGCGAGGCGGATCTGGGCCGCATTGCACCGGGCACCAAGGTACGCATCCACACCGATTCCTCCACGACCGTCTATCACGGCCAGATCGGCTTCATCTCGCCGCGTGCGGAGTTCACCCCGAAGACGGTGGAGACCGCCGACCTGCGCACCGATCTGGTCTACCGCCTGCGCGTGGTGGTGTCCGACGCCGACGAGGGCCTGCGCCAGGGCATGCCGGTGACGGTCGACGTCGACACCGCCAGCCAGCCCGCGCGGGGGCACTGAGATGGGTCCGCAGGCTGCCAGCGTTGCCTCACAACCCGGCCAGCACGATGCCGCGGTGGTGATCGACGGCGTCGGCAAGCGCTTCGGCGAGGTCCAGGCGCTGCGCGGCCTCAGCGCCACGATCCGCTATGGCCGCCTCACCGGCCTGGTCGGCCCCGACGGCGCCGGCAAGACCACGCTGATGCGGATCATGACCGGGCTGCTGGTCCCCGACGCCGGCAGCGTCGCCCTGGCCGGCTTCGACGTGGTGAAGGACAACGACGCCATCCACGTCGCCAGCGGCTACATGCCGCAGCGCTTCGGCCTGTACGAAGACCTGTCGGTGATGGAGAACATGCGCCTGTACGCGCGGCTGCGCGGCATGGATGCAGACCGCCACACCGACCTGTTCGCCGAGCTGCTCGAGTTCACCCGGCTCGGGCCCTTCACCAAGCGCCTCGCCGGCAAGCTCTCCGGCGGCATGAAGCAGAAGCTCGGCCTGGCCTGCGCGTTGATGGCGCGGCCCAAGGTGCTGCTGCTGGACGAGCCCGGCGTGGGCGTCGACCCGGTCAGCCGGCAGGACCTGTGGCGCATGGTGCAGGCGCTGACCGACGAGGGCATGGCGGTGGTCTGGTCCACCGCCTACCTCGACGAGGCCGAGCGCTGCGAGAGCGTGCTGCTGCTCAATCAGGGCAAGCTGCTGTTCGATGGCCCGCCGCAGACACTCACTGCGCAGCTCGAGGGCCGCAGTTTCCGCCTCGAAAACGTCGGCGCCGAGCGCCGGGCGGTGCTGACCCAGGCGCTCGACCTGCCCAGCGTGAGCGATGGCGTGATCCAGGGCGCCGGCGTGCGCGTGGTGCTGCGCGAGGGCGCCGACACCGAGCAGATCCAGTCACTGGCCAACCAGGCGCGGGTAGAGCTGGCGCCGGTACCGGCACGCTTCGAGGACGCCTTCATCGATCTGCTCGGCGGCGGCCCCGGCGGCACCTCGGCCCTGGCCGGGCAGCTGCCGCCGGTCGAACTGGGTTCGGACATCGCCGTCTCCTGCCGCCACCTGACCAAGCGCTTCGGCCCCTTCACCGCCACCGACAGCGTCAGTTTCGAGGTGCACAAGGGCGAAATCTTCGGCCTGCTCGGCCCCAACGGCGCCGGCAAGTCCACCACCTTCAAGATGCTGTGCGGCCTGCTGAAACCCACGGCGGGCGAGGCGCACGTGGTGGGGCTGGACCTGCGCCGCGCCACCGGCGCGGCCAAGAGCCGCCTGGGCTACATGGCACAGAAGTTCTCGCTGTACGGTCTGCTCTCGGTGCGGCAGAACCTGGAGTTTTCCGCCGGCGTCTACCAATTGGAAGGCCAAACGCGACGCGAGCGCATCGAGGAGATGATCGCCACCTTCGACCTCGGCGACTGGCTGTCCGCCACGCCCGACTCGCTGCCGCTCGGGCACAAGCAGCGCCTGGCGCTGGCCTGTTCGCTGATGCACCGCCCGCCAGTGCTGTTCCTGGACGAGCCCACCTCGGGCGTGGACCCGATCACCCGGCGCGAGTTCTGGACCCACATCAACGGGCTGGCGCGCAAGGGCGTGACCATCATGGTCACCACCCACTTCATGGACGAGGCCGAATACTGCGACCGGGTGGCCATGCTCTCGCGTGCGCGCCTGATCGCGCTGGACACGCCCGACGCGCTCAAGCGCATGGCGGTCACTCCGCAGCGGCCGGACCCGACCATGGAGGACGCCTTCATCCACCTGGTGGAATCCACCGAGCGCGACATCGAGGCCGCCGCATGAGCGCCGCCGCACGCAAGCACGCAGACGCTGTGCTGCCGGCCGGCTCGCGGCGTTTCGACCGGCGGCGGCTGATGGCGCTGGTGGCCAAGGAAAGCCACCAGGCCCTGCGCGACCCCTCGACACTGCTGATCGCCTTCGTGCTGCCGGTGGTGCTGCTGTTGCTGTTTGCCTATGCCGTGTCGCTGGACGCCAGGGACGTGCGCGTCGGCGTGGTGCTGGAATCGCCCGGCGCCTCGGCGCAGTCGTTGGCCGCGGCGTTCTCGGGCACCCGTTTCCTCGACGTGCATTTTGCGCACGACCGGCGCGAGGTGGCCGACCAGCTGGTCTCCGGCGCGCTACGCGGCTACGTGGTGATCCCGCAGGATTTCGAGCAGCGCCTGGCGCGGCACGGCAGCGAACCGCTGGTGCAGATCATCACCGACGGCTCCTACCCCAACACCGCCAACTACGTGGAGAACTACGCCCGCGGCGTGGTGCAGAGCTGGCGCGCCGGGCGCGCCATCGACGCGCCCGCGCAGGCCGTGGTGCTGGAGCCGCGCTACTGGTTCAACCCGGAACTGGAAAGCCGCCGCGCGCTGATCCCCGGCGCCATCGCCATCGTCATGACCATCATCGGCACCATGCTCACCGCGCTGGTGGTGGCGCGCGAGTGGGAGCGCGGCACGATGGAGGCGGTGCTGTCCACGCCCGCGTCGGTAGCCGAGATCCTGATCGGCAAGCTGCTGCCCTATTTCGTGCTCGGCATGCTGTCCACGCTGGGTGCCGCGGCGCTGGCGGTGTTCGTGTTCGGCGTGCCGCTGCACGGCTCGCTGGCGGCTTTGCTGCTGCTGTCGGCGGTGTTCATGGTGCCGGCGCTGGGCCAGGGCCTGCTGATCTCGTCGCTGGCGCGCAACCAGTTCCTGGCAGCACAGATCGCACTGTTCACCGGCTTCCTGCCGGCCTTCATGCTGTCAGGCTTTTTGTACGAGATCGACGCCATGCCGGCGCCGATCCGCGCCGTGACCCACCTGATCCCGGCGCGCTATTTCGTCGAGTCGCTGAAGACGGTGTTCCTGGCCGGCGACTTCTGGGCGGTGTTCGTGCCCAACCTGCTGGCCATGGCGGCGATCGGCGCGGTGTTCTTCGGGCTGGCCCAGCGCGCCACGCGCAAGAACCTGGAGTAGTGCCTGTGTCCGGTTCCCTGCTCAGCTTCACCCGCCTGCGCGCGCAGTTCGTCAAGGAAGTCTTGAGCCTCCTGCGCGACCCGCGCAGCCGCATGGTGGTGTTCGTGCCGCCGATCCTGCAGCTGCTGGTGTTCGCCTTCGCCGCCACGCTCGAAGTGCGCAATGTCGATATCGCCGTGTACAACCAGGACGCCGGCCGCTGGTCGCTCGAGCTGATGCAGCGCCTGGACAGCGCGCGCTTCATCAGCGAGGTGCGCCACGTGGACAGCCAGCAGCAGCTGCACGAACTGATCGACCGCGGCCAGGTCATCGCCGCGCTGGCCATTCCGGCGGATTTCTCGCGCACGATCGCCGCCGGCGGCAGCGGCCGCGCGCAGGTGCTGGTCGATGGCCGGCGCAGCAACTCCGGCCAGATCACCGTGGCCTATCTCTCGACCATCGCCGCCGACGTCGGCGCCGAAGTGGTGCCGGGCGCACAGGCGCCGAACCCGGTGGTCGTGCGCCACTGGTTCAACCCGAACCTGGTCTACCGCTGGTTCATCGTGCCCGGCCTCACCGGCATCCTGGCGCTGTTCAGCGCGCTGCTGATCACCTCGCTGTCGATCGCGCGCGAGCGCGAGCTGGGCACCTTCGACCAGTTGCTGGTGTCGCCCACCTCGACGCCGGAAATCATCATTTCCAAATCGCTGCCGGCGCTGGCGATCGGCACCCTGCTCGGCCTGTTCATGATCAGCGCCGGCGTGTTCCTGTTCCGCATTCCCTTTACCGGCTCGTTTGTCCTGCTGCTGGCCAGCCTGATGTTGTTCATCCTGTCGGTAGTCGGCATCGGCCTGATGATTTCCGCGGTCAGCGCGACGCAGCAGCAGGCCATCCTGGGCGCCTTCGCCATCGGCGTGCCGGCGGTGCTGATGTCCGGCTTCGCCACGCCGGTGGAGAACATGCCGGTGGCGCTGCAATGGCTGGCGCAGGCGATCCCGCTCACCCACTTCCTGGTCATCGTCGAAGGCAGCTTCCTCAAGGCGATGCCGGCGGCGGAGATCCTCGCCAACCTGTGGCCGCTGGCGCTGATCGCGCTGGTCACGCTGACCCTGGCCACGGCGCTGGTGCGCAGCCGCCTGCAATGACCATCCACGCCATGCCTGAAGGAGTTGCCATGACCCGCTCATCGAATCGCCGCTGCGGCGCGCCACGCGCGGCAGCCGTCGCGCTGGGCACGCTGCTGCTCGGCGCGTGCGCGGCAGGCCCCGACTACCGCGGACCACCGAGGGTGGACACCGGCAGCGGCTGGGCACAGCCGACCGCCACACAGACGCCGGCCGGCCTGTCGGTCTGGTGGACCACGCTGGGCGACCCGACGCTGGACCGGCTGGTCACCACTGCCATGGCGGACAATCTCGACCTGCGCCAGGCGCGATCGCGCATCGCCGAGGAGCGCGCCCTGCGCGATCGCGCGACCGGCGGCTACGCGCCCACCGTCGGCGCCAGCGCCAGCGTGACCCGACGCCGGCAAAGCGAGAACGGCCCGCTGCCGATCGGCGCCATTCCCGGCATCTCGCGCGACCAGACCATCCACGATGCCGGCTTCGACGCCGGCTGGGAAATCGACCTGTTCGGCGCCACCCGGCGCGCGGTGGAAGGCGCCGAGGCGCGCCTGCAGGCCGCGCAGGACGATGCCGCCGGCGTGCGCATCAGCATCGCCGCCGAAGTGGCTCGCAGCTACCTCAGCCTGCGCGGCGCGCAACGCGAGCTGGCCGCGCGCGAAGCTTCGGTGCAGGCGCTCGCGCATACGGCGGAGCTGGTCGGTCAGCGCTTCCACGCGGGCGACGCGGCGCAGGCCGATGTCGATGCCGCACAGGCGCGCCTGGACGCCGCCTCGGCCGGCCTGCCCGCGATCCAGGCGCGCGCGCGTGCCGCGGCGCTGGGCCTGGGCGTGCTGCTGGGCGCGCCGCCGGAGCGCGAGCTGGCCCTGCTCGACACCGCCGCCGCCCCGGTCACGCTGGCGCCGATCCCGGTCGGCCAGCGCGCCGACCTGCTGCGCCGCCGGCCGGACGTGCGTGCGGCCGAGCGCCGCCTCGCGGCACGCAGTGCCGACATCGGCGTGGCGACGGCGGAGCTGTTCCCGAAGCTCTCGATCGGCGCCAGCGGCGGCTTCCAGGCGCTCGATGCGAGCCAGCTGTTCGACTCCGCCAGCCAGCGCTTCTCGCTCACGCCGCTGATCTCCTGGCGCGTGTTCGACGGCGGCCGCGTGCGCGCGGAAATTCGCGCCAGCGAGGCACGCGAGCAGCAGGCCGCGCTCACCTACGAGAAGGCCGTGCTGACCGCGCTGGGCGACGCGGAGCGTGCACTGGGCGACTACCGGCTGGGCCTGGACACGGTACGGCTGCAGCAGGCCGCCCTGGACGCCGCACGGCGCAGCTACGCCCACGCGCAGGCACGCTACGCCGCCGGCGACATCGCACTGAGCGAGCTGCTGGCCGAAGAGCGCGTGCTGCGCGATGCCGAGGACGGCTACGCCCGCACGCATACCGCCGCGGCGATCGACCTGGTGGCGCTGTACAAGGCGTTGGGCGGCGGCTGGGATTCCGCCGCCGATGCGCGCGGCCAGGGCGCGGCCGAGCCGCAACCACCGGTACGAGACGCGGGGCCGAGCCATGGGTGAAAGGCTGCCCCGGCAGGGACACCGCCCGTGCGCTGTCGGCGCGCGCCGGGCCGGCACGGCGGCGGGACGCGCGCGTTCCGGATACTCGCGCCTGGCCCTGTTTGTGTTCCTGCTGATCGCAGCGTTGGCCGGAGCGCCATCGTCCCGCGCGCAGGCCGCGGCCGACGACACGCACCGCCCCCGTGCCGCCGCCCCACGCCAGCTGCAGCTCGACCACGGCCAGCGCTGGCCTGCCGATCCCGCGTTGCGCGAAGGCATGCGCCGCATCCGCGCCGTCGCCCTGTGGATGCAGCAGGCGCAGGCCGAAGGTGCGCTGTCGATTCGGCAATCGCGCGCCGCCACCGCGTCGATCGAGGACAGCGTGGCCGCCATCGTCGACCACCCACCCCGCGGCGACGGCATGGACGCCAACCTGCGCCTGCTGCTCGGCCGCGTGCTGGCCGCCGACGGACTGCCGCAACTGCTCGACGCGCTAGACCTGTACCCGCGCTATTTCGCGGACCCGGACTGGCAGCCGCTGACCGCCAACCCGGTCGATGGCCATGAATTGCCCGACCCCCAGACCACGCCACCCTGACCGTCCGGCGGGCGCCGGGCAGCTGCCCTTGTCGCCGGCACGACCGAACGAACCCGGAGAAACGCTTCGATGCAAATCACTTTTCTCGGCGCCGCCGGCGAAGTCACCGGTTCCTGCTTCCTGATCGAGACGACCACGACGAGGTTCCTGGTCGACTGCGGCATGTTCCAGGGCGGACGCGAAGCGGCCCGGCGCAACCGGCAACCATTCGGCTTCGACCCGTCGGCAATCGATTTCGTCCTGCTGACGCACGCGCATATCGACCACAGCGGCCTGCTGCCGAAACTGACGCGCGCCGGCTTCCGCGGCACGATCCACACCACCGCCGCCACCGCCGACCTGCTGCAGGTGATGCTGCCGGACAGCGCCCACATCCAGGAGACGGACGCGCTGCGCGCAGAGCGCGGCGCCGGCAGGCCGCGCGACCCGAGCGCCGCCGCGGCGCCGCTGTACACCCTGCGCGACGCCGACGCCTGCCTGCGCCAGGTGCGGCCCCACGGCTACGGACGCGAGTTGCGGCCGCACGCGGACATCCGCTGCCGCTTCCGCGACGCCGGCCACATCCTGGGCTCGGCGATCCTCGAGGTCTGGGTCGGCGAAGGCGAGCGGACCACCAAACTGGTGCTCAGCGGCGACCTCGGACAACCGGGCCGGGTGATCCTGCGCGACCCGACGCCGATCGCCGAGGCGGACATCCTGTTCGTCGAATCGACCTACGGCAACCGCCTGCACAAGGACCTTGCCGCGACGCAGGAGGAGCTGATCGACGTGGTCGAACGCACCCTGCCCCGCGGCAACGTGATCGTGCCGGCCTTCGCGGTGGGCCGCACCCAGGAGGTCCTGTACCACCTGCACCACCTGAGCCGGGAAGGGTGGCTGCGCGACCTGCGCATCTTCGTCGATTCGCCGATGGCCACAGAGGCCACCCGGATCACGCGGCAGCACCTGGAGCTGTTCGACGAGAACGCCGTGCGCCTCGCCGGCTGGCACGCGCTCGGCAAGGACCTGCCCTACCTCAACTTCACCGCCAGCGTGGAGGAATCCATCGCGCTGAACCGGATCCGCGCCGGCGCCATCATCATCTCCGCCAGCGGCATGTGCACGGCCGGCCGCATCCGGCACCACCTGCGGCACAACCTCGGGCGGGCCGAATGCAGCGTGCTGATCACCGGCTTCCAGGCCCAGGGCACGCTGGGCCGACGGCTGGCCGACGGCGCCGACCAGGTGCGGCTCTTCGGCGAGGACATTCCGGTGCGCGCCTCGATCCACAGCGTCGACGGCTTGTCCGCGCACGCCGACCGGAACGCGTTGCTGGCCTGGACCGCCGGCTTCGCGCGACCGCCGGCGCAGACCTTCGTGGTGCATGGCGAAGCGACGGCGGCGCAAGCATTGGCCAGCGGGCTGCGTGCGCGCCCCGGTTGGAACGTGACCGTTCCCGCGGCGGGCCAGCAGGTGCATTGGCACGGCAGCGGAGTCCCAGCATGAACGGTACCGACGAAAGCAAGCGGCGGCAGGAAGCGATCATGCATGGCAAGGCCTACCAGCTGGCGCAGGAGGACCTCGAGTTCCTCGCCAGCGACGAACTGCGCGGCGTGCGCCTGCAGCTGGAACTGCTCAAACCCGAAATCGCGCTGCATGAACACGCCATCCGTTCCACCGTGGTGGTGCTCGGCAGCGCGCGAACCTGCGCACCGGAGCAGGCCCAGGCCGACGTGGTGCGACTGGCGGCGCACGCGCAGGCCCATCCGGAACAGCCGGAGCTGGCACGCGAACTCGCCGCCGCCCGGCAGCGGCTGGCCAGCGCCCGCTACTACGAGGAAGCGCGCCGCTTCGCGGAAATCGTCTCGTGCCGTTTCCAGTGCGAGGGGCGCCGGGACTTCGTGGTGGTGACCGGTGGCGGCCCGGGCATCATGGAAGCGGCCAATCGCGGCGCCCACGAGGCGGGCGCACGCTCGATCGGGCTCAACATCACGCTGCCGCGCGAACAGCGGCCGAACAGCTGGATCACCCCGGAGCTGGCCTTCCGCTTCCATTATTTCGCCGTGCGCAAGATGCATTTCATGATGCGCGCGAAGGCACTCGTGGCCTTTCCCGGCGGCTTCGGCACGCTGGACGAATTGTTCGAAGTGCTGACCCTGGTGCAGAGTGGCAAGATGCCGCGCCTGCCGATCGTGCTGGTCGGCAGCGCGTTCTGGCGCCGCGCCTGCGACCTGGAGTTCCTGATCGAACAGGGCATGCTCGACGCCCGCGACGCCGAACTGGTCAGCGTGGTCGAAACCGCCGAGCAAGCCGTTGCCGCCATGCATGCGTTCTACGGCGGCGAGCCGCCGGCATGAGCGCGAGCGCGCCTTGCACGTGCCGTCCATCCCTAGCCCCGAAGGAGATCGCCGATGTCGTTCACGCTACGCCTAACCACGCCACCCGTCGCGCTCGCCCTGATGGCGATGCTGGCCGGCGGTACGATGCTGCCGGCCCGCGCGGCCAATCCGCCGGACCAGGCCACGCCGCTGGCGCTGACCGCGATCATGCGGGATCTGGGCAAGGACATGCAGGAGGTCACCGACGGCATCGCGCGCGAGGACTGGCCCGCGGTGGCGCAGCGGGCCGCGCGCATCGCCGACCACCCGCAGCCGCCGCTGGCGGAGAAGCTGCGCATCCTCGCCTTCATGGGCAAGGACGCCGGCCACTTCCGCGACTACGACCGCCAGGCCCACGACGCCGCGCAGCAACTGGCGCAGGCCGCGCAACGGCAGGACGGCGCGGCGGCGATCGCCGCGTTCGCCAACGTGCAGGGCGCCTGCCTGGGCTGCCACCAGCAATTCCGCCAACCGTTCCGCGAGCACTTCCATGCCCCACGCTGAGCGACCTGCGCCTCGCGGCGCCAGGCCTCCGGCACCGGCGATACCGCTGCCGATCGCACGGCAACGACGGCGGCCGTCGGCGCGGCGCCGGCTGCGCTTCAGCCGGCCCGCCGCAGCACGCCGGCGAGGCGGGTACCCGGCGCCACCGTGTTGAACACCGTGCCGTACTTGCGCACGTTGTCGTGCAGCAGGGCCAGTCGCTGCTCGCTCTCGTCGCTGTCCACCAGGATCTCGTAGTCGATCGATTCCAGCCGCGGCGGCACGTCCTGGCGCACGCCGTGCACGCGCACCTCGACCCCGCGCCACTGGAACTCGAGGATCGGCGCGACCCGCTCGATGCTCTTGATCATGCACGCCGACAACGCGGCCAGCAGCAATTCGGCGGGGTTGAACGCATCCGTGCGGCCAGCCAGGTCGGTATCCAGCTGCAGCTCGGCACCCTTGCAGCGGGCGACGCTGCCGTGCGCGTCGGTTCGGCGGGAGGTGACCTGGAAGCTCAGCTTGCGGGGGGTTTCGCTCATGGCTCGCTCCGCGAAGAGGTGGGGAATGCTGCTTGGGCTCAGGTGTAGGTGGGCGCATGCGGCGCGTCGGTCGCCACCCGCGGCAGGCTCAGGCTGACCCGCGCGCCGCCCAGTGCGGAACGCCCGAAGTTCAGCTCGCCGTGGTGCAGCTGGGCGATCGCCTGGGCGATCGACAGGCCCAGCCCGCTGCCCTCGCCCACGCTGCCCTCGGGGCGGTGGAAGCGCTCGCCCAGCCGCGCCATGTCGTCTGGCGCAAAACCGGCGCCGCTGTCGCTGAGCTCCAGGCTCACCCGCTCGTCGCGGCCGCCGACGCGCACGTTCACCTGGCCGTGTTCGGGCGTGTGGCGCAACGCATTGTCCAGCAGGTTCTGCACCAGGATGCCGAGCAGGCTGCGGCTGCCCAGCACGAAGTCGTTGCCGTCGTGGTCCAGCGACAGCTCGATGGAACGCGCCGCCGCGCGCTCGCTGGCGTCGCGCAAGGCGGCTTCGGCGACGCTGGCCAACCGCAGCGGCCCGGCGTCGTCCAGCTCGGTCAGCTTCTCGACCCGCGCCAGCATCAAGAGCTGGGCCACCAGACGCTGCATGCGGTCCAGCGCGTCCTGCGCGCGCTGCAGGTGCCGCGCGCGGGCGGCCGCATCCTCGTCGCGCCCGGCCAGGTCCAGCTCCAGCCGCAGCGCCGCCAGCGGGTGGCGCAATTCGTGCGCCGCGTCGGCGGTGAAGCGGCGCTCGTGCTCGAGGCTGCGCTGGAGCCGCGCCACCAACCGGTCGATCGCCTCGGTGAACGGCGCCAGCTCGACCGGCACCCGCGCGTCGGTGAGCGAGGCGCCTGCCGGGTGGGTGTCGGTGGACAGCTGCCGGGTCAGTCGGCGCAGCGGCTGCAGCCCGCCGCGCAAACCGGCAAACACCGTCGGCGGCACCAGCACCAGCAACGCCAGCAGGGACAGCAGCGCCGGCGCCAGCAGCTTGCGCACCAGCTCGTCGCGCTCCTCCAGCGGCGCGCCGACCTGGATCCAGTATTTCTGCTGCGCGTCCCAGCGCTGGAACACCCGCCAGCGTCGCTGCGCATGGTTGACCGTGTGCAGGTGCGCATCGCCCGGATCGAACTCCAGCGCGGGCAGCTCGGCACTGGCCACCAGCAGCCGGCCCCGCGCGTCGCGCACGGTGATGGCAGGCCGATGCGCGGTGGCATCGGAGTCCAGCAGCGGCCGATCCGGCAGCTGCGCCGCGACGCCCGACGGCGGCGCGGCCGGCATCACCGCCAGCACGCTGGCGGCGCTGCGCACCAGCATCTGGTCGAAGATCTCGTCGACCTCGTGCAGGCTGCGCCAGGCCAGCCAGCCGGCGGCGGCGCACCACACCAGCACGATCCCGGCCACCAGCCGCAGCACCAGCCGCCGGTTGAGCGAGGGGCGGATCATGCGGGCTCGCCGGCGGGCGGGTTGATCGCGTAGCCGATGCCGCGCAGGGTGCGGATCCAGCCCGGGCCCAGCTTGTGGCGCAGGTGATGGATGTGCGCCTCCACCGCGTTGCTGGCCACCTCGCGATCCCAGCCGTACAGCGCGTCCTCCAGTTGCTCGCGCGAGTAGGCGCGCCCGGGGTGCCGCACCAGCATCTCCAGCAGCGCGTACTCGCGCGCGGTCAGCTCCAGCGCCGTGCCGGCCAGCGTGGCGCTGCGCGCGGCCGGAGTGACCTCCAGCGCGCCGACGCGGATCGCCGGCTCGAGCTGGCCGTCGGCGCGGCGCAGCAGCGCGCGCAGGCGGGCGGCCAGTTCGTCCAGGTGCACCGGCTTGACCACGTAGTCGTCGGCGCCGGCGTCCAGCCCGGCGACGCGGTCGGCCAGTTCGTCGCGGGCGGTCAGCAGCAGCACCGGGGTGGCGTCCTTGCGCCGGCGCATGCCGGCGATGATCGCCGGCCCGCTGCTGCGCGGCAGGTTCCAGTCCAGCACTGCGGCGGCGTAGCTGGTATCGGCCAGCGCGGCCGCAGCCTGGGCGCCGTCGGTGATCCAGTCCACCGCATAGCCGAGCTGGCGCAGGCCGTCGGCCAGCGCCTGCCCCAGTGCCCGGTCGTCCTCGGCTAGCAGGATGCGCATGGACCGATTCTAGTCAGCAGGCCGTGCGCGCGGCGGTCCTGAGGCAATTCATCGCATGCCCGCCTCGCCACCATCGTCGTGCTCCAGCGCGCGCTTGCGGCCGTGGATCATCGCGGCGACCAGGTTCTCGCGGTAGTGCACGCTCTCGCCCACCGCCGCCAGCGCGTGCAGCACCACCAGCCCCAGCACGCCATAGGCCAGCAGTTCGTGCAGTTCCTCCAGCCAGGGCGTGCCGAAGAATGCGTCGGTGGTCTGCAGCCAGCCGCTGACGCCCACCAGCAGCACGCCCGCCAGCAGGGCCAGGATCATCACCGCGGCGGCCGGGTTGTGCCCCAGCTGCCGCCGCGAACGCCCGGCCAGGCGTTCGCGCAGGTAATCGCGCACGCGGCGCGGGCCGGGCACCCAGTCGCTGAAGCGCGCATGCCGCGTGCCGACCCAGCCCCACGCGAAGCGCACGCCGAGCAGGGCCAGCACGGCGTAGCCGATCCCGCGATGGACCAGCTCGCCGTCCTCGGTGAAGAAATTGGCGAGGAACAAGCCCGCCAGCGACCAGTGAAACACGCGTACCAGCGGATCCCATACCTTGACCGTGGCGTTCATGGGCTTGTCCTCGCTCGGGTGATCGATCAACCGCCCTTCTGCTTGACGATGCGGCCGTCGGTGGGATCGAAGTAGATCTCCACGTTCTTGCCGGCCTTGTTCTTGCCGTAGATCTCGTAGCAGTTGCCCGAGACCTGGAACACCTTGATGGTGTAGCCCTGGTCGAGCACTTTCTGCTTCATCGCCGCCTCGGTGAGCCACTGCGCACGCGGCGCATTGGTGCATTGCGGGGCGGCGAAGGCGGACGCCGACAGCGCGGCGGCGGCGAGGAACAGCGGGATGATGACGGTGCGTTTCATGGTGCGTCTCCGGTATCGGCAGGATTGCCTTGGACGGCATTGCAACCGGGACGGCTTATGTGGGTCTTAAGAATCCGCGGCGGCGCGCGTCAGATTTTGGACCGGGCCACCGTCGGCGGCGCCACCGCCGTCACCGTCTGGTCCCGCCCCGCGTGCTTGGCGTCGTACAGCGCGGCGTCCGCGCGCCGGATCAGATCCTCGCTGCCGTCGCTGAAAGCGGCCTGCGCCACGCCAATGCTCACCGTCACCGCGCGGTACGGCCACGCAAAGTCGCGGAATGCATCGAGGACGCGCGTCGCCACTTCGCTCGCCCCCGCCACGTCGGTCTCCGGCAACAGCAGCACGAACTCCTCGCCGCCGTAGCGCGCGGCCAGGTCCGAGGGCCGCAGCGCGGCGCGCAGCAGCTGGCCGGTGATCCGCAGCACCTGGTCGCCGGCAAGGTGGCCGAACTCGTCGTTGAACGTCTTGAAGCGGTCCAGGTCGAGCATCAGCAGCGAGAACATCCGGTCATGTTCGCGCTGGCTGCGCAGCAGGCCGGCCAGCGCCTCGTCGAGCGCGCGCCGGTTGGCCAGCCCGGTCAGGATGTCGGTGCCGGCGTCGTTGCGCAGCGCGATGCTCTCGCGGCGCTGGCGTTCCAGCTTGTCGAACAGGTTCGCCGCCCACCACACCATCCCTGCCGCCACGCCGCCGCTGAACAGGGCCATGAACACGAAGGCCAGCGTGTCGGGCAGACCCAGCCACGACTGCAGCAGCTGGAACGCGAACGCAAACAGGGCCGGCAGCAGCAGGGCCGGCAGCAGCAGGCGACGCGCCAGCGCACCACCCAGCGTATCCGCCGTGGCCACCCGGGTCAGCCCGAGCGTGGGTGTGGCGGACAGCCAGCCCAGTGTCGCCAGCAGCAACAGCAGCGCGGTGTGGATCGGCATCCGCCCGAACAGCAGTTCGCTCTTGCCGGCCAGTGCGATGCCGTAGGAAGCCAGCCCGCTCATGGCGATCGCCAGCAGGCCCACCGCCAATCCTTCGCGCAGGTACAGCCAGCGCCGGGCCGGCAGCAGACCCAGCCCGCCAAGCAGCACGAACCCCACCGCGACCGGTTCGCCCATGCGCCCGGGCCAGCGGCCGGAGCCGTTCGCCGGCGGACCACCGATGAGGTGGTCGATGCCCAGATCGGTCACCCACAGGTATTCCGCCAGCGTGACCGCACCGATCGCCAGCACGGCCAGCGACAGCCCGCGGCCGAAGTTCGACCGCCCCGGCGGGTAGTGCTGGCTGAGCAGCAGCGAACTGCCGGACAGGACGAAGCCGATCGCCGCGTTTGCCGTCATCGCCGCCTGGCCCGGCCATACCGTGGTCAGCAGCGGCCGATCCCACCACCAGCCGGCCAGCACGACCAGCGCCACCGCGCAGACCAGCAGGGCGACCGCACGCGAGAAGCGCAGGAACCCCTGCACAACGCCCAGATCGTGATGGAAAGGCACTATGGCCATGGCGACCCCGCGCGTGCCAGGGAAGCCCGCCGCTACCCGCGCACGGCAGTGCAACGGCACAGGCCCACCATGGCACAGTGGGCGTGATCCCCAAATTGACGACGATCAATCCGGCGGCCGGATTACCCTGCCAGAGTCTGCCGCCGGCCGCCGCCAGCCACCACCACCCGCACCATCGAGGAATGCATGATCATCTACAGCTGCCACGGCGCCGCCAAGCAAGTCACCGGCTCCTGCCATCTGGTCACCTGCAACGACCGCCGCGTGCTGATCGACTGCGGCATGTTCCAGGGCAGCGAGGAGGTCGAGCGCGCCAACGCCGAACCGTTCGGCTTCGATCCGGCCGGCATCGACGTGCTGCTGCTCACCCACGCCCACCTCGATCATTGCGGGCGCATCCCGCTGCTGGTGCGGCGGGGTTTCCGCGGCCGCATCCTCACCACCGCCGCCACCCGCGAACTGGCGCGGGTGGTGATGCTGGACGCCGCCGGCCTGCAGGAAGAGGATGCACGCCGCGCACAGCGCACCAACCGCCGCGGCGACGTGGTGGCGCCGCCGCTGTACACGCTGGACGACGCGCTGCATGCGCTGGACTTCTTCGGCCCGGATCTCGGCTACGGCGACGCCGTGCCGGTCGTCGATGGCGTCAGCGCCTGCTTCCTCGACGCCGGCCACATCCTCGGCTCGGCTTCCGTTTTGCTCGAACTGGACGACGGCAAGCAGCGTCGCCGCATGCTGTTCTCGGGCGACCTGGGCAACCCCGGCCGCCCGCTGCTGCGCGACCCGACCAGCGCGCCGCCGGCCGACTACGTGGTGATGGAAAGCACCTACGGCAATCGCCCGCACCGCTCGGTGCCCGACTCGGTCGACGAGATGTACCGGGCCATCCGCGACACGGTGAACCGGCGCGGCAACGTGGTGGTCCCCACCTTTGCGCTGGAACGCACCCAGGAGATCCTCTACTACCTGCATCGCGGCATCCTCGATGGCGCGATCCCGCAGCACGTGCGGGTATTCCTCGATTCGCCGATGGCGATCTCCGCCACCGAGATCTTCCGCCGCCATCCGGAATGCTTCGACGACGGCTTCCTCGACGAACTGCGGCACGGCGACCCGTTCGCCATGCCCGGTCTGCACTTCACCCGCGAGACGGCCGAATCGATGGCGATCAACAACGTCGACGGCGGCGCGATCATCCTGGCCGGCTCGGGCATGTGCAACGGCGGCCGCGTGCGCCACCATCTCAAGCACAACCTGTGGCGCGAGCGCTGCAGCGTGGTGTTCGTCGGCTACGCCGCGGAAGGCACGCTGGCGCGGCGGATCATCGACGGCGCCGCCAGCGTGCGCGTGTTCAACGAGGAGATCCCGGTGCGCGCGCAGGTGTGGACGATCAACGGCTTCTCCGCCCACGCCGACCAGCCTTCGCTGCTGGCCTGGCTGGGCGACGCGCCGCGGCGCAAGGTGTTCCTGGTGCACGGCGAGTACGGCCGCGGCATGCAGGCAATGCAGGAGGTGCTGGAAGCGCGCGGCGTCACCGTCCAGCTGCCCGGTCTGCACGAGCCGATCAAGATCGACTGATGCCGGCGCCGCGTGCCGGCGCACGCCGCCGCCCGCTGGCCGCGACGCGAGCGGCCGGCCAGCCGACGACATGCCTTGCAATTGATCGAGGTCAAACGCGCGAGCGGGGGCGCCATAGACCGGCGTGACGCCGCTGACCGTCAACGAACGCGACATCTACCCGAACAGCTACCCGGACGCGCGTGCCGAACGCTACGGCACGGTCACGCTGCGCCACGCCGGTTGCGAGCGGCTGCACCATCGGGTCACGCTGCACGATCTCCAGTAGAGCCTGCACCTGGGCCTGGACTGTTCCGCTGCACCGACGGCGACGGCGACGGCAACGGCACGCCCGGCGACGCCGGCATCGGCGTCATCGACGACGCGCCTGCGGGCCGCCCCGCCATCGACCATGCCGCAGCGGCGGCTGCGCCAACTGCAGGTGCTGCAGGAACTGCTGGACGAAGGACTCGTCAGTCCGGCCGAGGAACAGCGCGTGCGTCGAAAGATCCTGCAGCTGCGCATCGGCACGGACGACTGACCGCCGCCGCCACCGCGCATGGCCTGCATGGCGGCGCCTGCCGTTCCCGCGCAGGCGATGGCCAGCGTCGACGCCCCGCAACCGGGCGCGTCGAAAACACGCGCACGCTTGACCTGGATCATGCGTGCGCGCAAATGCCACACCTAGTATGCAGCCGCCTTGCACGCGAATCCCTCGGGGTAGGGTTTCGGTGGTTCTGTGCTATCCGACGAGGCTCGAACCCAAAGGGGAAAACCGCATGACGCAACGGATCACTGATCTGACGCTTTCGGTGCTGGCCTGCGTGGCAGCCGTCCTGTTGTCCTGGCCATTCTGGCGCGACTTCGAATATTGGCCCGAATCGCACATCGCCTGGTGGATCTACTTCGCGAGCGGCTTCGCGCTGGCGGTGTACGTCTTCTACGTCTTCATCGGCAGCCTGCGCATCCTGTTCGTGCACGACACCCAGGGGCAGACCGCCATCACCAAGGACAAACTCTCATGAGCTGCGGAACCGGCGGTAGCAGTTGCGAGACGCCCCGGCGCCGGGGCGCCTTCGTGGTACTGGCCATCCTGGCCCTGATCTTCGTGGTGTTGTCGATCTTCTCCTTCCTGAAGTCGCGCAACCAGGTGACTCCGGACACGGTGTCCTTCGGCCCCTACCAGGCCGCTGACGGCAAGCGCGTGTTCCAGGCCTACAACTGCATGGGCTGCCACACCATGGTCGGCAACGGCGCCTATCTGGGCCCGGACCTCACCCAGGAGTACAAGCACGCCGGACCGGCGTGGCTGGCGGCGTTCCTGCCGTCGGCCGGCGGCTGGCCGACCACGGCGGCGGTACGTGCGCAGCTGCTGGATCCGAACCAGCAGGCCGATGGCGGCACCGACTCGATCGAGGCCTACCTGAAGAAGTTCCCCGGCGCCGCCGAGCGCATCGAACGGCGCGGCGGCGGCACCACGATGATGCCGAACCTGCCGCTGACCAAGGACGAAATCGGCCAGCTGATCGCCTACCTCAAGTACACCTCGGCGATGAACACCGAAGGCTGGCCGCCGAAGGTGGAAGTGCAGGGCTTCGACCGCCGCGTGCAGCTCGCGCACGGCGTGATCGCGACCGCCGAGGCGGCGCCTGCGCCGGCGGCGCCGACGGCTGCCGCGCCCGCGACGGTGGATCCCGTCGCGCACGGTGCGCAACTGGTCAAGGACAACGGCTGCGTGGCCTGCCATGCCACCGACGACAAGAAGCTGGTCGGGCCCGGCTGGGGCGGCCTGTACAACTCGACGGTCAAGCTCTCCGACGGCAGCACGGTGATCGCCGATGACGCCTACCTGCGCGAGTCGATCCGCCAGCCCAACGCCAAGATCGTGGCTGGCTACCCGACTGGCGTGATGCCCGCCTACGAGACCTTGCTCAAGGACGACGAAGTCAACGCCATCGTGGCCTACCTCCACTCCCTGGAGAAGCAGTGATGCAGATCGAATTCCAGACCCAACGGCTGAGCATGCGTTTCTTCATGCTGATGCTGGTGCTGTTCGTGCTGCAGGTCGGCTACGGCCTGCTGCTGTCCTTGCAACAGACCGATCCGACCGTGCTCGCCGGCGTGATGAACTTCAACGTCGCCCGCGCCGAGCACCTCAACCTCGGCATCCTGTGGATCCTGTGCGGCTTCATCGGCGCGATCCTGTTCGTCGGGCCGCTGCTGGCCAAGCGCGAGATGGTGGCGCCGTGGCTGATCAAGCTGCTGTTCTACGCGGTGATCGTGATCGCCGTGTGGAACTTCTTCACCCTGCGCCTGGCCCAGTTCGGCATCGCCGGCTGGTGGCAGGGGCAGCCGTGGCTGCAGCAGGGGCTCGAGTACCTGGAGGCGGGGCGCATTGCCGGCGTGCTGGTGCTGATCGGCTTCGCGATTCTCGCCTACGTGGTGCTGCGCACGTTCCCGCCGGTGCGCCAGTGGAACGAGATCCACTGGGGCCTCGGCCTCGGCGTCAGCGCACTGATGGCGGTGTGGGTGTTCGGCCTGTTCTACGTGGCGCGGCTGGACCTGCAGGAGTACTTCCGCTGGTTCGTGGTGCACTACTGGGTGGAAGGCGTGTGGGAAGTCATCCACATCACCCTGGTCGGCTTCCTGCTGGTGCTGATGTTCAAGGTCGACGTCAAGTCGGTGGGCTTCGCGGTGTTCTGGGGCGTGATGCTGGTGTGGCTGTCCGGACTGATCGGCAACGCGCACCACTATTTCTGGATCGGCACGCCGGAGTTCTGGCAGTTCTGGGGTTCGCTGTTCAGTGCGCTGGAGCCGCTGCCGCTGGTGTTCTGCTTCTGGCACATCTACCTCGATGCGCACGTCAACAAGCGCCCGCTGGAGAATGCGCCCGCGTTCTACTTCATCCTGGGCTCGGTGGTGCTGGAGCAGATCGGCGCCGGCATCCTGGGCTTCACCATGACCTTCGCGCTGACCAACGTGTGGTCGCACGGCACCTGGGTGACGCCGGGGCATGCGCACCTGGCGCTGTTCGGCACCTTCGGCATGCTGGGCATCGCGGCGGCCTATTACGCCGTGCCGCTGCTGCGCAAGGTGCCGAACTACGACCAGCGGCTGGGCAAGCTCGGCTTCTGGCTGGTGCTCACCGGCGTGCTCGGCATGGCATTCTCCTTCGCCATCGGCGGCACCGTGCAGATCTACGTCTACCGCATCCTGGGCCTGGACTGGTTCGGCGGCGACGTGGCCCGCGCCATGGGCGTGTTCAAGCTGATGCTGCCGCTGTTCGGCACGGTGTTCGCGGTGGGCGCCGGCGTGCTGGCCTACGACCTGCTCACCCTGGGCCGCCGCGTGGCCGTGCCAGCCGGCACGGATGCCCACGGCGAGGCCGCCACAGCGCACGCCACCACCCGCTGGAGCCGCCCGCTGAGCGGTTTCGAGGCAGGCATCTGGCTGATGCTCATGTGGATCTTCGGCACCATCATCACGCTCGGTCTGCTCAGCTTCAACCTGCCGCGGGTACGCGTGGAGGGTGATCCGACCCTGCCCTACCTGCTGGCCGGCGTGGGCTATCCGGGGTTGCTGCTGGTCACCTTGCTGTTCGTGTGGCGCTTCCTCGCCTCGATGGAGGCGCGCGCGAACGCGGTGGCGGCGCCTTCGCTGTTGCGGGTGCTGCCTGCGCAAGCCTGAACGCAGGCAGGTGAGATGAAGCAACGGAGAGGCCGTCGGGGGAAACCCCGGCGGCCTTTTCGCTGGCCCTCGCTCATCGAACGACAACCCGATGCCGATGGCGCCGGCACCGCCTAGCGCATCGTGAAAAGCTCCTGGTGGAAACGCGACCCCACCGGAAATCCGTGCCTGGCCAGGTCGCGCTTCAATGCCTCGCCAAAGCCCGCCGGCCCGCAGAACCAGATGCTCGCCTGGCGCCATTCGGGTACGGCCGCGCGGATGCGTTCGCCCGTCAGGTAGCCGTCGCGCGCGTCGATCAGCACGTGCAGCCGCACGTCGGCCGAGCGGGCGTCGCCCGCCAGTCGATCGAGCGCTTCATCGTCGACATCCGCGGTGCTGTGGAAGAGATCGATCTTCTGGCCCGCGGGCCAATCGCGCGCTTCCTTCTGCCACGCCATCTGCTTCATGCGCCCGATGAAGGGCGTGATGCCGATGCCGCCGCCGATCCAGATCTGGCGGAGGCTGCCGTCGTCGAACGTGAAGCAGCCATAAGGGCCCTCGACCCGCACCGCCTGCCCGACGCGAAGCCTCTCGTGCAGGCGGTGCGTATGATCGCCCAGATCCTTGACCACGAAGGCGATCCTGGGAGTCTCTTCCCGCCAACCGGACGCGATGGTGTAGGGGTGTGCGCCGTCCGCGGCGTCCGCGCTGACGAAAGCGAACTGGCCTGGCCGGTGGCCGGGCCAGCCGCGCACCTCGGTTTCGATTTCCAGCGCATCCACCCCGTCGAAATGGTGCAACAAGGTGATTCTCCCCTCCACCTGCGAGCGCCTGCCCACCCGCCGCAACAGCACCACGATGGCCGCCCAGCTGCCGCCGGCGAGCAGGACCGCCATCAGCCAGCCGACCGGCGACGTCCAGTGGTCGAACTTCAGCAGCACGACCGCATGGAAGACCAGCGCGAGATAGCCGACGGCAAGCAGGCGGTGCGTCCTGTAGAACAGGTGGTAGGGAAAACGCCGGATCAGGGCCAGTGCGATCAGCACGACGACCGCGTAGAAGGCCCATTCGCCCACACTCTCCGCGGCGCCGCGTTGACTGGACAGCAAGGACGCCAGCGGATTTTCCGGAGCGCCCCGCACGCCGCGCGCCGGACGCTCCAGCCAGCCCCAACCCACCGCCCATTTCGGCCCCTGCGCCCACAACCAATGGATGACGGCGACGACCAGCGCGGAAATGCCGAGCCATTTGTGCATGCGATACATCTTGTCGAGGCCACCCAGCCACGCCTCGGGCCACCGCGGCCGGAGCGCCAGGATCATCGCCAGGCTCATGCACCCGATCGCGACGAAGCCCGTCAGTTGCACCATGGCCCCGCGCAGGCCGAAGAACGTGGCCGACCGGAAAACGGCCGGCTCGGCAACCAGCCACAGCAGGACCAGGATGGCGAGCGAGCCCCAGAATGCACGCCTGAGATTACGCATACGGCCCCCTTGAAGTTGTCGTGATGCTGGAAAGCTCGCCACCCCTCACGAGGCCGGCCCGCTGCGCCGCGGCAGCATGCGCAGCAGGGTGTTGTCCCGGCTCACGTAGTGATGCACCAGCGCCGCGGCCGCATGGAGGCCAACCAGGTAGTAGCCCACCGTGCCGATGGTCTCGTGGATCTCCTCCAGCGAATCGGCGAGCCCCTTGTCCGGCCCCACCAGCGCCGGCCATTGCATGCCGAAGAACGGAATCGGCTTGCCCTCCGCGCTGAGCACCAGCCAGCCGAGCAGCGGCATCACGAGCAGGAAGGCGTACAGCGCCAGGTGCATCAGCGCGGCCAGGTGCTCCTGCCACGCCGGCAGCGGCGGTCGTACCGGCGGCCTGGGCCCGGACACGAAACGAATCGCCAACCGCACGAAAAGCAGCACGAACACGCTGAGCCCCAGCATGAAGTGCCAGCTCTTCAGGCCCTCGCGCAGCTCGCTTCCGCGCGGATAGAACTCGCGCAACTCGACGCAGGCATACACGGCAACCAGCAACAGCAGCGTCAGCCAGTGCATGCCGATCATCAACGCGCCGTAACGCTCCGAAGTGTTCTTCCAGTTCATGGTGACCTCTGCAGGTGAAGGGGGCGGCGCAGGCCCGCCAGCGCGGGGGCCGGGGGCATGCCGACAGCCTACGGCGCGGCGCGCGTGCGCCATTTGACCGCAGTCAAATACGCGGAATTCGCATATCAGCGTGCTAAGGTTCGGCTCGCCCGGTCGCAAGCCGGGTTGAGGCGCTTTTTCCCAGCTTCGCGAGGCGTTGATGGTTTCCGGAGCCAGCGTATTCGACCTCAATCAGCTGCGGCGCAGTTGCTCCTCCTGCGCGCTGGGCGAACTTTGCCTGCCTGCCGGCATCGGCAGCGCGGACCTGGACCGACTGGACACCACGGTGCGCGACCGGCGCACGCTGGACCGCGGCGGCGCCCTGTACCGCGACGGTGACCCGTTCGAGGCGCTCTACGTGGTGCGCTCCGGCTCGCTCAAGACCTTCGTGCAGGACGAGAGCGGCGACGTGCAGATCCTCGGCTTCCACCTGCCCGGCGAAATCGTCGGGTTCGACGCGCTGGCGCTGAACCGGCACGTCAGCCAGGCCGAGGCGCTGGAACGCAGCAGCATCTGCGAGCTGCCCTATGCCCGGCTGCAGCACGTCGTCAGCGAGGTGCCGGCGCTGCAGCGCCAGCTGATGCGGGTGATCAGCCGCGAGGTGATCGAGGAACACCGCCACCTGGTGATGATGGGCCGGCAGCAGGCGCAGGAGCAGCTGGCGATCTTCCTGAAGAGCCTGGCCGACCGCTACCAGCGGCTGCAGCGCGACGGCATCGCGCTCTCGCTGCCGATGTCGCGCTACGACATCGCCAACTACCTCGGCCTGGCGGTGGAGACGGTCAGCCGGCTGTTCTCGCGCCTGGAGGAGATGGGCGTGCTCGAAGTCAACCGCAAGGCGGTGCGCATACTTCGCGCCGACCTGCTCGCCAGCCTCTGCCACAGCGGCACGACGCCGACGAAACGGCACGACACCGGCTGAGAAAACCGCGGATCGCACTGTCCCGCCTGCACGGTCCGGCACCGCGCCGGCCGCTGCCGTGCGCGACGGTCGCCTGCCGACCCGCGGTGCGCGCCTGCGTTCGGGCGATTGACTGAAATCAACTCGGGCCATCGCGGGCCGGCGTAGAACTTTGGTCACGCAAGGCGCCATGCCGCGAGCGCCGTCCGTTTCGGCAGGGGCGTCACCCACGATTCATTCGCCGCGGGAGCAGACCATGTCGCATGTCCGCCATACCGAACCCACTCCCCCCTCCGCCTCCGCCGCGCCGTTCGGTGTCATCGAGGGCACCCACTGGATCGAGACCCTCAACGACGGCAGCCCGGTGCTGGTACGCCCGCTGCGCGCGGAGGATCGCCAGCGCGAGGCGGAGTTCATCGAACGCCTGTCGGAGCAGGCCTGCCGCTTCCGCTTCCTGGGCAACCTGAAGGAGGCCAGCCCGGACCTGCTCGACCAGTTGATGGACGTGGACTACCACGATCGCATGGCCTTCGCCGCGCTCGCCCACGTCGACGGCGAGCTGCGCCTGGTCGGCGTCAGTCGCTACGGTGCCAGCGGCGACGACAAGCAGTGCGAATGCGCGGTGACCGTGGCCGACGAGTGGCGCCACCGGGGCCTGGGCGTGCTGCTGATGCGGCGACTGATCGAGATCGCGCGCAAGAACGGCTTCCGCCGCATGTTCTCGATCGACGCCGCCGAAAACGAACCGATGCGCGAGCTGGCCGACTTCCTGGGCTTCCAGCGCCGGCTCGATCCGGATGACGCCACCCAGGTCATCCACTCCCTCGAGCTCTGAACGCCGCCGAAGCCGGGCCACCGCCATGACAAGTACCGAAACCATGCCGCGCGTGACGCGCCCGGGCGATATCCTGGCGCTGGTGACCGACACCGCCCCGTGGAGTCCCGCCGCCGTGGCCGGCGTCGCCATCGCGGCGCGCTGGGAAGGCAACCTGACCGGCTGCTACGTCGACCCCGCGCTGCGCAGGCTCGCCGGCGACGAGACCGGCGGCGAACCCACCGTGCTCGGCCTGCTGCTCGAACCGCGGGCCGAGCTGGCCGACGAGCACGCCGCGTTCGGCTCGTTCGCCCGCCATGCCGGCGTGCACAACGCCGACTGGGTCGTGGCCCGCGCCGGCATCACGCCCACCTTGCGCTGGCTCGGCGCGCGGCACGACCTGGCGGTGATCGAGCGCGACATGGTGCAGGCGACCGGCCTGCTCGACATTCTCGGCGAAGCGATTCTCGACTGCCGCATGCCCTGCCTGGTGCTGCCGCCGAGCTGGGCGGGCGTGCTGCGCTTCGAGCGCATCGTGGTGGGCTGCAACGGCAGCCTCGAGGCGATCCGCGCGATCCACGCCGCGCTGCCGTTCCTCAAGGTGGCGCGGCAAGTCACCCTGGTCGACGGCGACGTGCGCGACGGCGACCAGGGGCGGCCGCGCTTCGATCCGTTCGTCTACCTGCTGCGCCATGGCATCACCGCCCGGCCCAGCTACGTGCGCGCCTCCTCCGCGATGGCCGGCGAGATCCTGCTGAAGGAAGTCGACAACATCGACGCCGACCTGCTGGTGATGGGCGCCTACGGCCGCTCGCGCATGCGCGAGCGCGTGTTCGGTGGCGCCACCCGGCGCGTGCTGGAAGAAGCCACCGTCCCGGTGCTGATGCAGCACTAGGGGCAAGCCGTTCAGCGCGGGCGCGATGGCGCCGCCGCGCGGCGGCGGCGCCGGGCCGCGGCCGCCAGCAGCGCGACCGCGCTCAGGCTGCCGAGCAGGGCGAGCAGCATGTCCTTTTGCGCGTCCCACGGATCGCCCTGGGTGCCGAGATAGGCCACGCCGAGATCGCCGCCGAAGCACACCGCCGCGGCCCATTCGAACAACTCGTACAGGGTCGAGCTGGCGGTCATCAGGCTGACCGGCACCAGGTAGCGCCAGAGGCCGGGCGAGGTCGTGCGCGCAGCCACCAGCTCCACCATCGCCGGCGTCACCAGCAGGCCCCAGGCAAAATGGATGGCACGGTCGAAGTGATTGCGCGACAGGCCCAGAACCTCGTTCAGCGAGAAGCCGGCCAGCGCGGCGAACCAGCGATCCCACGGCACTTCCGAGTAGGTGTAGTGCGCGCCGATCTCGTGCAGCAGCAGGAACGCGAACAGCGCCGCATAGCTGGCGTCGGAAAAGCGCAGCCGGCGGAAGCCCAGCACCAGCGCCGGCAATGCCAGCAGCACCAGCACGTTCTCCATCAGCCAGTCCTGGCGGTAGCGCGGCGCGATGCCCAGCGCCACCGCCACGACCAGGAACACCGCCAGCAGCAGCAACGGGAAGCGCGCTCGCCGTGACCCGTGTCGATCGTTCATGCCTGCAGTTCCGTCAGCGCTGCGCGTGGTGCCGATCATGCCATGCCGCTCGCACGCCACTGCGACAATTTGCGCGGCGTGCCGTCCTGACCGTCTGACCTGCATCAAGAGCAACGGACACCGCCTCGCCGAGCATGCGCGCACCTTTCAGGGAGACGCGCAATGAGTACCACCCGAAAACTCTGGCTAGGCCTCGCCGCCTTGCTGGTAGCCTCCTTCGCCGTGTTGCTGTGGGTCGGCAACGAGGTCCACCAGCAGGCGCCGCCGCTGCCCTCGGCGGTGGTCAGCAGCGATGGCCGCACCTTGTACACGCGCGCCGACATGGAGGAAGGCCGCCAGGTGTGGCAGAGCATCGGCGGCCAGCAGCTCGGTTCGATCTGGGGCCACGGCGCGCTGCTGGCGCCGGACTGGAGCGCCGACTGGCTGCACCGCGAAGCGGTCGCCATGCTGGAGCTGCTGGCGCGCGACGAAGGCGCCGCCTCGTTCGACGCGCTCGACGCCGAGCGCCAGGCCGCGCTGAAGGCGCGCATCCAGCCCGAGCTGCGCCACAACACCTACGACGCCGCCAGGGACACCATCACCGTCTCGCCGCTGCGCGCGCAGGCGATGGAAGTGGTGGCCGCGCACTACATGAGCCTGTTCAGCAACGACCCGGCCACCGCCAAGCTGCGTGAAGGCTACGCGATGCGCGAGAACACCATCGCCGAGATGGAACATCGCCGCGTGGTCACCGCGTTCTTCTGGTGGACCGCCTGGGCCGCCGCCGCCGAGCGGCCGGACAGCACCATCAGCTATACCCAGAACTGGCCCTACGACACCACCGTGGGCAACACCGCCACGCCGGCCAGCTTCATGTGGTCGGTGTTCAGCGTGCTGTTCCTGATCCTTGGCATCGGCCTGCTCGGCTGGCACCATGCGCGCCAGACGAGCCACGAGCCGCTGCCGCCGATCCCCTCGCGCGACCCGCTCACCGAGCTGAAGCCGACGCCGTCGATGAAGGCCACCGGCAAGTACTTCTGGACCGTGCTGGCGCTGTTCCTGGCGCAGATCCTGCTGGGCGCCACCACCGCGCACTACCAGGTGGAGGGCCAGCAGGCCTATGGTTTTGCGCTGGCCAACTACCTGCCGTACAGCCTCACCCGCACCTGGCACACCGAGTTGGCGGTGCTGTGGATCGCCACCGCATGGCTGGCCACCGGGCTGTACATCGCGCCGCTGATCTCCGGCCATGAGCCGAAGTTCCAGCGGCTCGGCGTGAACTTCCTGTGGGTCTGCCTGCTGGTCATCGTGGTCGGCTCGTTCGCCGGCCAGTGGTTCGCGGTGATGGACAAGATGGGCCTGCAGTACAACTTCTGGTTCGGCCACCAGGGCTGGGAGTACACCGACCTCGGCCGCTTCTGGCAGATCTTCCTGTTCATCGGGCTGATGCTGTGGCTGTTCCTGGTCGGCCGCGCGCTGTGGCCGGCGATGCGCGGCGGCAAGGAAGGCGCCTCGATCGTGGGCCTGCTGTTCCTCTCCACCGTGGCGATCGGCCTGCTCTACGGCGCCGGCCTGATGTGGGGCGAGCACACCCACATCGCGATGGTCGAGTACTGGCGCTGGTGGGTGGTGCACCTGTGGGTGGAAGGCTTCTTCGAGGTGTTCGCCACCGCGGTGATCAGCTACCTGTTCGTCAAGCTGGGCCTGCTGCGCGTGGGCAGCGCCACCAACAACGTGCTGTTCGCCACCATCGTGTTCATGGCCGGCGGCGTGCTGGGCACGCTGCACCACCTGTACTTCAGCGGCACCACCACGGCGGTGATCGCGCTGGGCGCCAGCTTCTCGGCGCTGGAAGTGGTGCCGCTGGCGCTGATCGGGCTGGAAGCCCACGACACCTGGAAGAAGCAGCACGCCGCGCCGTGGATGGCACGCTACCGCTGGCCGATCATGTTCTTCGTGGCGGTGAGCTTCTGGAACCTGATCGGGGCGGGCCTGCTCGGCTTCCTGGTCAACACCCCGATCGCGCTGTACTACATGCAGGGCCTGAACCTCACCGCCACGCATGGCCACACCGCGCTGTTCGGCGTGTACGGCATGCTCGGCCTGGGCCTGATGCTGTTCTGCCTGCGCGGCATCAAGCCGCAGGCGCAGTGGCGCGAAGGCTGGCTGAAGGGCTCGTTCTGGTGCCTCAACATCGGCCTGTCGCTGATGGCCGTGCTGACCCTGCTGCCGCTGGGCATCCTGCAGCTGAAGGCGGTGCTGGAACACGGCTACTGGTTCGCCCGCTCGGCCGAGTTCATGGACCGCCCGCTGATCCACATGCTGGTGTGGATGCGCGTGCCGGGCGACACCCTGTTCGCCGTCGGCGCCCTGCTGATCGCGGTGTTCGTCGCCGCGCTGTGGCTGTGGCCGAAGCGCCGGACCGCCAGCGCGCCGCTGCCGCAGGGCGTGCCCGAAAGCGCGTGATCCTTCGCGCACATGACGTACGTCAGGGCGTGCCGCACGGCGCGCCCTGATGCTTTTGCCGAGTCCCAAGTCCCGAGTCCCGCATGCTCGAGTTCTATCCGCAGATCAAATGGGTGCACATCGCCTGCGTGCTGGCCAGCGGCGCGCTGTTCGCCCTGCGCGGCCTGCTGGTGCAGGTCGGCCATGCCGGCGCCGCGCAGTGGGAACCGGTGCGCTGGCTCAGCTACGCGATCGACACCACCTTGCTCACCGCCGCGCTGATGCTGCTGAGCATCCTGCCCCACGCGCTGTTCGCCAACGGCTGGCTGACCACCAAGCTGGTGCTGCTGGTGGCCTACATCGTGCTCGCCATGCTGGCGCTGAAACGGGCGCGCACGCCGCGCGCGCGGCTGGCCTTCTACGTGGCCGCGCTGACCACCTACGTCTACATGCTGGGCGTGGCGCGCATGCATCACCCGCTGGGCTGGCTGCACGGGTGGCTGGCATGAGCGCCGCGCAACCGTTCGACCAGGCCGAGCCGCGCGACCACACGCTGGACGCCTGCTTCCTCGGCCCCTACGGCGAGAACGACACGCTGCTGGAAAAACTGCTGGTGGAGTTCCTGCGCGACCACGTCTACTGGCGGCGCAATTTCCACCCGGAGGATCCGCCGGCGATCGCCACCGCCGCCGCGCATCATCCGGACTACCTCGCCTTCGAATCGCGCATGCGCCGCGAGCTGCACCAGCTCTCCGCCGCGCTGAAGAAATCGGTGCCGTTCCACAGCCCGCGCTACATCGGCCACATGGCCTCCGACCTGCTGCTGCCGGGACTGGCCGCGCAGATGCTCACCCTGCCGTACAACCCCAACAACGTCAGCGAGGACGCCGCACCGGTCACCGTGGACCTGGAAGTGCAGGCCGGCCTGCAGCTGGCGCGCATGCTCGGCTATCCGCATGACCCGGCGCAGGACGCCTGCGCGTTCGGCCATCTCACCTCCGGCGGCACCCTGGCCAACTACCAGGCGCTGCGCCTGGCGCTGGCGCTGAAGGCGTTTCCGGTGGCGCTGCGCGCCGCCGGCGCACCGGAACTGACGCTGCCGCCAGACGACTGGAGCGCGTTCAATCTTTCCACGGCCGACGCCATCACGCTGCTGCAGGCCTGGCAGCAGTGGCTGGGTACGCAGGCGCCGGCGCAGCGCACGCACTGGCTGCAGCGGGTGGAGCACGAACGCATCGAGCAGCGCGGCCTGGCCGGCTTCTTCGCCGCGCACCCGCAGCTGCGCGTGCCGCTGGTGCTGGCGCCGGTCACCGCGCACTACTCGTGGAGCAAGGGACTGAAACTGCTCGGCCTGGGCCGCGACCAGCTGGAGCTGCTGCCCACCGCCGGCATGCGGCTGGACGGCGCCGCGCTGTGCGCCACGCTGGAGCACTGCGCGCGCGAGCGCCAGCCCGTGCTGATGTGCGTGGCCGTGCTCGGCGGCACCGAGTACGGCACCATCGACCCGATCGACGCCGTGCTCGCCGCGCGGCAGGCCTCGCGCGCACGCGGACTGGATTTCGCCGTGCACGTGGACGCCGCCTGGGGCGGCTACCTGGCCACGCTGTTCCGCCACGAGGACGGCTCGCTGCGCACGCGCGAGGAAGTGGCGGCCGACTACGTGCAGTTCCCCACCCCGGCGGTGCATGCGGCGTTCGCCGCGCTCGGCGAGACCGACTCGGTCACCGTCGACCCGCACAAGCTCGGCTACCTGCCCTACGGCTCGGGCGCCTTCGTCTGCCGCGACCACCGCGCGATGGCGCTGCTGGCCGAGCGTGCCGACTACGTGTTCCACGCCGCCACGCCCGCCGGTTATCTCGCGCGGTACCGCAGCCTGGGCCAGTTCATTCCGGAAGGCTCGAAATCCGGCGCGGCGGCAGCCGCGGTTTATGTCACGCACAAGGTCCTGCCGCTGGACCACGCCCACTTCGGCGCCCTGCCGCGCGCCACCGTGCGCGCGGCGGAGAGCTTCCACGCGCGCGCGCAGCGCTTCGCGCTGGAGCTGGCCGACGACGTCCATGCGCTGGTGCCGTTCGCGCCGGACAGCAACCTGGTCTGCCTCGCGCTCAACCCCTGCGGCAACACCTCGGTGGCCGCGGCGAACGCCTTCGTGCGCGCGTTGCACGACGAGCTGCGCTGCGACCCGCACCAGCCGCTGCAGACGAAGGAGTTCTTCGGCTCGGTGACCAGCCTGCGCCCGGACATGCTGGGCCCGGCGCAGACCGCGCGCATCTTCGCCGCGCTGGGGCTGGACCCGGCCAGCCTCGGCCCGGACGAGGACCGCCTGCTGATCCTGCGCCACACGCTGATGAACCCGTACCTGATCGACCACGAGAACGGCATCAGCTACATCGACCGCTACTTCGATTTCCTCGCCCGGCGCGTGCACGCGTTGCACGCCGGCGCGGAGTCCCACCCATGATCACGGAGCCTCCGATGGACAGCGTCCTGCGACTGGTCAACCCGCAACGCGAAAGCGACCAGCGCTGGGTGCACACCGCGCTGGCCAAGCTGGCCCAGGAGGCGGCGCGCTCGGCCGACACCCATCTGCTCAAGCTGAACTTCCCCGGCTTCCACGGCATCGACTTCTACTTCAAGGACGAGGCCGCGCACCCCAGCGGCAGCCTGAAGCATCGTCTGGCCCGCTCGCTGTTCCTGTATGCGCTGTGCAACGGCCGCCTGCGCGGCGGCCAGACCGTGGTGGACGCCTCCTCCGGCAGCACGGCGATCTCCGAGGCGTGGTTCGCGCGCCTGCTCGGCCTGCCGTTCATCGCGGTGATGCCGGCCTGCACCGCGCCGGGCAAGATCCGCGACGTGCAGGCGCTGGGCGGCGAGTGCGACCTGGTCGAGGATCCCGCCCAGGTGCATGCGCGCGCCGCCGAGCACGCGGCGCGCGGCGCCTGCCACCTGGACCAGTTCGGCCTGGCCGAGCGCGCCACCGACTGGCGCGGCAACAACAACATCGCCGAGTCGATCATCGGCCAGCTGGTGCTGGAAGCCGAGCCCGAGCCGGCCTGGATCGTCTGCGGCGCCGGCACCGGCGGCACCTCGGCCACCATCGGCCGCTACCTGCGTTACCGCCGCCTGCATACGCAGCTGTGCGTGGCCGAACCGGCCGGCAGCGCCTACGTGCACGGCTGGCGCAACCGCGACGCGCGGGCGGTGGCCAGCCAGCCCACCCTGATCGAGGGCATCGGCCGGCCGCGCGTGGAGCCGGGCTTCATCTTCGAGGTGGTCGACCGCGTGACCGAAGTCCCCGACGCCGCCTCGATCGCCGGCGCCTGGCTGCTGCAGGAGCTGTTCGGCAACCGTTACGGCGGCTCGTCCGGCACCAACCTGGTGGCCTGCCTGCAGCTGGCCGCCTCCATGCGCGCGCGCGGCGAGCGCGGCAGCATCGTCAGCCTGCTGTGCGACCGCGGCGAGCGCTACGCGCAGACCCTGTTCGATCCGGCGTGGCTGGCCGCCCACGACATCGACCTGGCACCGTGGCTGGCCACGTTGCGCACCAGCCTGGCCAGCGGCCGCCCGCCGCTCGCGGCATGAGCGGCGGCGGACCGCGCGAGCCCGGCCCCAACGCCTTGAGCTTTGCGGTGCTCGGCTACGGCCGCTTCGGCCGGGCTTTCGCCGAACTGCTGCTGCAGGCGGGACATCGCGTGCGTGCGTGGGACCCCGGTGCGGAGATTCCCGTGGCGCTCGCCGCCCCCTCGATGGCGGCGGCGGTCGAGGCCGCGCCGTGGGTGGTGCTGGCGATGCCGGTGCCGCGGCTGCGCGAGTCGCTGCTCGCGCTGCGCCCGCACCTGCACGGCGACCACACCGTGCTCGACGTGGGCAGCGTGAAGATGCATCCCTGCGCCACGATGGACGAACTGCTCGGCGCGCAGATCGCCCATGCCGGCACGCATCCGCTGTTCGGCCCGCTCAGCCTGGCCCGCGGCGAACGCCCGCTGCGCGCCGTGCTCTGCCCCGCCGCGGCTCACCCCGCGGCCGCCGCCCGCGTCCGCGCGCTGTTCGCCGGACTCGGTTGCGAGGTGATCGAGCAGGATCCGCAAGCGCACGACCGCGCCATGGCGAGGACCCACGCGCTGGCGTTCTTCGTCGCCAAGGGCCTGATCGAGCTTGGCGTGGACGACGCCACGGCGCTGGCGCCGCCCTCGTTCCAGGGCATGCGGCACATGCTGGCGGCGGTGCGCGGCGACGCCGGTCACCTGTTCGCGGCGATCCAGCGCGAGAACCCGTTCGCCGCCGAGGCACGCGCGCAGTTGCTGGCGGAACTCGAACGCGTGCACCGGCAGCTGCTGGCCGACGCCAACGACGACAGCCTGGCGATCCCGGCGTCGCCTGACGCGGCCGCCTGAACCTCTCCGCACGCGGCGTGGCCGCGGACATCCGGCCGCCGCTGCGGCGCCATGCCACAAGGCCTTGCGCGGCATCACATGGCAGCATGCGCCGGTCGAAGCCCATCGTCGGGCTGCGGGGAAAACCCTTGCGCCAGGTGCGTAGAATCCGCGTTGTTTTCGCCTGGCTGGCCGCGGTCGCGCTCGGCCTGACCATCGTCGCGCCGGTGGTTTCGCGCACCCTGGCCGGCATCGCCGCCGACGACGCGCGCGACGCGACGCACGCCATGCACATGGCGATGCCGATGCCCGCTGCGGATGCCGCTGCGCAGCCGTCCGACGACGCGCACGTCGACCACGACGGCATGTCGATGGATCAGTGTGGCTACTGCGGCCTGCTCGGCCACAGCCCGTTGCTGCTCGTCATCGCCTGGCTGCCGGGCCTGTCGCCGCGGCCCGGCCCGCAGCCGGGAGTACCCACCGCGCCGCGCCGCGGCCCCGAACGTTCCACCCTGACCGCCGTGCCGCGCGGTCCACCGGCCTTCCTGCCCAGCTGATCTGCGTTGACCCGCGGCCAGCGCACTCCCGCGCTGCCGCCCCGCCAGAACATCGAGGAATGCCATGTCTGCCCGTATTTTTTGCGAGCGCGCCCGTGCGGCTGCGCCATCGTCGTCGCACGCCACCGCCGTGCCCCTGCCCACCCGCCGCGCCCTGGCGCGCACGATCGGACTCACCCTGCTGCTGGGCCCGCCGCTGGCTGCGGCGGCCACCGAGCCGACCATCCAGCTGTTCGCGCCCATCGTGGTCACCGCGGTGATGCAGGACAGTCCGCTCACCGTCACCACCAACCCGAAGGCGCCGCGCCAACCGGTGCCGGCCAGCGACGGCGCGGATTTCCTGAAGACCATCCCCGGCTTCGCGGTCATCCGCAAGGGCGGCAGCAACGGCGACCCGGTGCTGCGCGGCATGGCCGGCTCGCGCCTGAACCTCCTGGTCGACGGCGGCCAGATCGGCGGCGGCTGCCCGTCGCGGATGGACCCGCCCACCGCCTACATCTCGCCGCAGCTGTACGACCGCGTCACCGTGATCAAGGGTCCGCAGACCGTGCAGTACGGTCCGGGCAACTCCGCCGGCACGGTGTTGTTCGAGCGCGATTTCAAGCGCTACGTCGAACCGGGCCATGCGTTCGAGGGCAGCCTGCTGGGCGGGTCGAACGGCCGCAACGACCAGCGGGTCGACCTGCGCGCCGGCACGCCGGATGTCTACCTGGGCGTCAGCGCCAACCACACCCACGCCCAGGACTACGCGGACGGCGACGGTCGCCGCGTACATTCCGCCTACGACCGCTGGAACACCGACCTCACCCTGGGCTGGACGCCGGACGACGACACCCGCGTGGAACTCGCCGCCGGCAAGGGTGACGGCCAGGCGGCCTATGCCTTCAGCAGCATGGACGGCGTGCAGTTCCTGCGCGAAAGCATGGCCCTGAAGTTCGAGCGGCGCTACGCCGGCGGCGCGCTGCAGAAGCTCGACGCCCAGCTCTACTACAACGACGCCGACCACGTGATGGACAACTACACCCTGCGCCGTCCGGACCCGCGCAGCACGATGCCGATGGCGATGGCCAGCGAGGTGGCTCGCCACACGTCCGGCGGACGCATCGCCGCCAGCTTCGCCTGGGGCGAGTCGCTGGAGCTGGTCGCCGGCGCCGACGGTTCCACCAACACGCACACCGCCCGCATGGGTGGCCCAGCCGGGGGCAGGCTGCCGGACTACCGCACGCAACCGCGCCTGCGTGACGCGCGCATGGGCACGCTGGGCGCGTTCGGCGAGCTGCGCTGGACGCTGGCCGAACGCGAGCGCGTAGTCGGCGGCGCGCGCGTCGACCATGCGCAGGCGCGCGGTTACAGCCTGTCCTTGCCCGCGGGCACGGGCGGCACCGCGAAGGGCGCCGCCAGCCGCGCATCCACCCTGCCCTCCGGCTTCGTGCGCTACGAGCGCGAGCTGGTCGCCGCGCCGGCCACGCTCTACGCCGGCATCGGCCACGTCGAGCGCTTCCCCGACTACTGGGAACTGTTCGGCCGGCACGTCGACAAGAGCGTCGCCGCGTTCCGCGCATTGGCGCCGGAGAAGACCACCCAGCTCGACGCCGGCCTGCAGTACGACGACGGCAGGCGGCTGAAGGGCTGGGTATCGGGCTACCTTGGCGTGGTCGACGACTTCATCCTGCTCGACTACGGCCGCGGCATGGCGGGCAACAGCCAGGCGCGCAACGTGCAGGCGCGCATCGCCGGCGCCGAGGCCGGCATGGTCGTCGCGTTCGACTCGCGCTGGAAGGGCGATGCCACGCTGGCCTGGGCCTGGGGCGAGAATCGCAACGACCATCGGCCACTGCCGCAGATACCGCCGCTGGAGGCGCGTTTCGGCCTCACCTACGACAACGGCATCTGGTCAGCGGGCGCGTTGTGGCGGGTGGCCGCGGCGCAGCATCGGGTGGCGCCGGGCAGCGGCAACATCGTCGGCCAGGACCTGGGGCCCGGCGCCGGCTTCGGCGTGCTCTCGCTCAACGCGGGCTGGCGGCTCAGCCGCACGCTCACGCTCAGCGCGGGGATCGACAACCTGCTCGACAAGACCTACGCCGAGCACGTCAATGCGGCGAACGCCGGGCTGGTCGGCTACGTCAACACGCTGCGGGTGAACGAGCCGGGCCGCACCGGCTGGCTGAAGCTGGACGTGAAACTCTGACGGTGCCGCGCACGCGTTGCGGGCAGCGCTTCACGCGCCGCCCGCAACGCACTGCCTCACGGCTCGTCGTGCATCACCTGCTCGGCCGGGGCCGGCTGGTCCCAGCCGGGGTCATTGAAGTACTGCGGGTAGTGCGCGATCGCCGCGCGCATCTCGGCCACTGCCGAGACCTTCGTCGGGTCGGCCTTCAGCGTCTGTGCCGCGCTCATCAGCGGCACCAGGATGCCGTGCAGCGCGGCGTCGGGTTCGGCGGACAGCTTGCAGTTGGCGAACATGTAGGTCACCGCGTCCTGCACCTCCTGCGCGCGGTCGGCTGCCATCGGCGCGCTCATGTGGCCCATCTCGTAGTGGGCGAGCTCGGCCACTGCGGTATGCGCGCGGCGCATGCCTTCGCGCAGCGGTGCGTCCGGCGCCCAGCGCTGGGCCGGCGTCGGCGCGGCGGTGGTGGCGTGCGCCGGGTGGCTTTCATGGGTGTGCTGGGGTGACGCCTGAGCCGCCAGGCCCAGACCCAGGCCACACGCCAGTGCAAGAACAACATGGACCGATTTCATGCGGAAAACTCCGGCAAGCGGCAGGGTTGCCGCGGATAGCAGGCTAGCGTACTGCCGTGCCGCCGCGACTGACCCAGGTCAATCCGGCCGAGCGTCGCGCGTGCCTGCGACAACAGACCGCCGCGCGCCACGGGAGCGGCCCTTCCTGCGGCGGCAAATTGTCCGGCGTCAACCCACGCCAGGCGGTGTTGTGTATAAATCGTTGCGTCCATGCCGGCGGCCACCCGCGTAGGGGAACCGACGGCGGGGCCGGCGCGACTCACCCGGGGAGGCAGACCTTGCAACTGGACATCATCCGCAGGCTGGTTCGTCGCGTGGCGCCGGCCCTCCTGGCCATCGCCGCCCTGGCGGTGTGGCCCCCGGGCCATGCTGCCGCGGGCGCGCCGCTGGCGCGGGCACAGATCGCCGTGGCCGCCAACTTCAGCGAGGTGGCCCGCCTGCTGGCGGCGCAATACATGCGCCGCAGCGGTCACCGCATCGACATCAGCGTGGCCTCGACCGGCAAGCTGTATGCGCAGATCCGCCATGGCGCGCCGTTCGACGTGCTGCTGGCGGCGGACGACAGCACGCCGCAGCGTCTGGCCGACGAAGGGCTGGCGGTGCGTTCGTCGCTGTACGACTACGCCCGCGGCCGGCTGGTGCTGTGGAGCCGCGACGCCACACTGGCTACCGACGGCGAGCGCGCGCTGCGCCAACACGACTTCCGCAAGTTCGCGATCGCAAACCCCGCGCTGGCGCCCTATGGCGCGGCCGCACGCCAGGTGCTGCAGCATGTCGGCCGCTGGGACACGCTGCAGCCGCACCTGGTGCTTGGCGAGAACGTGGGCCAGGCCACCCAGTTCGTGCTGAGCGGCAATGCCGAGGCCGGGCTGTTGCCGCGCTCGCTGGCGCTGGAAGCGCAGCGCCAGGTCGGCGGTTCGGCGTGGCTGGTTCCCGCCGACTGGCACCGGCCGATCGTGCAGAGTGCGGTCCTGCTTGGCCACGGCCGCGGCAACCCGGCGGCGATTGGTTTCCTGCAATATCTGCGCGACGATACCGCCCGACGCACCATCGCGGCCCACGGTTATGACTGAGCCGGCACCGGCATCGCAGCGACGGCCATGACCACGCTGCTGGCCGCCATCCTGGTCACCCTCAAGCTCGCCGGGCTGACCACGCTGATCCTCCTGCTGCTGGGCATGCCGCTGGCCTGGTGGCTGGCGCGCACCGGCTCGCGCTGGCGCATGCCGGTCGGGGCGCTGGTTGCCCTGCCGATGGTGCTGCCGCCCACCGTGCTGGGCTTCTACCTGCTGCTCGGGATGGGGCCGGACGGCCCGCTCGGCCAGCTCACCACGGCACTGGGACTGGGCACGCTGGCGTTCACTTTCCCGGGGCTGCTGCTTGCCTCGGTGCTGTATTCGCTGCCGTTCGTGGTGCACCCGCTGCAGTCCGGTTTCGCCGCGATCGACGCCGTCGTGCTGGATGCCGCCGCCACGCTGCGCGCCTCCCCGTTCGACCGCTTCGTCAGCGTGGTGCTGCCGCTGTCGAAACCGGCGCTGCTCACCGCCACGCTGTTCGGCTTCGCCCACACGGTGGGCGAGTTCGGCGTGGTGCTGATGGTGGGCGGCAACATCGACGGGCAGACGCGGGTGCTGTCGGTGCTGCTGTACGACCAGGTCGAGGCGATGGCCTACGCCGACGCCCATCGCCTGGCGGCCGGATTGCTGGCGTTCTCCTTCGGCATGCTGCTGGTGATGCAGTGGCTGGGCCGGCGAACGGCGCTCGCGCATGACTGAGCCGGCCGGCGACATCGAGCTGCGCCTGCACTGGCGGCGCGGGAATTTCACGCTGGACGTGGCGCTGTCGCTGCCCGCGCAGGGCGTCAGCGTGATGTTCGGCCCGTCCGGCAGCGGCAAGAGCAGCTTGCTGCGCGCCATTGCTGGCCTCGAGCCGGCGGCCCGCGGCGTGCTGCGCATCGGCGGGGAGACCTGGCAGGACGCCCGGCTGTGCCTGCCGCCACACCGGCGCCGGGTCGGCGTGGTGTTCCAGCACGCGGCCCTGCTGCCGCACCTGTCGGTACACGACAACCTGCGCTACGGCTGGCGCCGCGCCGGCGCGCCCGCCGAGGCCATGCGCGAGTGGATCGACAAGCTGGCGCTGGGGCCGCTGCTGGCGCGGGCGCCGGCCACGCTGTCCGGCGGCGAGCGGCAGCGCGTGGCGCTAGGCCGCGCGCTGGTGTGCCGGCCGCGCTGGCTGCTGCTGGACGAGCCGCTGAGCGCGCTCGACGCCGAGCGGCGCGCCGAGATCCTGCCGTATCTGGAAGCGGTCAAGCGGGAGGCACGCATCCCCCTGCTGTACGTCACCCATGCGGTGGAAGAGGCCGCGCGCCTGGCCGACCAGCTGGTGCTGCTGGAAGCCGGCCGGGTGCGCGCCGCCGGCCCGGCGCTGGAGGTGCTGAACCGCGCCGACCTGCCGCTGGCACTGCGCGAGGATGCCGCCAGCGTCATCGAGGCCAGCGTGCTCGGCCACGATGGGCACGGCCTGCTGCGGCTGGACACGCCTGCCGGCATGCTGCACGCCCATGGCCCCGCCCATCCGGTAGGCACCTGCGTACGCCTGCGGGTGCCGGCCCGCGACGTCAGCATCGCACTGAGCGCGCACACCGACACCAGCGTGCTGAACATCGTGCCGGCCGTGCTGCAATCGCTGTCGCCGTTGCCCGGCGGGCAGTTCCAGCTGCAGCTGCTGGCCGGGGGCGCCTGCTTGCTGGCACGCGTCTCGCACCAGTCGGTGCTCCGCCTGCAGTTGCGCGAGGGCCTGGCCGTGTGGGCGCAGATCAAGTCGGTGGCGCTGCTGGTCTGAAACGCGGCGCGTCCGCTTCAGGCCGCCGGCGGCCGGAAGCGGGCCGGTTGACCGCAATCAACTCGCACCCGAGCCGGCCACCCTAAGCTGTCCGCGGGCGCAAGCGCCGGCTGCCGTCGCGGGCGTCGCGCCGATCCGCATCCGCTCCAGGGCATCGACCACGGGTGCCGGACAGGGTTTCCCACCGCTCATCCCGGCTACGCCAGCGACCATCGAGAAACGCCACATGCAGCAGGCATCGCGCTTCCCTTCTTCCGCCCTGGCAGAACTCTCGCCAGCCTACTTCGGCATGGTCATGGCGACCGGCATCGTCTCCATCGGCGCCTGGCGACTGGGCCTGCCGCGGCTGGCATGGGGCCTGTTCGCCATCAATGCCGGCGTCTATGCGCTGCTCTGGCTGCTCTACGCCTTGCGCCTGGCGCGCTATCCGCAACGCTTCCTCGGCGACCTGACCGACCACCTGAGCGGGCCGGGCTTCTTCACCATGGTCGCCGCATCGAGCATCCTGGGTTGCCAGTTCCTGCTGCTGGCCGGCAGTACCCGCGGCGGCCTGCTGCTGTGGGTCGTGGCGATCGTGCTGTGGCTGGCGCTGACCTACACGGTGTTCACCGCCTTCACCGTCAAGAAAGGCAAACCCACGCTGGACCGCGGCATCAGCGGCGGCTGGCTGCTGGCGGTGGTGGCCACCCAGTCGATCGCGGTGCTGAGCGCCCTGCTCGCTGCGCACGCGGTGCAGCCGTGGAAGCTGGAGCTGAACTTCTTCGCGCTGTCGATGTGGCTGTGGGGCGGCATGCTGTACATCTGGATGATGTCGCTGATCTTCTACCGCTACACCTTCTTCGAATTCTCGCCGGCCGACCTGTCGCCGCCGTACTGGATCAACATGGGCGCGATGGCCATTTCCACCCTGGCCGGCTCGCTGCTCAGCATCAATGCGGCGGATGCGCCCTACCTGCTGTCGCTGCAGCCCTTCATCAAGGGATTCACGGTGTTCTACTGGGCCACCGGCACCTGGTGGATCCCGATGCTGCTGGTGCTCGGCGTGTGGCGCCACGTCTACCGGCGCTTTCCGCTGCGCTACGACCCGCTGTACTGGGGCGCGGTGTTCCCGCTGGGCATGTACGCCACCAGCACACTGGAAATGGCCAAGGCGATGGGCTTCGGTTTCCTCGGCTTCCTGCCGAAGCTGTTTTTTGCGATTGCACTGGTTGCATGGCTCGGCGCGTTCGCTGGCGTCGCGCACAACCTGTGGCGCCTCGCGCACGGTTCGCGCGCGCCGTCTACGTGACCGCTTCGCCCGGTTTGCCCGATGACGCACCACACCGACTCCACGATCCACGTCAAAGACAGGCAAGAAGCCCCCACGCTCAGCCTCGCCGGCTGATTCCAACGAGACGACCCGAGGACCACCATGAACACCAAATCAGGCCCTGGCACTGCGCCACCATCGCACTCGAGCGGCGCGGACATCGACGACTGGCGCCCGGAGGATCCCGCGTTCTGGGAGGCTACCGGCAAGCGGATCGCCTACCGCAACCTGTGGATCTCGATCCCCGCCCTGCTGTGCGGCTTCGCGATCTGGGGCATGTGGGGCATCATCACCGTGCAGATGCTCAACCTCGGCTTTCCGTTCACGCAGGCCGAACTCTTCACGCTGACCGCGATCGCCGGCATTGCCGGCGCCACGATGCGCATCCCGGCCTCGTTCCTGATCCGCCTCGCGGGCGGACGCAACACGATCTTCCTGACCACGGCAATGCTGCTGGCGCCGGCCATCGGCACCGGCATCGTGCTGCAGCACAAGGACTGGCCGCTGTGGGCGTTCCAGCTGATGGCCTTGTGGTGCGGCGTCGGCGGCGGCAACTTCGCCTCGTCGATGTCCAACATCAGCGGCTTCTTCCCCAAGCGGCTGCAGGGCACGGCGCTGGGCCTCAACGCGGGACTGGGCAACTTCGGCGTGACGACGATGCAGATCGTCATTCCGCTCGTGATGACGGTGAGCATCTTCGGTGCCATCGGCGGTGGCCCCGAGACCCTGCTCAAGGAAAGCGGCTGGATCTTCGGCAAGATCCCGGCCGGCACGTCGACCTGGATCCAGAACTCCGGCTTCGCCTGGGCGCTGTCGCTGGTGCCGCTGTCGATCCTGTGCTGGTTCGGCATGAACAACCTGAAGACGATCTCGCCCGCCACCGGCAACCCGCTGGTCGCGTTCTCGAAGATCACCTACCTGTACACGCTCGCCTTCGTGCCGTCGATTTTCATGCTCTGGCTGTACCTGCCGGCACCGACCGGCCTGGGAGTGCTCAACGTCTGGGTGGCGATCCCGCTCGACATCACCCTGATGCTGACGGTGATGAAGCTCGCCGCCTTCGGCCCGATGAAGGAGGGCGTGACCAAGCAGTTCGAGATTTTCCGCAACAGGCACACCTGGGCGATGACGATCCTCTACATCGTCACCTTCGGCTCGTTCATCGGCTTCTCGATGGCGCTGCCGCTGTCGATGAAAGTGATCTTCGACGTCATCCACGTGCCCGATGCGAACGGCGTGATGACCCACACGCAGCCGAATCCGAACGCGTTGCCGGTGCTTGCCTACGCATGGATCGGCCCCTTCGTCGGTGCGCTGACGCGCCCGATCGGCGGCTGGATCTCGGACAAGACCGGCGGTTCGATCGTCACCCAGTGGGTTTCCGTGGTGATGGTGGGCGCCTCGGTGGCGGCCGGCTACGTGATGATGAAGGCCTACCACTCGGCGACGCCCGAGGATTACTTCTTCGCCTTCCTCGCGCTCTTCGTGCTGCTGTTCGCCGCCACCGGCGTCGGCAACGGGTCGACCTTCCGCACCATCGGCGCGATCTTCGACCGCCAGCAGGCCGGTCCGGTGCTGGGCTGGACGTCGGCCGTCGCCGCCTACGGTGCATTTGCCGCGCCGGTCGTGATCGGCGAGCAGATCAAACTCGGGACACCCGAGATGGCGATGTACGGCTTCGCGGCGTTCTACGCGCTGTGCCTGTTGCTCAACTGGTGGTTCTACCTGCGCAGGAACGCGTACGTGAAGAATCCCTGATCGCAGGCGGCCCGCCGTGCTTGCCGGCGCGGCGCGCAACCCGCGCCGCGCCGCACTACGCCCACCCGCATCGGCTGACGGCGCGGCCGGCCACGCCGGACGACGTAGCTTGCGGGGCGAACGTGCCCCGCAGCCGCCACGCCCTCAGCGGCTTCGCGACTGCGCCACGGCATCCATGACCTCGGGCAGATCCGTCTCGGTGCCGATCTGCGGGAAGTGCCGGCGTTCCATGCGCCGAATCGCGAAGTGCATCCACGCCAGCGAAGCGGCCACCAGGACGAACAGCAGCATGAAGCAGCTGGTCCACACGCCCACGACGTCGTTCAGCACACCGAACGCGATCGGCAGGATGAAACCGCCCAGTCCGCCGATCATGCCGACCACGCCGCCCACCGAGCCGACGTGCTGGGGGTAATAGACCGGGATGTGCTTGTACACCGCCGCCTTGCCCAGCGACATGAAGAAACCCAGCACGAACACCAGCACCGTGAACGGCACCACGCCGATCGCCAGGTGCAGGCTGATGTCGCCCGTGATGCCCTTCACGACATAGTGGGTGTCCGGATAGGCGAGCAGGAAGGTGCAGATGGCAGAGACGCCGAAGGTCCAGTACATCACCTTGCGCGCGCCGATGCGGTCGGACAGCACCCCGCCAACGATGCGGAACAGGCTGGCCGGAATCGAATAGCAGGCACCAAGGATGCCGGCGGTCCTCACGTCCAGCTTGTAGACACCGGTGAGGAAGTGCGGCAGCCACAAGGCCAGCGCCACGAAGCCGCCGAAGACGAAGAAATAGTAGAGCGAAAAACGCCACACCTGCAGGTTGCGAAGCGGCATCATCTGTTCGCGGAACGACATCGGCTTGGTGCCCGACTTGCGCCGCTGGGCCAGCGAAGGGTCCTCCTGACTGAACAGGTAGAACAGCGCGGCGGTCAGCGCCAGAGCGATCGCCCAGATCTTGCTGACCAGGATCCAGCCCGAGGCAACCATCACCATCGGTGCCAGCAGCTTGGTGACCGCGGCGCCGACGTTGCCCGCGCCGAAGACACCCAGCGCCGTGCCCTGCCTGCTCGCCGGAAACCACTTCGACACGTAGGCCACCCCGACCGAGAATGCGCCGCCGGCAATGCCGACGAACAGCGCGGCGACCAGAAACTGCGGATAGGTGTGCGCGTAGCCCAGCATCCAGGTGGCCGTAGCCGCACACAGCATCACCGCGGCGAACACGCGACGGCCGCCGTACTGGTCGGCCCAGATGCCGAGCAGCAGGCGGATCAGCGATCCGGTGAGGATCGGCGTGGCGATCAGCAGGCCGAACTGGGTTTCATTGAGGCCGAGTTGCTGCTTGATCTGGATGCCGATGATGGAAAATATCGTCCACACCGCGAAACACACGGTGAAGGCGAAGGTGCTTAGCCACATGGCGCGCTGCTGCTCGCCACGGGACACGATGCTGGGCTCATGCATGCTGGTGCATCCGGTAGATGTGAAGCATCGAAGGCCGGTGCGCGGGAAGGCCGGCTGCCGTCGTCGCGGAAACGTGCGGCCGGCGCATCAGGCGCTGGCCAGTGCCTCGATCGCATCCAGGCCGTGCACCGGGTAACGCTCCTGCAAGCCGAGCAGGTAGCGCTGCAGCTCGCGTTGGCGCACCTGCAATTCCAGATAGTCGGAAATCCGCTCGCGGACGGCGTCGAACGGCTGTTCGGCGCCGGGCCGGATGCCATCGACGCTGACCACGTGGTAGCCCCAGCGCGATTCGACCGGGAACGCCGCCAGGCCCTCGCGCAGGCGGAACACCTGGCGATCGAATTCGGGCGTGGCCTGGCCCCGCTGCAACCAGCCGAGTTCGCCGCCCTGCGTCTTCGACGGGCAGTCGGAATGGCGCATCGCGAAATCGGCGAACAGCCCGTGGTTGATCTTCAGCTCGGCGATCAGGCGCTCGGCTTCGGCGCGGGCACGAATGCGGCCAGTGACGTCGTCGGCCGCCGCACCCAGCAGGATGTGCCGCACGCGGATCAGGTCGGGCGCGCGGAACAGCTGGCGGTTCTGCTCGTAGTAGCGCCGGCAATCCTCTTCCGCCGGCACGCGATCCTCGATTTCGCGTTCCAGCAGCACGCGGATGCCGGCCTCCTCCACGGTTTCCTGGCTGCCGGCCGGCACCTGGTCGACCAAGCCGAGCCGCTGCACTTCGCGGCGCAACAGCTCGCGCACCACCAGCGCGCGGGCTGCAGCGGCGCGGGAGTGCGCCGGGGTCGGCGCACGGTGGTGCTGCATCTCCTGCGCGATCTCGGCTTCGCTGATCGCCTGCTCGTCCACGAACAGGTAGCACGGCGCCGGCTGGCCCAGCGTGCGCGGGCCCTCGCCCTTGCTGTCGTGCTGATGCTCGTGAGCCTCCTGCGTCACCGGCTTGGCCGAATCGATGATGGTCAGCGGGATCCCTCGCGCATCGGCTTTGCCCAGCGTCATGGTCAGTCCCTCGATCCGTAGCGCAACGTCGCCTGGCGCCGGCGCACCACCTGGTAGGGCCGCCACAGGTAGCTGACCGGGATGCTCCACACATGTACCAGCCGCGTGAACGGCGCCACCAGGAACAGCGTCATGCCGAGGAAGATGTGCGCCTTGTAGACCCAGTCCACGCCGATCACGAAGCTCGCCGCGCCCCAGCGGAAGGTGACGATGTGCTGCGCCCACTCGGCCAGCGCGATCATCACGCCGCCGTCCATGTGATGGCTGGAAAGCACGATGGTGTACAGGCCGAGCAGCAGTTGCAGCAGCAGCAGGACCAGGATCACGGTGTCGCCGACGGTGCCGGTGGCGCGCACCCGCGGGTTGAACAGGCGACGCGCCAGCAGGATCAGCAGGCCCGCCAGGCAGATCACGCCGAACACGCCACCGACCAGCATCGCCAACAACTGTTTCTGCGGTGCAGTGATGAAGATGGTGTACACCGAATGCGGCGTCAGCAGGCCGACCAGGTGCCCGCCGAGCACGACCAGGATGCCAACGTGGAACAGGTTGCTGCCCAGGCGCATGCCGCGGCTGGACAGCAGCTGACTGGAGCCGGTGCGCCAGGTGTACATGGCGCGGTCGAAACGTGCCCAGCTGCCGATGAAAAACACCGCCATGGCGATGTACGGGTACAGCTGGAACGCGAATTGGTCGAGATAGTTCATGGCTGCACCTGCGGGGCGGCAGTGGATGGCGAGGGTCGGCGCGTGCTCGGCTGGCAGCTGTCGTCGGGCCCCTCGGCGCCGAAACGGACCGCTTCCTCCTCCCACAGTCGATCCATCGCCTCGGCGGTGTCGTCGCGCGCTTCCTCGCTGGCACGCTGGCGCAGCACGGCCAGGTCGGGCTTGCCGTCGGCCAGCTCCAGCAAGAGCTCGAACAGCACCTGGCTGGGGCTGCCGCGCTCTCCGGCGCGCGCCGCGAGCATGCCGACGATGTGGCTGATGTGGCCGAGCCAGTCGCGTACCTCGGCCGGCGGACGCTGCGCCAGGAATTCCAGCAGCAGCGGCAGGTAATCGGGCAGCTCCTTCGCCGCCAGCTCGAAGCCCTGCTTGCGGTAGGCTTCGATCAGGTCGACCATCGCCTGGCCACGGTCGCGCGATTCGCCGTGGATGTGCTCGAACAGCAGCAGGCTCATCGAGCGGCCACGATCGAAGGTCTGCAGCCAGGCGTCCTGCGCGGTCAACGGGTTGGCGTCGAGCAGGCCCTGCACGAAGCCCGCCAGCGCCTTCCGCCGCGCTGCCGGCAGCGCCGGGTCGGCGGCGGCGGCGAGCAGTTCGTCGCCGTGCTGCCACAGCTCGTCGTCGGGATAGTCCAGCAGCACGCCGATCAGCTTCAGCAGGCTCATGGGGCGACCTCGTCTTTTTCCTTGCGCACCGGCCGCACCGTGAAGGTGGTGATCTTGCGCTCGCTGAACAGGTCGGCCGGGCTGTCACCGCTGCAGCCGTTGCCGAAGGTGAAGCCGCAGCCGCCGCGCTCGCCGAAGGCGTCGTTGGCGTATTCGCGATGCCCGGTGGGGATGACGAAGCGGTCCTCGTAGTTGGCGATGGCGAGGTAGCGGTACATGTCCTCGGCCTGCGCCACGCTCAAGCCGGCCTGCTTCAGCACGGCCAGGTCCTCGACGCCGTCGACGTTGCGCGCGCGGCGCCACGCGCGCATCGCCATCATCCGCTCCAGCGCGCGCACCACCGGCGCCTCGTCGCCGGCCGCCAGCAGGTTGGCGAGATAACGCACCGGGATGCGCAGCGAGGCGACATCCGGCAGCTCGCCGTTCATGCCCACGCGGCCGCGTTCGGCGGCGGACTGGATCGGCGACAGCGGCGGCACGTACCACACCATCGGCAGGGTGCGGTATTCCGGATGCAGCGGCAGCGCCAGCTTCCAGTCGATCGCCAGCTTGTACACCGGCGAACCCTTGGCCGCCTCCAGCCAGCTGTCGGGGATGCCTTCGTTGCGCGCGGCCTCGATCACCGCCGGATCGAACGGATCGAGGAAGATGTCCAGGTGCGCCTGGTACAGGTCCTTCTCGGCCGGCACCGAGGCCGCCTGCTGGATGCGGTCGGCGTCGTACAGCATCACGCCGAGGTAGCGGATGCGCCCGACGCAGGTCTCCGAGCACACGGTCGGCTCGCCCATCTCGATGCGCGGGTAGCAGAAGGTGCACTTTTCCGACTTGCCGCTCTTCCAGTTGTAGTAGATCTTCTTGTACGGGCAGGCCGACACGCACATGCGCCAGCCGCGGCACTTGTCCTGGTCGATCAGCACGATGCCGTCTTCCTCGCGCTTGTAGATCGCGCCGGAGGGACACGCCGACACGCACGCCGGGTTGAGGCAGTGCTCGCACAGGCGCGGCAGGTACATCATGAAGGTCTTCTCGAACGCGCTGTAGATCTCCTTCTGCACGTTGTCGAAGTTGCGGTCCTTGGCGCGCTTGGCGAATTCGGTGCCGAGGATTTCCTCCCAGTTCGGCCCCCACTCGATTTTCTGCACGCGCTCGCCGCTGATCAGCGAACGCGGGCGCGCAGTGGGCTGGTGCTGGCCTTCCGGCGCCTGGTGCAGGTGCTGGTAGTCGAAGGTGAACGGCTCGTAGTAGTCGTCGATCTGCGGCAGGTCGGGGTTGGCGAAGATCTTCGACAGCATGCGCCAGCGCCCGCCGGCGCGCGGCACCAGCTTGCCGGCGCGGGTGCGCACCCAGCCGCCGTTCCACTTGTCCTGGTTTTCCCACTCCTTCGGGTAGCCGATGCCGGGCTTGGTCTCGACGTTGTTGAACCAGGCGTACTCGACGCCTTCGCGGCTGGTCCACACGTTCTTGCAGGTGATCGAGCAGGTGTGGCAGCCGATGCACTTGTCCAGGTTCAGCACCATCGCGATCTGGGCACGGACTTTCATCACACCACCTCCTTGGCATTCGCCAAGCTCGGGCTTGCAGAGCCCGACTCGCCGTCCAGCCAGTCGACCTTGTCCATCTTGCGCACGATCACGAACTCGTCGCGGTTGGTGCCGCAGGTGCCGTAGTAGTTGAAGCCCCAGGCCAGTTGCGCGTAGCCGCCGATCATGTGGGTCGGCTTGAGCACCACGCGGGTGACCGAGTTGTGGATGCCGCCGCGGGTGCCGGTGATTTCCGAACCGGGCATGTTGATGATGCGTTCCTGTGCGTGGTACATCATCGCCATCCCCGGCATCACGCGCTGGCTGACCACCGCGCGCGCGGCGATCGCGCCGTTGACGTTGAACAGCTCGATCCAGTCGTTGTCCTCGATGCCGGCCTCGCGCGCATCGTCCTCGCTGATCCACACGATCGGGCCGCCGCGCGACAGGGTCTGCATCAGCAGGTTGTCGCTGTAGGTGCTGTGGATGCCCCACTTCTGGTGCGGGGTGATCCAGTTCAGCACGATCTCGCGGTGGCCGTTGCCGCGCTTGTTGTGCAGCGGCTCGATGGTCTTGGTGTCGACCGGCGGGCGGTAGCTCATGAAGCCTTCGCCGAAGGCGACCATCCACTCGTGGTCCTGATAGAACTGCTGGCGGCCGGTGACGGTGCGCCACGGGATCAGCTCGTGCACGTTGGTGTAGCAGGCGTTGTAGCTGACGTGCTCGTCCTCCAGGCCCGACCAGATCGGCGAGGAAATGATCTTGCGCGGCTGCGCCTGGATGTCACGGAAGCGGATCGCCTCGTGTTCCTTGCCGCGCGCCAGGTGGGTGTGCTCGCGCCCGGTGAACGTGCCGAGCGACTCCCATGCCTTGACCGCGACATGGCCATTGGTCTCCGGCGCCAGGTGCAGCACCACCTCGCAGGCGTCGATCGCGGTTTCGATGCGCGGCCGCCCGTGGCTGACGCCCTGCTCGGTCACCGTGTGGTTGAGCTTGCCGAGAAAGTCGACCTCGTCGCGCGTATCCCACTGCATGCCCTTGCCGCCGTTGCCGAGCTTGTCCAGCAGCGGCCCGAGCGAGGTGAACTTCTTGTACAGGTTGGGGTAGTCGCGTTCGACCACCGCGATCGACGGCATGGTCTTGCCGGGAATCGGCTCGCACTGGCCCTTCTTCCAGTCGGTGACGCCCAGCGGCATGGCCAGCTCGCCGGGCGTGTCGTGCAGGGTCGGCACCAGCACCAGGTCCTTTTCCACCCCCAGCACGCCGGGCGCCATCTCGCTGACCGACCTGGCGATGCCCTTGAAGATGTCCCAGTCGCTGCGCGACTCCCACGCCGGATCGACCGCCTTGGACAGCGGGTGGATGAACGGATGCATGTCGGAGGTGTTGAGGTCGTTCTTCTCGTACCAGGTCGCCGTCGGCAGCACGATGTCCGAGTACAGCGCCGTCGTGCACATGCGGAAGTCCAGCGTCACCAGCAGGTCGAGCTTGCCTTCCGGCGCCTCGTCGCGCCACTTCACTTCCTCCGGCTTGACCGCGCCGCGCTCGCCGAGATCCTTGCCCTGCAGGCCATGCCGCGTACCCAGCAGGTGCCGCAGCATGTACTCGTGACCCTTGCCGGAGGAGCCGAGCAGGTTCGAGCGCCAGATGAACAGCACGCGCGGGAAGTTCTGCGGCGCATCGGGGTCGGCGTAGGCGAAATCGAGCTTGCCCTGCTGCAACTGCTCGACCACGTACTCGGAGGGCGAACGGCCGGCCTGTTCGGCGGCCTTGACGATCTCCAGCGGGTTGCGGTCCAGCTGCGGCGCACTGGGCAGCCAGCCCATGCGGATCGCCTGCAGGTTGAGGTCGGCCTGGCTGCCGGTGAAGCGGGCCGGGTCGGCCAGCGGCGACAGGATCTCCTTCATCTCCAGCTTTTCGTAGCGCCACTGGTCGGACATGAAGTAGAAGAACGAGGTGCCGTTCATCTGCCGCGGCGGACGGCTCCAGTCCAGACCGAACGCCAGCGGCTGCCAGCCGGTCTGCGGGCGCAGTTTTTCCTGCCCCACGTAGTGCGCCCAGCCGCCGCCGGTCTGGCCGATGCAGCCGCACATCATCAGCATGTTGATCAGGCCGCGGTAGTTCATGTCGTTGTGGAACCAGTGGTTCATGCCGGCGCCGACGATGATCATGCTGCGGCCGCGGGTCTTGGCCGCGGTGCCGGCGAATTCGCGCGCGATTTCCACCACTTCGGCGCGCGACACGCCGGTGATCTTCTCCTGCCATGCCGGCGTGCCCGGCACGTTGTCGTCGTAGCTGGACGCCACGTTGGCGCCGCCGAAGCCGCGGTCGACGCCATAGTGCGCCAGCAGCAGGTCGTAGACGGTGGCCACTTCCCACTGCTTGCCGTCGGCCAGCTGCAGGCGGCGCACCGGCACGTTGCGCTCGAGGATGTCCTCGAACTTGGAGGCGGTCCAGCGATCGTGCTCGATGCCGCCGAAGTACGGGAAGCTGACCGCCTCGATGCCGTCGTTGGCGTCCTTGAGCGACAGCCGCAGGCGGGTCGCCCGGCCCTGGCTGTCCTTCTCCTCGACGTTCCACTTGCCCTGCTCGCCCCAGCGGAAGCCGACCGAGCCGTTGGGCACGGTGATTTCGCCGCTGTGCTCGTCCAGCGCCAGCGTCTTCCACTCGGGGTTGTTCGATTCGCCCAGGCCGCCGAGGTCGCTGGCGCGCAGGAAACGCTCCGCCACCAGGCGGCCGTCGGCACGCCGCTCCAGCCGCACCAGCAGCGGCATGTCGGTGTACTGGCGGCAGTAGTCGATGAAGTATTCCGCCGGGTTGTCGACGTGGAACTCCTTCAGGATCACGTGGCCGAAGGCGAAGGCCAAGGCTGCGTCGGTACCCTGCTTGGGGTGCAGCCAGTGGTCGGTGAGCTTGGCGACTTCGGCATAGTCGGGCGTGATCGCCACCGTCTTGGTGCCGTTGTAGCGGGCCTCGGTGAAGAAGTGCGCGTCGGGCGTGCGCGTCTGCGGCACGTTGGAACCCCACGCGATGATGTAGCGGCTGTTGTACCAGTCGGCCGATTCGGGCACGTCGGTCTGCTCGCCCCACACCTGCGGCGAGGACGGCGGCAGGTCGCAGTACCAGTCGTAGAACGACAGGCAGGCGCCGCCCAGCAGCGACAGGTAGCGTGCGCCCGACGCGTAGGAAATCATCGACATCGCCGGGATCGGCGAGAAGCCGATCACCCGGTCGGGGCCGTGCTTCTTCACCGTGTGCAGGTTGGACGCGGCGATGATCTCGTTGGCCTCGTCCCAGCGCACGCGCACGAAGCCGCCCATGCCGCGCTTGCTCTTGTACGACTTCGCCCTGGCCGGGTCATCGACGATGCTGGCCCACGCCTCGACCGGCGCCATCGTCTTGCGCGCCTCGCGCCACAGGCGCAGCAGCGCACCGCGCACCAGCGGGTACTTCAGCCGGTTGGCGCTATACAGGTACCAGGAGTAGCTGGCCCCGCGCGGGCAGCCGCGCGGCTCGTGGTTGGGCAGGTCCGGCCGCGTGCGCGGATAGTCGGTCTGCTGGGTTTCCCAGGTCACCAGGCCGTTCTTGACATAGATCTTCCAGCTGCACGAGCCGGTGCAGTTCACGCCGTGGGTGGAGCGCACGATCTTGTCGTGCTGCCAGCGGGCGCGATAGCCGTTTTCCCAGTCCCGGTTGTCCGTGCGGGTGGTGCCGTGGCCCGCCGAGAACGTCTCTGCCTTGCGCTTGAAGAACTGCAGGCGGTCAAGGAAGTAACTCATGCAAAGCCCTCTTGGCAGTCTGTGGCGTCGTCGTGTCGGCAGCGCTTGTGCATCATTTCCAGCGGCCCGATGAACGGAGCCTAGGCGAGTGATGCCGCCGTCAAATTGATGCCGATCAAGAGTGCGGAATCACGACCATATTGGTACGGATTCGACACCTTCGGCGCGAACTGTCCCAAAGTTGCCGGGCAACTGTTACCACACTTGCGCTGGCGCCACGAGGCACGACCTTTCCGCCGCCGCTGGGCCTGTTCCCGGCACCAGGCTTGCGACATCCCGCCGCAGCGGCGGCGCCGCGTTCAGCGCGGGCGCTGCGGCACGCCGCGACGGCTCACGCTGTCGCGCACGTCCACCTCGAACAGCAGCCGCCATTCGACCGCGGCGCCGGCCGGCAGCACGAATTCCAGTCCCTTCCTGCTGGGCAACTGCTGCACGTACGCTTCCACGCGTTCGACCGGCAGGGCGAACGACCAGCTGTCGCCGCGCCGCTGCAGCGTGGCCTGCGCCGCCGGCAGCAGCGCCAGCGAAAAACTGAATGCGGCGCCGTCGGGAAGGTGGCTCACGCTGTCCAGCGCACGGCCTTCGCGCAGGCGCACGAGTTCGTCCTCATCGATCCGCAGGCGCCATTGCTGGCCATCGATCTGCAACTTCACGGCTGCACCTCCTCCCACTCTTCGGGCGTGTTGCAATTGGCCAGGCAGCGGCGCTCGTCGTCGGCCACGGCCAGTTCCATGCTGCGCAAGCGGGCATGCAGGGCATGCAGCGAACGCATCCGCGGCGCCTGCCCGGCAAGCTCGCCGATCGCCGCGCGGGTGGTTTCGTCCAGGCGCAGGCACAGCGGCAGCACATGCCCGGCGAACATCGCGCAGGATATTTCTTCGGCATCCGCGAGTGCGCCGGCCAGCCGCCGCAGCAGCCCGGTCGTGAGCAGCGGCATGTCCACCGGCACCACCAGATAGCGGCCGTCCGCCTGGGTCTGCGTCAGGGTCAGCAGGCCGCCGAGTGGCCCGAGGCCGGGCTGCAAGTCAGGCAGGCTCTGCGCATCGGGATCAGGGCCGCAGGCCAGCACGCGTTGCGCGCCGGCCTGCTCCAGCAGCCCGCGCATGTGCTGCAGCAACGGACGGCCGCGCCATGGCAGGGCGGCCTTGTCCGTGCCCATGCGCGAGGATCGGCCGCCGGCAAGCACCACGCCGTCGAACGCGGCCGCCGGTTCAGCCGTGCGCATGGCCGTCATGTCGCGACTCCGGCTGGTCGTCCCGTGCTTGCGTCTCGCACAGCGAGCAACCCTCGCTCCATTCGCTGCTGCCGTCCTGGTAGTGCTCCTGCTTCCAGATCGGGCTGCGGTGCTTGACCGCCTCGATGACCTGGCGGCAGGCGCGAAAGGCCTCGTCGCGATGCGGCGTGCCCACCGCCACGACCACCGCCACGTCGCCGACGCCGAGCCGGCCGCGGGCATGGGCCAGGTGGATTTTCAGGCGTGGGCCGAATTGCTCCTGCGCGCGCCGCACGATGTCGTCGAAGCCCGCCAGCGCCAGTTGCTCGAACACGTCGTAGCTGACGCCCACGACCGCCCGCCCCTGGTTCTGCTCGCGCACCCGGCCGACGAACATCGCGAAGCCGCCGAAGGCCGGGTCGGCGACGAACTCCAGCGCGGCGGCCGGATCGATGCGCGAGTGTTCGGCGTCCACGATCATGCAACGGAAATCGCTCATCTCAACCTCCACCGACCGGCGGCAGCACCACCACCGGCCCGCTGGCGGGCAAGGGCTCCTGCTCGCCCAGCACGCAGGTTGGGCTGGCGAAGGCCGAGCGCATCAGCAAACCTTCCCGGAATCCCGGCCAATGTGCGCGGCCGTGCGCCGCCAGCGCGCTGCGCAGATCGGCCACGCGCGCGCCTGCGGGCACTTCCAGCGTCACCGCCGCGCCCGGCTCGTAATCGCGGAACGCGCCAAACAGGCTGACTTCGACCTTCATGCCTCGCTCCCGATCGCCAGCGGCGGCAGGTGCCCCAGTGGGTAAACCTCGACCATGCTGCCCGGCTCGCGAATCTGCGCATCCTCGGCAAGCACTACCCAGGCGCCGGTGTCGAGCAAGGGCCGGATCCGGAACGACTCCTGCCCGTCCAGCAGCACAGCCTGCAGGCGTCCGTCGGCCGCCAGCGCCAGCTTGCCCTTGAGGAAGCACCGCAACGACACGCGCTGCTCGAAGCGCTGTCGCAGCGGCAACCGCAGCGGGCGCTCCGGCGGCAGGCCGAGCATGCCGCGCAGGGCCGGCTCGACGAAGAAGCGCAGGCCCACCGCGCTGGACACCGGGTTCCCCGGCAGCCCGAAGAACAACGCGCCATCCGGCAGGCTGGCAAACAGCAACGGCTTGCCCGGACGGATCCGCAGCTTGTGGAAATGGATCTGCGCACCGAGTCCGCGCAGTGCATCGGGCACGAAATCGTGGCGCCCCATCGAAACCGCGCCGGTACTGAGCACCACGGTGGCCCCGGCGTGCAGCGCCTCGCCCAGCGCGCGCACGAAGGCCGCCGGATCGTCCGCCACCGTCTGCCGATACACCACCTGCGCGCCGGCGGCGGCGAGGCGCGTGGCCAGGAACGGGCCGTTGCTGTTGCGGATCTGCCCGCTCTGCAGCGGCTGGCGGGGGTCGTCCACCAGTTCCCGGCCGGTGCAGATGACGGCCACGCGCGGACGCTGCGCGACCGCGACCTCGCCGATGCCCAGGGCGGCCAGCAGCGCCAGGTGCTGCGCCTGCAGCAGCTCGCCCGCTGGCATCAGCGCGGCGCCGAGCGGCACGTCCTCGCCGCAGCGGCGCACGTGCCGGCCGGCCTCGACGTCGACGCCCAGGCGGATGCGCCGCGGCCGGCCGTCGCCATCGTGCTCGACGATCTCGACCTGCTCCACCGGCACCACCGTGTCCATCCCCGCGGGCATGCGCGCGCCGGTCATGATCTCCCAGGCGCCACCGTCGGCCCGCGCCAGCGCGTCGCCGGCCGCCTGCGCGCCCATCACGACATGCTCGCTGCCGGCCGGCAGCCGCGCCTGGCCGGCATGCAGGGCGAAGCCGTCCATCGCGGCATTGTCGAACGGCGGCAACGCGGCGGGGCTGCTCACCGGCCGGGCCAGCACCCGACCCAGCGCCTGCTCGAGCGGACACGGCCGCTGCGGCAGCGGGCGCGTCCGCGCGAGGATGAGCGCCAGCGCGTCGTGGTAAGCGATCACGGGTGTCCCTCGCCATCCATCATGGCCAGCGCATGGGCCAGCAGCGGCGCCACGATGGCCATGCCCTGGCCTGCCGCCCGCGGACTGCCCGGCAGGGCCAGCACCAGCATGCGCCCCAGCTGCACCGCCTCGGCCCGGCTCAGCCACGCCAGCGGCGTGTGCCGCGCGCTCTCGCTGCGCAGCATCTCGGCCAGCCCGCCGACCCGACGATCGGCCACCTGCGCCAGCGCCTCGGGCGTGAGGTCGCGCGGGCCCAGCCCGGTGCCGCCGGTGCACAGGCACAGGCGCACCTGCGCCGCGGCCAGCGCGCGCAGGCGCGTGGCCAGCGGCTCCACGCCATCGGGCAGCACCTCGGCGCGATCCACCTGCGCGCCCAGCTTGCGCAGGCCTTCCACCAGCAGCGGGCCGGAGCGATCCTCGCAGCTGCCCTCGTGCGCCCGGTCGCTGAGCGTGATCACGGCGCACGGCACGTCCTGCAGCCGCGCGATGTCGCGCGGACGGAAATGCGCCTGCTCCGCCTCGCTCATGCCTTCCGGATGCCGCCACAGGCCGCTCTTGCCGCCCTCCTTGAACAGCAGACGGATGCCGCCGATCGCCAGCGCCGGCTCGACCGGCTTGCTCAGGTCGTACAGCGTCAGCAGCGCGGCGTTGACGCCGGCCAGCGCCTCCATCTCCACCCCGGTGCGCGCCTCGGTCGCCACCTCGCAATAGACCCGGATCGCCAGCCGCTCGGCCACCGGCTCGCAGTGCACGCGCACCAGCTCCAGCGGCAGCGGATGGCACAACGGCATCAGCGCCGAAGCCTGCTTGGCGCCCTGCAGCCCGGCCACCTCCGCCATCACCAGCGCATCGCCCTTGGGCAGGCGGCGCTCGACGATCAGCGGCCAGGCCACCGGGCCGGCCAGCAACTCACCCACCGCCACGGCGCGGCGGCGGGTCGGGCGCTTGTCGCGGATGTCCGCCATGTGGAAGGCGGCGACGTGTTCGGTGGCGGGCAAGGTCATCCTCCGATCGAAGCCAGGTGCGGCGTGATGCCGGTCAGCCCCTGATGCAGGCCGTGGCCGGCGGCCTTCAGGCCAAGCTGGGTGGCGATGTGCGCCACCAGGGTGTCGTGGTCGTCGTCGGACTGCAGCAGCGGCCGCAACGAAATGCCGAAATTGCCGAACAGGCACAGCCGCAGGTCGCCCCGCGCGGTGACCCGCAGCCGATTGCAGCCGGCGCAGAAGTCGCGGGCATACGGCGCGATCACGCCGATACGGCCGCGATAGTCCGGATGCGCATATTCGAGCGCCGGCCCGGCGTCCGCCGCGCGCGGCCGCAGCACCCAGCCGTCGGCCAGCAGTTGCCGCTGCAGGCCCTCGGCGCGCAGGTGATGGCGCTCGAAGAACTCGCGGTTCTCGCCGGTTTGCATCAGCTCGATGAAGCGCAGCGCGACGTCGCGCCCGCGCAGGTAGTCCAGCCAGGCGGGAAGCTCGTCGTCGTTGCGCCCGCGCAGCAGCACCGCGTTGATCTTCACCGCCTCGAAGCCCAGCTCGAGCGCCTGCTCGATGCCCTCGGTGACCTCGGCGAAACGGTCGTGCCCGGTGATGTCCAGGTAGCGTGCGGCATCGAGGCTGTCGAGGCTGACATTGAGCGCGGTCAGCCCCGCCTCGCGCCAGCCGCGCACCAGCCGCGGCAGGCGGCAGCCGTTGGTGGTCAGCGCAATCCGGCGGATGCCCGGCACCGCGGCCACGGCAGCGATGATCGCCGGCAGGTCCTTGCGCAGGCTGGGCTCGCCGCCGGTCAGGCGGATCTTGCTCATGCCCAGCGCGGCGAAGCCGCGCACCAGCCGGCGGATTTCCTCGATGACCAGGAAGACGGGCCGGCCGTTTGCCTGGTAGCCGTCGGGCAGGCAATACGCGCAGCGATAATTGCACGCCTCGGTCAACGACAGGCGCAGATAGGGAAATGAGCGTCCATGATGGTCAACCAGGGTCTGCACTGCCGCTCCACTTCGATTTGGCGAACTTGCCGATCCGTTGAACCGGCGATCTGCCAGCCGCGCCGCGCGCGGCCGACGTTTCCGGTCGCCACCTGCGTGCGGGTACCGCGTCGGCACCAGTGTACGCACAAGTCACGTTAGCGCGTCAGCACGCGGACACGATTGACCGGAGTCAACCCGCCGTGCGGCACGTTGTCACGACCGCGGCGCCGGCCCGCGCAGCGCATGCTAATTTGCCCATCCACCCCGCGAGACCGTGACCGGCATGGCGCTGACCAGTTTCCAGGATCTGCTCGATGCAAGCCGCAAGCAGCCCGAGCCGCAGCGGCTGCTGTTCGTCTTCGCGCGCGTCGAGGTGCCGGAGGCGGCCACCGACGCGCAGCGCGAACGCGCGGCGCGGGGCGAAGGCGGCAACCTGTCGCCGAGCATGTGCGTGGACAAGGCGCCGGAGGAAGTCGCCAGCTTCGCCGCACTGGTGGAGGAGTCCGCGGTCACCGGCCTGCCATGGGACATCGTGTGCGTCGCCAGCCTGTCCGGCCGTGCCGGCGTGGCCCCGGGCACCGACGAGGCCGCGCAGCCCCTGCGCTTCATGGTCAACGCGATCAACAACGGCCGCGTGGCCGAATTCGCCGCCTTCGACCGTGAAGGCAACGTGCTGCAGTTCTATTGAGCCGCACCGCGTTTCCGCCGCGCCTGCCGCCCGGGCGCGCGCTTGCATACCCTCAGCCCCGCGCACAGACTTCCGCCATGAGCGTCCCGACGAACCGCGACTCCTGGCTGGACCAGCTGCGCCGGCGCATACCGGAGATTTCTCCGGCCCAGGCCCTCGCGCAACAGGCGCTCGGCGCGCTGCTGATCGACGTGCGCGAAGAGGCCGAGCGCGCCGGCGGCGTGCCAGCCCATGCGCTGGGCCTGTCGCGCGGCCAGCTCGAGCTGCGCATCGAGGACCTGCAGGGCGATCGCGATCGCCCCGTGCTGCTGCTGTGCGCCTCCGGGCAACGCTCGCTGCTCGCCGCCGAATCGCTGCAGCGGCTCGGCTACCGCCAGGTGAGCTCGGTCGCCGGCGGGTTCGCGCGCTGGAAGGCCGAAGGCCTGCCCATCGCCGCCGGCACGCTCGACGCGGATGCCGCCGAGCGCTATGCGCGCCAGTTGCAGCTGGCGCAGGTCGGCGAGCGCGGGCAGGCCCGCCTGGGTGCAGCCAGGGTGGCAATCGTGGGCGCCGGCGGGCTGGGCTCGCCGGCGGCGCTGTATCTCGCCGCTGCGGGCGTCGGCCAGCTCACCCTGATCGACGACGACACCGTGGAGCGCTCGAACCTGCACCGGCAGGTCGTCCACGCCGATGCGCGCGTGGGCATGGCCAAAACCGAGTCGGCGCGGATGGCGCTGCAGGCGCTGAACCCGCGCATCCGCGTCGAGACGCGGACCGAACGGCTGGATGCCGGCAACGTGGAGCGACTGCTGGCCGGCCACGACCTGATGCTCGACGGCACCGACAACTTTCCCACCCGCTACCTGCTGGCCTGTGCCTCGCTGCGCCTGAAGCTGCCGATGATCTACGGCGCGGTGGAGCGCTTCAGCGGGCAGCTCGGCGTGTTCGATCCGCGCCGCGACGATTCGCCGTGCTACCGCTGCCTGTTTCCGCGGCCGCCGTCCGCGGCCGACGCGCCCAATTGCAGCGAGGCGGGCGTGCTTGGCGTGCTCCCCGGCATCGTCGGCCTGCTGCAGGCGACCGAGGCGCTGAAACTGATCCTGGGCCTGGGCGACTCGCTGGTCGGCCAGTTGCTCAGCTTCGATGCGCTGGGCATGCAGTTCCACAAGACGCGGCTGCCGCGCAATCCGGATTGCCCGGGCTGCTCGCCACGGGCCTCCTTCGCGGGCTACCCGCAGATCGCGGCGCTGTGCTCGTCCGGCGACCGCCCGGACTGAGCGCGACGGCGCGCCGGCAGGAACTCAGCCTGCTGCCGGCAGCAGGCTGTCCAGCACCAGCGCGGTCATCCGCGCCAGGCCCTGTTCGCGCTGCGTCGGCGGCATGTGCGCGTCGTGCTGCAGGTGGTCGCTGACGGTCAGCACGGACAGCGCCCGGAAGCCTTCGCGCATGGCCACGCCGTACAGTCCGGCCGATTCCATCTCGACCCCGCGGATGCGGTGCGCCAGCAGCCGCGCCACCAGTTGCGGGTCGTTGCCGTAGAAGCAGTCGGTGCTGAACACGCCGGCCACGCGCAGCTGCACGCGCTGCGCGGCGGCGGTGTCGACGGCCGCGCGCATCAGGCCGAAATCGGCGCACGCGGCGAGGTCGTGGCCGCCGAACTGCAGCCGGTTGAAGTTCGAGTCGGTCGACGCCGCCTGCGCCAGCAGCAGGTCGCCCAGCGCGACGTCGCCGACGCCGCCGCAGGTGCCCACGCGCACGATCCGCCGCACGCCGAACACGCGCGCCAGCTCGGTGGCGTAGATCGCGCAGGACGGGATGCCCATGCCGCTGCCGATCACCGACACGCGCATGCCGCGGTAGTGGCCGCTGTAGCCGAGCATGTTGCGGCGGCTGTTGACCTCGACCACGCCATCGAGGAACTCGTGCGCGATGTGCCTGGCGCGCAGCGGGTCGCCCGGCAGCAAGACGGTATCGGCGATGTCGCCGGGCCGGGCGTCGAGGTGGGGCGTGCTCATGCGGGACTCGTCATGCGGGAGGAAGGAAACTGCGGCCGGCCGCCAGCGGCGGCAGGCCGAGGTGGCTGGCCAGGCTCTGGCCGATGTCGGCAAAGCTGTCGCGCCGGCCCAGCGCGCGCGGCGCCAGCCCCGGCGCGAACGCCAGCACCGGGATGCACTCGCGGGTGTGGTCGCTGCCCGGCCAAGTCGGGTCGCAGCCGTGGTCGGCGCTGATCACCAGCAGATCGTCCGGCTGCAGCGCCTGCAGCAGTTCCGGCAGCCGCGCGTCCAGCGCTTCCAGTGCCGCGGCATAGCCGAACACGTCGCGCCGGTGGCCGTACAGCATGTCGAAATCGACGAAGTTGGTCGCGATCAGGCTGTGCGCGCCGGCCTGCGCCAGCGCCGCCAGCGTGGCGTCGAACAGGGCGTCGTGGCCGTAGGCGTGCACCACGCGCGACACGCCGCGGTGGGCGAAGATGTCGTCGATCTTGCCGATCGCGGTGACCTCGCCGCCGGCCGCCTGCAGCGCGTCGAACAGGGTCGGCGCCGGCGGCGGCAGCGCATAGTCGCGCCGGTGCACGGTGCGGCTGAAGCCGCTTTCCGCGTCGCCGGTGAACGGCCGCGCGATCACCCGCCCGATGCGGTAGTCGTCGAGCAGCGTGCGCGCCAGCTCGCACAAGCGGTACAGCCGGTCCAGCCCGAACGCCTGCTCGTGGGCGGCGATCTGGAACACCGAATCGGCCGAGGTGTAGACGATGGGACGCCCGCTGCGCACGTGCTCGGCGCCAAGGCGCTGGACGATCTCGGTGCCGGAGGCATGGCAGTTGCCGAGCACGCCGGGCAGCGCGCCCTGCTCCACCAGGGCCTGCAGCAGGGTCGGCGGAAACGACTGCTCGGCCGGCGCGAACAGCCCGAACGGCTGCGTCAGTACCACCCCGGCGGTTTCCCAGTGGCCCGATGGCGTGTCCTTGCCGCAGGCGCGTTCCACCGCATGCCCCCACAGGCCTTCGGGCGCCGCCAGCCCGGCGAAGCCGGGCGCTGAGTGGCCGTGGATCGCGGCATGCGCCTGCGGCAGGCCGAGCCGGCTGAACTGCGGCAGGTGCAACGGACCGCGCGCCGCGGCAGCGCAGGCGGCGGCAATGTGGCCGAAGGTGTCGGCACCTTCGTCGCCGTAAGCGGCGGCGTCGGGCGCCGCGCCAAGCCCCAGCGAATCGCACACCAGCCAGATCGCGCGGCTCACGCGAACTGCTCCGCCGGCAGGTGCCACTGCCACAGCGGCCGGCTCGGCGGCGGCTCGGTGGTGATGCGGAACGCGCGCGCCACCTTGCGCTGCACCGCCTCGGCGGCGGCGGCGCTGCGGGCGTGGATGATCGCCAGCGGCTGGCCGACCTCGACGGCGCTGCCGCAACCGAGTACCTCGGCCAGGCCCACCGCATGGTCCAGCGCCTGGCCCGGCCGGCTGCGGCCGCCGCCCAGCTCGACCACCGCCTGCCCCAGCGTGCGCACGTCCACCGCCACCACGTAGCCGGAGTCGGGCGAACGAACCTCGCGTTGGATCGGTGCGCTGGCCAGATGGATGTCCATTCGCTGCAGCAGATCCGCCGGCCCACCGAGAGCGGCCACCATGCGGGCGAAGCGCTCGGCCGCCGCGCCGCTGTCCAGCGCGCGGCGCAGCTGCCGCTCCGCGTCGCTGCGGTCATCGGCCAGGCCGCCCGCGCCAAGCAGCGCCGCGCCCAGTTCCAGGGTGAGGGCAAGCAGGCGCGGGTTGTTGCCGCGGCCGCACAGCAGCTCCAGCGCCGCACGCAGCTCCAGCGCATTGCCCGCTTCGCGGCCCAGCAGCTGGTCCATGTCGCTGTACACCACGCGCAGGTCGAGGCCGCTGCCTTCGGCAACCGCCAGCATGCGTTCGGCCAGCGCGCGGGCAGCCGCCAGCCCCGGCAGCTGGGCGCCGTTGCCGGTCTTGATGTCCAGCAGCAGCGCCCGGGCGCCGCCGGCGAGTTTCTTGGAGAGGATCGAGGCGACCATCAGATCGGCCACGTCCACCGTGGCGGTGACGTCGCGCACCGCGTACAGCCGGCGGTCGGCCGGCACCAGCTCGTCGCCCTGGCCGACGATAGCGCAGCCGACCTCCACCACCACCTGGCGCAGGCGCGCGGTGGAGGGATGCACGTCGTAGCCGGCCACGCTTTCCAGCTTGTCGAGGGTGCCCCCGGTATGGCCCAGGCCACGGCCGGAAATCATCGGCACGTAGCCGCCGCAGGCCGCCAGCAGCGGCGCCAGCAGCAGGCTCACGCCGTCGCCGACGCCGCCGGTGGAATGCTTGTCCAGGGTCGGCCCGGGCAAATGATCCCAGCGCAGGCACTGGCCGGAATCGCGCAGTGCGAAGGTGAACCGGCGGCACTCCGACGTGCTCATGCCGCGCCACGCCACCGCCATGGCGAACGCCGCGATCTGGCCTTCGCTCCAGGCGCCGCTGGCGATCCCCTGCGCCACCGCGCGCAGCTGGCTGGCATCGAGTTCGCCGCCGTCGCGCTTGCAGCGGATCAGGCTGGCGGCACGCTGCGCGTTCATGGCGTGGCCGAGGCCGCCGCGACCAGCTCGCCGAACAGCGCGCTGGCGCCGATGCGGAAATGCGCCGGGTCGGCCCAGCCCGCGCCAAGCCGCGCTTCGGCCAGCTCCAGATAGGCGGCCGCGTCGGCCAGCGTGCGGATGCCGCCGGCCGCCTTGAAGCCGCAGCGCCCGCCCGCTTCGGCGATCGCGTCGAGCATCACCGCCGCGGCCGCCGGGGTCGCGTTGAGCGGCACCTTGCCGGTGGACGTCTTGAGGAAATCCACGCCGGCCTCGAGCCCGATCGCGCACGCCTGGCGGATGCGCCCGGCGCCGCCCAGCTCGCCGCTCTCGACGATCAGCTTCAGCACGATGCCGTCGCTGCAGACGGCGCGGCAGGCGCGCACCACCGCACCGGCGACGGCCACGTCGTCAGCCAGCAGCGCGCGGTACGGCAGCACCAGGTCGATCTCGTCGGCGCCGGCCGCCAGCGCCCGCTGCGTTTCGCGCTCGACCCGAGCCGGATCGCCGCCGCCGTCGGGAAAGTTCACCACCGTGGCCAGCTTGATCGCGCTGCCCTGCAACTGGCGCCGCGCGCCGGCCACGTGCTCGGGGTAGACGCACAGCGCCGCCGGCGGCACCGGCGCGGCCAGCGCGGCCGCGCACAGCGCGTCGATCCGCGCCGGCGTGTCGCTCTCGCCCAGGCTGGTCAGGTCAAGCAGGGACAACAGCCGCGCGGCCAGGGCGCGCTGGCGGGGAATGTCGTCGAGCACGGGCGTACTCCATGGATCGTCCGCCCCGCAGCCTAGGCGGCGCGGGCCGCGCCTTCCTTGACCTGAGGCAAGTCGATCAGAACGCGTAGAGCAGCACGGCGAAAAAGTGGCAGACGGTGCCGGCCAGCACGAACAGGTGCCAGACGAAATGGCTGTAGCGCAGCTTCTCGTCCAGCACGAAGAACACCACGCCCAGGCTGTAGGCCAGCCCGCCGGCGGCCAGCCAGGCCAGGCCGCCGGCCTCCATGCGCACCCACAGCGGGTGGATCGCGATCAGGCCCACCCAGCCCATGGCCAGGTACAGCGCGGTGGACACGTGCGGGAAGCGCATCCCGCCCAGCGCCTTGAACAGCATGCCGGCCAGGGCCAGGCCCCAGACCAGGCCGAACAGCCCCCAGCCCCAGCCGCCGCGCAATACGCCCAGCGTGATCGGCGTGTAGGTGCCGGCGATCAGCAGGTAGATCGCCGCGTGGTCGAGCACGCGCAGGATCGCCTTGGCCTTCGGATGCGCCATCGCGTGGTACAGCGTCGAGGCCAGGTACAGCAGCACCGCGCTGCCGCCGAAACTGAGCGCGCCGGCCATCGCGTAGCCGCTGTCGAGGTGGTCGGCGCGCACCACCAGCACCGGCAGGCCGGCGATGGCCAGCAGCAGGCCCAGCCCGTGGCTGAGGCTGTTGGCCAGCTCCTCGCGCCAGCTCTGCGCTCGGGCGATGGCGCCGCGGCGAGTCGGTGACATGCGGTTGGCCGGCGCGCGCGCCGTCACACCTTGGCGAACACCAGGCTGGCGTTGGTGCCGCCGAAGCCGAAGCTGTTCGACATCACCGTGGCCAGTTGCGCCGGGCGGCTCTCGCGCAGGATCGGGAAGCCCTCGGCGCGCGGGTCGAGCTCGTCAATGTGGGCCGAGCCGGCCATGAAGCCCTCGTTGAGCATGAGCAGGCTGTAGATCGCCTCGTGCACGCTGGCCGCGCCGAGCGAATGGCCGGTCAGCGCCTTGGTCGAGGACAACGGCGGCACCGCCTCGCCGAATACCTCGCGCACCGCATTGAGTTCGACGATGTCGCCCAGCGGCGTGGCGGTGCCATGGGTGTTGAGGTAGTCGACCGGCGCGTTCACGCCGGCCAGCGCCATGCGCATGCAGCGCACCGCGCCTTCGCCCGACGGCGCCACCATCTCGGCGCCGTCGGAGGTGACGCCGTAGCCGACCAGCTCGGCGTGGATGTGCGCGCCGCGCGCCTTCGCGTGCTCGTACTCTTCCAGTACCAGCATGCCGCCGCCGCCGGCGATGACGAAGCCGTCGCGGGCGGTGTCGTACGGGCGCGAGGCGGTCGCCGGCGTGGCGTTGTGGTGGCTGGACAGCGCGCCCATCGCATCGAACTGCGCGGTCATGCCCCAGTGTTCTTCCTCGCCGCCGCCGGCGAACATCACGTCCTGCGCGCCGTGACGGATCAGGTCGGCGGCGGCGCCGATGCAATGCGCCGAGGTGGCGCAGGCGGCGGAGATCGAATAGCTCAGGCCGAGGATGCCGAAGGCGGTGGCTAGCGAAGCGGACACGGTGGAGCACATCGTGCGCGGCACCATGTACGGGCCGATCTTGCGCACGCCCTTCTCGCGCAGGATGTCGCCGGTCTCGATCTGCCACTGTGCCGAACCGCCGCCGGAGCCGGCGATCACGCCGCTGCGCGGATGGCGGATGTGCTCGATGGCCAGCCCCGCGTCGGCGATCGCCGAACGCATCGCCACGTAGGCGTACGCGGCGGCATCGCCCATGAAGCGCTTCAGCTTGCGGTCGATCGCGGCATCAAGATCGATCTGCGGCACGCCCGCCACATGGCTGCGCAGGCCGCGCTCGATGTATTCCGGAATCGCCTGGATGCCGCTGCGCCCCTCGCGCAGCGCGCGCGCCACCGTCGCCGGGAGATTGCCCAGGCACGACACGATGCCCATGCCCGTCACTACGACACGCCGCATCTCAAAAACCCTCGGTGGTCTGGAACAGGCCCACGCGCATGTCGCTGGCCTCGTAGATCAGGCGATCGTCGACGAAGGTCTTGCCGTCGGCGATCACCAGCCGCAGCTTGCCGCGCATCACGCGGCGGATGTCGATCTCGTAGCGCACCAGCTTGGCCGTCGGCATCACCTGGCCGGAGAACTTCACGTTGCCCACGCCGAGCGCGCGGCCGCGGCCGGGCTCGCCCAGCCAGGGCAGGAAGAAACCGCTGAGCTGCCACATCGCATCCAGGCCCAGGCAACCGGGCATCACCGGGTCGCCGATGAAGTGGCAGTCGAAGAACCAGAGCTTCGGATGGATGTCCATCTCGGCATGGATCAGGCCCTTGCCGTAGGCGCCGCCTTCCTCGGAAATGTGCGTGATGCGATCGAACATCAGCATCGGTGGCGAAGGCAGCCGGGCGTTGTCGTCGCCGAACAACTCGCCGCGACCGCAGGCACGCAGCTGTTCGTAGTCGAAGGAGGAAGGACGTGTCATGAATAACTCGCGGGATGAGGAACGCCCAGTGTGCCAGTTGGAGACGCTCCTGTCTTGACACGGGTCAACCCTGCCTGCGCCGTACGCGCACGCATTGAAACGACCTCAGCGCGGGCAGCCGCGGTCCTCCCGCCAATGCGCGCCCAGCGAACGCCGGCGCAGGCGCATCGCGCGCAGCAGCGCCTTGGCCAGCCGCGCCTGCCAGCCGAGTTCGGCCAGCGCTGCGCAGGCCCGCCATGCATCGCGCAGGGCACTGGCCTCGCGCACCGGGCCGGCCGAGCGCCACAGCAGCTCGCGCAGCGCCGCGAGCTGGTCGGACGGCAGGCTTTCGCCGCGCTCGATCACGCGCAGCGGGCCATTGCCGGACGCCGATACTGCCGCGTCCGCCAGCAACCGGCCCAGCCGGCGACCGCACAGCACGCCTTCCAGCAGCGAATTGCTGGCCAGGCGATTGGCGCCGTGCACGCCGTTGCAGGCCACCTCGCCCACCGCGTACAGGCCCGCCACGCTGGTGCGCCCGTCCCCGTCGGTGGCCAGCCCGCCCATGTGGAAATGCGCCGCCGGGGTTACCGGCAGCGCCTGCCGGCGCGGATCGAAACCATGCGCCAGGCACGCGGCCAGCACGGTGGGAAAGCGCCGCGTCCAGTCGCCGTCCACACCGGTGGCGTCGAGCCAGACCCGCCCGCCCGCGACCTGCTCCGCAGCCACGCGCCGCGACACCACGTCGCGCGGCGCCAGGTCGCCCAGCGGATGCACCCCCGCCATCAGTGCATGGCCGTCGCCATCGCGCAGGCGGGCACCGGCGCCGCGCAGCGCCTCGGTGATCAGCGGCAGGCAGTGGCCCGGCACGTCGAGCGCGGTGGGATGGAACTGCACGAACTCCAGGTCGCGGGCCGCGGCGCCCGCCGCCAGGCCCAGCGCAAGACCGGCGCCGTCGGCGCCGGGCGGATTGCTGGTGCGCGCGTACAAGGCGCCGATGCCGCCGGTGGCCAGCACCACGGCCGCCGCCTCGACCTGCTCGTGGCGGCCGCGCTCATCGCGGGTGCGCACGCCCACCACGCGCCCCTCACGCAACAGCAGGCCATCGACATCGACGCCGCCGCGCCACTGCACATGCGCAGCCTCCTGCGCCCTGGCGCGCAAGACATGCACCAGTGCAGCGCCGCTGGCGTCGCCGCCGGCGTGCACGATGCGCGCCGCGCCGTGGCCGCCTTCCCGGCCAAGCTGCAGACGGCCCTGCGCATCGCTGTCGAAAATCATCCCCTGCGCCTGCAGCCACGCGATCGCCGCGGGCGCCTCGGCCGCCAGCCACTGCACCATCGCCGCGTCGTTGTGCTGCGCACCGGCGGCCAGCGTGTCGACGGCATGCGCGGCGGCGCTGTCGTGCGGATCGAGCGCCGCGGCAATGCCGCCCTGGGCCAGCGCGCTGGCGCTGCCGCAGCCATCGTGGGCGCGGCACAGCAGCCGTACCGGCGCCGGTGCCGCGGCCAGCGCCGTCGCCAGTCCGGCCACGCCGCCGCCCACCACCACGATCGGCAGGTGCGCGTGCCTCACACGCTTTCGCGCCGCCCGATCGCCAGCATGCGCTCCAGCGCGGCGCGCGCGCGCACGCTGACGTCGGCGGGGATCTCGATCGCGTGGCGCAGGTCGCGCAGGCTGGCGTAGATGTTCTGCAAGGTGATCCGCTGCATGTGCGGACACAGGTTGCACGGCTTGATGAACTCGGTCTGCGGGAACTGCGACTTGAGGTTGTCGGCCATCGAGCACTCGGTGATCATCGCCACCCGGGCCGGCTTCTCGCGCGCCAGCCACTTGCCCATGGCGGTGGTGGAGCCGACGAAATCGGCCTCGGCCAGCACCTCGGGCGAGCATTCCGGATGCGCCACCACCCTGGTGCCGAACTGCTCGCGCACGTGCCGCACTTCCTGCGCAGTGAAGCGCTCATGCACCTCGCAGCGACCGTGCCACAGGACGATCTCCACCCGCGTCTGTTTGGCGATATGGCGACCGAGGAACTCGTCGGGCAGGAAGATCACCTTCGGTGCGCCCATCGCCTCCACCACCTGCACCGCGTTGGCCGAGGTGCAGATCGCGTCGGATTCCGCCTTCACCGCGGCCGAGGTGTTGGCGTAGCTCACCACCGGCGCGCCGGGGTGCTGCGCGCGCAGCGCTCGAACGTCGGCGGCGGTGATCGAGGAGGCCAGCGAGCAGCCGGCCTCCCGGTCGGGAATCAGCACGGTCTTGTGCGGCGCCAGGATCTTCGCCGTCTCGGCCATGAAGTGCACGCCGCACAGCACGATCAGGTCGGCGTCGCAGTTCGCCGCGGCCTGCGCCAGGCCGAGCGAGTCGCCGGTGATATCGGCCACGCCGTGGAAGATCTCCGGCGACTGGTAGCTGTGCGCCATGATCACCGCGCCGCGCTGCTTCTTCAGCTTGTTGATCGCGTCGATCCACGGCAGGTGCAGCGGGATCTCCAGGCACGGCACCAGCGGTTCGAGCCGCTCGGCCAGTGCGGCGTATTCGTGTTCCAGTTCGTCGCGCCAGACCGGCACGGGCAGGTTTGCGGAGGCGGTCATGCTGATCGCTTTTCGATGGAGGGAAACGGGCGGACTCAGGCGATGGCGGCGCGGCGCCGGCCCGGAGGCTCCACCGCCCGCGGCAAACGGCACGGCAGGGGCCGTGGAAGGATCACACTGGGAGTGGGGCCGGGCATGGTGGGCGGCATCATGGCCGGCACGACCGCTCGCACGCCTTGACCCACGTCAACCCTCCTGCCCGGCGGCGGCGAGCGCCTGCGCCGCCGGCAGCACTTCGGCGGCGTACAGCCGCGCCGCTTCGACCGCATCGAAATCGGCGTGCTGGCGTTTCTTCACGCCATGCTCGGCGAGCACCACGTGGGTGTAGGCCACCACGCCTGCGTTGGCCAGGCAGGCCGCGACGCACTTCAGCACGCAGCCGTCCAGCGCCAGGATGCGCCGCCCGCTGCGCGCCGTGCGCACCAGCCCGGTGACGCCGCCGCCGACGCCGGCGATGCAGGACATCTCGGCCACGCCGGCGCGATCGAGTTGCAGCGCCAGGTGGTTGGCCATCTGCGCCGCGCTGGAGCAACCGGAGCAGGAATAGACGAGCGGCAACTTGGCACTCACGGGCGAGCCTCCACGGTCGACAGGAAAAGATCCGCGCGCCGGCGCACGCCGCGCAGCGTCCACCACGCGCAGCCCCACGCCAGCACCAGCGCCAGCCCGGCGCCACGCGCCAGCCACGCCGACGGCCAGCACGCGGCCAGCGGCAACAGCAGCAGCGGCAGCTGCGCCAGCAGCGCGCGGGTCTTCTCGGGTACCGGCAGCAGCCGCTGCACGCCGGGCAACTGCACGCCGCGGCCGATGCGTCGATGCAGCTCGATCCAGCCGATGAAGGGCACGATCTCCAGCATCATGCCGCTGACCAGCAGCGGCAGCGCGACGCCCAGTCCCAGCGCACCGGCCAGCATGCCGCCGCGCACGTCCGCGAGCAGCGCCAGTGCGGCCAGCGCCAGCACCATCAGCCCGGCGCGCCAGCTCCACCACAGCGGCCCGCGGCGCGGCCGCGGCGCCCGCCATTGCAGCCACAGGCCGGCACCGGCGAACGCCAACGCGAACACCGCCACCGTGCCGAGCAGCCAGGCGCCAACGCCACCGGCCAGACGCCAGATCGCCGTGCCGAGCAGCATCAGCACCGCGCTGCCCAGCCACGCCGCCTGCACCGGCTCGCGCAGCGTGCCGGTGCCCTGGAACATCGGCATCACCACCCGCGCCACGCTGGCCATCAGCACCACCACCCAGCCCAACACGCCCCAGCCCGCATGCACGTCGGCGAGCAGCGCCAGCGGCAAATCCAGCTTGCCGGCCAGCCCCAACGCCAGCAGACCGCCGAGCAGCGCCGTGAGCACGGCAAAGCCGATCGCCACGCCGAAGCCCGCGCGCAGCAGACGCTGCCCGGCCGCCGCCAGCAGGCCAGGCACGGTCATGGCCGCCAGCAGCCCGAAGGCCAGCGGCAGCGCCAAGGCGGCGGCGAGCAAGGCAAGACGCCAGCGCTGGTGCAGGCCCGCCACCAGCAGCAGCACGCCGAGGTTGAACAACCCATGCAGCCACGGCCCCAGCGTCGCACTGCCGCGCACCCGCACGCCGGCGGCGGCGGGCAGGAACTGCAGCACGCTGCCAAGCATCGCGTTGCCGAGCACGCCGAGCGTGAACACATGCACCAGCGCCAGCGTGGCCGGGCTCCAGCGCAGACGCAGCGCGGCGTCGCCGTCGACGATCAGCAGCGCGCCGGCCAGCATGCCCCAGCATGGCGCGCCGAGCAGAAAGCGCCGCGGCAGCGAGGGTGCCGGCGCCTGCTCAAGCCGAAGCTGCGTCATCGCCGTCCGGGCAGCGGATCAGCACGCGCGCGCCGCCGGTCGGCAGGGCGAACGCCGTCGTCCGCATGCCGCGCGACTCCAGTGCGTCGAGCAGCGGCGCCGGCATCAGCGGGGTGAGCACCTGCACCGCCTGCCCCGGCAACAGCGCATCGGCGGCGGCCAGTGCGCGCAGCATGGGCTCCGGCGACGGCAGCCAGCGCAGGTCGAGTTCGGGCAGTACCGCGTCGTCGACGCGGTGTGGCGGGGAGGGCTTCGCGTACATGGCGTCATCTCAACCCAGTGGCGGGGGGGGGGGGGGGGGGGGGGGGGCCGGGCCCCCCGCGCCGCCCCCCCGCGGGACGAGAGAGGGCGCGCGCAGCCGCCGCGCGCGGCC
>JANJTA010000003.1 GCA_024711345.1 Rhodanobacter sp. | reverse complement strand
GGGGCGCGAATCTACGGCGCTGGCGCAAAGCCAAGGGAGCCCGACGGCGTCACCCCGTTCCCACCGATGATCAGTCGGCGATTCTCGTCCAGTCGCGGACCAGAATCGACACATAAGGAGCCCGCTGGCGGGCGATGCTTTGGCGAATCCCGAAATCCGCCTCCGGAGGCATCGCCCGCGAGCGGGCTCCTACCCGGGATGAAACAACTACGGTTTCCTGATCTGGACGGCCGAACCGTCGCGCAGCTCGGTCGGCGGCGACAGCACCACGCGCTCGCCCGGCTTCACCGCGGCCGGCAGCAGGCGCAATTCGCCGTAGGCCTGCGCGGCGGGGTTCACCGCGCGTTGGCGCACCTGCTGGCCGTCGAGCACGAACACCACGCTGCGGCCGTCGCGCTGGGCGATCGCCGTGGCCGGCACCAGCACCCCCTGCGGCACGCTGGCCGCAGCCTTCGGCTGCGCCTCCAGGAACGACACGCGCACGCCCATGTCCGGCACCACGCGGTCATCCTTCTGCTCCAGCGCCACGCGTACCTTGATGGTGGCCTTGCCGCGGTCGGCGGTGGGCACGATGGCGACCACGCGGGCGGGAATGCGCCAGTCCGGGTAGGCATCGAGCACCGCTTCGGCCGGCATGCCCGGCTTGATCCGGCCGATATAGGCCTCGTTGACGTCGACGTCGATCTCCAGCGAACCCATGTCCACCACGGTGCCCACGCCCGTGCGGGTGAAGCCGCCGCCGGCGGACAACGGCGAGATGATCTCGCCGACCTGCGCGTCCTTGGTGGTGACCACGCCGTCGAACGGCGCACGCACCACGCAGTAATCGAAGTTGACCTGCGCCACCGCGGCCTGGGCGTCGGCGGCCGCCACCTGCTTGCGTTGCGCGGCGAGCTGGGCGCGCGTGCTGTCGGCCAGGGTGCGCGCCTGTTCGGCCACCTGCTTGGGCACCAGCCCCTGCGCCGCCAGCGCTTTCTGGCGCACGGCATCGCGCTCGTTCTGCGCCAATTGCGTCTGGTACTGCGCCACCAGCGCATGGGCAGCCGCGGCCTGCGCCCGGGCGGCGTCCAACGCGGCGCGCCAGGCGTGATCATCCAGCCGCGCCAGCACCTGGCCCTTCTTCACATGGTCGCCTTCCTCGATCAGCACCGCGGTGAGCGTGCCGGTGATTTGCGCCGACACCGTGGCCCGGCGCCGCGCGGTGACGTAACCGGTGGCCTGCAGCACCGCGCCTGCCTCGCCGCCGGCGCTGGGTGCCACCGCGGTGGCGGTCTGCACGGTGATCACATGCTGGCCGAAGAACAGCCGCGCGACGCCGCCGAGCAGCAACAGCAGCACCACGGCGGCGCCGCCGATCCACAGCCAGCGGCCGGCGTTGCGTCCCTGGTCCTCGCGCTGGTGGCGCTCGATGCGCAGTTCCTTCAACAGTTCGGCGTTGTCCACATGCACTCCCGCTTCAACGACCACGTTCCGGATGACGAGGCGCATCATGGGCGCCTCGCCTGCGTGCTGCCAGAGCATGCCATCAACCATCGCCGGTGACAGCTGTCATCCGCATGTCCGCGTCGCTCCCTACGTGACGAACGGCAACGCGCTGGATCGACACGCCCCGGCACCCGGTTCCGGCCACGCCCGGCCCGGCTTTGCTACGCTTGCGCACATGAACTACGCCATCGCCCCGCCCGCCATCCCCAGCCTGCCGATCACCGGTTCCGACCAGCGCTTCCCGATCCGCCGGGTGTTCTGCATCGGCCGCAACTACGCCGAACACGCGCGCGAGATGGGCGCCACGGTGGACAAGGCCGCGCCGATGTTCTTCTGCAAGCCGGCCGACGCGGTGGTCAGCGACGGCGCCGACGTGCCCTACCCGCAGGCCACCGCCGACCTGCATCACGAAGTGGAGATGGTGGTGGCGCTGGGCGTCGGCGGCCACGACCTCACTCCGGACGCCGCCGCCGCGCTGGTCTGGGGCTACGGCGTGGGCCTGGACCTGACCCGCCGCGACCTGCAGGCGCAGGCCAAGGCGAAGGGCCACCCGTGGGACGTGGCCAAGGGCTTCGACCACTCCGCGCCGGTCTCCGCGTTGCGTCCGGCCGGCGCGGCGATGGTGGATGCGCACACCGTGCTGCGGCTCAGCGTGAACGGCGAGCCGCGCCAGCAGGCCACGCTGGGCGAGATGGTGCACGACGTGCCGCACATCCTGGCCGCGCTGTCCACGTTGTTCGAGCTGAAGGCCGGCGACCTGGTCTTCACCGGGACGCCGGCCGGCGTGGCCGCGCTGCAGCGCGGCGACCGCTTCCACGCCGAGCTGGTCGGCGTGGCGGAGCTGGACGGGCGCATCACCTGACGTTTCCACGCGATCTTCATCTGTGCGTGCCTAGGTTGTCGCGCTAAAGTCGCACGGCCATCCGGCCCAACCCGAGGGGAGACACAGCATGAGCATGATCAGCGAGTTCAAGGCTTTTGCCATGCGTGGCAACGTCGTCGACCTGGCGGTCGGCGTGGTGATCGGTGGCGCGTTCGGCAAGATCGTCACCTCCCTGGTCGACCAGATCATCATGCCGCCGATCGGCTGGCTCACCGGCGGCATCGACTTCAGCCAGCTGAAGTGGGTGCTCAAGCCGGCCGACAATACCGATCCGGCGCACAAGGTGGCGGAGGTGGCGATCCAGTACGGCGCTTTCATCAACACGCTGATCCAGTTCGTCATCATCGCCTTCGCGATCTTCATGGTGGTCAAGGCGATCAACAAGCTCAGCCGCAGGCAGGAAGAGGCGCCTGCGGCGCCACCGGCCGACGTGGTGTTGCTCACCGAAATCCGCGACCTGCTGAAGAACAAGTCATAACGACACGGCTTCGTAGGGCGGGCACGGCCCGCAGGCTCTTTGCGGCACGACCAGGCGAGAGCGGCGGACGCCGTCCGCCCCGCGAAGCGGCATGCGGCCATCCGTGACTTCTGGCCTAAGCGGCCACCGGCAAGCACGCCATAATCGGGATTCCCCCACGCGGAGTTTCCCGATGCGCCGTCTACCCCTCACCCTGCTTGCCGCCGGCCTGCTCGCCAGCGGCATCGCCAGCGCCGCCACCACCACGATTCCCGCCGCAGCCGTAAAGACGGCCGAACAGCTGCGCGACCAGGCGCTGCACGACGACACCGCGTACCAGGTCACTGCGTCGCTGACCACCGAGGTCGGCGCGCGCCTGGCCGGCAGCGAGGCCGACCGCCGCGCGGTCGACTGGGCGGTGGCCAAGTTCAAGGAGCTGGGCTACGACAAGGTGTACACCGAGCCGGTCACCTATCCACTGTGGGTGCGCCGCAGCGAGCACGCCGCCATCGTGGCGCCGTTCCCGCAGCCGCTGGCGCTGACCGCGCTGGGCTATTCGCCCGCCACGCCGAAGGGCGGACTGAGCGCCGAGGTGGTGAGGTTCGACAGCCTCGACGCGCTGAAGGCGGCCGATGCGGCCAGCGTCAAGGGCAAGATCGTCTACGTCGACTATCACATGGAGCGCGCGAAAGACGGCCACGGCTACGGCATGGGTTCGGCGGTGCGCGTGGAAGGTCCGGTGCTCGCCGCGGAAAAGGGCGCCGCCGCCTACCTGCTGCGCTCGGCCGGCACCGACGCGCACGAGCGCGCGCCACACACCGGCGTCACCGGCTTCCGCGACCCGGCCAAGGCGATCCCCGCCGCCGCGCTTTCCAACCCCGACGCCGACCAGCTCACCCGCGTGCTCGCCTACGGCAAGCCGGTCACGCTGAAGCTCGACCTCGACTGCGGCGTGGTCGGCGAATACACCGGCGCCAACGTGATCGGCGAGATCACCGGACGCAAGCATCCCGACCAGGTGGTGGCGATCGGCGGCCACCTCGATTCGTGGGACCTCGGCACCGGCGCAATCGACGACGCCGCCGGCGTGGCGATCGCGATGGCCGCCGGCAAGCTGATCCGCGAGCTGCCGCAACGCCCCGACCGCACCATCCGGGTGATCGCTTTCGCCAACGAGGAGATGGGCCTGTGGGGCGGCCGCGCCTATGCCGAGAAGCACGCCAGGGACGTGGCGAAGTTCCAGCTCGGCACCGAGTCGGACTTCGGCGCCGGTCCGATCTGGCGCATGAGCGCCAGCGTGAAACCCGAGGCGCGCGACGCGATCGCGCAGATCGCCAGGGTGCTGGAGCCGGTCGGCGTGGCCTACGACGCCACGCGCCCCGGCGGCGGCGGTTCGGACCTGTCGCAGATGCACGCCAAGGGCATGGCCGCACTGTCGCTGACCCAGGACGGCACCCGCTACTTCGACTGGCACCACACGCCGAACGACACGCTGGACAAGATCGATCCGAAGGAACTGGCGCAGAACGTGGCGGTGTACGCCGCGTTCTCGTACCTGGCCGCCCAGGCCAAGGGCGACTTCGGTTCCGCCCCCGGCGCGTTCGCCAAGGACGGCGCCGGCGAGTAAGTCGGAACTTGCGCCCTCCCCTGCTTGCAGGGGAGGGCTGGGGTGGGGTCGCTCTCAGCCGCAAGATCAAGGGCGCCCCCCACCTGAAGGATTCCCTCCGGTCGCCAGCCTCCCCCTGCTCCGCAGGGGGAGGGGCAAGGCGACGCTACTTCGCGTAATACGCCCCCGAGGCCACCAGCGGCTCGGGCACGCAGAACGTCTTCGACATCACGGTGATCGCGACCGGCACCAGCACTTCCTTTTCGACGCCGCCCGCGTCGGCGCAGGAGGCGCCCGGCGGCAGCCGGAAGTGGATGATGCGCACGGTGTACTGCGGGCACACGTCCGAGCACGGGTGCTCGGCTACCACCGGCACGCCGCGGTAGCGGCCGATCTCCACCGTGGTATGCATCAGCGCCGCCTTGTCCCACGGCTGGCTGGCCCAGGCCTGCAGTGCGGCGGCGTCCATCGGCGCCGGCGTGCCGGCATGGACGCAGGCGGCCACGCCGGCAACGGCGAATACGCTGGCGATCAGGCTCGGGTGGCGCATGTCCGTTCCCGCGTTGACGGAGCCGTCAGCCTAGTCGCGCGCGGCCGGGCGCCGCAAGCTAGCGTGCCGGCAGCACCTTGCCCGTGCGCCGGAAGCGCCGCTGCAGCTGGTCCATCCACAGATAGATCACCGGCGTCAGGTACAGCGTGAGCACCTGCGAGAACACCAGGCCGCCGACCACCGCCAGGCCGAGCGAACGGCGCACCTCGGCGCCGGCGCCAAGGCCCAGCGCGATCGGCAAGGTGCCGGCCATCGCCGCCATGGTGGTCATCATGATCGGGCGGAAGCGTACGCGACAGGCATCGGCGATCGCCTGCGCCGGTGCCATGCCTTCCTCGCGCTGCCGCTCCAGCGCGAAGTCGATCAGCATGATCGCGTTCTTCTTGACGATGCCGATCAGCATCACGCTGCCGACGAAGGCGAACAGGTCCAGCGCGGCGTGGAAGATCACCAGGGTCAGCAGCGCGCCGACCGCCGCCGCCGGCAGGCCGGACAGGATGGTCAGCGGGTGGATGAAGCTCTCGTACAAAATGCCCAGCACCAGGTAGATCACGAACACCGCCAGCAGCAACAGCAAGCCCATGCCCTGCAGGGATTGCTGGAACGCCTGCGCGGTGCCCTGCACGCTGCCGCTGATGGTGGCCGGCAGCCCCAGCTTGCCCATCGCGCCATCGATGCTGGCCACCGCGTCGCTGAGCGACACGCCGGGCGCCAGGTTGAACGACACCGTCACCGCCGGCAGCTGGCCCTGATGGTTCACCGTCAGCGCCTGCGGCTCGCGGCTGAAGCTGGCCACCGCGCTGAGCGGCACCAGGCTGCCGCTGTTCGAGGTGACGTACAGCCGCGACAGCACCGCCGGGTCGTCCTGCAGCTTGCGCTCGACCTGCAGGATCACCCAGTACTGGGTGGCCGCGCCGTAGATGGTGGAAACCTGGTTCTGGCCGAAGCCGATGCCGAGCGCGGTCTGCACCTGCGCCATGGTCAGCCCCAGCGGGGCGAGCTTGGCGCGGTCCACCTTGACCATGATCGACGGGCTGTTGAGGTCGAGGTCGTTGGTGACGTCCTCGAAGCCCGGCAGCGCGGCGAACGCGCGGGTCACCTTGCCGCTCCACTCGTACAGCTGGTCGAGGTTCACCGATTGCAGCGTGTACTGGTACTGCGCCTTGGACTGCCGCCCGCCGATCTGGATCGCCGGCGCGTTCTGGATGTAGCTGCGGATACCCGCCACCGTCGCCAGCTTCGGCCGCAGCTCCTGGATGATCCCGTCCGGACCGAGCTTGCGCTCGTGCGCCGGCTTCAGCAGGAGCAGGATCGAGCCGTTGTTGATCGTGCTGCGCGGGCCGCCGGCGCCCACCGTGGACATGTAGCCGGCAATGTTCGGGTCACTCGCCACGATCTCGACCAGCTGCTGCTGGCGCGCCAGCATGCCGTCGAACGACACGTCCTCCGGTCCTTCCGTGTTGATCCGCAGCTGGCCGCTGTCGCCGGCCGGGATGAAATCCTTCGGCGCCACGTAGAACAGCAGCGCGGTGGCCAGCAGGCTCGCGCCGAAAGCCGCCAGCACCAGCCGCGGACGCTCCATGCACCAGCGCAGGCTGCCCGCGTAGCCGCGCTGCACTGCGCCGAAGCCGCGGTCGAAGCCGGCGACCAGCCAGTTTTTCCGGTCATGGTCGTGCGCCTTGACGAAGCGGCTGCACAGCATCGGCGTCAGCGTGATGGCGACGATGCCGGAGATCAGGATCGCCACGCTGATCACCACCGCGAATTCGTGGAACAGCCGGCCCACGATGCCGCCCATGAACATCACCGGGATGAACACCGCGATCAGCGACAGCGTCATCGAGAAGATGGTGAAGCCCACCTCGCCGGCGCCCTTGAGCGAGGCCTCGTACGGCGGCACGCCCGCCTCCATGTGGCGCACGATGTTCTCCAGCATCACGATCGCGTCGTCCACCACGAAGCCGACCGCCAGGGTCAGCGCCAGCAGCGAGAGGTTGTCCAGGCTGTAGCCCAGCGCGTACATCACGCCGAACGTGCCCAGCACCGAGATCGGCAGCGCCACCGCCGGGATCAGCGTGGCGGACAGGTTGCCGAGGAACAGGTAGATCACGAACACCACCAGCGCGCCGGCCAGCAGCAGGGTGAACTGCACGTCGTCCACCGACTCGCGGATCGACTGCGAGCGGTCGTACAGCGTGTCCAGCGTGATCGACGGCGGCAGCCCCGCGCGGAAGGCTGGCAGCACCGCCTTGATCCGATCCACCGTGGCCACCGTGTTCGCGCCAGGCTGGCGCTGGATCGCCAGCACGATCGCCTGCTTGCCGTTGTACGAGCTGCTGCGCTGGTCGTTCTGCACGCTGTCGTGCGCGCGGCCGATGTCGCCCACGTGCACCGGCGCGCCATTGCGGTACGCCACCACCACGTCGTTGTAGGCCGCCGCACGCAGCAGCTGGCCGTCGCTGCGGATCGGCAACTGCTGGCGCCTGCCGTACAGCGAGCCGGTGGACTGGTTGACGTTGGCGTCGGCGATCGCGTTCTGCACCTGGTCGATGCCGATGCCGGCGGCAGCCAGCCGGTCCGGATCCACGCTGATGCGTACCGCGTACTTCTGCGAGCCGTACACGTTCACCTGCGCCACGCCATCGATCATCGACAGCTGCTGCGCCAGCTCGGTCTCGGCGTACTCGTCCACCTGGGTCAGCGGCAGCGTGGAGGAACTCATCGCCAGGTACAGGATCGCCGCGTCGGCCGGATTCACCTTGCGGAAGGTGGGCGGCGTGCTCATCTCCCGCGGCAACTGGCGCAGTGCCGAGGAGATCGCCGCCTGCACGTCCTGCGCGGCCGCGTCGATGTTGCGGTCCAGCTCGAAGCTCAGCGTGATCGAGGTCGAGCCCAGCGCGCTGGTCGAGCTCATCGAGCTGATCCCGGCGATGGTCGACAGTCGCCCCTCCAGTGGCGTGGCCACCGCCGAGGCCATCGTCTCCGGCGAGGCGCCGGGCAGGCTGGCACTGATGCTGATGGTGGGGAAATCGACGTTCGGCAGCTCGTTCACCGGCAGCTGCGGATAGGCGGCCAGGCCGAACACCAGCAGCGCCGTCATCAGCAGCGTGGTCATCACCGGGCGGCGGATGCAGAGCGCGGGGATGTTCATGCGGTCAGCGCCTGACCGTGACCGTGCTGCCGTCGACCAGCAGCATCTGGCCCTCGGTGACCACCTGCTCGCCGGCCTTGAGGCCCTTGTCGATCACCGTGTGCCCGGCGCTGGTCGGACCGGGCGTGACGTAGCGCTGGCGCACCTTGCCGTCGGCGCCCAGCACGAACACGAAACTGCCGCCGCTGGAACTCTGCAGCGCCTGCACCGGCACGCTGACCACGTCGGTCAGGCGCGTGGTGGGCAGCGTCACCTGCACGAACTGGCCCGGGGTGAGCCGGTGCTCGGCGTTGTCGAAGCGCGCCTTCAGCACGATGGTGCCGGTGCTGGCGTCGACTGCGTTGTCGATGAATTCCAGCGTGCCGGCCAGCGGCGCCGCCTGGTCGCCGGCGACAACCACCTGCACGGCGAGCGCGCCATGCTTTTGCGCATCGCGCACGGCCGGCAGACTGTCCTCGGGAATGTTGAACGCCACGCGCACCGGCTCGACCTGGTTGAGCACCACGAGGTCGGTGCTGTCGGCGCTGATCTGCGCGCCCGGCCACACCAGCGGCGCACCGGCAATGCCGTCGAACGGGGCGCGGATGCTGGCGTAGTCGAGCTGGGTCTGCGCCAGCTCCTGCGCGGCGCGGTCGCTCTGCAAGGTGGCGCGGGCCACCGCCAGGTTGGCCTGGTACAGGTCGTAGTCCGCCTTCGAGACGAAGCCCCTGGCGAGCATGTCGGCATAACGTCGCTGGTCGGCCTGCGCCTTCTGCAGCAGCGCCTGGTCGCGCGCCACGTTGCCGCGCGCCTGGTCCAGCTGCGCCTGCAGCAGGCGCGGGTCGAGCTGCGCCAGCACGCTGCCCTGGCGCACCAGCGCGCCGGGCGTGAACGACAGCGACTGCAGCTGGCCGGACACCCTCGCGCGCAGGCTCACCGTCGACCACGCCTCGACCCGGCCGATCAGCTTCAACGACAGCTCGACATTGCCGCGGGCGGCGCTGGCCACCTCGACCGGCACCGCCGCCGGCGCGCGGGCGGCCTGCTCGCCGTGGCCGCCACCACTGCGCCAGAAGCGCATGGCCAGCGCGACCGCCAGCAAGGCAAGCACGACGAGGACGATTTTTTTCCGGGACATGCGCGGGGCTTCTCGATCTTCGCGCCACGCGCGGTGGCGATGCGGATTCGGTGCGGCCGGGGAGCCGCCGGGCTGACGACCAGACGCCAAACCCGTGACAACGCATGCACCGGCGTCGGGTTGACCCGTCCTGCGCCGCGCCAAGCCCCACTATGCCGCGGATCGGACCCCGCGGAACCGCGACCAATGGCACTGGCCGCCACCGCAGGCACGGCTCACGGCGCGGCGGGCTCGGCCTGCTCCAGCGCCAGCAGGTTGTCCTTGATCCGGCCGATCACCGCCAGCGCCTGCTGCAGCTCCTCGGGCTCGATGCCGCGGGTGGCGTCCTTGCGCAGCTCGCGCGCAATCAGCTCCATGTCGCCCACCACGCCCTGCGCCTGCGCAGTGACGTACAGCCGCCAGGCGCGGCGGTCCTTCGGATCCGGCCGGCGCTCGACGAAGCCGGCCGCCTGCAGCCGGTCGATTACCCGGCCGACCGCGATCGGCTCCATCTCCAGGAACTCGGCCAGCTCGGTTTGCCGCAGGCCCTCGCGGTGGTACAACACCTTGGTCGCGCGCCACTGCGCGCGGGTCAGGCCGAATTTCACCGCGCGCCGGTCGAAGTGCTTGCGGAACAGCAAGGTCACGTCGCTGAGCAGGTAGCCGAAGGAAATGTCTTCCGTTTTCGCCATGGTCCGCCGCCGCCCCGCTGCGCCAATGCCTGCCCGAAGCATAAGGTAAGCCGCCGATCCATGCCCATCGACGTGATCCATGCCGACATCACCCGCCTGACGCGGGACGCCATCGTCAACGCAGCCAACCCTGGCCTGCTCGGCGGCGGCGGGGTGGACGGCGCCATCCACCGCGCCGCCGGGCCGGCACTGCTCGAGGCCTGCCGTGCGCTGCCCGAAGCCGCTCCCGGCGTGCGCTGCCCCACCGGCGAGGCACGCATCACGCCCGGTTTCGCGCTGCCTGCGCGCTGGGTGATCCACACGGTGGGACCGGTCTGGCACGGCGGCGACGAGGGCGAAGCCGAACTGCTGGCACGCTGCCATCGCAATGCGCTGCGCCTGCTGCGCGAACGGAAGCTGCGCACGATCGCGTTTCCGGCGATCAGCTGCGGCGTCTACGGCTATCCCGCCGCGCAGGCCGCCGCGGTGGCGGTGGCCACCTTGCGCGACGCGCTGGCCGCCGCCGACGACGACGACCTCGCGGTGACGCTGTGCTGTTTCAGCGACGCCATGCGCGCGGTGTTCCAGCACGCGCTCAATGCAGCTTGAACGGATACAGCGGCGGCAAGCCGGTGTTTTCGTCGGTCGCCTCCGGGGCTCGCCAGGCGAAGCCGCGCTTGAACGCTGCGGCCAGGTTCGCGCCGGCCTCGGGTGACGGCGCGGCCGCATAGTGGCGTTGCTGCAGGGTTTCGATCGCCGCGCGCTGCGAAGCGTCCTCCAGCGCCGCGGCCAGTTCGCCCAGATGCTGGATCGCCGGCCGCTCCGCGCGCGCCCAGGCCAGCAGGCTGCGCACCTGCGCGGCCGGATCGCTGCCGCGCGCCGCGGCGAGAAAGGCCAGCTGGCTGTTGCGCGCCGAGGTGCGTGGCGCGGCCGCGGGCGGTGTCATCGGCGATGTGCGACGGCGGCGCTGCCACCACCACGCCAGCACGCTGAGCAGCCACAGACCGAGGCTGGCCAGCGCGATCCAGCGCCACGGCGTGCCAGCTGGCGCGGCCGCGGTGCCAGCCGGTGCGGCCGCTGCGTCCTGGACCTGCGCCGCCGGGGCGGGTGGCGGCGTGGTTGCCGTGCCGAGCGCCGGCAGCACTTTGATGCTGTGCGCGGGAATCTGCGCCACTTCCATGCGGTCGGTCAGCACGTTCCACCACTTCAGCGTGGTGGCGGGAAGGGTCAGCGTGCCGGCGCGCTCGGGCACGATGGCGAACGCCTGCTGGCGCCGGCCGATGATCCACTGACCGTCCTGGCGGTTGCCGGTGACCGGCTTGTCCGGGTACACCGTGGCGCCGTCCAGCGGCGGCAGGCTCAGCGCCGGCAGCGCCTCGTACGAGAGGCCGGTGGCCTCAAGGTTCATGGTGAGGTTGAGCGGCTGGCCGACCCGCGCCGGCGCATCCTGCGCGGTGGGCCAGCCGTCCAGGCTCAGGCTCAGCTGGCGCGCGGGCAGCCACGCGCTGGCGCCCCAGTCGGCCGGCGCCGGTTGCACCTCGATGGTCTGCGCGGGGGCGCTGGCGCTGACCGGCACGGTGGCGCCGAAGAAGCTGTTGGGGTCGCGCGGGTCGGCCGCCTCGCCCTGGAAATCCACCGGCGGGATCTCGACCTTGCCGGCGTGCTGCGGGATCAGCGCGTAGCGCTGTTCGAGCACGTGGTAGGTGCGCCCGCCGCGCTCGGCGTCGTAGTTCAGGCCCTTGCCAAGCGCGCTGACTTCCACGCCGTCGACCTGCGGCGGCGGCGGCGCATCGCCGCCGATGCGGTTGGCGTAGTACAGGCGCACCACGTAGGTCAGCTGCTGGCCGACGTAGCCGTGCGCCGGCTCGACCTGCGATTCCATGAAGACGTCGCGCTGGCCGGCGGCCGCCGCGGCCGGGTCCGGTGCGCTCACGGTGAGCTGCAGCGGCGCCGTGCGGCTGCCGGCCACGCTGAGCGCGGGAATCTGCAGCACGCCGACGTGGCGCGGGCGCAGCGCCACGCCGAAGGTCAGTTCGGAACTGGCCCGACCGTTGACCACGCTGAGGCTGCTGTTCTGCGAGGTGCCGAGCAGCTGGAAATCCTGGTTCAGCGCGCGCAGGTCGGGCGCGCTGGCGCCGGTGTCGCCCGCCACGCGCACGTTGAGCGTCACCGTCTCGCCCAGTTGCACGTGGTCGCGGTCCAGCGTGGCAGTCACCTCGGCGGCGCCGGCCAGCGCCGGCACCAGCGCCAGCATCAGCAGCCACCCATGCACGACAGGTCGGAACTTCACGGCTGTGGCTCCTCGCTCGGCGCGCCGCCGTGGCGCTGCTGGTACTCCAGTTCGAACTTGCGCCGCAGCAGCGCGCCGGGATCGTCCGGCACGCGTTGCAGGGCGTGGCGCAGGTCGGCCGGCAGTTTCGCCTGCGGGTCGTCCTTGGCCAGCGCGCCCAGTTGGTGCCCGGCCTGGTCACCGCCCGGCTTCGCCAGCTCGGCGTCCATCTGCTGCTTCAAGGCCTGCTGCGCCTGTTCCGCTTGCGCCTTCTGCTCGGCCTGCTGCTGCGCGGTCTGCGCCCTGGACTGATCGGCGCCGGCCGGCTCGGACTGGCCCTGCTGGGAGTTGCGCTGCGGCGACGCGTCCTTGCCGGAAGCGTCCTGCTGCGGCGACTTGCCGTCCTGACCCGACTGGGCGGACGGCTCGGCATCGTCCTGCGCGGACGACGAATCCTTGCCCTGCTGCTGGCCACTCTTGCCCTGCTCGCCCTGCGACGACTGATTCTGCTTGCCGCCGTGGCCTTCGTGTTCCTTCTGGTCCGACGGTTGTTGCTGCTGGCGCAGCCAGTCCTCGACCGCCTGGCGGTTCGCCTTCGCGTCGGCATTGGCCGGGTCGAGCTGCAACGCATGGTCGTAGGCCGCCAGCGCCTTGCGGTACTCGCCCTGCTTCGCCAGCGTGTTGCCGAGGTTGTACGCCGCATCGCTGCCGGGCGCCTGCGGCAGCGCCTGCGCCGCGGCGGCGTAGTCGCCGGCGCGATACGCCGCCACGCCGCGCCAGGCTGGATCGCGCGCGAGTTGTTGGGCGCGCTTCGCATCGCCCGCACGCAAGGCCTGCGCGGCCTGCTGGTCGGGGCGCTGCCACAGGTCGCGCCAGCTGGTCGCCGCGGCCGTGCCCGGCCACAGCGGCAACACGGCCAGCGCCAGCAGCAACAGCCAGCCACGACGGAACGCCAGCGCCGCCAGCGGCAGCAGCGGCAACAGCAGCCAGGCGCCGCGGTCCTGCCACTGGTCGCCGACCTGCCCATCCGCCAGGGTCGCTTTCGCGGGGCGCAGTTGCGCATGCAGCGCGTCGACGTCGCGCTGGTCCGCGCTCATCGCCACGTAACGACCACCGCCGGCCGCGGCCAGCGCCGCCAGCGCGGCATCGTCGCGGCGGGCCAGCAACATGCCGCCTTGCGCATCGCGCAGGAAGCCGCCATCGGGCAACGGCACCGGCCCGCCCTGCGGCGTGCCCACGCCAAGCACCGAGACGTGCACTCCGGCATCGTTCGCCTTGCGCGCGGCGGCCACCGCCGCGGCATCGGCCCGGTCGGTGATCAGCACCAGCGAACCGCCGCCGGCCTTGGCGCCCTGGATCAGCGCCACGCCGCGCTCGATCGCCGCCGCGGCGTTGTCACCATCCACCGGCATGGTGTCGGGCGCCAGCGCCTCGAGCAGATCGTCGAGGCTGTGCGCGTCGGAGGTCAGCGGCGCCACCACGAACGCCTCGCCGGCGTAGCCGACCAGCGCGTTGAGGCCGTCCCGGTTGGCGTGCAGCAGGTCGCGCGCCTTGTAGCGCACGCGATCGAGCCGGCTCGGCGCCACGTCGCGCGCCAGCATGCGCTGCGACAGCGAGATCGCCACCACCTGCACGGCGCGGCTGGCGTACAGCGGCTGCTCCACGCGGCTCCAGGTCGGCCCGGCCAGCGCCAGCGTGCACAGCGTCCAGCCCAGCGCGAACAACCACAGCGGCAGGCGGCGGTTGCCGGCGCGCCCGTGCAGCAGGTGCGGCAGCAGCTCGGCGTCGACCAGCCGCGACAGCTCCGCCTGCGCCACGTTGCGGCGCACGCCGAACCAGCCGAGCAACGGCAACGCCAGCAGCGCGACCAGCCACCACGGCCGCAGGAAATGGAACTGCTGCAGCAGCGCGCTCACAGAGGCAGCCCTCGCGTGCGCGCGAAGCGGCGCGGCACGATCACCAGCCCCAGCAATGCGATCGCGGCCAGCAGCGGCCAGCGGAACAGTTCGTGCCGCGGGCGCAGGCTGGGGCCGTGCTGCGGCATCGGTTCCAGCGCGTCGATCGCGCGGTAGGCCTCGGCCAGCTCGCCGCTGTCGGTGGCGCGGAAGAAGCGTCCGCCGGTCTCGTTGGCGATGTCGGTGAGCATGTCCGCATCCAGATCGGCCGAGGGGTTGACCAGCTGGCTGCCGAAGAACCCGGGTATGCGCATGCGGGTGGCACCGATGCCGATGGTGTAGATGCGCACGCCGGCCGCCTTCGCCGCGCGCGCGGCATCGCGCGGCGCGATGCTGCCGGCGTTGTTGACGCCATCGGTGAGCAGCACCAGCACGCGCGCCTGCTCGGGCAGCGCCGCCAGCCGCTTCACCGCCACCGCGATGGCGTCGCCGATCGCCGTCTCGGTGCCGGCCAGCCCCACCGCCGCGCCCTGCAGCTGCGCACGCACGGCGGACAGGTCGTAGGTCAGCGGCGTCACCAGGAAGGCCTGGCTGCCGAACAGGATCAGCCCCATCTCGTCGCCGCTGCGGCGGCTGATGAAATCGCCGGCGATCGCCTCCACCGCACCGAAGCGGCTCACTGGCTGGCCGGCCAACTGCATGTCGCCGGTGCGCATGCTGCCGGACAGGTCCACCGCCAGCATCAGCGCACGGCCGCTGCGCTGCTGGGCCTGCGCCGGCCCCACCCATTGCGGCCGCGCCGCCGCGGCGAGCAGGCACAGCCAGGCCAGCGCCAGCAGCCACGGCGCGGCGCCGCGCGCGCGGTTGTCGGCCACCGCGGCCAGCCGCACGCCCGGCTGCGGCAGGTGCAGTGCCTGGCCCGGCGCGGCCGGACGCAGCCAGCGCCGCAGCAGCCACGGCAGCGGCAGCAGCACGACCACCCATGGCCACGCGAATTCAGGCATCGGCATGCTCCGTCGCCGGCTTCCAGCGCTCCGGCTTCAACGCCAGCTGCAACCAGGTCCGCACGGCCGCCACGCTGACGGCGTGGTCGAACACTGCCGGCGGTCGATAGAGCTGCTGCTCCAGCGCCAGCAACTGCTGCAGTGTGGCGGCATCGACCGGCACCCGCGCCAGCGTCTGCCGCCAGGCGTCGCCGCGTTGCTGCGCGGCCCGTGCATCGTGCTGGCGCGCCACCCGGCGCAGCAGCTGGTGCAGCGCGCCGGCCAGCGCGGCCGCGTCGCCATCGCGTCGATGCCGCTGCGCGATCCACTCCAGTTCTCCCAGCACTTCCCGGCGCTGGCGCAAGGCCCGGCGCCGGCGCCGCCACCAGCCGATGGCGAGCACTGAAAGCACCAGCAGCAGCACCAGCAGCGCCCACCAGCCCGGCGCCGGCGGCCACCAGGAAGGCTCGGGCGGCAGGTGGATGTCGCGCAGTTGCGGGCCGGACAGTGGCGCGGGCTGCAGCATCATCGCGCGGCCTTCCGCACGCCAAGCAGGCCGCTGACCGCCTCGAAGGCATCGGCGGCGGTGTCGATGCTGCTGCAGCGCAAGCCCAGCGATTGCGCCAGCTCGACCAGCCGGGCCGCACCGGCACCCAGCGCGCGCTGGAAATCGCCGCGCTGGCGCTCGGACTGCAACAGCACCTCGAAACGCTCGCCGGCATGCTCCAGCGGATAGCGCCCCGGCGGTGGCAGCGCCCGTTCCAGCGCATCGGCCACCGCCAGCACGCTGATCCCCGCATGCCGGCCCAGATCGAGCAGGCGCTGCCGCGCCGCGGCGTCGCAGCTGAAGCCGTCGCTGACCAGCAGCACGCGGCTGGCGCCGTGCAGCACGCGGCCGGCGCGGGCCAGCGCGTCGGACAGCGGTTCGACCCGAGCGGATACCGGCTGCGCATCCCACTCGGCCAGCGCGCCGCATACCGCCAGCGCGCCGCGCGGCCCGGCCTGCGGCCGCAGCAACTGGTCGGCGTGGCCGAACGCCATCACCCCGACCCGCTCGCCAGCGCGCACCGCGTACCACGCGGCGGCAGCGGCAGCGCGTGCCGCCTGCACCGACTTGAAGCGCACGCGGGTGCCGAAACGCATGCTGGCATGGGTGTCGAGCAGGATCAGCAGGCAGCCTTCGCGATCCTCCTGGAACAGCTTGGTGTGCAGCTTGCCGCTGCGCGCGGTGAGCCGCCAGTCGAGCCGGCGCACGTCGTCGCCGGCCTGGTAGACGCGCGACTCGGCGTAGTCCATGCCGCGGCCGTACAGGCGGCTGGACTGCTGGCCGCTGCGTGCGGCACGGCTGAGCAGCGGCGCCATGCGTACGCGGCCGACCCGCGCGCGCAGCGCGATCAGTTCGGCCAGCGCGACCCGGCTGCGGCCGTCGCCGTCCCCGCGGTGTGGCGCGACGGCGTTCACGGCAGCGGCACGAGATCCAGCAGGCGGTCGATCACCTGGTCCGGCCGCACGCCTTCGGCCTCCGCCTCGTAACTGAGCAGCACGCGATGGCGCAGCACCTCGTGGGCGATCGCGTGCACATCTTCGGGCAACACGTAATCGCGACCGGCCAGCCATGCCTGCGCGCGCGAGCAGCGGTCCAGCGCGATGGTGGCGCGCGGGCTGCCGCCCCAGGCGATCCAGCGCTTCAGCTCCGGTCCGTAGCGGCCGGCGTCGCGGGTGGCCAGCACCAGTTGGGCCAGGTATTCCTCCAGCGCCGGCGCCATGTGCACCGCCATCGCCGCGTCGCGCGCGGCGAACACGTCGGCCTGGCTGAGCAGGGCCGGCGACGACGCGGACGGATGCGCGCGGCGGCCGGCCTGTTCGCGCGCCAGCCTGAGGATGGCCAGCTCGGCGGCGGCGTCCGGGTAGCCGATCGTCACGTGCATCAGGAAACGGTCGAGCTGGGCTTCCGGCAGGGTGAACGTGCCTTCCTGCTCGATCGGGTTCTGCGTCGCCATCACCATGAACAATTCGGGCAGCTGCCAGGTGCGGCGGCCGACGGTGATCTGCTGTTCGGCCATCGCTTCCAGCAAGGCCGACTGCACCTTGGCCGGCGCGCGGTTGATCTCGTCGGCGAGGACGATGTTGTGGAACAGCGGGCCGCGCTCGAACTCGAAGTTGCCCGACTGCGGGCGGAACACGTCGGTACCGGTGAGGTCGGCGGGCAGCAGGTCGGGGGTGAACTGCACGCGGTGGAAATCCGCCTCGATGCGCGCCGCCAACGCCTTCACTGCGGTGGTCTTGGCCAGGCCGGGCGCGCCCTCGACCAGCAGATGGCCGTCGGCGAGCAGGGCCACCAGCAGGCAGTCGATCAGGTGCGGCTGGCCGATGATGCACTGCTGCAGCTCGCCGCGCAGTTGCGCGAACGACCGTTGCAGGCGATCCGGCATTGAAATTTCGGGCGTATCCATGAGCGGGTTCCGTTCTTGACGTGACAACGGCGCGACCCTGGTGCAACCGGGCCGGACGGCGTGCTACAGACCACTGGCGGTCCGGGAAGTTTAACCGGCGGCCGGCGACCTCCCGGCGCCCATAAAAAAAGAGGCGGCCGAAGCCGCCTCTCTTACTGCAGGTTTGCGCTGCCTACTGCAACGTGTCGCTGAGGATGCGCGGCGTCACGAAGATCAGCAGCTCGGCCTTGGTGTTGGTCCGCGAGGTCTTGCGGAACAGCACGCCAACGCCGGGGATATCGCCCAGGCCGGGCACCTTGGTCATGGTGTTGGACTTGTTGATCTCGTAGATGCCGCCCAGCACCACGGTCTGCCCGTTGTCGACCAGCACCGAGGTGTTGATCTCGCGGGTGTCGATGGTCGGGATCTTGCCGCTTCCCGGCGCATCCACGTAGCCGGCCAGCGCGTCCTTCTTGACGTTGATCATCAGGTACACGCGGCCATCGGCGGTAATCGTCGGGGTCACCTTCAGCTCCAGCACGGCGTCCTTGAACTGCACCGTGGCGGTGCCGCTGCCGGCGCCGCTGCCGGCGCTGTTCTGGAACGTGACGTAGCCGATTTCCTGGCCCTGGCGGATCACCGCTTCCTGCTGGTTGGCGGTAATCACGCGCGGGCTGGAGATCACCTCGCCGCGACCCTCGGTCTGCGCCGCGGAGAGCTCCAGGTCGATCGCGTAGTTGGCGCCGAGGATGGCCAGGCCGAAGGTACCGGCCGCCGGGCTGGCCGGCAGGTTCACGTTGAGGCCGCCCGAGGTCACGTTGCCGCCGCCGATGCCGGCGGTGAGCGCCGGCGTGGCCGCAGCGGCGTTGCCGAACTCGGTGTTGTTGATGCGGCCGTTGACGCCGAACTTGGCACCCAGCTCGCGGGTGAAGTCGTCGCTGGCGACCACGATGCGCGACTCGATCAGCACCTGCTGCACCGGCTTGTCCAGCACCGCGATCAGGTCACGCAGCTGGCGGATCTTCTCCGGCGTGTCGTTGAGCAGCAGCGTGTTGGTGCGCTCGTCGAACGAGACGCTGCCACGCGGCGACAGGAAGCCGCGCTGCTGACCGGCGCCGCCGCCGGCACCGCCGCCGCCCTGCATGCTGCCGCTGGTCAGCAGCTTGGCGATGTCCGCTGCCTTGCCGTAGCTGATCGGCACGTAGTCGGTGACCAGCTCGGCGGTGTCCTGCGCCTTGAGCTTGGCGTCGGCCAGATCCTGTTCGTACTTGGCCAGCTCGGCCTGCGGCGCCACCCACACCACGTTGCCGTTGCGGCGCTTGTCCAGGCTCTTGGCGCGCAGGATCACGTCCAGCGCCTGATCCCACGGCACGTTGACCAGACGCAGGGTGACGCTGCCGCCGACGCTGTCGGAGGCGACCAGGTTGAGGCCGGAGATGTCGGCGATCAGCTGCAGCGCCGAGCGCACCGGGATGTCCTGGAAGTTGAAAGTGACGCGCTTGCCGTTGTAGCTCGGCTCCTGGCCCAGCCGGGCCAGCTTGGCATCCTTGGCGGTGTCGGCCTTCTTCGGCGCCACCTCGACCACGTACTGGTCGGCGGTCTGGTAGGCCGAGGTGTCGACGTTGCCCTTGATCGCGATTTCCATGCGCGCGCCGCCACCCACGCCGGCGCGGGTGACGATGGACTGCACCGGCGTGGCGAAGTCCAGCGTGTCCAGCCGCTGGGCGAGGTTGGCCGGCAGGTTGGCGTGGTCGATGCTGACCAGCACCTTGTCGCCCTTGCGGCTCATCTCGGCATTCGCGCCGCTGCCGCTGAAGTTGACCAGCACGCGGCCTTCGCCGTTGGGGCCACGGCGGAAGTCGATGTTGGAGATGGTCGGGCCGGCCGACGACGACGGCAGCGCCTTGGTCGGGTCGATGCTCGCGGCGGTGGTCACCGACTGGTCGGAGCCGCCGTTGTTGACGGTCAGCACCAGGGAGTTGCCCTCGACGCGCGAGCGATAGCTCGACTCGCGCATCAGCTCGACCACCACGCGGGTGCGGCCGCCGGCCGCCACCGCGGACACGCCGGAGGTCGAGCCCTTGCCGATGTCCAGATGGCGCGGGGCCGCATTATCGGTGTCGGCGAAGTCGATCGCGATGCGCGGCGGGTTGCCGGTGGTGAAGATCTTCGGCTGCGGCACCGGGCCATCGCCGAAGTCCATGTGCAGCTCGACGCTGCCGCCGGGCAGTGCGTCGTAGCTGATGTTCTTCAGCGTGGTGGTGGCCGCCATCGCGACACCGGCCCAGGTGGCGCCCACGATCAGCAGGCCCATCAACAAGTAACGGCTCGCATGGCGCATGACACGGCCCCGGACGGATTGGATTTGGTTGGTCATTGCATCTGCCCCTGTATTTCCTATTTCGCGTCGAGCGCGACGCTGGCGGGACGTTCCATCCAGCCACCATTACCGTTGGATACCAGCTCGACCAGCTCGATGTGGTCCTCGCTGATCGCGGTGATATGCCCGTAGTTCTGGCCCATGTACTCGCCGGCGTGGACGCGATGGATGACGCCACCCGGATCCTTGACCAGCACCTCCATGCTCGCGCCGGCGCCGACCGTGCCGACCATCTTCAGGCTGTCCAGCGCGAACAGCTCCAGCGGCTCCTTGGCGCGGTTGGCGTCCGGTCGCGGCCCGCTGGTGGCGGCGCTGTTGTCCAGCTCGGCCGTGCTCGGGCTGAACGGATCACGCCGGTCCTGATCGGCGTAGGTGAACGTCTCGAAGGTCTTGATCACCGGCAGCGGCTGGATCGGCGCGCCCTTCTTGGCTTTTTCCTGGGCGACCCAGGTGCGCAGATCGGACATGCCGCGGGTGCAGCCGGCGAGCATCAGCACGACGCCGAGCATCAGCAGCAGCCGGGCGATGCGGTTGGGCGTGATTGCAGCAGACATGTTCATCACTTCGCCCCCCCGGCCGGCTTGCCCTTGTTCGCGGCGGCGCTTTCCTCGTCATCCAGGTAACGGTAGGTCTTCACCGTGCCCTGCAGCACCAGCTGGCCGTTCGAGGTACCGTCCTTGTCCGCCGACTTCGGCGTCAGCGAGACGTCGTGCAGGGTCAGGATCACCACCCGCGGCAGCGAGGCCACGCCGCTGATGAAGGTGCCGAACTGGTGGTAGGTGCCGGTGAACTTCAGGGCGATCGGTCTTTCCGCGTAGAAATCCTTGGGCGTCTCCGGGCCGGGCTGGAACAGGTCGCTCTCCAGGCCGGCGGCCTGCGCGGTCTGCGAGATGTCGATCAGCAGCTCGGGCATCTCGGTCTTGCTGGGCAGCTGGCGCAGCAGCTGACGCAGCATGTCCTGCATCTCGTCGAGCTGCTGCTGCAGCGCCTCCAGGTTGACCGACTTGGCCTGCTTGGTGGAGAACTCCTGCTTGAGCTGGTTTTCCTTGCCGGCCAGCGTGTTGAGGCTGTCCTGCTGGTCGCTGACGAAGAAGTACCAGCCCACCAGCAGCACGAAACCGAACAGCAGCGCGGTGAAGAAGATCTTGACCGACTGCGGCCAGCCACCGACGTTGTTGCGGTCGAGGTTCTGGATGTCGTGGAGGAAACTCATGATCCGGCACCTCCCGTGGCGGTCGGCGCACTCACCGGCTTGGCTCCCGGAGCGGCCGTCGCGGGCTTCGCCAGGGGCGTCGTCACCGGCGCGGCTGCCGCGGCAGGAGAGGCGGCAGCCGGCAATACCGGGGCCTTGCCGGTCTCGTCGGTCTTCGGCTTGTTCAGCGTCACGTTCAGACCGAAGGTGTACGGCATGCGGCTGCCGTTATGGGTGTTCTCGGTCTTGCGCAGGTCGGCATGCCCCATCCACGGCGAATTCTCGATGCTGCGCATGTATTCAGCCACGCTGGCGTTGGATTGCGCCACGCCATCGAGCGACATCGACTGGCCGTTCTGCTTCAGGCCGTTGAGCCGCGCGCTGGCGGGGATCGTCTTCACCAGTTCGTCGAACAGGTGCACCATCTGCGAGCGGTCGGCCTGCAGCTGTTCGATGATCTGCTTGCGCGCCAGCAGGTGCTCGCGCACTTTTTCCAGGTCCTTGATCTTGGCGATGCGCACGTCGAGCTGCTTGATCTCGGTCTGCAGGTAGGCGTTGCGGTCGTTCTGGTTGTCGATGCGCTGGTCCATCCAGAACACCCACAGCAGCAGCACGCCCAGCCCCGCCACGAAGGCGGCGGCGAGCTGCATGTAGAACTCGCGCTCACGTTGCTTGCGCCGTGCGGCGCGCCACGGAAGTAGGTTGACGTGTGCCATCAGTCGAAGCTCCTCAGGGCGAGGCCGACCGCGATCATCAACGCGGGGGCGTCCTGCGCCAGCGACTGTGCCTGCACCCGCGGCGACAGGGACATGCGGGCCAACGGGTTGGCGACGACGCAAGGCACGCCGAGCTGCTCCTCCAGCATCCGGCCAAGCCCCTCGATCGAGGCGCAACCGCCGGCCAGCACCACCTGGTCGACCTTGCTGTACTCGCTGCCGGCGAAGAAGAACTGCAGCAAGCGGCTGATCTGCTGAATGAGCGATTCCTTGAACGGCTCCAGCGCCTCGGTCTCGTAGGACTCGGGCAGGCCGCCCTTGCGCTTGGCGCGGCCGGCTTCCTCGTAGGAGAGCCCGAAGCGGCGCATGATCTCGTCGGTCAGCTGCTTGCCGCCGAAGACCTGCTCGCGCGAGTAGATCGTGCGCTGGTTGCGCAGCACCGACAGCGTGGTCATGGTGGCGCCGATGTCGACCACCGCCACCAGCGCGTCGCGACCGACGTTGAGCTGGTCGGCGATCATCGCGAAGGCGTTCTCCATCGCGAATGCCTCGACGTCGATCACGCTGGCGGTGAGCCCGCCGAGGTCCAGCGCGGCCACGCGCATGTCGACGTTCTCGGTGCGCGAGGCGGCCAGCAGCACGTTGTTCATGTCGGGGTTGTCGCGAACCGGACCGAGCACCTCGTAGTCGAGGCTGACCTCGTCGATCGGATACGGGATGTACTGGTTCGCCTCGACCTGGATCTGGCTTTCCAGGTCGTCGTCGGAAAGGTCGCCGGTCATCGGGATGATGCGCGTGATCACCGCCGACCCGGCCACCGCGGCCGCGGCGTGCTTGAGCTTGGAGCCCGAGCGGGCCAGCGCGCGACGAATCGCGTCGCCCACCGCCTCGATCTCGACGATGTTCTTCTCGACCACGGCGTTCGGCGGCAACGGCTCGACCGCGTAATGCTCAACGCGATAACGGCCGCCCGCCTGACTTAGCTGCAGCAGCTTGACGGCGGTCGAACTGATGTCGACACCAATCAGCGCCGGCTTCTTCGGTGTAAAGAGCCCCACGGTGTTTCCCCCTTGCCGCTGACGCCCGTAGCCAGAATCCTGGCGGGGTACGCAACGGCATTAAATCTAAAAAATAACGCAATGGCAATGGTCTACGGGAACTTTCTCAAGTAGTTGGCGTGATCCGCGCCACATTTATGGGGAAGCTCCGATTGGCGCGGCCCTTGCTTTGCCGGACCGGCCTTCGGGTTTGGTCGACCGCTCCTCATGCCGGAAATACTCCTACATCTATACTCTGTCGTGTTTTGACTCAGGTCTCGCTATCCCCACACCATGCAAATTTTCAAACGCTTGCTGCGCTGGGCTCTGGTCCTGGCCTTTTCCGGTTTGCTCCTTGCAGTGGTCGCGGTGGGTGTGGCGTACTGGCTGATCGCGCCGAGGCTGCCCTCGGTGGCCGAGCTGAAGAATTACCCGATGCAGGTGCCGCTGCGCGTGCTGAGCGCCGACGGCAAGCTGATCGCCAGTTTCGGCGAGACCCGGCGCATCCCGGTGGGCATCGAGAAGGTGCCCGACCGGCTCAAGCACGCCGTGCTGTCGGCCGAGGACGCGGACTTCTACCACCACCCCGGCGTGGACTGGCACGGCATCGCACGCGCCGGCTGGCACGTGCTGGTAACCGGCGGCGACAAGGGCCCCGGCGGCTCGACGATCACCCAGCAGGTCGCCCGCAACTTCTTCCTCAGCCCCGAGAAGCTCTACTCGCGCAAGCTCACCGAGATCTTCATCGCCCTGCGCATCGAGCATGAACTGACCAAGGACCAGATCCTCGAGCTGTACCTCAACAAGATGTTCCTGGGCCATCGCTCGTACGGCGTGGCCGCGGCCGCCGAGTACTACTACGGCAAGACGCTGGACCAGCTGACCGTGGCCGAATGCGCGCTGATCGCCTCGACCTTCCAGCTGCCCTCGGCGGTCAACCCGATCAACAGCCCGAAGCGCGCGATCGCGCGGCGCAACTGGGTGCTGGGCGAGATGCTGCGCCACGACTACATCACCAAGGCGGTATACGAGCAGGCGATCGCCGAACCGAACCGCGCCTACCCGCACGAGCAGCCGATCGAAGTGGACGCCCCGTACCTGGCCGAGATGGTGCGCCGGCAGGTGCTCGACCGCTTCGGCAACGACGCGCTGACCGAAGGCTACGTGGTCAGGACCACGCTGCAGAGCGGTCGCCAGCAAGCCGCCGTGGAAGCGTTGCGCGACGGCTTGATCGCCTATGACCGCCGGCACGGCTGGCGCGGGCCGGAAGCCCACCAGGAGCTGCCGGCCGGCGCCGGCGAGGCGGAGCTGGACAGCCTGCTGTCCGCCTACATCAGCGTCTCCGGCATGCAGCCGGGCGTCGTCACGGCCAGCGACGCGAAGCAGGCCACGGTTTACCTGTCCAGCCGCGAGAGCGTGATCCTCGACCTGGCCGCGGTGAGCTGGGCGCGTCCGCACATCAGCGACGACCGCGTCGGCGCCACGCCGACCCGGGTCGACGGCGTGCTCAAGCGCGGCGACATCATCCGGCTGGCGCGCGACGACAAGGGCGAGTGGCAACTGGCGCAGATTCCCGCCGCGCAGGCCGCGCTGGCCTCGGTGGCGCCGGAGGACGGTTCGATCCAGGCGCTGGTGGGAGGCTTCAACTTCGTGCGCAGCAAGTTCAACCGGGCCGTGATGGCGGCTCGCCAGCCCGGTTCCAGCTTCAAGCCCTATCTGTACTCGGCGGCGTTCGAGCGCGGCTTCACCCCGGCCTCGATCATCAACGACGCGCCGCTCGCGCTGCCCGACCCGTCGCGCCCGAACGGGATCTGGACGCCCTCCAACGACGACGACAAGTTCGCCGGGCCGATGCGCCTGCGCGAGGCCCTGGTGCAGTCGAAGAACCTGGTCTCGGTACGCCTGCTGGACGCCATCGGCGTGCGCTACATGCGCGAATACGCCACCCGCTTCGGCTTCTCGCAGGACGCCATGCCGGCCAACCTGTCGATGGCGCTGGGCACCGCCTCGGTGTCGCCGATGGGCATGGCCCGCGGCTACGCGGTGTTCGCCAACGGCGGCTACCTGGTCACACCGTACTTCATCCACGAGATCGACGACCGCAACGGCCAGCCCGTGTACCTGGCCAACCCCGCGCGCGCCTGCCGCAACTGCCAAGAGCGCCTGCTCGACACGCGCCCGCCCGGCCCGCCGCCGGCCGAGATGAACCCCGCACCCGCCAACAGCCTGGCCAGCGCCTCGTCCACCGCGCCCGCCGAACCGGGCAGCGTCGACGGCGTCGGCGACGCGGTGCTGCCGGCCGACGCGCACGGCGAAGGCGCGCATCCGCCGGTGCTCGCGCCGCGCGTGATCGAGACGCGCAACGACTACCTGGTCACCTCGCTGATGAAGGACGTGATCCTGCGCGGCACCGGCTCGGCCGCACGCGCGCTGGAGCGCGACGACCTGGCCGGCAAGACCGGCTCCACCAACGACCATCGCGACGCCTGGTTCGTCGGTTTCGACGGCGAGCTGTCGACCGCCGTGTGGGTGGGTTTCGACGACTACAGCTCGCTCGGCCGCGGCGAGTTCGGCGCCAAGGCCGCGCTGCCGATCTGGATGTCCTACATGGGCAGCGCCCTCAAGGGTCAGCCGTCGAGCACGTTGCCGATGCCGCCCGGAATCAGTACGGTATGGATCAACCGCGACAGCGGCCTGCCCACCGCCAGCAGCGATCCCGACGGCATCAACGAGATATTCAAGGTGGAAGACGTCGACCGCCTGCGCAGCCAGGCCGCCCAGCAGAAGGAGCAGGACCAGCAGCACGCCTACGACATCTTCTGATGTCCCTCCGGGGCGGGATCCGCTCCGGCTGCCGCTCACCCATCGTTGAGGAGTGCGCCATGTCCCGAGGCGACCACCACCGCATCCACGCGCACGACCGCCTGCAGCGCAACCGCCTGCGGGTGGCCCAGGAAGCCGCGCGGCTGATGAGCGAACACGGCATCCGCGACTTCCACCATGCCAAACTGAAGGCCGCCGACCGGCTGGGCATCCTCGATGCGCAGGCACTGCCGCGCAACCTGGAGATCGAGCAGGCGCTGCGCGAGCACCAGCGGCTGTTCCTCGCCGACAGCCAGCCGCAGCTGCTGCGCCAGCGGCGCGAGGCGGCGGTCGAGGCCATGCGCTTCCTCGCCCCGTTCGAGCCGCGCCTGGTCGGCAGCGTGCTCGAAGGCACCGCCGATGCGCATTCGGCGGTGTGCCTGCACGTATACAGTGACGACCCCGAAGCGGTCGTGCTGTACCTGCGCGAGCGTGGCGTGCCGATCGAGACCCAGGTGCGCCGGCTGCGCTACAGCCGCGACGAGCAGCCCGAATACCCGGTGCTGCTGTTCGCCGCCGACGAGCTGCCGTTCGACCTCACCGTGCTGCCGCGCGACGCGCTGCGCCAGGCCCCGCTGGACCGCACCGACGACCGGCCGATGCGCCGCGCCGCGCTGGCCCAGGTGGAAATGCTGCTCGACGAGGATGCCGACGAGGCCTTCGAACAGCGGCTGGGCGCGGCGCGGCGCTGACCCTCGCGCCCCCCCGGCACGAAAAAAAGCCCCGGCCAAGGCCGGGGCTTTTCGTTGGTGCGACGCGGGCGATCAGCGCTTCGCGGTCGGCACGTAGTTGCGCACGTCGGCGCCGGTGTAGACCTGGCGCGGGCGGCCGATGCGCGACCCGGGCGTTTCGTGCTGCTCGATCCAGTGCGCGATCCAGCCGGCGGTGCGCGCGATGGCGAACATCACGGTGAACATCTCGGTGGGGATGCCCAGCGCCTTGTAGATGATGCCGGAGTAGAAGTCGACGTTCGGATACAGCTTGCGCTCGACGAAGTACTCGTCCTTCAGCGCCGCCTCTTCCAGCTTCATCGCCACGTCCAGCAGCGGGTCGTTGACGCCCAGCTCGGCCAGCACCTTGTGGCACATTTCGCGGATGATCTTCGCGCGCGGGTCGAAGTTCTTGTACACGCGATGGCCGAAGCCCATCAGGCGGAAGCTGTCGTTCTTGTCCTTCGCGCGCAGGATCGCCGACTTGACGTTGTCCGGCGTGCCGATCTCTTTCAGCTGCTTGAGCACCGCCTCGTTGGCACCGCCATGCGCGGGACCCCACAGCGCGGTGATGCCGGCGGCGATCGACGCGTACGGGTTCGCACCGGTGGAGCCGACCAGGCGCACGGTCGAGGTGGAGGCGTTCTGCTCGTGGTCGGCGTGCAGGATGAACAGCAGGTCCAGCGCCTTGGCCGCGACCGGGCTCATCTGCAGCGGTTCGCTCGGCACCTCGAACATCATGTGCAGGAAGCGGTCGACGTACTCCAGGTTGTTGCGCGGGTAGCGCATCGGCCAGCCGATCGAATAGCGGTAGCAGGCGGCGGCGATGGTCGGCATCTTGGCGATCAGGCGGATCGCGGCAAGCTTGCGGTCGGCCGGGTCGTCGACGTTGAGGTCGTCGTGGTAGAACGCCGACAGCGAGGCCACCGCGGCGGCCAGCATCGCCATCGGATGCGCGTCATGGTGGAAGCCCTGGAAGAAGTTCTTCAGCGACTCGTGCAGCATCGTGTGGTGCGCGACGTCGTGCTCGAAGGTGGCGAACTCGGCCGGTTTCGGCAGCTCGCCGTTGAGCAGCAGGTAGGCCACCTCCAGGAAGCTGGAGTTTTCCGCCAGCTGTTCGATCGGGTAGCCGCGGTACAGCAGCACGCCCTTGTCGCCGTCGATGTAGGTGATCGCGCTCTTGGTGCTCGCGGTCGAGCCGAAGCCGGGGTCGTAGGTGAAGTGACCGGTGTCCTTGTACAGCGTGGCGATGTCGATGCATGCCGGGCCGAGCGTGCCGCTGACCAGCGGCAGTTCGCTGCTGCGCTTGCTCGATTCATCCACCAGCTTGACGGTCTTGGGATCGGACACGGAAACCTCCTTACATGTGGGCCGCCGCTGCCGGCAACCGCAAGGGCAGCGCCGGCCGGCGAGGGAATGCTGGGCATGGCGTGCCGGGGAAAACACGCGATGCAACGGGCATGGTGATGCCAGTTCAGCGCCCATTATCGCACAAGGCCGCGCTGGCATTCGATGGCGAATGGTCGAATGGCCAACGCAAAAAGACACGGGGCAGGCCTGCGCCTGCCCCGTGTCCCGAACCGCGCAGCCGGCGCCGGGCGCCGGTCATCGCGTCATTTATTCCTTGACGGCACCCGCATAGCGGCGACGGAACTTGTCGACGCGGCCGCCGACGTCCAGCGTCTTCTGCTTGCCGGTGTAGAACGGGTGCGAATGGCTGGAGATATCCACCTTGATCAGCGGGTACTCATTGCCGTCTTCCCACTTGATGGTTTCCTTGCTGGACATGGTCGACTTGGTCAGGAACGCGAAGTCGGACGACAGGTCCTGGAACACCACCGGGACGTAGTTCGGATGGATATCAGGCTTCATGGTGGGCTCTAAAGCGGTGGTGAAAAGAGCGGTATTGTAACGACCAAAGCGGGGGCGTCGCAAGTCCGCTCAGGCGGGCACGCCGAGCGCGCGCCGCACCATGGCGGCAAAGCGGGCCTGATCCACTTCCAGCACGATGTTCGCCCGGGCCGGCCGGCCCAGTCGACCCTTCCAGTCGACCACAGTGGCGCCGCGGGTCAGGCCGCCATCCAGTTCCACCGCCACAGCGCGGGTCTCGCTGCGGGTGACGATGCCGGGATCCAGCGCCACCGCCATCGCCAGCGCATCGGCGGCCACCAGGCCGTGGCGATCGTGCTGCGCATTGTAGCGGCGCGCGGTGGCCACGATCTTGCCGAAGAACGCTGCGCGTCGATCGCCGGCTGCCAGCCAACCATCGAACTCGGCATCGTCGAAAGCGTGTCGCAGGGTGGCTTCCCAGTCGACCAGGTCGAACGCCGGGAACGCCTCGAATACCACGTGCGCCGCCTCCGGGTCGAAGCCGACGTTGAATTCCGCGGGCAGCCTGCCGGTGTTGCCGTGGCCGGTCACCGCGCCACCCATCACCACCAGACGGTTCACCCGCATGGGCAGCGTGGGGTCGAGCCGCAGCGCCAGCGCCAAGTTGGTCAGCGGGCCCAGCGCCACCAGGGTCAGCTCGCCCGGACGCTCGCGGGTCAACCGCAGCAATGCCAGCGCGGCCGGCTCGGCGGCCAGCGAGGCAACCGGTTCGGGAAAACCGACGTCGCCGAAACCGTCCTGGCCATGCACGAACGCGGCGTCTTCGTCCGCCGTGCGCACCAGCGGCACGGCGCAACCGGCGAACACCGGCGTGGCGGCGCCGGCGAGGTCGACCAGGGTGCGCGCGTTACGCACGGTATGGTCCAGACCGACGTTGCCGGCGGCGATGCTGAGCCCGGCGATGTCGGCGTGGGCGTAGGCCATCAGGATGGCCAGGGCGTCGTCGACGCCGGGATCGGTGTCGATCAGGAGTTGCGGCTTGCTCATGGATGGATGATTTCAGGAATTGAAAAGTGCGGCCATGGATGGCCGCCCGTTTGATCTTCGCCATCACGGATGATTGCGGAAGCATTGAAAAGTGCGGCCAAGGATGGCTACCCGTTTGGTCATTGCGATCAGGGATGATCGCAAAAATCACGCATGCGCGTAGCGCGCGGCGCCGCCGATCCAGCGCTCGATCAGCCGGCTGGTCTGCCGCGGGTGTTCGGCCAGCATGTGCTCGCCGACCTGCTGCACCGCCGGCAGCAGATGCGCATCGCGGGCGAGGTCGGCGATGCGGAAGCTGAGCTGGCCGGTCTGGCGGGTGCCCAGCACTTCGCCGGGACCGCGCAGTTCCAGATCCTTCTCGGCGATGCGGAAACCGTCGCTGGTATCGCGCATCACCTGCAGCCGCTCGCGTGCCAGCTGGCCCAGCGGAGGCTGGTACAGCAGCACGCAGTTCGACGCCACCGCACCGCGCCCCACCCGGCCGCGCAGCTGATGCAACTGGGCCAGGCCCAGCCGCTCGCTGTTCTCGATCACCATCAGGCTGGCATTGGGCACGTCCACGCCCACCTCGATCACCGTGGTCGCCACCAGCACTGCCAGCTCGCCGGCCTTGAAGGCGTCCATCACCGCCTGCTTTTCCTTCGGCTTCATGCGGCCGTGGATCAGGCCGATCCTGAAACCGGCGAGTGCGGCGGAGAGTTCCGCGTGCGCCACCTCGGCCGCCTGCACGCGCAGTTGCTCGGACTCCTCGATCAGCGTGCATACCCAGTAGGCCTGGCGACCTTCGCCGCAGGCGGCATGGATGCGCTCGATCACCTCGCTCCGTCGTGCGTTCGAGATCGCGATGGTCTGCACCGGGGTGCGTCCGGGCGGCAGTTCGTCGATCGACGAGACGTCGAGATCGGCGTACGCGCTCATCGCCAGCGTGCGCGGGATCGGCGTGGCGGTCAGCACCAGCTGGTGCGGCACCCGTTCGCCGTCGCGACCCTTGTCGCGCAAGGCGAGCCGCTGCTGCACGCCGAAACGGTGCTGCTCGTCGACGATCACCAGGCCGAGCCGCGCGAACGCCACGCCCTCCTGCATCAACGCATGCGTGCCCACCACTACCGGCGCACCGGCCGCCACCCGCGCCAGCGCGCGCTGGCGCGCCTTGCCGGTGACCTTGCCGGCCAGCCACTCCACCTCGATGCCGAGCGGCTGCAGCCAGTGACGGAAGTTGCGCAGGTGCTGCTCGGCCAGCAGTTCGGTCGGCGCCATCAGCGCGACCTGGTGGCCCGACTCCACCGCGGCAAGCGCAGCCAGTGCAGCGACCACCGTCTTGCCGCTGCTTATGTTAGCAAGGGCTTTTAGGGGGCATTTGTTCAGGGAAGGAAAGAGCCGAGAGAGGATCTTGTCTTGGCTTGAACGATTCGATGTAGGCATTCTGATTGGACTTACCCGGTTCGATCAAGCGCAACGTGACACCGGGCTCGAGCGCTCAGGTCAACATCGCGCGACGCAGAACTCCTTGCCGTTGCCGGTGCGGATCACCTGCGGCAGCCCGCGCGTCACGTGAAGCTGATCCAGGATGCGGGTGAGCGGGCGCCCTCCGATGGCCCGCTTCGGCACGATCGCCACCGACTCGAACGTCGCGTCATCGACGATGGTCAGACATTTGATGACACGGCTTTTGGCCGTGCAGTTAAACACGAGGTCCATCGACCACACCTCGTTCGCGGTGCGTGGTCGAACCAGCGGCTACCGCTCGGACACGGGCATCTTCTTGCGCTTACGCCGCCGTACCTGCAGCCTCACCAACGGAATGGCTTGGCTTACTAGGAAAGGGTATCTGGCTTGAGCGCAAGTAGCCGCGCACCCCATGCGCGGTCATAGAAAGGCGCCATTCCTGCAGCCTTGATGGAGAGATATTCAGGCGTATCCCGGAGAAAAAGGCGGACCTTGGCGGGCCGCTCCTTTCCGTACGTCCCTTCGACCGCCTTTGAAATCGCCTCAGCAACCTGGACACTTTCAGTGACCAAGATGGCAATTTGTAGTGGCCGAGTCGGGAGCTGGTTAAGTTCGGCCTCCAGAAAATAGGCCTGCTCAACTTGGCTGATTCCGGCCAAGAAGGTCATCAGCTTGCTGGCCAACAAAGGATGACTGTTTGCAATGGCAGCGTTCTCGCGTGCACCGAGCATCAATGTCGTCGCCCCCCCAGCCTGCGCAATGCTGGACAAGGCACGTGCTAGCTCGTCAGCCGAAAACGGCACGTCGTAAGTCGACCCTGGATTGACGTGGCAGTGAGTGTTTGGATTCGCCTCAAGGAGACTCTGGACATGGATGCTAAAAGCGGTATTCCCGGGTATGGGTGCTTTGGCCAACGCCTCCTGCGAGGTGAAAAGCGGAATAACCTGCGCACCGTCATGACGAATCCAGGCAACGGTCTGGCTGTTCCATACCGTCTGTACCTCGTCAGCCGGATGGTGAATGAAAACAAACGCATTGCTCCCTAGGAGCTTTTTCAGAAACCGGGGCCGGGTACCTGGTTCCAACACGGCGCGCTTTAGCAATCTTTCCAGATGTTCGGTGGAAGCCAATATTTTCGCCCTCTAAAGCAGGTTAGGACCAGCAACTGCTCGTACACGTTTGTCGAATGTCAGACGCCGAATCTTGGTGGTCACGCTAAATCGGTGAACCTTGCGGTGGTGGGCCTTGTCTGGCCGGACACGATCCACTCACGGACGGTAGGGACTCGGAGTTTGGCTGTAAGCCATCGGCCTACTCATGGGCAGCACTCCCTGATCCGATGGGCCGGGCCCGATCCAATGCGTCCTCGGACACTGGGACATCCCAGTAGTTTTCACCGAGCCGACTGGTCCAGATGAAAGTGCTGGCAAAGGTGCTCATGGGTACCGAGGAATGTCGGCTGAATTGCTTGACCGGACGCCCGCTGAAGTTCGCACGATCGGCGTTCATGCAGATTGAATTGATGAGTTCGCGCTCTGCAGTACCCCCAGCACCCGCACCGTTTCGCATGAACCAGGAGGCCAAGTGCTTGGCCGCCGACCACATCAATGCGCACCCCTGACCGATGGATTGTTGTGCCAAGATCGCCGGAAGAGCTGCAGCAGCCGGACGCGCCAGAGCCGGGTTCAGATTGTGCGCTGCCAGCGCGTACTCACCGAATGCCAGGCATTCCCCAATAGCGAGCGATTGCCACGTTTGCAAGATGACTTCACGTGAGCGAGCCGTCGACTCGAACGTATCCATGCTGGCGCGGAGCTGGTGCGGCAGACTGCCCTGAGTCGCTTCATTCCAGACGATGAGCCAATCGGAGTCTTCAAGGCTTGCGTCTTCACTCCATGGGGCCTCACTCACTGCATCGTCCAACCGGCGCCGCGAAGCGATCGGTGCAAGAACGCCGGCTTCCAGCAGGGTCGACAGAATCAGATGTCGCAACGCGCGGTGCGGTGCCAGGCGCATGCCGAAACCGGGGCGGGCACGCACGTGCCTGAAACCCGCATCGGCACCAGCTTGGATCACTGCCAGGAATGCCATTCCACCGAACACGCCAAGGTCTTCCACCCTGAATTCGGGCAGTTCTGTGTCTGGATGTTCCGGCATCGCGGCGGCTACAAACACGAGTAGATATCTCTAAAAGCCGATTTTGGACTATCCCAAATCGGACTCTAGCGTGCCTAGCCGACTACCGGCAAGTTTATGGCCCGCTCGACACACCATCCCAACTACCAGACGTTACTAACGCTGCTCCGTGATCTGAGGGAGCGCGCAGGCGTCACCCAGCTTGCGTTGGCCGAAAGCCTTGGCAACACGCAAACATTTATATCGAAGATCGAGCGCGGCGAACGCCGGATTGACGTTGTCGAGTTCATTGAGATCTGTGAAGCGCTCGGCGCGGACCCGATCGCCGCTTTTCGCGAGTATGTTCAGCGCCGCTCTTTACTGGGGAAGAGAGGTAGCAAGTTGACCCGCCGGACACCGAATTGAGGCACACGGCGACCCCTGGTTAGCGCGGCATCTACAGCTAGTCCCGGCTGCCGACGTTCTCGCCATCTTCTTTTGTGAAGGGTTTCGCGATCGGCGACAGGATGTCGAGCATGGCTTCGAAAGGACAGCACAGCCGCGTGCCATGTGGCGTGATCACAAAAGGGAGCGGACGCTTCCGCAGCAGGGCCCCTACTGCTGAACCGGTGGACGCCTAGGCTGAGGTGAGGCGCTGGCGAATTGTTTAAGGGCGAGTATCATTCGCTAATGATAACGAATCGTATTCGCAACGTTTTACGCGACCTTTCCATGGCGCTGCTTCTGCTGTTCGGCATGACGGCCTTTCCGGTCATGGCTCAGGATGCGATGACCTCGGTTCCGCAGACCTGGCAGATGCTCGACTACCTGGCCACCGATTATGCCGGTGCGGTGAAGGATGGCTCCGTGATCAGCGCGTCCGAGTACGCCGAGATGCGGGAGTTCGCGGCGACGGCACGATCACGAATCGACGCGTTGAAACCGACCGCTGCTATGCCGTCACTATTGAAACAGGCCGATACGTTGATGGCCTCGGTTGATGCCAAGGCCGCACCCGCTCAGGTGGCGACACAGGCACATGCGCTGGCCGATGCGTTGCTTCAAGCGTACCCGGTGCCGACCGCTCCGGAACGCGCTCCCGATCTTGCGCGCGGGGCAACACTTTACCAAAACCAGTGTGCCGCCTGTCATGGCGCTACCGGGCACGGTGATGGGCCCGCCGGCCTGCAGCTGTCGCCACGACCGGTGAACTTCATCGACCAGACACGTGCCGATCAGCGCAGCACGCTCTCGTTGTATGAAGTGATCAGCCAGGGCGTGGAAGGCACGCCGATGGCGAGCTACGCGCAGCAACTCTCTTCCGATGATCGTTGGGCGCTGGCGTATTACGTGGGCTCGCTGGCTTACGCCAAGGAAGCGGTCACCGGTGCCGTTACTTGGCAACACGACACTGCCGCGCGGGCGCAGATCGACGGCTTGAAGGAGTTGTCTCGTGTGCGTGTCGCGCAACTGACGCCCACCATCGGTGCGGAGCGTGCCCGAATGATCGTAGGCTATCTGCGGGCTCACCCTGACGTCATCCAGCAGCAGGCATTGGCTGGCATCCCCCTGGCACGGGCGCGACTGGCAGCGAGCCTGACGGCTTACCGTGCCGGCGCGAAGGCGCAAGCCACCCAACTGGCGCTGTCGGCCTACCTCGATGGGGTGGAACCAGTCGAACCGCAACTCAACGCACGTGATGGCGCGCTGCGCGCGCAGCTCGAAACGGCGATGGGCGCCTATCGCACTGCGCTGTCGAGCAGTGCTTCCGTGGCTTCGGTGGTGAAACAGGCCGACACTGTCGACGGTCTGTTGGTACACGCACAGGAAGTCACCACTGATGCGGCAGGCGATGCCGCTGCCACCTTCCTGGGTGCTTTCACCATCCTGGTTCGCGAGGGTCTGGAAGCCCTCTTGGTCGTGGTCGCGCTGCTCGCCTTCCTGCGCAAGGCCGCACGACCCGAAGCCCTGCGCTACGTGCATGCCGGCTGGAGCCTTGCACTCGTCGCCGGCGGGATCACCTGGGCGATCGCCAGCTACGCGATTTCTATCAGCGGTGCCGGCCGTGAATTGACCGAGGGGTTGTCGTCGCTGTTTGCAGCGTTCGTGCTGCTCGGGGTGGGTCTGTGGATGCACCAGAAGAGCATCGGCGGTCGCTGGCAGGCGTACCTGAAAGAAAAGATGGCGGCCGCGCTCAACCGGCGTTCGGCGTGGTTCCTGTTCGGGCTGGCCTTCATCTCGGTGTACCGCGAGGTGTTCGAGAGCATCCTGTTCTACGCCGCGCTGTGGAACGACGGCCAGGAAGTGTGGCTGCTCGGCGGCATCGCCGCCGGTGCCGCGGTGCTGGGGCTGATCGCCTGGGTGCTATTGCGTACCAGTCGGCGGCTTCCCATTGGTACGTTCTTCTCCGCCAGTTCGGCGCTGATCGCCGTGCTTGCCGTCGTGTTGACCGGCAAGGGCGTCGCCGCCTTGCAGGAGGCCGGTTGGGTGGCGGTGAGCGTCGCGCCGGTGCCGCATATCGAACTGCTGGGTATCTATCCGACTTGGCAATCCCTGCTGGCCCAGTTGACGATTCTGGCGTTGCTGGCGGTTGGATTCGTGTTCAATATCCGTCGTGGCCGCCAGCCATCCGCGTCAGCCACCACGGCCAAAGAAGTTCTCCCCGATGCAGAGTGAAGGCGATACGGTATGAGTGCCGCTCGAAACCGGCGTCATGCTGCATCGACAGGCTCATCTGCTTGGGCGTCATCGCGTACCATCCATCCTCCGGTCAGGCTTCGACCGCAGGGCAAAATCAGAGTTTCCCTAGCTAGTACGTTTCGGCATTAGTCGAGCGCTCAGACCATGTAACCAATGTCGGAGGCGCCGGTTGGATAGGCGAATATCGTGTTTTTCAGGTCCGCCGCGGTGAGATCGTGGCGGATCGCGAGTGCGAAGAGATTGATGACTTCCTCGGCATGCGGACCCACGAGATGGGCACCCAAAATGCGATCACTAGCCTCGTCCACCAACACCTTGAATCCGTACACGGGCTCGGCCGCTTGGCGCGCGGTGAACCAGTCCGAGGCCTTTTGCGATTTCATCTTGAACTTCAGCCCTTGCTCACGGGCTTTGGCTTCGCTCAGCCCCACGGTCGCCATGGGCGGGATCGTGAAGACGACGCTCGGCACGCCTCGATAATCGGGTTGCCGATGATTGCCTTTGAGAAGATTGGCCGCCACCACGTGGGCGTCGTGGCTCGATACGGGTGTCAACGGCGGTCCTACCTGGGCGGCGTCTCCCGCCGCGAAAACGGCAGGATTGGACACGCTCTGCAGGTACTCGTTGAGCATCAGGCGGCCGTGATCGTTGGCGATCCCTGCCGCTTCGAGGTCAAGCGACTCCAGTGCAGGCGCGCGCCCGGCGGCGTGTACGACGAGATCGGCATCGGTCGTTGTTGTCGCACCATGGGAGGTTGAACGCACACGGTAGCCGGTGGCTGTTTTTTCGACCGCGGTGACCGTGGTCTCCAGCCGCACATTCACGCCGATGGTATCGAACGCCTGCATGAGCCACGCGACGAGGTCGGGGTCAAAGCCGTTCAATAGGCGCGCGCCATGCTGAAGAATGGTCACCTGCGCACCGGCGCGAGCCGCGATGTGCGAGAACTCGGCAGCGATGTAGCCGCCACCGACGAGCACGATGCGTCGTGGCAGCGCCAGCAACGCCATGAAGTCTTCGTTGGTGACCAGATGCTCCTCGCCCGGGATATGCAATTTGACGGGCTCCGCACCGGAGGCAATCACTACGTGTTTGGCATTGAGGATGTCCCCATCAATCTCGATGGTATTGGGCCCCGTGAACCGCGCTTGCCCATGATAGGTATCGATCCCTTTTTCGCGATATCGACGTTCATGGTTCGCCGGCACGGGATCGGTGAAGCTGCGTTTGAACGCCATCAAATCGGGCCAATCGATCGTGACGTTTCCGGCCACGCCCTTGCCCTGCATCCGACGGACATGGTCGGTAGCATCCACACCGCCAATGAGCATCTTTTTGGGATCACAGCCACGCAAGGCGCAGGTGCCACCGAAGGGACGGCAATCGACAACCGCAACGCGCCAACCAGCTGCACGTATCCGCATCGCAGCCACCATGGCCGCTGTTCCGGCCCCAATCACCACAAGATCGTATGGTTTGGCCATGGCGCCTATCCAGTTGATTAACGGTAAGCGGATCGTTGCTGATAACGCGTGACGGCCATTTCAATTCAATCTTATTTCCCAACGCCAATGATCGAGATTTCGACGTCCGATGGACGCCTCGTTTTTATCCCGCGCAACACGAAAGTTGCTTCACATCCTTGGTGAAGGTCTGCGCCGCCAGCTTCAGGCCTTCGACCATCGTCAGGTATGGGAACAACTGGTCGGCGAGCTCCTGCACTGTCATGCGTGCCCGGATGGCCAGTGCCGCAGTCTGGATGATCTCGCCTGCTTCCGGCGTGACCGCCTGCACCCCGATGAGCCGACCGCTACCAGCCTCGGTCACTAGCTTGATAAAGCCATGGGTGTCGAAGTTGACAAGCGCCCGCGGCACATCGTCGAGTGAAAGCGTGCGGCTATCCGTCTCGATACCTTTCAGGTGCGCTTCCGTTTCGCTATAGCCTACGGTCGCGACCTGGGGATCGGTGAACACCACCGCCGGCATGGTCGCCAGATCCAGGGCCGCCTCGCCCCCTGTCATGTTGATGGCGGCACGCGTGCCGGCGGCCGCCGCCACATAGACGAACTGCGGTTGGTCGGTGCAATCGCCAGCGGCGTAGATGTGCGGTGCGCTGGTGCGCATACCGTGGTCGATCACGATGGCGTTCTGTGCATTCACTGCAATACCCGCCGCCTCCAGCGCGAGGCTGCGCGTATTGGCGGTCCGACCGGTGGCCACCAGCAGTTGATCGGCACGCACTTCACCGTGCCCGGTGGCAAGCACAAATTCACCGTTCGTATAGGCGACCCGACTTGCTTGGGTATGCTCCAGCACCTCGATGTCTTCGGCACGGAAGGCCACCGTGATGGCCTCACCGATCGCTGGATCTTCGCGGAAGAACAAGGCATTGCGCGCCAGGATCGTCACGTGACTGCCCAGCCGGGCAAACGCCTGCGCCAGTTCCACGGCGACCACGGACGAGCCGATAACGGCGAGCCGTGGTGGAATGGCACCGCTCACGAGGGCCTCGGTGGACGTCCAGTAGGGCGTGTCCTTCAAGCCCGGGATGGGCGGAACCGCCGCGCTGGCACCGGTGGCGATCAGGCAGCGATCGAAGGACACCTCCGATTCATCCCCCGCCGTCGACTCGACGACCAGCGTGTTCGCGTCCTTGAAACGCGCTTCGCCACGCAGCAACTGGATATTGGGGCTGGTGTCGAGAATGCCTTCGTACTTGGCGTGACGCAGTTCGTCGACACGGGTTTGCTGCTGGGCGAGCAGCCGGTCACGCCGCACCACCGGTGCCGTGCTGGAGATGCCGTCATCGAAGGAGCTGGTCCGGCGCAGATGTGCCACGTGCGCCGCACGGATCATGATCTTCGAGGGCACGCAGCCGATATTGACGCAGGTGCCGCCGATGGCGCCGCGCTCGATGATCGTCACATGGGCGCCAAGTTCCGCGGCCTTCAGTGCCGAAGCCATGGCCGCGCCGCCCGTGCCGATGACAGCGACACGCAGACGCTGCTCGGTATCGGTGGGCTTGGTGTCGCCATCGCCGCGGGGCTTGAACAGACCGCCCAACGAGTCTAGTGCCTGATTGAGCTTGGACGGCTTGGCCGCGGGTGTGTCAGCGTGCGATGGCGGAGCTGCGGCGACGCGGTAGTTTTTCGGCAAGGTCGCGTTGAGTTGATCCAGACTCATGGGCTGGATGCTGCGGATGTGCGCCACGCCTTGCGGGTAGGCGACGTCGGCCGCGACGATGTCGATGAGTGTCTTGAGCGCCTTTTCGACATGCCGGGCGCAATCCGCGCAGGTCATGCCGGTCACGGAGAGGGTCTGTTCGTTCATGATGTTCCTGGCAAATGAGCATGTGTCGCTTCGGTTTCGAGCAGAGCGGCACATCGTTGAATCGATAAAAAGGCCGTACCAACCATCACGATCGCGGTATGGCCCCGATCAGCAGCAATAGGGCACCACGACGATCAACAGAAGCACAATGCCCATGACGATCGCTGCCGTGATAAGGTCGGTTTTCTTGGCCATCAGCCACGCCTTCATGTTTCATCTCCCGATGCGATGCCGAGGGGCCTAGCCGTTGGCTATTCGCAGGCTCGATCCAAGACCCGGTCAGCCGAAGGCCATGGCCGCCACTCAACAACAAGTAGGGTCTCGGTTTGCTCCGTTGCGACCTTTTCCCGGCGGGGATACCAGATCCCAGATCGATACCGCGACCATCAACACCAGACCGGGATAAAGCAACCACGCCGTGGGCAACCCCATGCTGCTCATGAGCAAGGCAGCCGCCAGCACCAAGACGGGACCGACCATGCCAAGGACCATCCGCAGCCATTGCCGATGACGTAGTCCGCCGAACACGTTAGCCAGCAGGGCGATGACGGCGAACAGCGGCAGCAGGTAATGGATGAACACACCCTCGTACTGGCTCAAAAAGCCCAGCCCGATGGCGGCACCCAGGCTGGCGAGAGCGGGAAAGCACGCCGCGCAGCCCATCGCCGTGACGATGGCACCGATCACCCCGGCCTTGTCGGCCGTGCGCGTCAGAGGATTAGGAAGGGACATGGGAATGGCCTTGGACGCTTCAGTTCTTAACGGTGGAGGGGTAGCCCGCATCCGTCGTGGCACTGACGAGTACCTGGGTGTTGGTCTTGGCGTCATCGAAGGTCACGACGGCTTCCTTCTTGTCGAACAGGATCGTGGTCTTCTCGACACCGGGGACCTTGGACAGCGCTTTCTTGACGGTGATGGGACACGTGGCACACGTCATGCCTGACACCGACAGGGTGGCGGTCTTCGTAGCCCCCCAGGCAGGTGCGGAAATGGCGGTGGCAAGGACGATGAGAGCGGCGAGGTTCTTCATGGGTGGATCCTCCGATGAGTCAGTAAAACAGCGGGGCGAGATAGGGGAAGGTCAGCGCCAGTAATACCAAGGCTGCGACGATCCAGAACAATACTTTGTAGGCCGTCTTGACTTGCGGCATGGCGCAGACGTCACCGGGAGCGCAGGCCGTGGCGGGCCGGTAGATGCGACGCCAGGCGAAGACCATCGCGATCAGCGCTGCGCCAATAAAGTACGGACGGTACGGCTCAAGCATGGTCAGGTTACCGATCCAGGCGCCACTGAACCCCAGGGCGACCAGCGCCAGTGGGCCGAGGCAGCACGTCGACGCTAAAAGCGCGGTGATGCCACCGGCCAGCAGAGCGCCAGAACCGGTTTTTTTGCGGCCTTGAGTGTTTTCCGCAACCACGGCAGGGAACACGGGTTTGGTGGATATCGTCTTCATGCGCGCATACTAACTCCCGTACCTGACTACGGAGTCAAGCATGCCTGCAACCCTCACCATCGGCCGACTGGCCTTGACCGCCGATGTGCACATCGAGACCGTGCGCTATTACCAGCGTATCGGTTTGCTGCAGGAGCCCGCGCGCCCGCTTGGCAGCGTGCGCCGTTACGGACCGCCGGACGTAGCGCGACTGCAATTCATCCGCCGCGCCAAGAGCATGGGCTTCACGCTCGAAGAGATTGCCGGGCTTCTCCAACTCAAGGGCAAACGAGCCTGTGAGCAGACGCGTCAACTGACTGAACACAGGCTCATCGACGTGCGCCGCAAGTTGGAGGATCTGCAGCGGCTGGAAACGGAACTCATGCAGCTCGCCGACGACTGCACACACGCGCCACGCGGGGGACACTGCCCGACACTGGATTTTCTGCGACAAGCTTAGCGTGCCCCTGCCCGTGCAGGGCACGCATCTCAGTTACCGCTGCACAGTGATCGACATCACCGTGTTATCAGCCTGGCGGAAGGTGAACTGCACCTTATTGCCAACTCGCCGATGCCGATGCCGATGCCGATGCCGCCACTAGTTTGACGGACTTCGACATCTAAGGACGTGATCGCCTACCTGCATGCAACGTTTGGACATTAGCAACCCGATCCATGCGCTGTTGACCCAGAGTTTGCGTACGCCGCTGCCTGCTTGAGCACACGCGCTCGTTCGAACCAGGCAACCGTCGTTCCATTTGACGTCGATCAAGTTAGGTCTGGCGGCAAAGACCTAACATCGCAGTCGTAGCCTGCCGCACATTCCAGCGATCGCTTCCAACCCCAATTGCAGGGCGGCGCGATGGGACCCACCCGGCCACCATAGTCGGAGGACATGACATGTCTGCCACGCGCGCGCGTTCCGCACCTACCTCGGCTAGACGGTGGATATTCTGGTCATTTCTGGCACTGGCTGCGTTCTACCTCGTCGTCGAACACGGCGACCACCTCTCCGGGTGGATGAACTGGCTGCCACTGGGCTTCCTGCTGCTGTGCCCCCTCCTTCACATGGGCATGCATGCCGGCCACGGTTCCCATGGCGGGAGCACCCGCCACGGGAATACCGAAGCATCCCCCAGTCGAGATGCCGACACCGAAGGAGCGGAGAACGGTGCGGTGGGCCACACCACACCGGCACGTCGCCCGGGCCCGCATACGGGAGCGCACTGACATGCACGGCGCCGCGTACGGCTACGACCTCTGGTTGCTCGCCCTGATCAATGTAGCGTTCTTTACGTTCTTTGCCTGGAGTTTCTATAAGCCGCTCACGCGGTGGGACTGGCGCGCCTTCAGCATGTTTACAGCCTTCATCGTGGCACTGTTCGCTGAGATGTACGGCTTCCCGCTCACGCTGTACCTTCTGTCCGGCTGGCTCGCGGCGAAGTACCCGCAGGTGAACTGGCTCAGCCACGACGCCGGTCACCTGTTCGAGATGCTGTTCGGCTGGCGTGCAAACCCACACTTTGGCCCGTTCCACATCGCGAGCTTTGTGTTGATCGGCGGAGGCTTCTGGCTGCTGTCAACCGCTTGGCCCGTGCTCTATCGCGCCCAGCGCGAGGGGCGGGTTGCACGCGAGGGAATCTACGCACGGATGCGACATCCGCAGTATGTCGCGTTTGCGTTGGTCTTGACCGGCTTCCTGATGCAATGGCCGACGCTCATCACGCTTGTGCTGTACCCGGTTTTCCTGTGGGCATACGCGCGACTTGCGCGTCGGGAAGAGCGCGACAGCCTCGCTCGCTTCGGTGAGGCCTATACCTCGTACATGCGTGAGGTGCCGGCGTTCATTCCCCGGCGGCGCACCGGCACGACAGGCCCGCGCGGCCACGTCCCTCGCACGTGAGTATTCCCCGATACCGCTCATTGGAACCCGCATGCACTGCCACAGGCCCACCGTGTCCATGTCCGGGCGCCCTGCGGTGGTTACTACCGCGGACTTGGCGCCACGCCATGACGCCCATGTCTTTGTCCCTGCCACCTCATGCTCCACACCACGCAAGCGGTGACCGGTGCTGATGCCGTCGCCAAGGACCTTCGATGCTCCACGTCAACCAAACCCAACTCCGCCGCCACACTTGGCCCATCGGCGACATGGTGTCTACGGGCTGCGCGCGCACACTCGAACGCGCGGTGCAGGCACTGCCCGGCGTGCACGCGGTCGTCGCGCAATTCGCCACCGCACGGCTCGCGGTCGATTACGACCCCGCGCGCCTAGCACCCGGCGAGATCGCCGCCGCGGTCCGTGCGTGTGGCTTCCACTGCGACGCCGGCATGCCCGCTGGAACGAAGCATGAGGGAACGCACCCGTCCGCCGCGGTCGGCGCAAGTGCGAAACGGGCGGATTGCGCGGTGCAGGTCCCGACCGGGAATGACCCTCACCACGGCCACGCCGCACATGAGGCGGGGTCGACGCGATCGGTGGCCGGATCCGCAACTGGTGCCGTGCACGAGCCCCACCCGCCCCCATCGCATGACGCCGATTCCCATGCCGGTGGCGATCCGCACGAAGGCATGCACCACGGCGGCGACCTGCATGCGGCGGCGCGCGACATGCGCCGCCGTTTCCTAGTCGCGCTCGCCTTCGCGATCCCGGTGTTCGTGTGGTCGCCGATGGGCCTGATGGCATCACCACCGGTGCCCTTCGGCCTGCGCGTGAACATCTGGCTGTTGCTGCTGGCAACCGGCGCGGTACTGTATCCCGGCTGGCCGTTCTTCAGTGCGGCGATCCGTTCTCTGCGGCGCGGCGTGCTGGACATGGCGGTGCTGGTGCTGCTCAGCGTCGGTACCGGCTACGGCTTCAGCATCGCATCGACGTTCTTCTTCGACGGCCCGAACTTCTTCGAGGCATCCGCGGTTCTGCTCACCTTCGTCCTGTTGGGCCACTGGCTGGAAATGCGGGCACGCGCCGGTGCCTCGGATGCGATGAAGGCGCTGTTCAAGCTCTCGCCGCCGCGCGCGGTGGTGCGCCGCAACGGGCAGGATGTCGAGCTCTCGACCGCGGAGGTCGTGGTCGGCGACGTGGTCGTTGTCCGACCCGGCGCGAAAATCCCGGTCGACGGCACCGTGCTCGATGGCAGCTCGCAGGTTGACGAGTCGATGCTGACGGGCGAGTCGATGCCAGTGCGCAAGGATCCGGGCGCAGCGGTGGTCGGCGGCTCGATCAACAAGAGCGGGGCGTTCACCTATACCGCGACCAAGATCGGCAGTGACACCGCGCTTGCACAGATCATCAAGCTAGTGCAGGACGCGCAGAACTCCAAGGCACCTGCGCAATTGCTCGCCGACCGCGCCTCGCAGTGGCTGGTGCTTGCCGCGATCGTCATCGGCCTCGCGACCTTCGCGATCTGGTTCTGGTGGATCGGACAGACGCTGCTGTTTGCCCTCACCCTGACCATCACCGTCTTCGTGATCGCCTGCCCCGATGCGCTCGGCCTCGCCACGCCGATGGCGATCATGATCGGCACGGGCCTAGGTGCGCGCCACGGCATCCTGTTCAAGCACGCCGAGGCCATCGAGCAGAGCGCGCGGCTGAATGTGGTGATCTTCGACAAGACCGGCACGCTGACCGTGGGTGCTCCAGAGGTCGTCGACATGGCCATGGCGCCAGGCTGGACGGTCGAACAGTTGCTGGCCAGCGCCGCCGCGGTCGAGGCGCACTCGGAGCATCCGCTGGCGCAGGCGATCCTCAAGCGCGCGGGCACCGTCGCCGAGCGCGCCGCGGCTTTCACCAACATCGACGGCCAGGGCGCGACCGGCGTCGTGGGCGGCCGAAGGGTGCTGCTTGGCAACCGCCTGCTGATGGCCGAGCACGGCATCGACCTGTCCGCACTGGACACCGACGCCCAGAGCCTGGCCGGCGCCGGTCGCACCGTCATCTTCGTCGGCGTCGATTCGTCGCTGGCAGGCCTGTTCGCGATCGCCGATGCGATCCGCGAGACCTCGCGGGCCACCATCGAGGAACTGCACCGGCGCAACGTCAAGGTCGCGATGATCACCGGCGACAACCGCCCGACCGCCGAACGCGTGGCGCGCGATCTCGGCATCGACATCGTACTGGCAGACGTCCTGCCCGGTGGCAAGGCAGACGAAGTGAAAAAGCTGCAGGCCCAGGGGCAGAAGGTCGGCATGGTCGGCGACGGCGTCAACGACGCGCCCGCGTTGACCCAGGCCGACGTCGGCTTCGCGATCGGTGCCGGGACGGACGTGGCCATCGAGAGCGCTGACATCGTGCTGATGCGCAGTGATCCGTACGACGTCGTGCGCGCGATCACCGTCGCCCGCGCCACGCTGCGCAAGATGCACCAGAACCTGGCGTGGGCGGTCGGTTACAACGTCGTCGCTTTTCCGCTCGCCGCTGGCGTGCTCTATCCGTTCACGCTGTCGCCGGAGATCGCGGCGCTGTCGATGTCGGGCAGCTCGGTCATCGTCGCCGTCAACGCGCTAATGCTGCGGCGGGTACGGCTGGCGCCGCGCACCGAAGCGGCACCTTCTCGTTCCCTCGAGGCTGCGGCCTGAGCCGCTTGCCTCTCACTGGAGTACCCATGAACGACTCAACGCCATCCACCCTGCAGTTTCTCGGCGCCGCCGGCACCGTGACCGGCTCCCGTTACCTGATCGAAGCCGGCGGGCACCGCGTGCTCGTCGACTGCGGGCTGTTCCAAGGCTACAAGCAACTGCGCGAACGCAACTGGGCGCCTTTCCCGGTCGAGCCGGCCTCCATCGACGCGGTCGTGCTTACCCATGCGCACCTCGATCATTCGGGCTATCTGCCGGTACTGGTCAAGCAGGGATTCCGCGGTCAGATTCACTGCACCGAAGGCAGTGCCGCCCTGTGCGGACTGCTGCTCCCGGACAGTGGGCACCTGCTGGAGGAAGAGGCGAAGTACGCGGCGCGCAAGGGTTATTCCAAGCACAAGGAGCCGCTCGCGCTTTACACCGAGCGTGACGCCAAGCTGAGCCTGCGGCAGCTGCAGGGGCACGATTACGAGCAAGACATCGAGGTGGTGCCCGGCATCCGCGCCCGCTTCCACCCCGCCGGCCACATCCTGGGCGCTGCTCATGTCAGCCTGGACGTGCATGGCCGGCGCCTGCACTTCAGCGGCGACCTCGGACGGCAACACGAGTCGCTGATGAACCCGCCCTCGCCGCTTCCCGCCTGCGACGTGCTGGTCTGCGAATCCACCTACGGCAATCGGGCGCATGTCCCCATCGACCAGGAGGCCGAGCTCGCGCCCATCGTGCGCCGCGTGGCCTCCCGCGGCGGCGTGATCGTGATCCCGGCGTTCGCCGTCGGCCGTGCCCAGGGGTTGATGCTGCATCTGGCTCGGCTGCGGGAGCGGGGCGAGATTCCGGCGGTGCCGGTCTTCCTAAACAGCCCGATGGCAGTAGACGCCACGCGGCTCTACCACGACCATCACGGCGAGCACCACGTGTCGGACGAGGAATGCCGGCGCATGTACGAGCTGGCGACCTTCGTCAACAGCGTCGAGGAGTCCAAGGCGCTCAACCGCCGGCGCGGGCCGATGATCATTATCTCCGCCAGCGGCATGGTCACCGGTGGGCGAGTGCTGCACCACATCGAAGCCTTTGGACCTGACGACCGCAATGCCATCCTGCTGGCCGGCTATCAGGCGGGCGGCACCCGAGGGGCAGCGCTGTCCGCGGGCGCGCGCACATTGCGCATGTTCGGCCGCGAGGTGCTCATCCGTGCCGAGGTCGTGCAGCTGCAGGGCTTCTCCGGCCATGCCGATGCCGATGAACTGCTGGCCTGGATGCGCACCGCGCCGTCGGCACCGGGCGTCGTCTACGTCACTCACGGCGAGCCGGACGCCGCCGACGCGTTGCGTGCCCGGATCCAGCGCGAACTGGGCTGGCGTGCGCGCGCGCCCGAGCATCTGGAGCAGGTGCTGCTGGAGGCAGCGCGCTGATCATGGACGTACTGACACATACCCGCCTGCGCGTCATCCGCGCCGGCATCGACACCTACCAGCAACCGGTGGTGTACATGCACCGCGACTGCGAGGTATGCCGCTCGGAAGGTTTCGCGGCCATGACCCGGGTGGAGATACAGGTGGGCGGGCGCTCCCTCATCGTGACGCTGAACGTGGTGGTCGGCGACTTCGTCTCCGTCGACGAAGTGGCGCTGTCAGAGGCTGCCTGGCTGGCCTTGGCGCCGGAAGCTGGTGCGCTGGCCAGCTTCCGGCATCCCGTTCCCGCCGCCTCGGCGGGAGCGCTGCGCGCCAAGGTGTTCGGTGCGCGCCTCGACGATGCGCAATACCTCGCCCTGATGCAGGACACCGTCGCCAGCCGCCTGTCGGATTTGGAACTCGCTGCGTTCGTTACTGCTTGTGCCGGCGAGCGCCTGGATCAAGATGAAACGACCTCGCTCACCCGCGCGATGGTGGCCGTGGGCCAGCGGCTCGACTGGGGCGTGGGCCCCGTTCTGGACAAGCACTGTGTCGGCGGCCTGCCCGGCAACCGCACCACGCCCATCGTCGTTGCCATCGTTGCCGCACTCGGCTATCGCATTCCCAAGACATCCTCGCGGGCGATCACCTCGCCAGCCGGCACCGCCGACACGATGGAGGTGATGGCACCGGTCGCACTTGACCTGCCGGCGATGCGCCGGGTGGTCGAGCAGGAGGGTGGCTGCATCGTCTGGGGCGGCAACGTGCGCCTGAGCCCGGCGGACGACATACTGATCCGCGTCGAACGTCCCATGGACTTCGACAGCGACGGGCAGCTGGTAGCGAGCGTGCTGTCGAAGAAGATCGCGGCGGGCTCCACCCACGTGCTGATCGACATGCCGGTCGGGCCGACTGCGAAGGTGCGCAGCGACGCCTCCGCCGACAGTCTTACCGTGCGCCTGGGCGGCACCGCCGCGGCGCTTGGCCTGCATCTGGGCGTCTATCGTTCGGACGGCACCCAACCAGTGGGCGTAGGTATCGGCCCTGCGCTGGAAGCGCGCGATGTGCTCAAGGTGTTGCGCAACGACGCGGATGCACCGGCCGACCTGCGCGAGCGCGCAATTGTCCTGGCGGGCGCGTTGCTTGACCTGGCGCCTGATGGTGTCGCCGGAACCGGCATGGTGCGCGCCCACGCCGCCTTGCAATCCGGGCAGGCCCTGTCGAAGTTCATGGCGATCTGCGAAGCGCAGGGCGGCTTCCGCGAGCCAACGCGAGCGCCATTCACGGCCGAAGTCGCAGCCACCATGAGCGGACGCATCGCCGCGATCGACAACCGCCGGCTGGCGCGCATTGCCAAGCTGGCAGGTGCACCCGCCTCGCCCGTCGCCGGCCTGGAAACGGCTTTGCGCATCGGCGATGTGGTCGCGCGCGGGCAGGCGCTGTTCAAGGTACACGCGCAATCGCGCGGAGAGCTGGCCTATGCACTGGAGCACGCTGCGAGAAGCATGCCGTTCGACATCGCCATGGAGGCCACATGAACCGTGTACTGATGTCCTTCCCGGCCGATGCTTCGCTGGCCGCCACGATCGCGCCGGCATTGCAGGCGCGTCTCGCCCCAGTCGGCTGGCGTCACTTTCCGGACGGAGAGTCGCTGGTCACCCTCGATGACTCACTGGAGGGCGCGGATGTCGCGATCCTGGTCAGCCTGCGCGATCCCGATCCACTGGCACTGCCGTTGCGCTTCGCGGCGCAGTCGGCGCGCGAGTTCGGCGCGCGCTCGGTCGGATTGATCGCCCCGTACCTGGCCTACATGCGGCAGGACAAGCGTTTCCACCGCGGCGAGGCGATCAGCGCACCGCTGTTTGCACGCTTCCTCGAAGAGAGCTTCGACTGGCTGGTGACCGTCGACCCACACCTGCACCGCTTCCATCGGTTGCAGTCGCTCTACAGCATCCCGGCGACGCACGTTTCAGCCACGCCTGCTGTCGCGAGCTGGATCGCGAATGCAATCCCCGACGCCATGCTGATCGGTCCCGACAGCGAAAGCGAGCAGTGGGTGGCCCGCATCGCCGCGCAGGCCGGAATGCCTTGGCAAGTGTTGAGCAAGCATCGGCATGGCGACTACGAGGTGCGCGTCAGCCTGCCGGATGCGGCTGCCGCGACCGGACGCACGCCGGTGCTGGTGGACGACATCGTCTCCTCGGGGCGCACCATCCTGGAAACGTTGGCGCACCTGCAGCGCCTGGCCTTGCCGCCGCCGGTGCTGGTTGCCATCCATCCGGTCTTTGCAGGCGATGCCTATGCGCAACTGCAAGCCGCGGGCCTGGCGCGCATCGTCAGTACCGACACCATCGCCCACCCGTCGAACGCAATCCCGCTCGGCGCCGCGCTCGCGGCGGCCGCGTCGACGCTGATGTCATCTTCGACCGATTCGCGGGAGGACTCATGAACCTGCATCTCAACTGCTGCACCGCCAACCAGCTGTCCGCGGCCGAACGCCAGCGGATCTCGGAACTGGCAGCAGCCCATCGGCAAACAGACCCCGCGTTCGCGCATTGGGCTGCCGGTTATGGCGTAATCCGTCACGATCCGCTGACCCAGATCCGAGTCCACCAGATGGTGGACGAACTTGCAGCCCGGGGCCGCACGCCCGACGCCGCCACCGCCTGGCAGCGTTTCGCCGCCGCCGACCGCATTGCCAGCGCCGGCATGTGGCTGGTTGCGCACATGACCTACGCCCAACGCGTGCACACCAATGGCGCCGCGCTGGACGCGACCGACTTCAAGGGCACGCCAGAAGGCCATACCGGCGGGTCGCTCAACATGGTGCCGGCCTACGTCGGCTACCTGCTGCTGGACGCGCTCGACGGCGTGACCCGCGCGTGGATGATGGGCCAGGGGCACTGCGTCGCCGCGATCGATGCGCTCAACCTGCTGGTTGGCAACATGACGGATGCACATGCGTCACGCTACGACCGCTCCGATGCCGGCCTGGGCCGCTTCGTCAGCGACTTCTACGCCTACACCCTCAATCCCGACGGCACTCCAGCCTCGCCGCTCGGCTCGCACGTCAACGCGCACACCGCCGGTGGCGTGCTGGAAGGCGGCTACCTCGGCTTCGCCGAGCTGCAATACGTTCATGCGCCACTCATGGGCGAGCGCCTGGTCGCGTTCCTCAGTGACGGCGCCTTCGAGGAGCAGCGCGGCAGCGATTGGGCACCGCGCTGGTGGCGTGCCGAGGACAGTGGTCTCGTCAGCCCGATCATCATCCTCAACGGGCGGCGCATCGAGCAGCGCAGCCAGATCGCCCAGCAGGGCGGCGAGCGGTGGCTCGACCGACACCTGCGCCTGAACGGTTTCGATCCGGTGTCGATGGACGGTCGCGATCCAGCCAGCATTGCCTGGGGCATTCACGCCATGGAGGCGCAGCTGCAGGCGCAAAGCCGTTCGCCCGAAGGCGATGTCCGCCTTCCCTACGGGATCGCGGAAACCATCAAGGGCTACGGATTCCCTGGCGCGGGAACCAACGCCGCGCATAACCTGCCACTGCCCGGCAACCCGGCGCACGATGCGCAGGCGCGTGCGCTGTTCAATGAAGGCGCAGCCGCGCTGTTCGTGCCGGCACCGGAGCTCGACCAGGCCATCGCCGCGCTCGACACCCACCAAGCCCAGCAGCGCCCACGCGAGCGCGATCATGCACTCGCCACGCGCCAGGTCGCGACGCCCCGGGTACCGTCGATCGCGGATCGGCCCCGCGGCGGCACGAGTTCGCCGATGTCCGCCCTGGACGAGCAGTTCGTCGCGATCGCCGAGGCCAATCCGGCCCTGCGCGTGCGCGTCGGCAATCCGGATGAACTGCGCAGCAACAAGCTCGACCGCACCCTCGATGCACTCAAGCACCGGGTGCAGGTACCCGAGCCCGGTGTCGCCGAATCGACGACCGGCGCCGTCATCACCGCGCTCAACGAGGAGGCCGTCGTGTGTGCGGCGCTTGGCAACAAGGGTGGGCTGAACCTTGTGGTCACCTACGAGGCGTTCGCGCCGAAGATGCTCGGCGCGGTGCGGCAGGAGCTGATCTTCGCCCGCCACTTGGCGCAGGCGGGGCGCCCGCCCGGCTGGCTGGGTGCGCCGCTGGTGCTGACCTCGCACACCTGGGAGAACGCCAAGAACGAGCAGTCGCACCAGGACCCCACCATGGTCGAGGCATTGCTTGGTGAAATGGCCGATGTCGCGCGCGTGGTGTTCCCGTGCGACGGCAACAGCGCAGCGGCCGCGCTGGCGCACGCCTACAGTCAGCACGGCACCATCACTGCACTGGTCGTGCCCAAGCGCCCGGTGCCGCACGTGCTGACAACAGCACAGGCGCAGGACCTCGCGTCCATCGGCGCCGTGCGTATCGAGGGCGATCCGGCAACGGCCGCGCTGCTGCTCGTCGCCACTGGCGCCTATCAATTGCAGGAAGTGCTGCGTGCGCAGTCGCGTCTGGTCGAGCGCGGGGTGGCAGCCGCCGTGATCTACCTCGGGGAGCCAGCCCGCTACCGCGCGCCCCGTGATTCCGACGAAGCCCGCTACGCGCATGCCGACGCGCGGGTGCAAGCGCTGTTCCCACTGAGTCGACCGCGGGTGTTCCTGACGCACACCCGTCCGGAGCCCTTTCTTGGTGCATTGCGCCGGCTCGACACCGGTCCGGCCACGACCGCAGCGCTGGGCTTCATCAATCGTGGCGGCACGCTGGACGTGCCCGGGCTGCTGTTCGCCAACCGCAGCACGTGGGCGCACGTCATCGAAGCAGCGGCGCGCGTGCTCGCTGCTCCGCGGGAGGACTTTCTGTCCACGGCCGAACTTGCAGCGATCGATGGCAACGGCGAGCCAGCCACGCTCCTGCGGACACAGGGGTCGGCGTAATGGCCGATTCGTTGCGATTGCGCAAACGCGCAGACCTGCTCTCGGTTGCGGGCGCGGCAGTCGCCGGCTTGGCTACTGGAGCGTGGCTTGCAGATGCGATCCAGCCGGTGTTCCTCCCGATGCTGATCGCCGGGTTGCTCGCGCACGCCGTGGGCATGACCACACGGCATCGCCTGGATCGCAAGTCCGGCGCATTGCCGGCCGTGTGGCAGTGGCTGTACGCGATGTGCTGGATTGCCATCGCCGCGGGACCCGTCCTGGCGGCGTGGCTGTGGCTTGGGGGTGGACGCTCATGACTGGAACGATCACGCGAGGTCTGCAGATCGCAGGGGCGGCGCTGCGCCTGGGGTTCGATGTCCTGCGCCTGCGGCGACGCGCGCCCGAACAGCTGCCAGGACGCGTCAGCGCCACGCTGGTGGGCTTGGGTACGACCTTCGTCAAGCTCGGCCAAGGCCTGAGCCTCCGGTGGGACCTGTTGCCGGCGCCGTACCGGGAGGCGCTCTCCCGCCTGCACAGCGACGTGCCACCGTTTTCCGCAGAAGCCGCGGTACGGGCCATCGAGGCCGCGTTCGGGCAGCCGGTCGATACGCTCTTCGCCGCGTTCGACCGCACGCCGCTCTCGGCCGCCTCGGTCGCGCAGATCCACCGCGCGCGCCTGCCGGACGGGCGCGACGTGGTGGTCAAGATCACGCGACCCGGAATTCAGGCGCAGGTCCACGCCGATTTGCGCCTGTTGCGCCGCACAGTACGGATCGCGCAGGCGTTGTGGCCGCCGCTACGGCGCCAGCAGCCCGTGGAACTCGTCGACGAGCTGTCAGCATTCCTGCACGCCGAGATCGACATGCGGCACGAGGCGCAGAACATGCGCCGCATGGCTCCGGTGCTGGACGGGCAGCCAGACGTCGCGCTCCCTCACGTCATCGAGCCGCTTGTCGCTCGCGACGTGATGGTGCAGGAAATGAGCCATGGCCAGCGCCTCGAATCCGCTTACGGAACCCCGCAGGCGCCCGTGCTCGCCGAAGCGCTGCTCGGCACCTACCTGTATCAACTGTTCGACGCTGGGGTGTTCCACGCCGATCCACACCCGGGCAACCTGTTCGTGATGGACGACGGACGCCTGTGCTTCCACGATTTCGGCTCGATTGGTGTACTCGACGCCGGCTCGCGCCTCGCGTTCGCCGGGCTGCTCGAGGCGATCGGGGCAGGCGATCCACCGGGGGTGCTGGACGGCGCCATCGGCCTCGGCTTCTTCCCCGCCCATGTCGAGCGCCGCATCCACGAGCGTGAGATCGACCTGATCCTCGGCGAGCTCGCGAGCCGCCCGCTCGCGCAGTGGTCGGTCGCCGAGGCCGTCTGGCGCGTGGCGCGCATTGGCCACGGCACAAGCTTCCGCCTGCCGGCGCACCTTCTGGTCCTGATGCGCACGCTGTTCCTGGTGGAAAACACGCTGCGCACGCTCGATCCGCAACTCGACCTGCTGGGTGCGCTGACGCGCAGGGCGCCCGAGATCGCCGAGTTGCTCGACCGTGCGCGCCGGCCGGGACGTCCCATCGCCGTGCGCTTGGCCCGCGCGGCGCGCCAGTTGCCCGAGCTCGTGGCCGATATCCTGCGGCAGGCGCAACTGCACGGCGGCCGCCCCGCCTTCACCGTGCATCACCGGGGCCTGGCGGCCACCCAAGCCGCCGTCGCCCGCACCGGCAATCGCCTTGCGCTCGCGATGGTTACCCTCGGTTTGTACGTGAGCGGCGCGCTGCTTGCCCTGCACGACGCCGGTCCGCGCATCGCAGGCCACCTGCCGTGGCTGTCTGCGATCGCGTTCGCCGCGGCAGGCCTGCTCACGCTGCGCCTGGTCATTGCCATCAGCCGCTCGGGGCACCTGTGAACACGGGCCGCCTTCTTGCCTTCAATCTCGGCTCGGTCACGCTCAAGGCCGCCTCGTTCGCGTTCGACGCGCAGGCGCCCGCTGCCGACGCCGCATTTGGCGAAGACGCGCGGATCGAACTGGCCGCCACGGGCGACGCGGGTCGCGACCTCGAGGCTGCCCTCGACGCACTGCCGACGCATGCGCGAACGCCGGACGTCGTCGTGCACCGGATCGTGCATGGCGGCCCGTTCGAGGCCGGACGGGCGCTCGACGAGCCCACCTTCGAAGTCCTCGATGCGCTCGCAGCTCTCGCGCCCCTGCACCAACCCGCCGGGCTGGCGCTGGCGCGCGCGGCGCGCCTGTACTGGCCGCAGGCTTGGCACGGTGCAGACTTCGATACCGCATTCCACGCCCACCTCGCGCAATGGAGCCGGCGCCTGCCACTGCCCGCCGACCTGGACGCCGCCGGCGTCCGGCGCCATGGCTTCCACGGCCTTGCGTTCGCTTCGGCGCTGCGCCGGCTCGAAGCGCTCGCGCCTGGCGCCTCGCGCGGCCGTGTGGTCATTGCCCACCTCGGCGGCGGCTGCAGTGTGGCCGCGACCGAAGGTGGCCGCAGCATCGACACGACGATGGGCATGACCCCGCTCGGCGGCGTGCCGATGCCGACGCGCAGCGGCGACCTCGATCCGGGCGTCATCTTCCACCTGCTGCGCCGCGGCGGCGATGCCGCGCTGCTGGAACAGCGCCTGCTGCACGAGGCAGGCCTCGCAGGCATCGCCGGGTACGGCGACATGCGCCGGCTGCTCGACGACGCGCGGCCCGACGCCGTACTCGCCGTGGAGCAGTTCACAGTCCGCATCGCACAGGCCATTGCGGCGATGGCGATCGCGATTGGCGGCATGGATCACGTCGTGTTCTGCGGCGGCAGCGGCAGCCGGGCGCCCCGCCTGCGCGATCGCATCGCCGCCCGGCTGCTGCCGCTCGGTCTCGTCCTCGATCCGGAGCGCAATCGCGCAGGCGCGGCACGCCTGGATGCTGGCCGAGGCCCGGGCGCCTGGCGCGTAGATGTGGATGAGGAGCTTGAACTGGCCGAGTCGACGCGTACATGGGCGTTCCCCGTGCCTGCAAACGGCCCGGTGCCCCCCTAGGTGACACCACGGAGGTTACGCCATGAAGCGTGTCCTTGCCTTGCTACTAACCGTCCTGCTGTCGGTGCTTGCAAATCCTGCCCGCGCCGCAACGGTGCCCGTCGGCGGCTCCGTCCAGCGGGTGGGTGCCTACACACTTTACTTCGGCATAGTGCCGGTCGCGATAGCCGCGTCGGCGGTCGGCAGCCACAGCGCCGGGCCGCGGGACGCCCACGGGCTGCCGCGCGGGGACTATGCGCGCGAGCACCACCTGCTGGTCGCTGCCGAGCGACGGCGCGACGGCGAGCGCGTGACCGATGCACAGGTCACCGCGAGCGTGGCGATCGCCGGGCAGACCGTAAGCCGTACGCTGGCGCCGATGTCGATCAACGGTATGATGAGCTACGGCGCCGTGTTCGTGCTCCCGGGCCCGGGGCGCTATGTCTTCACCACCGTCTTGCGCGTGCCTGGCGAACCCAAGTCGATCGTCGCCCGCTTTGCCTATACGCTGGCGCACGATCCATGACCCTGCTGCCAGGCTTCGCCGACCCCGCACATCCGCAGCGCCCCCAACGTCTGCATATGGAGTCTCTCGGCCGGGGACCACTGCGGGTGACCTTCCTGCCGGGCCTCGGTGGCACCACGCGCTACTGGACCTCAACGCCGGTTACGCCGGTATTCCGGCATGCGCAGACCGAGCTCGTCGATCTCTACGGTTTCGGGCACTCGCCCCGGCCTTGGTGCCGCTATACGGTCGAGCGGCACGTCGACGCGCTCGCACGTACCCTCCAACCAGGTGTGCCCCGCGTCCTCGTCGGCCATTCGCTTGGCGCGGCACTGGCGGTCGCCTTGGCCGCCCGCCACCCCGACCGGGTCCAGGCACTGTGCCTGCTCGGCCTGCCCGACTACGGCTCACGCGCCGGTGCAGTCGAATGGTTCGCCAGCCAGCGCGGCGGCTGGGTCTACACGAACATGCTGGCGACTGCACTCGCGTGCCTAGTCACCCGCCGAGTGGCGGGCCACTGGCTGCCGCATCTGGTGCGCGACGTCCCGCCGGAGGTCGCACGCGACCTTGTGCTCCACAATATGGCTTCGTCTACCACCTCGCTGTGGGAGGTGCTCTACCGGCATGACGTGCGCGTCGAGGCGGCGGCCCTACCACCCGGCCTGCCTGTGACGTGTGTACACGGCACACGCGACCTGACGGCACCGCCGGCGCGGGTAACCGAGCTCGCGGCGCGGTTCCCGCAGTGGCGCCATGTAATGCTGGACGCCGACCATCATCCCTGGCTGCGCGCTCCGGGAGCCTGCCATACGGAAGTCAACGTGCTCTGCGAAGCGGTATGGCCCCGCAGCGTTCGCGCCGGGGCGATCGCGCCATGACCGTGCGCGCACCCGGCGGCATCGTGAACACGTTGCCAGCCTTGGCAGCCAGCGCAGCGGTCGCGCTCGCCTACGCTGTGGTGCTGCCGGTCCTGCCCACAGTTGTGGCCACGGCGCAGTCGCCGGCACGCATGACGGCCGAGCTGATGGCGGTCTACAGCGCCGCCATGGTCGTAACCGCGCCGATGTGGGGAAGGGCCTGCCGCCGTCTCCCGGCACACCAGCTCGTGCGACTCAGTCTGCTTGGCCAGGCCGTCGCGATGACCATGCTCCTGTGGCCTTCCGGAACAACGATGCTGCTGTTCGCGCGCGGCCTGCAGGGCGTCTTCGCAAGTGCCGCGCTACCGGCACTGCAGACCGCGGCTTCGCATGCGGCCACGAGTGAAGGCGACCGTTCACAGCGGCTGGCCAATCTGAGCCGCGCCGCGCTCGTGGGCGGACTGTTCGGTCCCGGCGTGGGTGGCGCGATAGCGACCGACGGAGACCTGACCGCGCCGGTCCTAATCGCTGTCGCGGTACTCGTGCTGGCGGCCGCAGCACAGCTGCCGGGGATCTCGTCGACAGCCATTGTCTTGCCGGGCTTGAGTGCGCGCCCGCGCCATCGCGACGTCGCAGTGTTGCTCGCGCTGGCCGCACTGGCGGCCGCGGCAATGAGCGTCTACGAGGTAGGGCTCGCGACGCGGGCGCGCCTGGTGGAGGGCTTGTCCGCCCGCGAGGTCGGCTTCATGTTCACCGGCTGCGGGGTTGTGATGCTTCTCAGCCAATCGATCGTGTTCCGTCCGCACCACGATCCGCTGCGTGCATTCGGCTGGGTCGGGCCTGCCTTCGTTGCCACCGCCGCCGGCCTCGCATTGCTCGCTTGGCTTGGAGGAACGTGGCCGAGTGCGGGCGGGGTGGTCCTGGTGGCGGCTGGCGCCGGCGTGTTGCAGCCGGCACTCACTTACTGGATCTCCCGCGCAGCGGGTGACGCCCAAGCCACGAGCCTTGGCTGGCGCGCTTCGGTCACAACCGCAGGACAGACGCTCGGCAGTCTTGCAGGTGGCGTTGCCTTCGCCGCGACCATCGCTGGGAATACTGCCCTGGGGGCCCTTCTCGTGGCCCTGCTCGCCGCCGCCCTTCTCGCGCTGGCGCGACGGCGCTCGCCAGCTGGTCTTCCCCTTCCCATCCCGACCCACGCACGATGACCATGTCCCAGACCACTCTCCCTGCCGCCCACCGCGCCGCGCCCTCCGGTGACGCCCCCCATACCGCCCCACCGACGCGCAGCCCGGTTCCCGGCCAGGCTGCCGTCGCTGCTGTCCTTCTACGTGCCGACGTCCGCATCGACGGTCCGCGCCCTTGGGACATGCGCGTGCACGATCCAGGTATTCATCCCCGTCTCTTGCGGCAGGGCGCACTCGCGCTCGGCGAGACCTAAATGGAAGGCGCCTGGGACTGCGAGGCGCTGGACGAGATGCTTACGCGCCTGCTGCGCGCGGGGCTGGAGGAGGCCGTCATCGGCTGGGCCGACCGCTGGGATGCCTTGCGCGCGCGGCTGTTCAACCGCCAGAGCGGTCGGCGCGCATTCGAGGTCGGGGAGCGCCACTACGACCTGGGCAACGATCTCTACCGCGCCATGCTCGGCGCGCGCCTGGTCTACAGCTGCGCCTACTGGCCCGAGGCGAACGAACTAGACACCGCGCAGGTCGCCAAGCTCGACCTGATCGCGCGCAAGCTGCAACTCGCGCCGGGCATGCGTGTGCTCGACATCGGCTGCGGCTGGGGCGAGGCCCTGCGCCACTTCGCCGAGCACTACGGCGTGAGCGGCGTGGGCCTGACCGTCTCCAAGGAGCAGGCGGTCTTCGCGCGCGAGCGCTGCGCCGGGTTTCCAGTGGACATCCGTGTGCAGGACTACCGCGAGGCGCGTGGCGAGTTCGACCGGGTGTTTTCCGTCGGGATGTTCGAGCACGTCGGCGTGCGCAACTACCGCGCCTACTTCAAGACCGTGCATCGCTGCCTGCGGCCCAATGGCCTCACGCTGCTGCACACGATCGGTACAAACCGCTCGACCGACCGCACCGATCCGTGGATCGAGCGCTACATCTTTCCCAATTCGATGCTGCCGTCGGCGGCGCAGATCACCGGCGCCAGTGAGGGCCTGTTCGTGCTCGAGGACTGGCACAACCTCGGCGCCGACTACGACCGCACGCTGCAGGCCTGGCAGGAGAACATCGAGCAGGCGTGGGACCGGCTACCCGCACGCTATGACGAACGCTTCCGCCGTATGTGGCGCTACTACCTGCACGCCAGCATGGCCGCGTTCCGCAGCCGCCATGCGCAGCTCTGGCAGGTCGTCCTTTCCCGCGACGGCGTGCCGGGCGGCTACGCCGCACCCCGCTGACCGGAGATCCTCCATGTGCTTTTCCGCCACCGCCAGCGTCACCGCGAGTGTCGCGCTCACCGGCATTGGCGTGCTCGCGCTGCGCGCCGCACGCACTCGGGGCGAGCGCCTGTTCGCGCTGATCCCGCTCCTGTTCGCCGCGCAGCAGGCGACCGAAGGCCTCATCTGGATGAGTTATACGTGGGAGGCGCCCACGCTGCGTGCCTGGGCGACGCAGATCTATTCGGTCTTTTCGCACCTGCTATGGCCCGCGTTCGTACCCTGGACGGTGCGTGCGCTGGAGCCCGTGCCATGGCGGCGCCAGGTGCTCGCCTTGCTTGGTTTCGGTGGGCTCGTGAGTGCGCTGTTCCTGCTCGCGAGCATGGTGGCAACGCCTATCGAGGTCGCCCCGATCGGTGGCCACTTGGAGTACCGCTCGCCGCACTTCTTCCTGCCCCTATCGCTGACGCTGTACCTCGCCTCGACGACGCTTGGGCTGGGCATGTCGAGCCGCCCGGCAATCCGCTGGTTCGGCGTGCTCGCGTTGGTGTCGGCCGGCCTCGCCTACGCGGTGTACGCGCACTGGTTCATCTCGGTCTGGTGCTTCTTCGCCGCGGTGTTGAGCGTGATGGTCTACATCGCGCTCGCCTCGCGGCGGGCTGCCGCACCCGTTACACCCTGATACTCATCCCCCGGTCCACAAGGAGACTTGCCATGAAGACGCTGATCGCCGTGATCTACAACCACCGCCCCGACGCCGCCGCGCAGGTGCTGACGACGCTGCAGGACCTGCAGCGCGAATACCTGATCGACCTCGACGACGCCGTCATCGTACGGCGCAACGACAAGGGCAAGCTGTTCCTGCAGCAGTCGGTCAACCTCGCGGCTGCCGGCGCGTGGACGGGGGCTTTCTGGGGCATGCTGATCGGACTGATCTTCGCCGGCCCGCTCGGTGGCACGATTGCTGGCGCCGCGGGTGCCGGACTCGGCGCGCTTTCAGGCAGCCTCGACGACTACGGCCTTGACGATGAATTCGTCCTAGAGCTTGGCCACGAGGTTAACTCGTGCTGCTCGGCGCTGTTCGTACTCGCGCGCTCGATCACGACCGACAAGGTCATTGAAGCGCTCGAAGGCTCCGGCGGCCGTGTATTGCGCACGTCGCTACCGATGGACATCGAAGAACGTCTGCAGGCCGCGCTCGACGCTACGCCGAAGACCACTTGAACCCGCCGTCCGCCCCGAGCACGTGCGCTTGGCGCATCCTGGTGCCGATCCATCCACCGGGCCGCGCCCGGCGCCACGTGCAAGTGGCGGTCGAAGAAGAAGAAGAAGAAGAACGAGCTGCTCGATCGACGCTATCTTGGCGCCGACCGCCGACCGCCGGCTCGGTTCCGCACCGCTATCCCCGTGGATCAGGCCGTGCTGCACGCGAGGTCAACACGGCCGCAAAGCCGCCGCTTGGCGTGCGCATGTTCGTGGTCTGGCCCTGGTAGAGTCTGGCCGCGAACAAAAGCACACCCGACTCTGACGCAAAACAGCGCACATCGGCTTTAAGCGAAACGTCGCCGTGCACGATGCGCGCACCCGGCGGTACGATGGCCTGTGCCACGTAAGGAGCCAAAGCCATGCTATCCCAGACCCGCCGGGTCAGTTTGTCGCCGCGGTAGCTCCCGCGACTACCAAATCCAGATGCAGGCTTGAAGAAATACCCGTTACGATTTCTCCACAGGGCTTCCCGGTTCCCGGGTACTACCTCGACGGTCGGCGGAATCACTTGCACCAGCCGTTCGGTCGACGCTGTATCGATCCCCCACCCCCGCAGCAGCCAGGAGTCGCCAAGCGCTATGAGATTGCGCTTGTCCGCGAACAGGGCATGCGCCCTGGGGTGCGGGGTCAGCGCGATAGCGCGTTTGAGATAGGCATTCTGTAATGGCGCACTCGCCGGATCCGCTAGCGCAAAGTCGGTCAGGCGGTTGTAGACGGCGTCGATTTGCCCGTGGGCGTCCCGCAGGCCCTTCGGGCTAAATGACAGAGCGTCGGGGGCCCGGATCACGCTATCCACCCCACGCTCCTGGAACGCCTGTGCATAGAGTTCGAATTCAGGAAACAAGAACTGCTCGCGCGGCGCGACGTCCACGACAGCCAGGCGCGCTGGCATCCGCCCGCACTGTTGCCGCGCATCCTCCAGCCAAGCCGTCAAGGCGGCCTCGCACGCCAGCGTTCTGCTCGTCCAGGGTGCCCAGGCAGCCGGCGCACAGGACCGGACGTCATCAAGTAGCAGCGCGTTGAGCAACAGCCCCCCTGGGTTCGTGTTGATTTCGATCAGTCGCGGACCTGCAACTGTCAAATGGAAATCCAGTCCAAGAACACCCCCTGCCGAGTTTGGGTCATGCCGGCCTATGGGAGGCGCCCAGCGCAGGACGTGCGCGATGTAATCGAGATTCTTGGCAACTTTGAAGAGGGCTGCCGCGACTGCGCCCATGGCCGTAAGGGCGGCACGGTCGACGAACAACGCATAAGGCGAGAAAAGATGTGCGTGCTTGTGGGGATCGACCGCGTGGGGGATTTGCAGGCGAGACAGTAATGTGTCGCGCACACGGCCTACATCGACCACGGAACAGGCACATCGTCGGTTGAGTACATCACCATGGGCGCTTGTGCAGTCGACGTCGCACGGCAGTGGGTCATCGGTCACCTGAATGCTCCCTTTTTTTCAACATCAGTACGGTGCTACGCTGTCTAGCCAGACGCAGCCACGTGCTGGACCATGGGTAGCGCGATGGCGTCGAGCGCCTTCATCCCGAAGCCGAAGCGTGCCATGGCCTCGCGATGCTCCTCCAGCGCGTTGTAGGGAAGGAATCGCAAATCGAGTTCGCTCACCCGGCTGAATGCCGGGCGGGCGAACTGGGCCCGTACATCATTCTCCCGTGTCTTGGGTGCCACCAAAAAGTAGCGGGCGCCGAAGTGGTCGGGCACGCCCAAGGCCAGGTCGAGCATCCGTACGATGCCGGAGTAGATGCTGGTGGTGTGCTCGACCTCGAAGGCCGCCACTACCTGGTCACTGATCGGGTCAAGCCAGAGCACGTCGATCAGACGGATCGCGTCGGCTGCGCGGTGTGCTTCCAGTGCGGCAGGAAGGCACGGCAGGCAACCCTCGCCGAGCGTGCCTTGGGCATGAGCCCGCCCTCGATCATTGGCGGCAATCCACACGGCATAGCCCAAAGCTCTTCCAAGGTCCCGTAGCCAGCCTTGCACTTGGGTGTGGGTCAGGTCCTCTTCCCAGGCGGCCGCCAATGCCTTGCGGCTGGCGACGCTTTCCTCGCGGACGCGGGCTAGATCTGCCTCCCACTGCGAAACCGCATCTGGTGTGTTGGCCCCCGACGGCAATGGGTACCGGCCGCTGCCGATGTCGAACAGGAAGCCGGCGATTGCCCCCAGGTCGTTGGAAAGCTGTGTCCGGTATTCGACGTTCAGGGCGAGGATGCCTTGGCGCATCGCAAGGTACGCCTCCCAGCGACCCAACTTCACCTTGGCGCCGGTAAGCGCGTTGTAGCCGTTGACGATGGCCGTGTTGAACGGCACCGCCAAGGTCGGATGCAGGAAGTAGAGAAGGTTGGCGGCGGCCGGTCCGAGACCCTTGATGGCCTGGCGATCCAGCTCATGGATGGCCTCGACCAGTCCTGTCTCCTCCGTACAGCACAGGCAGGCGCCAAGGAAGCGCCCGAAGGCTTGCTGGTTGCCCCGGTGTTCGTAGATGTCCGGGATGCGCAGCTTCGGCTTCCACAGGAAAGCATGATCCGCGCCTCGGAAGATTTGTCGCTGTTCGGCAATCGAGTGGATCACTGTCTCCAGCGAGGAGCCACGGTAGACATTGCCGAACGAGCCGGCCTCGATCTCCGCCACCACTGCCAGCAGGCCGCGGCGGATCGAGCGGAAATTCTTCAGGCGTTGATCCCACAGGAACCAGCTCTGGTAGGTGCCACCCGCATCATCACGCCAGTGCTCGACCAGCCGCCCGACTGCTTTCGTGTCCACCCTTGTTGCTCCTGTAACCTGGGAGGCTCTCGCCGCGAATCTCTATCATCGTACACGTGGGCGCACGTTGTCGCCGACAGGCATCACCACGGAGGCGCCTATGAAACCGCTGGTCGTAACCCATAAGCAGCTCATTGCGTGCGTGCACCGTATCGGCGACCAGGTCGCCGCACTGGAGCGCGGCTTGGGGGCGCAGGCCGATTGCGGTGCGATTCTGCACTGGATAGCTGCCGTGCGGAGTACGATCCGATGATTACGTTCCCTTGTGTCATCAAGCCCGGTACGAATTCACGCCAGAAATCTACAGTGGTGGCAACAAAACGGGATAGCTTTCCCGGCTCGCTCCACGACCGGCCGCGCATCAGATTTTGAAGTCATCGAAGGCTATGCGCTCATCATCAATACCCAAGCTTCGCAAGAGCTTGAGGGTGGCCGACAACATGCCTGGAGGGCCGCACAGATAAAACTCGCAGGACTTCAGGTTCGGATGATCACGCAGCAAGCCCTCGTGGGTAGCTTCATGCACCAAACCTCGAATCAGTGCGACGCCCTGCTCAGCCATTTCAGACAACACGAGATGCCAGGTAAAGTTGGGATGGCGCAATGCCAGTTCGGCCATCTCATCGGTATAGGGCGCCTCCCTGCGATGACGTGCGCCATACCAGAAATGGATCCGCTCTTGCCCCCCCTGATCGAGCCGGGAGTGGATCATCGCCCGCAACGGGGCCATGCCTGCACCTCCACCGATAAAGATCTTTTCGCGATCGCCCGGACGGAGAGCGAAGTCACCGAATGGTCCGCTGAAACGGATCGGATCGCCGGGTTTGAGCGAGTACAAATACGCCGAACCCTTGCCCACGAACTGACGTTTGCTGCTGGAGCTTCCCACACTGAAGCGGGCCAGCAAGGTCAAGTGCCCATCGGCTTTCTCCACCGGCAGTGACAGCGAATACGAGCGTCGGATCGGCTCCTTGCTGACCAGGGTTGCCGGCAAATCCAACTCGCCCCAGTCGTCACGGTGTTCTTCCGGGTGCGCAATGTGCTGTCGCGGCAACGCGTAGTCGGGAATGTGAACCTGAAGATACGAGCCGGGCTGAAACTCTCGCCCAATGGGCGATGACGGCAACAGCCTGATCTCGCGCAGGAACGGAGTTACCGCGGTGATACGCTCGACGATCGCCGTCTGCTCGACCCATAGCCCGGCGTCGCCGGGCACCTCCACCTCGAGATCGGTATGGACTGGCAGGTTACAGGCCAGGCGATAGCCGAGCCTCAGGCGGCCAGCGGTGAGGTGCTCGCGATCAGAGCTCGTCGAGGGAGGCGCGTAGCCACGCAGACGCACCGCGCACAAACCGCAACTCTGGCCGCCACCGCAATTGGACGGCAGGTGCAGGCCGCTTCGCCCCAACGCCAGAAACACGCTATCGCCTTCGCGCGACTCCACGAGTCGAAGCTTCGTTCCATCCGGCGCGTAGATCCCCAGGTTTCGCTTCCGACGCCAGCGGACCGGGGTGAACTCACTCAGGCGGAAACTTGCGATGAGCAGCCACATCCCCGACAACGCCATCCACAGTCCGCCGGAGCCAGCCAGTATCGCCAAGGGATTGTTGAAGTTCTGTCGCCCCGAGTAGTCCATGAAATGCAGCATCATGACCGTATCAAACAACCGCCAAGTAGCGTTGCGGCGTTGAAGGATGCGGCCATCCTGAGCCGACAGATATATCGTCGTGTCATCGCCATCGGAAAACGATACGCGCCAGGCGGGGCCATCGTAACCACGGGTCTCGGTATTGGCCTTCGGCAGGAACTCCGGCGTCTCTGGCCTGCCGCCGCCGACGTAGTCGCGGGTGGCGATGATCGCCGCGACCGCGGCATCCACGATCACGCCCTGCCCGGTACGTGCATCCACCAGCCACACATCGGCCTTGTCGGCAAGCCGGTAGACCGGGCGATCCGCCAGCCACGCGGTTTCCAGCGTCTGCACCGGACGCCCTGCATCCGCCAGCACGCGTTGTGGTGCAAGCATGCCTGCGGGCCAACTCGGCATTTCACGCGGGTGGGCGCGGTGGACTCGACCTTCGACGGCATCATGATCAAGGAGGCTCATGATCAGGCCGCTTCCCGTCCAGATCGCGAATTGTGCCGCGATGATCAGGCCGACCCATTTATGCAATTTGCGGATCCATGGCTTCATATCGCCGCCTTCCGCTTGCGGAAACTGTAAACCAGCAGCCAGATCCCGCTGATCGCAAAAAGCAGGCCGACCGAAGCCGCCGCTCGCATCAGGCCGTTGTTCACGTTTGAACGCGTCTCGTAATCCATGATGTGGAACATCCAGAGGAAATCGTACAAACGCCAAAAGCTGTGTCGCCGCGCAAGCAGTTCGCCCGTCGTCGCGGACAGATACAACGTCGTATGGCCGCGATCCGAGAAGTTGGCCTGCCACAGAGGGACAGGCCGCTTGGCCACCTCGCTCGGCGCTTCCTCCAACAGGTGCATGGATTGAATGCTGCCGTCGCCGCGGTAGAACGACGACGCCAACCGTCGCGCCTGATGCTCGTCCAGCGGAGGCAGCTCGACACCGGTCGTGGAATCAACCAAGGTGGTTTTCCCGCCCTGACGCAGCTCGTATACCGTCTGCCCCATCAACTGCTTGAGCCTGAAACCAGTCAGGTCTGGATAACGCTCACTCAACACGCTGGTATCGGCCCGCACCGCCACCTCGGGAAGCGGTTCAGCTTCGACATGCGCCAGATGATCACCATGGATAAGCTCGATCGGTATGGCGGTCATGTAAAGACCGCTCAGCATCCAGAGAAATGCTTGCACACCCACGACAAGAGCGATCCATCGATGGGCGCGCCGCGCCCAAAATGCGAGTTTCATCGAAAATATCCTGCTAACAAGCAACCCAGAGATGCACGTGATCGGATAGCTGCCGGCACTATCACACCGGCAGCTCCCGACGAACTCACCAACGATAGGTGAGCTTCGCGTTCCAGCGCCGACCGAGCAGGTCATAGGTCATGGTGTCGGTATTTGCGTCGGTATAGCTCTGGATAAATGGCGCTTGCTTGTCCCAGAGGTTGTCGATGCCGAAAGCAATGTCGAGGGACTTGCTCGCAACGTACTTCAATTGCACGTTGTGATAGGTCAAGCCCGGCGCGCGATCGCCGATGTCGCCGCGCGAGGCGTTGATGTCATCGGCAGCGCCGATGTACTGCACGCTATAGGAGCCTGACCATGACCCACGCATCATCGTCAACGAAGTAAACGAACGCCAATGCGTGTAGCTGCCGCGACCACCGGTGATTTTCCCTGCATAGTTAATGTCATCCGCACCCGGGAACGGTTTCACATCGTAGTTCTTCAAGTACGACACGTCCGCACTGATGGATGCCTTCCAACCGGCCAGATCGAACTGGTAGATCGCCCCCAGGTCGATGCCCGAAAGCCTCTCGCTCGCCGCGTTGACCGGCTGTGCCGAAAGGAAATCGATCTCGCCGGTCTGCCGATTGCGGGTGAAGTTCGATGCAGAGCAGAACGGATGCGAAAGACCGGGCGTGTTGTAGCACACCGCAAGCTTGGTCGAGCCGTCAATACGCTGAATCGCGTTGTCGATCTTGATCTTGTAGTAATCCAGCGTGACCGTCAGGTCGTTCACCAAGGTTGGCGTCCACACCACCCCTGCCGTCATCGTCTTTGCGGCCTCGGGCTGCAGTTTCTGGTTGCCACCGACAGTTGTCAGCACCGTATTTCCCAGCTGGGTATAACCAGTCGGTACGCCAGAAGCGCGACAATTCTGCGCAACCACCGATGATGCCGGCAGGTTGCTCCATCCATTGCAAGGATCGGTCGTGGTCAAATTCCCCTCCGAGACACCACCGAAGAGCTCGGGCACATTGGGAATGCGAAAAGCGGTGGCGTAATTCGCACGCAGTTTGAGCGACGGGACGACCTGCCAGTCCAAGCCAACCTTGTAGTTACTGTCGTTACCGAAAATATCGTAGCTGCGACGTCCCCCCGCTTTCAGTAGCGGTCGGGTTTAGAGTCCGGGGCTGATCGTATCTGTCTTTGCCAAGTGCTGTGCATAGGCAGCTGGCGTCATCCCGCTGAGGGCGGCCTTTGGTCTCTCTTCGTTGTATTCGCGTCG
>JANJTA010000036.1 GCA_024711345.1 Rhodanobacter sp. | reverse complement strand
CGGGGGCGCGAATCTACGGCGCTGGCGCAAAGCCAAGGGAGCCCGACGGCGTCACCCCGTTCCCACCGATGATCAGTCGGCGATTCTCGTCCAGTCGCGGACCAGAATCGACACATAAGGAGCCCGCTCGCGGGCGATGCTCCTGCTCTCAATCTCCGCCGGGCATCTGGAGCCAAAGGCATCGCCCGCGAGCAGGCTCCTGCAAGGGGGCGTACCCGCACTTGCCAAGCGCCGGCGAATCTGCTCAAGTTGACCCATGCATCCCGTCACTGCCAGCCGCCTGAGCCCCACCGTGTCTTCCGTGCGGAGCGTCGTGCTGGGCGGCAACACCAATAATCGCGCGAACAATAACAACGCCAACCGTTGGCGGGCCCGCGCGTAGCTGTAAAGAAACCTCAACAGACACGCGACCAAGGCCCGCCCAGTGCGGGCCTTGTTTTTTTGCGTTTGGCTTGTGCGCGGTTCCATCCGCGCAAGAGCAACCCCCGGCCATCCGTGGCCGACTCTTCACGAAAGCGGTATTCGCCACCAGCAACCGAGGAACTTCATCATGTGTTCGATTTTCGGAATGTTCGACCTGCAGCCGCGCGACGACCTGGCGGCGTTGCGCCGGCAGGCGCTGGAGCTGTCGCAGCGCCAGCGCCATCGCGGGCCGGACTGGAGCGGGGTGTTCGTCGATGCCGGGGTGATCCTGGTGCACGAGCGGCTGGCCATCGTCGACCCGGCCAGCGGCGCGCAGCCGCTGCGCTCGCGCGACGGCGCACTGGCGCTGGCGGTGAACGGCGAGATCTACAACCACCGCGAACTGCGCGCGGCCAGCACGTATGACTTCACCACCGGCTCGGACTGCGAGGTGATCAACGCGCTGTACCGCGCGCAGGGCAGCGACTTCGTGGACCGGCTCAACGGCATCTTCGCGTTCGCGCTATGGGACGGCGCAGCGCAGCGCTACCTGATCGCGCGCGACCCGATCGGCGTGTGCCCGCTGTACTGGGGCCACGACGCACAGGGACGCCTGTGCGTGGCCTCGGAGATGAAGGCGCTGGTCGGCGTCTGCGCCGACGTGGCATCGTTCCCGCCCGGCCACGTCTACGACAGCGCCAGCGGCCAGTTGCGGCGTTACTACGAAAAACCGTGGCGGGACTATGCCCGGGTGCGTGGTCAGGCTCTGGCCGCGCCGGCCCTGCGCCGGGCCTTCGAGCAGGCCGTGCATCGCCAGCTGATGACCGACGTGCCCTACGGCGTGCTGCTTTCGGGCGGGCTGGATTCCTCGCTGGTCGCCGCCTGCGCCGCACGCTTCGCGCGCGAACGGGTCGAGGACGACGACCGCAGCGAGGCCTGGTGGCCGCGCCTGCATTCGTTCGCGATCGGACTGGACGGCTCGCCCGACCTGGCCGCCGCGCAGGTCGCCGCCGATGCGCTGGGCACCGTGCACCACGGCTTCGTCTACACCTTCTGGGAGGGCCTCGACGCGCTGCCGGAAGTGATCCGCCACATCGAAACCTACGACGTCACCACCATCCGCGCGGCCACGCCGATGTACCTGCTGGCGCGGCGGATCAAGGCAATGGGGGTGAAGATGGTGCTGTCCGGCGAAGGCTCGGACGAGATCTTCGGCGGCTACCTGTATTTCCACAAGGCGCCCTCGGCCGAGGCCTTCCACGAGGAAACCGTGCGCAAGCTCGACGCGCTGCACAGCTACGACTGCCTGCGCGCGAACAAGGCGATGATGGCTTGGGGCGTGGAGGCGCGCGTGCCGTTCCTCGACCTGGAATTCATCGACGTGGCGATGGGCATGGATGCCGCGCACAAGATGGCCGGGCAGGGCAGGATCGAGAAGCACGTGCTGCGCGAGGCGTTCGACGGCGCCTTGCCGAAGGAAATCCTGTGGCGACAGAAGGAGCAGTTCAGCGACGGCGTGGGCTACGGCTGGATCGACGGCTTGAAGGCGTACGCGGAGCAGGCGGTCAGCGACCGCGAGTTCGCCGCGGCGGCGGCGCGCTACCCGTTCAACACGCCGGCCACCAAGGAAGCGTATTTCTACCGGCGCATCTTCGAGCAGCACTTCCCCGGCGAGGCCTGCGCGGCCACCGTGCCCGGCGGCAAGTCGATCGCCTGCTCCTCGCCGGCGGCACTGGCGTGGGATCCGGCGTTCGCGAACGCGGCCGACCCGTCCGGGCGGGCGGTGAAGGGGGTGCATCAGCGGGCGCTGGCCTGAATGGCAGAGTCATGGGCAGCCGTGTCGCCGGCGGCGCGGCGGTGCGTCCGCGCGGGGCCGTCTGTTATCCTTGTGCGCTTGCATCCCACCCTGAAGCCGACATGATCGAGACCAATCCCATCCATGCGCAGATCGCCGACCTCACGGGCCGGGTCGAGTCGCTTAGGGGGTATCTTTGACTACGCTACAAAGAGCGAGCGCCTGGAAGAAGTAACCCGCGAACTGGAGAGCCCCACCGTGTGGGACGACCCGGCACGCGCGCAGGAACTGGGCCGCGAGCGCGCCCGCCTGCACACCATCGTGCACGGCATCGACACGCTGACCGCCGGCCTCACCGACGCCGGCGAGTTGCTGGAGATGGCCATCGCCGACGGCGACGACGACACCGCACAATCGGTGCTCGCCGACCTGTCCAGGCTCGACGCCCAGGTCGGCAAGCTGGAGTTCCAGCGCATGTTCTCCGGCAAGATGGATTCGGCCAACGCCTTCGTCGACATCCAGGCCGGCGCCGGCGGCACCGAGGCGCAGGACTGGGCCGAGATGCTGCTGCGCATGTACCTGCGCTGGGCCGAGTCGCGCGGCTGGAAAACCGAGCTGCTGGAAGTCTCCGGCGGCGAGGTGGCGGGCATCAAGTCGGCCACCTTCCGCGTCGAGGGCGACTACGCCTACGGCTGGCTGAAGACCGAGATCGGCGTGCACCGCCTGGTGCGCAAGAGCCCGTTCGATTCGGACAACCGCCGCCACACCAGCTTCACCAGCGTGTTCGTCTCGCCCGAGGTCGACGACAGCATCGACATCGAGATCAACCCGGCCGACCTGAAGACCGACGTGTACCGTTCCTCCGGCGCCGGCGGCCAGCACGTCAACAAGACCGAGTCGGCGGTGCGCATTACCCATGTGCCGTCAGGCGTGGTGGTGGCCTGCCAGACCGAACGCAGCCAGCACGCCAACCGCGACCGCGCGATGAAGATGCTGGCGGCCAAGCTGTACGAGCTGGAAGTGCAGAAGCGCAACGCCGAGAGGGACGCGCTGGAAGCGACCAAGTCCGACATCGGCTGGGGCAGCCAGATCCGCAACTACGTGCTCGACCAGAGCCGCATCAAGGACCTGCGCACCGGCGTGGAACGCTCCGACACGCAGAAGGTGCTGGACGGCGACCTCGACGAATTCATCGAGGCCAGCCTGAAGTCCGGCCTGGACGCCGGCGCCAGGCGCATTGATGCTTGAGTTCCGATCACTGACGAGGTGACCCGCATGAACGGCAAGAAGATCTGCACCCTCCTGTTCGCCTGCGCCGCGCTGGTGGCGTTCGGCGTGGCCGCGCAGTCGCAGGAAAGCGGCGGCATCAAGCAGGACGCGAAGGCGGTCGGCCATGGCGTTGCCGACGGCGCCCGCGACGTGGGCCATGCCACCAAGCGCGTGGCCAAGAAGGTCGGCCATGGCGCCAAGGAAGCCGGCACCGGCATCGGCCATGGTGCGAAGAAGGCGGGCATCGCCGTCGGCCATGGCGCCAGGGACGCCGGCATCGCCATCGGCCACGGCGCGAAGGAAGGCTGGGAAGCCACCAAGAACGCCACCAAGAAAGTGTTCGACAAGGGCAATTGACCGCCCCGACATCCCTCCATCACGACACATGTGCCCGCCGGCCTGCCTGCGCCGGCCACCACGGAAGCCCCATGAGCGAAGCCACCGAGACCCTGCCTGCCGTCGACGAGAACAAGCTGATCGCCGAGCGCCGCGAGAAGCTCGCGGCGTTGCGGGAGCAGGGCATCGCCTTCCCCAACGACTTCAAGGTGGACAGCTTCACCGGCGACCTGCATGAAGAGTTCGCCGACAAGGACAAGTACACCGCCGAGGTCGTCGAGGCGGCGCAGCGCCGGGTGAAGGTCGCCGGCCGCATCGTGCTGAAGCGCGTGCAGGGCAAGGTCAGCTTCGCGCAACTGCAGGACATGACCGGACGCATCCAGCTGTTCATCCACCAGGGCACGCTCGGCGAGGCCGTCTACGAGGCGTTCAAGGGCTGGGACATGGGCGACATCGTGGGCGCCGAAGGCGTGCTGATGCGCACCAAGACCGGCGAGCTGTCGGTGCGGGTGGACGTGCTGCGCCTGCTGACCAAGAGCCTGCGTCCGCTGCCCGACAAGCACCACGGCATGGCCGACGTGGAGCAGCGCTACCGCCAGCGCTACGTCGACCTGATCGTCACCGAGGAAGCGCGGCGCACCTTCATGCTGCGCTCGAAGATCATCGGCTACATGCGCCAGTGGCTGGAGGCGCCCTCGCGCCGCTTCATGGAAGTGGAGACGCCGATGATGCACGTCATTCCCGGCGGCGCCACGGCCAAGCCGTTCACCACCCACCACAACGCGCTGGACATCGACCTGTACCTGCGCGTGGCGCCGGAGCTGTACCTGAAGCGACTGGTGGTCGGCGGCTTCGACCGCGTGTACGAGATCAACCGCAACTTCCGCAACGAGGGCGTGTCGACCCGGCACAACCCCGAGTTCACCATGCTGGAGCTGTACCAGGCCTACGCTACCTACAACGAGATCATGGATCTCACCGAGTCGGTGATCCGCGACACCGCGCAGCACGCGCTGGGCACCACGCAGCTGGAGTGGGACGGCGCGCGGATCGACGTCGGCCCCGCCTTCCGTCGCTGGACGATGGAAGACGCGGTGCTGGAGCACAACCCGCAGATCCGGCGCGAGGAACTGCGCGACCGCGCGGCGATGGCCGCGCATGCCAAGCGGCTGGGCGTGCAGGTCAAGGACGGCTACGGCTGGGGCAAGCTGCTCTTGGAGATCTTCGAGAAGACGGTGGAGCACACCCTGATCCAGCCCACCTTCATCATCCAGCACCCGGTGGAAGTGTCGCCGCTGGCGCGCGAGAACGACACCGACAAGGGCATCACCGACCGCTTCGAGCTGTTCGTGGGCGGCAAGGAAATCGCCAACGGTTTCTCCGAGCTGAACGACCCGGAAGACCAGGCCGCGCGTTTCAGGGCCCAGGTGGAAGCCAAGGACGCCGGCGACGACGAGGCGATGCACTTCGACGCCGACTACATCCGCGCGCTGGAAGTGGGCCTGCCGCCCACCGGCGGCCTCGGCATCGGCATCGACCGGCTGGTGATGCTGCTGACCGGCTCGTCCTCGATCCGCGACGTGCTGCTGTTTCCCTACATGCGACCGGAGGCCTGAGGTGAGCGAGCCTGCGCTGCAGGACCTGGCCGCGCCCGACGGCGTCTGCTACGGCTGCGGCAGCGCCCATCCGCGCGGGTTGCACATCAAGAGCCACTGGCACGAAGACGGCGTACACGTGGTGTCGACCCATCTGCCCGGCGCCGATTTCCACGGCTGGCCGGGGCTGGTCTACGGTGGCCTGATCGCGATGCTGGTGGACTGCCATTCCAACTGGACCGCGATGGCCTACCACTATCGCGCCGAGCACCGCGCGCCGGACAGCAAGCCGCGCATCGACTGCGTCACCGGCAGCCTCGGCATCAAGTTCCTCAAGCCCACGCCGATGGACGTGCCGCTGACGCTGAAGGCGCGCGTCGAGGGCGAGGTCGCGCGCAAGAGCCGCGTGCTGTGCGAGGTTTACGCCGGTGCGGTGCTGACTGCACTGGGTGATTCGATCTTCGTGCGCGTCGACACGGCGCGGCTCGCCGAGGCCGCGCGGGACGCATGAACGGCAGCATGGGTTAAACTTGCGGATTGCCTGAAGGAGCCTGAACCATGTGGTACGCGATCATCGGCACCGACAACGCAAACTCGCTGGAAGCGCGCAAGTCCGCGCGGCCGGCGCACCTGGCCCGCCTGCAGCAGTTGCAGGAGGAAGGCCGCATGCTGCTGGCCGGGCCATTCCCGGCGATCGACGCGGAAGACCCGGGTCCGGCCGGCTTCAGCGGCAGCCTGATCGTGGCCGAGTTCTCCTCGCTGGCCGACGCGCAGGCCTGGGCCGGCGCCGATCCGTACCTCGCCGCCGGCGTCTATCGCGACACCACGGTGAAGCCGTTCCGCCAAGTGCTGCCGTGAGCGCGCCACCCGTCATCGAACAAATCCGCGACCGCCTGCAGGCTGCCTTCGCCCCCACCGAGCTGGAGGTGCTGGACGAAGGCCACAAGCACATCGGCCACGCGGGAGAGGGCAAGGGCCACTTCCACGTGCGCATCGTCAGTGCCGCCTTCGCCGGCCAGTTGCCGATCAGGCGGCACCGGATGATCTACGCGGCGCTCGACGGGCTGATGGACCACGGCATCCACGCCTTGTCGATCGAAGCAAAGTAAAACATCCATATTTAACAGTTAATTGCAACGTATAATTCAAGTGGTGCAGCATGCAGGAATGCATTGCGGCGCCGTCCCGCGTTTGGCACAGTGCCTTGTCGCCCGGACTGCGCGGGCACTACCGATGACCCATTGACGACCGCATGCGCCTGACCACGATCAAACTCGCCGGTTTCAAGTCCTTCGTGGACCCAACCACCCTGCACCTGCCGAGCAACATGATCGGCGTGGTCGGCCCGAACGGTTGCGGCAAATCCAACATCATCGACGCGATCCGCTGGGTGATGGGCGAGAGCGCGGCCAGCCGCCTGCGCGGCGATTCGCTGACCGACGTGATCTTCTCCGGCTCCAATACGCGCAAGCCGGTGGGGCAGGCCACGGTGGAGCTGATCTTCGACAACGCCGACGGTTCTATCCAGGGCGAGTACGGCCAGTACGCCGAGATCTCGGTGAAGCGCCAGGTCACCCGCGATGGCCAGTCCGCCTATTTCCTCAACGGCGCACGCTGCCGCCGCCGCGACATCACCGACCTGTTCCTCGGCACGGGCCTGGGGCCGCGCAGCTACTCGATTATCGAGCAGGGCATGATCAGCCAGATCATCGAGGCGCACCCGGAGGAACTGCGCACGCATCTGGAGGAAGCGGCCGGCATCTCCAAGTACAAGGAACGGCGCAAGGAAACCGAGAGCCGCATCAAGGCCACCCGCGAGAACCTCGACCGCGTGCGCGACGTGCGCGACGAGGTGGACAAGCAGCTCGAACACCTGCATCGCCAGGCCCGTGCGGCCGAACGCTGGAAGGCATTGAAGGAAGAGCAGACGCGCAAGGAAGCCGAGCTGCGCGCGCTGGAATACCGCGGCCTGAAGCTCCAGCATGACGGCGAAGGCGAAGAGCTCTCCGCTGCCGAGATCGAGATCGAGAAGCAGCTGGCCGGCCAGCGCCAGATCGAGGCGCAGCTGGAAAGCGTGCGCGAGCGCCACACCGACGCCAGCGAGCACCTGAACGCGGTGCAGGCCGAGGTATACAAGGTCGGCGCCGAGATCGCCCGGGTCGAGCAGCAGGTGCGCTACAACAAGGAGACAGCCGAGCGCCTGCAGCGCGCCCATGCCGATGCCGAGCGCGAGCATGCCGAATTGGCCGCGCACATTGCCGCCGATCGCGAGCAGGTCGAAACCCTGCGCCTGGCGCTGGCCGAAGGCGAACCGAAACTCGAAGCCCTGCAGCAGCTGCAGGACGATACCGCCGAGGCCCAGCGCAGCACCGAGGCGAAGCTGGCCGACTGGCAGCAGCGCTGGGACAGCCACACCCGCAACGCCGGCGAATCCAACCGCGCCGCCGAGGTGGAGCGCACCAAGCTCAACTATCTCGATCGCCAGGCGATCGACCTGTCGCGCCGGCGCGAGGCGCTGGAAGCGGAGCAGAAGGCCACCGACGTGGCCGCGCTGGACGCCGCCGGCCAGCAACTGGTCGAGGAACACGAAGCCCAGCGCGAGCGCGTCGAGACGCTGGGCGGCCTGCTCGACCAGCACAAGGCCGGTCACGAGAAGCTGCTGGAGGAAGAGCGCCAGATACAGTCGGCGCTGAACGAGGCACGCCAACAGCTGCAGGCCGCGCGCGGGCGGCAGGCCTCGCTGGAGGCGCTGCAGCACGCCGCACTGGGCCAGGAGGAAAACGCCGCCAGCGGCTGGCTGGCCCGCCTCGGCTTGAACAAGTCACGCCGCCTCGGCGAATCGCTGCAAGTCGAGAACGGCTGGGAAACCGCCGTCGAAACCGCCTTGAGCGGTTTCCTCGACAGCGTGCTGGTGGACGGCTCACACGCGCTGGCCGCCGAATTCGCGGCGCTGGAGAACGCCGACGTGGCGTTGCTCGACGGCGCCGACGGCGGCGCCCACACCGCCGGCACGCTGGCCGCCCACGTGCGCGGGCCGGCCGCGGCGCTGGCGATCCTCGGCCACGTGCTCACCGCCGAGTCGCTGGACGACGCGCACCGACAGGTGGCCTCGTTGTCCGCGCTGGCGCCGTACCAGTCAGTGATCACCCGCAGTGGCGAATGGCTGGGGCCGGGCTGGGCCCGTGTGCGCCGTGCGCAGGGCAGCCAGGTCGGCGTGCTGGCGCGCGAGCGCGAGTTGCGCCTGCTGGCCGAACAGGTCGCCGCGCTGGAAGCGCAGCTGGAAGCATCCGGCGAGCGCCTCGACGCGTTGCGCATCGGCAAATTCGAAGCCGAGCGCGCCCGCGACGATGCGCAGCGCGAGTTGTACGCCGCGCATCGCCGCCAGTCCGAACTGGCCGGCCAGCTGCAGAGCCACCGCGGCAAGCTGGAAACCGCCCGCGCCCGCGCCGAGAAGGTCAGCGGCGAACTGGAGGGCCTGGCGGCCCAGCTCGATGAATTGCAGAGCCAGACCCGCGAGGCGCGCGCGCGGCTGGACGAGTCGGTCGGCCTGATGGGCGACCTGGAAGACCAGCGCCGCGAGCTGGAAAACGAGCGGCGGGCGCTGCTCGAGGCGCGCGAAGAGGCGCGCATGAACGCGCGTGAGGCGGCCGAGCAGTCGCACTCGCTGGCGCTGGCGCTGGAGTCGAAGCGGTCCTCGCTGAGCTCGCTGGAGCAGGCGCTGGGCCGCATGGACGCCCAGCTGCGCCAGATCGAGGCGCGCCGCGACGAGATCACCGAACAGCTCGCCGCCGGCTCCGACCCGATCGCCGAGCTCGAAGCCGAACGCCAGACCTACCTGGACCAGCGCCTGCTGGTCGACAAGCAGCTGGTCGAGGCGCGCCTCGCGCTGGAAGACTGCGACCTCGAGTTCCGCAAGCTCGAACAGCAGCGTCACCTGGCCGAGCAGGGCCTGGCCAGCCTGCGCGAGGGCCTGTCCGAGAAGCGCCTCGCTGCCCAGGCGCTGCAGCTGCGCGCCGAACAGCTGGCCGCGGCGATCAGCGCCTCCGGCCTCGAACTGGAAACGCTGCTGGCCGAACTGGCCGCCGACATCGACGCGGAGCAGTGGCGCGCGCAGCTCACTGACCTCGGCCAGAAGATCGCGCGGCTGGAGCCGGTGAACCTGGCCGCGATCCAGGAGCACGCCGAGCAGAGCGAGCGCAAGACCTACCTGGACAACCAGCTGGCCGATCTCACCAGCGCGATGGAGACGCTGGAAAACGCCATCAAGAAGATCGACCGCGAGACCCGCCAGCGCTTCAAGGAAACCTTCGACAAGGTCAACGCCGGCGTGCAGGAACTGTTCCCGCGCCTGTTCGGCGGCGGCCATGCCTACCTGGAGCTGACCGGCGACGACCTGCTCAACACCGGCGTGTCGATCATGGCGCGGCCGCCGGGCAAGCGCGTGTCCAACATCACCCTGCTGTCCGGCGGCGAGAAGGCGCTCACCGCGGTGTCGCTGGTGTTCGCCATCTTCAGCCTCAACCCCGCGCCGTTCTGCCTGCTCGACGAGGTGGACGCGCCGCTGGACGAGGCCAACGTGGGGCGCTTCTCCAACATGGTGCGCGAGATGAGCGAGAAGGTGCAGTTCATCTTCATCAGCCACAACAAGGCGACGATGGAAGCGGCCACCCAGCTGTGCGGCGTGACCATGCGCGAGCCCGGCGTGTCGCGGCTGGTGCAGGTGGACCTGGCCGAAGCGGCTAAACTGGCGGGAGCTGCCTGAAGGAGCCCATGATGACGATCGCCTTTGCCTGGAACCCTGCCGTCGGCATTCCGATGCTGATCGTCGGGGTGATCGTGCTGGCGCTGATCTGGCTGTTCGGCCAGCCGAAGAAGGAGCAGGGCAGGCGCAGGGTGATGCCGGAACCGCACGCCGGCGAGCGTCGCGAACCCACCCTGGGCGAGCCGGGCAGCGAACCGGTCGCGGGCGAACCCTTCATCGGCGATGCGCAGCCGCAGCAGGGTGAGCTCGACGTCGGCCTGCGCGAGGAACTCGAGCGGCTCGGCGCCACGCTGTCCGGCGAGCGCACCAAGACACCCATGCCCGCCGCGCCCAAGGCCAGGCCAAGGCAGCAGCCCAAGCTGGCCGACCATGTTGCCTCGATCATCGACGCCCTGCGTGCGCCCAGCTCCGGCGAGCCGGCGGTACCGAACGCCCCGTCCGTGGCGGAGGAGCCCCCTTCGCCGGCACCGGCACCCGTCGCCGCGTCAGCCGAAGCGGCGCCGGGCGCTGCGGTGCCGCCGCGTTCCGAGCTTGGCCGGCGCCCGCCGCAACTGCCGGTGGAGCGCATCGTCACCTTGTTCGTGGTGGCCCGCGACAACGGGCGCTTCCACGGCCCCGATCTGGTGGTGGCCGCCGAGAAGGCCGGCCTGGAATTCGGCGACATGGGCATCTACCACCGCCTGGTCGACGGCAAGCGCGAGCTGGGACCGATCTTCAGCGTGGCCAACATGCTCAAGCCTGGCAATTTCGACCTGGCGCGGCTGGATGCCTTGCGCACGCCCGGGGTGAGCTTCTTCATGACCCTGCCGGCGCCGCTGCCCGCGCTGGACGCGTGGGACGCCATGCTGCCTACCGCGCAGCGTCTGGCCGAGCTGCTGGACGGCCAGGTGCTGGACGAGGAACGCAACGCGCTCGGCCGTCAGCGCATCGCGCACATCCGCGACCAGCTGCGCGGCTGGGACCGCGACCACGAGGGCAAGGAAATCATCTTCGGGCGTTGAGGCCCGCCGTCAGCCGGCCTGCTGGCGCCGCGGCAGCTTCCAGTCCGGCCGGATGAAATGGCAGGTGTAGCCGTCGGGGTAGCGTTCCAGGTAGTCCTGGTGCTCCGGCTCGGCCTCCCAGAAATCGCCGGCCGGCGCCACCTCCGTCACCACCTTGCCGGGCCACAGGCCCGAGGCGCCCACGTCGGCGATGGTGTCCTCGGCGATCCGCTTCTGCTCCTCGGACGTGTAGAAGATCGCCGAGCGGTAGGAACTGCCGCGGTCGTTGCCCTGCCGGTTCAGTGTGGACGGATCGTGGATCTGGAAGAAGAATTCCAGCAGCGTGCGATAGCTGATCCGCGCGGGATCGAACTCGATCTCGATCGCTTCGGCGTGGCTGCCATGGTGGCGATAGGTCGCGTTCGGCACGTCGCCGCCGCTGTAGCCGACCCGCGTCGAAACCACGCCGTCCAGGCGACGGATCAGGTCCTGCATGCCCCAGAAGCAACCGCCGGCCAGGACCGCGCGTTCGGTCGTCATCGCGCGTCCTCCACCTGGTCCAGGTAATCGCCGTAGCCTTCGGCCTTCATGTCGTCGCGATGGACGAAGCGCAGCGAGGCCGAGTTGATGCAGTAGCGCAGGCCGCCGCGATCGGCCGGTCCGTCGGGGAAGACGTGGCCGAGGTGGCTGTCGCCATGCACCGAGCGCACTTCGGTACGGATCATGCCGTGCGAGGTGTCGCGCAGTTCGTGGATGTGGGCCGGCTCGATCGGCCGGGTGAAGCTAGGCCAGCCGCAATGCGATTCGAACTTGTCGGTCGAGGCGAACAGCGGCTCGCCCGACACGACGTCGACGTAGATGCCCGGCTCCCGGTTGTGCAGGTATTCGCCGGTGCCGGGGCGTTCCGTGCCGCTTTGCTGGGTCACTCGGTACTGCTCGGGGCTGAGTTGCGACAATGCTTCGGGGTTCTTGCTGTAGCGCTGCATGGCGAGCGGCCTCCGATTCGTTCCAGTGCTGGTGAAGATGGCTGTCGCCGTGTCGATATCAAGCCCGGGCGTGGCGCGCCGCGCACGGTGTGGCTGGCGCCGGCCGTAGGCGCATGCAGCCGCGGTCGATGTCCCCCGGCAAGGTTGTCGGCCTGCCGGCAACGGCCACCAGTTCCGTGCCATCGGGCCGCATGGGTGCCCGGCGGGCAACACGGTGAGTCAGCCCCGGGGCCTACCCGCCATAGGTGCCCGAACCTGCGCTTGGACCCGAGTCGCAAGCAACGCAGACAGGCTGCCATAGCCGAACCGAGGAACGGGCGCTGGTGACCGCGCATGCGGGGCGGGCGCGCCGTTACGGTTCGATCTGCGGCGGCGCGTTCCTGGTTGCCGCGGCCTGCTGGCCAGGTGAAGACCTCGGCGTCGCGCGCCTCATGGGCGGATGCGGATGACCGTCTTTCCCGCTCGCCGCTCGGTCGAACGGAAGGTTGCGATGGCGTCGTCGAGCGATGAGACCTTGCCGATGTTCGTCCGCAGCCGTCCGTCCCGCACCCGCTGAACGATCTCGGACAGTTGGGCGGGATCTGCCTCGACGACGAAATCGATGGTGTGGCCGTCGGCGGGGCGAACATCCGTCGGTCCGACGACGGTCACCAGCGTTCCCCCGGCCCGGACGAGCGTGGCGGACCGCTTCTGGATGTCGCCGCCGATGACGTCGAACACCAGGTCGACGCCGCCGACGTCTTCCAGCCGCTCGCTGCCGAGATCGATGAATTCATGGGCGCCGAAATCGAGGGCCTTCTGGCGGTCGGCGGCGCGGCCGGTGCCGATGACATGGGCGCCGGCTTCCCGCGCGAGTTGCGTGACGATCGAACCGACGGCGCCGGCCGCGCCGTGTGCGAGGACGCTCTGGCCCGCCTTTAGACGGCCATGCTGGAACAGGCCCTGCCACGCGGTCAGGCCCGAGATCGGCAGGCTCGCGCCTACCGCGAAGTCGACGTCTCCGGGCAGCGGTGCGAGGTTGCGCGCCTCCATCGCGACGTACTCGGCGAGCGTGCCGTCGCGATACCAGTCCGACAGGCCGACGACCCGCTGGCCGATGGAGAGCCCGGTGGTCCCGTAGCCGAGCGCGGTGACCACGCCGGCCAGCTCGTGGCCGAGGATCGACGGCGTCCGTTCACGGAAGGCCCGGTCGGTCCAGGTCGAGGGCCACTCCAGTTCGGTGTTGACGAATCCCGCCGCGTGAACCTCGACGACGACATCGTTGATCGCCGCCTGCGGCGCAGGCCGATCCACCAGTTTCATTCCAGCCGCACCTGCCGCCGGATCAGTAACCACGATCGCTTTCATGTGAAGTATCTCCTCGATATGGGTGGGTTCTGGATTACACGCGGGAGCGAAGGTCTCTTCGATTTCCTCGCGACGGGTCATCGGCCCGATGTCTTCAACGACGTCTCTGCTGGCGGACGGGCGGGGGAGTTGGTGGTCGCTTCATGGTCAGAAGCTCCATCACCTCGTGCAGGTCATCCGTCGATGCGATGGCCACCGTCAGCCATTTCCCGTCGGTATACGCCTTGGCGTCGTCGTAGAGCTTTACCAATGACGGACGCCAGGCATAACGCCGTTCCTCGAACTTCTCCCGTTCCGCCCGACCGAGGACCACCACCGCCGAAAACCGCCCGTACTCCGGCACCAGAGTGCAGAACGCCTTGGTCTTCTTGTAGCGCAAGGACCAGCCCCGGTTCTTGCCGCCGTACAGCCAGTCGGGCACGAAAACCCCCGGGTAGGACGCGTCGATCCAGTTTGCCAATGCGGTCCAGTGGACAAACGCCCCGGGTCCGATCCACCGGCGAACTGCGCGACCATCGGGTGGCGCCGATTTGTCGGTGATCCTGCTGCCGATCAGGGGCGGTGTGCCGCCATCGACGGCGGTTGCTTTCGCATCTGTGCGTGACATCGTCAGGGACCTCGCGTTCATGCTCCGGCCAAGGCCGGAAAATTGTGATGCGGGCCTGCAAAGGGCCTGCGGTGCGCCGTCCGATATCCACCGTTGCGACGTTCCCCCACGACCGTCAGGTCGATCGCCGCGAGCGCTTTCTCCCTCGCCGATGCCGCTTGGTCCTGGTCAAGGAACGCCGTGGCCTGGAGGGGCAGGAATTGCAGCGTCTTCAGTCCAATGGAGTTGAGCACCAACGACAGATATGGCGTGAGGAAATCGGGCTGGTTGGCCCGTTCGCCGGAAAACACGCCGCCGGAAGCGACGCCGATGAACACGGGACGATCCCGCAGCATTCCTACCTTCCCGGCAGGCGTCGACTTCATCGTGCGTCCGACGCGCAGGACCTGGTCGATCCACGCCTTGAGGACCGAGGGAATCGTGTAGTTGTGCATGGGCGTTCCGATGACGATCGCATCGGCCGCTTCGATCTCGCGGACAAGCATTTCGGAAACATCCAGGGAACCTTTCGGCGGGGCCGCCAGCGTGGCCGGTGTGGATAGTGCGACCGCATAGTCGGCCACGGCGTGCGGCAGCGGCTCGGCGCCCAAGTCACGCCGGCGGATGCTGGCCCAGGGTGCAACCTCGAGAAGCCGTCCGACGATCGCCGCCGAAAGCCCACGGCTATGCGATTCCCGGCGCGGACTGCAGTCGATGTGGAGAATGTGCATGTAGGCGATTCCCGTGGCTTCCGGAGGTTGCGGGGGACCGGCTCAGATCGAGCCGGCCGGTGCTACAGCTGGAAAGTCCCGCTCGGGATCGAACACGTTGTTGAAGAAGTTCGTCAGCGAGTACATGGCGACCAGCGCGACGATCTCCATCACGTTCGCCTCCGTGTAGCCGGCATCGCGGACGGCTTTGACGTCGGCGTCGCTGACCTTGCCGCGAGTCTCGATGACCTTGCGTGCGAACTGGATGGCCGCGTCGCGTTTCGGATCGCTGGCGTGGCCCTGGCGGGCGAGGATGATCTCGTTCGCCGGCAGTCTGGCCATGTGTTCGGCCGTGAAGCTATGCACCGTGAGGCAGTAGTCGCAGCCGTTCACTTCGGAAACGGCAAGCCCGATGCTGTCACGCGTCTTCACGTCCAGCGCCTTGCTCAGCGAGCCCAGCAGGGCGGCCCACGCGTTGAACGCGATCGGGCTTGCGGCAAAGGTCGCCATCATGTTCGGGGTGAAACCGATATTCCTGGTGAACGCCTCGAGGGTCGGTTGCGAAGTGGCGGGGACCTGTTCCGGCAACAGGACGGCAGCTCGTGACATGGTGGACTCCTTGGATGGGTGGGTTGATGGGTTGATCGGGAATCAGGCGAAATCCAGCACGTCGGCCAGCGGCATGCGCGGCTTCTGCGGCCAGTTGCCGGCGCGTTCCGGCCCGACGGTCAGCAGCATCACGGGGATCTCGCCATCGGCCAGGCCGAACTCGCGGTGCACGGCTTCGGCATCGAAGCCGATCATCGGCGTCGAACCCAGGCCCAGTGAGCGCGCCGCATAGATGATGGCCGCGGCACCGAAGGTCGCCGTGCGTACCGCCTCGTCGCGCTGCCGCTGGGGCTGGTCGTCGTACAAGCCGCGGGCGGGCGCTTCCCATTCCGGTACCAGATGCGCCGGCATGATCCCCGCCTCCACCACCGGTGCCAGGCGCGCGGGGATGGTGCTGGCGTCGGCCAACTGGCCGATGACGATGAGGGTCACGGCGGCGTCGGTGATTGCAGGTTGGTTCCAGGCAATGGGGCGCAACCGGGCCTTGGCTTCCGGGGTGCGGACGGCGATGAACCGCCAGTTCTGCAGGTGGAAGGAGGTCGGCGCGGAGGTACCGATGCGTACGAGGTGGCGGATCTGGTCGTCGCTCAGAGTGGCGGCGGTGTCGTAGTACTTGGCGGCGCTCCGGCTCAGGATGGTTTGGATGACGGCGTTCGTCGGTGCAGGACGCGCGGTCGGGTGGGGCGGTTGCGGCGCGCGCTCGTTTCCGCCGCGTTCGGCCGATGCGCAAATGTCTGCGAGGGCACGGCTTGCGGAATCGGTGGCAGCGGCGGTGGCGATGCAGTTCATCGGGTGGCTCCCTCGTCAGTGATTACGGGAGCTCACTTTACCGTCCGGTATGCAAATTTCGAGACATGATAATCTCAATATGATCCTCAAAAGGATCATATTGAGATGTGGCATGGGTGGCGGCGATCCACGTGCGCTGGCGGTTACGCCGAGCGTCGTCCGGCGCGGCGCGGGATCTACGCGCGATGCTGCGCCTGTCGGCGCCATTCCCCCGGCGTCATGCCCATCCGTTCGGTAAACACCCGGCGGAACGCCGAAACGGATTGGTACCCGACGGCTTCGGCTACGGCCTCGGTGCTGATTGCGGGCTTCTTCAACTCGTTGGCAGCCAGGCTCATGCGCAGCTCGGCCAGCAGATCGAGGGCAGAGCAGCCGAGCCGGTCCTGGAAATGCCGCATGAAGGTGGCGCGCGACATGCCGCACAAGCCCGCCAGGTCGGCCAGTTTCCAGGATCGCGCCGGATCGGCGAACAGCGCCGCGATCGCCGGAGCCAGCCGCGGATGGGCCGCCAGGGCCAACAAGCCTGCGGGAGCCTGCTCGCCTTCGCTCGACGCGCGCAGCACCAGGGCGAACAGGGCCGAGGAAAGCGCATCGAGAATGGCGCGTCCTCCGGCCCGATCACCGGAGGACTCCATGCGCATCAGCCTCACCAGGCTGGCCAGCTGGTCGGAGGCGGAGCCGCCACGGCCTTCGCCATGCCCGTTCCTGGCTCGTGTGACCAGATTCGCGGGCATGTGATTGCGGATCAGCCGGTCATGCGGCGGCGTGATGAAAAACCGCCCGCACATCAGGTCCAGTTTTTCGCCCTGGCCGTCGTTCTCGCTCAGCACCCATCCGGCGGAACCGCGGTGTTCGTGGGTACGGATGGGCTTCTTTCCACTACCGTCGTGCAGCACGTGCGCCGCGCCGTGAGGCAGCAGGACGATGTCCCCGCCCACCAGTTCCTGCGTCGTTCGCGTCTGCGGATCCTCGAGGATGGCGCGGCCGCTGACGATGACGTGGTAGGGGATTTCGTTTGCCGCCGCCTGGTCCCAGGTTACGCGCCACGGCGCGCCATAGGCACAGCGGACCTCCAGTTGTCCGGTGACGGTGACGATGCGCAGGAGATGGCTTAGCCAGTCGACTTCGGACATGAGGCGACGATAACCGGGAACGTCTGGACACCTTATCGCAGCGGTCGTCGCCGGACTACCGCCCGCCTCCCACGCCGACGAAAGCGTGCGCCCGTGGAGTCGCCGCAATGGCAGTCGATTACGGGCCTGATCCATCGGCCAAGCGGGGGGGCGTGACCTGTTGACCGCTTGGGAACAGCCACCGCAGCTGGACTGTGCGGTAGCGTGCGACGGGAAGCGTGCTGTGAAAGTTCGGAAGCATGGCCTGCCGCGCGGCTTCGAACAGTGGTGACCGGCAGAACCGCGCCTGCTGATCGTCGGGCCGGTAACGATGAAGTCTGCTTCTGGCCGGGAGCAGACACGGGGGAGGGTGATTAGCGAACGTTATCGGGGTCAGGCACGGGTTCGGCTGGCAATGCCTAATGTGGCAACCTGGCCAGGTGCAGCAACACGCCAGCGAGACTTTTCAAGTCTTGCGCATTGTGTGCCAACACGCGTCTCAGGTTGTGCGCAGAACCTCCACGCAGGTACGCAAGCCAGGCGGCCGGAGCTTCCGAACCTGGCAGATCGTCTTCCCGTACTACGCCGAGCAGCTCGCGTTCGGCGGTAGCCAGGCGGCAGTTTTCCCACCTGCCTTTCCAGTGCCGCCGCACCGGGTGAAGCAGATCCAGATGGCCGAGGCCTGACAACGGATCGGGCAGCCGCGCCAGGCGAAAGCGCGTCTTCAGCAGCGGCGAGTCGTAGCACTTGCCGTTGTAGCTGACGAGCACGGTGTCGGGTTGCAGCCACTGGGCAAAGGTTCGCAACATCGCGGTTTCGGCGGCCATCGTGGTGGTGGTCAGCTGGCGCAGGCGAAAACGCCCGTCGGCCAGCCAGTCTGCCGCCCCGATCATCCATGCCCGCGTGCCGGTGCCACCGGCCAGCCCCGTCGTTTCGGTGTCGAAGTGCAGCAGGCGGCTGGGGGCGACGGGCCCCTCCCATCGGGCGAAGGCGGTGTCGATCAACGCCGGAGGGTGTCCCCAATCGACGATCGCTTCGGTGAAAAACAGCCCGGATGCAATCTCGACTCCTGGCACGAAGCGGTCACTGGAGGGATTACGCGGCGCCGCGCCCTGCATGCGCGAGCGTGCCTGAATCCATCGGAGCACGTCGGGCGCAAGGGCAGGTTTTGGCGTAGCCGCGTCGGACAGTCGTGATCGACCTGACTCCGTGCGCAGCTGTCGCAACCGCGCCGCCAAGGCGTTCACAGCGCCACCAGCAGCGCCAGCACGCGCAACGCCAAGGCCTTGGGCGTCGTGGCCGCGTCCTCGTCGGCCGCAAGCACCGGACCCACGCAGCCCGGACAGCCGCCGCGGCAATCGCAGCGTTCGATGAGGGTCACCGATTGCGCCACCAGGTCCTCGCGCCGGTTGAACAGCGGTTCGCTCTGGCCGATGCCGCCGGGGAACGCGTCGTAGAGGTAAACCGTCGGCGTGAACGGCGCGTCAGGCGCCAGAGCGGCAGGCTGCCCGTCGCTGCCGCGGATCTGGCCGCGGCCGCTGATGTCGGTGCTGACGAACCATGCACCGTCGCCGCTGCCCACGGACTTTTGCAGGTCGCGTGCCTCGGCCATCACGGCGACGGTCGCCACGATGTGCAGTGCGTAGGCCGCTCCAAGGAAACCATCAAGCGCCTGCTGTCGCTGCTCGAACGCCGCATCCAGCACCGCCTGCGGGAGCTGCCACCACACCGCCGTCGTGTGCAGTTCCTGGTCGGGCAGGTTGACCGGGCCGTAGCCGATGTTCTCGTGCGAGTAGAAGCGGATCTTCTTGTAGCCGGGCACGCGACGAACCACGTGCACTTCGCCGTGGTGGGCCTGCCCGCATCCGGCGTTGGACGTGTCGAAGCAATCGAGCACCTTGAGTTTCGTGTAGTCGATCGCATCGGTGTAGTAGTCCACGTGGGTGCGCGTGACGTAGGCCTTGCGACCCTCCCAGTCGAGCCGTTCGACTTGATACGGAACCGACTGGATCATGTGGATGGCACCCTCATAGAGCGTCACCGGCGCAGCGGTGTAGTCGACCTCGGCGATGATGGTCTGGCGCCCATCGGTGCGATCGACCACCACGAAGTTGCCGTCCGCCACCGAGCGCAGCGACACGGCGATGGCCGGGTAGCTGTCGGCGATCCACTCCCAGCGGTCGCCCTCGCGATGCAGCACGCCTTCCTCGCCCAGCACCTCGAGCCAGGGCGTGGCGACTTCGTTGCCGAACATCTCGTCGCCGATGAAGGGCAGCTCGAAGGCAGCGCAGCGAATGTGGTCGAGCAGGATCAGCGGCTGGTCGGGCTGGATGCGGGCGTGTTCCGGCGGCGCGCCCTGGAAGAACTCCGGGTGGCGCACGAGGTATTGATCGAGCGGGTCGGAGCTGGCCACCAGCACACCCAGCGCCGACTGCTGCCGGCGACCGGCGCGGCCGAACCGCTGCCAGGTGGCGGCGACGGAGCCGGGATAGCCGTTGAGCACGACGACATCGAGACTGCCGATGTCCACGCCCAGCTCCAGGGCCGACGTGCTCACGATGCCGTCGATGGTGCCGGCGCGCATCTCGCGTTCCGCCGCACGCCGCTCCCCGGGCAGGTAGCCGCCGCGGTAGGCGCGGATCCGCGCGGGCTTGCGCGGATCGCTGTCGAACACGTCTTTCAGGTACTTGGTCAGCACTTCGACCATCGTGCGCGACTGCGCGAACACCAGCGTCTTCAGACCGGACTTGATCGCCAGGCGTGCGATGCGATTGGTCTGCGAGCGCGCCGAGGCGCGCAGGCCAAGGTCGGCATTCACCACCGGCGGGTTCCACAGCAGCACGTGCTTGTCGCCGGTCGGCGCACCGCTCTCGGTGATGGCAGTCACCGCATCCTCGATCAGCGCTTCGGCGTGCTCCTTCGGATTGCCGATCGTGGCGGAGCAGAGGATGAATTGCGGCGTCACGCCATAGAACGCGCACACGCGCTTGAGCCGGCGGATCACGTTGGCCACGTGCGAGCCGAACACGCCGCGGTAGGTGTGTACCTCGTCGATCACCACGTAGCGCAGGTTCTCGAAGAACTGCGCCCACTTGGTGTGATGCGGCAGGATGGCCTGGTGCAGCATGTCCGGGTTGCTGACCACGATGTCGCCATGCAACCGGATCGCCTGGCGTGCGTCGCCGGGCGTGTCGCCATCGAAGGTGAAGGCTTTGACGCCCAGTTCGCCGGCCCGGTTGAGTTCGAGCAACTCGGCGACCTGGTCCTGCGCCAGCGCTTTCGTCGGGAACAGATACAGCGCCTTGGCGTGCTGCGTCATCGCCGCGGTGATGACCGGCAGGGTGTAGCAGAGCGACTTGCCCGAGGCGGTAGGCGTGACGATGGCGACGTGCGCGCCGGATTGCGTCGCCGACCATGCCTCGGCCTGGTGGCTATACAGCTGCTCGATGCCACGCGAGCGCAAGGCGTGCGCGAGCGCAGCCGGCAGGTCGTCCGGCAACGGCGCGAAGGAACCTTCACGGCCGAGCACGACGAAGGCACCGGTGATCCTCGCCGCATACCGCTTCGAGAGCCGCTGGGCCAGCGTGCGGCCATCGCTGGGGTCGCTGCGCAGGACCAGTTCGTCGGAAGCGTAGCGGTCGGGAAGGGCGTTCATGCGGTGGCCTGGTCGGGTGATGGGGGCAGTGAATCGCGGCGCCATCTCATCCCGTGAGATGGCGCCGGTGGACGCTGGGGACGGAAGCCGCATTCGAAGCTGGATGCGATCACCGCGCTAAGCCATTGATCTGTCTCGGGTGGTTCGACGCGGCTTTTTTCCATCTTTCATTTTCACCTATTTGGGTGAAAACTATGCGAACCATGACCATCCAGATCACCAGCCGCCAGTCGAACGTCCTTGCCTTCATCCGCGCCCGGATCGAGCGGGACGGGCAGTCGCCCACGCTCGAAGAGATCGGCGAGGCCCTGGGGATCGGCAACGTCAGCGCGGTGCTCAAGCACGTCCGCTCGCTCGAAGCGAAAGGCCGGCTGACGATCGAACCCAACCGCGCCCGCAGCATTCGCCTGGTGCGCGAGTCCGACCCGATGGATGCCGACACGCTTGATCTACCCCTGATCGGCCGCATCGCGGCCGGCGAGCCGTTGTTCTCGGAATCGCGGGTCGAGCGCAGCCTGCGCGTGTCGCGTTCGCTGTTCCGGCTGCGGCCGGACTACCTGGTGAAAGTGGTCGGCGATTCGATGCGCGACGAAGGCATCCTCGACGGTGATCTGGTGGCGGTGCACGCCACGTCGGTGGCCCGTCACGGTCAGGTGGTCGCGGCGCGTGTCCGCGGCAACGAATTCACCATCAAGCGGTTGTATTGGAAGGGCGAGCTGATCCGGTTGCTGCCGAACAGTCCGGGCTTCAAGCCGATCGACGTGGACCCGACGGAAGACTTCGCGATTGAAGGTCTGTTTGCAGGCCTGCTGCGGGGCAGCTGATGAGCGCCGTGGTGCCCTTGTCTGCTTTGCTCGATGCACGTCAGGTCTGGCGTGGTCGTGCCCCCGAGGTGCCGATTGGCGAGCAGCCCACGGGATGGCATGCACTGGATGCGGTGTTGCCTGCGGGCGGTTGGCCCGAGGCTGCGCTATCCGAAATCCTGCTGCCCGTCGATGGTGTGGGCGAACTTCGCCTCGTGCTGCCCACGCTCGCGCGATTGACCCAAGGTCAGCGCCACGTGGTGATCGTGTCGCCGCCGTATGCGCCGTGTGTCGCCGGCTGGCGCCAGCACGGCGTCGACATGCGCCGGGTGGAAATCGTGGCTGCCGGCGAGAAGGATGTGCTCTGGGCCGCCGAGCAGTGCCTGCGCTCGGGCAGCTGCGCCGCCGTGCTGGTGTGGCCGCATCACGCCGACGATCGCGCCTTGCGTCGCCTGCAGGTCGCCGCGGCCACCGGGCAGGCCCTCGCTTTCGTGTTCCGCGATCGCTCCCACCTTGCCAACGCCTCGCCTGCCGCGCTGCGACTGGAACTGGAAGCACCGCCGCACCCGCAGCTCTGGGTGCGCAAATGCCGCGGCGGGGTTGCCCCTGCCCGGGCCATTCTCTTGCCGCGTTCTGTCCATTGATGGCGGGCGGACATGCTCTGGGCCTGCATCAACCTGCCGCATCTGGCCATGGATGGGATCCTGCGACGCCATCCCGCGGCGGGGCCGCTGGTGCTCGTCGACGGACCGGCCCAGGCCTGCACCATCGTTGCGGTCAATGAACCCGCGCATGCCGCCGGCCTGCGTGCCGGGCAGCGGCTGGGCGCCGCGCAGGCGCTGCTGTCCAAGTTCGAGGCGATCGCGTACGACCGCGCGTCGGTGGACCGCTGGCACCGGTTTCTGGCTGCCGTGGCCTACCGCTACAGCTCCGAGGTCAGCCTGCTGCCGCATGCGATCGTGCTGGAAGTCAGCCGCAGCATGGGCCTGTTCGGGCCGTGGCCCCGGCTGGAGGCAAGGCTGCGGGCAGACTTCAGCGGGCTGGGGTTTCGCCATCGACTGGCCGCGGCGCCGACGCCGCATGCCGCGCAGGTCCTGGCCACGGTGGCCGATGGCCAGGCGGTGCTGGGCACCGGTGCGCTGCGGCGCGCCCTGCAAGAGGTGCCGCTGGCCGGCAGCTGCTTGCCGGCGGAGGCCATCGCCGCGCTGCCGGGCATGGGCATTCGCCGGCTCGGCCAGTTGCTGGCATTGCCGCGGGACGGCCTGCGCCGGCGCTTCGGTGCGGAGCTGCCGGCTGCGCTGGAGCGCCTGACCGGCGAGCGCCCGCCCGGCCTGGAGTCGTATCGCCCGCCGGACGTCTTCGACCTGCGCATCGAACTGCTCCACGAGGTGGAGAACCAGTCGGCGCTGGTCTTTCCGCTGCGGCGCATGGTCGATGACCTGGCCGCCTATCTCGCCGGTCGCGATGGCGGCGTGCAGCGGTTCCTGCTGCGCCTGGAACACCGCGCAGGGCGTTGCACCGAGGTGCCGGTGGGACTGCTGGCACCGGAGCGCGAGGGCGCGCTGCTGTTCGAGTTCGCGCGGGGCCGGCTGGAACACGTCGTGCTGCCCGAGCCGGTGCTGGCGCTGCGTCTGATCGCACGCGAGCTGCCGGCGTTCGTGCCGGCCGGGCGCGACCTGTTCGACGAGCGGCCGGCGCATGCGCTGCCGCTCGGGCAACTGCGCGAGCGCCTGCGCGCACGGCTGGGCGAGCGGGCGGTCTACCGGCTGGGCGGCACCGCCGACCCGCGCCCCGAACGGGCCCAGGCCGTGGCCGAAGGCGCCGACGTCCACCACGAGCCGTCGCCGCGGCCCACCTGGTTGCTGACGCATCCGGTTCCCCTGCGTGGCCCGCCGCCGCGCATCCTGGCCGGCCCCGAGCGGCTGGAAACCGGCTGGTGGGATGGTGCCGAGGCATGCCGCGACTATTACGTGGTGGAGACCTCGCTCGGCCAGCGGGCGTGGGCGTTCTGCCCGCCCGGCGAGCAGGACGGCTGGATGCTGCAGGGCTGGTTCGCATGAACGACTACGCCGAACTGCATTGCCTGTCCGACTTCTCCTTCGGCCGCGGTGCATCGAGTGCGGCCGAGCTGTTCGGGCGCGCCAGCGCCTGTGGCTACCGCGCGCTGGCGATCACCGACGAGTGTTCGCTGGCCGGCGTCGTGCGTGCGTACCAGGCGTCCAACGAAACCGGCGTGAAGCTGATCGTGGGCGCGGAGTTCCAGCTCGCGGATGGCCCGAAACTGGTGCTGCTGTGCGAGAACCGGCAGGGCTATGCCGAACTCTGCCGGCTGATCACGCGCGGACGCCGCGCTTCGGAAAAGGGCAGTTACCGGCTTGCCCGCGCGGACCTGGAAGGCGGGCTGCCGGGCACGCTGGCCTTGTGGCTGCCGGCGCCGCAACCGGACATCGCCCATGGCCACTGGCTGCGCGCGACGTTCGGCGAGCGCGCGTGGCTGGCGGTGGAACTGCATCGTGGCCCCGACGACGCCGGGCGTCTGCGCGAACTGCAGGCGCTTGGCCGCGCCGCGGATCTTCCGCTGGTGGCCAGCGGCGACGTGCACATGCACGTGCGCCGACGGCTGGCCCTGCAGCACACGCTGACGGCGATCCGCCATCGGGTGCCGGTCGCCGAGGCCGGCGCGCTGATCTTCCGCAACGGCGAACGGCACCTGCGCCGACGCGACGTGCTGGCCGGGATCTATCCCGCAACCCTGCTGCAGGAAAGCGTGCGCATTGCCGAACGCTGCACCTTCCATATGGGCGAGCTGAAATACGACTACCCGACCGAACTGGTGCCGGATGGCCACGCGCCCGCCAGCTGGTTGCGCCATCTGGCGGAGGAGGGCATCCGCTGGCGCTGGCCGCAAGGCGCCAGTGCCAAGGTGCGCAAGCTGATTGATGACGAACTGGCACTGATCGCGTCGAAGCAGTACGAAGCTTTTTTTCTCACCGTGCACGACATCGTCTGCTTCGCACGCAGCCAGGGCATCCTCTGCCAGGGCCGCGGCTCGGCCGCCAATTCCGCGGTGTGTTTCGCGCTGGGCGTGACCGAGGTGGATCCGGAGGTCAACCACCTGCTGGTCGCGCGCTTCATCAGCGAGGACCGCGACGAGCCGCCCGACATCGACGTCGATTTCGAGCACGAGCGGCGCGAGGAAGTCATCCAGTACATCTACCGCAAATACGGCCGCGAGCGCGCCGCGTTGGCCGCCACCGTGATCTGCTACCGCGGCCGCAGTGCCGTGCGCGACGTGGCCTGGGCGCTGGGCCTGCCGCCGGACCAGGTCGGCCGGCTCAGCGACGTGTTTGCGCGCGGCTGGGGCGACAGCTCGGCTGGCGAGCGGCTGCGCGAACAGGGCTTCGACCCGGACAGCCCGCTCATCCGCCGGGTGCTGAAGCTCACGCTCGAACTGCTCGGCATGCCGCGGCACCTGTCGCAGCACGTCGGCGGCTTCGTGATCTCCGACGCTGCGCTGAGCGAGATGGTGCCGGTGGAAAACGCGGCGATGCCGGAGCGCACGGTCATCCAGTGGGACAAGGACGACCTGGATTACATGCGCATGCTGAAGGTCGATTGCCTGGCGCTGGGCATGCTGACCTGCCTGCGCAAGTGTTTCGCGTTGCTGGAAAGCGAGCACGGCGTGGCGAAAACCATCGCGACGATCGAGCCGGGTGACCGCGCAACCTACGAAATGATCCAGCGCGCCGACACCGTCGGCGTGTTCCAGATCGAAAGCCGCGCGCAGATGGCGATGCTGCCGCGGCATCGGCCGGCGAATTTCTACGACCTGGTGATCCAGGTGGCGATCGTGCGGCCGGGCCCGATCCAGGGCGACATGGTGCACCCGTATCTGCGCCGCCGGAACGGCGAGGAGAGGGTCGAGTATCCGTCGCCGCAATTCAAGGCGGTGCTGGAACGTACACTCGGCGTACCGCTGTTCCAGGAGCAGGTGATGAAGCTGGCCATGGTGGCGGCCGACTTCACCGATGGCGAGGCCGACCAGCTGCGCCGCTCGATGGCCGCATGGAAACGCCATGGCGGACTGGAGCCGCATCGCGAGAAACTGATGCAGGGCATGCTGAAGAACGGTTACCCGGCGGAATTCGCCGCGCGCATCTTCGAGCAGATCAAGGGCTTCGGTTCCTACGGCTTCCCCGAGTCGCACGCGGCCAGCTTCGCCAACCTGGTCTACGCCTCGTGCTGGCTGAAGTGCCATTACCCGGCGGCGTTCGCCTGCGCGCTGCTCAATGCGCAGCCGATGGGCTTCTACGGGCCGAGCCAGATCGTGCAGGACGTGCGGCGCCATCGCGTCGCGGTGCGTCCGGTGGACGTGCGCTTCAGCGACTGGGACTGCACGCTGGAACCCGACCCGCATGGCGGTGCCGGCGCGCGCGCGATCCGCCTCGGCCTGCGCATGCTGCGGGGGTGTTCCGAGGCGAGCGCGCTGCGCCTGATGGCGGCGCGCCGGCAGCGGCCGTTCGCCGACGTTGCCGACCTGTGCGCGCGGGCCGGCCTCGACCGCCGCCATCGGGAGCTGCTCGCCGATGCGGCCGCCTTGCGCGGGTTGGCCGGCCATCGTCACCGGGCGCGCTGGACGGTGGCCGGCGTCGAGGCGCAACTGCCGCTGTTCGGCAACGCCAGCCCGGCCGAGCAGGCGGTGACGTTGCCGTTGCCCACGCAGGCCGAAGACACGCTGGCCGATTACGCGCGCGTCGGCCTCAGCCTGGGCGCGCATCCGCTGCAGCAGATCCGTGCCCGCCTGCATGCGGCGCGCTGCATCGACGGCCAGGCCCTGCGCCGGCAGCCGCACCACAGCCGCGTGCGCGTGGCCGGGCTGGTGACCTCGCGACAGCAGCCGCAAACCGCCAGCGGCATCATCTTCGTGACGCTGGAGGACGAGCACGGCCTGATCAACGTGATCGTGTGGCGGCAGGTGGCCGAGGCGCAGCGCCGTGCGCTGCTGCAGGCGCGCTTGCTGGCGGTGGAAGGGCAGTGGGAGAACGTCGATGGCGTGCGCCACCTGATCGCGCACCGGCTGCAGGATCTCACCCCGCTGCTGGGCGCGCTGGACACGCGCTCGCGGGACTTCCACTGAGGTCGTCGCGGCTCACCTGTCGTTGACCCGGCGTGCGCATACTCGGCGCGCATGGCCGGAAAAGCTGCGCATGCATACGTCGCGGACCCGCGCGTCGAGACGCGCGCGATGGGCCTGGTCTACGTCAGCGATACGCAGCCGGGACTGAGCCGATGGCGTCGCGGCAAGGGCTTCAGCTATCGCGATGCGGATGGCCGGCCGATCACGGATCGCGACGAACTGGCGCGCATCCGCGCACTGGCGATTCCGCCGGCCTATACCCGGGTGTGGATCTGCAGCAACCCGCGCGGTCACCTGCAGGCGACCGGCCGCGATGCGCGCGGACGCAAGCAATACCGTTACCACCCGCGCTGGCGGAAACATCGTGACCTGGGCAAGTTCGACCGCATCGTGGCGTTCGGCAAGGCATTGCCCGCCTTGCGCCGACGCGTGCGCCGCGATCTCGCCCTCGAGGGCCTGCCGCGCGACAAGCTGGCCGCCCTGCTGGTGCGACTGCTGGACGACACGCTGATCCGCATCGGCAACGACTGCTACGCCCGCGACAACCGCAGTTACGGACTGACCACCTTGCGCTCCCGCCACGTGCGTGCGCAGCGCGGGCGACTGCGTTTCACCTTCCGCGGCAAGAGCGGGCAGGAGCGCGAGGTGGAAATGGACGATCGTCGGCTGGTGCGGATCGTGCGCCGCGTGCAGCAACTTCCGGGGCAGCGGCTGTTCCAGTACATCGATGACGATGGCCGGCGACAGCCGGTGGATTCGGGCATGGTCAACGAGTACCTGCGTGCGGCCTGCAACGACGGCCAGACCCATGAATTCAGCGCCAAGGACTTTCGCACCTGGGGTGGCACAGTGCACGCCGCTCGCATCCTCGCCTGCACGCCGCGGCCTCGCAGGGGCGGCGAGCGCGCGCGCCGCAGCGCACTGGCGGGAGCCGTCGTCGAAGTCGCGGCCATTCTCGGCAATACCCCGGCAGTGTGCCGCGCTTCCTACATCCACCCGCGCGTGCTGACAGGCTGGCTGGACGGCAGCCTGCAGCGAGCCATTGCGCCCGCCACGGCCGCGCATCCGCGCCAGCTGGAACGGCAGGTGCTGCGCTTCCTGCGTTGACGTCGTGCTGCCGGGGGTTCAGTCCTGCGAACCGCTGGCCGCCGGTGCGCCGCCGTCCGGACGCGGTTCGCGGTGGGTCGCGCCCAGCCAGAAGCCCACCGCCAGGATCGCCGCCATCGCCAGCGCCAGGACCCACCAGGCCAGGCCTTGCCGGTTCATCGCGCGGCTCCCTCGGCATCGCGCAAGGCGGCCAGCACGGCGGCCACCTCGCGCAGGTCGGTCACCAGTTCGGCATAGGCTTCGCGGCGGCGCGCCTCGCGCGGCGTGCGCAGCACCGCGGAGGGGTGCCAGGTGGCGAGCCCTCGCGTCTGCGGGCCGAGTTCGCGCCACTGGCCGCGTTCGGCACCGATGCGGAAGTCCTTGCCGAACAGGGTCTGCGCCGCCATCGCACCCAGGCCGACGGCCACACGCGGTTGCACGCGCGCCAGTTCCGCCGCCAGCCATTGCCGGCAGGCGGCCTGTTCGGTGGCGTTCACACGCTTGTGCAGCCGCACCTTGCCGCGCGTCTCGTACTTGAAATGCTTGACGGTATTGGTGAGGTAGAGCGTGCGCCGGTCGAGCCCGGCTTCGGCGAGCGCCCGATCGAGCAACTGGCCCGCCGGTCCCACGAACGGTTCGCCGGCCAGGTCCTCCTGCGCGCCGGGCTGCTCGCCGATCAGCATCGCCGCCGCGTGCTCCGGCCCGCGGCCGAACACGGTCTGGGTGGCGTGGCGCCACAGCGGGCAGGCGCGGCAGTCCGCCGCCATCCGGCGCAGTGTCGCCAGGCTGCCTGCGGGCACCTGCTCGACCGGTTTGGCCAGCGCGATCACCGCCTGCTCGACGCTCAGAACACGCCGAGCAACCACAGCACGAGAACGATCAGCAGGATCACGCCGATGCCGCCGGTCGGGCCGTAGCCCCAGGAGCTGCTGTAGCCCCAGGTGGGCAACGCACCGATCAGCAGGATGATGAGGATGATGACCAGCAACAGTGACAGGGACATGTTCGTATCTCCTTGGTATGGGGCCGTGGCGCATGGCGCGGCACACGGCCGGGGGAACGGCTTCAGCCGAACTTCTTCATCACCTGGTCGAGGTTCTGGCGCAGCGTGTCCACGCCCGCCCACGGATCGGTGCGCAAGCGCGCGAGGCGTTTTGGCGCGGAACGGATGTCGAAATCGCTGCCGCTTTTCAGCTTGCCCAGCTCGGTCCAGCGCAGCGGCATGGCGACCGGCGCGCCGGGACGCGCACGCAGCGAGTACGACGCCACGCTGGTCGCGCCGCGGCTGTTGCGCAGGTAGTCCACGTAGATCAGGCCCTTGCGGCGGGCCTTGCTGGCGGTGGCGACGAATTCCAGCGGATGGGCCTGCGCCAGCGTGCCGGCGAACGCCTGCGCGAAGTCCTTCACCTGTGGCCATGGGCAGCCGGGATGCAGCGGCACCACCACGTGCAGGCCCTTGCCGCCGGTGGTACGCAGGAACGACTCCAGTCCCAGCTGCGACAGCCGCCGATGTACCAGCCGCGCCGCGGCCACCACGCGCTCCCAGCCCACGTCGTTGCCGGGGTCGAGATCGAACACCACGCGGTCGGCGAGGTCGGGCTGCGCGATGGTCGCGCCCCAGGGATGGAACTCCAACACGCCGAACTGCACCAGCTCGATCACCGAAGCGGCGTCGAGCGGATAGATGTAGACGGCCTGGCGGCCGGACTCTTCCTTCAGCTTCGCGCTGCCGACGTGCTTCAGGCCGTGGATCATGTGCTTCTGGAAGAAGCAGGTTTTCGCCGTGCCCTCCGGGCAACGGATCACCGACACCGGGCGGCCCGCCACCCCGGGCAGGAACCACTCCATCACGCTGGCGTAGTAGTCGGCTACCTGCTGCTTGGTGATGCCGTCCTCGGGATACACCACGCGCTCGGGGTGGCTGATGACGATGCCGCCGGCAGCCTGGCGGCGGCGCGTGGAAGCCCCGGCAGGGCGGGCAGGCGGGACGCGATCGGCGTCGGCCAGGTCCGCGGCGGTCTTGTCGGTACGCATGGTCTTCAGGCTCGGTTGGCGCAACAGGTTCTTGTTGCCGATGCCGCGGTAGTACACCTCGGCCACCGCGACGGGCTCGACCCAGCGCGCATCGCGCAACAGCGGGTCGATCGCGGCAAGCTTCACCGTGGGCCGCGCGCTTCCGCGCTCGGCGATGGTCTTGCCCAGTTGCCGCAGCTGTTCGTCGCTGAAGCCCGTGCCGACGCGACCGGCATATACCCAGCCGCTTTTCACCGAGGCGTCGGGCCGCGCCAGCAGCAACGAGCCGAAGCCGCTGCGGCTGCCCTTGGGCGGCGTGTAGCCGACCACGGCGAACTCGTCGCTGTGCAGTCGCTTGATCTTCAGCCAGTCGTCGCCGCGCCCGGGCCGGTAGGCCGAGTCGACGCGCTTGGAAACGATGCCTTCCAGCTGCTGCTCGCTGGCCATGCGGAACGCGGCTTCGCCGTCGCCGATGGTGTGGCTGCTGAAGGCCAGGTGCTTCGGCGCGTGGGCCAGCAACTGTTGCAGCAACGCCTTGCGTTCCAGCAGGCGCACTCGCGAAAGGTCGCTGCCTTCGAGGTAGGGCAGGTCGAACAGCACGTAGGCCAGCGGCAGCTGCGCTTCGCCGGACAGCGTCTGCTGCAGGCCGTTGAAGTCGCTGTGCCCGCGTGCGTCCAGCGCGATCAGTTCGCCATCGAGACGGGCGGACTCGAGCCCCAGCGATTCCAGCGACTGCACGATGTCCGGCAATCGTTCGTTCCATGGCTGCGCGTTGCGCGACCACAACTTCACCTCGCCGCCGGCGATCGCGGCGAGGATGCGGTAGCCATCCCACTTCACCTCATGCAGCCATGCTTCGCCCGCCGGCGGGGACTCGCGCAGGCGGGTCAGCTCCGGTGCGAAAAACGCGCTGGTGGCGGGCACCGCGCGCGCGCCTGGCAACGCGGCGGCCAGCCTGGCCAGGCGCAATCGCGACACTTTGCGGCCTTTCGGCACGGTCTTGCGGCGGGGCTTTTCGGTGACCGTCTTGCCTGCCGGCGTTTTCGCGGCGGCGCGGGTGCGGCTGCGCATTTTCGCGTCGAGCAGGTCGTCGGCTTCCACGTCGCCGGCAAAGCGGTCCTTCACCTTGATCAGGAACCATGGCTGCTGGCGCTCCTGGCGGCCGCTGCGCACCAGGTGCCAGCCGCCCTTCAGCCGCTTGCCGAACAGTTCGAAGCGCAGGTGGCCCTTGCGCAACTGGGCCTCGGCGTCGCCCTCGCTGGCCCATACGCCGGTATCGAATCGATCGACATGGCCCTTGCCGTAGCCGTGCTCGATGTCGCCCTCGAAGCCGGCGTAGGAAAGCGGGTGATCCTCCACCTCGACCGCCAGGCGCTTCACCTGCGGGTCGTAGCTCGGCCCCTTCGGTACCGCCCAGCTCTTCAGCACGTCGCCCACCTGCAGGCGGAAATCGAAGTGGCGGCGGCTGGCGTGGTGCAGCTGCACCACGAAGATGGCGCGGTGATCCGTGCTGAGCGCCATGTCGCCGGCCGGCTCGCGCGTCCGGGAGAAGTCACGCTTGCGCTGGTACTCGCGCAGGCTGCCCATGATCAGCTGGTCGGGCCGCCCATCACCGGCAGCACGGCGCCGGAGATGTAGCTGGCGCAGCAGGGCGCAGCCAGGAAGACGTAGGCCGGTGCCAGCTCTTCCGGTTGCGCCGGCCGGCCCATCGCGCTGGACTTGCCGAAGTCGCGCATGCGCTCGGCCGGCTGGTCGGCGGGATTCAGCGGGGTCATGCCCGCGAGCTTGCCGCTGCCCGCATAGGTCGGGGCCAGGAATTGGGGGCGCGGGTCGAGCAGTTGTTCGCTGCCGGGCTTGTGCTGATGCTGCGGCGGTTGGCCGCCTTTCGACTTGCCGGTTCGCCGGGTCGACGGCTGCGTCCCGTCTTTCCCGGGCGCCTTGCGTTCGTCGTGGTCTTCGGCCGCGGCCTGGATCGCGCGCTGGCGTCCGGCGGTGGCCCTGGCCGCCTTGGTCGCGGTGCGCTTGCTGGCAGCCATGGTGCCGACCTCCGTCGCGGGAACGCCTGCACGCTAGCGAGGCCGGCGTACGCCACAGGTGAAACGCGGGTTACGGTGTTTTTTACAGCCTGTCCACGCCGATGCCGCAATAGTCCACGTGTGCGAACCTTTTCGTCGCCGGAGATGGTCATGCCAGAGAGCCGTACACGCCGGGCCGCGGCCAAGGACAAGAAAGAAGGAAAGTCCCCCAGCACGCAGGCCGGGGAGTATGTGCACGAGGAGATCGAGCACGTGCGCAAGGGCAAGCACGGTGCCAGGTCGACCAAGCAGGCGATCGCCATCGGCCTGTCGAAGGCCCGGCGCGCCGGCGTAAAGGTCCAGCCCGGCAAGAGCGCCAGCAAGTCGACCAGGAAGAAGGCGGCGCAGGACGAGTCTGCCGCGCACGAGCACCACAAGCCCGCGGCGAAGCGTTCGCGGGCGACCAGCAGGGCGCTGAAGAAGGAAGGCCACCAGGCCGCTTCGAAGTCGGCGTTGTCGTCGCACGCCCGGCGCAGCGCGTCGAAGCGCAGCGCCAGCTCGCGCTCGGCCGCAGCGAAGAAGGCGGCGCGCACCAAGGGCGCCGAAGGCCGCTCGGCGGCGGCGAAGAAAGCGGCCAGGACGCGCGCCAGAAAAGCCTCCTGACCGCGGCGCTGGCGGAGGAGGTAACCAACCATGGCACGCCCCATCTGGACCGGAACCCTCTCGTTCGGCCTGCTCAACGTGCCGGTCTCGCTGATGCCCGGCGAGCGCAGCGTCGACCTGCATTTCCGCATGCTGGACAGCCGCAGCAACACGCCGGTGCGCTACGAGCGCGTCAATGCCGAGACCGGCGAGGAAGTGCCGTGGAAGGAGATCGTCAAGGCCTTCGAGTACTCCAAGGGCAACTACGTCGTGCTGGAGCCGGAAGACATCAAGTCGGCTGCGGCGGACGGCCGTGAAGTGGTCGACGTGAAGACGTTCGTGCAGGCCGACGCGATCGGTCCGGAGTACTTCGAGAAGCCTTACGTCCTCGTGCCGGGCAAGAAGGCGGAGAAGGGCTACGTGTTGCTGCGCGAAACCCTCGAACGCACCGGCCGGATCGGCATTGCGCGGGTGGTGATCCGCACGCGCGAGTACCTGTCCGCGGTGATACCGCGGGGCCATGCACTGGTGCTGATGCTGATGCGTTATCCGCAGGAGCTGGTGGACACCGCCGACTACAAGATTCCCGAAGAAGCCGCGGCGCATTACCGGATCTCGTCCCGGGAGATCGAAATGGCCGGGCAACTGGTCGAATCGATGAGCGACGAATGGAATCCGGCGGATTACCGCGACGAGTTCCGCGATCGCCTGCGCAAGGTGATCGAGAAGCGGATGCGCTCCAAGGGCGTGGTCGCCACCGAGGCCGAGGAGGAGGCCGAGCTGCCGGAGAACGCCACCACCAACGTGGTCGATTTCATGTCGTTGTTGCAGAAGAGCCTGGCCAGCCACCGGCGCACGCCGGCGAAAAAGAGCACCGCGAAAGCCGCCGGCAAACCCGCCAAGGGCCCGCGCGCGGCCAAGCCGGCCACGAAGAAGAAATCCTCGACGAAGAAGGCGTCGGCAAAGAAGCCTTCAGCCACCCGCAAGGCGGGCTGACTTGCCGCTGCGGTGCTGCGCAAGGCGCCCCCGAGCGAGTGCGACTCGGGCAGCGCCCATTTTTCCGACGCAGGCTGCAGTTCACCCGTGGAAGGCGCGCTTGATGTCCCGCATCTGGTCGTGTCCGTTGCGCACCGAGGTATACAGGTCGGCGATGACCGCCTCGGTGTCCGCCGAAATATCCTTGTCGTTCATGGCATGCTCGAACTTCGACTTGAGATGGTCCTCGCCGCGCTCGACCTCGTCGACCACCGCCTTGTTGTCATTCGAGGTGAGGCTGGTGCGCAGGTTGACGAACATGCGGTGCGCCGAAGCGGCCATCGTGCCGTCGTCGGCGGGATCGCCGCCCAGCAGGCGCACGCGTTGCTGCAGCGTCGAAGCCACCTGCCTGCGCTCGTTGGCGCGTTCCCTGAAAAGCGAGACCAGCGATTCGCTCTTCGCATCCTTGGCCGCTTCCGCATAACCGTCTGCGCTGTCCAGCGTGGTTTCGATCAGGCTGTTGAGGGTCTTGATGTCGTGGTTGTTCTTCATCGGGAGATCTCCGTGGGAGAGGTTGCCGGGAGCCGTATTGGAACCAAGCCCGCGTGATGGGTGCGGCACGACTTCGTCCAAGCACGTTTGCCGCCGCGCTCACGCGAAGCGCACAAGCGGGCAGGGAAGTTCTCACGCACCGGTCACCGCAGCGCGGCCAGAATGGCCAAGGCGCCATTGAAACGGGAGCAGACATGAAGACCCGTCATGTATTCAGCACCGACGATGTGCACGCCGCCCGCCTGGCCATCGACGCGCTGCGCCGCGCGGGCTGGTCCGACGACGACATCTCGCTGGTGGCACGCCAGGACATCGAGAATGTCGAGATTCCCGACGACCGCCAGGACACCAGCGGGGATTTCAGCCGCGGCGGTTTCAAGGGCCTGCTCGCCGGCGGCGGCAGCGGCCTGCTATTGGGGCTGATCGCCATCGCCGTCCCTCCGCTCGGCGTCACCCTCGCCGGCGCCGCGGCGATGACCGCCGCCGGCGCCGCGGTGGGTGGCTGGGTGGGCATGCTGACCGGCACCGCCGAACCGGGTCCGGTGCGGCGCCGGTTCGAAGATGAAATTGCCGCCGGCCACGTGCTGGTTGCCGTCGACGGCCAACCGGACCAGCTGGCCAAGGCCGAAGCGGTGCTGCTCGAACTGGGCGCCAGGCCGCTGCCATTCCACGCGCCCAGCGCCATTTCCTGAGCGCGCTCCACCGCCTTGGCGGAGCCGCAAAAACGCCTTTCTGCGCACTACCGTGCCGGCAGACGACATCCTGGGTGAGCACGATGGGAGCGGAGTTGTCGTGCCGACGGCACAGCGAGTGCCTGGCGGGGGTGCGTCGTGCCATGCGTAGCTGGAGTGGGAACTGGGCGATCGGTCGTCCATGCGACCCGCCGGCGAGCGACATGAAACAGGCTGGACGAAATGCACATCGGGACTTAACCGGCCCGGCTGCAGGCTGCCTCAACGTTCCCGAAGCCGGAGAAGTGCCCATGTCCGACCATGACCGCAAGGATCTTCCGCATCCGAACAACCCGCGCGGCCCCGTCGAGAACGAGACCGCGGAGACGCGCCGGCAGCGCGTGGCCAAGGCGAACGAAAACCAGGACGAGGCCCTGGAAGAAACCTTTCCGGCCAGTGACCCGGTGTCACCGTTCATTCCGGCCAAGATGCCGGAACCCGAAGCGAGAACCGGCAGCGTCACCTACGAAGGGCGCAGCTACGAGTTGCGCGATATCCGCGCCCAGATGGACGCCGAGCTGGTCGCCACCATCGAGAACATGCCCGGCAGCGATCAGGATTTTTTCAACGCCTACCTGCTCGCCCATGCCGACAAGTACGGCGAGCGTTTCCGCGTGAGTTGAGCAAAGCACCGGCGTGGGCCAGGGATGAACGCGAAACGCGCGGCCTGCCGATGGCCGCGCCGCCAGCGGCAACCGTCAGCCTGACTGTCGCTGCGCGACGTTCGCCTGCGCCTACGGCGAGGTGTCGGCCGGCTGCGTCAGGCGCTCCAGCAGTCGATTGACCTCGGGGTTATCCGGCGTCGCGGCGTGCAGCTGTTCGAGCAGGACGAGTGCCTGCGCCGGCTTGTTCTGCCGGTAGAGCGTCTGCGCCATGCCTTGCATGGCGTCGTTGTCCTGTGGCGCCAGTTTCAATGCCTGCCCGAACGCGGCGCCGGCGCCGTCCAGATCGTCCAGGCGTAGCAGCGCAAAGCCCAGGCCGTCCCAGGAATCGGCCTTGGCGTCGGCCATGCCGGTCGCCTGCCGGAACTGGTCGCGCGCCAGCACGTTGTTGTTGCGCCGCAGCTCGATCCAGCCGGTGAGTACGTACGCGGCGTAGTCCATGGGCTGCACGCTGCCCAGCTCGCGCAACGCGCCCTCGTAATCGTTCTGTTCGAACAAGCCCTGCGCGCGCTCGTTGGCGAGCTGGCGCGGTGAGCGGGTGTGCTCGATCGAACCGGCGAATTGGCGGGTATCGACCTGACCGGCGTGCTGTTCGAGGTAGTCACGCACGCTGCGGGCGCGATGCAGGCCGAGATAGCAGTGGATGTACACGGTGCCGTCGCTGGCGATGGCCGCCTCGGCGGCGGCGCGGGAATTGCGCTCGTAGTCGGCACCGAAGCGCTGACCGAGGATGCTGCCCATCGGGAAATTGAGGACGCGGATGCCGAGCCGCTCCGCTCGCGTCTTTTCCTGATCCAGCAGCGCCGACTCGTAGGGCAGGCTCGGGTTGAGCAGACTGATGATGGTAGTGACGCCCTCGGTCTTCAGGCGGGACATGTCCGCATCCACCGGATAGGGGCCGAACACGAAACGCGCCCCAGTGACCGATTGCTGCGCCCGCCACGGTTGCACCACGAAGCTGGCCGGGTGCAACAAGACCCAGATGCCGGCGGCCGCGCCAAGCAAGGCCACGGCAACAGCCAGCAGCAGCCACTTCCTGCGTCCAAGCAATATCTTCATTTCCCCTTGCCCCTGTGTTGCGCCCCTGCAATCAATAAGCGGCACGCCCCGCAGCCAGATCCGGCCACGAGGTCATGTCATGGTTTTTCCCGCAGCGCAAACGGCGACGACGCGGTCTCGAGTGCGCTCATGGCTCAAACAGTAACAAGGTCGGGTCAGTTCCGACGAGTGGGCGGGGACGAGGTAGCGGAAGCCCGATCCCAGCGGTATGGATGTTAGTAATTTCGCATAATGTATAGGTCTCGTCGGGTTTATCCACGGCTCGCAACCTCCCTCGGAGGCTGATTATGTGCAGGATTATCTTCGGGTGGCAAACTGTGCATATTCAGGCCTGAAAACTCGGCCTCAATTTCGAGCCTTTCGGTCTCGCGCCTTGCGATTATCGGCGCCATTTTCTCCGGTTCGACGTCAGCGGCCAGCATGAAAAGATCCCAGCCATCGCGCAGCACGTTGAAGTCACCGAGCCGCGCGAGGGCCAGCAGGGAGAGCCGGGCCTGCAGTTCGCCGCTGAAGGCATCCGCGAAGTCGGAGGCCGTGGCGTAGGGCTCGCCGTCGATCATCCACGGTTCGCCCGGTGGCGGCTCGATCCGGCGACCGGCGGCGTAGTACGCCTGGAGGGCGATGCGGACCGCATCTTCGGCCCGGAAGAAGCGGCATTGCGCCGCGTAGTCGGTTTTCATGCGAACATTCCTTTGGGGCTTCGGCCCCGGTTCGTTGTACCAAGAGGCCCCCGGATCGCTCACCAGCAGTCGGGGGCCTCGCCTTTTATGCGGGTCAGTCGTCGGGCATCGGCAGGTCCATCGCCTCGCGCAGCGCGACCTCAAACTCCCCGACCAGCTCGAACAGGAACCGAGGCCGGTTGCCTTCGGCCTTGTCGTGGGCGTAGCGGATGGCGTCGAGCGCGAACATGGCGATCTCCGCCTCCGTCACGCCGTAGGGTTTCAGCACGTCGTCGTTGTTGCTGGTGCCAACGCTCACGATCTGGCTCATTGCAGGGTCTCCGTCTTGAGGTAGGCCCGGACGACGCCGCGAGACACGTCGATGCGCCACGGGGTAGGGATGAGTTCGCCGGTGACCAAGTCCACGACGCCGCCCGACACGCGCAGCAGGCGAGGGAAGCCCTTCCTCTCGTAGCGCCGCGCATACACACACCACAGCGCCTCCTCGTCGGCCCGCCGGGCGTAGTGTTCGTCCTCGGTCTCGACGCCGCGTTCCAGCTCCTCAACGTGAGCCTCAATGCGGCGCCGATCCCATTCCTGCGCCACCCACTGCGGCCACAGGCGTTCGCGCAGATGCACGCGGGTCGCTGGGTCGTGCCCGCCGTTGCCGTGCAGGCGCACGCCCTTAGGCAGGCGCCGGATGTCCTCGGGGCGGGTCTTGGTCGCGTACTTGACCATGTAGCCGACCGGGTTCCGGGCGGTCTCGATGTTGCTCATGCCGTGCGGCCACCAGCCGCAGGCATCGGGCCGGGGCAGGCGCAGGCGGCGGGGCACCCACACCAGCACGTGGTAGTGCAGCGCGCCGCGCTTCTGCAGCTCGCCCACCCACACGAAGCGGCACGGATACTCGCGGCGCTTGAACCACTGGCGCATCAGGCGCACGAAGCGGGACACGTGGCGCGGCTCCCAAGTCTCGCCGGGGCGGTAGGTGAGGGTGATGAAGGTCTTGCGGTAGGCCGAGCGCCCCAGCCGCTCCAAGGCCCAACGGGCCTCGCGCTCGTGCAGCTTGGCCGCTTCCGTGATCGTGCGGCGCAGCCGCTGGCAACGGGCCTTGCGCGGGTCGATGACGACGGGATCAGCCAGCACGGCGCACCCCCCAAAAGTGGCGCTGGAATCGGGTTTGCAAGGGGTAGCGTTCCACTTGTTGAGAAGAGCTGACAAGCCCCGCGGCGCTGCGCGCCGCCGCCGCGTTCCCCAACCGCACGGAGGCCGGAGACAGGCCGGCCGCCATGCCCGCCGGCGCCGCTCCGCGCTGACGCGCAAATCGACACCGGCGAGCAAAAGCGGTCGGCGTGAACACGGCTTCGATCGGATGCGAGGGCGCGGCGTCGGCTTGCTTGCCCGCCTCACCGGCTCCGGGTAGAAGCGTCACGCGCTCCCGCGCTCGCGGGGGCTGCGCCCCCACACCCCCGAGCGTTTCGCGGTCGTAGGCCTCGCGGAACAGGTGGGCATGCTCGATGGTCAGCCACCACTGGCGCATGTCGCGCTCCCGGTAGGTGCGGCCCGCTGGTGCGTGCAGGCCCAGCCGGTTGATCGTCCAGCCGTCCCACTCATCGCACAGCGCGCCGAGGTCGCCCATCCGGCGCAGGCGCAGGAGGCGCACCACCGACCACGGCACCCGGTTCCTGCCGCTGTCCCAGTGGCGCACGGTGCGCACGCAGACGCCCAGGTACGCGGCAGCCTCGCGCCGGTTCAACATGCAGCTATGGCGCAGCTCGCGGAAGCCCTCGGGGCTGATGAGCCAGACCCGCCGGCGTGGACGGCGAGCACCACGGCGAGGGCGACCCACAGGGCGGCCCAGAGGGCGGGTTCCGGCAGCTGTGGCCACCTCACCGGGCACTTCCGACACTTCGCATAATGTATATTATGTAAAATACGCAACCAAGTCGCGCAAGTGCTCCCGGAAGGTCCGCCAGCGCGCGGTGCGCTGTTGCCCTGCTCTGCAAATGCTGATGCGTGGTGCCGGCTCAGGACACGCGAGCTTCATGCGAGGTGAGCACCGCGGCGAATCCGCCATGCGTGGTCCGCATGTTCGTGGTCTGTCCCTGGTACAGGCGGGCTGCGAACAGCAGCGTGCCGTCCTCTGAAGCGAAGCAGCGCACGTCGGCCTTGAGCGTGATGTCGGCATGTGGGATGCGCACGCTGGGCGGTGCGAACGCCTGTGCCACGTAAGCCGCGGAGGCCATGGCTTCCCAGGTGCGCCGGGTCATCTTGTCACCACGATAGCTGCCGCGACTGCCGTAGCCGGATGCGGGCTTGAAGAAATAGTGCTCGCGCGCGGCCCACAGCGCGTCGCGGTTTTCCGCGGTCAGTTCGACCGTCGACGGAATGGCTTTTGCCAACAGATGGGTCGTGGAGGCATCGATTCCGCAGCTCTCGAGCAGATGCGGGGCATCGAGTACCGCGAGGTTGCGCTTGTCGGCGTACACCGCGTGTGCCCGGGGATGCGGTGTCAGGGCAATCGAGCCCGCCAGATACGCCGCGGCCAGCGGCTGGCAGGCCGGTTGGCGCAGGACGAAATCGGTAAGACGGTTGTAGATGGCGTCGACCGGCCCGTCGGCATCACGCAGGCCATGGCGGTCGTGAATGAATTCTTCTGGCGCCCGGATCACCGTGTCGATGCCCCGAGCCTGAAATGCCTGCCGGTACAACTCGAATTCCGGATAAAGAAACTGCTCGCGCGGCGTGACGTCGACGATGGCCATGCGCCTGGGCATCCGGCCGAGTTGGCGCCGCATGTCCTCCAGCCACGCCGAAACGCCCGCCTCCTGCGCCGCGACACTGGTCGCCCACGGCGTCCAGGTTGCCGGCGCACAGGAATGCACGGCATCGAGCAGGAACGCGTTGAGCAGCAGCCCACCGGGATTGGTGTTGATCTCGATCAACCGCGGCCCTTCGACCGTGAGATGAAAATCCAGCCCCAGCACGCCGCCCGCGGAACCCGGATCGTGTCGCGCGATCTCGGGGGCATGGCGCAACACCTGCTCTACGTAGCGTGGATGCCTGGCGACCCGGAACACCGCCGCCGCCACGGAACTCATGGCGTCCAATGCACCCCGGTCCACGAACAGGGCATGGGGTGAAAACAGGTGCGCATGCCGCACCGGATCGATGGCATCCATCCCGGGAAGCGCCGCCTCCAGGGTGTGGCGCAATTGGTTGATGTCGACCACGGCGCAGCCGCAACGCCGGTTCAGCGCTTCCGGGTCCGTACCAGCGCAGTCGATGTCGCATGTGGGTATCTGCATGAGGCCGAAGATCTTGCTTTCCGGATGGAGACTCAAGTCCCAACCGGGCGCGCGTGCATCAGTCGGCGCTGCTCGGCAGCCGGACTATACCTCGAGGTTCTTCGATACACGGCACCGATTCATGCGGCGGGGCTACGTCGTCCTGACGGCGCAGATGGACCGTTGACTCATGTCCGCCGAGGCCCCTCCTGAAGCTGCCTTCATCCCCAGGTGACGGCCGGAGGGTTAGCGTCACTCCGTTTGCGCGGCATGCATGGGCGGATCATGGCCAAATTGCGCATCGGCATTTCCGGCTGGCGCTACGCGCCATGGCGAGGCCGGTTCTATCCGCCGGACCTGCCGCAGCGGCTGGAGCTGCACTACGCGTCGCGCCAACTCGATACCATCGAGATCAATGGTTCGTTCTACGCACTGCAGCGCCCCGACAGCTGGCGCAGCTGGTACCGGGATACTCCGCCCGGCTTCGTCTTCGCGGTGAAAGCGCCCCGCTTCATCACCCACGTGCGCAGGCTGCGCGAGGTGGAGACGCCGCTGGCGAACTTCCTTGCCTCCGGCGTGCTCGAACTTGGCGAGAAGCTGGGCCCGATGCTGTGGCAGTTTCCGCCCACCCTGCCCTACGACCACGACCTTTTCGACGCATTCCTCTCGTCGCTGCCCCGGGACAGCGCGTCCGCGCTGATCATGGCCAGACGCCATGACCGGCATCTCGGGCTGGTCGGTGACCTTGCGCCGAAACGGAACCATCGGCTCCGTCACGCCGTCGAAATCCGCCATCCCAGTTTCGCGGATCCGGCCTTCCTGCGCCTGCTGCGCAAGCATCGCGCAGCGCTGGTGGTTTCCGACGCGCCCACGGCATGGCCGAAGCTGCAGGACGTGACCGCCGGGTTCGTCTACATGCGCCTGCACGGCGACAAGGTGCTCTATTCAAGCGGTTACTCGCAGGCGGCGCTCGACGATTGGGCACGGCGAATCCGTTGCTGGCTGCGGGGCCGCCAACCCCGCGACAGGCTGCATCGCGTCAGCGATGAAAAGCCGCAGGCACGCAAGTCGCGCGACGTCTACTGCTACTTCGACAACGACGCCAAGGTACAGGCGCCGTTCGACGCGAGGAAGCTGCGCGGGCGGTTCTGACGGCAGCCGCGCAAAGCCGATGGCTGTCGTTGTGTGATGGCGATTTCGGCATGCGAGTCGGCTTCCGCGACCGATTCCATTCGACATACACTGCCTTTGCAGGGGATCTGCAGCGGGAAGGCAAGATGACATCCGGGGCCAAGCGGGTTCTCATGGTCGAGGACGATCCCGTCGTCGCGATGGTGATGGAAGACACCTTGCGCGACATGGGGCTGGTCGTGCTCGTCGACCTGACCCTGGTCGATGCGCTCAGCGACCTCGAGTACGGCGAATTCGACGCCGCCCTGGTCGACGTCGGCCTGCGCGGGGAAAGCGCCCATTCGCTGATGCTCGCGCTGCGCGAGCGGTATATGCCTTTCGCGGTCGTATCCGGCGGCAACCTGGCCGATCTGGCGGCCGAGTTTCCCGGAGTTCGCATGGTTGCCAAACCGCTGAGCCTGCAGGCGCTGCGCACGATCATGCGCGAGCTGCTTGGCTCCCCCTGAACCAGGAGCCCGGGCGTGTCGGGAAGGTCCCTCACGGCGCGCCCGCGGCACGGGTTTCGCCGAGCATCTTTCGCAGGCGTCCAGCCAGCGTTTCCACGGTGAACGGTTTGGTGAGCAGGCCCATCACCGGCGCCAATCCCGCGGGTGCGGGAGTGTCGGCGGCGTAGCCGGTCATCAGCAATATCCTGAGATCGGGTCGCAGCGTGCGCGCCGCGGTGACCAGCGCCCGCCCGTCCATGCCCGGCAGCACGATGTCGGAGACAAGCAGGCGGATCGCCTCGTTCGCCTTGATCGCGGCCAGCCCCGACTCGCCGTCCATCGCCTCCAGCGTCTTGTAGCCCAGCTGGTGCAGGACTTCGACGACCACGTGGCGCACCACCTCTTCGTCCTCGACCACCAGCACCAGTTCGCCCTTCGTCGTGGGCGCCGGCGCGTGGAAAACGTCAGGGTCCCCGCGTTCGCTCGCTTTCGCGGCCAAACGCGGCAGGTACAGCCTGACCGTGGTGCCGCGGGTTGGTTCGCTATGGATTTCGCAGTAGCCATTCGACTGTCGCGCAAAACCGTACACCATCGACAAGCCCAGGCCGGTGCCGTGGCCAGGCGCCTTGGTGGTGAAGAAAGGTTCCACCGCATGCTCGAGCACCTGCGTGTCCATGCCGACGCCGTCATCGGAAACCTCGATGCAGATGAAGCCTTCGCCTGCCTTGCGCTCGTCCGGCCACTGCCCAGCCGGAATCTCGCCGGCTTCCACATTGCGGGAACGGATGTGCAGGCAGCCGCCCTGCGGCATGGCATCGCGGGCATTGATCGCCAGGTTCAGCACGGCGCCTTCCAACTGATTCGGATCGCACAGCGTGGTAGACAAGTCCGTCGCCAGCTCGAACATCAGCGTGACCTTCTCGCCCAGCGTGCGTTGCAGCAGGTCCGCCATGGAAAGAATCAACGGATTGGATTGGACCGGGCGCGGATCCAGCGGCTGGCGTTTGGAGAAGGCCAGCAGGCGGTGGGTCATCGCTGCTGCGCGGTTTGCCGAACTCAGTGCGCCGCTGATGAAGCGCTGCACGTCGGCGGTGTTGCCTTCGCCCATTCGCAGCTGGATCAGATCCAGCGATCCGATGATGCCTTGCAGCAGGTTGTTGAAGTCGTGGGCAAGGCCGCCGGTCAACTGGCCCACCGCTTCCATCTTCTGCGCCTGGTGCAGCTGCGCGTCGACGAGGAGTCGTTCGCTCAGGTCGTGAATGAATATGTTGGTGTGGTAGCTCTCGTTGACGATCAGCGAGCTGATGCTCAGTTCGACCGGAATCCTGCGCCCTTCGCGGTCCACCATTTCGATGCGCCGTGTGGTTCCGCGCGACGGGCGGCTGAGCGAGGGTCGGAGGTCGCGATCGAAGCGCGCGCGGTCCGCCTCCGCGATCGCCAATGCGCAAAGCGATTTCCCGAGGACCTCCCTGCGTGGCCAGCCAAACTGCACTTCCGCCTGCGGGTTCCACTGGACGATGCGGCCGTCCCCATCCAGCTGCACGAAGCCGTCGAGCGCCGTGTCGATGATGCCGCGCGCGAGGTATTCGCTTTCCATCAGGGCCGCCTCGGCCTGCATGCGCTCGGTGACGTCGCGGATGACCTTGGCGAAGCCCACCAGCACACCGTGGTCGAAAACCGGATCAATCACCACGCTGGCCCAGAAGCGGCTGCCGTCCTTGCGTACCTGCCAGCCCTCCGCGCTGTAGCTGCCCTTGCGGCCGGCGGCGCTCAGGGCCGCGTCAGGGAGGCCGCCGGCGCGGTCTTCCGGCGTGTAGAAGCGCGAGAAGTTCGTCCCGACGACTTCGGCAGCCCAGTACCCGCTGATCCGCTCGGCGCCGGCATTCCAGTTGATGATGACGCCGCGCGGATCGAGCATGTAGATGGCGTAGTCGACCACATTCTCCACCAGCAGCGAAAAATCGCGTTCGCTGCGATGGAGGCTCATGAAGGCGCCCTCTGCGGCACGCGTGCGGTTCAGCACCCGCTGTTCCAGACGGGCATTGGAATCCTGCAGCGACTGCGCCGCAGCCTGTTGCTCGGTGATGTCGACCATCATGTTCACCGCGCCTACCAGGCTGCCATCGTCGTTGAACAGCGGCGTCGGGTACGCGGCAAAGGTGCGCCGGCTGCCATCCGGCAGTTCGGCGATGGCCACCTCGCCGCGCAGCGCCCGCCGCGTGCGGACCGCGATGGCCATCGGACACTCGTCGTGCGGCAGCACGGTGCCGTCGAGCCGATACAGCTTCCGTGCCACGCACCACCGCTGTTCCGGCGGCGGGCGACGCCCCGAGAAATTGAGGGCGGCGCGGTTGAAGAAGGTGATCCTTCCCTGCACGTCGGTGGTGTAGATCGCCATGGGCAAGGCTTGCAGGAGTTGCCGCGAAAGCCGGTCGCGCTGGCGGATCGTCCGGCTCAACTGCTCCTGCGCGGAGACATCGATGGTGAAACAGCGTGAGTGGAGAAACTCGCCGTCACGGAAGCGCCCGCTGGAGCTGATCTGCACATGCCGGATGGCGCCATCGCCGCCGATCAGGCGGGCCGGGTACTTGTCCACCGATTCGCCGGCGCGAACCCGTTCGAGGAGCCTGGCCAGGCGGTCGACATCGGCGTCGAACTCGCGAAGCTTGTGCCCGACGTAGTCTTCGCGGCGATAGCCGAGCAGGTCGAGTTCCGTCTGGTTCGCGCGCAGTATGGTGCCGTCGGCCGCGACCAGGCGCAGTCCCACGGCGCCATTCTCGAACAGGTCCCGCGCGTCGTCGTCCGGCGGCTCCGCCAACCGGAAACTTTTCAGCACCAGGCCGATGCTGGCGTCGTCGCGCCCCAGCCACGAGGCGCAGGCAAAAGCGCGTTGCGATGTGCCGGATGCAGTCCGGATCGCGACATGGATGTCGCGCACCTCCTGCCCCTCTCCCGTCAGCCCGCCGGCCTTCAGCAAGGCAGGAACGAGCGCCTCGTCGCTCCCCCCGACCTGCAGTGCCGCTCCCCACAGCGCGGTGGCGCGGGTGTTGACGGCCACCACGATGCCCTCCTCGTTGCAGACGTAAGCGGGTATCGGCATCGCCTCCAGCAGCATCCGCATCGAGCCGACGTGAATCGCCCGGTCGGCGGCGGTACCGCGGCAAGGCGCCGCTTCATTCTCCGGGATAGCCATCTCGTCGCCCTGTTGGAAGCATCTTCGTCAGGCGAATCGCGGCAACGGCACGGTGGACCCACAGCCGTCTCACGACGCTCCATCTCCAAAGCCCACTATGCGCCCGCGCCGCGCACCACGCCAGCGATGCCATTTGCTCGCCGCGTGCCGGAGCCGGCTGAATCGCTGGATCCGGGCAGCAATCTGGCGTGTGACCTGCTTGACCGATGCTTCACCCGGCTCGCTCGTTTCGCATGGCACGGTAGGGCTTCGAGCGTGCCGGCCACGCCGCATGGAGCGAGACCTGCGTCAATCGTGTCGGGAAGCAGGCGAAGACGATCCAGGTCCCTGCCGCTGTTCGTCAAGCCGCAGTCCGCCGCGACCTGGCGTGCACGCCGCCAACCGATCGGGATGGATGGCGGTAGTCTGCCTCGCGAACGGCGATGCGGTTCACACCCAGGCCCAGCGAGGATACCCGGCCCATGAATATCCTCCTGCAATTGTCCGAGCCGTGGTGGCATTTCGCGCTGCGTGGTGCAGTGGTCTACCTCATCCTGCCGTGCATGTTGCGCCTGGCCGGCAAGCGCTCGTTCGGCTAGGTGCCGGCGTTCGACGTCGTCGTGCTGATCCTCGTCGGCGGCGCCCCGCCCTGCTGGTGCTGCCGGTCAGGGCGCGCGTCGATCGGGCGTTGCGTTTGCGGGGCAACGCAAGCCTGGGCGGTAAGGCGGGTCTGTATGAGTACCGTTGACGCTTCAATCGCCTTTTCTTCAAGGCGGTGGTGACAAGGTGGAGGTTCCGTGCAAGGCCCGGAGCCTCGTCCGTTGCGGAGAAACGTCATGAACGTACAAGACATAATGACCCCCAGACCCCATTGCTGCCTGCCCGAGGCCACGCTGGCCGACGCTGCGCGAATGATGCTGGAAATGGATGTCGGCGAGATTCCGGTGACCGACCGCGAGCTGAAGGTGGCCGGCGTGATCACTGACCGCGACATCGTGGTTCGTTGCGTCGCTACGGGAGGCAACCCGCAGCACAGCACAGTGCAGTCATGCATGACCGCCCCGGCCCTGACGCTCAAGGACGACGCCTCGCTTGAGGAGTGCGCGCGATTGATGGCAGACCAGCAGATACGCCGGGTGCCGATTGTCGACGCCGATGGCGCGATCTGCGGCATGGTGGCCCAGGCGGACCTGGAAGCTACCGACGCCCGCTCGCTCAAGGCCGAGGTCGCCGAGCGGGTGGCCACGCCGCATTGACCGCAGGCTTCGCCTTCGGGGCTGGCGGTGCCGGGTCAGGCGACGGAGCCGGCGGCGGCAACTCCGGTCCGGTCGGCGGCACGGGCTCGGGCTGCGTGGGATCGGGAAACGTCGGCGGCGGCGGATCGGGCGGCTGGTATTCGGGATCACCGGTGGGCGACGGAGCTGCGCCGATGCCTGGTTCGTTGGGGAGCATGGCGGTTTCCATGACGGTGGCGCCCGATCATCGGCAATGGCGCGCGCAGCCGGCGTGACCGCTGCGCGACGCGTGCGTGAGCAGGGCCACCGGTTCTGCCGCCATTGATGTGGACCCTTGGCTTTCGGCAACACGCTTCATCGACAGCACCACGACAGCGACACGCGCCTGTCGACGGACGACGCCTGCCGGACTCATCGGGCCTGCACACAGGCATCACCCTCGTTTGTCGCGACGTGCGCTTTCATGAACGTCCCCAGCCGCTGGGACACCATCGAGGTATCCGGATGAACACCACGAACCATCAGCGCTGTGCCCATCCGGCATGCACCTGTGCAGTTGCTGCCGGCAAGGCCTATTGCAGCGAACACTGCCGCAAGCGGGTGGAGTCCCCCACCTCGGATCAGCCTCCCGGCTGCCAGTGCGGCCACCCGGGCTGCGGCGAAGCACGGACGGGCGCTGAAACGCGCCGGGGTCAGCCAAGCTCGTAATCGTTGCCGCTACCCGCTTGCGCCGAGCCGGTGGGGTCATCCTGCCTGTTCGTTGAGCCCTGCCGAGGCGGACACCGTTCCCGGCTTGCCGGGACGGTCGGGGTGCTCCACGTTTCCGTGGCGATCGCGCCTCGCGGAGGAATGACCTGGATTCTTCTCTTCCCGCGGATCGCGCAGCCGGCCGGGGATCCACGCTGGCGCTTTTTTCGGACAGCCCGGCGATGGGCTCACATTGCCCCGTCGCCCCGGTTGCGCGTTCTCCTGATCCGCGATCCGGTTTCGCTCGCTCGCGCCACCTGCAGCGCCGTCCCGGGGAGGGTTCGTATTGCTCAATGCGGCTCTCCTCGCCACTGCGAAGACCGCTGGCCGGAGTATTCCGCCATGGCGTGGAAAGGGTGTTGCACGAGTCGGGCGCGTGGACGACACGGTTGCGGTATTTGGTACGCGCGAGCCCGGCATATCCATGCCGATACCTCTCTCGTGAGCCCCCTCCGAGGCGGCGTTTCTTGACAGCTCAAATGACAATGAGTAGCATTTACGCGTCACAAGGAAACCTGCCGATGAACCGCTTTTTGACGCTGGTTGGAACCGCTTTGCTGATCGCTGCCGGGAGTGTGGCGGCGAGCGAACTGCCGGAATACACGCTGGTCATCAAGAACCATCGCTATCAACCGAGCGAGATCAGGATGCCGGCCAATACCAAGGTACGCATCGTGGTGAACAACCAGGATCCGACGCCCGAGGAATTCGAAAGCACGGATTTCAACCGCGAGAAGCTGGTACTGCCCAATGGCAGCGCCATGGTTTACGTCGGCCCCCTGCGTGCCGGCACCTATGCCTTTTTTGGCGACTTCCACCAGGACACGGCCCAGGGGCGCCTGATCGTGGAATAACCGCCGGCTGCATGCCCAGCTTCCTGCCCAGGCACTGATCCCACTCGTTTCGATCGACTGCGCTTACGCCGTTGGCGTCAGCCTGCCTGTCGCCGGGCTGCGCGGCCCGATATTTATCCAAGGATCTTCCATGCAAGCGAACCGCTCGTTTCCCCTGCGCAGTCGACGCGTTCTCCCCGCGATTCTCGGCCTCGCCCTGTTCGCGGGTGCCGGCCTCGCGCAAGCGGATGACTTCATCGTCTACTCGCCACACGTGATTGCCACCCAGACCGAGGTCGAGCTGCGCGGCTACGGCTACGGTGATGGTCGCGCCGACATCAACGGCGAGCGCGCGGCCGAGCTTTCGTTGGCGCACGCATTCACCAGTTGGTGGAAACCCGAGCTCTACCTGGCCGAGTACGAAAAGGAGCCGGGCGGGCGCGGAAAGCTGGTGGGCTACGAGTTCGAGAACACGTTCCAGTTCACCGAGCCGGGCCGCTACTGGGCCGATTTCGGCCTGCTCGCCTCCTACGGCCACCCCAAGGGCGGCGGCCCTGGCGAGCTCGAGTTTGGTCCATTGATCGAGAAGACCGCAGGCCGTTTCGATCATCGCGTCAATCTGATCTGGGAACGCGAGATTGGCGGTGGCGCATCGCATGGCACCGAATTTCGCTACAGCTACGCGGGCACCTATGCGCTGACTTCTGCTTTCCGGCCCGGCATCGAGGCGTATGGCCGGCCCGACGACAAGGCCTACCAGGCCGGTCCGGTGGTCACCGGCGAATGGCATGTGCCGGGCACGCGCAGCAATGTCGAATACCGTGTCGGCCTGCTGTTGGGCATCAATCCCGCCGCTCCGCAGCGCACCTTGCTGGCGCAGGTCGAATACGAGTTCTTTTGAGCGCGCAGCGGATTGCGGCGGCGAAGCCGCAGGCTACCGCCCTGCCCGCTGCGCCACGCGGATCGGCTTGATCCGGCGCAACCAGTCGTAGCCGTCCTCCGGACGCAGGTCGGTGCTGGCGACAACGCCCCTGGCGGGAACGCTGCGCACAGCGGCATCCGACCTGTCGACCCGGCGTCGCAAGTGGGGTGGCTGGCGGCGGAAGCTCATCTTCATTTCCGTGGTTCCTCGCAATGGGGATGGATCGGCACGACCCACCGGATCGTGGGGGCGGCCACAAGGATCAGGGCCGCCGGGCGATGGATCAACGACCCGGGTGGGATCGCAGCGTTTCCGGCCTGGAACGATGGCGCACTCACCGGATTGTCCATCCAGGGAAACTCGCCGATCGCCGGCCGGGCATTTCGTCGGCAAAGGCTGGCGCCATATCGTGCGCAGCAGCGGATCGGAACCCCGGATCATGGGCAAATCACTATTTTGGCGGTTGTTTCTCGTGCTCGGCATGATGGTCGGCACGCTCCCGGTGGGTGCAGCCACGTTGTATGGCGACGACTACGCCAGGGTCGGCGTGCCGGACCTGTCACAGGCTGTGGCCTTTTTCACCGACGTGCTGGGTTGTCGCCCGCTCGAGTCGACTGCCGGCAAATCCGTGGATGGCAGCTTGCCGCTATCGCGCCTGCTGATCTGTGACACGGGTTCGATCGTTGAACTGTTCGATCAACGCCACGTCGCCCCTGCCCCGCAACAGGCAGGCCAGACGGTGCAATTCGTGACGGAAGACGTGGCGCACGCCGGTCAATGGCTGCGCCGTCAAGGCGTCGACGTCGGCAGTGCGCCGCACCGGGTGACTTCCGGCCCGCTGGCCGGTCGGCTGGTGCTGGATTTCATGTCGCCGTGGGGGCTGCATGTGCAATTGCTGGGCAGCAGGGCGGACGACTCCGCCGGCGGCGCCCTGGCGACGGCCGCCGTTCCATCCGACGGCAACTGAGCCTCAGCGGCGGGCGCGGAAAAACTCGCGCAGCAGCGTGGCGGATTCCTCGGCCAACAGGCCTCCGGCCACCTCGATGCGATGGTTGTGGCGCGCATCCAGCAGGGTATCGAACACGCTGCCGGCGGCGCCGGTCTTGGGGTCGGCGGCGGCGTACACCACGCGACCGAGCCGGGCGTGGATCATGGCCATCGCGCACATCGCACATGGTTCCAGCGTGACGTACAGCGTGGCGCCGGACAGCCGGTGGTTGGCCGTTTTCTCGCCGGCGGCGCGCATGGCCATGATCTCGGCGTGGGCAGTCGGGTCATGCAGGGTAATGTTGCGGTTCCAGCCCAGCCCGACGATCTCCCCGCCCAGCACCAGCACGGCGCCCACGGGCACCTCGTTCTCGGCATCGCGGGCATGCGCCGCCAGTTGCAACGCCCGCCGCATGTAGTGCTCGTCGGCAGCCGAGAATCCACTTGAACTTGCTGGCGTTTCTTCAGTCATTTCAAAGCACTGTGGTCATTACACGAGAAAGCCGGCATATCGCCGGCCTTCCCATCTTGTGTGTAACCGATTGATTTTACTACTCCCACTCGATCGTGGCAGGCGGCTTGCCACTGATATCGTAAACTACGCGAGAAACACCTCGTAACTCGTTGATTATTCTGTTTGATACCTTGCCAAGAAAGTCGTAGGGCAAGTGCGCCCAATGCGCGGTCATGAAGTCGATGGTCTCCACCGCACGCAGCGCGATCACCCATTCGTAGGCGCGGGCATCACCCACCACGCCGACCGACTTCACCGGCAGGAATACCGCGAAGGCCTGGCTGGTCCGGTCGTACAGGTCGGCCTTGCGCAGCTCGTCGATGAAGATGGCGTCGGCCTGGGCCAGCAGCTCGGCATACTCCCGCTTCACTTCGCCCAGGATGCGCACACCGAGGCCGGGACCGGGGAACGGGTGGCGGTAAACCATCTCGCGCGGCAGGCCGAGTTCGACGCCGATGCGGCGTACCTCGTCCTTGAACAGCTCTCGCAGCGGCTCGACCAGCTTCAGCTTCATGTGCGCCGGCAGGCCGCCGACGTTGTGGTGGCTCTTGATGACGTGGGCCTTGCCGGTCTTGCTGCCGGCCGATTCGATCACGTCGGGGTAGATCGTGCCCTGCGCCAGCCACTTCACCTTGCCGCCGGCGGCAATCAGCTTCTCCGACTCCTCGTCGAAGATCTCCACGAACAGGCTGCCGATGATCTTGCGCTTGGCTTCCGGATCGGCCACGCCCTGCAGCGCCTTGAAGTAGCGCTCGGCGGCGTCGACACGGATCACCTTGACACCCATGTGCTCGGCCATGGTGGCCATCACCTGGTCGCCTTCCTGCCAGCGCAGCAGCCCGGTGTCGACGAACACGCAGGTCAGGCGGTCGCCGATCGCCTGATGCAGCAAGGCGGCGACCACCGACGAATCGACGCCGCCGGACAGGCCGAGCAGCACGTGGTCGTCGCCGACCTTGGCGCGCACGCGGGCGATCTGGTCGTCGATGATGTTGGCCGCCGTCCACAACGTGGCGCAGCCGCAGATTTCGGTAATGAAGCGCTTCAGCAGTGCCCCGCCTTGCTTCGTGTGCGTGACTTCAGGGTGGAACTGCACGCCGTACCAGTGCCTGGCCTCGTTCTCCATCACGGCGACGGGAATGCGATCGGTGCGGCCGGTGATGGTGAAGCCTGGCGGTGCTTTCGAGACGTGGTCGCCGTGGCTCATCCACACGTCGAGCTTGTGCTCGCCCGGATGATCGGTAAGGCCGTCGAACAGGCGACTGGGCGCCACGATATCGACGCTGGCATGGCCGAATTCGCGCGCATCGGCGGCTTCCGTGGCGCCGCCCAGCTGCGCAGCCAGGGTCTGCATGCCGTAGCAGATGCCGAGGATCGGCAGGCCGGAATCGAATACTTCCTGCGGCGCTTTCGGCGCGCCTTGCAGCGTGGTGGACTCCGGGCCGCCGGACAGGATGATGCCCTTTGCCCCGAAGCCGGCGATCTCGCCCGGATCGTGGTCCCACGCCCAGATTTCGCAGTACACCCCCAATTCGCGCACCCGCCGCGCGATCAACTGCGTGTACTGCGCACCGAAGTCGAGGATCAGGATCTTGTCGGAATGGATGCTTTGCATCTTTCAGGCTCTTGAAAAGTACAAAAACAACCGCGGCGTCCTTCCCTCGGGTGCAGGAAGGACGCCGCGAAGTGCTGGAAGGCCCGGACTTCGTTACGAGTTGAGTCGGTAATTCGGCGCTTCCTTGGTGATCTGGATGTCGTGCGGGTGCGCTTCGGTGACGCCGGCGCTGGTCACTTTCACGAACTGCGCCTTGTGCCGCACGTCGTCCACCGTGGCTGCGCCCAGGTAACCCATCGAGGCGCGCAGACCACCGATCAGCTGATGGATGATGTTGCGCAACGGGCCACGATACGGCACGCGGCCTTCGATGCCTTCGGGCACCAGCTTGTCGGCGTCGGCCTCGTCCTGGAAGTAGCGGTCCTTGGAGCCGAGCTGCATCGCGCCGATCGAACCCATGCCGCGGTAGCTCTTGTAGGAGCGGCCCTGGAACAGCTCCACCTCGCCCGGCGATTCCTCGGTGCCGGCGAACATCGAGCCGAGCATCACGCTGGACGCGCCTGCCGCGAGCGCCTTGGGGATATCGCCGGAGTAGCGGATGCCGCCATCGGCGATCAGCGGGATCTCGTCCTTCAGCGCGGTGGCGACCAGGTCGATCGCGGTGATCTGCGGTACGCCGACGCCAGCTACCACACGGGTGGTGCAGATCGAGCCGGGGCCCACGCCCACCTTGACCGCGTCCACCCCCACGTCGAGCAGCGCGCGCGCCGCCTCGCCGGTGACGATGTTGCCGGCGATCACCTGCACCTGCGGGTAGTGCTTCTTGACCCAGCCGGCGCGTTCGATCACGCCCTGCGAATGGCCGTGCGCGGTGTCCACCACCAGCACGTCGACGCCGGCGTCGACCAGCGCGGCCACGCGCTGCTCGGTGTCGCCGCCCACGCCCACCGCGGCGCCGACCAGCAGCGCCTCGTGGCTGTCCTTGGCGGCATACGGGTTGTCGCGGGCCTTCTGGATGTCCTTCACGGTGATCAGCCCGCGCAGCTGGAAGTCGTCGTTGACCACCAGCACCTTCTCGATGCGGTGCCGGTGCAGCAGCTGCAGCACTTCGTCCTGGCTGGCGCCCTCCTTCACCGTGACCAGCTTGTCCTGGCGGGTCATGATGTTGCGCACCGGGTCCTCGGGCTTGCGCTCGAAGCGCATGTCGCGGCTGGTGACGATGCCGACCAGCTTGCTGCCCTCGACCACCGGCACGCCGGAGATGTTGTGCGCGTGGGTGAGCCGCAGCACCTCGCGGATCGAGGTATCCGGACCCACGGTGATCGGGCTGCGGATCACCCCGGCCTCGAACTTCTTCACCAGGCGCACTTCGGCGGCCTGCTGCTCGGCGGTCATGTTCTTGTGGATGATGCCGATGCCGCCCTGCTGCGCCATGGTGATGGCCAGTCGCGCCTCGGTGACCGTATCCATGGCGGCGGACACGATCGGGATGTTCAGGCGCAGGTTGCGGGTGAAGCGGGTGGAAGTGTCGACGTCGCGGGGAAGCACGACGGAATGGCCCGGAACGAGATAAACGTCGTCGTAGGTCAGGGCCTCGGCGAGGATGCGCATGCGAAATGTCCCGCTGCAAAGAGGAGATTATACGCGCCCTGCCCGCAGGCTCGCCAGACGGGCCGCTGAATGCGGCGTCAATCGAGCGGTGGTCAGGCGACCCGACGCGGCGCCGTGCGCGCCTCGGCCGCTTCCAGCGTGTTCTCCATCAGCGTGGCCACCGTCATCGGACCGACGCCACCGGGCACCGGGGTGATCCAGCTGGCGCGTTCGGCGGCCGGGGCGAACTCCACGTCGCCGACCAGGCGGCCGTCGTCGAGCCGATTGATGCCCACGTCGATCACCACCGCGCCGGGCTTGATCCACTCGCCCTTCACCAGCCCCGGCTTGCCGGCGGCGACGATCACGATGTCGGCCTGGCGCACGTGGCGTTCCAGGTCGCGGGTGAACTTGTGGCAGCAGGTGGTGGTGCAGCCGGCGATCAGCAGTTCCAGCACCAGCGGGCGGCCGACATGGTTGGATACGCCGATCACCACCGCGTGCTGGCCGCGCACCGGGCGATCGGTGTGGCCGAGCAGGGTCATCACGCCCTTGGGCGTGCACGGACGCAGGCCGAAGCGGCGCAAGGCGAGCCGGCCCACGTTGATCGCCTGGAAGCCGTCGACGTCCTTGGCCGGGTCGATGCGGTCGACTAGCGCGTCCTCGTCGATGTGCGCCGGCAGCGGCGACTGCACCAGGATGCCGTGCACGTCCGGATCGGCGTTGAGCCGGTCGATCAGGGCGAACAGTTCTTCCTGGCTAGTGCTCTCCGGCAGGTCGTAGCCGAACGAGCGGAAGCCCACCTGCTGGCAGGCCTTGCGCTTGTTGCGCACGTAGACCGCCGAGGCCGCGTCGTTGCCCACCAGCACCACCGCCAACCCCGGCGCGGGAAGCCCCTGCGCCAGGCGGGCGGCCACACGCACACCGACACGCTCCAGCAGTTCGTGTGCGATGCGCTTGCCGTCGAGGATGCGTGCGTTCATGGGAAAGGCCTGGCTGCGGGATTCGCCATTATCCGGGCTGCCTCCGATGCGCACAAACGGCGCATACATCCGTAGGTCGCAAACGGACTCAGCGCGTGCGCTTGATCAGCTCGCTGCGCCGGCGTCTCGCCTTGTGCTGCTGTTCCTTGGTCAGCACCTTCTTGCGCCCGGCGTACGGGTTCTCGCCTTCGCGGAACACGATCCGGATCGGCGTGCCTTCCAGCTTGTAGCGCTTGCGGAAGAAATTCTCCAGGTAGCGCTGGTACGCCGGCGCGATGTGCTTGGTGCGGCTGCCGTGGATCACGATGGTCGGCGGATTGGTGCCGCCGGGGTGCGCGAAGCGCAGCTTCGGCGCGTGACCGTTCACCAGTGGCGGCTGGTAGCTCTCGTAGGCCTTTTCCAGGGCCTTGGTGAGGTCGGAGGACACCAGCTCCCGGGTCGCCGACGCATGCGCGCGCACCACCGCGCGCATCAGTTCGCGCAGGCCGGAGCCGTGCAGTGCGGAGATCTGCACCTGCTTGGCCCAATCGACGAACACCAGCCGCCGGTCGAGCGCGCGGCGGCATTCGTCGCGCTGGTAGGAGTCCATGTCGTCCCACTTGTTGATCGCGATGACCAGCGCCCGGCCCTCGTCCACCGCGTAGCCGATCAGGGTGAGGTCCTGGTCGGCGAGGTTCTCGCGCGCGTCGATCATCACCACCACCACCTGGGCGGCGGCGATCGACTGCAGCGTCTTGATGACGCTGAATTTCTCCACCGCCTCCTCGACCCGCGCCTTGCGCCGGATACCGGCGGTGTCGATCAGCGTGTAGCGCTTGCCGTCGCGTTCGAGCGGCACCCGGATCGGGTCGCGGGTGGTGCCGGCGACGTCGGAGACGATCAGCCGCTCCTCGCCCAGCAGGCGGTTGATCAGGGTCGACTTGCCGGCGTTCGGGCGGCCGACGATGGCTACGCGGATACTGCCGTCCTCGTCGGCGGCTTCCGCGGCGGGTTCCCGGTCGGCCGGCAGCATCGGCAGCAGCACGCGCAGGAAATCGTCGGTGCCGCGGTTGTGCGCCGCCGACAACGGCAGGGTGGCGCCGATGCCGAAGGCGAAAAACTCGGCCATCACGGCTTGCTCGTCGAGGCCGTCGGTCTTGTTGACCACCGCCACGATCGGTTTGCCGCTGCGCCGCAGTTCGGCCAGGATCGCATCGTCCTGTGGCAGCAGGCCGTCGCGGGCGTCGACCACGAACACCAGTGCATCCGCTTCTGCGATCGCGAGGCGTACCTGCTTCGCGGTCAGCACGTCCATGGCCTCGTCGGTGCCGGAGAGGCCGCCGGTGTCGACCACCACGAAGGGCCTCTCGCCGATGCGGCAGATGCCGTAGTGGCGATCACGGGTGACGCCTGGCATGTCGGCCACCAGGGCGTCGCGGCTGCGCGTCAGCACGTTGAAGAGGGTCGACTTGCCGACATTCGGGCGACCAACCAGTGCGACGACGGGCAGCATGGGAAGTACCGTGTTCCGGCGATCAGTGCGCGGACAGACGGTAGGCGCCGATGCGGCCCTCGACGTCCTCGATGTACACGGTGTCGCCCACCACCAGCGGCTGGGCACGGATCGCCTTCTTCGACAACCGCTCGCGCGCGGCCAGCGCGCCGTCGCCGGTCTGCAACCAGTGCACGTAGCCTTCCAGGTCGCCGACCACGACGTAGTTGCCCTGTACGGCCGGACCGGTGAGCCAGCGGTACTTCAGCGCGTCGTTCTTCCACATGTCGGCGCCGCCATTCTTGTCGAATGCCCACACCACCGAGGCGTCGTCGACGCCATAAACTGCATGGTCGTTGATGGCCGGCGATTCGAAGCTGGACAACGGGTGCGCCCACAACGGCCGGCCGCTCGGACCGTCGACCGCCACGAGGTTGCCGTGATAGGCGGTACCGTAGAGCGTGCTGCCGTCCAGCAGGATTGCGCCGTCGGCGTCGTTCAGGCGGTCGATCTCGGTACGGCCTTCGCCGCTGGCCAGTTTCTGTTCCCACAGTTTCGTGCCGTTGTCCTGGCGCAGGGCGACCAGCTTGCCGTCGTCGCTGCCGAAGAACAGCACGCCATTGGCCGCCAGCAACGAGCCGTTGCCGCGCAGGCTGAGCAGCGGCACGGTGCCCTGGTCGTAGACCCAGCGACGCTGGCCGGTTGCGGCGTCCAATGCGTAGATGCGGCCGTCGCCGGTACGCACCACCACCATGTCGCCGACGATCACCGGTGAGGCCAGCACCTGGCTGCTCACTTCCACGTCCCAGCGCGGGTTGCCGTCCTTCGCATCCACGGCGTAGACGTGGCCGTCCAGCGTACCGACGGCGAGCAGGCCGCCGCTGACCGCCGGGCCGCCGGCGTACGCGGCGTCCTTGCGCTTCTTGTCGCCCCAGCCGAACCAGCCGTGGGTGCGCGAACTCTTCGACCACAGGCTCTTGCCGCTGGCGGCATCGAGCGCCACCAGCTTGCCGTCCGTGCTGGCGGCGTAGAGCACGCCATCGACCACGGTCGGGCGCAGCCGCACGCCGCTGGCGCCGGCACCGTCGCCCACGCTGGTACGCCACAGACGCGTGACCTGCACCGTCGGCTTGAAGTCCTTGGCCAGCGGGGTCGGCGGCTGGACGTTTTCCTTCTTGAACGAATGGCATCCGCTGAGCGTCACCAACGAAGCCAACGTGATCAGCAAGGCACGTTTGATCGTTTCAGGTTTCATGCACCCTGCTTCCCGGCTACGGTCAGATCATCGAGTTTCATCTGCAAGGCGCCGCGTTGCGGCGCTTCCTCGCCCAGCGCGGTCAGGGCCGTCTGGTAGGCCTTGCGTGCTTCATCGGAGCGTCCAAGCTTGACCAGCACATCGCCGCGGAGTTCCTGCGCCAACCCCTGATAGCTGTCGGCCGGAATGCGATCCAGCGTGGCCAGCGCCTGCTGGCCGTGGTCGCGGGCCAGTTCCACCTGCGCGATGCGCAGCAAGGTCAGCGACTTCAGCGGCGCGGCGCCAGCATGGGCCTCGGCCCACTCCAGCGAGACCTCGGCCTTGTCCAACTGGCCGGCCTGCACCTGCTGCTTGGCCCGCTCGCTGACGGCGAACACGGCAAACGGCGACTTCGCGTAATCCTTCATCAGCTGGTCGGTCAGCTGCGAGGCGGCATCCGGCTTGCCGGATGCCTGCGCAATCTGGATCTGCTGGTAGATCTGCGAGGCCTCGCCTTCGTTGCGGGCCTGGTGGTTGCGCCACTGCTGCCAACCGAAGATGCCGACCAGGCCGATCGCGATGCCGACGACGATCGACATGCCATTGTCGCGCAGCCATTTCTGGACCAGCTCGCTCTGTTCGTACTTGTCGTATTCTTCAAATGCCATGCAATCACCATTCAAGAGGCTGTCCGCGCGGACGCGGGCTCAGGCCAGTGTGGTAAGCAGAGGAAATGCCGCTTGCGCCCGCTCGTTGCCGAGCGAACCAAGTGGGCAAGCATAACCGATATGGGCCGCACGCAGCGGCCCGCGACGGCAATCAGAGGCTGGCTGCGGAGGCCTTGCCGTCCCGCATCTGCATGCGGAAGTGAGCCACGTTGGCGCGCCGGAAATCATCCAGACCGATCGCGCTGCCGTCGATGCTGACCTGGGCGCCACTGGCGTTGCCGATGCGCACATCCAGCGGCTGGTCGCTGTGATAGGACTTGTTGCTGCCGGCGGGAAGCAGCCCGTATTCCAGCCGGGTGCCATCGGCCCGGGTCACCTCGACCCAGCTCGCCGCGGAAAGATTGAGGCTCAGACTGTGGCTGCCCCCCTCGCTGTTCACGGCAGGTGCGAGCGGCCTGACCGGCGGCGACAGGCTGGTGTTGTCCAGGTTCGGAAACGGCGCCATCGAGGCCAGCAGCGGCTGCTCCTGTCCCTGCGAAGCTTCCGCCTTGGGCGGGGTTTGCGGGGCCGCGGCCGCCTCGCGCGCGTCGGGCGTTGCGGCGCCGGTAGTTGAGGTTTCCAGCTGGGCGACCGGAGCAGCATCCAGCGGCGCCAGGTGGCTGAGGTCGCGATCCAGCGTGCCACGCACGCCCAGCCAGATCATCGGCACCACGATCACCGCGGTCAGCACGACGTAGGTAGCGGCGGTGGCGTAGCGGTCAAGCAGGAAGCGCGAATGCGAGATGCCGCCAGTGGCCACCAGTGGCGGCTCGATCTGTTTGATGCGATCTAGCTCGACCTGGAGCGAGGCCTCGTTGATGCCCAGATGCCGGCCGTATTTGCGGATGTAGCTGGCCAGGTAGATCTTGGAATCGATGCCGTCGTACTGGTCGCGCTCGAGCTGGCGCAGCACCCGGGCGGGCAGCTTCAACGCATGGGCGCAGGCTTCCAGGTCCAGCCCCTGGGCTTCACGCGCCGCATGCAGGCGACTACCGAAACTCACCGTGTGAGGGTTTGCCGGCGCCACATCCATATCGGGCAAATTGATACCGAACAACCCTGGCTCGCTTGAGCCCTGCTTGGATGGTTGAGGCTGCTGCATGGCGGTCATGGGCTGGCAGTGCTGTCTACGGCGTGAGCCTGCTCCGAGTCCGGGAACTGGCTGAGCAATCGCTTGCTGTAAGAACGGGCACCTTCCAGGTTACCCAGTCGGGTTTCGATGTCGTGGCCTAGCTTGAGCGACGCGGCAGTCGACTTGCCCAGCGCATCGTACCGCTGGAGGAAAGCTCTGGCGCGAAATGCATCCTTGTGCAGATAAAGCGTGTTGGCAAGCTGGAAGAGTGCCTCCGCATTATTGGGATTTCTTGCGATGGCGTCACGAAAACTCGCTTCGGCCGCGGCGACGTCGTTGGCGCGCAGCTGGCAGACGCCGGCGTTGGTCAGGGCCACGTCGGGGGTCTGGTAGAACGGGTCGGCCACGGCTTTCCGGAAATACTGGTCCGCCTCGGCGATCTTGCCGGTGTGGCAAAGGAACACGCCGAGGTTGTTGTTCGGCGCGCCCTTGGCCGGTTCCAGCGCCACCGCCTTGCGGTAATGCTGCTCGGCTTCGGGCAGCTTGTTGATGCGCTCGTACAGCACTGCGATCACGGTATGCGCCGGCGCGTAGTTGGGGTCGAACTGCAGTGCCTTGGTCAGTTTTTCCAGCGCGGTCTGCAAGTCGCCATTGGCCATGTAGCGCTGGCCCAGCTCGGTATGGATCCGCGCGGCGTCTTCCGCCTGCTCGGCCTTGCTGGTCTGCGGCATGCTCTTGCCCAGCGAGCTGCTGTCGGTGTGCGTGGTGACACAGCCGGCCAGCGGCAGCAGCAGGTTGAAGATCACGGCCCGGTCAAATCGCATGCGTTGCCCCCTCGTCCTGCCGTTTGCGGATGCTTGCGCTGCGCCGGGTGCGGTCGGTGACCTGCCCGGCCAGCTGGCCGCAGGCAGCGTCGATGTCGTCGCCGCGGGTACGCCGCAGCATGGTCAGCACGCCGGCATTCAACAACTGCGTCTGGAACTGGTGGATGTCGTCCGGGGCCGAGCGCTTGAACTGGGTGCCCGGAAAAGGATTGAACGGAATCAGGTTGACCTTGCACGTCGGCAACTTGCGCATCAGCTTGATCAGCTGGCGGGCATGTTCGGGCTGGTCGTTGACGCCCTGCATCAAGGTGTATTCGAAGGTGATGGAGGTGCGCGGCTTGCGTGCGATCCAGCGCTGGCAAGCCGCCAGCAGCTCGGCCAGCGGATAGCGCTTGTTGATCGGCATCAGCTCGGTGCGCAGCTCGTCGTTGGCCGCATGCAGCGACACCGCCAGCGACACGTCGATCGCGTCCGACAACTGGTCGATCAGCGGCACCAGGCCGGCGGTTGACAACGTGACGCGCTTCGCCGCCAGGCCGAAGCCCAGGTCGTCGCGCATCAGCTTCATCGCCTTCAGCACGTTTTCGAAATTGGCCAGCGGCTCGCCCATGCCCATCATCACCACGTTGGTGATGCGTCGGTTCTGATGGGTGACGTTGCCCAGGTACTTCGCCGCCACCCACACCTGGCCGATGATCTCGGCGGTGGAGAGGTTGCGGTTGAAGCCCTGCGCGCCAGTCGAGCAGAACTGGCAATTCAGCGCGCAACCAATCTGCGAGGAGACGCACAGGGTGCCGCGGGTCGGCTCGGGGATGTAGACCGTCTCGATGGCGTTGCCGGTATCCATGCCGAGCAGCCACTTGTGGGTGCCGTCGGTGGCCACCTTGTCCAGCAGCGTCTTCGGCGCGCCGATGTAGCAGGCCTCGGCGAGCTTGGCGCGCAGTGCCTTGCCCACGTCGGTCATGTTCTCGAAGTCGTCTTCCAGGTCGTGGTAGATCCACTTCATCACCTGCTCGGCGCGATACGGCTTCTCGCCGAGCTGCGTGAAGAAATCACGCAGTCCCTGACGATCGAAGTCGAGCAGGTTGACCTTGTTCGAGCTGGCAGCAACTTGGTTCAAGGAAAAGCTCTTGGAAGAGTGCGGCCACGGATGGCCGCTTTTTGATCTTCGCATTCAGGAAGAACGCACTTGTTTCAACTGTGCGGCCACGAATGGCCGCCTTCTTGATCTTCGCGTTCAAGAATGAACGCACAAATTAACGCGACACTACATCCGTTGCCGCGAAGAAATAGGCGATCTCCACCTTGGCGGTCTCGACCGCGTCGGAACCGTGCACGGCATTGGCGTCGATCGACTCGGCAAAGTCGGCGCGGATCGTGCCCGGCGCGGCTTCCTTCGGATTGGTGGCGCCCATCAGGTCGCGATGAGCCAGCACGGCGTTCTCGCCTTCCAGCACGCTGATCATCACCGGACCGGAGATCATGAACTCGACCAGCGCCTTGAAGAAGGGGCGCTCGCGGTGCACCGCATAGAAGCCTTCCGCCTCGGCGCGCGACAGCTGCTTCATGCGCGCGGCGACGATCTTCAGGCCGGCCTTTTCAAAGCGTGCATAGATTTCACCAATGACGTTCTTGGCGACGGCATCGGGTTTGATGATGGAAAGAGTGCGCTCCAGCGCCATACGGGTCTGCTCCGGGAAAACGGATGGATGGGAGAGGGGTGGGCCGGCAGGCCGGCGGGCGGCCAATTCCGACTTGGATTGCGGAGTTAGCCCATGAAAGTCTGACAGATTCTAACTCATACGCAAGTCGCCGGCGGCCGCCGGCAAACGTCCGTTTGACGGCCGCCAAGCTGTCCGCGTATGCTCAAACGATCGTTTGAACGGCCGCTGGCCGATGGATGGTTCCGCCCGTGAACAGCTCCGGCTCGACCAAGGAAAGGATACTCGGCGCTGCCGAGCTCCTGTTCGCCCAGCGCGGCTTCGATGGCGCCTCGCTGCGCCAGCTCACCGCCGCCGCCGGAGTCAACCTGGCTGCCGTCAACTACCACTTCGGCTCCAAGGACAAACTGGTCGAGGAAGTGTTCCGGCGCCGGCTGGACGCCTTGAACGAACGCCGCCTGGCCGCCCTGGCCAGCATTGCCGGTGCGCCGCAGACCACGCTCGAGGACGTGCTGGAGGCGTTCATCCGCCCCGCCCTGGACCTCTCGCACGACGACAGCGGTGCCTTGTTCATGCGCGTGCTGGCGCGTGCGTTCGCCGAACACGACGACACCTTGCGCCAGTTTCTGTCCGTGAACTACGGCCACGTGATGCGCCAGTTCACCGCCGAATTCGCCCGTCTGCTGCCGCAATTGAGCAAGGAAGAGCTGTACTGGCGCATCGACCTGGTCACCGGCGCGCTGACCCATGCGATGTCCGGCTTCGGCATGATCCAGCGCAAGAGCGACGTCAGCGAGCGCGCCCACCGCGAGCAGACCGCGCAGCACCTGATCCGTTTCGCCGTCGCCGGGCTCAGCCATCCCTGATCCATCTGTCCCACCCTTTGCACATCCGGAGAAGCCAATGACCGCTGCATCCTTCCCCACATCGGCGCTGCGCATCCGCAAGGCTGCCGTGCTGGGCGCCGGCGTCATGGGCGCGCAGATCGCCGCGCACCTGACCAACGCCGGCGTCGAGACCGTGCTGTTCGACCTGCCCGCGAAAGAAGGCGCCAAGAGCGGCATCGCGCTGAAGGCCATCGCCAACCTGGCCAAGTTGTCGCCTGCCCCGCTGGCCGACAAGAACCTCGCCGGCGCGATCATCCCGGCCAACTACGACGACGACCTCGACCACCTCAAGGACGTCGACCTGGTGATCGAGGCGATCGCCGAGCGGATGGACTGGAAGCTGGACCTGTACCGGAAGATCGCCGGCCACCTGTCGAAGAGCGCGATCATCGCCTCCAACACTTCGGGCCTGTCGATCAACACGCTGGCCGAGGCGCTGCCGGAGGAGATGCGCCACCGCTTCTCGGGCGTGCACTTCTTCAACCCGCCGCGCTACATGCACCTGGTCGAGCTGATCCCGACCCGGCTCACCGACGCCGCCGTGCTGGACGGCCTGGAAGCCTTCCTGGTCACCACCGTCGGCAAGGGCGTGGTGCGCGCCAAGGACACCCCCAACTTCATCGGCAACCGCATCGGCGTGTTCTCGATGCTGGCCACCATGCACCACACCGAGCAGTTCGGGCTGGGCTTCGACGTGGTCGACGCGCTCACCGGCCCGGCCGTGGGCCGCCCGAAGAGCGCCACCTACCGCACCGCCGACGTGGTCGGTCTGGACACCATGGCCCACGTCATCAAGACCATGGCCGATACCCTGCCCGACGACCCCTGGCACCAGTACTTCAAGGCGCCGGTGTGGCTGAGCGGGCTCATTGAAAAGGGCGCGCTGGGCCAGAAGAACGGCGCCGGCTTCTACCGCAAGGCCGGCAAGGACATCGTGGTGCTCGACGTGGCGAAGCAGGACTATCGCCCGTCCGAGCAGAAAGCCTCGGACGAAGTCGCCGGCATCCTGGCCATCAAGGACCCGGCCGAGAAGTTCGCCAAGCTGCGCGCCTCTGCGGACCCGCAGGCGCAGTTCCTGTGGGCCACCTTCCGCGACCTGTTCCACTACGCCGCCTATCACCTGGCCGACATTGCCGACACCGCACGCGACGTCGACTTCGCGATCCGCTGGGGCTACGGCTGGAAGCTCGGCCCGTTCGAGACCTGGCAGGCCGCCGGCTGGCAGCAGGTGGCGAAGTGGATCGAGGAAGACATCGCCGCCGGCAAGGCGATGAGCCAGGCGCCGCTACCCAAGTGGGTCACCGACGGCCGCAGCGGCGTACACGGCAAGGCCGGCTCGTACTCCGCCAGCGCCAACGCCGACAAGCCGCGCTCGCAGCACCCGGTGTACCGGCGCCAGTTGTTCCCCGATCCGATCCTCGGCGAGAAGTTCGACCAGGGCAACACGCTGTGGGAGAACGACGGCATCCGCCTGTGGACGCTGGGCGACGACGGCATCGGCATCATCTCGTTCAAGACCAAGATGCATACGGTCAACGACCACGTGCTCGACGGCATCCAGCACGCCATCGGCCTCGCCGAGGAGAAGCTCAAGGCGGTGGTGATCTGGCAAGACTCCGAGCCGTTCTCCGCCGGCGCCGACCTCAAGGGCGCGCTGGGCCTGCTGCAGGCCGGCAAATTCGACGACTTCGAGAAGATGGTCGCCAATTTCCAGCGCACCAGCATGCGCATCAAGCATTCGCTGGTGCCGGTGGTGGCCGCCGTGCGCGGGCTCGCGCTGGGCGGCGGCTGCGAGTTCCAGATGCACTCGGCGCGCACCGTGGCAGCGCTGGAAAGCTACATCGGCCTGGTCGAGGCCGGCGTCGGCCTGCTGCCGGCCGGCGGCGGCCTGCACGAACTGGCCGTGCGCGCCGGCAAGGCCAACCCGGCCGATCCGTTCGAGGAACTGAAGAAAGTGTTCGAGACGGTGGCGATGGCCAAGGTCTCGCCCAGCGCGCTCGAGGCGAAGAACATGGGCCTGCTGCGCGACAGCGACGTGGTGGTGTTCAACGCCTACGAACTGCTCTACGTCGCCAAGCAGGTCGCCGGCGCGCTGGCCGAATCCGGCTACCGCCCGCCGCTGTACCAGCGGGCCATCCCGGTCGCCGGCGACGTGGGCACCGCTACCTTCCGCGCCTCGCTGGCCAACCTGCAGGCCGGCTACTTCGCCTCCGAGCACGACGTGGAAATCGCCCGGCGCATCGCCGACACCTTGTGCGGCGGCGTGATCGAACGCGGCTCCACGGTGGATGAGGAATGGTTGCTGGCGCTGGAACGCAAGCACTTCGTGGAACTGGCGAAGACCGAGAAAACCCAGGCCCGCATCGCGCACACCATGACCACCGGCAAACCGCTGCGGAACTGACCTCAGCCTGCTCCCTCCCCTTCGGAAAGGGTTGGACGGGGATGGTTGTCCCTGCAAGCCACGACAAAACTTCGCCCTGATCCGCGCACCGCGCGAAGGGCCACGGAGAACGAAATGACCAAGCAAGTGCAAGACGCCTACATCGTCGCCGCCACCCGCACCCCGGTCGGCAAGGCGCCGCGCGGCGTGTTCCGCAACACCCGTCCCGACGACATGCTCGCCCACGTGATCCGCGCCGTGCTGGCGCAGGCGCCCGGCATCGACCCGCACCGGATCGGCGACGTCATCATCGGCTGCGCCATGCCCGAGGCCGAGCAAGGCATGAACGTGGCGCGCATCGGCCTGCTGCTGGCCGGCCTGCCCGACACCGTGCCCGGCGTCACCGTCAACCGCTTCTGCTCCTCCGGCCTGCAGTCGGTGGCGATGGCGGCCGACCGCATCCGCCTCGGCGAGGAAGACCTGATGCTGGCCGGCGGCACCGAGAGCATGAGCATGGTGCCGATGATGGGCCACAAGGTGGCGATGAACCCCGGCATCTTCGACAACGAGCACATCGGCATCGCCTACGGCATGGGCATCACCGCCGAGAACGTGGCCAAGCAGTGGAAGGTCAGCCGCGAGCAGCAGGATGCGTTCTCGGTGGAAAGCCACCGCCGCGCGCTGGCCGCCCAGGCCGCCGGCGAGTTCAGGGACGAGATCACCCCGTTCCAGCTCGCCGACCACTACCCCGACCTTGCCACCCGCGGCATCGTCACCGACAGCCGCCTGATCAAGGACGACGAAGGCCCGCGCGCCGGTACCACGCCCGAGGTGCTGGCCAAGCTGAAGACCGTGTTCCGCAACGGCCAGTTCGGCGGCACCGTAACTGCCGGCAACTCCAGCCAGATGTCCGACGGTGCCGGCGCCGTGCTGCTGGCCAGCGAAAAGGCCATCAAGCAGTACAACCTGCAGCCGCTGGCGCGCTTCGTCGGCTTCTCCGTCGCCGGCGTGAAACCCGAGGTGATGGGCATCGGCCCGAAGGAAGCGATCCCGAAAGCGCTCGCGCAGGCCGGCATCAGCCAGGACCAGCTGGACTGGATCGAACTCAACGAAGCCTTCGCCGCGCAGGCGCTCGCGGTGATGGGCGATCTCAAGCTGGACCCGGCCAAGGTCAACCCGCTTGGTGGTGCCATCGCGCTCGGCCATCCGCTCGGCGCCACCGGCGCGGTGCGCATCGCTACCCTGGTGCACGGCATGCGCCGGCGCAAGCAGAAGTACGGCATGGTGACCATGTGCATCGGCACCGGCATGGGCGCGGCGGGGATTTTCGAAGCGCTTTGAGGTCAGGCGAAAGCCGGGATTTGCCTGCCCGAACGGCCATCGCAAAAACCGCAGGAGTATCCCTGCACAAGGGACCTCCTTCGGTCCGTACGCAAAACTCCGGGTCGAGGTTCCGAGGACATCCCGCACGGGGTACGTACGCGGATCATTCGAGATGGGGAGCGCCCGGCACCGCCAAACCGGTCCCGACAGCGCCTGTGTCCCGGTCGCGACGGCGCCTCCCCTCCCGTCGGAAGCCCAGCCTCAAAAACCGCTTACACTCGGCTTTCCACAAGCTAGGGAGCGGCAGTCATGGGAATTGGCACCGGGATGCGCGGCATCGACCTGCAGAAGTTCCTCATGGTGGCGCGGGATCGCAACGTCATCCTGCTCGTGCGCCATACCAATCAGGATTCGCTGCGTTACGTCGGCATGCCCGGCTACTACCCCAAGCCGGCCCTGGTGAAGGCCAAGACTGCCGACCTCGATCCGCCGATCGTCATGCGCTCGGTGGCCAGCCGCATGGTGAAGCAGGATTACGCCATCGCCGGGCTGGTGGTGCACCCGGGCATGCATCCTGCGGCCTACAAGCCGGCCAAGCTGGACAAGGCCATGAAGGCCTGGCACGACGGCATGCAGTACCTGGCGGACAACCTGCCGCCCCCGGGTGATCCGCGGCGTCCGGAGAGCTGGGTGGCCTGGGGCGTGGGCCGCACCGCCAAGTGCTCGGCCGAGTGGCGCTGGCGCGTCGACGTCGACCCCGCATCCAGGCACTACGGTTGCCTGCAGCTCAGCCATGCCGGCAAGGGGTGGGTATACATCCACGGCGACTACGACCTGAAGGACGTGATCGTCCCCGGCCGCGAGACCGACAACCGGCGCAACGAAGGCCACCTCTTCGGCGTGAAGAACTTCACGCCGCTGCTCACCGACATGGAGTTCGAGCGCATCCGCACCTCGTTGAACCAGCTGATCGGTGCCGACATGGTGCAGCATGGCGCGGAGGCGCAATTCGCCTGGCACGGCGACGAGCCGATCACCGTCGCCTTTCCCGACTGGAGATTCCTCGTGCTGGCCGACGCCACTACGGTGCAGCGCTGGTACGAAGACCTCAACCGCTCCGTGCTCGCGAAGAAAGGTCACGACTACCTGCGCGACCGCTCCCGCATGTTCCATTTCGGGCCGCAGGGCATGTTCGCACCCGGCGCCATACCGTCGTCGAGTTGGGGCTAGACCAGAGCGGTGTGATTCCCTCCATTCCCGTCGGGGCCGAATGCCCGACGCCTTGCGGCGCCGGGCATTCGGTGGCGATGGCGGGGTTCCCGGCCGGCGGTTACCGACCGGCCTCCCGATTTACGGCTTGTCTGCCAGCTTCGCGCATTCGCCCTGGGCACAATCGAAGTCGACCTTGATGCCGCGGCTGACGATCACCGGCACGTTCAGATGCTTGAGCACCGGTCGGCCGTTTTCTTCCAGCGTTACCGTGTAGACACCGGCCGGCAGCGGCGCAATGCTGTAGCGTCCCTTGGCATCCACCTGCACCCGGCGCTGCAATCCGGTCGCCGTGCTTTGTGCCGAGACGGTGTCGCCCGCGGGCGCCTTTCCGAAGATCTTGCCTGCGGTAGCCTGCGCGAAGGCCGTGGCGGATCCTGCCGCGCACATGCCGATGACCGCCGCCATTGCCAGGCCACGAATCGGGAAGACGCGGCGGCGAGCGGGACGGTGGCTTGAGAGGGAGCACTTGTTGTTCATGGGATTTTCCTGCTTCCGTTGAAACGACTGTGGGGACATGGGTCCATCGCCCTGTCTGGCGACTTGCCCATGGGAAGTTCCGGACGGTGGGGTCCGCCTGCCAGGCCTGGGGAGGGCCGCTTGCAGCAGGCATCGCTTCGCTCTCCGTCCGCAGCCACCGGCGACGGCCGACGCCACGCACCGGATGGTTGCGCGCAGCCTACGCTGGCATCAGGCCTGCGCCGAAGGGTCAGACGTCATGAAGGTCGGAAGTCATGCACCGGCGCGAAATGGCGGCAGCGGACGCGTGCGCCAGTCCCCACGGCAACCGTGCGCCCGCGAGCTCAGCCGTTCTTTGCTCGCGCCGGTTGGACCGGCCACGGCGCAGCACGCCAGCAGGCGTTGTAGAAATCCTTGATGGCCTGCCGGGCCGGATAGAGCACGAAGGTGGCGCCGTAGCGGAAGGCGCGGCGGCGGCCGCCGACCCAGGCGCCGATGGAACTCGACGAAAGCAGCCGCCTCAGTTCGCTGGGCGGCCAGGATCGGTTGATCACCACGGCGCCGTCGACCGCGCGCGCGGCGCCGCGCGGTTCGACCAGCACTTCCTGGCGATCGACCTCGAAATACGACCGCGTTTCGTGCGCCACGATCTGCGCGGCGCGGGTCGTGCCCACCTGGTCGTAGGCAGTGAGCGTCACGCTGCCCGGCCGGCATTGCAGGACCAGCCGATACGTGCCGCGGCGGTTCTCCTGCTGCAGTTCCAGCACAGGCGCCGGCGGCAACAGCCAGCTCTTCGTCTTCAACGGTAGCCGGCCGTTGTTGGCCAGGCCGGCGACGGTCATCTGGTCCGCATCCAGCCAGAGCGGCGAATCGACCGCGGACGCCACTGGCGCCTCGAGGGCACCGAGGTCGATACCCATCGCCTTGAGGTAGGCATTCGCCTGCCCCTGGGTCGGGGCGTTATCGGGGTGACGGATCAGACCGATGCGATCGCCGCCCGTGGGCGCCCAGCGGTAAAGGCCGCCGAAATAGGCATAGGCGCAAGCACCGCTGCAGACGGCGGCCTTCGCGCCCCGGTAGCCGCCACGCTTGCGCCGCGGCGTGCCGAGATGCGTCGTCATCGAGCTGGCGCGGAACAGGCGCCCCAGCGCCATGCCGGCCGCCAGCTCGCCCTGCGAAGAGTTCAGGTAGACGTCGGACCCGGCGGGAACCTTGCCCGACTTCAGCAAGGCCTCGAACCGCTGCGGCGCATCGGCGTCGATCACGCCGTACAGATAGACCTGCGGCGCCCCGGCCAGCGTCACCGTCATGCGGTCGTCGTTGACCTGGATGGCCATGCGCGGCGGCATGGCATCCGCGCTGCTGCGCACCACAGCGCCTTCGGCATGCGCCGCACTGGCCAGACCTGCGCAGACGAGCAGCCACAGGCCGCAACATGCGGCGCGCGAAAGCACTTTGCCCCGACACGCGGTGTTTTCGGATTTGCCGTATCGCACTACTGCTCCTGCCGTTCAGACGATCAAGTGTCCAAGCCGCAGGATGTCCTGCAGGTGAACGCGGGAGGGTGTCACGGGAACCCGGCAGACAGCAACGGCGCCGCGGTGACACGGCGCCGTTGCTGTCCAGGCAGAGTTGCAGCGAGCTAGATGCCGTCGGACGCGGGCAGGGTCAGTTCGGCCCGCTGCTGGGCGTCGGCCGTGTTCCAGCGACGCATGTAATCCAGCTTCTTGTCGTGAATGTCGGCAGCATGCTCGCGGTACCACGCCTCGGCGGCAGGCGTGACGTTGACCCAGGCAGTCTTGTCCATCCACTCGCGGAAATCGGGCGACTGCATGCTGTACTTCGCGCCGGCCTGGTTGTGGATCGGCAACAGCGAGAAGCGCGCCTTCCACACGCCCATGCGCGGACTGACCAGTGCGTAATAGGTCTTGCCGGCATCCAGGTGCGCGACCATGAAGTCCGCGTTCTCGGCGATCACCATGAACAGGTGCTCGCCCGGATCGGCCTGGTAGGCGATCTTGGTCTTGCTCGACACGATGCCGATGAACTTGTCTTCCTTCTCGCTGGTGTCGTACACCGACGACTGGATCGCGCCACCGAACGACGACGGCCGCATGAACACCACCAGCGCCTTGCCCGGCTCTGGCCGCGGTTCCGGGCCGCCGGACTTCACCATCAGTGACGACTGGCAGCCTGCCAGGCCGGCCAGCAACAGCAGAGCCAAACTCCATTGAATCAAACGCATTGGTTTACTCCCTTGTTGATTAACTTACCCGGCTTTAAGGTGAATTTGCTTTCGCTCGAAACCGATATTTAGGTTAGATGCCTTTACTTATCAGTAGGCGCTCCCTGCTGCGCCCGAAACACCCGCCGCACCTCCGGATCCAGCACATCCACCTGCCGCTTCGGCTGCAACATCGCTCGCTCCCCTGCCCCCAACTGGCAGTTGCGCGACAACGTGTCCGCGCCTTCCGAGGTAGTTGCCGTCACGTCCTGCAGGTTGACCACCACGGCCAGCGTGTCGCCCAGCGGTTCCAGCGCCAGGCAGACGCGGTCGATCATGGCCATGCTGCGGTACTGGCTGCCGCCGACCATCACCAGCAGGTTCTGGCGGTCGATCCAGACGCTGGACTGCACGCCGGTCAGCGGGCGCACGGCAGCACGGGCGTTTTCGAGGTCAATGCGGCGCGCCGGATCGGCCAGGCGCATGTCGCGCATCAGGTTCCTGTGCATCGCGTCGACGTGCGCCTGCACGGCGCGCTGGTCGCCGCTCAGGCCCGCCACCTCGATGCCGGCAAGATGGCCGGCGGTGGTCAGCGGGTTGGTGCCCTGGCCGGCCTGTTGCGGTCGGCGCGTACTCGATGTTGCTTTCCCGTCGTCCTTGCTGCAGCCAGTAGCGGCAACGCAGGTCATGGCGGCGGCAATCAGCCAGCGCTGCATGGTCATCCATTCCCCCCGGAATACCGGCCGAGCATAGCGCAGCGAAAACGCGATGGCACTCGCGTTTTGCCGGCCACGCCCGACGTTTTCCGCTGCGTAGGCGGTGCCGGGGCGTTGCGGCGGCTCCCATGACCTCTGGCGTGAGGCGCAGAACACCGCCTGCGAGTGTCTTTGACCCGTCGTCGGACGAAAAAGCTTCGGCGTTGCCCTTCCATGCTCCGACGCCGGAGCAGAAAGCCCCGGCGCCCCGGCTTTTTGTCCAGGCGCTGGGCAAAAAAGCATCAACGTTGCCGTCCGCGACTCCGCACGATGAGCAAAAAAGCATCACGTGCGGAGTCCGTAGCCTCGGCAGCGGAGCAAGAAGTCCCAGCGCTGCGGCTTCCTGCTTCGGCGGCGGGCAAAAAAGCATCAACGCTGCAGCTCTACCGATTCACCCTCGGGCAAAAAAGCCTTGCGTGTCGAGTCGCGAACTCCTGCCCGCCCGATGGAGCGCCGCAAGAAACGGGGTGCGCGGCCGCCGTGTCGGCGCGATGCTGACGGGCCAATCCGCGATGCCGGCACTTCCGGCACAGGCGCGGCACGTTGCAATGGCGTGTGATGCACGGCCGCGGCAGGCGCACAGGCCGGCGGGCGCGTAGCGCGCGTGCCTCACGGGCAGACACAGGACGAATCATGACGATGCAGGCACTTGCTGGAATCTCCCGCCGTTGGCTGCGGCCGCTGGCATGGGCCGCGCAAGCCGCCTGCCTGCTGCCGCTGGCCGCCATGGCGCAAGGCGCGAACCCGGCCACTGCCGCGGCCGCGCCAGCGCCACCGCGGCAGTCGCAGGACGATGCCTGGTGGACCGGCCCGATGCTGGCCAACTCCGCCGCCACCCTGCCACAGGGCCACTTCCTGATCGAGCCTTACCTCTATGAGGTGTCCTCGCCGCACGCCGACGGCTACGGCTCGCTCACCTACATGCTGTATGGGCTCACCGACCGGCTGACCATCGGCCTGGTGCCGGTGTTCGGCTACAACCGCGTGGATGGGCCGGGCGACAGCGGCGGCGTCGGACTGGGTGACGTCAGCGTGCAGGCGCAGTGCCGGCTGACCGACGTGCCGGTGGGCAGTTCGCGGCCCACGATCTCGCTGCAACTGCAGGCGACGCTGCCTAGCGGGAAGTACGACCGGCTGGGCCGACGGCCCGGCGATGGCCTGGGCAGCGGCGCCACCACCACCACGCTGCAGCTCAACACGCAAACCTATTTCTGGCTGGCCAACGGACGCATCCTGCGCATGCGCTTCAACGTGGCGCAGTCATTCTCGACGCGGGCGCGGATCGAGGACGTCAGCGTCTACGGCACGCCGGAGGGTTTTCGCGGGCACGCGCGACCGGGGCGTTCGTTCTACGTCGACGCCGCGTGGGAATACAGCCTCAGTCGACGCTGGGTGCTGGCGCTGGACCTGACCTATCGGCGCAGTCACGGCGCCCGCGTACGCGGCGATGGCGCTGCAGGTTCACCTGCCTTGCGCCTGGACGGGAGCTCCAGCGAGGCGTTCGGCTTTGCACCGGCGGTCGAGTACAGCTGGAGTCCCACGCTGGGCGTGCTGTTCGGCACTCGTGTCATCACCGGCGGGCACAACACACCGACCACGATCACGCCGGCGCTGGCGCTCAACTACGTGCACTGAGTCGCGCTGCGTCCGCCCGCCGCGGAGTGCTCAGCCGACGGTGGCGTGCGTCGGCTCCGGACGTACTCCGGGGCGCCGGCCATCCACGAACGTGTGCAGGCGGCCGCCAACCACCGCGACCAGCGCACGGCCGGACAGCTGCATCGCGGGCAAGGTCGCCGGCGACTTGGCCAGGCCGATCTGATGCTCGGCGCGCATCCGCGCGCTCTTGGCGGCGAACCAGGCCTTCGGGCCGGCCAGCAAGGCACCCGATGCGGATTCCGCCTGACGCGAGTCCTCGATGCTCTGGCGCAGGTGGGCCAGATGGTGCTCGTTGAAGGCCTCGCTCAACGCGGCAGCCTTGAACGGCGAGGCGGCGTACTCGTCGAGCAGGCTGCCCAGTGCGGCAACCACGCGCAACACGATGCGCCGGTTCACGCACTCCACGTGCGAGCTGCCGCCCGAGGCGTCCCAGATGCCGTCGAGGGCTGCGGCCAGCGCAAGGTATTCGGCCTGGTTGAGCGGGCGGCGCGCCAGCGGAGTGCTGCGGCGGTCGATCAGCCAGGCCTGGTCGGCGGCCGGCAGCGCGCGCGAACGGCACGCGACGCGGGCCCGCGCCTCCTTCATCGACAGGTTTTCGTCGGCGGCCAGCCGCAGCGAGAGCGCCTCGCGGGTCAGCGGCTGCGTGCGCGTCGTGCCGTCGGCGCGGTACCAGCGGCGGTACTCCAGCGTGGCCGGGTGGAACATGCCATGCGGCGGTCGCAAGGCGACGCACGCCTCGGCGGCGTAGTCGAGCGCCGGGGCCATCGGCCGCAGGCCGGCGGCGTGGGCGGCAAGCACCCGACCCAGCAGGATCTCGGCCACGACCAGGTGCCGATGACAGTCAAGCCGCTGATCGGCCTCGTTTCGCGCGAAATAGATGAAACGCACGCGAGCCGCCGCCCTGGCGCTGCCCGACTGGAGGGATGCCTGGGTGCCATGACAACCCTGCCCGGCGATCCGGTGGCCGATCGGCAGCGCGCGGTGCGCGGTGGGCAGGTCGCCCAGCAAGGTCTCGACGGAGGAAACAGCAACAGCTCTGGCCTCGACGGCCTCTCTCACGCGCGCACTTGCAGGGGTCGACACACTCACAAAAAGCCTTTGTCGCTGAAAGGCTGCCGCGATGCTCGACTCTGTCGCACCGCCTCGCCCGGGTACCGCGCACGCCGTCCCGCCTGGACGGCCACGGCGCCACTCTTGCATTAGTCGCGCCATGAAAACGTGCACTGCTGCGCAATAATCGAACTCCGATTTTGCTTGGCTGCGCCGGCGCTTCCCGGGCCGGGGCGGGAAACAGGCAAAATAGGCGGCTGGCCACGCACCCGGCCTGCCCTACGACAATGGATGAGCTCTTGACGACCGTACCTGCCCCTACGCCCCAGCTCGATCTTGCGGGCGCCGACCTGCTGGAACGCCTGCGCGACGCCGCGGCATTGCTGGAATCGGTGGCGACCGACCGGCAATTGCTGGACCAGCTTCCGGCCGAGGATCGCCAGCGCCTGCACCAGGCCGTGGCGCAGCTCTACCACCCTGATCCGGCGGCGCGCCGGATCAGGCTGAAGGCCGCCGAGAAGGCGCGCCACGCCTCGAAGCTGGCGGCCGAGGACGCCGTGCTGAACCAGACCGGTATCCGCACCCTGCGCCGCAAGCCGGTGTTCACCACGCCCAACGTGTTTGCGCCGGAAGGCTTCCTGCCGCACGACGTGCCGCCGGCGGAAGACGCCGCGCAGCCGCGCGAGTCGGTCGAGCCGAAGCACTGCTACGTGTGCAAGCGCAAGTACGCCGCCATCCACTTCTTCTACGACCAGCTGTGCCCGGAGTGCGCGGCGTTCAATTACGCCAAGCGCGGCGAGCTGGCCGACCTGCGCGGCCGGGTGGCGCTGCTCACTGGCGGCCGCGTGAAGATCGGCTACCAGGCCGGCCTCAAGCTGCTGCGCTGCGGCGCCGAGCTGATCGTCACCACGCGCTTCCCGCGCGATTCGGCGGCGCGCTACGCGGCCGAGCCGGACTTCGCCGACTGGGGCCACCGCCTGCAGGTCTACGGCCTGGACCTGCGCCACACGCCCAGCGTGGAGGCGTTCTGCCAGGAACTGGTGGCGACGCGGCCGCGGCTGGACTTCATCATCAACAACGCCTGCCAGACCGTGCGCCGGCCGCCGGAGTTCTATGCGCACATGATGGAAGGCGAAACCACCGCGCTGCATGAACTGCCCGAGCATGTGCGCCGGTTGGTCGGCCATTACGAAGGCCTGCGCGGCGCAGAGATCCTGCCCGGCGGCAGCGCGCTGGCCAACCGCGCTTCGCAACTGGCCGGCCTGACCCGCGCCGCCGAGCTGTCGCAGCTGCCGCTGCTGCCGGAAGAGCTGCTGGCGCAGAGCCACCTGTTCCCCGAGGGGCGGCTGGACCAGGACCTGCAGCAGGTCGACCTGCGCCAGCGCAACTCGTGGCGGTTGCTGATGGCCGAGGTGCCGTCGGTGGAACTGCTGGAGGTGCAGCTGGTGAACGCGATCGCGCCATTCATCCTCAACGCGCGCCTCAAGCCGCTGATGCTGCGCACGGACGAGCGCGACAAGCACATCGTCAACGTGTCGGCGATGGAAGGCCAGTTCTACCGCAGCTTCAAGACCAGCCGCCACCCGCACACCAACATGGCCAAGGCCGCGCTGAACATGATGACGCGCACTTCCGCCACGGATTACCACAACGACGGCATCCACATGAACAGCGTCGACACCGGCTGGGTCACCGACGAGGACCCGGCCGAGCTGGCGGCGAAGAAGGTGCGCGAGGAACGCTTCCACCCGCCGCTGGACATCGTCGACGGCGCCGCGCGCATCGTCGACCCTATCATCCACGGCATCAACACCGGCGAGCACGTGTGGGGCCAGTTCCTGAAGGATTACCGTCCGACCGACTGGTGAATCCACTGGCGCCGGAACGGCGACAATCCGTTTCCTTCGCGCCGGTTTCAGGCACCCCTGCGTAGCCTTATCTTGGGGACAGGCGCCATCCGGCGCGATCAAGCATGAGGAGCAAGGCCATGATCGAACGCAGACCCTTCGACCGCCTGGGCGGAGCCGACCATGGCTGGCTCAACGCGAAGCACCACTTTTCGTTCGCCGGCTACCACGACGCCAATCGCATGGGCTGGGGTGCGCTGCGCGTGTGGAACGACGACACCATCGCGCCGCAGACCGGCTTTCCGCCGCATCCGCATGCGGACATGGAGATCATCACCTACGTGCGCGAAGGTGCGATCAGCCACCAGGACAGCCTGGGCAACGCCGGTCGCACCGAGGCCGGCGACGTGCAGGTGATGAGCGCCGGCACCGGCATCACCCATAGCGAGTACAACCGCGAGAACGTCATCACGCGCATCTTCCAGATCTGGATCATCCCCGACGAGAACGGCCAGCCGCCGTCGTGGGGCGCGCGGCCGTTCCCCAAGGGGGATCGTTCGGGCCGCTTCGTGGCGCTGGCCAGCGGTTTCAAGGAAGACGCCGAGGCCCTGCCGCTGCGCACCAACGCGCGCGTGCTGGGCGCCACGCTGAAGGCCGGCGAAAGCGTCGCGTATGCGCTGGAGCGTGGCCGCTATGCCTATCTGGTGCCGGCCACCGGCAAGGTGGACGTCAACGGCGTGAAGCTGGACGCCCGCGACGGCGCGGCGATCCGTGACGAGACCACGCTGCACGTCACCGCGATCGAGGATGCCGAGCTGGTGCTGGTGGACACCGCGCCCTGAGCCTCGCAGGCGGTCGGGGCCCCGCCGGCGCAAGCCGGCGTGGCCCCGCGTCGATTCGACCGCAAGACCCGGAGTGCCGCGGCGGCTGACGGTCCGTAGATTGCGCCTTGAGCGATAATCCGACGGAAGAACAGCCATGCATACCTTCGACAAACAGGCGGCACGCGCCGCCACCCTGGCCGACCCGCGCTGGGTCGCGGTACAGACGCGCGACGCGCACGCCGACGGCAGCTTTTTCTACTCGGTGCGCAGCACCGGCGTGTACTGCCGCCCGTCCTGCGCCGCACGAGCGGCCCGGCCGGAGAACGTCGCCTTCCACGCCACCGCCGCCGAAGCGGAGCGCGCCGGCTTTCGCCCGTGCAAGCGCTGCCGGCCCGACCAGCCATCGCTGGCGCAGCAGCAGGCGGCCATGGTCACCGCTGCCTGCCGCGCGATCGAGCAGGCCGAGACCGCCCCGACGCTGGAACAGCTGGCCAGGCCGAGCGGCCTCAGCCCGTTCCATTTTCACCGCGTGTTCAAGGCGGCCACCGGGGTAACCCCGAAGCAGTACGCCGCAGCGCATCGCAACCGTCGCCTGCGCAGCAAGCTGGAGCGCGGTGCCTCGGTGACCGAGGCGATCTTCGACGCCGGCTACAACGCCAGCAGCCGCTTCTACGAAAACGCCGACCAGGTGCTGGGCATGACGCCTTCCAGCTACCGCGCCGGCGGTACCGACAGCGAGATCCGCTTCGCCATCGGCGCCTGTTCGCTGGGCGCGATCCTGGTGGCGCAGAGCGGACGCGGCGTGTGCGCGATCCTGCTGGGCGATGACCCGGACGCGCTCGCGCGCGAGTTGCAGGATCGCTTTCCCAAGGCCCGGTTGATCGGCGGCGACCGCGATTACGAACGCGTGGTGGCGCAGGTGGTCGGCTTCGTCGAGGCGCCCGCCCTGGGGCTGGACTTGCCGCTGGATGTGCGCGGCACCGCGTTCCAGCAGCGGGTGTGGCAAGCGCTGCGCGAGATTCCGGCGGGAAGCACCGCCAGCTACGGCGACATCGCGCGGCGCATCGGCGCGCCCACGGCGGCGCGCGCGGTAGCCCAGGCCTGCGCCAGCAACCTGCTGGCGGTGGCGATCCCGTGCCATCGCGTGGTGCGCAATGACGGTGGCCTGTCCGGCTACCGCTGGGGCGTGCCGCGCAAACGCGCATTGCTGGAACGCGAGGCGCAGGCATGAATGCACAGCTGCGCCCTGCCCTCGACATCGGTGCGCGGCTGCAGGCGTACGACTGGGCCGGCATCGGCGATGAACTCGATGCATGCGGCTGCGCGACGCTGGAAGCCCTCCTGTCGCCGCCAGAGTGCATGGCACTCGCCGGCATGTACGCGGACGACGAACGCTTCCGCAGCCGCGTGGTGATGGGCCGCCACGGTTTCGGCCGTGGCGAGTACCGCTATTTCGATTACCCCTTGCCCGACCTGGTGGCCGGCCTGCGCCATGCGGTTTATCCGCTGCTGGCACCTGTCGCCAACCGCTGGAACGCGGCGATGGGGCTGGCCGTGCGCTACCCGGCCACGCATGCCGAGTTCATCGCCCGCTGCCATGCCGCCGGCCAGCAACGCCCCACCCCGCTGCTGCTGCAGTACGGCCCCGGCGACTACAACTGCCTGCACCAGGACCTGTACGGCGGGCAGGTATTTCCGCTGCAGCTGGCCGTGCTGCTGTCCGCGCCGGGGCGGGATTTCAGCGGCGGCGAATTCGTGCTGACCGAGCAGCGCCCGCGCATGCAGTCGCGCGCCGAAGTGGTGCCGCTGCGCCAGGGCGATGCGGTGCTGTTCGCGGTGCACCAGCGGCCGGTGCAAGGCACGCGCGGCAGCTACCGGGTGAACCTGCGCCACGGTGTCAGTCGCGTGCGCGACGGCTGCCGCCACACGCTCGGCATCATCTTCCACGACGCCGCATGATTACCACCGACCTGTTCGGCGCCAGCCAGGCGCCCCGCCGGGACGAGCCGCTGGGCGATGGCGCGGTGGTGCTGCGCGGCTTTGCGCTGGCGGAAGAATCGGCGTTGCTGCAGGCGGTGTCGGCGATCGTGGCGCAGGCGCCGTTCCGCCACCTGGTCACGCCCGGTGGCCTGCGCATGTCGGTAGCAATGACCAATGCCGGGCCACGGGGTTGGGTCAGCGACCGCCGCGGCTATCGCTACGATCCGATCGACCCGGACAGCGGCCAGCCGTGGCCGCCGTTGCCGCCGGCGTGCATGCGGCTGGCCGTGGCCGCCGCCGCGCGCGCCGGCTTCCCCGGCTTCGTGCCGGATGCTTGCCTGCTCAACCGCTACGAACCCGGCACCCGACTCAGCCTGCATCAGGATCGTGACGAACGTGACCTCGGGCTGCCGATCGTGTCGGTGTCGCTGGGCATTCCGGCGGTGTTCCTGTTCGGCGGCCTGCGCCGCACCGACCCGGTGCAGCGCGTGCCGCTGACGCATGGCGACGTGGTGGTGTGGGGTGGCGCGGCGCGATTGCGCTTCCACGGTGTGCTGCCGCTGAAGCCGAACCATCACGCCGCGCTGGGCGAGTGCCGCATCAACCTGAGCTTTCGCCGTGCCGGCTGACGCCGCGGCGTTCCTGGCCGCGCTGGACGGCGACTGGGCGCGCCTGGTCGCGCAGGTCGGTCCCTGTGCTCACCAAGCGAAACCGATGCGCGAGCCGTACGAGGCGCTGGTGCGCGCGGTGGCCTACCAGCAACTGCACGTGAAGGCCGGCGATGCGATCCTGGCGCGGTTGCTGGCGCTGCATCCGCAGCGGGCGTTTCCGTCGCCGGCGCAACTGCTCGGCGCCGGTTTCGACAGCCTGCGCGACTGCGGTTTCTCGGCACGCAAGATCGAGACGATCCGCGGCATTGCCGCCGCCACGCTCGACGGCACCGTTCCCGATCTGGCCACCGCCCTGGTGCTGCCGGACGAGGAACTGATTGCCCGGCTCTGCGCGCTGAAGGGCATCGGCCGCTGGACAGTGGAGATGTTCCTGATCTACAGCCTGGACCGGCCCGACATCCTGCCGGTGGATGACTTCGGCGTGCGCGAAGGCTACCGCCTGCTGAAGTCGCTGGACACGGCGCCCGCGCCGAAGGCGTTGGCGGCGCTCGGCGCGGCCTGGAGCCCGCATCGCACCGCCGCCGCCTGGTATCTGTGGCGCGTGCCGCGACCGCCGAAGGCGAAGCTCAGGCGGACGGCGGGCTGACCCCGAGCCGGTGTCCGTACACCAGCTTGCCGCCCAGCCAGCCGGCCACGCCCAGGCACAGAAAACCCAGCACGCTCAGTGCGATCGCCAGCAGGCCCGGCGCAATGAATTGCGTGCCGTGCAGACGCAGGAACAGGCTGGCCACGTAGCAGCAAAGCGCGCCCATCACCATCAGCATGTGGCGGTTGACGTCCTTGATCGCCGGATTGTCCTGGGCAAGTTTGGCCAGTTCGAGCAGGCCGGCCAGCATGGCGGGGATCGCGAAGCCGATCCCCGCCAGCAGCAACACGCCGGCGAACCGCCATGCGGGCTCGCCCCAGGCCAGGCTGGCCAGATCCGCCGCCGTGGCCAGCGACCAGCAGGCGATCGGGAAATGCACCAGGGCCGGATGCAGCGGATGGCGCATGGCGGCGGCTCAGGCCAGCAGCAGGCTGAGCAGGGTCAGGAAACCGACCACCGCAACGCCGGCATGCACGAACACCACCGCCTTCGGCGCGACCTGCTTGCGCAGGTGGAACGAGGCGAGGAAGAAACCGCCCAGCGCGGCCAGCACCAGCAGTGCCAGCGCCACGGTAAGCCGTCCCGGCGCCGCGCCCTGCAGTACCACCAGGATCAGCAGCACCAGGCCGCTGGCGCCAAGCAACGCGTGCAGCAGCGAGATGGCCCACGGCGCCAGCTTGCCGCGCAGCACGCTGGAAGCCAGCACCAGGCCGCCGATGGCGGCGATCGCAAAAACCAGAATCGCATAGAGCAGCATGTCGTTCCCCAATTGGCACGTTGATGAAGTGAGCAACGTTCGATCCGATGCGGTGGGTTACCCAAAGGTTCCCGCGTCCGGCCGATGGCCCCCAATCGTGCTCGACCATGGTGCAGGTGCCCGCTCCGCCCCGGCTTGCTACCCTCGCCGGATCGTTCCGTTCACGAGGCAGGCATGGCAATCACCCACGGCATCCACACCATCGACACCGGCTTCGTGCGGCCGCGCTTCGACGCGGCCTACCTGGTCGTGGAGAACGGCCGCGGCGCCTTCATCGACTGCGGCACGAACTTCGCCGTGCCGCGCATGCTGGAGGCGCTGGACGAAGCCGGTCTCGCGCCGGCCGACGTCGACTGGCTGATCCTCACCCATGTGCACCTGGACCACGCCGGCGGCGCCGGCGAGCTGATTGCGCAGTTGCCGAATGCGCAGCTGGTGGTGCACCCGCGCGGCGCCCGGCACATGATCGACCCTTCCGCACTGTGGGCCGGCGCCAGCGCGGTGTACGGCGAGGCGGTGATGGAACAGACGTATGGCCGGCTGCGGCCGATTCCGGCCCAGCGGGTAACCGCGGCGTCGGACGGGCACGTGGTGGATCTGGCCGGTCGGTCGCTGCGCTGCCTCGACACGCCTGGCCATGCGAAGCACCACCTCACCGTGGTCGACGAGCGCGCCCGCGCCTGTTTCACCGGCGACGTGTTCGGTCTGTCCTACCGCGATTTCGATACCGCAAACGGCCCGTTCATCCTGCCCACTACCTCGCCGGTGCAGTTCGATCCCGAGGCGCTGCACGCCTCGATCGAACGGCTGGTCGCGCTGCAGCCCGAGGCGATGTACCTCACCCACTACGGCCGGGTGGAGGACATCGAGCGGCTGGCGGCCGACCTGCACGTGCAGATCGACGCGATGGTCGCCCTGGCCCGTGCCGCGCACGGCCGGCCCGACCGGCATGCCGTATTGGTGGAGTCGCTGACCGACCTCTACGCGGCCCGCGCCGAAGCCCACGGCTGGCTGCACGGACGCGAGGCGCTGCGCCGGCTGCTGGGCATGGACATCGAGTTGAACGCGCAGGGATTGGAGGTGTGGCTGGAGCACTGAGCCCTGCGCCGGTCGGCGCCGCCCTCACCTGCCGGCGCGCTGCATCCCCTGTCGCTCCTTCGCCAGGTGTTGCTCGAAACGCGACTGCGCCGCCGCGGCGTAGGCGCGGCAGGCACCGGTGTCGACCAGGGCAGCGGGCGCATGGTCGCGATCGCGCGCGGCGATCTTCTGCATGAAGCCGCTGGCGTCGGGGTGCGGCGTGATCAGGATGTCGCAGGGCAAGCCGGCGACGGTGGCGAAGGACTGGCGGAAAGCCTCGACCCGGGCCGGCTCGTCGCTGTAGCGGAAGCCCTCGCGGCCGAGTGCGGTGAGGCTGTCGACGTAGGCCAGTGACAGGCAGCGCCCCTCTTCGCACGAACGCCAGGTCCACGAGGTGCTGCCTGGGGTGTGGCCAGGGGTGTCGTGCGCGGTGACGGCGATCGAGCCCACCCGCGCCGCCGCACCGTCGGCCACCACCTCGACTGGCGTGACCGCCGGGTAGCGCGGGGCCATGCCGTACTGCGGGTCGTCCGGGTCGTCGCCGCCGGAACGCAACGCCTTCGCTCCAGCCGCGCTGGCCGCCACCGTGGCGCCGCTGTCGTGCGCCAGCCTGGCGATCGCCCCGGCGTGGTCGGCGTGGGCGTGCGAGTTGAGGATCAGCCTGACATCGCGCAGGCGGAAGCCGAGCGCGCGAATGTTCGCCTCGATCTGTGCCGCGTTGCCTTCCAGCGTGCCGTCGATCAGCACATGGCCCTGCGGCGAGGTGATCAGGACCGCGCTCAAGCCTCGCGTACCCACGTACCAGCTGTTGCCGTAGATGCGGAAGGGCTGCTGCGGCTGACTCCAGGCGGGGTCGTTCGCATGCGCCAGGCTTGCCGCCAGCAGGGCGGCGCCGATCCACAGCGTGCGGGTCAACGGATTCATGTGCAGCTCCATGAGAGGGACGGGGCTGTGATGGTGGCTGGCGCTGGCGAACGGGCGCTGGCGCGTTGCGGGCAAATCGCGGGCAACCCGCGGTGTTTGGCTCAGGCCAACCGGGTGCCGTTCGGTACCGGCCGCTCGACCGCGGTGAGCACCACGCCCGCGTCGGTGGGAAAACCGGTCAGCAGGAACTGCGAGCGGAACGGGCCGATCTGCTTTTCGGGGAAGTTGATCACGCCCACGACCTGCCGCCCAAGCAGATCCTCGGCTTTATACAGCGCGGCGATCTGCGCGCTGGTCTTCTTCTCGCCGTAGGGGCCGAAATCCACCCACACCTTCCATGCCGGCTTGCGCGCCTCGGGGAACCCTTCCACCTTGGTTACGGTGCCGGCGACGATCAGTACCTTTTCGAAATCGGCCCAGCTGATGTCGGGGTGATGCGCTTCGCTCATCCTTCCAACCTCGTCTTCAGACAATCGCGGCCTTGCTGCCACCAGTAGCTGGCCTGCGCTGCCAGATAACCGAATGGACGGTGCGTGTTGCCCAGGCCATAGTCGGCAAACTGCCGCCAGCGGTCGTCGCCCTCGGCGATCGCCGCGGCCAGCAGCTCGCCGGCGGCGCAGGTTGGCGCCAGTCCATGTCCGCCGAACGCCTGCGCCCACCACAACCCGTTGCCGTCACCGCCGATTTGCGGCATCTGGTGCCGCGCATAGCTCATCAGGCCTGACCAGGCATGCTCAACCTGCACTCCCGCCAGTTGCGGGAACACGCGCAGCAAGTCCTTCGTCAGCAGCCGCTGCACTGCGCGCGGCGAGCGGTTGAGTACCGAGATGCGCCCGCCCCACAGCAGGCGGGTATCCGGCAGCGCGCGGTAGTAGTCGAACGCGAAACGGCTGTCGTAGATTGCCGCGCGGGTGTGCAGGCAGTCGTCCAGCCGCGCGCCGAGCGGCTCGGTCACCATCACGTAGGTGGCGATCGGCAGGATCGCGCGGTCGATCGTTTTCTGCAGCCCGGCCAGGTAGCCGCCGCAGGCCAGCACCACCTGCTCGGCGAGCAGTTCGCCTTGCGTCGTACGCAAACGCCATTGCAGGCCCTCGCGCACGAGGCTGCGCACGCCGCTGTGCTCGTGGATGCGCACGCCCTGCCCGGCGGCCGCGGCGGCCAGGCCGATCGCGTAGTTGAGCGGGTGCAGGTGCAACGCGTCGCGCTCGTACAGGCCGTCGTGGTAGCGCTCGCTGCGGATGCGTTCGCGCAGTTCACTCTCGGGCAGCCACTGCCAGTGCACGCCGTAATGCTCGGCCAGCAGTTGCTGGCGCCGGCGCAGCACGGCCGGATCGCGGAACCAGTTGGCCCAGATCACCCCTTCGTCGACCATGTCACAGGCGATCGCGTAATCGGCGACGCGCCGGCGGATGCGCCCGACCGCCTCGGTGGTGAGCTTGAACAGTGCCCGCGCGCGCGCCTCGCCCAACTGCTCGAGCAGCGACTGTTCGCCCAGCGAATAGCCGGCGAAGACGAAGCCGCCGTTGCGGCCGGAAGCGCCGAAGCCGACTTGTTCGCGCTCCAGCAATACCACGTCCCGCACGCCGCGCTCGGCCAGCCCCAGCGCGGTGTTCAAGCCGGCAAAGCCGCCGCCGATCACCGCCACGCGCGCCTGCGCGCTGCCCTGCAGCGGTTGCCAGGCCGGGTACGGCGTGGCGGTGGCGCGGTAGTAGGACGTGGACGAGGGGGGTGTCATGCTGCTGCGATGAGCGACGCCGGTAGCCGTGACGGAGCAAGCATCGCCTTCATGCCTGCGCGTTGCGGCCGCCGTGGTTCAAAGCTGGCCAAGGAACTCTCGCACGGTGGGCGCGAGCTTCGGATCCTGCATCGCCATGTGCATGGTGGCGCGCACCAGCCCGGCCTTGTTGCCGCAGTCGAAGCGGGTGCCCTCGAAGCGATAGGCCAACACCTTGCCCTGCTCCTTCAGCAGCGCGTCGATGGCGTCGGTGAGCTGGATCTCGCCGCCGGCGCCAGGCGTGGTCTGCTCCAACAGCTGGAAGATGCGGCCGGGCAGCACGTAGCGGCCCACCACGGCCAGATTCGACGGCGCGTCGGCCGGCTTGGGCTTCTCCACCATGTGGCGGATCAGTGCGCTGCGCTCGTCGACCGGAGCGGCATCGACGATGCCGTACTTGTCGGTCTGGTCGCGCGGTACTTCTTCCACCGCGATCACTCCCGCGGCCTGCGCATCGGCCAGCTCCGCCATCTGCCGCAGCGCGCTCTTGCCGGCACCGTTCCAGATCAGATCATCCGGCAGGATCACGCCGAACGGTTCGTCGCCGACCACGGGCTTGGCGCACAGCACGGCATGGCCCAGGCCGAGCGCCTCGGGCTGGGTCACGAAGATCGCCCGCACATGTCGCGGCAAGGTGCCCTGCACCAGCGCCAGCAGCTCGGCCTTGCCCTTCTCGTGCAGCTTGGACTCCAGCTCGTAGGCCTTGTCGAAGTAGTCGGCGATCGCGTGCTTGTAGCGGTTGGTGACGAAGACCAGGGTGTCAGCACCTGCGTCCACCGCCTCGTCGACGGCGTACTGGATCAGCGGCTTGTCGAGCACCGGCAGCATTTCCTTGGCGACCACCTTGGTCGCCGGCAGGAAACGCGTGCCGAGTCCGGCCACGGGAAACACCACTTTGCGCAGGGGCTTGCTCACTCATTGACCTCCGGGTTGGCGCGGCGGATCGACACCACGTTGTCCGGCTGCACCGTTTCACTCCAGCGGAACGAAGGCAGCAGGCTGGACACGCAGCGGCGAAGTTCTTCCTCATTGAAAACGTCGGCCGCCTCGGCGGCCTTGCACAGCATGGCCTGCAGCAATTCCCACGACACTTCGCGGTGCTGCGCCAGGAAAATCTTGGCGTGCGCGGTGGCGCTGTAGTTCTCCAGTGGATGGAACAGTTCCTCGAACAGCTTCTCGCCGGCGCGCAGGCCGGTGTACACGATCGGTATCTCGCTGCCCGGCTTCTTGCCGGCGAGGCGGATCATCTGCTCGGCCAGGTCGCGGATCTTCACCGGCTCGCCCATGTCGAGCGCGAAGATCTCGCCGCCCTTGCCGATGCTCGCGGTCTGCAGGATCAGCTGGCAGGCCTCGGGAATGGTCATGAAGTAGCGCGAGATCTCCGGATGGGTCACGGTCACCGGGCCACCCTCGCGAATCTGCCGCCGGAACAGCGGCACCACCGAACCGGCCGAATCCAGCACGTTGCCGAAACGTACCGTCATGAAGCGCGTATCGGTGTGCGCATCGAGATTCTGGCAGTAGATCTCCGCGACGCGCTTGCACGCGCCCATCACGCTGGTCGGGTTGACTGCCTTGTCGGTGGAGATCAGCACGAAGCATTCCACGCCGACCGCGCAGGCCGCATCGGCCACCGTGCGCGTGCCCAGCGCATTGTTGCGGAACGCCGTGCGCAACTGGTCCTGCAACAGCGGCACGTGCTTGTACGCGGCGGCATGGAACACCACCTGCGGCCGGACGTCGGTGAATGCCTTGTGCATGGCGATCTCGTCGCCGCAGTTGGCCAGGATGCCGTCGAAGATCAGTTCGGGGAAATCCGCGCGCAGCTCCTGGCTGATCCGGTACAGGTTGTACTCGCTTTGTTCGACCACGGTGAGCGACTGCGCGCCCAACCGGGCCACCTGGCGGCACAGCTCCGAGCCGATCGAGCCGCCGCCGCCGGTGATCAGCACGCGCCGCCCGCTCAGGGTTTCGCGGATCGCGGTCCAGTCCAGTTCCACCGTGTCGCGGCCGAGCAGGTCCTCGATCGCCACTTCCTTGATCTGGTTGAACTGGGCGCGGCCGGCCACCACGTCCTCCAGCCGCGGTACCGTCCGGTACGGCAGGTCGGTGGCGTCGCACAGCGAGACCACCCGCCGCATCTCGGCGGTCGAGGCACCGGGCAGCGCGATCAGCAGCATGTCGACCGCCACTTCGCGGGCAACCTCGGGCAACTGGTCGAACCGCCCAAGCACCGGGTAGCCGTTGATGCTGGCGCCGCGCAGGCTGGGGTTGTCGTCGACGAAACCGACTACTCCGTAGCGGTTGTCGCGCTGCAGGTCGCGCGAAAGCACTTCGCCGGCCCGGTCGGCGCCGACGATCAGCACGCGCTTGGCGACCTGGTTCTGCAGCAGGTCGCTGCGGCTGTCCTTCCAGTAGCGATAGGCCAGGCGCGGCAGCCCCAACAACGCGGCAAGCAGCAACGGGTAGAGCACCAGCACCGAGCGCGGCACGCCTTCCAGGCGGTTGTAGAGGAACAGCGACACGCCGATGAACAGCGAGCCGACGACCACGGCGCGCGCGATGTTCCACAGGTCCGGCAGGCTGGCGAAACGCCAGACACTGCGGTACAGCCCCGTCCAGCGAAAGATCAGTCCCTGCACCAGCAGCACGATCGGAAACTCGAGCATCCCGAAACCGACGATCTCGTCGGGTTTCAGCGCATACCGCAACAACTTGGCGATCCACCAGGCAAGCGCGGCCATGGCCAGGTCGTGCAGCACGACGGCAATACGCGGGTGGATGAAACCGACGAGCCTACGCAGCGACATGGGATGCCTTGGGCAGAGGGCGTCGCAGGCAGCGACGTTTCAGCGCCAGCCAGGCGACTGCCGCTGCGAGATAGACGGCCATGGTAACCGGCAGCGCCATGTGCAGATGACTCCAGGCCAACCAGGCCGAAGGTGCCGCGATCAGCAGGTTCCAGCCCATATAGACCATGTCCGAGCGTGCGTGAGTTCCCCCGCGGCGCACCAGCCACTGGTAGAGGTGTTCGCGATGGGCAGTGTACCAGCGCCGTCCGCGCCACATGCGGGTCAGCAGGGTCAGGCTGGCATCGGTCACGAAGGCGGACGACAGAATCAGGGCTGGCCACAACCATGCGGGATCGACGCACCACAGCATCGCACTGAAGGCGAACAGCAACAGGCCCACGCTGCCGCTGCCGACGTCGCCCATGAAGATCCGCGCCGGTGGTCGGTTGAAGTACCAGAAGCCCAGCGCCGACGCCGCCAGGACGGCCGCCGCGGTGGCCAGTGCCGCTTGCCCCGCCGCCGCGGCCAGCCCGGCCAGGCCAGCGCCCACGAACATCACCTGCTGCGCCAGCAGGCCGTCGATGCCGTCCATGAAGTTGTGCAGGTTGATGCTCCAGGCGCCGGCGATCAGCAGCAGCGGCATCCACCACGCCGACAAGCCGGTGCTCAACAGGCTCAACGAAAACAGGCCTACCGCCAGCAGCTGGACGCCCAGCCGCGGCAGGATCGGCAGCGAGCGGTGGTCGTCCCACCAGCCGGCCAGCGCCACCAGCGCCAGCGCGGCGAGCAGGCTGGCGATCACGCTTGCCGGCCAGGCCGCCGGCGCATGCCACAGCACACCCGGCAGGCACACCAGCATCGCCACGACGAGGCCGATGCCGCCGCCGCGCGGAGTGGGCAGGCGATGCGAACGGCGTTGCCCGGGTTGGTCCAGCATGCCGCGCCGCTGCGCATAGCCGATCGCGCCGCGCACCAGCAACAGGGTGATCGACAAGCTGGCCAGCAACCATCCGATGGTCGTGTACATGCTCACTTGACGGGGCTCACTTCACGGGGCTCGGTTCACTCGCTGGCGACGCCGTGGATCGGCCGGATCGTGCTCCAGCTCTTGCAGCTCGGGCACTGCCAGTGATGCGCCTTGGCGCCGAAACCGCAGCGGCTGCAGCGGTACATCGCCTGGCCCTCCAGCAGCTTGCGGGTCAGATCGCGCAGGATCAGGAAATTCTCGCGCGCCTCGCCTTCGATCTTGTCCATGGTGGCGTCGATCAGGGCCATCAGTCCGCGCACCGACGGCCGCTGGCGCAATTGCGCGGTCAGGAAGTCGATCGCCGCCCGCTCGCCGTCGCGCTGGCGGTACAGGTGGGTCAGCGCCAGCACCGGCGAGACGCCGTGGTAGCGCGCGAGCATGTCATGCAGGAAACGTTCGGCGCGCTCCATCTGCTGCGAGCGGGCGTAGCTGTTGAGCAGCGGCGGGAGGATGTCCGGGGTGAAGGCGATATCGGCCTTGATCGCCGCCTCGTAGGCCGCGACCGCCTCGGCGTGCTGGCCATCTTCGGACAGCAGGCGGCCAGTCAGCATGAAGGCGCGCACGCAGCCGGGCTGGCACTCGAATGCCTGGCGCAGGTAGTCGCGCGCCTCGGCGCGGGCGCCATGCTGGCGCGAGCGGTCGGCCAGCTCGCAGTAGAACTGGGCGATCATCGGCGCCTCGTCCTCGCCGGTCATCACTTCCAGCCGCCGCGCGTGCTCGATGGCCTTGTGCCAGTCGCGTTCGTGCTGGTAGATCGCGATCAGGTGGCGCAGCGCCGACGGCGCGTGCGCGTCCATCGCCACCAGGTCGGAGAACAGCGCTTCGGCACGATCCAGCAGGCCGGCGCGCATGTAATCCTCGCCCAGTTCCAGCAGGGCTACCGTCTTCATCGCGTCGGTCAGGCCCGGCCGCGAAACCAGGTGCTGGTGCAGCCGGATCGCACGGTCCACTTCGCCGCGGCGGCGGAACAGGTTGCCCAACGCCAGGTGGGTTTCGACCGTATCGCGGTTGTATTCGGCCAGCTTGAGGAAGACCTCGATCGCCTTGTCCTGCTCCTCGTTGAGCAGGTAGTTCAGGCCGCGGAAGTAGTCCGAGGACAGTTCGCTGACCTCGGCACCGGAGCGGCGCGCGCCGACCTGGCGGGAGGCCCACCAGCCAAGCACGAAAGCAGCCGGCACCAGCGGAACCAGCACGTACAGGAGATTCATGGTTTGGCCGGCAGCTGCTTGTCCGCACGCGGTTGCCGGTGGCGCCGGCGCATGCTCGCACCGAGCCAGGCGGTGAGCCCGCCCAGCAGCCAGCCGGTCACCAAAGCCCCCAGCAGGGCGGCACCCTTGGGCAACTGCACCCGGGCAAACGCGAAGTCGTAGCCGACCAGGTCGGCGTTGAGCGCGCCCAGCACGACGCCGGCGGCAATGAAGATCACGAGGGCGATGATGGCGAGCAGTCGCATGGCCGAGACTTTAACCGATTGGCCGCGACAGGCACAGGCGGCAGCGGCCGCCTCACCCGACAGGAGTGGACGGCGGTCCGGCAGCGGCCTGACGCCAGGCAACAAAAAGGCAGGACCGACTCGCGTCGCCTGCCTTCGATCGCTTCCTGTCCGGTTTATTTCTGCGTCAGATCCTGGTTGACGCGCTCGCGCAATTCCTTGCCCGGCTTGAAGTGCGGAACGTGCTTGCCGGGCAACGCCACGGCCTCGCCAGTCTTGGGGTTGCGGCCCATGCGCGGCGGCCGGTAATGCAACGCGAAGCTGCCAAATCCACGCACTTCGATGCGTTCGCCGTGAGCGAGGGCATGGCTCATCTGCTCGATGACGCTCTTGACGGCCATCTCGACGTCCGCGAACGCAAGATGGGTCTGGCGCCTGGCGAGCGCCTCGATCAATTCGGATTTAGTCATGGGGCCCCAATGTCCGTGACATCAAACAACGGGGCGACGGCGATGCGCCGCCGCCCCGTATCAGGCTGCTGCAGGCGCTCAGTCGGCCTTGTTGAACTGCTCCTTGAGCAGCGCACCAAGCTTGGTCGTGCCGCTGGCCGCGGACGAGTAATCCGCCGACGTGTCGGGCGCATCTTCCTCGTCCTTGGCGCGGATCGAGAGCGCCAGCTGGCGCCCCTTGCGGTCCATGCCGGTGAACTTGGCCTCGACCTTGTCGCCCACCTTCAGGTGCTGGGTGGCATCGTCGATGCGCTCCTTGGCGATGTCGTTGGCGCGCAGGTAACCCTCCACGCCCTCGCCCAGGTCGATCACGGCGCCCTTCGCATCGACTTCCTTCACGGTGCCGGTGACGATGCTGCCGCGCGGATTGGCCGCCATGAACTGGCCGAACGGATCCTGTTCCATCTGCTTGATGCCGAGGCTGATGCGCTCGCGCTCCGGATCCACCGCCAGCACCACGGCCTCGATCTCGTCGCCCTTCTTGAAGTTGCGCACGAGGTCTTCGCCGGACATCTGCCAGGAGATGTCGGACAGGTGCACCAGGCCGTCGATGCCGCCGTCCAGGCCGATGAACACGCCGAAGTCGGTGATCGACTTGATCTGGCCGGAGACCTTGTCGCCCTTCTTGTGCATGGCGGCGAACGCTTCCCACGGATTGGAACGCGTCTGCTTGATGCCCAGCGAGATGCGGCGACGCTCTTCATCCACGTCCAGCACCATCACTTCGGTCTCGTCGCCGACCTGCACCACCTTGGCCGGGTTGACGTTCTTGTTGGTCCAGTCCATCTCGGACACGTGCACCAGGCCTTCCACGCCCGGCTCGATCTCGACGAAGCAGCCGTAGTCGGTGACGTTGGAGACCTTGCCGAACAGGCGGCTGCCGACCGGGTAGCGGCGGGCGATGGCGACCCACGGGTCATCACCCAGCTGCTTCAGGCCCAGCGAGACGCGGTTGCGCTCCTTGTCGTACTTCAGCACGCGCACGTCCAGCTCGTCGCCGACGTTGACGACTTCGGACGGATGACGCACGCGCTTCCACGCCATGTCGGTGATGTGCAGCAGGCCGTCGATGCCGCCCAGGTCCACGAACGCGCCGTAGTCGGTGAGGTTCTTGACCGTGCCCTTGACCACCGCGCCCTCGGTCAGGCGTTCCAGCAGCTTCTCGCGCTCCTCGGAGAACTCGGTCTCGACGACGGCGCGGCGGCTGACCACCACGTTGTTGCGCTTGCGGTCCAGCTTGATGATCTTGAACTCGAGTTCCTTGCCCTCGAGGTACACCGGGTCGCGCACCGGGCGCACGTCGACCAGCGAGCCCGGCAGGAACGCGCGGACGTCCTTGATGTCGACGGTGAAGCCACCCTTGACCTTGCCGGAGATCATGCCGACGATGGTTTCCTCCTTGTCGAACGCCTGCTCCAGGTCGTCCCACACCATCGAGCGCTTGGCCTTCTCGCGCGACAGCTTGGTCTCGCCGAAACCGTCTTCCAAAGCTTCGAGGGCTACCTTCACCTCGTCGCCCACCTGCACTTCCAGCACGCCGCTCTCGCTCTTGAACTGCTCGATCGGGACGATGCCTTCGCTCTTCAGGCCCGCATTGATCACGACGACGTCGTTGCGGATCTCCACCACGATGCCGGTGACGATGGCGCCGGGCTTCAGCTTGGAAATGGCCTGCTGGCTCTGTTCAAACAGTTCGGCAAAACTTTCAGTCATGTTGATTCCATAGTGGGAAAAGACCGTTGCCCGTTGCGCCATGTTGGGTGTTGCGCACGAACTTTCCGGTCCACCGGTTGAGGGTGTTTTCGGGTGGTTCCGCAGAACCGACCGTCGACACCATGGGCCAAAACCCCCTGCCGCAGCAGGGGCACAGAAACCGCCGCGCACTCCGGTCAGGACTGCACGACGGCAAGTACTTTCGCGACGACCTCGTCGATGTCCATGCCGGTGGTATCCACCAGTACGGCATCTTCGGCAGGCTTGAGCGGCGCAACCGCACGTGATGCATCGCGGCTGTCACGCGCCTCAATTTCTCGCTGAAGGCCGCCAAGTGTAACGTTGAGTCCCTTTTCCTTCAACTGCTTATAGCGCCTTTTTGCCCGTTCGGCGGCGCTCGCGGTGAGGAAAACCTTGTGCGCGGCATCCGGGAAGATCACCGTACCCATGTCGCGCCCGTCGGCCACCAGCCCGGGCGCCCTGCGGAAACCCAGTTGCAGCGCCACCAGGGCCTCGCGCACCGACGGCATCGAAGCGATCGCGGAGGCCGCCGCGCCGGCGGTTTCGGTGCGCAGCTCGTCGGTGGCGTCGTGGCCGTTGACGATCACCCGGGTCCCGCCGCCGTCGCCGGCGGCGCGGAACTGGATCTTCGTTTCCTGCGCGCAGCGGGTCACCGCCTCCACGTCCGACAGGTCCAGCCCCGCCGCGCCGGCGGCGTAGCCCACGGCGCGGTACAGCGCGCCGGAATCCAGCAGCCGCCAGCCCAGCCGCTCGGCCACCAGCGCGCTGACGGTGCCCTTGCCCGATCCCGACGGCCCGTCGATGGTGAGTACGGGAACGACGGGGGTATGGCTCATGGAAGGATCCTGGTGGCAGCGCGAAAGCGGCCAGTTTACCGCGTTGACCATATCGGGAACGCGTGCTATCTAGCCGGTCTCCCATGTCCGCCAGCCTTGCCCACACCGCCTTATGACCGACCTTCGCCGCGAGTTCGAGCAGGCTGCCAGGGACGTCCGGCAACTGGCCAAGCGCCCCGACAATGACACCTTGCTGAAGCTCTACGCGCTCTACAAGCAGGGCTCGGAGGGTGACCTCAAGCGCGCGCAACCCGGCTTCTTCGATTTCGTCGGCACCGCCAAGCACGAGGCCTGGGCGCAGTTGAACGGGGTTCCCGAGGAAGAGGCCATGCGTCGCTACATCGCGCTGGTGCACCAACTGCTGGCCTGAGCCCGCGGTGGCCTGCTCACGCGGCGCTTGCTTTCAAACGCCGAATCCCGGCACATTCATACGGTCGTTTGAATCCTGGGGACCGCATGAAATACCCGAACCTGTTCGCCCCGCTCGATCTGGGCCACCTCACGCTGCCCAACCGGATCCTGATGGGCTCGATGCACACCGGGCTGGAGGACAAGGCCCGCGACTACGACAAGCTGGCCGCCTACTTCGCCGAACGCGCCCGTGGCGGCGTCGGATTGATGGTCACCGGCGGTATCGCGCCGAGCATCGAGGGCTGGCTGAAGCCATTCGGCGGCCGCCTCACCCTGCCTTGGCACAAGCCGCGGCATCGCAAGCTGACTCGTGCCGTGCACGCCGAGGGCGGGCGCATCTGTCTGCAGATCCTGCATGCCGGCCGCTATGGCTACCACCCGCTGTCGGTGGCGCCATCGCGGATCAAGTCGCCGATCACCCCGTTCACGCCGCGGGCGCTGTCGGCACGTGGCGTGGAGCGCACCATCGGCGACTTCGTGCATTGCGCCAAGCTGGCGCGGGAGGCCGGCTACGACGGCGTCGAGGTGATGGGCTCCGAAGGCTATCTGATCAACGAATTCATCGCCGCCCGCACCAACCGGCGCACCGATGCGTGGGGCGGCGATGCTGCGCGGCGCATGCGTTTTCCGGTCGAGATCGTGCGGCGTACGCGCGAGGCGGTGGGCCGCGATTTCATCATCATCTACCGCCTGTCGATGCTCGACCTGGTCGAGGGCGGCCAGGACTGGGACGAGGTGGCCACCCTGGCCAGGGCGATCGAGGCGGCCGGCGCCAGCATCATCAACACCGGCATCGGCTGGCACGAGGCTCGTGTGCCCACCATCGTCACCAGCGTGCCGCGGGCCGGCTTCGCCTGGGTCACGCACAGACTCAAGGGCGAGGTGGCGATCCCGCTGGTGGCGACCAACCGGATCAACATGCCGGACGTGGCCGAGCGCATTCTCGCCGGCGGCGAGGCCGACATGGTCTCGATGGCGCGCCCCCTGCTGGCCGATCCGGCTTGGGCGAACAAGGCGAAGGCCGGGCGCAGCGAACGCATCAACACCTGCATCGCCTGCAACCAGGCCTGCCTCGACCACGTGTTCCAGAACCGGCGCGCCAGTTGCCTGGTCAACCCGCGTGCCTGCCACGAGACCGAGCTGAAGATCGAAACCGCTGTCGTGCGCAAGCGCATCGCGGTGGTCGGTGCGGGCCCGGCCGGCATGGCCTGCGCCGCCACCCTGGGCGAACGCGGCCACGCGGTGACCCTGATCGACCAGGCCGGCGAGATCGGCGGCCAGTTCAACTACGCCAAGCAGATCCCGGGCAAGGAAGAATTCCGCGAGACCCTGCGCTATTTCCGCCACCGGCTGCAGGACGTGGGCGTCGATGTGCGGCTCGGTCAGGCGGCAGACGCCGCCTCGCTGCGCGCCGGCGGCTACGACGAGGTGGTGATCGCCACCGGCATCACGCCGCGCCGGGTGAGCTTCCCTGGCAGCGACGATCCGCGTGTGCTGGGCTACCTCGATGTACTGGCCCGGCACCATCCGGTAGGTGAGCGGGTGGCGATCATCGGCGCCGGCGGCATCGGTTTCGACGTGGCCGAGTTCTTGGTCGAGCACGTGCCCTCTCCCACCACCGACGTGGATCGCTGGACCCGCGAATGGGGCGTGGACAAGCAGCTGCGGCAGCGCGGCGGGCTGCAACCGCCCGCGCCGGAAGCGCCGGCGCGTCAGGTCTGGTTGCTCCAGCGCAGCGAGGGCCGTCCCGGCGCGCGTCTCAACAAGACCACCGGCTGGGTGCATCGCGCCACGCTCAAGGCCAAACGGGTGACGATGCTGGGCAAGGTCGGCTACGAGCGCTTCGACGACTCGGGGTTGCACATCACCATTGATGGCAAGCCGCAGGTCCTGCCGGTCGATCACGTGGTGGTTTGCGCCGGCCAGGAGCCGAACCGCGGCCTCGCCGACGAACTGAGCCCGACCGGCATGAAGGTGCACGTGATTGGTGGCGCCGACGTGGCGGCCGAGCTGGACGCCAGGCGCGCCATCGCCCAGGGCACCCGCGTGGCCAGCGAAATCTAGATGCGGACACGCCGGCGCGGCTGTCAGGCAGCCGCACCGGTCATGCAAAAGAAAGCGCCCCGCAGGGAAGACGCATCAACATGGGTTCAGGGGGGGAGTTGAACCAGATGTCGTATTTAGCGTCGCTGCGGGGCGAGGGCCGCCGCCACTAGGGGGGAGGGGAAGTGGCGGGACGGAGGGATTTTATGATCGACGGAATAAAGTATCTAATATATATTTAGGCCGTTACTTATTTCATACCACTATATGTTTGATCTTCGCCAATTGCGCTACTTCGTCGCCGTCGCGGAAGAACTGAGCTTCACCCGCGCCGCGCTGCGACTGCATCTTTCCCAGCCGCCGCTGTCGCAGCAGATCCAGTCGCTGGAGCAGGACCTGGGTGTGCGCCTGCTCGAACGCACCAAGCGCAGCGTGGCGCTGACCGAACCGGGCCGGGTATTCCTTGAACAGGCGCGGCAGATCCTGGCCAAGGTGGACGAGGCGCGCGACCAGACAGTGGCTGCCGCCGCAGGCTATACCGGCCAGTTGCGGTTGGCCTACACCGTCTCGGTCTCGTTCCACCCGGCCATGCCACGGACCTTGCTGCGCTTTGGCCAGATCGCTCCCGACGTGCGCCTGCAACTGAGCGAGATGTACACCGAACCGCAGTTCGCCGCCCTGCTCGCCGGCAGGATCGACGTCGGCTTTGTCCGCGACCAGCCGGTGCAGCCGCAGTACGCCCGCGACCTGCGCTTCAGCGTGATCGATCGCGAACCGCTGCTGCTGGCGCTGCCCGCGGGCCATCCGCTGGCTGGCCGCAGCAGCCTGCGCCTGGCCGAAGTGGCCGGCGACGCGTTCGTGTCGCAACCGCGCGAACTTGCCGCCACGCTCTATGACCGGCTGGTGAAACTGGCGACGCGGGCCGGCTTCCAGCCGTCGATCACCCAGCACGCCCAGCAGATCAACGGCCTGCTGGCCCTGGTGGCCGCCGGCTTGGGGCTGGCCTTGGTGCCGGCCAGCATGCGCGCCGTGCGCCTGGCCGGGGTCTGCTATGTGCCGCTGGAAGACTCCGATGCCCATCTGTTGCTGGCCGTGGCCTCCAGGGCCGACGACCACTCTCCCGCCCTGCAGCAATTCCTGGCTACGGTGGCGCAAACCGCCCTCGCGCCGGACTTGTGACCGGCCATGCAGCCCGCTATACTTGCGCGCTTACGTTTTTAGTCTAGTGTCAGGAGCTGGCCGTGAAGGTGCTTAACTCTTTGAAGTCCGCCAAGGCGCGGCATCGCGACTGCAAGGTTGTGCGTCGTCGCGGCAAGGTGTTCGTGATCTGCAAGAGCAACCCCCGTTTCAAGGCTCGCCAGCGCTGAGTCCAGCCTGACGGTGCCGCAAAAAAGGCCGCGCAAGCGGCCTTTTTTGCGGGTGTTTGTCGGCCGGCGGCGGCACCGCCACCGGCCGGCGGCTCATTCGTAGCGCACGTCGATGATCTCGTAGTGCTTGACGCCGTTCGGGGCGGTGAACTCGAAGCTGTCGCCGGCGCTCTTGCCGATCAGCGCACGGGCGATCGGCGAGGACACCGCGATCAGCCGCTGCTTGATGTCCGCCTCCAGGTCGCCAACGATCTGGTAGGTCACCGTGGCGCCGGAATCCTCGTCCTCCAGGTCCACCGTGGCGCCGAACACGACCTTGCTGCCGGCGGCCAACCGCGCCACGTCGATGACCTCGGCGGTCGACAGCAGCGCTTCCAGCTGCGCGATGCGCCCTTCGGTGAAACTCTGCAGCTCGCGCGCGGCGTGGTACTCCGCATTCTCCTTGAGGTCGCCATGAGCGCGGGCCTCGGCAATCGCCGCGATGATGCGCGGGCGTTCGACCGACTTCAGTCGCTCCAGCTCGGCGCGCAGACGCTCGGAACCGGTCTTGGTAATGGGTGCACGACTCATGCGCTCAGCTCCTTGTGCAGATCCTGCAGGCTGTGTACTTCACCATCACCATGGAAATCCAGCGAATGCACCAGCGCACGGGCGCCGGCTACCGTGGTGGAATAGGTGACGCGATGCTGCAGCGCCTCGCGCCGGATCGAGAAGGAATCGGCGATCGCCTGCTTGCCCTCGGTGGTATTGACGATATACACGATCTCGCCGTTCTTGATGCTGTCGACGATGTGCGGGCGGCCCTCGAGCACCTTGTTGACCCGCTCGCAGGCCACGCCATGCGCGGTCAGGTAGCTGGCGGTGCCGGAAGTGGCCACCACGCTGAAGCCGCGCGCAATGATTTCGCGTGCTACCGGCAGCAAGCGCTCCTTGTCGCCGTCACGCACCGACAGGAACGCCTTGCCGATTACCGGTGTCTTGATCCCGGCCGCCTCGTGGCCACGCGCGAAGGCTGCCCCGAAGCTGCGGCCCACGCCCATCACCTCGCCGGTCGAGCGCATCTCGGGACCGAGGATCGGGTCGACGTTCTGGAACTTCAGGAACGGGAAGATTGCTTCCTTCACCGAGTAGTACGAGGGAATCACCTCGCGCGTCGCGCCCAGGCTGGCCAGCGAGCGGCCGGCCATCACACGCGCGGCGATCTTGGCCAGCGGCACGCCGGTGGCCTTGGACACGAACGGCACCGTGCGCGAGGCGCGCGGGTTCACTTCCAGGATGTAGACGGTGTCGCCCTGGATCGCGAATTGCGTGTTCATCAGTCCGATGACCTTCAGCTCCTTCGCCATCGCACTGACCTGGCGGCGCAGCTCGTCCTGGATCGCCGCGCTCAACGAGTACGGCGGCAGCGAGCACGAGGAATCGCCCGAGTGCACGCCGGCCTCCTCGATGTGCTCCATGATGCCGCCGATCAGCACGTTGCCCTCGGCGTCGGCGATCACGTCCACGTCGACCTCGACCGCGTGGTCGAGGAAGCGGTCCAGCAGCACCGGCGAATCGTTCGACACCTTCACCGCATCGCGGATGTAGCGCGACAGGTCGGCGTCGTCGTGCACCACTTCCATCGCGCGGCCGCCCAGCACGTAGCTCGGGCGTACCACCAGCGGGTAGCCGATCTCGCGGGCCAGGGCCAGCGCCTCGTCCGCATTGCGTGCGGTGCGGTTGGGCGGCTGCTTCAGGCCGATCTTCTCGATCATGTGCTGGAAGCGCTCGCGGTCCTCCGCCAGGTCGATCGAATCGGGGCTGGTGCCGATGATCGGCACGCCAGCAGCCTCCAGCGCGCGCGCCAGCTTCAGCGGGGTCTGCCCGCCATACTGCACGATCACGCCCTTGGGTTTTTCCACGTAGACGATTTCCAGCACGTCCTCCAGCGTCACCGGTTCGAAGTAAAGCCGGTCGGAGGTGTCGTAGTCGGTCGACACGGTTTCCGGGTTGCAGTTGACCATGATGGTTTCGTAACCATCCTCGCGCAGCGCCAGCGACGCGTGCACGCAGCAGTAGTCGAACTCGATGCCCTGCCCGATCCGGTTCGGGCCGCCGCCGAGCACGATGATCTTGTCGCGGGTGCTCGGGTTGGCCTCGCACTCTTCCTCGTAGGTCGAATACATGTAGGCGGTGCTGGTGGCGAACTCGGCCGCGCAGGAATCCACCCGCTTGTACACCGGGCGCACGCCCAGGGTCTGGCGCAAGTGGCGCACGGCGGCCTCGTCGCTGCCGATCAACTCGGCGATGCGCGCGTCGGCGAAACCGAGCCGCTTGAGTTCGCGCAGCCGCGGCGCGTCGAGCGCGGTGATGCCCTGCCTGGCGATTTCCGCCTCGGTCAACACGATGTCCTCGAACGCGGCGAGGAACCACGGATCGATCCGGCTGAGCTCGAACACTTCTTCCAGCGAGAGCCCGGCACGGAACGCGTCAGCCAGGTGGAACACGCGATCGGGCCGCGGCTCGCGCAACTCCCGCTTGAGCACGGCCAGCCCGTCGTCGGTGCCCAGGTCCAGCCCGGTCGGGTTGAGGCCGGTCTTGCCGATCTCCAGCCCGCGCAACGCCTTCTGCAGCGATTCGTGGAAGCTGCGGCCGATCGCCATCACTTCGCCGACCGACTTCATCTGCGTGGTCAGGCGCGCGTCGGCCGCGGGGAATTTCTCGAAGGCGAAACGCGGGATCTTGGTCACCACGTAATCGATCGTCGGCTCGAACGACGCCGGCGTGCGGCCGCCGGTGATGTCGTTCTTCAGCTCGTCCAGCGTGTAGCCCACCGCCAGCTTGGCGGCGACCTTGGCGATCGGGAAGCCGGTCGCCTTCGATGCCAGCGCGGACGAACGCGACACGCGCGGGTTCATCTCGATCACCACCACGCGGCCGTCGACGGGGTTGACGCCGAACTGCACGTTGGAGCCGCCGGTGTCCACGCCGATCTTGCGCAACACCGCGATGGAGGCATCGCGCAGGCGCTGGTATTCCTTGTCGGTGAGGGTCTGCGCCGGCGCCACGGTGATCGAGTCGCCGGTGTGCACGCCCATCGGGTCGAGGTTCTCGATGGCGCAGATGATGATGCAGTTGTCCGCGGTGTCGCGGACCACCTCCATTTCGTACTCCTTCCAGCCCAGTACCGATTCGTCGATCAGGACTTCGTGGGTAGGCGACATTTCCAGGCCGCGCTTGACGATGGCCTCGAACTCCTCCTTGTTGTAGGCGATGCCGCCACCGGTGCCGCCCAGCGTGAAGCTGGGCCGGATGATCACCGGGAAGCCGAGCCTGGCCTGGATCTCCACCGCGTGCTCGAAACTCCTGGCCACGTCCGACTTCGGGCTCTCCAGCCCGATTTCGGTCATCGCCCGCTTGAACAGCTCGCGGTCCTCGGCCATGCGGATGGCTTCGCGCCGGGCACCAATCAGTTCGACGTTGTATTTCTCCAGCACGCCGTGGTCGGCGAGGTCCAGCGCGCAGTTCAGCCCGGTCTGGCCGCCCATGGTCGGCAGCACCGCGTCAGGGCGCTCCTTGGCAATGATGCGCTCCACCGTCTGCCAGTTGATCGGCTCGATGTACACCGCGTCGGCAGTGTCCGGGTCGGTCATGATGGTGGCCGGATTGGAGTTCACCAGAATCACCCGGTAACCCTCTTCCTTCAGCGCCTTGCACGCCTGTGCGCCGGAGTAGTCGAACTCGCAGGCCTGGCCGATCACGATCGGGCCGGCGCCGATGATGAGGACGCTCTTGATGTCGGTACGCTTAGGCATGCGTGCGGGCCTCCTGCATCAGTGCGGCGAAACGTTGGAACAGATAGCCCATGTCGAGTGGGCCGGGGCTTGCTTCGGGGTGGCCCTGGAAGCAGAACGCGGGCCGGTCGGTCAGCGCGAAGCCCTGCAGCGAACCATCGAACAGCGAGACATGGGTGACCCGCACGTTCGCCGGCAGCGTGGCCGGATCCACCGCGAAGCCATGGTTCTGGCTGGTGATCAGCACGTGGCCGTCGTCCAGGTCCTTCACCGGGTGGTTGGCGCCGTGGTGGCCGAACTTCATCTTCAGTGTCTTGCCGCCCAGCGCCAGGCCCATCAGCTGGTGGCCGAGGCAGATGCCGAACAGCGGGATCTTCGCCTCGAGGAACTGGCCGGTTGCCGCGATGGCGTAGTCGCAGGCCGCCGGATCGCCGGGGCCGTTGGACAGGAACACGCCGTCGGGCTGCATGGCGAGCACCTCGGCAGCAGGCGTCTGCGCCGGTACCACGGTGACTTCGCAGCCCTGCTCGGCGAGCAGGCGCAGGATGTTGAGCTTGGTGCCGAAGTCGTAGGCGACCACCTTGAAGCGCATCGCGGGCTGGTTGAACGCGGTGCGGTCGAGGTCGTAAGCGCCCTGCTTCCATACGTACGGCGCAGCGGTGCTGACCACCTTGGCCAGGTCCATGCCGTTCAGGCCGGGGAACGCGCGGGCCCTGCCCAGCGCAGCGTCCGCGTCGACCTGCTCGCCGGCCACGATGCAGCCGGCCAGCGCGCCCTTGTCGCGCAGGATGCGGGTCAACCGGCGGGTGTCGATGCCGGCGATCGCCACCGTGCCGTGGCGCTTCAAGTAATCGGACAGGCTCTCGGTGCTGCGCCAGCTGCTGGCGCGGCGCGGCAGGTCGCGCACGATCAACCCGGCGGCGTGCACGGCGGTGGATTCGACATCTTCGGCATTGACGCCGGTGTTGCCGATGTGCGGATAGGTCAGCGTGACGATCTGGCGCGCGTAGGAGGGATCGGTGAGGATCTCCTGGTAACCGGTCATGGCCGTGTTGAACACCACTTCGCCGACGGTTTCGCCGGTGGCACCAACGGCATGACCGCGAAAGACGCTGCCGTCTTCGAGGGCCAGCAGGGCAGGAATAGGCATCGGGGTAACCGCCTTTTGGATACAGCAAAGTCCGCAAGCCGCACCATGGCTGGCTTGTGGAATCTGTTAGGGAAAGAAATTCGGGCGGGTGGAAATGATAGGCGGCGGGGCCGTTTCTGTCCACCTCACGGAGCGTGAATCCGTGGATTCCCCGACTCTTCCGAACCCCGCTGGCGGCGTACACTAAACCACTTGTTTACCAGAGGCCGATGCCCCATGCGTGCTGCCGTACTGCTCGATCCCGCTCGTCTCGATCGCCCGGATACCACGGTGCAGCACCAGCCCTTCCCGTTCATGATGGCGCACGGCCAACTGCCGGACGAGGCGCGCGATGACCTGGATCGCGACTTTCCCCGCTACGCCAGCGCCGGCTTTTTTCCCTACGACCCGGCCGACTGCGGCCCCAGCGTCAATGCGCTGATCGACAACCTGACCGCGCCGGCGTTTGCCCGCGCCATCGGCGAGCGCCTGGGCGTCGATCACCTCGACCAGTATCCGACCCTGGTGACGCTGTGCCGCCTGCTCAACAAGCGCCACGGCACCATCCACACCGACAGCAAGTCCAAGGTGGTCACTGCGCTGATCTACCTGAACCCGCGGTGGCCGGACACCAGCGATGGCTGCCTGCGCTTCCTGCACAGGATCGACGACATCGACAGCGTGGTGGTGCCGGAACTGGCCCCGCTCTACGGCGAGTTCGCAGTGTTCAAGCGTTGCGAGAACTCCTTCCATGGCCATTTGCCCTATGAAGGCGAGCGGCGGGTGATCCAGGTAGCCTGGTTGACCAGCGAGGAGGAGAAGCGGCGCAAGACGAAACGCGGCAAGTTCTCGCGCGCCTTCAAGAAGCTGTTCGGCCGTTTCGATACCCGGCTGGGCGCAGGGCGCGATCGCAACGCCTCGCACCACGACTGAGCCTGGTATCTGCATCCGCGGATGCCGTGCCGGTACGGCCGGATCAGTGCAGCGTGGCGATCAGGTCGTCCAGCTGCCACGACCCGGCGGCACGACCCGCCAGCCAATGCGCCGCGTGCAGGGCCCCCCGCGCGAAGATCGTGCGGTCAGTGGCCCGATGGGCCAGCTCCAACCGTTCACCCTGTCCGATCAACATGGCGGTGTGTTCGCCCACGATGTCGCCACCGCGTACCACGGCAAAACCGATGCTGCCTTCGCGGCGCTTCCCGGTGTGGCCTTCCCGGCCGTAGACCGCCGCGGCGTCCAAGTCGGTGCCGCGTGCTGCCGCCGCCGCCCGGCCGAGCGCCAACGCGGTGCCGGATGGCGCGTCCTGCTTGCGGCCGTGGTGCGCCTCGACGATCTCCAGGTCCCAGCCCGGCAGGGCTGCCGCCGCTTCGCGCAGCAGGCGCGTCAGCACCGCCACGCCGAGGCTGAAGTTGGCGGCACGCAGGATCGCAACGTGTCGGGCGGCTTCGGCCAGCCGTGCCTCGAGTGCGGCATCGATGCCGGTGGTGCCGCTGACCAGGGCCGTGCCATGGGCCAGGCAATGATCGAGTGCCAGCGCCAGCGCCGCCGGGCTGCTGAAGTCGACGACCACGTCAATGGGCGGGGCCTGCGTCCAGTCATGCGCGTAGCGCAGGGAACCCGCCGCGGCGCCAAGTATCGGCTGGCCGTCGTGGATCGAACCCGGCGACACCACGGCATGCACCAGTTCGACGCCGGCGTCCTCGCCGAGCAGGTCGAGCAGCGCGCGGCCCATGCGACCGGAGGCGCCGCTCAAGGCGAGGCGAAGGGGACGAGTCATTGGCGGCACGCTCCAGCGATCGGGGCGTACATGCTAAGCGCAGCGAGACCTACGCGGTAACCCTGGACCAGAACTTCTTCACCCCGTCGACCCAGCCCTTGGCGCGCGGCGTGTGCTTGCCGGCGTCGCTGCCGGCAAAGGTGGCTTCCAGCGATTCCAGCAATTCGCGCTGCTGCCGGGTCAGCCGCACCGGGGTTTCCACCACCACGCGGCAGATCAGGTCACCATGGCGATTGCTGCGCACCGACTTGACGCCGCGGCCGCGCAGGCGGAACTGGGTGCCAGTCTGGGTTTCCGGCGGGATGCTGACCGGCACCTCGCCTTCCAGCGTGGGCACCGGCAGCTCGGCGCCCAGCGCGGCCTGCGAAAAGCGGATCGGCAATTCGCAATACAGGTCGTTGCCATCGCGCTGGAAGATCTCGTGCTCGCGCACGCGCACCTCCACATACAGGTCGCCCGCCGGCGCACCGGCGGGACCGGCCTCGCCCTGGCCGGAGAGCCGGATGCGGTCACCGTTGTCGACGCCCTCGGGGATCTGTACCGACAGCGTGCGGGTTTCTTCCAGGCGCCCTTCGCCATGGCACTCGCGGCACGGCTTCTCGATCGCCTGGCCGCTGCCGCCGCAATGCGGGCAGGCCTGCTGGATGGAGAAGATGCCATTCTGCATGCGCACCTGGCCGTGGCCGTTGCAGGTCTTGCACTTGCTGACCTTGCCGTCCTCCGAGCCGCTGCCGTTGCAGTGATGGCAGTTGACCTGGGTCGGCACTTCGATCTGCCGGCTCACGCCGAACACGGCTTCCTCCAGGCCCAGCTCGATGATGTAGCGCAGGTCGGCGCCGCGCCGCGGGCGGCCACGCCCACCGCCGCTGCGGCCGAAAATGTCACCGAAGATGTCGCCCATGTCGCCGAAACCGGCACCGCCGCGGCCGCCCATGCCGTTCTCGAAGGCGGCGTGGCCGTGCTGGTCGTACATCGCGCGCTTCGAAGCATCGGACAGGACCTCGTAGGCCTCCTTGGCCTCCTTGAACTTGTCCTGTGCGGTGGGGTCGTCCGGGCAGCGGTCCGGGTGGTACTTCATCGCCAGCCGGCGGAAGGATTTCTTCAGCTCGGCTTCGCCAACGCTGCGCTCGACGCCCAGCACCTCGTAGTAGTCACGCTTGCTCATTCATGCATCCACACTGCTTGTCACCACTCCGGCCAGCGAAGTCGACGGTTCCGCATACCCAATCAACAGACAGCCCGTGCCGGGGTTTCCCGGCACGGGCTGATTCATCGGCCGTGCCGACAATGCCTGCCGATTACTTCTTGTCGTCCTTCACTTCGGTGAACTCGGCGTCGACCACGTCGTCGGGCTGGGCCGAGCCGCCCGGTGCGGATTGTGCACCGGCATCGGCCGTGCCACCACCCTGCGCGGCAGCATGGAGCGCCTGGGCAACCTGCTCCAGTTTCCCCACCTTGGCCTCGATCGCCGCCTTGTCGTCCCCGTCCTTGACCTTTTCCAGGTCAGACAGCGCGCCCTCGATGCTGCTGAGCTGATCGGCCGGCACCTTGCCGCCGTGTTCCTTCAGCGCGCTGCGGGTGGCGTGCACCAGCTGGTCGGCCTTGTTGCGGGTGGCCACCAGTTCGTGGAACTTCTTGTCTTCTTCCTTGTTTGCCTCGGCGTCGGCGACCATCCGCGCGATCTCTTCCTCGGACAGGCCCGAGCCGGCCTTGATCTCGATCTTCTGCTCCTTGCCGGTCTTCTTGTCCTTGGCCGAGACGTGCAGGATGCCGTTGGCGTCGATGTCGAAGGTGACCTCGATCTGCGGCATGCCGCGCGGCGCCGGCTCGATGCCGGCAAGATCGAACTTGCCCAGCGACTTGTTCGCGCTGGCGCGCTCGCGTTCGCCCTGCAGCACATGCACGGTCACCGCGGTCTGGTTGTCGTCGGCGGTGGAGAAGGTCTGCGCCGCCTTGGTCGGCACCGTGGTGTTCTTCTCGATCAGCTTGGTCATCACACCGCCCATCGTCTCGATGCCCAGCGACAGCGGGGTGACGTCGAGCAGCAGCACGTCCTTCACCGAACCGCCCAGCACGCCGCCCTGGATCGCCGCGCCCACGGCCACGGCCTCGTCCGGGTTGACATCCTTCCGCGGCTCCTTGCCGAAGAAGTCCTTCACCGCCTCCTGCACCTTCGGCATGCGGGTCTGGCCGCCGACCAGGATCACGTCGTCGATGTCGGCCACGCGCAGGCCGGCGTCGTTCAATGCGGTGCGGCACGGCTCGATGGTGCGCTTGATCAGGTCCTCCACCAGCGCCTCGAGCTTGGCCCGGGTCAGCTTGATGTTGAGGTGCTTCGGACCGGACGCATCGGCCGTCACGTACGGCAGGTTCACGTCGGTCTGGTGGTTCGAGGACAGTTCGATCTTGGCGCGCTCGGCGGCGTCCTTCAGGCGCTGCAACGCGAGCGGGTCCTTGCGCAGGTCGATGCCCTGCTCCTTCTGGAACTCCTCGACCAGGTAGTCGATGACGCGCATGTCGAAATCCTCGCCGCCGAGGAAGGTGTCGCCGTTGGTGGCCAGCACCTCGAACTGCTTCTCGCCGTCGACTTCGGCGATCTCGATGATCGACACGTCGAAGGTGCCGCCGCCCAGGTCGTACACCGCGATCTTGCGGTCGCCGCCCTTCTTGTCCAGGCCGTAGGCCAGCGCGGCCGCGGTCGGCTCGTTGATGATGCGCTTGACTTCCAGGCCGGCGATCTTGCCGGCGTCCTTGGTCGCCTGGCGCTGGCTGTCGTTGAAGTACGCCGGCACCGTGATCACCGCCTCGGTGATCGTCTCGCCGAGATAGTCCTCGGCGGTCTTCTTCATCTTCATCAGCACCTTGGCAGAGATTTCCTGCGGCGCCATCTTCTTGCCGTCGGAGGTCTGCACCCAGGCATCACCGTTGTCGTGCGCGACGACGCTGTAGGGCACGATGTGCAAATCCTTCTGCACCTCGGCGTCGGTGAACTTGCGGCCGATCAGGCGCTTCACCGCGTAGAAGGTGTTCTTCGGGTTGGTCACGCTCTGGCGCTTGGCCGAGGCGCCCACCAGCACTTCGCCGTCCTTGGTGAAGGCGACGATGGAGGGCGTGGTGCGGTCGCCTTCCGAGTTCTCGATGACCTTGGTCGTGCTGCCGTCCATCACGGCCACGCAGGAGTTGGTCGTGCCCAGGTCGATGCCGATGATCTTGCCCATGTGATTGCTCTCCGAATTTTGTCGGCGGCCCCCGCGGCCGCGATGGTTTCCAGATGGGGACCTGCCTTGGCGATTCAATGCCGGCCAGGCCCCGGATGCGATTTCGTGGCGCCCGCCGTCGCGCCGTTCAGGCGGGCGTCGGCGATGGCGCCGCTCAGTCCTTCGCCACGGCGACCAGCGCGGGGCGCAACAGGCGATCGTTCAGTACATAACCCTTCTGCAGCACGCTGACCACGGTACCGGGCGCCTGGCCCGGGGCCTCGACCATGCTCACCGCATGATGGCGTTCGGGGTCGAGCGGCTGGCCCAGTGGATCGATCTGCGCCATGCCATGGTTCTCGGCCACCTTGAGCAACGCTTTCAAGGTCAGGCTGAGGCCTTCGCGCATCGAGGAGACGTCGCCGCCCTCGATGGCCATGCCGCTTTCCAGGCCGTCGTAGACCGGCAGCAGTTCGCTCAGCAGCTTCTCGTTGGCGAAGCGGCGGGCCTGTTCCAGGTCGCGGTGCAGCCGGCGGCGCTGGTTCTCCAGTTCGGCTTTCTCGCGCAGCACGGTCTCCTGCAACTTGGCATTGCTGGCTTCCAGTTCGGCTACGCGCGCCTGCAGGTTCTCCAGTTCCGTGGTCGACGATTCACCCGGCTGGCCCTGGGCTGGCACGTCGCCAGGCGACTGCGGATCGTTGTTCTGCATGCTCACTCCAAAAAAACAGTTGTTATGGCCGGCATGCATGCCGACCGCCCTGGAAAAATCGACTAAAACCCGCTCCCGCTGCGGTTATAGGGTCGTGGCGGCGCGATTCAAGGCATCACTGAGCAATCCGGCGGTGGCCTGCACCACCGGGATCACCCGTTCGTAGGCCATCCGGGTCGGCCCGATCACGCCGACCGCGCCGAGCACGCGCCCCTGTGCGCCGTAGCTGGCGGTGACCACGCTGCAGCTGTCCAGCGCAGTGAAGCCGGATTCCTCGCCGATGAACAGGCGCACGCCGGGCGCCCGCGCGCAGACCTCCATCAGCTGCAGCAGCTGGTTCTTCTGCTGGAAGGCCTCGAACAACTCGCGCAGACGCTGCAGGTCGGCCAGCTCGGCGTAGCCCATCAGGTTGGTCTGGCCGCTGACCAGCACGTCGGGGCCGCCCGGCCCGGTCGCCGGCGGCGCGAACGAGGCCGTGGCCAGCTCCACCGTGCTGGCCAGCAGCTGGTTCAGTTCGCTGCCGGCCTTGCGCACCTCGGCCAGCAGATGGGCGCGGATGTCGTCCACGCGCAGGCCGGCAAAATGGGCGTTGAGATAGTTGGCGGCCTGCTCCAGCTCGCGCGCGCCCAGCGGCCGGGCCAGCTGCACGATGCGGTTCTGCACCTGGTTGTCGCTGAACACCAGGATCACCAACACCCGCGCATCCGGCAGCGCCACGAAGTCGATGTGCCGCAGCGGGAAATCGGCCTGGCGCGGCACCGTGACCACACCGGCGAAATGGGTCATCGCCGACAGCAAGGTGGAGACGTTGCCGAGCAGGTCGCGCGTGGTGGTCGGCCCCGGCGGCAGCTCGCGCTGCAGGCGGGCCATCTCCGCGCGCGGCAGCGGCTGCAGTTCGATCAGGCTGTCGACGAACAGGCGCAGGCCACGCGGCGTGGGCACCCTTCCTGCCGAGGTGTGCGGCGAGGCGACCAGGCCCGCATCCTCGAGGTCGGCCATGATGTTGCGGATCGTCGCCGGGCTCACGTCCAGTCCGGACGATCGCGACAGCGTGCGCGAGCCGACCGGCTCGCCGTCGGCCAGGTACTGGGCGATCAGCGTGCGCAACAGGCGGCGGGCGCGCGCGTCGAGGTCATGGCCGGGCGGCTTGATCATGTTGTCGTAGCAATCCTTGAGACCCCAAAGAAATAAGGTTTGCGCGCGCAGCTTGCAAGTGGAGCGGTGTCTTGCGCCGCCGGGCTGCCGCTACAATCCCGCCACTCCACCAGCAGCCTGCCCATGCTCACTTCGCTCTACGTCCGCCATTTCGCCGTCGTCGAAGCTGCCGAGGTGGCCTTCGGCCCGGGCCTGACCGTGGTCAGCGGCGAGACCGGCGCCGGCAAGTCGCTGCTGGTTGATGCGCTGATGCTGCTGGCCGGCGCCCGCGCCGACAGCGGCATGGTACGCGCCGGCAGCGACCGTGCCGAACTGGCCGCCGAATTCGACCTGACCGAACTGCCCGCCGCGCGCGACTGGCTGCAACGCGAGGAACTGGACGAGGACGGCGGCTGCCAGCTGCGCCGGGTGATCCGCGCCGAGGGCAGTTCCAAGGCATGGATCAACGGCCGCCCGGCCAATGCCCGCCAGCTCGGCGAACTGGCCGCGCTGCTGGTCGAGATCCACGGCCAGCACGAGCATCAGGCCCTGTTGTCGCGCCCGCACCAGCTCGCCCTGCTCGATGCCTACGCCGGCCACGATGAGCTGCTGGCGCAGGTGCGTGGCAACGCCACGCAGTGGCGCGAACTCGGCGCGCGCATGCGCAAGCTCGGCGGTGGCGACGATCGCGAGCAGCGCATCGAACTGCTGCGCCATGAAATCGGCGAGCTGGAGAAATGGGCGCTGCCTGCCGCCGAACTGGCCGAACTCGAGACGCAGCACAAGCGTCTCGCCAACGCCGGCCGGCTGGCCGAAGGAACTGCCGGTGTGGTCGAGCTGCTCGACGGCGACAGCGAATTCGCCCTGCGTCGCGCACTCGGTCGGGCGCAGGCTGAACTGGGCAAGCTGGCCGCGCTCGACGACCGGCTGAACCCGCTGCTGGAATTGCTCGACAACGCCGGTATCCAGCTCGGCGAATCCGCCGACGGCCTGGCGCGCTACGCGCAGGACGTCGATCTCGATCCCGAGCGATTCGCCGAGGTCGACAATCACCTGGCCCGCCTGCACGAGCTGTCGCGCCGGCACCGCTTGCCCGTGGCCGAGCTGCATGACCGGCTCGCCGCCCTGCAGGCCGAACTGGCCGAGCTCGAAGGCGCCGGCGACGTGCTGGAACAGCTGATGGCGCAACGCGAGCGCCTGCTGGGCGACTACACCCGGGCAGCCGCCCGGCTCAGCGAGGCTCGCGCCGCTTCGGCGACCCGGCTGGGCGACGAGGTCAGCGTGCTGATGGGCGAACTGGGCATGGCGGGCGGCTTGTTGCGCGTCGAGCTGGAGCCCGCCGGCGGCGACGAGCCGGACCCGCAGGGCGGCGAACGCTGCGAGCTGCTGGTGAGCGCCAACCCCGGCCAGCCGCCACGGCCGCTGCGCAAGGTCGCCTCCGGCGGCGAGCTGGCGCGGATCAGCCTGGCGATCGAAGTGGCCACCCTGGGCAAGGACACCGTCGGCAGCATGATCTTCGACGAGGTCGACAGTGGCATCGGCGGCGCCGTCGCCGAGGTGGTCGGGCAGAAACTGCGTGCGCTGGGCAGCCAGCGTCAGGTGCTGTGCGTCACCCATCTGCCGCAGGTGGCCGCCCAAGGCCACGCGCACCTCAAGGTCAGCAAGCACAGCGATGGTGACGCCACCCGCACGCAGATCCAGGCCCTGGATGCCGCCGGCCGGCGCGATGAGCTGGCGCGCATGCTGGGCGGCCTCGAGATCACCCGCGAGACACGGGCCCACGCCAGGCAGATGCTGGAGCGGGCGCAGAGCACCTGATCGTCCCTGCCGCTCAGCTCGCCGGCGGCAGCATGCCGCGCTCGGAGGCCATCCGGTACAGGTCCAGTTCCGAGCCGGCGCCAAGCTTGCCCATCAGGCTGGCGCGATGGATGTAGACCGTCTTCTGGCCGATCCCCAGCTCCGCCGCCACCTGCTTCGGCGCGCGGCCACCGGCCAGCAGCAGGAAAACCTCACGCTCGCGCGTGGTAAGCCGGCTGATCGGGTCCAGCGCCGCGTCCGGCCGATCGGCCCGGCGCTGGCGCAGGTCCGAGCTGAGGAAGCATTCTCCCTGCATCACCGCGCGCAGCCCCGCCACCAGTTCCTCCGGCGCCACTCCCTTGGTCACGTAGCCGCTCGCGCCGCGACGCAGCGCCTCGGACACGTAGGGTTCGCCGTCGTGCATGCTCAGTACCACGACATGGGTTTGCGCATGCACGCTGAGCAGGTGTTCGATCAGGGGCAATCCGCTGCCGTCCGGCAGCGAGAGATCGAGCGCGACCAGGTCGGGGTGCCAGTGGCCCACCGCCTCGACCGCGTCGTCGGCGCTGCGGCACTCGGCCACCACGTCGAGATCGGGCTCCATCTCGATCAGCCGCTTGAAGCCCTCGCGAACGATGGCATGGTCATCGACCAGAACGATGCTGTACATCCCGCTACTTTACACAGGGACTCCCCGCTCATGCACATCCGGCCAGCGGCAGGGCCGGCCACCGCGCTGCAGCGCACATGTAACATCCGCGCATGCGCCTGAAACCCCTACGCCTGCCCGACTCCGGCCCGCTGCTTGGCGCCGGCTACCTGTTGCTGTGGCTGCTGCTGTGGCTGACCGTGCAGCCGTACTGGATGCTGCCCTACGGCCTGCGTTTCGGCGCGCTGCTGCTGGTGCCGGTGCGCTACTGGGGCTGGCTGCTGGGTGGCGAACTGGCCGCCACCGCCGGCATCGGCCTGGCCCATGGCCTGCCCCGGGGCTGGCTTGGCTTCGCCATCGACGAACTGCCCGAACCGCTGGTGATGGCTGGGGGCCTGTGGCTGCTGCGACGCTTCAACCTGCACGCCAGCCTGCACAGCCCCCAGGAAGTGACCCGCCTGCTGCTCTCGGTGGTGCTGGTGGTGACCGCCACCACCGCGGTAGACGCGGCACTGCTGGCACTGGTCAGTACGCCGGGTCCGCCGGAACTGATCATCGGCGTACTCGGCGAGGAACTGCTCAGCCATTACCTCGGCATCCTGCTGATCGTGCCGTTGATGGTCATGCTGCTGCGAGCCCGGATCGAGAGGCGCGCCCTGGCCAGCCTGTTCATGGACGGCCTGCTGGTGATGCTGCCGTCCATGACGATCCTGCTGCTGCTTTCCGAGCAGGCCGCCCCCCAGCCGCAATTTGCGCGCGTGCTGTCGCTGGCGCCGGTATTGTTCTTCGCCTTCCGCCATGGCTGGCGCGGCGCCAGCCTGGCCATGCTGATCACCAGCCTCGGCATGACCCTGGTCGACCAGCATCTGGGGCATGCCCCTTCCACCGCCGCGGCTTACCTGTTTCTGGCCGTGGCCGGCACCGGCGCGCTGATGCTGGGCTCGGCCACCGATGCTCTGCGTCGGAGCAGCGAGCGGGTGGCCGAGCAGAACGTCTACCTGGGCGCGGTCAACCGCCGACTGGATCAGCTGGCCCATCAATTGCGCGATGCCGCCCGCGGCAACCTGCAGACAGACGAGAACCAGCGTCGGCACCTGGCCGCCGAGTTGCACGATGAGCTGGGACAGAACATCACGGCGATCCAGACCCATGTGAAGCTGGCCCAGGCACGGCTGCTGCAGGCCGGCATGGAGGACATCAGCACCTCGATCAACACCATCCTGGCGCATATGCGGCGCGCCCTGCACCGCCTGCTGGACGACCTGCGCCCTGCCGTGCTCGACGAATTCGGCTTGCTGCGCGCGCTCGACGAGGGTCCGATCCGTGACCTGCTGAGCGCCGCCGGAATGGTTTACCGCACCGAGCTGCACGGCGATCCGCGGCTGCTCGACGACGATACCCGCACCGCGATCTACCGACTGGTGCAGGAAAGCGCGACCAACGCCGTCAAGCATGCCAAGGCCAGCGAATTCCGCCTGCGCCTGCGCATCGGGGAGCGCCAAGGGGTCGCCGTGGCCGTGCTCGACCTGCGCGATGACGGCACCGGCCTGCCCAGCCGCCTGCCCCGCGGCGGGCGCGGCCTGCAAGGCATGCGCGACCGGGTCACGTCGCTCGGAGGGCAGTTCCGGTTGCGCCCCGCTCCGGCCGGCGTCCACCTGCGGATCTTGCTGCGGGGCAGCAATCACCTTTCCGAGACCGGCCAGTGAACCTAGGAATTTTTCCGATACCGAAAGCGTGAAGCCCTCGTTAGCATCCCTTCCATCGATGTGGGGGAGCCGCCGTCGCAAGATGGCGGATCAAGGTCACCGTGGGGACGGTGGCCTTGAAACAACGGCAGGATGCCGTTTCGCCGCTACCTGGCGAGAGTCAAAGGCGACAGCGAGCCATTCGCACCGCCGACCGACAGGTAGGGGAGCAGCCGCGGGTGGACAGGAGTCCTCCCCGCGGCTTTTTTATGTCCGCGTACACCGCCGTTCACCCGGGCCGGTGGCCGGTGCTTCGGGGCGCTCAGCCTTTGTGCGTGCGCTGCTTCGGCCTCACGTACAGCACCAGACTGTGATCCTCGATCACGTAGCCATGCTTGGCGGCTATCTCGTGCTGCAGCCGTTCGATCTCCTCGCTGATGAACTCGATCACCTTGCCGCTGTCCACATCAATCATGTGGTCGTGGTGTTTGCCGCGATCGAGTTCGTAGACCGCCTGGCCGCCTTCGAAGTTGTGCTTGACGATGATGCCCGCCGCCTCGAACTGGGTCAGCACGCGATACACCGTCGCCAGCCCGATGTCTTCCTGGTGGGCCAGCAGTTTCTTGTAGACGTCCTCGGCGGTGAGATGCTGCGCGCCCTCCTCGTCGAAGACCTGCAGGATACGCATGCGCGGATGGGTCACCTTGAGACCGACCCGGCGCAGCTCTTTGGTTTCCTGTTCCATGACCCACCCCGCACACGGCGTTTCCGAGCCGGTAGTGTATCATCCGACACCTTTACGATCCGGACGCGACACGCATGCAAAAGCTGATCTCCCTGCTGGTTTTCGCCATGCTGGCGCTCTCCGTCGCCGGCTGCCACATCGTCTACAAACCGGACGTGCAGCAAGGCAACCTGCTGGACAAGAAAACCGTGGATCAGCTCAAGCCCGGCATGACCAAGCACCAGGTGCTGGTGCTGATGGGCACGCCCTCGGTGAATACGCCGTTCGACCAGAGCCGCTGGGATTACGTATCGACCCTGTCGCACCGCGGCGGCGCGATGAAGGTGCGCACGCTCACGCTGACCTTCAACAACGACACGCTGGTACATACGGAAGGCGACTTCTTCGCGCAGGACGCCGAGCAGCTGATCAAGGACAGCAAGAAGTACAACGCCGGCTACCCGGTCAACGAGACCCAGGGCGACAAGAGCAGGTCTCCTGACGACAAGAAGAACGATGGCGGCTTCGGCCAGGGCGGTAACCCGGACGGCAACGACGGACACTGAGCCCGGCGAACTGGCCTTTCAGCGGGCGCGCCGGCGGCGCGCTTCCATCGGGTCGAGTAGCAGCGGCCGGTAGATCTCGATACGATCCCCTTTGCGCAGCTGCCGGTCCGGCATCACCTTTCGTGCGAAGACACCGAGGCGAGCGGGATCGATCGCGCCCGCCGGAAGTACCGCGGCGATCCCCGAAGCGCTGATCGCCTGCATCACCGTGCTGCCTTCCGCCACCTCGACCCGGCGCCGGATCGGCGCTTCCGCCCCCGCGTAAACCACCTCGACGCCGATCATGCGCTCAGCCATGGATCCGCTCCGCCTCACGGCAAAAGTCATCCACCATGCGTCCGGCCAACCCCTGGAAGCCCAGCTTCAGGGCGCTGCCGCCGAGCCGGCCGGAGTAATCGAAATCCAGGGCGAAGGCGACCTTGCATCCCGCATCGCCCAGCGCGATGAAATCCCAGACTCCCTCCAGGCTGCGGAACGGGCCATCGACCAGGTCCATCTGCAGACGCCGCGGCGGGTCGACGGTGTTGCGTGTGGTGAAGCTCTGGTGAAACCCGGCAAACTTGAGATCCAGCCGTGCCACCAGCACGTTGCCATGGCGCTCGAGGACCTCGGCGCCGACACACCAGGAGAAGCGCTTTGGGTATGCTTCAACCTCGTTGACCAGGTCGAACATCTGCGCTGGTGAGTACTTCACCAGCGCGCTGCGACGAATTTCGATCACGGCAACCTCTTGGGCTTGTGCATTCATCCGTGAATGCGAAGATCAGGCAAGCGTCCCAGCATGGACGCGCTCTGTGGTTTTTGCGTTCCTCCATGAATGCGAAGATCAAACGGGCATCCATCCATGGATGCACTCTCAAAAGAAGCGCTGCCCCTGAAAGGCGCGCAGGCAGCGCGGCCGCCCAGAGGCCCGAAGTTTAGCGGACATGGCTAAGAGCAAGGACAAGGACAACAAGGGCAGCGGCACCATCGCGCTGAACAAGCGCGCGCGCTTCGAGTACCACATCGACCAGCGCTTCGAAGCCGGCATCGCCCTGCAGGGCTGGGAACTGAAAGCCCTGCGCGCGGGGCGGATCAATTTTGGCGACGCCTATGCGGTCGTACTCAAGAATGAGATTTTCCTGGTCGGTGCTTCGATCCCGCCACTGATCAGTGCGTCCACCCATGTCATCGCCGAAGACCGGCGCACCCGCAAGCTGCTGCTGCATCGCAAGGAAATCGACCAGTTGGTCGGCGCGGTCGAGCGCAAGGGCTACACCCTGGTGCCCACGGCGCTGTACTGGAAAGGCAACAAGGTGAAGGTCGAGATCGGCCTTGCCCGCGGCAAGCAGGAGCACGACAAGCGCGACACGGAAAAGCAGCGCGACTGGCAGATCGAGAAACAGCGCACCATGCGCTCGCACAATCGCGCAGCCTGAAACCGTTGCAGGAAACCTAAAAGGAAACCCCCGGCAAGCCGGGGGTTTCGTGTTGGTGGAGGTGGCGGGAGTCGAACCCGCGTCCGAAGGCGTTCAACGCCTGGATCTACATGCTTAGCTCATCGTTCGATCTCATTCCGCGACAAGCACGATGGGCGAGGCGCACCGCGGAACCAGCCTGATTGATTTGACCTAGTACCGCCAGGCGGCAGTCTTCGGCGATCCCGTGATAATGACCCTACACCGACGAGCACGAGCACAAGTGGGTTCGGGGCTAGGCCTTAAGCGGCCAGAGCGTAGTTGTCGTCGTTGGCAACTATGAGTTTGCTGCTGGATTAACGAGGAAAGCTGCCCCCTCGGCATGCACCAAGCCGTCTCACTGCCCCCGTCGAAGCCAGGACACCCCCGGGGAAAACGAGCCGACTGCGCCAGTATATGGGGGCACGGATCGCCACAGCAATGCCGCTTGATGAACGCGGCGCCATATCGGATGCGCGCGGTGCAAACATTGACCAACGTCAAAGCGAGTGTTGTTAGGGCGTTAACGCAACGTCTATACTTGCGGGGTTGCGTACTCCCGTATCCGTCGCACTCGTGGGAATGATCTCGATGAATCGATTGCCCTTGCTTGGCTTGGCCGCGGCCACAGTCTTTTTCGCCGCCAGTAGCGTGCACGCCGAAGGCGACAAGGCCGCCGGACGCGCTCTGGTCTACACCTGCGCCGGCTGCCACGGCGTACCGGGTTACACCAACGCCTATCCGCAGTACCCGGTGCCGAAGATCGCGGGCCAGAACGAGCAGTACATCGTCAATGCCCTGCAGGGTTACCAGAACGGCGGCCGCAAGCATCCGACCATGGACGCGCAGGCGCAGAGCCTGTCGGCCACGGACATCCAGAACATTGCCGCCTATCTTTCCAGCCTCGCCAAGTAAGTTGCCAAGGACTTCCCGCATGAAACGTGCAATTACCCTGCTTTCATTCGGCGCCATCCTGGCGTTCGCTTCCTCCCAGTTGCTTGCCGCGGGCAACGCCGAAAACGGCAAGCAGAAAGCCGCCACCTGCTTCGCCTGCCATGGCACCGATGGCAACGCCGTGGATCCGCAGTATCCCCGCTTGGCTGGCCAGTACAACCTCTACCTGCAGCGCGTGCTGCACGAGTACAAGGACGGCCAGCGCGACAACCCGATCATGAAAGGCATGGTGGCCACCTTGTCCGACCAGGACATCGAAGACGTCTCGGCGTACTTCTCCGGCCTGCCCAGCAAGCTCGACACCCTCAAGAACCACATCAGCGGCAGCAAGTAACGCAGTCCTCTGCACGCTAAGAAGCAAAGGGCCCGCACTCGGCGGGCCCTTTGCTTTTGTACCGGCTGCGTTGTCCTTCAGGCGAGCGCCGACTTGCCTCCCGCCTTGCTGTAGTAAGGCTTTGCGCCGGAGGCATGATCAGTGGCGTCACGCACCGCGGTGACTTCGGGCACCCGCTCGCGCAGGGTCTTTTCCACGCCCTGTTTCAGCGTCACGTCGACCATGCCGCAACCGTGACAGCCGCCGCCGAACTGCAGCAGCACCGCCCCGTCGGCGTCGATCTCCAACAGGCTGACCCGGCCGCCGTGCGAAGCCAGCTTCGGGTTGATTTCCGCTTCCAGTACGTAACGCACGCGTTCGATCAGACCTGCTTCCACGCCAGGCACGTCGCCCTTGATCTTCGGCGCGCGGATATTGAGCTGGCCGCCGGTGGCGTTCGGCTCGAAGTCGATGCTGGCCTGGTCCAGCCAGCTGGCGCTGTCGCCGTCGATATGGAAGTCGAAGCCGGCGCATTCGATCGTCCACTCACCGCCAACCAGGTCCATCGGCTCACAGAACTCCAACTCACAGTTCGCTGCCGGCGTGCCCGGCGAAGTCACCCGCAGGCGGATACCCAACCCGTCGATGCCCTGCTGCGAAAGGAGGCGCAAGAAATGCTGCTGCGCGCGTTCCGAGATTTCGATCATGCCTGCTCCGGGTCTTCAAATCGGTGCCGGCTGCGGCGCCGGCGAAACAGCACCATTTTAGTCCAGTTTCGAGCCGCACGCCCGCTTTGACTTTTGTCCATGCAGCTTCGACGCTTCACGTCCCAAGCATCTCAACCCCGATGGAGACCTTCATGAATGCCAATAACCTGGCCAGCCAGCACTGCCAACCGCGCAAAGGCAAGGAACACGCACTGGACGCCGCCCAGGTGGACGAGCTGCTGCGGCAGCTGCCGGGCTGGCAGCGGCGCGGCGACGCGATCGTCAAGGATTTCCGCTTCGCGGATTTCCACCACACCCTGGGTTTCATCAACGCGGTGGGCTTCATGGCCAACCAGGAAGACCATCACCCGGATCTCGAAGCCGGCTATGGCCACTGCCAACTGCTGTGGTCGACCCACGACGTGGGCGGCCTGTCGCTGAACGACTTCATCTGTGCGGCACGGGTCGACGCCCTGCTGGCGCGCTGATCAGAAATCGGTGCGCGATTTTTCCTGCATCCACACCAATCGCTTGCCCTTCACCGCCAGCACGTCGAGGAAATCCTTGAGATCCTCCGGCAACGGCGCGGAAAAGCTGTAGGAACGCCCGTCGAGGTCGAAACTCATGTGCGAGGCATGCAGGAACATCCGGTTCAGGCCCATCTCGCGGTAGCGCTTGTTCATCTCGCGGTCGCCGTACTTCGGGTCGCCAGCCAGCGGATGGCCGATGTGCGCCGCGTGCACGCGGATCTGGTGGGTGCGGCCGGTGCCCAGCGTGGCCTGCATCAGACGGGCGCTGGGGTATTGCTCCATCTCGCGGAAGAAGGTCAGCGACGGCTTGCCGTTGTCGGCCACCCGTACCATCCGCTCGCCGCCCTGCAGCACGGATTTCAGCAACGGCGCATTTACGTCGAACTTCGCCTTGGACGGATGGCCAAGCATCAGGCACAGGTACTGCTTGGTGACCTCGCCGGCCCGGATCGCCGCCTGCAGGCCGGTCAATCCGGCCCGGGTGCGGGCAAACACCAGCACGCCGCTGGTGTCGCGGTCGAGCCGGTGCACCAGCTCCAAGTGCTCCTGCGGGCGGGCGGCGCGCAGCAGTTCGATCGCCCCATGGCTGACCCCGCTGCCGCCATGGCTGGCCACGCCGGCCGGCTTGTCGATCACCAGAAAGTGCTTGTTCTCGAAAATGACCGACTCGGCGACTGTCGCCACCAAGCCCGTGGCCGGCGCTCGTTCTTCCGGCCGGTCCGCCACCCGCACCGGGGGAATGCGCAGCGTATCGCCGTCAGCGAGACGCGTATCCGGCTTGGCCCGTTTGCCGTTCACTCGTACCTGACCGGTGCGCAAAAGCCGATAAATCATGCTTTTGGGCACACCCTTGAGCAGGGTCATCAGCGCGTTGTCGATGCGTTGCCCGTCGCGCTCGGGGCCAATCTCGACCTGACGTACCCCGTGAGGTGCGTCATGGGAAGTTGCCGTCTGCATTGAAAAAAACCTGCTTAAATAGGATACTCGGCGGGCGCTGCATTCAGCCCGTCGAAGTACGGACCGGGCCGGGTGCCTGCCCGTAACGTCGGCGAGGATTGCTCCAGTTGCTTTCGGGCGGCCGGTGGCGACTCCCTTTCATCGTAACGGTTTGGGCCGTCGTTTGTCCGATGCCATTGCGGTATCGAGGCGGCAGGCGCAGCTGACCGAATCATCCCGACGCCGGAAACGGTGCCGGTTTTTTTGCCGCTTAACCGCAGCGGCGCGATCCACGGCAGGCCGCCATCGTGGCGCCACCGGGGCGCGCGACGCGCGGCCAAGCCGAGGATTACCACCATGAAACGCATGTTGATCAACGCGACTCAGCGTGAAGAGTTGCGCGTGGCCATTGTCGATGGCCAGAACCTCTACGACCTGGACATCGAAATCCCTTCGCGGGAGCAGAAAAAGTCCAATATTTACAAGGGTCGAATCACCAGAGTTGAAGCTTCGCTCGAAGCCTGTTTCGTCGAGTACGGCGCCGAGCGCCACGGTTTCCTGCCGCTGAAGGAAATCTCCCGCGAGTACTTCACCCCGGGCTCGGACCCGCACAAGGCGAACATCCGGGAACTGATCAAGGAAGGTCAGGAAGTCGTCGTTCAGGTGGAGAAAGAGGAACGGGGCAACAAGGGCGCCGCCCTAACCACGTTCATCAGCCTGGCCGGCCGCTACATGGTGCTGATGCCGAACAACCCGAAGGCCGGCGGCGTCTCGCGCCGGATCGAGGGCGAGGACCGGCAGGCGCTGAAGGAAGCGCTGGATCACGTCACGGTGCCCGACGATGTCGGCCTGATCGTGCGTACCGCCGGCCTCGGCCGTGACGCCGAAGAGCTGCAGTGGGATCTGGATTACCTGCTGACCTTGTGGAAGTCGATCTCCGAAGCGGCCAGCAAGCAGAAGGCGCCGTTCCTGATCTACCAGGAGTCGAAGCTGTTCATCCGCGCCCTGCGCGACTACCTGCGCAGCGACATCGGCGAGATCCTGATCGACGACGAGCCGCTGTACAACGACGCCCGCGACTTCATGCAGCAGGTGATGCCCAACGCCCTGCGCAAGCTCAAGCTGTATCGCGACGATACCCCGCTGTTCACCCGCTACCAGATCGAGACGCAGATCGAGAGCGCGTTCGACCGCCAGGTACGCCTGCCGTCGGGTGGTTCGATCGTGATCGACCAGACCGAGGCGCTGACCGCGATCGACGTCAACTCGTCCAAGGCCACCAAGGGCAGCGACATCGAGGAAACCGCGTTCAACACCAATTGCGAGGCCGCGGTGGAAATCGCCCGCCAGGCACGCATCCGCGATGCGGGCGGCCTGCTGGTGATCGACTTCATCGACATGGACAGCCCCAAGCATCAGCGTGAGGTGGAGGATCGCCTGAAGGAGGCGCTGAAGCTGGATCGCGCGCGCGTGCAGATCGGTCGCATTTCGCGCTTCGGCCTGCTGGAGATGTCGCGCCAACGCTTGCGTCCGAGCCTGGGCGAAGCCACCCAGATCACCTGCCCGCGCTGCGAAGGCCACGGTCACATCCGCGGCGTGGAGTCGCTGTCGTTGTCCACCCTGCGGCTGATCGAAGAACACGCGATGAAGGACAACACCGGCCAGGTGCTGGTGCAGGCGCCCACCAGCGTGGCCAACTTCCTGCTCAACGAGAAGCGCGCCAGCGTGGTCGAGATCGAGCTGCGCCACAAGGCGCACGTGGTGATCGTCGCCGACGAGAAACTGGAGACGCCGCACATCGAGATCCAGCGCATCCGCGAGGCGGACATGGGCGAGCACAGCAAGCCCAGCTACGAGCGTCTCACCGCGGTGGAAGCCGTCGAACTGCCGAAGATGGGCCAGACTCTGGGCAGCGGCGAACAGCCTGCCGTCAGCGGCATCGTACCGGCCAGTCCGGCGCCGGTGCGCGAGGAAGTCGCCGCGCCGGTCGCCGCCGCAGCACCGGTTGCCCGTCGCCAGCCGGCGGCGGCCCCTGCCCCCACCCCGGCACCGAGCGGCGGCATCATCTCACGCCTGTTTGGCTGGTTCCGCAGCACGGAGGCGGCAGCGCCCGCGCCGGCACCGAAACGCGCCGACAACGCCAGCGATGGCAGCAGCCGCAACCGCCGCGACGAGCGCGGCAGCCGTCCCGGCGCCGGTTCGAGTGCATCGTCGCCGCGCCAGCCGCGACGCGAGGCCACCCAGCCGGGCTCAACCAAACCCGCTTCCGCGCAACAGACCCGCGGCAACCGTCAGCGCGGCAACGAGGCCCAGCCGCGTCCTGCGCAGCAAGGTCAGAGCCAGGCGGCCAAGGCAGATCGCCAGCCCAAACCGGCCGCCGCAGCCGAGAGCAACCCGGCGCGTGCGGAGCGCAAGCCGAATCCGGCGCAGCCGGCCAAGGTCGAGCGCCAGCCGCGTGTCGCCACGGACGAGCGCCCCGCGGTCGCACCGCCGGCTGAGGCGGCGAAGGACGCCGAACAGTTGCTGACGCCGCCGGTGGTTTCAGCAGCGCCCGAAGCCGCCGATAGCGCCACCGATGCCGAAGGGAACCAGTCGCGTCGCCGCCGCGGTCGCCGCGGCGGTCGCCGGCGCCGGCGTCACGACGAAGCTGCCGCGAACGGCACGGATGTCGACAGCACGCAGGCCCAGGCGCTCGACGACGAGGACCGCGACGAAACCACCGCGACCACGGTCCCGGCCGCGCACAGCGAACCATCGTCGCATGAAGCGTCATCGGCGGCTGCCGCTGGCGAGGCGGTACCAGCCATTTCGTCAGCTCGCCCGCCGACGCCGGCTCAGCCGAACGAAGCGCGCGCCATGGCGCCTGTCTCGGCCGCTGCCGGCACCGCGGTGCCTGTCACCACGGCATTCAACCTGCCGCCGCTGCCGCCGATTCCCGAGGCGGTGAAGTCCGCCGCGGCAATGGCCGCCGCTGGCGAGGACGAACTTGTCAGGATTGCCCCGGCAAGCACTCCCGCGCCAACGCCGCCAGCCACCGGCGTCACGGTGAACGGCGTGGATACCCAGGCCGCCAGGACCGATCCCGCGTCGACGACCGTCGTCACCGCCCCGACGATGCTCAGTCGACCGACCGACGACATCTCGTCGTCGACGGTCGTCGCCACATCGGGGACGGAGCCCGTCCCGACGGAGTTGACCCAGGCGAGTCTGACGGTTGCCACGCCGGCCGCGGCGGCGACAGCTCCGGCTCCGACCGCTTCACTTGCCCATGAAGCGAGCCCTTCGGCGAGCTCAGCGTCTCCCGCAGTCACTGCCGACGTGACTGCGGCACCGGTTGCGGCCCAGCCAGCGGTTTCGCTGCCGCATCCAAAGCAGGGCGATCTGCTGGCGCAATCAACTCACCGGGCCGGACCGCTGCCATCTCCCGAGGAGAGCGAGCCGCGGTCAAGCGGCGAGTCCGACGCCCGCCAGGGCGACTCGAACGGCTGAGCCGTCGTACCCTGGATCACGACAAAAAAACCGGACCCAGGTCCGGTTTTTTTTTTTAACTTCAGGCCACCGGCTGCGCGGCATCACGTACCGACATGATGATTCGGCACGTCGATCAGTCCATGCACCGTCATCAGGTGGGCAAGACTGAGCACATGGTCCACGTGCAGCTTCTCCATCAGGCGCTGCTTGTAGGTGGACACCGTCTTGGGGCTCAGATTGAGCTGTTCGCCGATGATCGTCAGCGGCTTGCCGCGCACCAGCATCATCGCGACCTCGAGTTCGCGACTGGACAATACGTCGAACGGCGAGGCACTGCCGTCGAGGGTGGCCAACGCCAACTGCTGCGCTACGGCCGGAGCAAGATAGCGGCGGCCATTGGCCACCTGGCGCACAGCGGATACCAGTTCGTCGGCGCTGCAGCCCTTGGTCAGGTAGCCGAGCGCGCCGGCGTCGAGCAGGCGTTTGGGGAAACGCGCGTCATCGACCACCGTCACGATGACGACGTGGGTGGACATCTTCGATCGACAGACGCGCTCGGTCAGCTCGATCCCGCTCATGCCGGGCATGTGCACGTCGACCAGGGCGATGTCGGGTTTCAGACTCCGGATCAGCTGCAGGCCCTCCTCGGCGCTGCCCGCCTCTCCCCCGACACGGATGTCCGACTGCTGCTGCAAGATCATTCGGAAGCCGGTGCGAACCAGCTCATGATCGTCCACCAGGACCACATTGATCACTTGACGCCCTCCTTGGTTGGGCTGCCTGAAATTAGGCTGCATGAGACACCTTTGCAAGCGGCTCGTCGCGCGACCCGCACGCCATGGAATGACCACCGGAGAAGGCTGCAGCGATGGGTTTCGACATCAGCCGGTGGATCAGGATGCCAGTGCCACGGCGGCACGGCTGCTGTCGCCCCGGCCATGTCGAGTCAGTCGGTTACGCACGCCCGCCATTTCCACGCAAACCGAATGCCCGGGAAGGCCGTGTTGGACACGAGCTCACATGCCAGCCGCCAGTAGCCCCCTGCCCCAGCGAAATCGTCACCATGGCCCCATTCCCCCTTGCCGCGAGAGGCCCGCAACCGCATGACCGCCGCCCTACCCTGGTGGTCGGCGTAATGTGTCACGCGGATTACGGCGTATATGTCGGCCGGCGCCTACACTCCCTGTACGGGAAGCGTAGTGCGATATCCGCGCTGATCTGCCACCTTCGTTCGTTGCTCCAGCTTGGCGCCTCGGATCGGTGCCTTCCCTTTCCCGCTCGTCGCGAACAAAAAAAAACCGCCAAAAGGCGGTTTTTTCTGGCTCCCGCGATGTCCAGCGGAGCCATCAATGTGGTGCCCAAGAGGGGACTCGAACCCCTACGACTTGCGTCGCTACCACCTCAAGGTAGTGCGTCTACCAGTTCCGCCACCTGGGCAGGTGTGTTGCTCAGTGTTTGGCCGGCGGCTCGGGGGCTGCCGGCACCTCGCCCTGACTCTTGGTCGGGGCGGGAGTTGCCGCCGGCTGTGCGGCCGGAACGGTATTGTTGGTTGCCGCGGGAACCGCTGACGGCACTTCCGTGCCGGCCGCCGGCTTGGCCGGGGTCGCCTTGTCGGCGGCGGGCTTCTCGGCGAGCGACGCCATCACACCCAGATCCTGCGTGTTGGTATGCGGCGCACCGTTGCCGTGCAGGTAGATACCCATGCCAAGGCTGAGCAGGAAAAACAGGCCAGCCAGCACGCCAGTAGCACGGGTCAGGAACGTGGACGAACCACGCGCGCCGAACACCGTGGCCGAAGCACCGCCGCCGAAACCCGAGCCGGCATCGGCGCCGGCACCGTTCTGCAGCAGGATCAGCACGATCATCGCCGCGGCGATCAGGATGTAGAACACGCTGAAAATGACGAACATAAGGTTTCTATTGAGCCTGTGGCGCCTGATGCGCCGCGGCGCAGATTCCAAGGAAGTCGGATGCGGCCAGGGAGGCCCCACCGATCAGCCCTCCATCCACGTCCGCCTGCGCGAACAATTCCGCGGCATTGGCCGCCTTGACGCTGCCGCCGTAAAGCAGTCGGGTCAGACGGGCAATCATAACATCTTCTTTTTCCAGTTGGCTACGAATGAAGGCATGCACCTGCTGGGCCTGTAGCGGGCTCGCGGTGCGCCCGGTGCCGATCGCCCAGACCGGTTCGTAGGCGATGACTGCGGTGTCAAAGCTGGCCACGCCGCTGAGTGCCAGCACGGCCCGCAGTTGCCGCGCGATGACCGCCTCGGTCTCGTCGGCCTCGCGCTGCGCGAGGGTTTCGCCCACGCACAGGATCGGGGTCAGGCCGCCGGCGCGGGCTGCGGCAAACTTGCGCGCCACCAGATCGTCGCTCTCGCCGTGGTACTGGCGCCGCTCGGAATGGCCGACCAGCACCCACTGCGCGCCGACGTCCGCCAGCATGGCGGCGGAGACTTCACCGGTATACGCACCCTGCCCCTCGTGCTCGCTGACGTCCTGCGCGCCGACGCCCACGCGGGAGCCGGCATGCTGTCCGGCCAGCTCGGCCACATAGGGAAACGGCGGAAACACCACCACGTCGATGCCGTCGGGCGTACCCGCAGCAATGTCGTCTACCAGGGACTTGGCCATCGAACGGCTGCCATGCATTTTCCAGTTGCCGGCGACGAGTTTCTTGCGCATGAGCTGCTTCCGCTGCGGTCAAACGGCAAGCTTACCGAGGGTCCCCGGGATCGGCAAACCGGCGCACCACTGGCGCCGCTTCGCCGCTGCGGTCAAGAATGACGACCCACTCGAAGGAATCATGCATGACTGTCGCCCGCCCGCTCAGCCTGGTTACCGGTGCCTCCTCCGGCATCGGCGCCGCTTTTGCCCGACGACTCGCCGCGCTCGGCCACCGGCTGGTGCTGACCGCGCGCCGCGTCGACCGGCTGGAAGCCCTCGCTGCGGAACTTCGCGAGCGGCATGCGGCCGAGGTCACCGTGCTGCCGCATGACCTGGCCGATCCGGCGGCGCCACGGGTGCTGTGCGAAGAACTGGACCGGCGTGGTCTGTCAGTGGACTGGCTGGTCAACAACGCCGGCTATGGCGTGCCTGGCACCTTCGTCGCGAACGACTGGACCACTCACGCGGACTTCCTGCAGGTGCTGCTGACCGCGCCGACCGAACTGGCCTGGCGGCTGCTGCCCGGCATGCGTCAGCGCGGCCACGGCCGCATCATCAACGTCGCCTCGCTGGCCGGGCATGTGCCCGGGCCGGCCGGACACACCCTGTATGCCGCCAGCAAGGCTTACCTGATCAAGTTCTCGCAGTCGCTGGCGCTGGAGAACCACGCGGCCGGCGTGCACGTGTGCGCGCTGTGCCCGGGTTTCACCTGGTCGGAGTTCCACGACGTCACCGGTACCCGGGACAAGATGAACCGGCTGCCCGGCTTCATGTGGCTGAGCGCGGAGGAAGTCGTGCGCCAGGGCATTGCGGCGGTCGAGCGCGGCGACGCGGTGCATATCCCGGGCCGGGTCAACCGCGCCATCAAGACGCTGGTGCAACTGCTGCCGGACCGGCTGGCCCTGAAGCTTTCGGCGCGCGAATCGAAGCGCTACCGGAACACCCAGGTCTAGAACCGCCACCGTCTTCCACGACCACGACTTCGCCCCGGCCACCGATCCCATGTCCCTGTTTCCGACCCGGATGCGCCCATTGCCCTATCGCAAGCCCGCCGAGGGCCGCGACTACTGGGTGGCCGACGACGTGCTGCCGAACGCCGACGAAGTGCGCGCGCGATGCCTGGCCCGGACCGACTGGGAAATGGGTTATCCGCACACCGGCGAAGTCTGGCCGGGCATGCGTGCCATGCCGGCGTTGCTGGATGAAGAACTGGCGGCGCTGGAAGCGAGGGTCTGTCGGCTCACTGGCGCGAAGAAGCTGTGGGTCGAGCAGAGCGAAGCCGGTACCCGCCTCAATCACAACTGCGTGCAGGTGGTCGGCGCGGTGGAGGGCGCGGTCAAACCGCACACCGATTCATCGAATCTGTGTCGCTACGCCGCCGTGCTGTACCTCAATCCTGACGTACCCGAACATTGCGGCACCAGCTTCTTCCGCCAGCGCATGCCCGGCGGCCAGCTCGGCGGCAACATCGTGCTGCCGCCGCACCGCAACCTGGCCGAAGCGCTGGGCAACCGTTTCGTGCAGCCCGACGCCTTCGTCGCGGACGTGCGCGTGGGGCACCGCTGCAACCGCCTGCTGGTCTACAAGGCCAACCTGATCCACAGCGCCAGCGCGTACTGGGGGCTGGATGGGCTCGGCAGCAAGCGCATGACGGCCGTGTTCTTCTGGATGGCGTAATCGCTGGAGAACCAGGTCGCCGTCGACGGCTTGCACTCGTCGGCTATGATCCGTCGGTGCCATGCACGCGCACTTACACCATTACCCAGGGGAAGTCACATGGATCGACTGTTGAAAAGGACGGTGCTCGTATTTCTGGCCGCGCTGGCGCTGGTTGCCTGCACTTCGGCGCCGCTGAAACCCGCCGCGCCGATCGCGGTTCCGGCCGGGGTCAGCCAGGCCCAGGTCAAGGCCGGCATCATCAACGCGCTCGAAGGCCGCGGCTGGACGCTGGACAGCGTCGCCGACGGCGACATCCTGAGCACGCTGCATCTTCGCGAACACACCGCCACCATCCACATCACCTATGACGCCGCCGCGGTGCATCTCGCCTACGTGCGCAGCACCAACCTGAAGTACCGCGAGAGCGGCAGCCGGCGCAGCATCCACCGCAACTACAACGGCTGGATCGACTATCTGGAACAGGACATTCGCCGCAACCTGCAGAACACCCACGCGCTGGATAACCGGTAGTACCGGCACGGCACGGATGTCTACCGGGCGACTGCGTTCGACCGATGGCGGAAACAGCGGGGACGCCCACCGGGCGCCCCGAATCCCGGCGTTCGACAGACGAACGCCGGGCCATCTCCGCTTCAGATCAGCTTGATCTCGCGCAGCCGCTGCAGCAGGTACTCGTGCGAGGTGATCGAGCTGTCGTAGCGGCGCGGGTTGTCCGCCGTGATGCACGATTCGAGCGGGTCCAGCACCACGTCCGGGTTCGGATGCAGGAAGAACGGCACCGAATAGCGCGGCTTGCGCGCGTTCGCGTTCTTCGGGTTGACCACGCGGTGCGTGGTGGACGGGAACACGTGGTTGGAGAGCCGCTGCAGCATGTCGCCGATGTTCACCACGATGGCGTCGCCCTCGGTGGTGATCGGAAGCCACTCGCCCTCGCGGGTGAGCACTTCCAGGCCTTCCGCACTGGCACCGACCAGCAGGGTGATGAAGTTGATGTCCTCGTGTGCGCCGGCGCGCACGTTCGGCACGTTCTCGTCGGTGATCGGCGGGTAGTGGATCGGCCGCAGGATCGAGTTGCCGACGTCGGTCTTGTCCTCGAAGAAATTCTCCGGCTCGCCGATGTGCAGGGCCAGCGCGCGCAGCACGCGGGTGCCGAGCTGGTCCAGCGCCTCGTACAGGCCATAGCCGTACTGCTTGAAGTCCGGCACTTCGACCGGCCAGAGGTTCGGCGGCATCACGTCGGCGAATTTCGAATCGCGCGGGATCTCGCGGCCGATGTGCCAGAACTCCTTGAGGTCGGCGTACTGGCTGTCCTTGGCGGTCTCCACCTTGAACGGGGTGTAGCCGCGCGCACCCCCGGCGCCGGCGACGTGGTACTTCATCTTGGTGTCGGTGGGCAGTGCAAAGAAGCGCCGGAACACGTCGTACGAGCCGTCGATCAGCTCGCGTGCGATGCCGTGGCCGCTGATGCAGCAGAAACCGAACTCGCGGTAGGCCGCGCCGATCTCGGCGACGAAGGCGTCGCGGTCGGTGTCGTAGCGGCGGATGTCGAGGGTGGGAACTTTCTTCATGGCTGTAGTCACCAGGTTGGCGTGCGGTCGGTTCATCCGCCACCGCAGGAGGCGGGGCACGTCGGGCCAATCCATGGCGACCCGGTACAACTACAGGTTCACGAGCGTTCGGCGGCGGATTTTACCGTCCCGGCGAGCTGTTCCGCCAACCGCTGCACTTCCTCCGGGTCGGCGCCCTCGACGGTGACGCGCACCAGCGGCTCGGTGCCGGAGGCCCGCAGCACCACCCGGCCGCGGCCGTGCAGCACCTGTTCCACTTCGGCCAGGGTTTGTTGCACCGGGCTGCTGGCCAGCGCCTCGCGGGCGCCAGCAGCGCGCACGTTCAGCATCACCTGCGGCATTTTCCGCAGGCCCTGCCGCGCGGCCGCCAGGTCCTCGCCCGAGCGCGCCAGCGCTTCGAACACGGCCAGCGCGGCGATGATCCCGTCGCCGGTGGTGGCGCGGTCCAGGCACAGGATGTGGCCGGAGGTCTCGCCGCCAAGCACGCCGCCTTGCTCCTTCAGCTGCTGCAGCACGTAGCGATCGCCGACGTTGGCGCGCAGCAGCGGCACGCCGAGGCCGGCCAGCGCCAGCTGCAGGCCATAGTTGCTCATCAGGGTGCCGACCACCGGCCCGTGGAGTTTCCCCTGCCCGTGCCAGCTGCGCGCCAGCAGGTAGAGGATGTCGTCGCCGTCGGCGAGCACGCCGTTGCGGTCGACCAACTGCACGCGGTCGCCGTCGCCATCGAACGCGACGCCGATGTCGGCGCCTTGTGCCAGCACTGCCTGTTGCAGCGCCTGCGGATGGGTCGAGCCGACCTCGCGATTGATGTTGAAGCCGTCCGGCCGGTCGCCGATGGCAATCACCTCGGCGCCCAGCTCGCTGAACACCTTGGGCGCCACCTGATAGGTCGCGCCGTGCGCGCAGTCCACGACCAGCCGCCACCCGTGCAGGCTGAAATCCTCGGCCACGGTCGACTTGCAGTACTCCGCGTAACGGGCCACCGCATCGTCGATCCGGCGCGCCTTGCCGAGCCGCTCGGACGGCACCGTGGCGAACGCGGCGTCGACTTCCCGCTCGATCGCCAGCTCGACTTCGTCGGACAATTTCTCGCCGTCGGCGGAGAAGAACTTGATGCCGTTGTCGTGGTGGGGGTTGTGCGAGGCGCTGATCACGATACCGGTCTGCGCGCGCATCGAGCGGGTGAGGTAAGCCACCGCCGGCGTCGGCATCGGGCCGAGCAGGCCCACGTCGGCACCGGCCGCCACCAGACCCGCCTCCAGCGCGGCCTCGAACATGTAGCCGGAGATGCGGGTGTCCTTGCCGATCAGCACGTTCGGCCGCTTGCTTCCGTCGCGCGCCAGCACGCTGCCGACGGCCCGTCCCAGCTTGAGCATGAAATCCGCACTGATCGGCCATTGCCCGACCAGTCCGCGGATGCCGTCGGTGCCGAAGTATTTGCGTTGGGTCATGGGCTGCCTGAGCGGGTGGTGGATGGAGAAAGGGGCAACGGCGGCTCAGTCGTCGTCCGGCCAGCGCGGCATGACCGGTCGGTCGACGCGCCGCGGCACGGCATCGACCGCATGCACCGCGCGCCACACCGCCAGCGCGTCGACGGTCGCGGCCACGTCATGCACCCGCACCATGCGCGCACCGCGCTGAACAGCGACCAGCGCGGCCGCCACTGAACCCGCAGCGCGTTCGGCCGGCACCGCCCTGCCGGTCATCTCGCCGATCATGGTCTTGCGCGACAGCCCGACGTACGCGCCGCTGCCGAGGTCGGCGAAACGCTCCAGCGCGCAAAGCAGCGCCAGGTTGTGCTGCAGCGTCTTGCCGAAGCCGAAGCCCGGGTCGACCAGCACCTTGCGCCGGTCGATGCCGGCCAGTTCGCAGGCAAACAGCCGGTCGGTGAGGAAGCGGTGAACCTCGCCCACCACGTCGTCGTAATGCGGTTCGGCCTGCATGCTGCGCGGCTCGCCCTGCATGTGCATCAGGCACACCGGCACGCCCAACTCCGCCGCGGCTTCCATCGCGCCGTCGCGGCGCAAGGCATACACGTCGTTGATCATGCCGGCGCCGGCGGCTACTGCCGCGCGCATCACCTCCGGCTTGGAGGTGTCGATCGCGATCGGCAGAGCGGTGCGCGCGATCAGCTGCTCGATCACCGGCAGCACCCGGCGCAGTTCTTCCGCGACCGGCACGTCGGCCGCGCCGGGGCGGGTCGACTCGCCGCCGACGTCGATCATGTCGGCGCCCTCTTCCGCCAGGCGCAGGCCATGCGCCACGGCCGCTTCCACGCTGTCGTGCGTGCCGCCGTCGGAAAACGAATCGGGGGTGACGTTGAGGATGCCGACCACCCGTGCGCGGTCGAGCCGCAACCGGCGCCCGGCGCAATCCAGCTCCGGCGCCAACAAATCGTTCGACATGCCCATGACCTCGTCAGTATCCGGAAGCGGAGTCCGGCTCAGGCTTCGACCCGGCCGCCCAGCTCGCCCATGTAGCGCCGATAATGGTGCAGCTCGGCGATGGAGTCGCGAATATCCGACAGTGCGGTATGCGCCGACTCCTTGCCGACGCTCTTGGCGATCTCCGGCGCCCAGCGCCGGGCCAGCTCCTTGAGCGTGGAGACGTCCAGGTTGCGGTAGTGGAAGTAGCGTTCCAGCCGCGGCATCTGCCGGTGCAGGAAGCGGCGGTCCTGGCAGATCGAGTTGCCGCACATCGGCGACTTGCCTGGCGGCACCCACGCGCGCAGGAAATCCACCGTGGCCTGCTCGGCCATCGCGTGGTCGGTTTCCGAGATCAGCACCTGCCGCCACAGGCCCGACTTGTGGTGCTGGTTGCAGTTCCAGCTGTCCATCGACTCCAGCCGGTCGATCTCGTGGCGTATCGCGAACACCGGCCCTTCGGCCAGCACGTTCAGTTCCTTGTCGGTGACGATCGTGGCGATCTCCAGGATGGAATCGCTGTCGGTGTCAAGGCCAGTCATCTCCAGATCGATCCAGATCAGGTTGTCTTCGTGGGCTTGGTTCATGGGCTCTCCTTGTGGGAGGAAGTTTATCAGCCCCATGCCGGCGCGGCTTTCGGCCATGCGATCATGGCCCGATGCAAACCTTTTTCTGGCACGACTACGAGACCTCCGGCGCCGACCCGCGGCGCGACCGCCCGCTGCAGTTCGCCGGCATCCGCACCACGCTGGAGCTGGAGGTCGTCGGCGAGTCGGTGATGTTCTACGGCAAGCCGTCGCGGGAGATGCCGCCGCACCCCGACGCCTGCCTGATCACCGGCATCACCCCGCAGCAGGCCGAGCGTGAAGGCGTCAACGAGGCGGAATTCGCCGCCCGCGTGCACGAACAGCTGGCGGCGCCGGGCACCTGCGGCGTGGGCTACAACTCGCTGCGCTTCGACGACGAATTCACCCGCCAGATGCTGTACCGCAACTTCCACGAGCCGTACGGCCGCGAGTGGGAAAACGGCAATTCGCGCTGGGACCTGATCGACCTGGTGCGCATGTGCCAGGCGCTGCGGCCGGAGGGCATCGTCTGGCCGACCCGCGACGACGGTTCGCCCAGCTTCAAGCTGGAACACCTGGCCGGCGCGAACGGGCTGACCCAGGAACGCGCCCACGATGCGCTGTCCGACGTCCATGCGCTGATCGAGCTGGCCCGGCTGATCCGGGTGCGCCAGCCGCGGCTGTGGGACTGGCACTACGCGCTGCGCCGCAAGCAAAAGGTGTTCGAGTTGCTCGACGTGGTGAACATGACGCCGCTGGTGCACGTCTCCTCGCGCTACCCGGCCAGCCGCCACTGCCTGGCGGTGATCGCGCCGCTGGCCGCGCACCCGAGCCGCCCCGGCGAGGTGATCGTGTACGACCTGGCCAGCGATCCCGCCGCCTGGCTGGCGCTGGACGAGGACGAGATCGCCGACCGCATCTTCACCGCGCGCGCCGACCTGCCCGAGGACGTCGAACGCATCCCGCTGCGCACCGTGCGCGCGAACCACGCGCCGGCGCTGGCGCCGCTGTCGGTGCTGCAGGGCGTGGACCTGCAGCGCCTGCAGCTGGACCTGGCCCGCTGCCAGGCCCATCGCGACGCGCTGCACGCCGTCGACGGACTCGCCGAGAAACTGCGCCGCGTGTTCCAGCGCGCGGCCGAACTGCCGCCGCCGGAAGACCCCGAGCTGGCCCTGTACGGCGGCGGCTTCCTGCCCGACGCGGACAAGCGCCTGCTGGCCCAGGTGCGCGCCACGCCGCCGCGCGAGCTGGGCACCCGCGCGTTCCCGTTCCGCGACCCGCGCTATCCGGAGCTGCTGTTCCGCTACCGCGCGCGCAACTGGCCTGAGACGCTGAACGAGGAAGAACATGCGCGCTGGGAAAGTTTCCGCCGCGCGCGCCTGACCCGCCACACGCCGCTGACCGGGCTCACCCTCGACGACTACTTCGCCCGCCTCGACGAGCTGCGCCACGATCCGCAAGCGCGCGACAAGCTACCCCTGCTCGACCAGCTGCAGGCCTGGGGCGAACAGCTTGCGGCCAGCGTCGAACTCCCCTGATTCCATCCAATCCACCACAACAACCATGCCCCAGCGCTACTTCACCCCCGCCACCTTCCGCTTCCTGCGCGCCGTCGGGCGCAACAACAACCGCGACTGGTTCCACGCGCACAAGGACGACTACGAACGCCACGTGCGCGAGCCGTTCCTGCAGCTGATTGCCGACCTGCAGGCGCCGCTGGCGAAGATCAGCCCGCACTACCGCGCCGACCCGCGCAAGAACGGCGGCTCGCTGTACCGCATCTACCGCGACACGCGCTACTCCAACAACAAGCTGCCGTACAAGTCATGGCAGGGTTCGCGCTTCTTCCACCAGCGCCGGCACGAGATCCAGGCGCCAGGGTTCTACCTGCACATCGAGCCCGGTGACTGCTTCGCCGGCGGCGGCATGTGGCACCCGGAACCCGATGCGCTGAAGCACATCCGCGAGTTCCTGGTCGACAACCCGGCCGCGTGGAAGCGCGCCACGCAGGGCAAGGCGTTCCGCGAGCAGTTGCAACTGACCGGCGAATCGCTGGTACGCCCGCCGCGCGGCTACGATCCCGCGCACGAACTGATCGACGACCTCAAGCGCAAGGATTTCATCGCCACCACCGCGTTCGATGAAGCGCTGGCCTGTTCGGAAGAACTGCTGCCGTGGACGGTGGCCACGTTCAAGCGCGTCGCGCCGCTGGTCGACTATCTGTGCGCGGCGCAGGAGCTGGAGTTCTGAGCCATTTGATCGTAGATACCGTCTTGGCTCTCGTCAGGCAAGTGCGGTTTTGGGATCAAAAAGTTTGCCGGAACGGATGACGCCCCAGGCGATGTGGAGCAGCTTGCGCATGGCCGCGCCCAAGGCGAGCTTGCGTGGCTTGCCGCGGG
>JANJTA010000029.1 GCA_024711345.1 Rhodanobacter sp. | reverse complement strand
GGCTGGTCGACGTCGGTGCCGCGCAGCACGGCGACGTGGTAGGCGAGCAGCTGCAGCGGCACGGTGAACACCGCCGGGGCGATGAAGCTGCCGCCGGAGGCCACGCGCAGCATGCTGCCGGTGCCGGCCATGTCGTCCATGCCGGCGGCGCCGTCGGCGAACACGATCAGCCGGCCGCCGCGGGCGCGCACTTCCTGCAGGTTGGATTTGAGCTTGTCCAGCAGCGGGCCGTTCGGCGCCACCGCGATCACCGGCATGTTCTCGTCGACCAGGGCCAACGGGCCATGCTTGAGTTCGCCGGCGGCATACGCTTCGGCGTGGATGTAGGAAATCTCCTTGAGCTTCAGCGCACCTTCCAGCGCCACCGGGTACTGCACGCCGCGGCCGAGGAACAGCGCGTGCTGGCGGTGGATGAACTCGCCGGCCAGCGCGATGATCGCCGGCTCCATCTGCAGCGTCTCCTCGATCGCCCGCGGCAGGCGCGCCAGCTCGGCGCACAACGCCGCGTAACGCGTTTCGTCCAGGCCACGGCGGTGGGCCAGCTCCAGCGTCAGCAGGGCGAGGGCGGCGAGCTGGGTGGTGAAGGCCTTGGTCGAGGCCACGCCGATCTCGGGGCCGGCGCGGGTCATCAGCTTGAGGTCGGCCTCGCGCACCGCCGAGGATTCGGGCACGTTGCAGATCGCCAGCGTGCCGAGGTAGCCGCGCCGGCGCGCTTCGCGCATCGCGGCCAGGGTGTCGGCGGTTTCGCCGGACTGCGAGATGGCCACGAACAGCGTGCCTTCGGGCACCACCGTCTCGCGGTAGCGATATTCGCTGGCCACCTCCACGCTGACCGGCAGCCGCGCGTATTCCTCGATCCAGTACCTGGCCACCAGGCCGGCGTGGTAGCTGGTGCCGCAGGCGACGATGTGCAGGCCGCGGGTGGCCGCCAGCAGCGCGTCGCTGTCGATGCCGAAGATGTTCGGCAGCACGCCGTGCGGGCCCAGGCGCGCCTCCAGCGTGTCGGCCACCGCGCGCGGCTGCTCGAAGATCTCCTTCTGCATGTAGTGGCGGTACTCGCCACGCTCCACTGCGTCGGTGGACAGCTCGCTCTCGTGCACCGGGCGCTCCACCGGCGTGCCGTCCAGGCCGTACACCTGCACGCTGTCGCGGGTGATCTCCACCACGTCGCCCTCGTCCAGGTAGACCATGCGGTGGGTGACCTGCACCAGCGCCTGCGCGTCGGAGCCGAGGAAGTTCTCGCCGATGCCGACGCCGACCAGCAGCGGCGCACCGCGCCGCGCGCCGACCACGCGGCCGGGCTCGTCGCGGCTGAGCACGGCGATGGCGTAGGCGCCTTCCAGTTCGCGCACGGTGGCCAGCACCGCCTCGCGCAGGTGCAGGCCCTGGTCGAGGTGGCGGTCGATCAGCGCGGCCATCACCTCGGTGTCGGTGTCGGAGGTGAACGCGTGGCCGGCGGCCTCCAGCTCGGCGCGCAGGCGGGCGTAGTTCTCGATGATGCCGTTGTGCACGATCGACACCCGCCCGGCAATGTGCGGGTGCGCGTTCGCCTCGCTCGGCACGCCGTGGGTGGCCCAGCGGGTATGCGCGATGCCGGTGCCGCCGGGCAGCGGGTCGGCCAGGTACAGCGCCTCCATCTCGCGCACCTTGCCCTTGGCGCGCACGCGGTGGATTTCACCACCATCGAGCACGGCCACGCCGGAGGAGTCGTAGCCGCGGTATTCGAGCGCCTTCAGGCCGGCGATCAGCAGCGGGGCAACGTCTCGCTGGGCTACGGCTGCAACAATTCCGCACATCGGGGCTGTTTCCTTGGGTGGGGTGGCGGGCCGGCGGCCCGTCGCCGGGACGCGATCATGCGGCAGCCACCTGACCGCCGCCTTTCGCACCCCTCGCGGGAGGGTTCAGTTGACCTTGCGGCGCAGCCAGTTCAGCAGGTCGATACGGGTGATCAGGCCGAGGAAATCGTCGCCATCGACCACGATCGCCACGTGGCCGCGTTCGAACACCGGCAGCAGCGACTCGACCGGCGAGCGCACGTCGAGCTTCTGCAGGCTGGTGATCATCGCGGTGGACACCGGATCGCGGAAGCGCGTCTCGTCGGCGTGCACGTGCATCAACACGTCGGACTCGTCGACGATGCCCACCAGCTTGCGCCCGTCCATCACCGGCAGCTGCGACACGTCGTACAGCTTCATGCGGTTGTAGGCGGTGATCAGCAGCTCGTTCGGGCCGACCACCACGGTGTCGCGCTGGGCGAACGGGCGCAGCAGCAGGTCGCGCAGGTCGCCGTGCTGCTCGCGCTCGATGAAGCCGTTGTCGAGCATCCAGTAATCGTTGTACAGCTTGGACAGGTACTTGTTGCCGGTGTCGCAGACCAGGGTCACCACGCGCTTCGGGCTGGTCTGCTCGCGGCAGTAGCGCAGCGCCGCGGCCACCAGGGTGCCGGTGGACGAGCCGCCCAGGATGCCCTCCTTCGCCAGCAACTCGCGCGCGGTGAGGAAGCTCTCCTTGTCGGGAATCGCGTAGGCCTTCTTGACGCGGGTGAAGTCGCTGATCGAAGGCAGGAAGTCCTCGCCGATGCCTTCGACCATCCAGCTGGCGGACTTGGTCGAGAGCGTGCCCTCGTTGATGTACTGCGCCAGGATCGAGCCGACCGGATCGGCCAGGATCAGCTCGGTCTGCGGCGAGTGTTCGGCGAAGAACTTCGACAGGCCGCTCAGCGTACCGGACGAGCCGCAGCCGACCACCACGGCATCCACCTTGCCATCCATCTGTTCGAGGATTTCCGGCCCGGTGCTGGCGATGTGCGCGGCCGGGTTGTCGGGGTTGCCGAACTGGTTGATGAAGTACGCGCCGGGCGTTTCGCGGGCGATCCGCTCGGCCATGTCCTGGTAGTACTCGGGGTGACCCTTGGCCACGTCGGAGCGGGTCAGCACGACCTCGGCGCCCATCGCCTTGAGGTTGAAGATCTTCTCGCGGCTCATCTTGTCCGGTACCACCAGGATCAGCCGGTAGCCCTTCTGCTGCGCCACCAGCGCCAGGCCCAGGCCGGTGTTGCCGGCGGTGCCCTCGACCAGGATGTCGCCGGGGCGGATGCGGCCGTCCTTCTCGGCGCCCTCGATCATCGACAGGCCGATGCGGTCCTTGATCGAGCCGCCGGGGTTGGCGCTCTCCAGCTTGAGGAACAGCGCGCACGGCCCGGTGTCCAGGCGCTGCGCGCGCACCATCGGGGTATGTCCGATCAGTTCGAGGACACTCTGGTGGACCGTCATGGGGACTCCGTCGCTGGGGCAGCCGCGGAAGACGCCGCCGCTGCGGGATCGCCATGATAACCGCTCGCCATGACCGCCCGCCGCAAACGCGGCGGCCCCGGCGCCTTTCCCGACATGCAGGGAAGAGCCCGGGGCCGCATTGGCGTGTGAAGCAGCGGGTCAGTGGATAAGGTGCGCCCGATCCGTCCACATGCGCTCGAGTCGCGCCTTGGCCAGCAGTTTCTCCTTCTTCATGCTGGCGAGAGTGACATCGTCGATGGGCAATACGCCGATGTCGGCGTCGTGCACCTTGCTGTCGAGTTCGCGGTGATGCTGGTACAGGCGCCGGAATTCGGCGTCGGCCTTCATCAATGCCTCGACATCGTCGCGCTGCTGGTTTTCAAACATGATCCGACCTCCTCGCGAGTTGGCATGCGGATGCGACAGGAAGCACCCGCAAACGTTGAACGCACGCACGCACCCCGCCGCCCACGCCGGATGACCGGGACGCAGGGGAAGCATGGAAACGGGGGATAAGCGCATGGTTCGGGTCAGTAGCCCACAAGGCCTGGATGCCTCATGGGACTCTGACCCTACTCCGCCGCCAGGGGGGTCGCAAGGGCCTGCGGCGTTGTGGGACGAAACTGCGGAGTACAGGTGAAAAACCTGTCAAAACAGTATTTTACAATTGGCCAGCCGAGGCCTTGGTGGACCCCGCCCCAAGGCTGCGGCAGGGCGCGAAGGCGCGCCTTGCCGAGGGGCTTCAGGGATGCTGTTTCGACGACTCGGCGGGTTTGTCGGCGCCTTCCATCTGCGAGCGCATCGCCTTGGCGGCCTGCGCCGCCAGTTCGGCTTGGCGCTTGGCAGCCCTGGCCACCTTGCTCTGTGCCGCCGCCAGCTTCTTGGCCCGCTCGGCCTCGGCCCGCGCCTCCTCGGCCGCCTGCGAGTATTCCTGCCCTTGCGCCTGCAAGCGGGCGGCCTCTTCCTGCGCCAGCTGGTACTGCAGGCGTTGGCGTTCCAGTTCACGCCGGGCCAGTTCCGCATCGCGCCGGCTGTTGTCGAGCAGGATCTGGTCGTGCTCGCGGTCGAGCTGGGTGAGTTTGACCTGGGCATCCTGCAGCTGGGCGGCGGTCTTGGCCAGGTCGACCCGGCGTTCGGCCAGGTACAGCACGTGCGGCCGCTCGCGCGAACTGGCCTGGGCGAGGCGGTTGATCGCGTCGCGGGCGCGCGCCTGCTCGGCCTGCGCGTAGTTGCCCATGCTCGGATCGTTGGCGAGCTGGTTGAGGCTGTTGGTCAGGCGGTTGATGTCGATGTCGTCCTGGCGGCCGTGCGCCGGGCCGAGCATGGCCAGCGCCAGTGCCAGCGCGGCCACAGTGGCGGTGGAACGCTTCATGGCTGGCCTCCCTGGGAAGTCGCGGCGGCGGGTTGCTGCACGTCGGGCACGGTCTGGAAACCGTCGGCCGGCGGCGCGGACAGTACCGATGCCGAGGGCGCCGGCATCTCGCCGGTCGGCGCGGCGCTGGATGGCGGCGCTGGTGGCGCCGTCTGGCTGGCCGCGGCAGCGTCGCTTTCGCCCTGCTGGCGCAGGCGCGTGTTCTCCCGCAACTTGCTCTGGATCTGCGCCCGCGCCGCGCCCAGCCGGGCCTTGGCCTGGGCCAGTTCGGCGTCGGCCCGCGACTCCTCGGCCAGGTTCGCCGCATCGGCGTACTTGCGCTCGGCCATGGCGGTCTGCGCCAGTTGGAACTTGTCCTGCGCAAAGCCGAGGTCGACCGGCGCGTAATCCGCTGCCCCCGCGTCGCGCGCCATCTGCAGTTGGTTCTGGGCCTGGTTCATCGAGTCATTCGGCGGCGGCGCCGACGCGCAACCGGCCAGCGCCAGGCCCAGAATCAGGGCCGTCAGCGCGATGCGGGTGCGGCGCGGGAATCCGGCCAGTGGGGAAAAGATGTACATCACATTCCTCATGGTGTGTCGCAGCGTATTGTGGGCGGGCATAATCCATCATTGCAACGCGCATTTCGCCAACCCAGGGGTCATTCGTGGACATCGGCTACTTCCTCAAGCTTATGGTAGACAAGGGTGCGTCGGACATGTTCCTGTCCACCGGCGCCCCGGTGAATATCAAGGTCGAGGGCAAGCTGTATCCGCTGGGCAATACCGGGCTCCCCGGCGGCATGGTCAAGAAGATCGCCTACTCGCTGATGGACGAGGGCCAGGTGCCGCAGTTCGAGCGCGACCTGGAGCTGAACATGGCGCTGGCGGTGAAGGAGGCCGGCCGCTTCCGCATCAACGTGTTCAAGCAGCGCGGCGAAGTGGGCATGGTGATCCGCGCGATCAAGAGCGAGATCCCCTCGATCGAGCAGCTGCAACTGCCCAGCATCTTCCGCGATCTGATCATGGAGCCGCGCGGGCTGATCCTGGTGGTGGGCGCCACCGGTTCGGGCAAGTCGACCACGCTGGCGGCGATGCTCGACCAGCGCAACTCCAATTCGCCCGGCCACATCCTCACCATCGAGGACCCGATCGAATACCTGCACCGCCACAAGAAATCCATCGTCAACCAGCGCGAGGTGGGCCTGGACACGCACAGCTACCACGAGGCGCTGAAGAACGCGATGCGCGAGGCGCCGGACGTGATCATGATCGGCGAGATCCGCGACACCGACACCATGGAGGCGGCGATCTCGTTCTCCGAGACCGGCCACCTGTGCCTGGCTACGCTGCATTCCAACAACGCCGACCAGACACTGGAGCGCATCCTCAACTTCTTCCCCGAGTCGGCGCACAAGAACGTGCTGATGAACCTGGCGCTGAACCTGCGCGCGGTGATCAGCCAGCGCCTGGTGCTGGGCAAGGACGGCCGCCGCATCCCGGCCGCCGAGGTGCTGCTGAACACCCCGCTGATCCGCGACATGATCCGCCGCGGCCAGATCCACGAGATCAAGGAAGCGATGGACCGCAGCCTGCAGGAAGGCATGCAGACTTTCGACCAGTCGCTGTACAAGCTGTACAAGGAAGGCCGCGTGGAACTGGAAGAGGCGCTCAACAAGTCCGATTCGCGCGACGGCCTGTCGCTGAAGATCCGCCTCGCCGAAGGCGGCAACAGCGACGAGGCGATGGCCGGCAACGACCCGTACGGGATGGGATTCTGAAGCGCCGGAAATCGGGAATCGTCAAAAGGCGGAGCGCACTCGCCGCTTCCGCTATTCGCTACTCCCGATGCCCGGCTCAGGGCGCATCCGGCTGTGCCTCCGGGGCCGCGCGGCGGAACGCTTCCAGTTCGTTGCACGACTGGTAGATGCGCATGATGGTCGGGTAGTCCTCCAGCGGCAGCTTCCAGCGCAGCGCGTTGTAGACCTGCGGGACCAGGCAGACGTCCGCCATGCTCGGCGCCTCGCCATGGCAATAGCGGCCGGTGGCCACGTTGTCGCCCAGCATGGTCTCGATCGCCTGGAAACCCGCGCCGATCCAATGCCGCGACCACGTCGCGCGTTGCTCCTCGCTGGCACCGAATTCGGCCTCCAGCTGCTGCAGCACGCGCAGATTGCCCAGTGGATGGATGTCGCAGGCCACCACCTGCGCCAGCGCGCGCACCCGCGCCCGCCCGCGCGCATCGACCGGCAGCAGGGCCGTTTCCAGCTCCGGATGCATCTCGTCGAGGTATTCCATGATCGCCAGCGACTGGGTGATCGCGCGATCGCCGTCGAGCAGGCAGGGCACCATTTCCTGCGGGTTGAGCACGCGGTAGTCCGCCGCATGCTGCTCGCCGCCGTCGCGCACCAGGTGCACCGGACGCGTCTCGTAGTCGAGCCCCTTCAGATTCAGCGCGATGCGCACGCGATATGCGGCACTGGAACGCCAGTAGCCGTACAGCACCAGACCGCTAGCCATGAGCCACCCCCGATGGATAACCGCAGTTTGCCACAGTGTGGGCCGGGCATATGGCGCGCCGCAACGCGGGTCGCCGGCCCGCCGCGTTTGCATCGGCACCCGACCGGTCTGAAAATAGGCGGTTACCGCCGCCCATGCCGGGCCATCCCCTGACCATTATCCGGAGTGCCGCCGTGTCCGTCATCCGCATGAGTGACCTCGATTTGCGCGACCAGCGCGTGCTGATCCGCGAAGACCTGAACGTGCCGATCGACGACCACGGCCGGATCACCTCCACCCAGCGCCTCGACGCCGCGCTGCCCACGATCCGGGCCGCCCGTGACGCTGGCGCGAAGGTGATGGTGATGTCGCACCTGGGCCGGCCGAAGGAAGGCCAGTTCGATGCCGCCTCCTCGCTGGCGCCGGTGGCACTGTGGCTGAGCAGCAAGCTGGACCAGCCGGTGCGGCTGGTCGCCGATTATCTGGTCGGCGGCGTCGAGGTGGCGGCCGGCGAAGTGGTGCTGCTGGAAAACTGCCGCATGAACGTCGGCGAGGGCAAGGACGACGAAGCGCTGGCGAAGAAGTACGCCGCGCTGTGCGACATCTTCGTGATGGACGCGTTCGGCACCGCGCATCGCGCGCAAGCCTCCACCCACGGCGTGATCCGGTACGCGCCGGTGGCCGCCGCCGGTCCGCTGCTTTGCGCCGAGCTGGATGCGCTGGGCAAGGCGATGGAACACCCGGCGCACCCGCTGCTGGCGATCGTGGCCGGCTCCAAGGTCTCCACCAAGCTGACCCTGCTGGAGAACCTGATCGGCAAGGTCGACCAGCTGATCGTCGGCGGCGGCATCGCCAATACCTTCATTGCCGCGCTGGGCCACTCGGTCGGCAACTCGCTGGTCGAACCGGACCTGATCGACGCGGCGAAGAAGGTGCTCGCCGACGCGAAGCGCCGCGGCGCCGAGGTGCCGATGCCGGTTGACGTGGTGGTGGCGCCGACGTTCTCGGCGCAAGCCCCCGCCACGGTGAAGCCGGTCGACCAGGTAGGTGCAGACGAGATGATCCTGGACATCGGCCCGCAGACCGCCGAGATCTACGCCGAGCTGATCGCCAGGGCCGGCACGGTGGTGTGGAACGGCCCGGTCGGCGTGTTCGAGTTCGACGCGTTCGGCAAGGGCACCGAGACGCTGGCACGCGCGATCGCCGCGTCGAACGCGTTCTCCATCGCCGGCGGCGGCGATACGCTGGCCGCGGTCGACAAGTACGGCATCGCCGACCAGGTCTCCTACATCTCCACCGGCGGCGGCGCGTTCCTGGAATTCCTCGAAGGCAAGGAGCTGCCCGCGGTGGCGGCGCTGAAGGCACGAGCCGCGAAGTAATGCTCTGCCTGTTCGATCTCGACGGCACCCTGATCGATTCCGAACGCATCGAGGCCGCGGTGGCGTACTACCACGAGCGCTTCGATACGCACGGCTGGCGCGAGCACGCGGTCTATCCGGGCATCGAGGCACTGATCGGGCGGCTGCGCCGCTCGGGCCACCGGCTCGCCGTGGTCACCAGCAAGCCGCATCGCCATGCCACGCCGATCGTCGAACACCTTCCGTTCGGCGCGGCCTTCGAGCGTCTGTACGGTCCGCACCCGGGCAGCGCCCACAGCGAGAAGGCCGCGATGATCGGCCACGCGCTGGCCGACTTCGGCAGCGACCCGACCGATGCGGTAATGATCGGCGACCGCCACTTCGACATCGATGGCGCGGTGGCCAACCGGGTGCGCGGTTTCGGCGTGCTGTGGGGCTTCGGCGGCCGCGCGGAACTGGAGCAGGCCGGCGCCCATGCCGTGGCGGCGACGCCCGACGAACTCGCCGCCCTGCTGCTCGCACCGACGCCTGCTGCGTAGGGCGGACACGGTCCGCCGGCTTTTGTTTCGGTCGCTGGATGAGGCAGAGCGGCGGGCAGTGCCCGCCCTACCGAATGAGGCGCTCGCATAGGCATTCCCGCGATCACCGGGAGGTGACCGCGAGGAGCCTTAGTTGACGACGCGCTTCACCGCATCGACCACGTGCGCCACGGTGAAGCCGAAGTGCTCGAACAGCTGCGGCGCCGGCGCCGAGGCGCCGAAGGTGGTCATGCCGACCACGTCGCCATCCAGGCCCACGTACTTGCGCCAGAAGTCGGCGCTGGCCGCCTCCACCGCCACGCGCGCGCGGCACCAACCGGGGAGCACGCCCTCGCGGTATTCCAGCGGCTGCGCGTCGAACACTTCGGTGCACGGCATCGACACCACGCGCACCGCCACGCCCTGCTGCGCCAGTGCCCGCGAGGCTTCCATCGCCAGCTCCACTTCCGAGCCGGTGGCGATCAGGATCGCCTGGAACTTGGTGTCCAGCGGATCGGACAGCACGTAACCGCCGCGCGCGATGTCGGCCACCTGTTGCGCACTGCGCTGCTGGTGCTTGAGGTTCTGCCGCGAGAACACCAGGCAGGCCGGGTGGCCCTTGCGCTCGATCGCCGCCTTCCACGACACCGCCGACTCCACCGCATCGCACGGGCGCCACAGCTGGTTGTTCGGGATGTAGCGCAGGCTGGCCATGTGCTCCACCGGCTGGTGGGTCGGGCCGTCCTCGCCCAGGCCGATCGAGTCGTGGGTGTAGACGTGGATGGCATGCGCCGGGATCAGCGCGCTCATGCGCACCGCGTTGCGCGCGTAGTCGGAGAACACCAGGAAGGTGGCGTCATACGGAATGAAGCCGCCGTGCAGCGCCAGGCCGTTGGCGATCGCGGTCATGCCGAACTCGCGCACGCCGTAGTAGACGTAGTTGCCCTTGCCGTCGGCGCTGTTGCCGTTGCCGGCGTCGAGACTGCCCTTCCACTTGGTGAGGTTGGAGCCGGCCAGATCGGCCGAACCGCCGATCAGCTCCGGCAGCAGCGGCGCGAACGCCTCGATGCTCATCTGCGAGGCCTTACGCGAAGCCACTTCGGGACCGTCGGCCTGCAGCTTGTCGATGAACGCCTGCGACTTCGCGGCCCACTCGGCCGGCAGTTCGCCGCGCATGCGGCGCTCGAACTCGGCGGCCAGTTGCGGATGGGCGGCGGCGTACTTCGCGAAGGCGTCGTTCCAGGCCTGTTCGGCGGCGGCGCCCCTGGCCTTGTGATCCCAGCCGGCATAGATCTCGGCCGGGATCTCGAACGGCGCATGGTGCCAACCGAGCTGCGCGCGGGCGGCGGCGATCTCGTCCTTGCCCAGCGCGGCGCCGTGGCTTTCCTCCTTGCCCTGCTTGTTCGGCGCGCCGAAGCCGATGATGGTCTTGGCGCAGATCAGGGTGGGCTTGTCGTGCTGCGCGGTGGCCCTGGCGATCGCCTGCTTGATCGCCTCGGCATCATGCCCGTCCACGCCGCGGATCACGTTCCAGCCGTAGGCCTCGAAGCGTGCCGGGGTGTCGTCGGTGAACCAGCCGTGCACCTCGCCGTCGATCGAAATGCCGTTGTCGTCGTAGATCGCCACCAGCTTGCCCAGGCCCCAGGTGCCGGCCAGCGAGGCCACTTCGTGCGAGATGCCTTCCATCAGGCAGCCGTCGCCGAGGAACACGTAGGTGTGGTGGTCGACCACGGCGTGGCCCGGACGGTTGAAGTGCGCTGCCAGCACCTTCTCGGCCAGCGCGAAGCCGACCGCGTTGGCGAGGCCCTGGCCGAGCGGGCCGGTGGTGGTTTCCACTCCCGGCGTCTCGCTGGCTTCGGGATGGCCGGCGGTCTTCGAATGCAGCTGGCGGAAGCGCTTCAGCTGTTCCATCGGCAGGTCGAAGCCGGTCAGGTGCAGCAGTGCGTACTGCAGCATCGAGCCATGGCCGTTGGACAGCACGAAGCGGTCGCGGTTGGGCCACTTCGGATTGGCCGGGTTGAACTTGAGGAAGTCGTTCCACAACACCTCGGCGAGGTCGGCCATGCCCATCGGCATGCCCGGATGACCGGACTTGGCCGCCTCCACGGCGTCCATGGCAAGGGCGCGCACGGCATTGGCAAGTTCGCGGCGGGTGGTCATCGGGCGGTCTCCGGACGGTGCAAAAGCGCCATTGTCGCCGATCCGGCCGTCGGCTGTCGCCCGTGGCCGCGGAATTAATCGGCGCTTAATCCGCCACCATACGGTTCGACGAGCTTCAGCCGCGGCCCACTATCACTACGCCCCGCAGCGCCATCCCCAGCGCCGCCCGGCCGCGCCTCGTCCATGGCGCCGGCCCGGTCCAAAAAAGAGGAGTACCCCATGAAGAAGACTCTGTTCGCCGTCGCCCTCGCCTCTGCCACGCTGTGCGCCCTGCCGGCGTTTGCCCAGGACAGCCAGACCGTGCCACCCGCCGGCGGCAACTTCCAGCCGTCGCAGCCGATCGGCAGCGGTAACTGGTTCATCAACGGCAGCGTCGGCCAGGCCCACATGCGCGTGGGCCCGTATGACGACCACCCGACCACCTACGCACTCAATGGCGGCTACCGCTGGAAGGTGGGCCCGGATCTGGGCCTCGGCGTGGAGGTCGGCTACAACGACCTGGGCAATTTCAGGCTGAAGAACGCGTTCAACAGCAACGACGTCAACCTGACCTCGCAGCGCCAGGCCCTGCGCGGCTGGACTGCCGGCGTCAACGGCAAGATCAACGTGTGGCGTGGCCTCTACCTCAGCGGCCGCACCGGCGTATACGGCTGGCGCGGGCACGGCTACGCCAACCAGGACATCAACCGGCACCATCTGGACAAGGTCGACTGGTACGCCGGCGTGGGTACCGGCTACGACTTCAGCGAGCACTTCGGCCTGGGTCTGTCGTACGACTACTACCGGGCGGACAAGGACCACATCAAGTTGAGCTCCGATACGGCGTCGCTGACCGCGGAATACCGCTTCTGAGCCCGGTGCCGAATTAACTCAGGCTTAATACTGAACTAATCGGTATTGAATCTTCCGGGCCGCAACCCATCTAAGAAACCAGGCACGCCGCCCGAATGGACGGCGTGCCACCAGCAGCGGCCATTCCCCCTCAGGGCCGACTGCCACGACAACAATTGGAGAAGCTCCATGAAAACGAACAAGACCCTGCTTGCCCTCGCCTTCGCTTCCGCCGGCCTGCTGGCCGTTCCCGCCGTGTTCGCGCAAAGCGCGTCCACCGACAAGGGCGGCTGGTTCATCAACGGCAACGTCGGCCAGGCCTCGCTGAACCATGGCCCGTACGACGACAGCACCACCGGCTACGGCCTCAATGGCGGCTACCGCTGGGCGGTGAACCCGTCGATCGCGCTGGGCGCCGAGGTGGGCTACAACGACCTGGGCAACATCCACCCGAAGAACATCTTCAACAGCCAGCCGGTCGTCGACCGCGGCAAGTCGCAGCTGCACGGCTGGACTGCCGGCGTCAACGGCCACTTCAACGTCAGCCCGAACTGGTACGTCAGCGCGCGCACCGGTCTCTACGGCTGGAAGGGCCACGGCCTCAGCAATGACGTCAACCCGGTCCGCAAGGGTCTGGACGACACCAGCTGGTACGCCGGTGCCGGCGTGGGTTACGACTTCAGCAACAACGTCAGCGTCGGCCTGAACTACGACTACTACGACGCCAAGAAGGACCACGTGAACCTCAGCACCGACATGGTCTCGGTCAGCGCGGAATACCGCTTCTGAGTCAGCGGTGAATTCCGACGCCACGTCGGGATGTTCGCTTACAGAAAGGAGACGCCCTCAAGGCGTCTCCTTTTGTGTGCGCCATAGGCGCCGCCCAAGCACGGGCGGCTGATGTCACGCCATCGCGGCGCACAGGACATCGGCAGAAAAGATCAAAAGCCAAAACAGGGGATTTCGATGAAGAAGACTTTACTGACGCTGGCCGTGCTGGCCGGTTCGACGCTGGGTGCTGTCAGCGTGCAGGCCAAAGATCTCACCGGCGGTTTCGTGAACCTCGGTGCCGGACGCGCGAACTATCACGCCACGTTCGACAACTACGACCTGGGCAGCGACCACGGCACGGCGGTCGTCCTCAACGCCGGCTATCGCACCCAGTTCATCGGTTTCGAGGCGGGTTACACCGACCTCGGCAGCGTCAGCTACCGCGACAACACCACCTATGCAAAGCTCTCCGGCGATGGCTGGACCGCAGGCATCAATGGGCATTTCAACCCGACCGACGCCTGGTACGTCTCCGCTCGCGGCGGCGCCTTCGTCTGGAAGCTGCACGCCAAGCTGCAGTCCAGCGACCCGGCCTATCCGTTCGACGAGCGGGCCAGCAGGCAGTCACTGGGCTGGTATGCGGGCGTAGGCACCGGCTACGACATCAACAAGAGCTGGAGCATCGGTGCGAATTTCGACTACTACAGCATCTCCAAGGAAGGACTGGACATCGGCAACCGCATCTACACGGTAAGTGCCGAGTACCGTTTCTGATACGGGCCAGGAACCGGTTGCGCGAAACAAGGAGGGCGCCCATCGGGCGCCCTCTTTCACTTGCGGACAGCGTAGCCGGACGGCGATCAGCCGTTCCACTGCCCCAGCGCGGCCAGACCGTTGTCGCGGGCGCGGGCATGCACGGTCTTCTGCGCTTCGGCGTAATTCGCCTTCATGTCCTTCGACCACAGCTTCAGCGCCGCCTGCTGCATCGCGCGGCCGTAGGAGAACGACAGCGGCCACGGGTGCGGACCGATCTGGTTCATTGCGTTCAAGTGCGCGGTGGACTGCTGGTCGGTCTGCCCGCCGGAGAGGAACACGATGCCCGGCAGCGAGGCCGGCACGGTGGACTTCAGCACGCGCACGGTGGCCTCGGCCACTTCCTCGACATCGGCCTGCTCGCTGCAGTCCTTGCCCGGAATGACCATGCTGACCTTCAGGATGGTGCCTTCCAGCATCACGTTCTGCTCGTACAGCGCGTTGAACAGACTGCGCAGCACGGCTTCATGCACTTCGTAGCTGACCTCGATGGTGTGGTCGCCGTCCATGATCACCTCCGGCTCGACCATCGGCACCAGACCGGCTTCCTGGCACAGGGCGGCGTAGCGGGCCAGCACGTGGCAGTTCGCCTCGATCGCGGTGGAGCTGGGATTTTCCTCGGAGATGTTGATGACCGCGCGCCACTTGGCGAACTGGGCGCCCAGCTTCACGTATTCCTGCAAGCGCTCGCGCAGGCCGTCGAGGCCCTCGGTGACCACGTCGCCGGGGAAGCCGGCCAGCGGCTGCGGGCCCTTGTCGACCTTGATGCCGGGGATGATGCCGTTCTTCTTCATCACCTCGGTGAACGGCACGCCGTCCTTCGTCTTCTGGCGGATCGTCTCGTCGTACAGGATCGCGCCTGAGATGTGCTCGTTCAGGCCCGGCGTGGTCAGCAGCAGCTCGCGGTAGGCGCGGCGGTTTTCCTCGGTGTTCTCGATGCCGACGGCCTCGAAGCGCTTCCTGATGGTGTTGGTCGACTCGTCGATGGCGATGATGCCCTTGCCGGGCGCGACCATCGCCAGGGCGATGCTTTCGAGATCTTCAATACTCATGACGACTCCGTGGTGCCGGGGCGTAGCCTGCCTGCACATGGTTGAAGCCGCCTCGGGGCCGAAGCGGCGCGTTCAAAACGGCGATTATAGGCCAGATCGGCGGCGGCAAGCGCCAGCAGCGGCCGGACCGGGCCGGCCGCGGGGCCGACTCAGGGGACGTAACCGGGCAGCTTGCACTGGTCCAGCAGGTGCTGGCGCTGGGCCGGGTCCTTGGGTGCGTTGAACGGCACCACGTAGTAGGTGGCGACCGGCTCGCCGATGCGGTTGGTCAGCGACGGGCCATAGCGGAAATTGGAGACCGCGCTGCGCGCCGCCGGGCCGAGGTCGCTCTTGGGCACCAGCTTGGCCACCTGCACGTTCATCGGCACGCCGTCGGAACCAATCGTGTAGGTCACCGCCGCGCAGCCGGGCTGGTCCAGGTTGAGCCCGCTGTTGGGCACGTCCATCTTCACTTGCGTGTTGAGCAGGATCCAGTAGCGGTACAGGTCCTGCTGGTCGATCCTGCGCATCTGCGCCGAGGCCGGCGCGACGAGGCCCAGCGCCAATGCCAGCGGCAAGCCCTGACGAAGCAGTCGGGTCACGGATTTCATGGCGATCTCCTGGGCGAGGTGTGACGGAGTGAAGTGTAGCGGCATTGCTGTCCGGCACCAGTCAACGCCGGACGGCCGCTACAAGTCGCGCAGACTCTCGATCGTGCCGCCGGGGCCGACCCAGAGCAGCTTCAGCGTGTTGGTGCCGCCGACGTGGCCGACGCGGTCGCCGTAGGTGATCACCACGCTGTCGCCCTCGACCAGCTTGCCCTGCTCGAACAGCAGTCGCACCGCGGCGCGGGTGGAGGCGGCCATGCTCTGCTTCTCGCCATGGCTGAACGCCACCGGCTGCACGTCGCGCAGCACCTGCATGCGGCGGCGCGCGGCGGCGGACGGCGACATGCCGTAGATCGGCACCGCGCTGCGGTAGCGCGACAGCCACTGCGCGGTGGCGCCGGATTCGGTCAGCGCCACGATCGCCCGCACGCCGAGCTGACCGGCCAGCACCATCGCGGCCAGCGCGATCGCCTGGTCGGTGCGGTTCAGGTGGTGGCTGACGCTGGCCAGATCCTCCTTCGGCTCGAACTGGCGCTCGGCGCCGAGGCAGATGCGCGTCATCGCCGCCACCGCCTTGTCCGGATGCGCACCGGCCGCGGTTTCCTCCGACAGCATCACCGCGTCGGTGCCGTCGATCACCGCGTTGGCCACGTCCAGCACCTCGGCGCGGGTGGGGATCGGTGAACGCACCATCGACTGCAGCATCTGCGTGGCGGTGATCACCGCGCGGTTGCGCTGGGTCGTCTCGCGGATGATCTTCTTCTGCAGGCCGGGCAATTCGGCGTCGCCGATCTCCACACCGAGGTCGCCGCGCGCCACCATCACCACCTCGGAGGCGTCGATGATCTCGCCCAGCACCGGGATCGCGTCGGCGCGCTCGATCTTCGCCACCAGCGCCGCGTTGCCGCCGGCCTCGTGCAGCAGGCGGCGGGCCTGGTGCATGTCGTCGGCCGAACGCACGAACGACACCGCGAGGAAATCGGCGCCGATCTCGGCGGCCAGCCGGATGTCGGCCTTGTCCTTGTCCGACAGCGCGGTCACCGACAGCCCGCCGCCCTGCCGGTTGAGCCCCTTGCGGTTGGACAGCCGGCCGCCGACCAGCACCTTGCAGCGCACCTCGGCGCCGGCCACTTCCTGCACGGTCAGCGCGACCAGACCGTCGTCCAGCAGCAGCACGTCGCCGGGGTGCACGTCGTGCGGCAGGCCGTAGTAGCTGACGCCGACGCGGGTCGCGTCGCCGGGCGGCGCGTCGGGGCGGCAATCCAGCACGAACGAGGCGCCGTCGGCGAGTTCCACCGGTCCGTCGGCGAACGTCTCGATGCGGATCTTCGGCCCCTGCAGGTCGGCCAGGATGCCCACTTCGCGTCCGGCGGCGAGCGATGCCGCACGCACCGCGCTGGCGCGGGCGCGGTGGTCGTCCGGCTGGCCGTGCGAGAGATTCAGGCGGGCCACGTTGACGCCATCGGCGATGATCTTCTCGAGCATGCCCGGCGCGTCGGTGGCGGGGCCGAGGGTGGCGACGATCTTGGTACGGCGCAGGGGATTCGGGTTCATGCGTCGAGGCTAGCAGATGCCGCGCGGCGCGCCATCACCCTGCATTCGTATGCAATGCGCGCGGCGGCGTTTCCTCAGCGCGGCGCCAACGCGAGGTTGAGCAGGGCGGCCAGCCGGCGCCCGCCGAGGCGCAGTCGGTTTTCGGCCAGCGGCAGCTCGGCGTCGACATAGGCCTGGCCAATCTTGTGGCCGTCCGGATAGAAGCCGGGCGCAGCGGTGGCACGGCAGGATTCCTCCGCCCATTGCGCGTACGGCTCGTCCAGCGGCGCGATCGGCGGCGGCAACGGCGCCGGACCCTCGGCGTCCAGTTTCGCCGCATAGGCCTGCCAGTCCAGGCCGCGCGTCTGCAGCATGCCCGAGTCCCAGACCCGGTGCAGGTTGCTGCCCTTGCCTTCGAACTGCACCTGGTAGCGGTTGCCGCCGAGGTCGTCGCGGTAGCCGGCATGCAGCGGCTGGTGGATGTCGCCGGCGAAATGCACCACGAACTTCAGGGCCTCCAGCCGCGCGGCGTCGCTTTGCGCCTTGTCGCCGAGGATGGCCACGTAGCGCGCCAGCCCCGCCACGATGCAGGCGCCATCGCGGCAGTCGCGCGGCGGCACGTAGTTGCAGGCGGGGCCGCCACGGAAATTGACGTAGTGGAGCTTGCGTGACTGCTGCCACAACGCAGCCTGCGCAGGATCGTTCTGGAGCTGGTCGGGCCAGTTGGCGATGTCGGCCAGTTGCGCGGTGTGCTCCGCCGCCAGCAGGCGTTCCAGCTCGGCGCTGGCGGCGGAACCGAGGTGGCGCTGCGCCAGCTCGGCGACCACGCGGTGACCGAGCGGCCCCCAGGCGTGGGTCGCCGGCGCGACCGCGAGCAGGATGGCCGCGAAGACCAGCGAACGACGACGCAAGGACATGATGGCTACCGGCGCAAAAGGCCGCAGTCTGCCATAGCGACAATCCGGCGCGGGCCATCCGGGCGCATTCATTGTAAGATTTCGCGGTTGAAACCGGCGCCGCGAGCCGCGGTTGCCCATCCGCCATCGTCATATCCCACCGCCTCCAGGAGGACGTTCCCCCATGACCATCAAGGTCGGCATCAACGGCTTTGGCCGCATCGGTCGCAACGTGCTGCGCGCAGCCGTGCAGAACTTCGGCAACGACATCGAGGTCGTGGCGATCAACGACCTGCTGGAACCGGACTACCTGGCCTACATGTTGAAGCACGACTCCGTGCACGGCCGTTTCGAGGGCGACGTGCAGGTCGAGGGCGGCCAGCTGGTGGTCAACGGCAAGAAGATCCGCCTGACCCAGGAGCGCGACCCGGCCAACCTGAAGTGGAACGAGGTGCACGCCGACGTGGTGATCGAGTCCACCGGCCTGTTCCTGACCAAGGAAGCGGCGCAGAAGCATATCGACGCCGGCGCCAAGAAGGTGATCCTGTCGGCGCCCTCCAAGGACGACACGCCGATGTTCGTCTACGGCGTCAACGAAAAGAAGTACGCCGGCGAGGCGATCATCTCCAACGCCAGCTGCACCACCAACTGCCTGGCGCCGGTGGCCAAGGTGCTGAACGACAAGTGGGGCATCAAGCGCGGCCTGATGACCACCGTGCACGCCGCCACCGCCACGCAAAAGACCGTGGACGGCCCGAGCAACAAGGATTGGCGCGGCGGCCGCGGCATCCTGGAGAACATCATTCCATCCTCGACCGGCGCGGCGAAGGCAGTCGGCAAGGTGATCCCCGAGCTCAACAAGAAGCTCACCGGCATGAGCTTCCGCGTGCCCACCTCCGACGTGTCGGTGGTCGATCTCACGGTGGAGCTGGAGCAGCCGGCGACCTACGAGGAAATCAAGGCCGAGATGAAGGCGCAGTCGCAAGGCCCGCTGAAGGGCATTCTCGGCTATACCGAGGACAAGGTGGTGGCGACCGACTTCCGCGGCGACGCGCGCACCTCGATCTTCGACGCCGACGCCGGCATCGCGCTGGACGACAGCTTCGTCAAGCTGGTCAGCTGGTACGACAACGAGTGGGGCTACTCGAACAAGTGCCTGGAAATGGTGCGGGTGGTGGCGAAATAAGTCCCGCCATCACACACGAAGAGGCCGGGCATTGCCCGGCCTCTTCGTGTGTGATGATCCTTTTGTAGGAGCCCGCTCGCGGGCGATGCTCTTCAGCATCCGTAAAAGCATCGCCCGCGAGCGGGCTCCTACAGGGTGAGCTTCAGCGCTGCAGCAGCGGCAGCTTGTTCGGCACGCCGTCCCACTGGTCGGCGTCTTCCATCGAGGGGATCTTGCTGGTCAGCACCGGCCACTCCTTGGCCAGCTCGGCGTTGATCGAGAGGAAAACTTCCTGCCCCGCCGGCACGTCGAGCTCGGGGAAGATCGCGCCCACCGGGCACTCCTCCACGCACAGCGTGCAGTCGATGCATTCGTCCGGATCGATCACCAGGAAGTTCGGTCCCGCGTGAAAGCAATCGACCGGACACACCTCGACGCAATCGGTGTGCTTGCAGTTGATGCAGTTTTCGGTAACGACATGCGTCATCGTGCCTCCTTCCGGCGTTCGCCGGTGACGGCTAGAGTGTCGAATGACGGCAGGCGCCGTGGCAATGATGCAGATCAGTGCCCGCCGTGCGCCACCATCGCAGAATTCATCCGAGTCACCACTTCCTTCCAGGAGCGACACCCATGCGCAAACTGATTGCCCTTGCCCTGCTCGGCCTGCTTTCCACCCCGTTGATGGCCGCCGAATGCGCCACCACGGTCGAGGCCAACGACGCCATGCAGTTCAACACCAAGACGATTACCGTGCCGAAGACCTGCAAGACCTTCAAGGTCACCCTGAAGCACACCGGCAAGCTGCCGGTCACCGCGATGGGCCACAACTGGGTGCTGGCACACAGCGCCGACGAGTCCGGCGTGATCGCCGACGGCATGAAGGCCGGCGCCGCCAACAGCTACGAGAAGCCGGGCGATGCCCGCATCATCGCGCACACCAAGCTGATCGGCGGCGGCGAATCGGATACCGCCACGATCGATGTGGCCAAGCTGAAGGCCGGCGAACAGTACGCCTACTTCTGCACCTTCCCGGGCCATGCCGCGCTGATGAAGGGCACGCTGAGCCTGGGCAAGTAAACCTCCCGGACCAGTGACGCATCCGGCTCTCGTGGCCGGATGCGTTTTTGTTGCCGGCGAATTTACCCATCGTTCCGCGCACGGACCCACCATGTCCCGCATGAATCCATCGTCGCCTCTGGACGAACCAGCCATCGCCCGGCTGGTCGACCGCTTCTACGAGAAGGTGCGGCGCGACGCCCAGATCGGCCCGATCTTCAACGCCGCCGTGCACGACTGGGACGAGCACAAGCGCCTGCTGACTTCGTTCTGGGCCTCGGTGGCGCTGCGTGCAGGCAGCTACCGCGGCAACCCGATGGGCGCGCACCGGCCGCATCCGATCCGCGTCGAGCATTTCGAGCGCTGGCTCGAGCTGTGGCGCGAGACCACGGCGGAGGAACTGGACGAGGCCGGCGCCGCGCAGATGCAGGAGTACGCCGAGCGCATCGGCCGCAGCCTGAAGTACGGGTTGGGCCTGCACGCGCAGGCGCAACCGTTCGGTGTGCCGATCGTCGGCGTCGGGCGGCCGTAGAGCGCCGTCAGCCCAGCGCCTTCAGCGCCGCGTCGTAGTCCGGTTCGTGGCCGATCTCGCTGACCAGCTCGGCGTGCAGCACCTTGTCGTGGCCGTCCAGCACCAGCACCGCGCGCGCAGCCAGCCCAGCCAGCGGCCCGCTGGCGATCGCCACGCCATAGTCGTTGAGGAACTGGCGACCGCGCATCAGCGACAGGTTGGTCACCCGGTCCAGCCCCTCGGCGCCGCAGAAGCGCGCCTGCGCGAACGGCAGGTCGGCCGAGATGCACAGCACCACGGTGTGGTCGAGCTTGGCGGCCAGTTCGTTGAAGCGGCGCACCGAGGCAGCGCACACGCCGGTGTCGACGCTGGGGAAGATGTTCAGCACCTTGCGCTTGCCGGCGTAGCCGGACAGCGCCACGTCGGACAGGTCCGCACCGACCAGGCTGAATGCCGGGGCGGTCGAACCCACCGCCGGAAACTGGCCGTCGACGCTGACCGGCTGACCCTTGAACGTGACCTGGGACATCGTGCACCTCGTGTGTGGATGGATGGCTACAAGTAGAACATGGTCTTGGCCAGGAAGACGATGCCCACCATCAGGCCCAGCACCACGCGATGGGTGTGCCGGAAGCGGCAGACGTCCATCTTGCCGCTGCGCATCGCCCACATGGCGTTGACGAACACGCCGAGCACGCCGAACGCCAGCAACACCTTCAGCAGCAGCCAGTTGCCGAAGCGGCTGCCCACGCAGGCGAAGCCATCGCAGCGGATGTCGAACAGCACGAAGCCGCTGGCGAACAGCAGTACCACGGCCACCGGCATGAAGCGGCGCACGCGCGCCATGATCGACTGTTCGATGCGGTGCATGGTGGCCGGGTCGAAACTCCGGTGCAGCGCCTCGACCACCAGCACCTCGAACGTCACGGCGCCGACGAACACGATGGCACACGCCAGGTGCACCAGCACGATCCACGGATACCAGGCAGCCATGCGCAATCTCCCGAGGCCAACCCCGGAAGTCTGCGCGCGACCGCTGCGCGCCGCGCTGACCTGGATCAGGCCACGGGAGAGCGCCGCCTCAGTCGTGCGGCGGCGCGACCAGCTTGCCGATCGCCTGCACGAACTCCGGATCGAGCTTGCCGATCCGCGCGGTGCGCGCGGCGATGCGGCCGTCGGCGTCGAGCAGGATCAGTTCGCTCGAGTGGTTGAACTCGCCGTCGGGCAGCTGCCGGTACTGCAGCCCCAGCACGCCGGAGAGCTGGCGCACCTGCGCCGGCTCGGTGCGCGCCAGGGTCCAGATGCGCGGGTCCAGCTTGCGCTTCTCCGCATAGCTCTTCAGCGTGGCCACGTCGTCGCGCGCCGGGTCGAAGCTGACCGCCAGCAGATCGATGCGCGCACGGGTGGCCGGGTCCAGCGCGTTGCGGGTCAGCCGCAGGCTGTCGATGATCATCGGGCAGACCATCTGGCACGAGGTGTAGAACATCGTCACCAGCTGCGGCCGCCCGCGCCGGTCGGCCAGCATCTGCCGATGGCCGTCCTGGTCGGTCAGCTGCACCGACAGGTTGTACACCGAGTCGCCGGGCAGCGGCGTGGCGGCCCAGGCGCTGCCGAGCAGCAGGAGCATCGCGAACAGGGGCAACAGGCGTTTCATGCGGAACCTCACTGGGGCTTGGCGCAACGGAAGCCCATGTTGTTGGTGGTGTCGGCGGCCTTCAGCGCGGAGAGCATGGCGATGCGCATCAGCACCGCGTAGTTCTCCTTCTCCTGCAGGCTGACCGCACCGGCGCCGCAGAACTTCAGCACGTCGGGGTCGTTCTGGTCGCGGCTGTCGCTGGCCACCAGCAACGCGTTGAAGTCGTCCACCCATTCCCACACCGGCTGGGTGATGTCGCGCACGCCATACGCGTTGGGCGCGCCGCCGACATCGGGCAGCGGCGCGTTGGACGGACGCGAATACCAGGAGAGCAGGTTCTCGCGCCAGGCCGGGTCGCTGCGTGCGTCGCGGCGGGTGGCATCGGCGGCCGCCGCATATTCCCACTCGTACCAGCTCGGCAGGCGGGCGCCTTCGCTCTCGCAGAACGCCTGCGCGGCAAACCAGCTGACCCGGGTCACCGGCTGCCGCGGCAGCGCCTCGCTGCCCAGCGTCTCGGCGCCGGCCCAGTGGCTGAGGTAGCGCCGGTCGGCCAGGATGCTGGCGACGCGGTCGCGTCGCCATTCGGGATGGGCCTTCACGAAGGCCAGGAACTCGGCGTTGGTGACCGGCTCGGTGCGCAGGCGGAACGGCGCGACCTGCGCCGGCGCCGCCTTGCCGTCGGCCGGCAGCACGCTGGCGAAGCGGCCTCCCGGCAGCGCGGCGTAGTCCGCCGCCGCTGCCGGCAGTGCCAGCATCAGACCGAGGGCCAGTGTCAGCCAGGCGCGCACGTCAGTGTCCCGGCGATGCCGTGGCGGGTGCCGGCGCTGCACGCACCTTGGCCGCCTCTTCCTTGCTGATCTGGCCACCCGGGTTGCCCCAGCTGTTCAGCACGTAGGTCAGGATGTTCGCCACCTCGTCGTCGGTCAGCTGGTTCATCGGCGGCATCACCGAGTCGTACTCGTGGCCGTTCACCGTGACCTTGCCCTGCAGGCCGTGCAGTACCACCCCGATCGCCCGCTTCGGGTCGGCGGCCAGGTAGTCCGACTTGGCCAGCGGCGGGAACACGTTCGGCAGGCCTTCGCCGTTCGCCTGGTGGCACACCGAGCAGGTGCCGGTGAACAGCTGCTTGCCCGCGGCGATCTGTTCGTCCTTGGTCAGCGTGCCGGCCGCATGCGCCTTCGCCGCCGTGGTCACCGCCTGCAGGTTCGGCTCCGAGCGGTCGCCCAGGTAGACGTAGTCGACCTCCTTGCCCGAGTAGATCGTCTTGTCCTCCGGGCCGTCCACCTTGAGGATACCCAGCGCTCCCTTGTTGAATGCGCGGAAGATCGAGTGGTCGACCAGCACGTAGCTGCCAGGGACGTCGGTGTGGAACTCCACCGTCGCCGCGCCGCCGGCCGGGATCAGCGTGGTCTGCACGTTGTGCTGCGCCACCGTGCCGCCCTCCGGCTGCACCTTGTCGAAGATCTCGCCGATCACATGGAAGCTCGACACCAGGTTCGGCCCGCCGTTGCCCACGAACAGGCGCACCGTCTCGTTGGTCTTGGCGGTCAGCGCGTTGTCGCCGGTGAGCGCGCCTTCCTTGCCGTTGAACAGCACGTAGGTCGGGTGCTCGTCGATCGCCTTCTCCATGTCGAACGGCTGCAGGCCCTTCTGCCGGTACTTGCCGGTGGTGTAGAAGTCGCCCTGCATCACGTAGTACTCGTGGTCGACCTTCGGCAACCCCTCCGGCGGCTCGACCAGGATCAGCCCGTACATGCCGTTGGCGATGTGCATGCCCACCGGCGCGGTGGCGCAGTGGTACACGTAGATGCCCTGGTTCAACGCCTTGAAGGTGAACTGCGAGGCATGCCCCGGTGCGGTGAAGCTCGACGCCGCGCCGCCGCCCGGACCGGTCACCCCGTGCAGGTCGATGTTGTGCGGCATCTTGCTGTCCGGCGCGTTCTTCAGGTGGAACTCCACCGTGTCGCCCTGGCGCACCCGGATGAAGCTGCCCGGCACGGTGCCGCCGAAGGTCCAGAA
>JANJTA010000009.1 GCA_024711345.1 Rhodanobacter sp. | reverse complement strand
GAACTCAAGCGCACGGCAGTGGCCTTGAATGCGTCGCTGTAGCGGGTGGTGGTTCGCGGGCCTGGCTTGGGCATGGGGCACTCCTGAAATGTTAGTTCAGGGTGTCCACTAAAGCGGAGGAACTATCGCTTCGGCTTGAATGAGTAAAAAGAGACTTCCTCCCCTTTCGGCCTCGAGGGCCATGATGGTGTTGCGACACAACCGTCAGCAGAGGAGGAAGTCTCCATGAGCACTATAACCCTGGGTGTGGACCTGGCGAAGCGGGTATTTTCGGTGTGCGAGATGGATGCCGCCGGGCGTGTGCTGCGGTGGCACGAACTGAGGCGCGAAGCCTTTGCTGCGTGGCTCGGCCAACAACCGGCCGGCACCGTGGTGGCGATGGAAGCGTGCAGCGGAGCGCACCATTGGGCGCGCCGCTGCCTCGCGCTCGGGCTGCAGCCGAAGGTGATCGCCGCGCAGTTCGTCGGCCCGTTCCGCAAGAGCCGCACCACCAAGAACGACCGCAACGACGCCGAGGCGATCGCCACCGCCGCCCGGCAGGGCAACATGCGCTTCGTGCCGGTGAAGTCGGTGGAGCAGCAGGCGCGGCTGACGTGGCACCGGGTACGCGAGGGTTACAAGGCCGAGAGCCTGGCCATCGGCAACCGGTTGCGTGGGCTGCTGGCGGAGTTCGGCATCGTGGTGGCCACGAGCGATCTGGCACTGCGCCGGGTGCTGGCTGACCTGGATGCGCATGATGGGTTGCCCGGCGAGTTTCGCGAGCTGCTGCGCGACCTGGCCGCCCACTGGGCGCAATTGCGCGAGCGCATCGATGCGTGCGATGCCCGCATCGACACGCACGCGCGACAGGATGCACGCTGTATCCGGCTGCGCTCGATCGTGGGCATCGGGCCGATCACCGCCGACGCGGTGGTGGCGACGCTGGGTGCCGCGACCGACTTTCGCAACGGCCGGCAGCTGGCCGCCTGGCTGGGTCTGGTGCCGATGCAGCACTCCAGCGGCGGTCGAGCGCGGCTGGGCACGATCAGCTGTCGTGGCGACGCCTACCTTCGCACGCTGCTGATCCAGGGTGCGCGCAGCAGCCTGCAGCGGGCCAAGGCGGTGGCGACCGAGAAGGCCACACCGGAACAGTTGTGGATACGCACGCTGGATCGGCGGATGCCGTTCGGCAAGGTGCTGGTGGCGATCGCCAACAAGCATGCGCGGCAGGCGTGGGCGATGCTGGTGCGCGACGTCGACTACGACCCGCACGCCTGCCTGCAGCATCCGAGGCATCAACAGACGAACACGGCGCAAGCCGCTTGAGAAGGATTCGATTCACCGTCCGTGCGACGCGGTAGACAACGGGTCAGACCGACCCGGCGAGAACCTGACTAACTATTTGGACGTCCATCCCGCGTTGCGGCCGATCCCCGCACGCCGGCCAGTCCGATGAACGAATGAGGTCGCCGGGTGCGGTTTATACCCTGGTCCGGGTCGGCAGCATCGACCCCACAAGACCGTCTAAGGAAATGCAGTCTGGCGTCCGTTGCCACCGCACCGCATCGGCACGTACCACGCGCGATCGAAGGACAACACCATGACCGGCAGCGGCCCGAAAGCCTGGGGCAAAAGTGTCACGCGCCCAAGGTTGATCGGAAGTCTCCTAAGGATTAGTTAGGGCGCCTACGACACGACTGTTGTGCCCAGTAGTCCGCCCTCTTGGCAAGATCCTCGGGCAGGCCACGAGAGCATACGTGAGCACAACCACCAGCAATCCCGTCGGCGCAGCCAGAGCGACTACAAGCAATAACGCAGGCATCTTTGGCCTCACATCGAACTGCCGAATCTGCCAACCAGGTAGCCTCTTCCAGGCCGCGGGTAGGAATGCCCACTGCTGAGCAGTGCTGAGACCATGGTCTATCAACCTCAACAGTCTTGGCGGCAGTTGAACAAGCAGTAGTCACGGTACCTAATGCAAGCAAAATCAAGAGTCTGATAGTTGCCATAGCGCCCTAACGCTAAGTAGACCCCAATAGTGGGGTGTTGCGCCGAGTATGCGGCGCCGATCCTGGCCGCACAAGCCGACGATTCCCGAAACGGATCAGCCCCTTGCGCGGCAGCGCCGCCATCGATGCGGGTACCGGCAGCGGTGTTATCCGACACTTTTGAGGGTGTATGAGTTACCGACGCCAAAGTGCGGGTGTAACTGGCGCGGGAAGGCCGCAGCGACCCGAGCGGGCGCTGGTGCATCGGGCGGTAAAGAGGCAGTCTGCGCTCGCTGTGGCCAGCCTCGATGCGGGCGTCCCGCCGCCACCTCCGCGCGCACCACCACGCGGCCCGCCGCCATGCATGACACCGACCATTCCCGGATCAGCGTCAATGCACAGACGCCGACAACTGCAAGACACGCATATGCGACTTGGCGGCGCGATGACGATCACCCCCGATAGCGACAGGCGCGGTTACGATCTCGCCTGCCCCCTGCCCGGCCGCCGCGCGGCCTGACCATGCCATCCCGGAAAGCCCGCATGAACCAGCCCACGCAAGCCTCCGGCAGCACTGCGGCGAAAACGCCTTCGATGCTGCGACGGATCCCGGCCGGCATCTGGGCGCTGGGCATGGTCTCGCTGCTGATGGATACCTCCTCGGAGATGATCCATGCGCTGCTGCCGGTGTACCTGGTCAGCGTGCTTGGCGCCTCGGCGCTGGCGGTGGGCTTCATCGAGGGCGTCGCCGAGGCCACCGCGGCGATCACCAAGGTGTTCTCCGGCGCGTTGTCGGACTGGCTGGGCCGGCGCAAGCTGCTGGTGGCGATCGGCTACGGCCTGGCCGCGATCACCAAGCCGGTGTTCCCGCTGGCGGGCACGCTCGGTTGGGTGGTCGGCGCGCGTTTCGTGGACCGCATCGGCAAGGGTATCCGCGGCGCGCCGCGCGATGCGTTGATCGCCGACCTGGCGCCCGCCGAGCTGCGCGGCGCCTCGTTCGGCCTGCGCCAGTCGCTCGACACGGTGGGCGCGTTTCTCGGCCCCGCGCTGGCGATCGCGCTGATGTGGCTCGCCGCCGACAACATCCGGCTGGTGTTCTGGTTCGCGGTGCTGCCGGGCTTCGCGGCGTTCGCCCTGGTGGTGTTCGGCGTGCACGACGTGGCGGACAGCGGCGAAGGCAAGCGGCCCCGCTCGCCGCTGTCACGCGCCGAGCTGGCGCGCCTGCCGCCGCTGTACTGGGGCGTGGTGGCGATTGCCGCCGTGTTCACCCTGGCCCGTTTCAGCGAGGCCTTCCTGGTGCTGCGCGCGCAGGAACTGGGACTGGGGCTGGTGCTGATCCCGCTGGTGCTGGTGGTGATGAACGTGGTGTATGCACTGGCGTCCTACCCGGTCGGCGTGCTGGCCGACCGCTTCGACCGCGGCGCGCTGCTCGGACTGGGCGTGCTGGTGCTGGTGCTGTCGGACCTGGCGCTGGCCCTGGTCGGCGGGCTGGCCGGGTTGGCGTTGGGCGTGATGTTGTGGGGCCTGCACATGGGCATGACCCAGGGCCTGCTGGCCGCGCTGGTCGCCGACGCCGCGCCAGCCGACCTGCGCGGCACCGCGTTCGGCATGTTCAACCTGGTGAGCGGGTTGGCCCTGCTGGCGGCCAGCGTGGTGGCCGGCGAGTTGTGGGATGCGTTCGGCTCGCACGCCACCTTCCTCGCCGGCGCCGGTTTCGCGGTGGTGGCGCTGCTGGCGCTGGTGCCGGTGGCGCAGCGGGTGCGCCGGAACCGGCCCGCGCCGGGCTGAACGGCACGTCGCGGACTGCGCTCAGCCCCAGGCCTGTTCGGGGTAGAAGCGCTGCATCATCCGCGCGACGTAGGCCACCAGGTTCGGCCGCGCCTCCACCGCTCGACGCAGCGGCGTGTCGAAGAACGGCGTGACGGTGCAGGCGAGCATGCCGAAGGCAGTGGCGTCCACGGCGCTGAGTTCGTTACCCATCAGGAAGGGTCGGTCGCCGATCAACAGCGCCAGCGCGTCGATCGAGCGCGTACCCAGTTCGGCGATCCGTGCCGGCGCATGTCGGCCCAGTCCCTGCGCATGCAGATCGGCAGCCTTGCGCGCCTGCATCTGCTGGCGTAACGCCGCGCGTTCGGCTTCCGGCGCAGTATCGGCGAAGTGCGCCGGCCCTCTGGTGAAGTTGTCCGGGTCGATCCAGCGGAACCAGAGCATCGCGAAATAGAGGTGATCCTCCAGCAGGCGCTCGATCGCCCAGGCCTGCGCGCGCTGCTGCGCATCCAGCCCGGCATCCAGGTCCACGCCGTACTTGCGCTCGACGTGCGCGCGGATGACGGTGGAGTCGCTGACCACCTCGCCATGGTCGTCGATGAAAGGCAGTTTGCCGATCGGCGCCTGCGGCGGGATCGCCGAGGCGCGCTCATAGGCCACGCCGGCCATCTTCAGCTGCACCTCCGTCTTGAGCACGAACGGGCTGGTGTCGGGCAAGCCGAAGCCGGCGCGGCTGGCGTACAGGGTGAGGCCGGTGGATGACATGGGCGAACTCGATGACGGAAGGTGCCCGCACTCTGGCGTGGTGCTGCTGACAGCCTCGTGTCAGCAGCGCCACCGCGCGATGTCGAATTCGCCGGCGCCTGTTCGTCATCCAGGTAGTCCCTATCCCAGGAGAATCGTGATGAGCCCTGCACCCACCCTCGCGCCCGCCGCCGAGCTCGCTGCGCGCAGCCCCATGCGCTTTCCCAACGAGAGTGACGGCTACCGCCGCGCGCGCACCGCGTTGCTGGCCGAGGAAATCGAGCTGCGCCGGCACATCGAACGCGTCGCCGAGTTGCGTCGCGCACTGCCGCCCGGCGGCGAGGTGACCGGCAACTACCGCTTCCGCGGCGAACACGGGCCGGTCGACTTCGCCGGCCTGTTCGGCGACCGCCAGACCCTGGTGGTCTACAGCTACATGTTCGGGCCGCAGCGCGCGCGGCCCTGCCCGATGTGCACCTCGCTGCTGAGCGCGTGGGACGGCGAGGCACGCGACGTGGCCCAGCGCGTGGCGCTGGCCGTGGTGGCGCGTTCGCCGATCGAGCGCCTGGTCGCGTTCAAGAACGAACGTGGCTGGCGCGACCTGCAGCTGTACTCGGATGTCGACGGCGCCTACAGTCGCGACTACTTCGCCGTCGACGCGGACGGCGGCGACGGCGACCAGGCCGCCTTCAACGTGTTCACCCGCCGCGACGGCACGATCCGCCACTTCTGGAGCGGCGAAATGGGCTTCGAGAGCGCCGACCCCGGCCAGGATCCGCGCGGCGCGCCGGACCTGATGCCGCTGTGGACCATCCTGGATTGCACGCCGGAAGGCCGTGGCACGGACTGGTATCCGAAGCTCGACTACTGAATCCGCCGGCGGTTACGGAAGCGGATGCCGCTCCGCCGCGGCACCCACCTCGCAGCGGCCGTCGGCGCAAGACTCCGCCGCGGACGTTGCGGACGCCCCCTTGTCGAGGCGCTGCTGTTCCAGTTCCGCCAGCAGCGTGCCCAGCTCCGCGCCGAGCAGCAGGTCGTCATGCTGGCCGAACACCTGGCGGCGCAGCCGTCCCTGCGCGTCGATCAGGATGGTGGTGGGCGTGCCCTGCATGGCGTACGCACGCATGGTGCAGGGAATCGGATCGCCGGCCGGGCCGGGCGCGTCGATGCCGACCGGAAACGCCACGCGGTACTCGTACAGGAACGCGCGCAGCGATTCCGGCCCCATCGCCGCGTGATGCTCGAACACCGTGTGCAGGCCGACCACCGCCAGCGGCGCGCCCTCGAACAGCTTCGCCACGCGCTGCGCCTGCGGAATGCCGTGCGCCACGCAGCCCGGGCACAGCATCTGGAAGGCGTGCAGCAGTACCACGCGCCCGCGGAAATGGCCGAGGCTCAGCGGCTCGGGCGTGTTCAGCCAGGCGCTGGTGCGCCACTCGGGAGCCGCTTCGGGTTTCATCAGAAATCTCCTTCCTTGACGTACGGGTAGGTCCACAGCGTCATCTGCAGCAGGCACGACTTCAGCCATGCAGCGTACATCTTCTCCACCTCCTCGGCGGTGTGCCCCTTGCCGGTGAGGAACGGCTTGAGCGTGAAGGTCACCGGGTAGATCAGCGCAAACAGGTCGCGGAACGGCACGATGGCGGTGGAAGCGGCGCCGTCGGTGCGGTTCTTCTTCGCGCGGTGGTGGCGCAGGCCGATCTCGTGCTGGTAGTCGAGCCAGCGCTGGTCGTATTCGGCGTCGGCGGTGTCGAGGATCCACTGCCCGAAGCGCCGGCGCACGGCGCCGAGGTAATCGCCCAGCGGCTTGCCGTCGCCGCTGCCGGTGAAGGACGCCAGCAGGTGCGGCTGCGAAGCGACGAAGCCGTACCACACGTCGAGGATCGCCTCGACCTGGTCTTCCACGATGCCGCGCGAAAGGCGCAGATACTTGACGTCCCCGTCGTCGAACAGGATGCTCTTCTTCATCAGTTCGAAGTCGCCGAGCGTCACCGGGGAACGCGCGATCGCGCTGGTGCCGAAGGTGTATCCGGGAATGGCGCGGGTTTCCTGCATGGCCTGTTTTCCTCTCGTTTCGCCTGATTCGGGCGCGGGCTTGCGCTCCGTGGCCAGGGACTCTAGCGACGGCACCGGAGCGCGTCAGGAAGGCACTTTTCGGTAAGGTGGTGACGACATGGGCGAACACGAACCCGCGAGCAGCCGGCGGCCGGACACGGCGGACGCCGTTCCCGTTCCCGTCGCCTCGATGGTCGAGAGCATCGTCGGCTGCAAGTGGTCGATCCGGCTGTTGCAGCTGTGCGCGGAAGGCAACCACCGTCCCAGCGCGCTGTTGCGCGCCTGCACGGGACTCTCGGCCAAGGTGATGAACGAGCGCCTGCGCAAGATGACCCGCTTCGGCATCATGCACCGCACCGTGCATGGCGAGAAACCGCCGGTGGAAGTGGAGTACCGGCTGACGCCGTTCGGCCGCCGCTTCATGGGCATCCTCGACGAGGTGCAGCGGCTGCAGCAGGCGGTGGAATGCGGCGCGATCGCGGACAGCGGCGAAAGCATGGAACAGGTGCGGCGCGAACGCGCCTGAGCGCGACAGGGGGTAGTGCGAAGCCCGACTGCCCTAGCTGTCCGGTGCGCGCGCTTCGGCGACCAGCGTGGGGATCAGTTCCGACACGGTCGGGTGGATCGGCACCGTGCGCTGCAGCTGCGTGGCGGTGGCGCCCACGCTCATCATGTCGATGATGCCGTGGATCGCCTCGTCGCCCTCGATGCCGAGGATCGCGGCGCCGAGGATCGCCTTCGTTTCGGCGTCGATGATGATCTTCATGAAACCTTGCGTCTCGTCCCGCTCCACCGCGCGGCCGACCCGGCCCATCGGCCGCTTGCCGACCAGGAACGGGCGCCCGCGCTGGCGCGCCTGCGCCTCGTTGATCCCGACGCGGCCCAGCGGCGGATCGATGTACAGCGCGTAGCCGCTGACGCGCTCGCTGAGCTTGCGCTGCTCGCCGTCGAGCAGGTTCGCCGCGACGATCTCGTAGTCGTTGTACGCAGTGTGGGTGAACGCGCCGCGGCCGTTGCAGTCGCCCAGCGCCCAGATCCCGGGCACGCTGGTGCGCAGCTCGTCGTCGACGGTGATGTAGCCGCGTTCGTCGGTCGCCACGCCGGCCCTGTCCAGGCCGAGGTCGCCGGTGTTGGGCACGCGACCCACGGCCACCAGCACATGGCTGCAGGCGATCCGCTCGCCATCGACCGTCACCGCCAGCGCCTCGCCCGCACCCGCGAAGACGAGCTCGGCGACGCCGGTGCGGATCTCGATGCCCTCGCCCTCGAGGATCTCGCGCACCGCTGCCGAGACGTCCGCGTCCTCGCGTCCGATCAGGTGCGGGCCTTTTTCCACTACGGTGACGCGGGCGCCGAAGCGGCGGTACATCTGCGCATACTCCAGCCCGATGTAGCTGCCGCCGACGATCAGCAGGTGGGCCGGCACGCGGTCCAGGCCCAGGACCGAGGTGTTGGTGAGGTAGGGAACGTCACGCAGGCCGGGCATGTCGTCCGGCACCGCGGCGCGGCCGCCGACGTTCAGGAAGATCCGTGGCGCGCTGAGTGTTTCCTCCCCGACGCGCAGGGTTTGCGCATCCTCGAACTGCGCATGGCCCTCGATCACCGTGCAGCCGTCCATGCCGCCCAGCCAGCTGCGCACGTTGTGGCGCGCGTTGGCGATGACGGTATCGGCGCGCGACTTCACCTTGGCCATGTCGATGCCCACTTCTCCCTTCAGCATCACGCCGAAATCGGCCGCGCGACGGGCCATGTGCGCGGCGCGCGCGCTGGCCACCAGGGTCTTGGTCGGCATGCAGCCGGTGTTGACGCAGGTGCCGCCGAAAAACTTTCGCTCGATCAGTGCGACCGACTGTCCTGCGCCGGTCAGCCGGCCCGCCAGCGGCGGCCCGGCCTGACCGGCGCCGACGATGATCGCGTCAAAACGGCGGCTCACCACGCTGCTGCCGCGAGCTGCAGCACGCCGCGCATCGGCAACACGAACCCGTGGAGAACCATGCCGTCACTCCCGCATCAAAGCGCTTCTTGTAACGCGAACCAACGGACGGATCCGGCAAATTTCCGTGAAGCGGCCGTCCATGGCAGTGCGGTCGCGACATCCGCCGGAACGTCTGGCGCGGCGTCAATCGGGAAAATTGATCACGGTGCTGGCAGCCGGCATGTCGTCGTGACGGGTGCGCTGGCTGTCCGGCGACAATGCCTGCCATGGCTTGCCAGCGGCGAATTCGCCCAGATCCGGATAACTGCCGAGGACGGCGTAGCCATCGATGCGGAACGGCAGACCTTCGCCCGTCAGCGGGGTGGCGCCGTCGCTGACGTGGAAATGCAGATGCGGTCCGGTGGAATCGCCGCTGAAGCCCAGCCGGGCAATCACCTGGCCGCGATGCACCTGCTCGCCGAGGCGAACCCGCACGCTGCCCGGCTCGAGATGCTCGTAATGCGCATAGCGGCCATCGCCCAGCGCCAGTGAAATGAAGTTGCCGCTGCCCTCACCCAGTGGATGCCGGGGATTTTCCAGCGTGCGACTTTCCGGATAACCATCGCGGATGGCAGACACCGTCCCGTCGGCCACCGCGAGAACATCCTCACCGTAACCGAACCAATTCGCCACCCGCTGTTCGTCGCCGCGCGCGTGGCGACCGTGCGCGTCCAGCTTGATCCAGTCGATCGCAAACCGCGCCGGGATGTGTACCTGCCCGTCCAGCGCGAACAGCACACGCCTATGCCCGCGCGGAAACGATGCACCATACACCGCGATCCACGGGCCGCTCCGCAGCGGCGGCGCAACGGTCACCGGTGCACGCTGGAGCACCGTGGTCGCGCCGCCGGATAGCTCGCCCTGGTCGTGCGCCGACGCTGGAATCGCCGCGTACGCCAGGCGATGGATCAACCGCTGCGGTGTCGCCACACCGGCAGGCAACTCGACTTCCACGTAGATCACCGCATGCACACCCGACGCCAGCCCTTGCGCGGCATCCGGCGACTTGCCGCTGCCGGCAACCGCGATGCGCGCAAGCAATTCGGCGCCGCTCCACGACGCCAGCGGCTGCCCGACCGCTGCCGCATCGAGCACGTCCAGTCGCGTCGGCAGCAAGCCGGTCGCCGCATAGTTCGTGGCGTGCAGCTCGTAGACCAACTGCCGATTCCCGTCGACCTTCACCAGCGTGGGCGCCTGCAGCACCCGCAGATCGAACGATTGCCGCGGCGCCGATGCACTGGCCGGCACCGGCAGCCACACCAACGACACGATCAGCCATATGGCCGGAAGGAAGCGCATGACCGATCCACCTTTCGCACGGGAATGAGGGCGCCGATGCCATCCGGCAACGACTGCCGGACAGGCCGACTATAGGCGGCAGCCCTGCGCGAGTCCCCTGCCGATGGTCAGGGACAACGCGGCCGCTCAGCCATCCGACGGCACGTCGAACCGGTAGGCCGTGCTTCGCGCCGACGCCCGCTGGCCGAACTCGCGGGCGAAGGCCGCGAGGCGGCCATAAGGCGCGAGCGGGACGGTCGCGCGGAAAGCCAGGTGTTCGACGAGGCAGAACAGCGACACTTCCAGCACGCTGAGATCGCGCGGCGGCAGCGTGGCGATGACCGCCGCCAACCTTTCATCGAGCCATTGCAGTGCGTTGCGCAATCCCGCGGCGGCCTTGGCGAAGTAGATGCTGTCGGCCGGCAGCTGCGCGATCTGCGTGCCGAAGCCGAGCTGCACCTGCGCCTGCATGCCGTGCCAGACGAGTTCCTGCGCATTGCGCACCTGCAGGTCGCGCATGTCCTCGGGCCAGACGATGCGTCGCGGCGTCGGCGCGGATTCCGCCAATACGCGGCAGATGTTCTCGGCGCCGAATACCGTCGCCCCATGCATGGTGAGCACCGGCAACTTGAGCGCGGGGTTCCCTGCGTAGTCGCGCGCCTCCAGCGATGCCAGGTCGTATACCGGTGCGAACTCGCAGGCCACGTCCAGCTCCAGCGCGAACACGCGCGCCAGGCGGGTGAAATGCGAGCTGCTGCGGCCGGTGATCCGCGGCGGCGGGTTCACTCTGCTCACGTCATGGGCGTCAGACACGGGCTGCCTCTTCTTCGATCGACTATTACGGGGTTCCCGCCGAGCCGCCCTGCGCGAAGGCGACGAAGCCCTCCACGTAATGGCGCAGCAGCTCGCCGGTACGCGCATCGACGATGGTGCCGTCGGCATCGAACACGCTGCCCGCGCGCGACACCATCAGGCGGCCGCCGGTCCACAGCCGCGCACCGATCGTGCGCAACACCGGCAGCCAGGCGTTCTGCGACAAGATGGTGCCGAAGCCGCCGGGCGAGGCGCCGATCAGCGCCACCGGCTTGCCGCCGAACACGCGCGGGATGTCGGCCGGCGGCCGGGTCAGCCAGTCCAGCGCGTTCTTGGTCACGCCGGGGATGCTGTTGTTGTACTCGGGCGTGGCGATCAGCAGCCCGTCGGCCGCGGCGATCGCATCCTTGAGCGCCGCGACCTCGACCGGAATGCCGTGCGCGGCTTCATCGTCGCCGTTGTACAGCGGAAACGCGGCAATCGACATCATCTCCAGCCGGCTGCCGGCCGGCATCGCCGCCGCCGCGGCACGCAGCAGCGCGGTATTGAACGAGCCCTTGCGCAGGCTGCCGGAAAAACCCACGAGAACGGCCATCTACCACCTCCGCTACGGTCCCGGTGAGAGGGCGGCAAGCATAGCGCGGACGCAAGGGAGTGACGGTGATCGAGCCGACCGGATTGCGCTGGCACCGCGCCGCTGCGAACGGGACTTTCGACCCGGTCGCGACCAGCGCGCTTCCACTACCATCGAAGGATTACCGTTCCGGAGTTTCCCATGGCCCTGCTTCGCCTCGCGGTTCTCGCCACCCTCTCGTTCATGCCCGCGATGGCGTTCGCCGCCGACAAGGAGGACGGCAAGAAATCCAGATGGGACGTCAACGCCGCGCACGGCCCGACCAAGACGGTCAGGTTCGCGACCGACGAAGGCACCTGGCTCGACCTCGACGTCAGTCCGGATGGCCGCAGCATCGTGTTCGCCCTGCTCGGCGACCTGTACCTGATGCCGATCGAGGGCGGCAGCGCAAAGCGGCTCACCTCGGGCCCGGCCTGGGACGTGCAGCCGCGCTTTTCGCCGGACGGCAAGGAAATCGCGTTCACCTCGGATCGCGGCGGCGGCAACAACCTCTGGCGGATGCCGGTGAACGGCGGCAGTGCGAGCGCGGTCAGCAAGGAGGATTTCCGCCTGTTGAACAATCCGGCGTGGACGCCGGACGGCCAGTACCTGATCGGCCGCAAGCATTTCACCGGCGAACGCTCGCTCGGCGCCGGCGAACTGTGGATGTACCACAAGAGCGGCGGCAGCGGCCTGCAGCTGACCAAACAGAAGAACGACCAGCAGGACCTGGGCGAACCCGCAGTGAGTCCGGATGGCCGCTACGTCTATTACTCCGAGGACGTCAGCGCCGGGCCGTACTTCCAGTACAACAAGAACCCGCACGGCGTGATCTATGCGATCAAGCGGCTCGACCGCCGGACCGGCGAGACCGAGACCATCGTGGCAACGCCCGGTGGTGCGGTACGGCCGCAACCGTCGCCGGACGGAAAATCGCTGGCTTTCGTCAAGCGCGTGCGCGACAAGAGCGTGCTGCACCTGGTCGACCTCGACACCGGCGACGTGCGCCCGCTGTGGGACGGCCTGTCGCACGACATGCAGGAAGCATGGGCGATCTTCGGCCCCTACGCGAACTTCGCCTGGACCCCCGATTCCAAGAACCTGGTGATCTGGGCCAAGGGCAAGCTGTGGCGCGTCGACGCCGGCAACGGCACGCCGACGCAGATCCCGTTCCACGCGACCGTCGAGCAGACCGTGGCGCAACCGCTGCGCTTCGAACAGAAACTCGAGCAGGGCAGCTTCGCGCCGAAGATGATCCGCGACGTCGCTACCAGCCCCGACGGCAGCATGCTGGTGTTCCACGCGGTCGGCCACCTGTGGACCAAGGCGCTGCCGGATGGCACGCCGCAGCGGCTGGTCGCCGAAGATGGCCAGTTCGAATACCAGCCGGCGTTCAGTCCGGATGGCCGCAAGCTGCTGTACACGACCTGGTCCGACGCAGCCCAGGGCGCGATCGTCGAGCGCGACCTCGCCAGCGGCCGAACCCGGACGCTGACCAACAAACCCGGCTTCTACTACGGTGCGAGCTGGTCGCCCGACGGCAGCCAGATCGCCTACGCCAAGACCGCCGGCGGCTCGGTCACCGGCAACCTCAACGCGGGCGAAACCGGCATCTACCTGATGCCGGTCAACGGCGTCATGGCCAGGCGCATTGCCAGATCCGGCAGCAATCCGCAGTTCGCGGCCGATGGCCAGCGCGTGTATTTCCTCACCGGCGACGGCCTCAAGAAGAAGCTGCAAAGCGTGGGCATCAACGGCGAGGAACCGCGCGCCGTGTTCGACCTGAAGTACGTCGATGCCGTCAGCCTGAGCCCGGACGGCCGCTGGGTCGCGTTCACCGAACTGTTCAACGCCTACGTCGCGCCACTGCCGCAGACCGGCGCCGTGGTCGAGCTGTCCAAGGACACCAGGGCGATCCCGGTGACCCAGGTCAGCAAGGATGTCGGCTCGTACCTGCACTGGTCAGCCGATTCGAGCGCGCTGCACTGGATGGTCGGCCGCGACTACCACACGCGCAACCTCAAGGACGCGTTCGCCTTCGTGCCCGGCGCGCCGAAACAGCTGCCCAAGCCCGGCAGCGAAAAGGGCATCGACGTCGGCCTGAGCGTGCCGATGGACCGCCCGGACGACACCTTTGCATTCACCCACGCGCGCATCATCACGATGAAGAACGCGCAAGGCGGCGAGCAGGAGGTGATCGAGGACGGCACGCTGCTCGTCGAAGGCGACACGATCAAGGCGGTCGGCGCGAACGTCGCGATCCCGGCCCATGCGAAGGTCATCGACGCCAGCGGCAAGACCATCGCGCCGGGCTACGTCGACGCGCATGCGCACGCCAACCACTTCTTCACCGGCGTGGTGCCGCAGGCGAACTGGGCCTATTACGCGAACCTCGCGTTCGGCGTCACCACCATGCACGATCCGTCGGCCACCACCGAAACCGTGTTCTCGCAGGCCGAGCTGCTCAAGTCCGGCGACCTGGTCGGCCCGCGCGTGTTCTCCACCGGCACCATCCTGTACGGCGCCGACGGCGACTTCAAGGCGGTGGTCAACTCGCTGGACGACGCCCGCGCCCACCTGCGCCGCATGCGGGCCAACGGCGCGTTCAGCGTGAAGAGCTACAACCAGCCGCGCCGCGAGCAGCACCAGCAGATCAACCAGGCCGCGCGCGAGCTCGGCATGCTGGTGGTCGAGGAAGGCGGCTCCACGCTCAACCACAACCTGCCGATGATCCTCGACGGCGCCACCAGCATCGAGCACAACCTGCCGGTCGCGCCGCTGTACGCCGACGTGATCAACCTGTGGAAGCAGACCGACGTGCGCAACACGCCGACCCTGGTGGTGAACTACGGCGGCCTGTCCGGCGAGTACTACTGGTACGCACGCGACAACGTGTGGGAAGACCGGAAGCTCAACCGCTTCTTCCCGCGCGAGACGCTCGACGCGCGCGCGATCCGCCGCGACACCGCGCCGGAGTGGGACTATTACTACAAGACGGTGGGCGCGGCCGCGAAGAAACTGCGCGACGCCGGCGTGAAGATCCAGACCGGTGGCCACGGCCAGTTGCAGGGCCTGTCCGAGAACTGGGAAATCTGGATGCTCGCGCAGAGCGGTTTCAGCAACTGGGAGGCGCTGCGCGCGGCGACCTACGACGGCGCCGACATGCTGGGCCTTGCCAGACAGCTCGGCTCGCTGGAACCGGGCAAGCGTGCCGACTTCGTGGTGCTGAACTCGAACCCGCTGGAGAACATCCGCGCCACGGTCGACACCCGCTACGTCGCGGTCAACGGCCGCGTCTTCGACATCGACGCCGACATGGCCGAAGTCGCCGGCAAGGGCCGCCCCGCCCCCGAGTTCTACTGGCAGCGCCACCGCGACGGCCGCAGCTTCGGCACCGAGTTCGGGCCCACCGCCCAGTGCCACTGCCCGAAATCCGGCACCCTGCACCGGCACTGAAGTCGCCCCTCCTCCGCAGCTGCTGCGGAGGAGGGCCGAACCGGCAACCGCATGCACACGCGACACCGATGGGCGTGCGCGGCCATCGGCCATGCCACGATGCCGCTCGCTTCGTCGCGCCGTGGCAAGCTGTCCGCCCTGCCAGGAGGTTACCCGCCGTGCCGCATTACTCCGGTCCCCTGCTCACCCGCCCGCTCGCCGAGGCTCTGCTGGCTGCACGCGACGCCGGCGCAGACGAATGGGCCGGCTCGCTGGATCTGGGCCGCTCGAACGGCAGCGCGTCGTTGCAGACGGACACCTGGCAGTGGCAGGGCCAGCGCTACCCGTATCCGCACAGACTGAAGGACCGCACGATCCACTACTGGGACGGCGACGAATTCGCGCCGGTGGCGCGCTACGCGGGCGCGCTGATCAAGCTGGTGCCCACCGAGTGGGGCGCGCCCACCTTCGAGATCGACGGCATCAAGATGCTGCCCACCGCGAAGGAATCGCCGGTCGCGGACGCACGGCGCAAGGTGGCGCTGGTCGAGCCGCGCGGCAAGGTGGTGCTGGACACCTGCGGCGGGCTGGGCTACTTCGCCGCCTGCTGCCTGGAGGCGGGCGTGGCGCGCATCCTCTCGTTCGAGAAGAACGCCGACGTGCTGTGGCTGCGCACGCTCAATCCGTGGTCACCCGACCCTGACGCTCCGGCCAGCGGGGGCCGCCTGCAGCTCACGCACGCTGACGTGGTACAGGCGATCGCGCAGGTGACGGACGCCTCGGTGGACGCGCTGCTGCACGACCCGCCGCGCTTCGGCATTGCCGGCGAGCTGTATTCACAGGCGTTCTACGCACAACTCGCGCGCGTGCTGCGCAAGGGCGGCCGGCTGTTTCACTACACCGGCAGCCCGAACAAGCTGACCAGCGGCCGCGACGTGCCGCGCGAGGTGGCCAGGCGGCTGGAGCAGGCCGGCTTCAAGGCGCAGCTGGCGCTGGATGGCGTGCTGGCTACACGGCGCTGAGCCGGCGTCGGGACGGGCATGAAATCAGCCCGCCCCGTTCCGGCCGTCACCTATTTGCGCGCGGCGATGATCTGGCCCAGGTAGTCCGGCGTGCCCGCGACGCGCACCAGGTGCGGGTACTGCGGGCCGTCGTGATAGTCCACCGCCACGGTCTTGTAGGTGCCCTGGTACTTCAGCAGCAGCTGGATGGGTGCCTTGCTGCCCTTGGCCGCGGCGATCGCGTCCTTCAGCACGTCGCGCGTATAGGCCTCGCCATTCACCGCCACCAGGGTCGCGCCGGTGCTGACGCCGGCCCTGAATGCCGGGCCGTTCCAGCGCACGTCGTTGATCTGGTCGTGCTTGCCCATGGTCAGGCCGATCGACCAGGCGAAGTTGAACAGGTGGCGGGCCGATTGCGGCCGGCTGTCGTACTGCTTCTCGTAGGCGTTGGGCTGATCGGTGTAGACCAGCTTCCAGCCGCTGCCCTCGATGCCATCCAGCAACGGCGGCGTGCGCGCCTCGACGCGCGCCTGCAGGAAGGTGGCCCAGTCGAACGGCGCCACGCCGTTCAACGCCGCCACCACGTCGTCGAAGGTGTAGGTTTTCGTCACGTAGCTGCCGTTGTCGACGCCGAAGAACGCACGCGCGAAATCGTCCAGCGACTTGCGGTCATGGGTCAGCGCGCGAATCCTGGCGTCCACCGCCAGCCACATCATCTGGCCGCCGCTGTAGTACTCCTCGCTCATCTGCCAGCTGCGATACGGCAGGCCGGAGCGGCGCGCCGCGGTCGGGTCGTTGGTGGTGTCCTCCAGCGTGCGCCAGCCGAAACCCGGGCGGTTGCGCTCGTAGTTGGCCGCCACCATGGCCAGCGCGTCGCGGAACTGTTCGGGCGTCCACAGGCCGGCGCGCGCGGTCAGCACGAAGCCCCAGTACTGCGTCTGCCCCTCGTACACCCACAGCAGCGAATCGCCCATCGGCACGTTGAAGTTCGGCGTCCACAGGTCGGCCGGGCGGCGGAATTTGCCGTTCCACGAATGGGTGTACTCGTGCGCCAGCAGGTCGCGGCCCGGCGCGTTGTCGTCCCAGGCGGTGAAATAGTCGGCGCCCAGGCCGTTCTCGCTGGACTGGTGGTGCTCCGTGCCGTTGCCGCCTAGCTGGTCCGACAGCGAGAACAGGAAGTCGTAGTGGTCGTAATGATGCGAGCCGAACAGTTTTGTCGCCTGCACCGCCAGCGCGCGATGCGCCTGCAGCTGCCCGGACGTCATCTCCAGGTACTTCGGTGCATCGGCGACGATGTCCAGGTGCACCGGCGCCCCGCCGGGCGGCGTGAGATCGACGCGCTTGAAGTACTGGCCGGCATAGACCGGCGAATCGACCAGGTTGTTGAACGTCACCGGCTTGAAGGTGACGGTATCGCCCGACTGCGAGGCGGGCTCCAGCGCACTGCCGAGCTGCCAGCCGTGCGGCAGCGTCAGGCTGGGCGCGAAGGTGATGCCGCGCGTGAAATGGCCGGCCGGATACAGCGCCACCTTGCTCCATTCCATGTCCATCATGCGGTCGGTGATCTCGAACCCGCCGTCGCGCGGCGACAGGTACTGGAACTCCGCGTCGATGCTGGAAACGCCGGCAGGCACGTCGAGGTGGAACGCGTACACGTCGTACTCGTCGCGCGTCCACGCCAGCGGCTTGCCGCCGGCACTGAGCGCGAGGCCGGCCAGCATGGCGATCGGGCCGGTCGGCGAGTGGTCGCCGGGAATCCACTGCGGGTACAGCAGGGTCAGGGGCCCGGGCTGCACCGGGATCGTCTCGTGCACGCGGAAAATGCCCTGCGCGGTGTCGCCGGCATCGACGTGGAGGGCGATCGTGCCGGGGTACGGCGTGTCCTGCGGCGGCGGTACGCTGGCGCTGGGAGTCTGCTGCGCTCCCACGGGGGCCAGCGCAAGCGCCAACGCCACGGCGATGGCCGTGCGCGCCACCCGGCGCGACACGGCAGCCGGCAACCCGGCGAGAAAGGCAACGGACATGACAGCTCCAAGGGGCGGGAGAAGGACGCGCGCCAACTTAGCACTGCTCGACCACGAGGTGAGCGTCTGCCATGCCCGTCGGCCGGCAAGCTGCCAGCAGCATCTGCGGCCCAACGCCCTGTTCGGCCGGTTGGGCGGCGGCGAGGAATTCGGCATCCTGCTGCATGAGTGCTCCCGCGAGCTGGGCCTGGAGATCGCCGAACGCACCCGCGTCGCCATCGGCACGCCGCCGACCGGGCAGGACGGCCACGGCGTGGCGACTTCCGCCAGCGTGGGCCTGGCCGCCACCGGTATCCGGGGTTACGGGCTGCAACGGCTGTGCAAGGAGGCTGACGCCGCGCTGTACCGCGCCAAGCGCACCGGGCGCAACCGGGTGGTCGCCGGCGCCGACCATCTGGCCGAAGCCTGAACCCGGGCCGCTCGCGTCGCACCCGCCGACCCTTCAGGAAATCGGCGTCGTGCCGATGACCGTAGCAAACCCGAAGGATCCATCGATGCCACGACACGTCCGCCCGCCCTCCTGCGCAACGACGCCATCCGTCGGAACCGGCGGGAGCCGACGGCGGCGGCCGTGCCCGCTGGCCGCATGCCGGGCCGCACGCGGCGAAGCCGGCCCTGCCCGCGACGGCTGCTGCGGCAGATGGCCAGCATGATGGTCGACCGCAGCAACCCCACCCGCGCCCCCAACCGCGTCAATTGGAACGACCCCGAGTTGCAGAAGCTGTTGAGCAAGATCGACGGCTGGGACCTGGACAACCGCGAGGCCTTCCTGCGCGAAGAGGTGCAGATCCAGATCGGCTGGAGCGCCGGAGTCGTTCGCTCCGCCACCCTGGTGTGGAAGCGCGAGAAGGTCATGGTGCTGGAAGCCAGCCTGCTCATCCCTGCCGGCGAATTCGTGCGAGTGGATACCCTGGTCGGCGACGGCATGCGCAGCGTGTGGGGCGTGGTGGTCGAAGGCCGGCCGGGAAGGCGCGCGGAGGACTGCAGCAACGGCGTGAACGTGTACTGGCTGCACGAGTGCTGATCGCCGGCCCGCGGGCGTGGCGCGGGCCGATTCCGGCATTGCCGCACGGCAGTCGCCGCGGCGACTTCAGTCGATGCGCAGCTTGCTCAGGAACAGGCCGCGCTCGCGATCCGCGGCGCGGTGGCCCTCGCGCCCCTCGGCGACCCAGCCCCACACGCTGCGCGTGCCGTCCGCATGCGGGGTGTCCACCCGCACGCGGTCGCCCTGCGGCAGCGGGAAGCGGGTCACCAGCACCACGGCCCCTTCATCCATCGAGATCAGCTGCGCCGGCTTGCTGACCACGGAGTTGGCTGTCCAGCCGGAACTGATCTGGATCTGCACCTCCTGCAATGGATGGTCGCTGCGGTTGTCGACCTTCCAGCCGTCGATCTTCTGCAACAGCGCATCGAGGGTCGGATCATCCCAGTCGACCGCACCTACCGAAACGCTCGAGCGTGTCTTGTCGTGGCCCATTGGCTGATCTCCGCCGGTCTGCGAATGAACGTGCTGGCGTGTTCCCCGCGGCCAACATAACAGAACTGCCGCCCGGCGATGCGCGGCGGGAAAAGCAGCCACGGCCAGGATCCCCGCGACCGGGGCAACGGAGGCGAAGCTCGCGCCGCGGGTGGTCGCGGCATCCAGCCAGGGGTTGCTGGCGTATAAGCTGTCTGATCCATCAGCCCGAGGAATCCCCCATGAACGCCTTGTCGAAATTCGCCGCGCTCGCCCTCGTCGGTGCCGCCACCCTCGCCGCGCCAGCCTTTGCGGCACTCAAGGAAGGCGCCATGGCGCCCGACTTCTCCGCGCCGGCCTATCTCGCCGGCCAGCCGTTCACGTTCAAGCTTGCCGACGCGCTGAAGAAGGGGCCGGTGGTGCTCTATTTCTTCCCTGCCGCGCACACCCCGGGCTGCAACCTGGAAGCGCACCTGTTCTCCGAGGCCATCGACCAGTTCAAGGCGCAGCACGCCACGGTGATCGGCGTCACCGCCGGCAACACCTCGGAACTGGCGGCGTTCTCGCAGGAAACCGAGCACTGCGGCGGCAAGTTCGCGGTGGCCGCGGACGAAGGCGCGAAGATCGCCAGGAGCTACGACGCGCTGCTGCCGCTGCGGCCGGGCTGGTCGGATCGCACGTCCTACGTGATCGCCCCGTCGGGGCGGATCGTGCACGTCTATTCCAATCTGAACCCCAGGCAGCACGTGCGCGAGACGCTGGACGCGGTGAAGGCGCTCGGCCACTAGGTTTGGCCAGTCGACTTTTTCACCCGGCATGCCTGCGCGTGCAGGCATGCCGGGCGAACATCAGAACCGCTCGGGTGCGCCGCGAAGGTTCACGGTACGATCGCCGAGATGCGGGTAGCCCAGTTGCCCAGCGCGCCGCGCGTGCCGCCGCACTGGAACAGCGGAGGGCTCAGGTACTGGCTGAGGGTGCAGGTCTGGGCAATGTATTCGGAGGCCGTCCAGATCGTGTTGCCGTCGGCCGCGGCCGCGCCGTAATCGCCCCAGCGCGGGCGGTCGCCGGCCAGGTAGGGGATGCCGGTGAAGCCGTCCCACGGGCCCGCGCCCGCCGCGGCGACGTGCACCTCGCCGGCGCCGAGCTTCGCGTCCAGCCCGGCATAGCCGGCGCTCGGATGGTCGTTCGGGCCGACCACGGTGAACGCGATGACGCCGCGACCGCTCTGCGTGACGGCTGCCGCACCGTAGGTCAGGTTCGCGTCGGGCAAGGCCAGCGTGCCGTTGGCGGAGAGACCGCCGGAAGCCGGATTGATGACGAAGTAGTTGATGCCCGAGCCGTGGCTGCCGTCGGCCAGCAGCACGTCGGTATCCAGCGTGCCCCAGAGCTTGCCGTTGGCGTAGCTCACCTGCTGCATGCGCGAGTCGTTCACCGCCATCGGGCGCGGCGTGGGATAGACGATGTTGGGGTAACCCAGATACGTCGGCGCACAACCGGTCAGCGCGAAGCAGTCACGCAGCGGCGCACTGCCCGGCTTCTGCTGCGCCAGGGCGCTCGGCACGGTATAGGTCTGCACGCTCAGCGGCGACACGTTCAGCGTCAGCGCCGTCGGCGCGCTGTCGATGGCCTGCGTGTTCGACACCGACCATAGCCACAGCGTGTTGGAAACGCCCGAGTCGTAGAACACCGCATCCGAGCTCAGCAGGTACTCGGTGCCGCCGCGCGTGTCGACATATTGCCCGCCGGAGGAAATGGCCGGCCAGACGGTGAACGCCGGCGCCGGCACGCTGGGGTCGCCAGCGTTGAACAGCACCACGTTCGGCGCGGCGGCGCCACTGGCCAGGGCCTGCTTGGAGATGGCGTAGATCTGCGCGCCGTAGAAGCCGTCGCCGAACAGCGCGAACTCGTTGGTGGTCAGGAAGATCGCATGGGCGTCGGCGCCGATGTGCGGGTAATCGCCCAGGCAGAAGCCGCCTGCGCAGCCGTGGTCCGGCGTGCCGTCAGTGCCGTTGTTCTGCACCGGCAGCCGATAGATGGTCCAGGCCCCGGTGGGGTCGGCGCTCTGGCTGACCGCGATGTCCAGATGGTTGGTGCCGGCCAGCGACGAGGTGGTGCCGACGCGGTCCAGCGTGAGTACCACCTGGAACCAGCGCCGGGTGCTCGCGTCGTAATAACAGGACGGGTCGGTGATGCTCGGTCCGTACGCGCCGGTCGTACGATTGATCGCGGCCGGATAGCCGTAGAACGTGTTGAGATCGACCGGACCGACGAGTTCGTTGCCGGCCTTGTCGAAGATCGACAGCACGTCGTTGACGCTTTCCATGACGAAGCCGTTGCCGGCGCACAGGCCCTGGTCGGGCGGCTCCACCGAGAACTGGTTGCCGCCGTTGGCGTAGCGCTGGTCGTGGAAATCGAGGCCGTCGAAACCGCCCAGCAGCTGCGGGTTCGCCTTCGCGCGGCGGGCCGTCCCCAGCCGCTTGCTGCCGGCATGACCACGGGCGATGCTGCGGTTCACCACCGGTTGCGGACCGAGATCGCCGCCGTCGCCCGAATCGGCGGCGCCGGCGGTCATCGCCGGATCCAGTTCCAGGTTGGTCAACGCCTGTCCGCCGGTGGGCGTGGTCACGGGTGTGGTCGTGCCCGCCTTGTGCAGTTGGAGGGTGGTTGGCGTCACAGCCAGCGCGCTCGTGGCAAACGCCACCGCCGCCACTGCGATGAGCAGTCGAGTCTTCATCGTATCGGTCTCCGTTCGTCGTTGGGTGACCGCGCCCCCTGGGACGCCAGTGCCGCTCGGGCCGGCATGGCATCCACCGCAAGTACGCATACTTGGCATATGCGCCTGCCTACCATAGGCGCGCACGCGTGAAGCCTCCATCATTCGCAGGCGGCGGCGGCGGCGGGACGTCCGCCCGATTGGCCGGCCGCAGCGGCAGGCAACGGCGGCGCGGGACGTCAACGGTTCGTGATCCCGTCAGCGCCGCCCCACGGTCGCATAGCGGCGATGCCGCCGCCGGCGCTAGGATTGGCGGCACGCGGCGCCGCTTCCCGAGGAGGATCCCATGAATCCGCTCACGCAAGCCTTGGGACCGTTGTTCAAGCAACACCAGCCGGACTGGCTGGCGCTGTACCGCGACATCCACCAGCATCCGGAACTGTCGATGCAGGAGACCCGCACCGCGGGCCTGGTGGAACAACGGCTGCGGGCGATGGGTTTCGAGGTGACTGCCGGCATCGGCGTCACCGGCGTGGTCGGCGTGCTGCGCAACGGCGACGGCCCCGTGGTGATGCTGCGCGCGGACATGGACGCGCTGCCGATGGCCGAAGACACCGGCCTGCCCTACGCCAGCACCGCCACCGCGCGCGACGCCGACGGCAATACCGTGCCGGTGGCGCACAGCTGCGGCCACGACCTGCACGTGACCTGGCTGATCGCCGCCGCGCAGGTGCTGGCCAGCGCGCGCGACACCTGGCACGGCACCGTGCTGGTGGTCTTCCAGCCCGGCGAAGAAGTGGCGCAGGGCGCCCGCGCGATGGTCGCCGACTGGGACGCGCACGGCCTGCCGCATGCGGACGTGGTGCTCGGCCAGCACGTGATGGTCGGCGCGGCCGGCACCGTGAACCATCGCTCCGGCGTCATCCTGGCGGCCGCCGACAGCCTGCAGGTCACCCTGCACGGGCGCGGTTCGCACGGCTCGCAGCCGCAGACCTCGATCGACCCGGTGGTGATGGCGGCCTCGACCGTGCTGCGCCTGCAGACCATCGTCTCGCGCGAGATCTCGCCGCTGGACAGCGCCGTGCTGACCATCGGCGCGCTGCAGGCCGGCACCAAGGAAAACATCATCCCGGACAAGGCCACCCTGAAGCTCAACATGCGCACCTACGACGAGCGCGTGCGCGAACACATGCTCGACGCGATCCACCGCATCTGCCGCGCCGAGGCCACCGCCTCCGGCGCGCCGCAACCGCCGGATTTCGAGAACCTCAGCCGCTATCCGCTGACCGAGAACGACGCTGCCGCCGCCGCGCGCGTGGCCGAGGCGTTCCACGCCGAATTCGGCGACGACGCGCGCGAGGCGCAGCGGGCATCCGCCAGCGAGGATTTCAGCGAGTTCGGCCGCGCCTGGAAGGTGCCTTACGTGTTCTGGTTCATCGGCGGCACCGACCCGGCGACGTACGCAAGGGCGGTGGCCGAAGGCAACGTGCGCACCATTCCCAGCAACCACTCGCCGCGCTTCGCGCCGGTGCTGGAACCGACCTTCGAGGTCGGCGCGCGGGCGATGCTGACGGCCGCCGCGGCGTGGCTGTGCAAGCCGGCCTGACGCGACGTTCCGGCCCGCGAAGAACACCACGACGTGGTTTTCTTCGGTTGCCCCGCGGCACCTCGGGCGTGTGTCCTGCGGCCCTTGGGCACGGTGAGCACGATCGAGACGATCGCCGCCGCCACCATCAGCACGTTTAAACCCGCCACGAAGGCGACTTCGCGCAGCGCCAGGTTGTCCTGACGGCCGGCGAAGGTGATCACGCCCTCCAGCCAGCGCGCGCTGCCGCTGTCACCCGCCAGAAGATCGAGCGCCAGCCCGGGTTCTGCGATATCAGCCCGCCGACCTGCGGGCACAAACCGGCGCCGCCCCACGAACCGATCGACCACATCGACGCCGCCCGCTGGACGCGGTCGGCACGGCGCGTTCCGGCGAAACCCGGCCGCGGCGCTGGCCCTTCCATCACGGCCCCAGCACCCGCGGTACCAGCGCGTGCCATCCCGGCGTGTCCCACAGCAGGTGGACCGCCACGGCGAAGGGCAGGAACAGGCCCAGCCAGACCAGATAGACGCGGGGTACCGCCTGCTGCCGCAGCACGTCCCACAGGAACAGCGGCGACATGATCAGCAGCGTGTAGAGGTCGGTCACCAGCGGGCTGGAGTGGATGGACGGCAGCCACTCGATGCGGTCGATCGCCGCCTGCAGCGGCAACGCCGTCGCCAGGAACATCATCCGCTTGTGGAAGCCGGGATCGCGGCGCCGCGCGCGCAAGGCCAGCGCGATGAAGATGGAGAACAGCACACCGGCCTGCAGCTGCAGCAAGGCGATGTTGTCGAGGAAGCGCAGCGTCTGCTGCAGTTGCTCGCGGATCGGCGGCGGCGCCGTCTGGGCCCCATTCCAGACCTGCTGGTAGATCGTCGGGACGAGGAGGAAGCCGGTGACCACGATGGCCGGCACCAGCACGAACGCCACGCGCCCCAGCAGCATGTGCCGGCCGCGGCGCTCGGTCGCCATCAGCCAGGACTGCGTGAGCAGCAACAGCAGGAAACTGCCCATCAGCACGGCGTGCACATGCAGGATCGGCGGAAACGGTGGCCGCGCTCCCGCTCGGACCATGGCGAGCTTGCCGAGCGAGTCGGGAATGAATCCGGTCAAGGTGATGGCGATGAAGAAAGCCGCCATGAACACCCATATCCAGCGATCGACGGCCAGGGCCAGCGGCCTGGCGGGCAGGTAGAGCGCTTGCGCGTGGTTGGTGGTCATGACGTCCCCGGTTGGCTCGTTGCGCTACGGATGGCCCGTCCCGACCGGCCGCCATGCCGAGCATGGTGCCGAAAGCGCCGGCGAGCCCGCATCACCCGCCGTCCGTGTTCCGCAGAACGCGGAAACACTGGCGCCGGTGCCTGCTCCAAAGCTGGTATTTCCCGCACTCCCCCGTCGCGCCCCGCATGCGTTCGACCACGCTCAAGAGTTCGCGCGACGCGCGCATGGTGAGCTTTCCCGCGCATGGCTGCAACAGCCGGCCAGGCGGCCAAAAGGTGTCAGGGACAAGGTGGACGTGGAAGGTGTAGGCGCGCGGCACCGAAACGGGCATGCTGCGCCGGCAAGCCGACCACCCTCCGCGCTGTTCCCCTTGTTCCAGGAATGACCTTGGGAGAATCACGATGATCCGTCGATCCTTGTTCCTGCCGCTGCTGGCGGCCGTGCTGGCAGCCTGCGACCCGTCACCGCAAGCGGCCCGCAACGGCGCCACCGAAACCGCCGCCGTGCCCCTGTTCGAAACCTTCGGCGACCTGCACCACGACGTGGCCAGCCGCGTGCCTCTCGCGCAGCGCTATTTCGACCAGGGCCTGCGCATGGCCTATGGCTTCAACCACGAAGCGGCCGGGCGCAACTTTGCCGAAGCGGCGCGGTTGGACCCGCAATGCGCGATGTGCGTGTGGGGCCAGGCGCTGGTGCTGGGACCGAACATCAACCTGCCGATGGACCCGGCGCACGCGAAGAACGCCACCGCCCTCGCCGCGCGCGCCGCGAACCTGGCCGCCACTGCGCGCCCGGTCGACCGCGCGCTGATCCAGGCACTGCAGCTGCGTTACGCCGACCCGGCGCCGGCGGATCGCGCGCCGTTGGACCGCGCCTACGCCGAGGCGATGGCGCAGGTGGTCGCGCAGTTTCCGGAGGACGACGACGCGGCGACCTTGTACGCGGAGGCCCTGATGGATCTCTCGCCCTGGGCCTACTGGGAAAAGGACGGCGCCCCGGGCCAGTTCACCCCACGCCTGCTCGGCGAACTGGAACGCGTGCTGGCGCGCAACCCGCGCCACATCGGCGCGATGCACTACTACATCCACGCCACCGAATCCTCGCCCGCGCCGCAGCGCGCCGAACCCTACGCCGACGCGCTGGCCAAGCTGGCGCCGGGTTCGGGCCATCTGGTGCACATGCCCGCGCACACCTATATCCGCGTCGGCCGCTACCACGACGCCACCTTGACCAACCTCGCCGCCACCACCGCGGACAAGGATTTCCTGGCCATGTGCCGCGGCAGCAACGGCGTCTACCCGCTGGGCTACGTGCCGCACAACTGGCACTTCGCCACCATGACCACCGGCCTGACCGGCTCGCGCACGCTGGCCCTGCAGGCCGCCGAACAGACGGCCAGACGCGCCGACCGCGCCGCGATGGGCGAGGCGCCGATGGAGTTCATGCAGCAGTTCGTGGTCACGCCGCTGCTTACCCGGGTCCGCTTCGGCGACTGGGACGCCATCCTCGCCGATACCACTACCTCGCCGGAGCTGCCGTACCCTGCCGCGATCCGCCACTTCGCCCACGGCATGGCGCAGGCGCGCAAGGGCGCCCTGGCCGACGCCGCGCGCGAAGCCGACGCGCTGCACGCGATCGCCATCGACCCGGCCATGGCGAACGTGAGCTTCTTCGACATCAACCACGCCGACGCCGTGCTGCGCGTGGCCGACGCCCTGCTGCGCGGCGAGCTGCTGCGCGCACGCGGCAAGCACGCGCAGGCCATCGCCGCGTTGCGTGCAGCGGCCGCCGCCGAGGACGCGCTGGCCTACAACGAACCGGCCGACTGGCCGCTACCGGTGCGCCCCTATCTCGGCGCCGCGCTGCTCGACGCGGGCAACGCGAAGGACGCCGCAGCCGCGTTCGAGCAGGACCTGAAAACCTACCCACTCAACGGCTGGTCGTTGTTCGGCCTGGCGCAGGCCCAGCAGAAACTCGGCCAGGCCGACGCCGCGCGCGAAACATCGACGCGGCAGGCCGCCGCGTGGCAATGGGCCGACGCACCGCTGACGGCGGCGCGGTACTGAAAGCGACAGGTTCACTGCATCCTTCTCCCTCCGGCGACCAAGGGGAGTCCTCTTACGGGTGAGAAGGTGGCGCGCAGCGCCGGATGAGGGTGCGGGGCGGGCCGGGGCTGCATGCTCCGGCCGGACCCTCACCCCCAACCCCTCTCCCGGAGGGAGAGGGGAGCAATGCGGTCAGTCCTGCACCAGCGGCTTGCGCGGCAGCCTCTCCTCGCGCTGCGCGGCCTGCCAGGCGAAGAAGGCGACGATGGCGGCGGCCTGCTTGAGGTCGTCGGGCTCGGCATGGTCCAGCGTGTCCAGGTTGCTGTGGTGCACGTTGGTGGAGTAATCCAGCCGGTCCTGGATGAACTGGAAGCCGGGCAGGCCCACCGCATCGAAGGAGACGTGGTCGGTGCTGCCGGTGTTGCGGCTGGTCACGGTGGTGGCGCCGACGTCGTGGAACGGCTCCAGCCAGGCCTGGAAGATCGGCATCGCCGCGGCGTTCTCCTGCGCGTAGATGCCGCGGAAGCGGCCCGAGCCGTTGTCCATGTTGAAGTAGGTCGAGAAGCGCTCGTAGCCGGGCTTCTTCTGCAGCGCGCCGGTGGGATCGCGCAACGAGGCCGGCAGCGCCTTCTGCGCGGGGTCGGTGGGCTCCGGATACGCCGCAAAGTGCTTCGCCACGTAGGCGCGCGAGCCGATCAGGCCCTGCTCCTCGCCGCTCCACAGCGCCACGCGGATGGTGCGCTTCGGCTTCGCGCCCACCGCCTTCAGGATGCGCATGGCCTCCATCATCACCGCCACGCCTGCGCCGTTGTCGGAAGCGCCGGTGCCGGCGTGCCACGAATCCATGTGCGCGCCCAGCATCACCACCTCGTTCGCCTTGCTGCCGCCGGGGATCTCGGCGAGGGTGTTGTGGCCGGGCTGGTTGGCCTCGTCGGTGAAGCGCGCCTTGACGTCCACCCGCAGCTTCACCGTTTCCTTGCGCTCCAGCGCGCGCACCAGCGGGTTGTAGTGCTCGGCCATCATGGTCAGCTCGGGCACGCCCACCGATTCGCCGGCGCGGCGCGAGCCGCCGCCGCCCACGCGGATGATGCCGTTGTCCCAGCCGCTGATGCCGATGGTGGCCAGCACGCCCTCGGCGGCGAAGAACTCGTTGACCGCGCGCGCCAGCTGCTGCCGCTCGGTGTAGCGCTTGACCAGCGCGGCGCGGTCGCGGCCGCCCTTGGGCAAGGGGAAGCTCTGCAGCTCGGCCAGGCTGACCTCGCTGTGGCGCCGCGAATCGGCCTCGATGCCCGGCTTGTACGCCCGCGCGTCGTCCAGCAACAGGATCTTGCCGGCCAGCTTGCCCTTGTACTGGTCCAGGTCCTTGCGGGTCTTGATCGTCACCCGCATCGCCTCGCCCTCGACCGGGCCGCTGGTGCCGGGCGTCCACGCCTTGGGCAGCGCATACAGCGGCATGGCGCGGGGCGCCAGCAGGTCCACGCTGGCCTGGCTGAATTCCCAGCCGCGGCCGAAATCGTCGAAGGCCTCGTCGTGCACGTTGGCCAAGCCCCAGTCGCTGAACTTCCCACGCGTCCACGCGTTGGCCCTGGCCATCTGCGGCGAGTTGGTGAGGCGCGGACCGATGTCCTCGCTGAGATGGCCGAGAATGTCCATCACCTGCGAACGGTGGAAGGCCTCGTGGCGGATGCGATTGGCCATCTCCAGATCCACGGGCTCCTGGGCCAAAGCCATGCTGCTGAAGCCCAGACACAACACCCACATGCAACGCTTGATCACGATGTTCCCCTGAGGTGGTTCGACGCAAGAACTTTCGAATCTAGCGTCGGACCGGCCCGGGCTCATGAGTCGTTAGTCATGTTGCGGAGGCGCCCGCCATGGGCCACTTCACTCCCCCAGCGCCGGGTCCAGCAACGACAGCACGGCTGCGGAGGCGGCGAAGCGGAAGCCGGGGTTCGCTGCTGCTATCGGCCCGCGAATCCGCGACTTGCCGGCCCGGAAGCGAAGCCGCCCCGCTTCCGATCAGGGTTTTTCCGGCTGCCGCTTCGCCAGCGCCCGCGCGATGGCCTGCTGCGCGAGCGGCGCCATGACCGCGTAACCCGCGGGCGTCGGGTGCACGCCGTCGCTGGCAAGGCGAGGGTCCATGCCGCCCTGCGCGTTGGCCAGCGCGTCGTAGTAGTCGAGGTAGATGGCGCCATTCGACGCCGCATACGCCTTGAGCCACGCGTTGAGCGCGCGAACCTTGCCGGCCGGCCGCAATCCGCGATGCCAGGGATAGTCGCTGACCGGCAGCACCGAGGCGAGGATGACCCGGATGCGATGGGCCTGCGCCAGCTCCGTCATCGAGCGCAGGTTGTCCTCGATCATCGGCAAGCTGGCGAGGCCGGTGTTTCCCGCGATGTCGTTGGTGCCGGCCAGCACCACTACCGCGGCGGGACGCAGCGCAATCACGTCCTGCCGGAAACGCAGCAGCATTTGCGCCGTGGTCTGCCCCGAGATGCCGCGGTTGACGTACGGCTTGCCGGGGAAGAAATGCGTGCCCTCGGCGCGTCCCCAGGCGTCGGTGATGGAGTCGCCGAAAAACACCACGCGCGCCTCGCCGGGCGTCGGCGGCCGCAGCCGCGCGTTGTCGTCGCGGTAGCGGCCCAGCTGCGGCCAGTCCAGCAACTGCTGCTGCATGGACGCGACCTGTTCGCTGCTGAGCGATGCCGGCGGCGTGGTGTAGAGCGGGTTGATCGCGCCCGGCGCCGCGGCGGTGGCAGCGGATGCCGCGGTCTGGCCGCCGGCATGCAACGGGGCAGCAACGCCGGCCAACCACACCAGCGCAGCGAGCGAGAACGAGCGGAATGCCATGCGCAAATCTCCACGGAAGCTGCCGCCAGAGTGCGCTGACGCGCCGCTTGACGCCACCGCGCCGGCGCGGCAGCGCGCCGATGTGCTGCCGGGCAGCGACAAACGCTTTCCCCTCCGGTTACCCTGCGGCGGTCGCACCTGCGCCACCGGCCGTGCGGCGCATGCCACCCCGGGCCCTCCACATGTTCAGCAGCATCCGCACCACCGCACCGCTGTTGTCGAGCACCGTGTTCCTGTTGATGGGAGTCAGCCTGCTGCACACGCACATCGCGTTGCAGGGCGAGGCGCTGGGCTTCTCCGTGGCGATGATCGGCGTGCTGACTTCGGCCTATTACACCGGCTTCCTGGTCGGCACCTACACGGTGCCGAGGCTCACGCACCGCTTCGGCCACATCCGCACCTTCGCCTTCTGCACCTCGCTGCTGGCGGTGGTCGTGCTGCTGCAGGCACTGACCTCGGCCTACGCGGCATGGCTGGTCATGCGGCTGCTGCAGGGACTGCTGCTGGTCGGCCTGTACGCGATCATCGAAAGCTGGCTGAACACCGCCGCCGAACCGCGGCACCGCAGCTCGGTATTCGCCGTCTACATGATGCTGAACCTAGGTGCCAGCGCGGTGGCGCAGCAGCTGCTGCACATCCGGGGCGAGGGCTTCGTGCTGTTCTGCGTCGTGGCGATCCTGGTGTGTGCCGCCAGCCTGCCGGTGACCGTCACCCCGCAGGCGCAGCCGGCCATCCGCGCGGCACCGCGGGTGCAGGTGCGGCAAATCTTCCGACTGGTGCCCACCGCGCTGGTCAGCGCACTGATCTCGGGCATGGCGCTGGGTGCGTTCTGGGGGCTGCTGCCGTTGTACGCGGCCGCGCGCGGCCTCGGCGCGGCCGAAATCGGCACCTACATGAGCGCCGCCATCGCCGGCGGCGTGGCGCTGCAACTGCCGCTGGGGCGCCTGTCCGACCGTATCGACCGGCGGTTGGCCCTGGCCCTGATCAGCGCCACCGCGGCACTGGCGGCGTTGGCCAACCTGGCCTGGCCCACGACCGGACCCGCCGCCCTGCTGCTGGTGTTCGCCTTCGGCGGCATGAGCTTCGCGTTGTACCCGATCGCGGTGGCGCACCTGGTCGACTACCTGCGTCGCGGCGACCTGCTGTCGGGGTCGAGCACGGTGCTGCTGGTCAACGGCATCGGTTCGTCGGTGGGACCGCTGCTGGCGGGCGCCCTGATGACCCTGACCCGGCCGGCGCTGCTGTTCGGCTGGTTCGCGATACTCGACAGCCTGCTCGCCGGCTATGCGCTGTACCGCTTCATCCGCCGCAAGCGCGAAGTGACCGCGGACGACAACTTCGTGCCCCGGGTGCACACCACGCCGGGCGCGCTGGACGTGCACCCCGATGCGCCGGAGCGCTCGGGCAAGGCAAGCTGAGCCGCCGCCCCGCGACTGGCCCCGGGGCCGCGAGTTCCGGCTCAATCGAACAAGCGGCGCTCGCGCCCTTCATGGTCGAGCAGCCAGCGCTTGCGCGCCAGGCCGCCCGCGTAGCCGGTCAACGAACCGTTGCTGCCCAGCGCGCGGTGGCAGGGTACGAACAGCGAAATCGGATTGCGCCCCACCGCCGCACCCACCGGGTGGAACGCCTCGGGCCGTCCGATCGCCCGCGCCAGCGCCGCATACGTCGTCGTCTCCCCGCACGGCACCTCGCGCAGCGCGCGCCACACCTGCTGCTGGAACGCGGTGCCTTCCGGCGCCAGCGGTATCTGCATGCGCGTCAGCTCGCCCGCGAAATACGCCTCCAGCTGCCGCTGCGCTTCGCGCAGCAAGGCCGTCCCGGTCTTGCGCCAGCCGGCTTCCGACGAAATCTTCGGAAAGTACTTCTGCCCCTCGAACCAGCCGCCTGTCAGCGCCCCGTCGCGTTCGGCGACGAGGAACACGCCCAGCGGCGTATCGAGGGGAAGATAGGCGAGGTCGCAAGGCATGGTGGAAGGCAGTGGAAGATGGCTGGGCACGCGGGCCATGCGAGCCACGGTACTCCTTGCAGGCACGAGGTGTCAGGCACCGAACACGGCGGTACAGAGCGCACTTTCCTGAAAACGTGCTTCCTTCCTTGAGAAAGCGCGCTTCGGCCCTGATGCTGTCCACTTGCGACTCCCTCCAGCGGGTAGCCATGCTCGACAAGATCAGAAACTGGCGCGCGCGCCGCACCATCGCCCGCCGCCCGATTGCCGAACCGCTCTGGCGAAATGCATTGCAGCGCTGTACCGCGGCGCGCCGGCTGGGCGCTTCCGACCAGGCCACGCTGCGCGTGCTGGCAACGCTGTTCCTGGAAGCCAAGTCGCTGGAGCCGACCCGGGGCCTGCGGCTGGAGGACGCCGACCGCGTCCTGCTCGCGGCGCATGCCTGCGTCCCCATCGTGAAACTGGGCATCGATTGGTACGACGGCTGGCACAGCGTCATCGTGTACCCGGACGCGTTCATTCCACGTCGCCCGCAGACGGATGCCGCGGGCGTGGTGCACCAGACCCGCAGCGTGATGGCCGGCGAAGCGTGGGGGCGCGGGCCGGTGATCCTCTCGTGGGCGGAGGTGCTGAACAGCGGAAAGCCGCCGGGGCACAACGTGGTCATCCACGAAATGGCCCACAAGCTCGACATGCTCAACGGCGACGCCAACGGCTTTCCGCCGTTGCACCGGCGCATGGATCGCCGCGTGTGGTCGCGGGTTTTCTCCAGCGCGTGGGATCGCCTCAAGGAGGAACAACGCCTCGGGGCCGAATTGCCGATCGACCCGTATGCCCTGGAAAGCCCGGCCGAGTTCTTTGCGGTGACCAGCGAGCAATTCTTCGAGACACCGGCCAACCTGCGCGAGCACCTGCCGGACGTCTACCGGCAGCTGGAGCAGTTTTACCGGCAGCATCCCCTGTGAATACTGCACGCTGATCCGCTGGATCCGGCAAGCGCCATGGAAGCACGAGCGCCACGGCGCACGCCTCCAGAACCAGGCTCCGAAGTTCCCCACCAATTCAGGTCGGCACACCCGGTTCATTCCGCGGTCGCGGACTGCGTAACCCGACCCCGTCTTCTGATCTACATCAGTGCGGCCCATACGGCCCAAGGATATAAAGATGCGGTTTTCACGGAACCGGAAAACGATGTGGCCGCATTCAGCCGCATCACATTTTATCTTGTCCATGTGGCGCAACAAACCGCCATTAAGTCAATGCGCGTGTGCCAAGGCGCATCCAATATGAATCCGGGCCGTCGCGACATGGCTGACCGCGCGAGCCAGGCTTGTCCAGAAAAATCCTGAGCCATGGGATTCCCGCAATGCCCATGCGTTTGCAGGACGCTGCCGCGAGGAAAGCGACGCCATGCCGCAACAAACCATCGGGCTGCTGGTCATGGCCTACGGTACGCCCACCAGTCCCGACGCCATCGATGCCTTCTATACCCATATCCGCCACGGGCAAAAACCCTCCGACGCGCTGCTGCGGGATCTCGAGGACCGCTATCGGGCCATCGGCGGCATGTCGCCGCTGGCCCGCATCACGAACGCGCAGGCGGACGCGCTGGCGGCAGCCCTGAACACCCGCGGCGACGGGCTGTCGTTCAAGCCATACATCGGCCTGAAACATGCGCCGCCGTTCATCGAGGATGCCGTCGCCGCGATGCAGCGGGATGGCATCACGCAGGCCGTCGCTGTGGCGCTGGCGCCGTACGACGGCAACGCCAGCGTGCAGGACTACGGCACGCGTGCGCAGGCGGTCGCGGCGCGGCTGGGCGGCCCCACGATAATCCCCGTGCCCGGCTGGTACCGGCAGCAAGAATTCATCCGCTACTGGGCCGGACAAATTGCCGCGGCGTTCGCCACCATGCCCGCAAACGACATCCGCACGACGGCCGTGGTTTTCTCCGCGCACAGCCTGCCGAAAAGCATGCCAGGCGCGATTGGGCATTACCGCAGTCAGCTGGAAGAAAGCGCGCAATCCATCGCGCGGGCGGCGCGGCTTGGGCATTATGTAACGGCATGGCAGAGCGCCGGCAAAACCCCGGATGCCTGGCTCGGCCCCGATATCCGGGAATTGACCCGCGATTTGTACCATCGGGACGGTTATCGCACTTTCGTTTATTGCCCGACCGGATTCGTCGCCGATCACCTCGAAGTTCTCTACGACCTGGATATCGAATGCCGGGCCGTCGTGAATGAGCTGGGAGGGCGCTATATCCGCCTCGCCATGCCGAACGCCGCCCCCTTGTTCATCGACGGCCTGGCCGAGGCGGCGATGGATGCGCTGGCGCAGGCGATGGGTGTGCCCGCATGAGCGCGGAACCGCTGCACGCCGTCATCGTCGGCGGCGGCGTGACCGGGCTCGCCGCCGCCTTCCGTCTGCAGCGCCGGCTGGCCGACCAGGGCGTGGCGCCGCGGCTGGCGCTGCTGGAGTCGGAACCGCAGCTCGGCGGCAAGATCCGCACGTCCACCCGCGATGGCTTCCTGATCGAACACGGCCCGGACTCTTTCGTGGCGAGCAAGCCGTGCGCCTACCAGCTGGTGCGCGATCTCGGCCTGGAAGACGACCTGGTCCGCAACCACACGGGCCAGGCCTTCATCGCGCGAGGCGATCGGCTGTACCCGATCCCCGCCGGCACGATGATGGGCATACCGGTCAGGCTGGGGCCGCTGCTCCGCTCGCCGCTGCTCTCCCCGGCCGGCAAGCTGCGCGTGGTCCGGGATCTGTTTGCGCACGGCCGGAACATCGACGGCGACCAGCCGGCAGGCGACTTTTTCCGCAAGCGGCTGGGCAAGCAGATCGTGGACCGCCTGATCGAACCGCTGCTGTCGGGGATCTACGCCGGCGACGTCAACCAGTACAGCCTGCAGGCGCTGTTCCCGCAGATCCATCAGCTGAGCCGGAACCAGCGCAGCCTGCTCCGCGCGATGAACAGCCTCTACGGCCACCCGAAACCGGCCCCCGCCGGCCAGAGCCGCGGGCAATTCCTCACCTTCAGGACGGGCCTGCAAGCCTTGACCGCGCGGCTCGAAGAGCGGCTGACGGCGTGCGCGATCCACAAGGGCAGCTCCGCCAGAGCCATTCGCCCACAGGGCGGGCACTACCGCGTGGAGCTGGGTGACGGGCGCTCGCTGGACGCGCATGCAATCGTGCTGGCCGTACCGGACGCCGCCGCGGCGGCGCTGCTGCCTGCGGCCAGACATGCCATCCCACCGCTACTGCCCACGCCGCCGACGTCGGTCGCCAATGTCGTGATGGCTTTTCCGCAAGGGATCACGGGGACGTCGCTGGACGGCACCGGCTTCGTCGTGCCGCGCGGCTCGGGCCATGCGATCACCGCATGCACCTGGGCGCATCTCAAATGGCCGCACGTAGCCCCTCGCGGCGCGGCGCTGCTGCGCTGCTATATCGGCGGCGCCCACGACGCGCAGCTGGTCGACGCCTCCGACGCCACCATCGTCGACGCCGTGATGGCCGATCTGCGGCGGATCACGGCGCTGCGCGAAACCCCCGCCTTCTGCCAGGTGACCCGCTGGAAGCAGGCGATGCCGCAGTACGCGGTCGGCCATCTCGACCGCCTGGAGCAAACCCGCAAGGCCATGGCCGCGGCGTTCCCCGGCGTGTTCCTGGCCGGGGCTTCCTACGGTGGCGTGGGCCTGCCGGACTGCATTCGACAGGGCGAACAGGCCGCACGCGACCTGGCCGATCACCTGGAACAAAGAAACCTGCTGGAATCACGAGAGGCACTGCATGTTGATTGAAAACCTTGGCCGGGCCCGCAAGGCGCTGCTGGACAGCCTCGACGGCCTGACGGAAGACCAGTTGAACGCGACGCCGCCTGCCGGCGGGCCCTCCATCGGCCAGCTCGCCCATCACCTGCAGGCGAGCGAACGGGCCACCGCCGCGCTGGTGCTCGATGCGCTGCAGTCGCGCAGCGAACGCGTCGAGGAAAGAGAGCCGTCGTTTCTCGCCGCCTGCCTGCAGCAAGGCTGCAACCACGACCACGCGGCCAGCGGGCGCTTCTCCGCCACGGAGCTGATTCGCCTGCTGGAAGAGTCGCGCTTCAGGGACCTGCAGTCGGTGTTCAACGAAACCCACGAACGCGTCCTGGCCGAACGCTCGCTGGAGCGCCCGCCATTCGGCCGGGTCAGCCTGAAGAACCTGCTCGACACCATCTGGATCCACGACGAACTCCACGGCAAGCAGATTGCGGCGATCAAGCAGTCGCTTGGCGCCACCGCCTGAATCACGGGAAACCACCACCATGCAAACTCAGTTCACCGCGCAACTGGCGATCAAGTTCACCTCGACATGGCAGGAAGCGGGGCAGAACGACCGGGCCGCCGCCATCAAAGAGGTGGTCGACCTTTTCGGCAAATACGAAGGCCGGGTCGGCCTGCGCGGCACCTACGTCGTGCAGGGCTTCCAGGCCCACACCGACATCCTCTTCTGGATGTTCGCCGATCGTTTCAACGACATCCAGGATCTGCAGCTGGAGATCCGGCGCTCGTCCTTCGGCCGATACATCACCACGCCCCACGCGTTCACCGGCATCACCAAGCCGTTCGAATTTTCCGAACACCCGACCTCGTTCGCGATCGGCATGCGGCCACGCGAATACCTGTGCTTCTATCCCTTCATCCGCAAGCCGGAGTACTACCTGCTGCCGAAGTGGGAGCGCAAGGCGCTGATCGGCGACCATGGCGACATCGGGCACGAGTTCACTCCCGACATCCTCACCAATGGCGTCTATGGCTTCGGGCTGGGCGACTACGAATGGCTGCTGACCTTCGAGACCAACGAGCTGAGCCGGCTGGTCGACTGCGTGCGAAAGCTGCGGGAATCCAAGTCGCGGCTGTACATGCAAGATGAGCATCCCTTCATCGTGGGACGCTATTTCGCGTTGGCGGATGCCCTGTCGCAATACGCCTGACGGCCGAAGGCGTCAGGGCCAATGCGGCGACCGCGGCGCCCCGCCGAGCGACCGGCTGGCGCCCAGCGCCGATGACGAGGCCAGGAGTGCTGGATTGACGTGCCCGGACAAGCCGGTCCACCTCACTCGGACCCCCGGTTCCCTACTCTGGCCAGGTTCTTTTTTGAAATCTCGCCGGCAGCTTCTCGTTGCCGTCACCCGGCGCTTACGCGCCGAGGTCCAAAATGCTTTTGTGGCCCCTCGATAGACATTGCCGCCGCGATCCATCGCGGCGGCCGGCCACCGGTTTGCCCATTGTCACCACGCGAAGGCTTTCTAGTCCTCGTCCAGAAGATGGAAGCCCGAACGCGCCGTTTGCTTCCACCCAATCGAGGAGAGGGAAAGATGAATTGCCTAGCCCATAGTGCGGGGTTCACCAGGTCCATGCTGCTTGGCGTCGCGTTCGTGACCATCCCTGTCGCGGCCTTGCATGCCCAAAACAACGAGAGCAGGGTCAGGCGCGGTTTCGCGATCAACCCCGTGCCGCTCAATCTCAACGGCAAGAATCCTGCATTGGTCGGACTCGGGAGCTACATCGTCAACACGGGCGGCTGCAACGATTGCCACACCAACCCGGCGTTTGCCGCCGGCGGCAATCCCTATCTCGGCCAGCCTGAGCAGATCAACACCGCCGAGTTCATGGCCGGTGGCCGTCTGTTCCCGCCATCCCCTTTCAAGTCGGCCAACCTCACGCCCGACGCCACCGGCAAGCCGGCAGGCCTGACTCTCGATCAATTCATCGTGACGTTGCGCACGGGACACAACCCGCTCGACCCGCCCGGCGCGCTGCTGCAGATCATGCCGTGGCCGGCGTTCGGCCAGAAGACCGACCTCGACCTCCGTGCGATCTATGAATACCTGCGCGCGATTCCGCCGCTGCCCGACAACCCGCATCCGAGCGCCACTCCGTAAAGCGGGGGCAATCGGCGTCGCCGGATTGCCTCCGCCCCGCGTGCGCGGCGGATCCGCACGGCCCTGCGGCGAAGGTCCGCCGCCCCCTAGCGGGCGGCCTGCCTGCCCTGCCCCGCGCGCGGCACGTGGCGGTCCAGGAACCCGCGGATCATCGATGCGATCTGCGGGCCGTGCGTTTCCAGCGCGAAGTGCCCGGTGTCGAGCATGTGCACCTCCGCATTGGGGTTGTCGCGCTGGTAGGGCGCGGCACCGGCGGCAACGAAGATCTGGTCGTTGCGGCCCCATACCACGAGCATTGGCGGCTTGTGCTCGCGGAAATAGCGCTGCCACTGCGGGTAGAGCGGCAGGTTGTTGCGGTAGTCGTAGAACAGGTCGAGCTGGATCTCCTGGTTGCCGGCGCGATCCAGGCGCGCCTGATCGAGGTTCCAGGCATCCGGGCTCAGCAGCGAGGCATCGCGCACGCCATCGGCGTACTGCCACTGGGTCGCCTTCGGGCTGGTGAGCCAGCGCAAGGCCTCGCGGTCGGCGGCTGCGCCGCTGCGCCAGTACGCCTTGATCGGATCCCAGAAGCCGGTAATGCCTTCGTCGTAGGCGTTGCCGTTCTGCACGACGATCGCCGTCACCCGCTCGGGGTGCGCGGTGGCCAGGCGGAAGCCGACGGGAGCGCCGTAATCCATGACGTACAGGGCGTAGCGGTCCAGGCGCAGTTGCCCGATGAATTTGTCGACCACCTTCGCGTAGTTGTCGAAGGTGTAAGAGAAGCTGTCGCGGGCGGGCGCGGCGCTGTAGCCGAAGCCGGGGTAGTCCGGCGCAATCACCCGGTAGCGCTGCGCCAGGCGCGGGATGAGCTCGCGGAACATGTGCGACGAGGTGGGAAAACCGTGCAGCAGCAACAGCACGGGCGCATCGGCCGGGCCGGCCTCGCGATAGAACACCTCGACGCCCTCGACCTGCGTGGTGCGGTAATGCACCTGCTCGGTGGCCACGGCGCTGGGAGGCGGTGTGTGGACAGGGGCGGCAGCCTGGGCGGTACCGGCGGCAAGGGCGGCGGCCGCGGCCAGGGTCAATAGCGTCTTGGTCATGGGGGACTCCAAAGTGCCGTCGGGCTGCAGCGGCGCCGACGGCCGGGGGATAACTGGGCTGCAGGAATACTGTGGATATTTCCCGCCCCGGCGATAATCAGCGCAGACAGAACTTCACCATTGCCGCGAGAGGAATGACCGCGTGGACCGCCTGGCTGCCATGACCGTGTTCTGCACGGTGTGCGACGCGAACAGTTTTGCCGGCGCGGCGCGCCGCCTGGGGCTCTCGCCACCCGTGGTGACGCGCACGGTCACGGCGCTGGAAGCCCACCTTGGCGTGCGCCTGCTCCAGCGCACGACACGTTCGCTGCGCCTGACCGACGCCGGCGAGCGCTACCTCGAACAGGCCCGCCGGGTGCTGGCGGAGATCGAGGCCGCCGAGGAAATCGCCCGCGGCGAACGGCAGCGCCCGCGCGGCCGCCTGGTGATCTCGGCGCCATGGATCTTCGGCCGCATGCACGTTGCCGCACTGGTCCGGCGCTACCTGGCGAACTACCCCGACGTCAAGGCCGAACTGCAGCTCAACGATCGCAACGTCAGCCTGGTCGAGGAAGGCATCGACGTCGCCATCCGCATCGGCGCGCTTGACGACTCCAGTCTGGTGGCGCGAACGCTGGGCTCGACGCGACGCGTCGTCGCCGCCAGCCCGGCGTATCTTGCGGCGCGCGGCAGGCCGGCGTCACCGGCGGAGATTGAAGCACACGACACCGTGGCGTTCGGTCCGGCCCACGCCAGCGGCGACTGGCTGTTTGGCGATCCGCGGGAGCCCACGCGCGAGTGGCGCGTCGCGGTGACCTCGCGCCTGACCACCAACAGTGGGGACGCCGCGATCGATTGCGCGCGTGCCGGCGGCGGCTTGGTGCGTGCGCTGCACTACCAGGTGGCCGCGCATGTCGCCGCCGGCGAGTTGGAGATCGTGCTGGCGCCGTTCGAGCGCGCGCCCTCGCCGATCCACGCGCTTTACCCCAGCGCGCGACTGCTGCCAGCCCGCGTGCGGGCGTTCCTCGACCTGGCGCTGGAGAGCGGCGTGCGGGCGTATTGAGTGGAATGGGTGGCGGCCTTCCGCCGCCTCGCCATGGAAGGCCTGCGATCGGTTGCCCCCGACACTTTTTCATATCTCCCAGGCGGCCAGGCGGCGCTGGCCAGCCTCCGTCAGCGTGAGTTGGCGCGACTTGCCGCCCAGTACCCAGCGGTGGCTCAGCATCGCCTGCAGCAGCAAGCGGCCGAAGTCGCCGGCGAAATGAAATTCCCGCTCGGACCAGTCGAGACAGGGCGTCGACTTGACCGGCAGCGTGTCGCCGGGGATGCCGAGTTCGCCGAGAAAGTCCGCTGCCGCCGCGGTGACGGCAAATTGCGCCCCGGCGTGCGTGGTCCAGCCGCGGCTGGTGAGCGCCCGGTAGATCCGCACGCCCAGTGCCCCGGCGACGTGATCGAAACACGTGCGGGCCGCGCGCAGCCGCGCAGGGCAGCTCGACACGATCTGCCGCGGCGAGGGCGCATGCTGCAGCGACAGGATGGACTCGAGCGTGCGCGCGACGTCCGGTCCGGCCAGCCGGAAATAGCGGTAGCGGCCCTGACGCAGCAAGGCGAGCAGACCCGCCTTCGACATTTTGTCGAGATGGAAACTGGCGGTCTGCGGCGTGATGCCGGCGGCACGCGCCAGTTCGTTGGCGGTATAGGCCTTGCCGTCGAGCAAGGCCAACAGCATCGCCGCGCGCGACGCATCGCTCAGCAAGGCGGCAGTCGCGGAAAAAGCAGCCGATTCTTCCATACTTCGATACCCGTCGAACCTGTACGCCGTCGGGCGTGGTTAGAGTTCCGCTCCGCAATGATGGAGCGCCACACATGATGTCACTACTCGCACTTGGCATGGCCTCGGCCCTGTCCGCGGCGACGCCGCGGATGGAGACCATCCGCCTGCCGATCGAACCGGGTTCTACCGACTACGTCGCCCTGCACTGCCTCGCCCCCGAATCGAGCGCGGCCCGATCCGCGCCCACGCCAGGCGTGTTGTTCATCCATGGCGCCAGCTTCCCCACCATGCTGGCGTTCGGCTTCGAGTTCGCCCCGGGCGATTCGTGGATGTCCTACATGGCCGGCCACGGCTACCTCGCCTGCGGCCTGGATTTCCTCGGCTTTGGCGAGTCCAGCCACCCGGCCGCCATGAAGGCGACGCCGCAGGGCGCGCCGCCGGTGGATCGTGCGCCCGAGGCCGCGCGGCAGATTGCACTGGCGGTCGACTACATGCGCCGCCAGCGAGGCGTCGCCCGACTGCACCTCGTCGCGCATTCGTGGGGCACCATCCCCGCGGCGACGTACGCGGCCGCATCGCCGTCGACGGTGGCTTCGCTGACGCTGTTCGGACCGGTGGTGCCGAAGCCGGACAAGCATCCCGAAAAGGTGGACGTCGCATGGTTGCCCCTGTCTGCGCAGACGCGTTACGAGCAACTCAAGTTCACCGACGTGCTGCCGCCGACGATGCAGCTGCTCGAACCCGCGGTGCATGCGCGATGGGCCGGCCAGTTCGCCGCTTCCGCGCCGCCGTCGTCAAAGGCGCCGAACGGCGACCTGCGCATTCCGGCCGGCCCGCTGGCCGACCTGGCCGCCGCCGAAGCGGACCGTTATCCCTACGCGCAGGACAAGGTCGCCTGCCCCGTACTCGTGGTGCTGGGGGATTACGACACCGTGGTCGATCGCGCGGGCGGCGCCGCCTTCCTGGCCCGATTCGTCGCCAGTCCGCTGAAATGGCTGGTGCAGATCGACCACGGCACGCACGTCATGCACCTGGAGAAGAACCGCCATTCGCTGTACTCGAGCGTGCAGGCCTTCATCGCTGCGGTGGAGGACCGAACCCCATGAAGCCTGCCTGCCCGATCCCGCCCAGCACCCCGATTGCGCTGCACGCGTGGCAAGGCCTGGGGGAAGACCGATGATCGCCGTGATCTTCGAAGTGCGGCCGCACGATCAGCGGAAGGCCGCCTACCTGCAGGCCGCCCAACGACTGCGCCCGCTCCTGGACCAGGTCGATGGCTTCATCTCGATCGAGCGATTCGAGAGCCTCGCGTCACCCGGAAAAATCCTGTCGTTGTCCTTCTGGCGCGACGAGGAAGCGGTGCGCCAATGGCGGAACAACGACGAACACCGCCAGGTCCAGACGGCCGGCCGCGATGCCATCTTCGCCACCTACCGTCTGACGGTCGCGGAAGTATCGCGGACTTACGACATGCACGACCGGGCGCAGGCCCCGGAGGATTCGCGTGCGGCCCGACGTCCCCCCGCCTTTGAGTAGCACATCGGTTTGGAGTCCAATCCCCCATCCGAAGGAGATTGGACGTGAAGAAGCGCTTTTCCGAAGAGCAGATCATCGGCTTCCTGCGTGAGGCGGAGGCCGGCCTGGCAGTGAAG
>JANJTA010000026.1 GCA_024711345.1 Rhodanobacter sp. | reverse complement strand
TTTTTAAGTATCGGTCTTGCGATATGTCGAGAAAGATAATGTGGCCGCCGACATCACAGAATGAAAGACCCTCTCTGAGCTGTTAGCCCATCGTCTGTCCCTCGGGAGTAGGGCGCGCACCTTGGTGCGCGCCCCGGAGTTGTTATTCCTCGGAGATGCCGGGAACCAGCGGAAGCCCCTCTCCGCCACCCTCGGTGTTGCCAGCACTACCCTTCGTTTCGACACTGGCGATGCCCAGCTCGATGACGTTTTCCGACGTATCGTTGCGGATGTTCTCGTTCGTGTTCATCTCGATCTCCTACTCTCGCGCGTCATGGCTGTCCCATGACGCGACCAGCGTAGAAGTCGGAAAATTTGATTTTCAAATGATTTTTGCGCTGTCACCCGATGATTATTCCGGGAGCGCGACGGCCGCTCTGCAATCCCGGGCCCCTGCTTCGACGCCTCATCGGCTGGCGGCATGGCCGCGCAGTACGCGCACCGCTGAACCCGATCGCCCGAACCTGTCGCTCGTGATCGACTCGCTGGCGCTGGTCAGCTTCGGGCTGAGCTGTACGTGAGGCTCTTCGGCGCCGGTTCTGAGGCGTTCATCCACACATCGCCACCCGGCCCGTGAAGTAAACGGGCGACGTGCAAGGAAATGCCTTTTCTTTTTGTAGGTGAGTTCTTGTTTACTCGGGTAGACTCGCCCTTTTGACCCACTGCCGAAGAGCACAATCATGGCCATTAATCTCGACACGCTGTCTCCTGCCGAACTCAAGGCGCTCATCGCCAATGCCCAGTCGCAGATGCAGGCTGCCCACGCCAATCACGTCAGAGAGGTGCGGGAAAAAATCGAGCGCCTGCTGAAAAGCAGCGGCCTCACCCTGACCGACGTGTATCCGACACGTGGCGGCAAAGGCGCCAAGGGACCGAAGTCGGTTGTAGTCCCCAAGTACCGCAACCCTGCGAACGCCGCCCAGACATGGTCTGGTCGTGGCAAGCGGCCGCTGTGGTTCGTGCAAGCGCTGAAAAAGCGCGGCACCACCGTCGAGAGCCTCCTGATCGATGGCGCACCCAAGGCGGCTCCGGCGAAGGCCGTCAGGAAGGGCGCAGCCAGGAAAGCGGCGAAGACCTCTGCCAAGAAGGCGCCCTGAGGTCCAGGCGAGCCGCGTTTCGGGCGCAGATGGGAACCTGCGTCCCGGAACCCGGGCATTTTTCCAAGCCCCGAAATGCAGCGGTTTGACACCCGGTTGCCGGCCGGGCAACGCCGAAGCGGGCTACCGCCGTGGCCGCGCAACGCGGATCCGCGGGGAGAGAATGTCAGCGAGGTCTAGTGAAGGCCGTCGCGGCCTTCGCTCAGCAAGGCCACGATGCACGGGACGAGCTGCTTGCGGCGCTCGTGATAATCGCGCAGTGCGGATTTCAGGGCCGGTATGTCGCGTGTTTCCCAATTCCGGCTCAATTCCGAAAGCTCTTCGAAGCGGTTCTTGAGCAATCCCTGCGCGGCCCGGCGTATCGGCGCCAGCCGGTCGTTAGTCTGCTTCACCGCATGGTGCAGGGACCCGTGTGCTGTCGCGCGGGCGATCGCATCGAACAGCTGCCACGTCAGCTTCACCAGATCGCCATCGGCGGCCACGAGTTCCAGTTTTCCTGTCTTCTGGATCGCTGGCGCCTCGCCGATATCGCACGCCATCAGCAACAGGCGTTCCATCCAGTCGTAGAGGTTGCGCAACGCGACTTCGTTGAACAGCGGCACGTGCAGTCCATCGCGGGCATGGTCGGTGACCATGCCTTCGCCAACCAGGCGGTACAGCGCGAATCGAACCGGGGTAGGACTGATTTTGAATTCAGAGGCGAGCTTGGCCGGATCAATCCGCTGCCCGGGCGTGTAGCGTCCCGCCTGCAGGGCACGCCTGACCTGTCCATATACGAGTGCGCTCTTGGAGTCCACGGGCGGAGCCTCCCGAGCCGCTTCTAGCACGAAAAATATTACGGTGCAACGTAAGTTCTGTAGGCCAAAAGCCTCCGTCGGAGTAGGCCGAAGCGTACTTTTAAACTCCGGAAGTGAGATCTCCTAACGCAGGCATCTCATCAAGCAGATCGGGACTTGGCTTTCATATCTGATCCTTCGCGCCGGTGTTCCTCGGCCTCAACGCCATCACCGGCACCGACGCGTCGTGCGCCTCGATGTGCGAGCAGATGACGAAGATCGCCTACCAACCTGGCCGCAGGCAAAACCATGCGCTATCTGCTTGCCTACGCTGCTATGGATGACCGAATGAGGCCAACGCAGGAGGTGCAGGAGCGCCCCGGAGTCTGGTCGCAGTCCCTTGTGATCTTTCGACTAACGCCTCACGAGGGCAGGCAAATTGCCGCCGATTTCCCCGGCGAGTGGCAGGGCGCGCCCGGAGGGCCGACAACTACCCTGTTTGCCCTGCCGGGAACCCGAGTAAATTACTCGGCTCAATCTTTTTCTTGACATTCGCATATTCCTGCGTTCATCGTAAGAACATGCCTCTTTGCAATGCACGAATTTTGGGGATGAGCGGTGCAGGTACTTTTTGCAAGAGTGCCGCGGGATTGCCCTGTTTTCGTAAACGCCCGGGCCGCTTCGCAGATGCTCGCCGATCTAATAAAAGGGGTTTTATGAGGGGCCCTCCATGGAGCTCATACCTCCCTGACCAAGGGTCAGTTCCTCTCTAGCTAGCTCTCGGTTGTTGCAATCGCAGGGCCTAAGCCCGGAAGTGATTTTCTGACTGCAAGCATCTTCAGGAAGGAACCTGTGTCAATGTATCCCACTCACGTAAACCTCCGTACGTTCGCGGTCGCCTGTTTTCTTGCTGCTGCGTGTGGCGCCGCCTTTGCGGATGATGCGGTAGAAGGTACGCCCGCGAAATACAAGGACGCCCGCTCACTGGCCACCGTCAACGTGACGGCGAATGTCGGCTCGGAGGCTACTTCACTTCCCCCGGTACAGGTAACGGCTATCGCGCCGGATTTCAGCGGCGCCATTACTCTTGCCGTGCATAACATCCCGCCCCCAATCCGGGGGCGAGCCTACAAGGCGAACAATCTCGACTCCACAACCGATGTCGACAAAGACAGGAATGGTTGTGAAAACTCGGTAAGCGATCCCATTCGAATCGATTCCGGCGCCAAAGTCGAAACATTTACGGACTTTGCCCTGCCAGGGGAAATGGGATTGCGCTACGAACGGTTCTTCAATTCACAAGGGCCAGCCAATCGCAAGTGGACGAATACCTTCAGCTATTTTTTGGATGCGACATGCCAGTTCGGTGGTGATGATCCGACTACCGGGGCGTGCCGGCAGACAAAGGTCTATCGACCCGATGGATCAACCCTGCTATTTCTTGGGGTTCCTTCTGCCTATACCACGCGCACGCAGCAGGGAAGTGGCGGCATAGCCACACTTACCCATAATGCGGACGATACTTGGACGCTTTATGACGAGAACGCAAATACGCTCGAATTCGATGCGGCGGGCGGACTCAACTCCATAGTCAACCCATCAGGCATAGGCTGGACTCTTAGTGGGGACGCGGCTGGGCTTCGCGTGACTCATACTAATGGCCAATATATAACGATTGAGGTCAGTTATGACCCTGTCAATAACATAAGTGTTACCAACGTGATTGATCCGGCGGGTAATGTTTATCGTTATGAAGAAGGCGCTCATCGCAGAGTTATTTTGCCAGGAGTGCCACAAACGATTATTGACTACAAGCATGCCGGCCCTTACGCCCTTTTAGCTGAAATTGATTACAACGGCGTGCCTTACGCCTATACCACCTATGTGGGTCTCAGGGCGGTCAGCAACGAGCTGGCTGACCACACCGAAAGAACGGTCATCGATTACGGAACCGACGGTAGTGGGCATCTAAAAGCCACCATCACCAACCCCATGGGCCATACCTGGACCCAGGTTTATGCCGGCATCAACAACCAGCTTTCATCCGTGAGCCATGGCGCGTTGCCGGATTGCGGATCAACGGTGAGCAATCGCGAATACGACAGTTACGGCAATCTCTCCGCGACAATCGACAATAACAACAACATGCACACATACGTCTTCTCCTCGAACGGTCAGTTGCAGACGGAGACAGAGGCGGCCGGGACGAGTATCGCCCGAACAACCGACTACGTGTGGGATCCGGATCTTCGACTCAATCGACTGAAGAGTTTTACCGTCCGTGGGCTGAAAAGAGTTACTTATACGTATAACGACCGTAACCGCCTTGCCTCCGAAGCGATCACCAATCTCTCGAACGGCGGAACTGCGAACCAGACACTCACCACCACCTACGATTACACGCTGTACGCGAACGGTATCGTGCATACGATGACTGTGACGCATCCTTCGCCCAACAACAGCAACCAGGAGGTCTATACCTACGACACAGTGGGCAACCTAAGCACTGTGCTGAATGGGTTGGGTCAGAAAACTACTTACAGCAACTACAATGGGCTTGGTAAACCCGGGCGGGCGATCGGTCCAAACGGCGATACGGTGGATCTTGTCTACGACCCCCGCGGTCGGCTGAGCTCCAAAACCACCTATCCCAATGGCGCGGCAGCCAAATGGCTATACACCTACGACGGATTCGGTCTGCTGGCGAGCGTCACTGCACCCGACGGCGAGGTGACTACGTGGAATCGCGATGCGGAAATGCGCGTCACGGCGATGATTCGCAACGACAAGGACGGTACCTCCACGGAAACCTACGGCTACAACGCCAACAACGATGTCACCAGCAGAACGGTCAGCCGCAATGGTGTGGTGACCTATTCGACCAGCACTACGTACGACGCACTGGGGCGCCCCTATCAGGTCCACGGTAACCATGGTCAGCAGTTGACCTACAGCTACGACGGCAACAGCAACGTCCTCTCGGTGACCGATGCCGCCGACCACATCATCAGCTTCCAGTACGACGCACTCAATCGTGTCACCCAGAAAACCGAATCGGGCGGCGCCAGTCCGTCGATTCCAAGCGGCACCCCTACCCTTAGTGCGCCAGCTACCAGCATCGACGGCAGCTACACATTGAGCTGGGCTGCCGTCAGCGGAGCGACGGCCTACGAATTGCAGGAGCAAGCCAATGGCGGCAGTTGGAGTACGGTCCAGAACAATAGCGGTCTAGGATGGAGCACCAGTGGCAAGGCCAACGGCACCTACGGGTATCGAGCCCATGCCTGCAACGTTACGGGCTGCGGTTCCTGGAGCAGCTCCACTACCGTGACCGTCCTGTACCCGCCCGGCACGCCGACTCTGAGCGTGCCCGCCAGCAATAACACCGGCAGCTATACGGTCAGCTGGAGTACCGCGGCTACCGCCACCGTCTACAACCTGCGGGAGCAGGTCAACAGCAGTAGTTGGGCCACCGTGCAATCCAGTGGCGCTCTGGGCTGGGGTGCTACTGGCAAGGCCAATGGTACCTATGGCTACCAAGTACAGGCGTGCAATACCAGCGGGTGTAGTGCCTGGAGCACGATCGGATCGGTCGCGGTGCTGCTGCCGCCAGCCAGCGCGCCGAGCCTGAGCGCACCGTCCAGCAACGCAACCGGTGCCTACACCGTGAGCTGGACTAGTGTGAGCACCGCCACCAGCTACAACCTCCAGGAGCAGATCAACGGCGGTAGCTGGACCCCTGTGCAATCCAGCGGTGCCACCGATTGGGGAGCGGCTGGCAAATCCGACGGTACCTATACCTATCGTGTCCAGGCTTGCAATGGCGGTGGCTGTAGCGCATGGAGTTCGACCAGCATCACCACCGTGCTATTCCCGCCAGGCAGCCCTCCATCGGTAAGCTCGCCGGGCACCAACAGCACCGGCAGTTACACGGTAAGTTGGAGCACGATCCCGAACGCCACCAGCTACAACTTGGGGGAGCAGATCAACGGTGGCGCGTGGAGCATCGTGCAATCCAGTGACGCCACGACCTGGAGTGCCACCGGCAAAACCAATGGCACCTACGGCTATCAGGCGCAGTCGTGCAACAGTGGCGGCTGCAGCGCGTGGGGCAGCGTCAGCACTACCACTGTGCTGCATCCACCGGGCAGCGCACCGACGCTTTCCGTACCCGGGAGCAACACCACCGGCAGCTACACGGTGAGCTGGTCCGGTGTGGCCACGGCCACCAGCTACAACTTGCAACAACGGGTCAACGGCGGCAGCTGGGCGACAGTGCAGGCCAACGGTTCCACCAGCTGGTCGGCTAGCGGCCAGGGTAACGGTACCTATGAATATCAGGTGCAGGCCTGCAACGGCAGTGGCTGCGGCCCATGGAGCAGCGTCGCCTCGACAAGTGTGCTGCTGCCACCGGGCAGCGCACCGTCCCTGAGCGTTCCTGGCAGCAATGGGAGCGGCAGCTACACGGTGAGCTGGTCTAGCGTAGCGACAGCTACGAGCTACAACCTGCGGGAGCAGGTGAATGGTGGTGGTTGGACGACCGTGCTGTCGGGCGCATCCACCAGTTGGAACACCAGCGGACGTGGCAACGCGACCTACGGCTACCAGGTGCAGGCCTGCAACAGCAGCGGCTGCGGTCCATGGAGTGGCGTCGCCTCGACGACCGTGCTGTTGCCGCCAAGCAGCGCGCCATCGCTGAGTGTTCCTGGAACCAACGGAAACGGCAGCTACACCGTGAGCTGGTCCGGCGTATCAACGGCCGCCAGCTATAACTTGCAGGAACAGGTTAACGGCGGTAGCTGGACCACGGTGCAGGCCAGTGGCAACACCAGCTGGAACGCCAGTGGCAAGGGTTCCGCTACGTACGGCTATCGGGTGCAGGCCTGCAACTCTGGTGGCTGCGGACCTTGGAGCGGCACCGGCTCGATCACCGTCACCATTCCGGTACCAATCGCAATCGATGGGCAAAGCTATACGAGCAGTTCCTCGGTAGGCAGCACCGGCGGCGCTTCGGCAGCCATCGGCTTTGACATCACGGGTGGGGGCACCTGGGAGGTATTCACTGCGAACCAGCGCGTGGCCAAGACGGTCGTCAAGTCAGGCGCCGTCCCGCCCGGCGCCACAACGGTGCAATACGCCTGGACCGAAGTCGGCTTGGCCAATGGGGCCAACCTGGGGGGCGGCACGGTTACCAATGGGGCCAGCGCGCCCACCGCGGTGAGCAGCAACCCTTCGAGCAACTACTACGTTGCCATGGCCAAGAACAGCACCAACGTGGCCGGACTTACGTATCGGGTGACCGTGACGTTCTACAACGCGGCGGGTGCCAACATCTCCAGTTCCACTTGCACGATGACCGCAGTCGTCGCGGGGACGCTGTGATGGCCACCCATTTCCATCATGAGAAATGCGTCACCGCCGCGCAGCGTGGTGACACCGCCACCCGCACCCCTTCCAGGAAGAGGCCGAGCATGGAACTTGCCCTCGCCATTTCTCGCGCTCCGGCGCGACGCCAAGTTCTGCCAGTTCTGCTGCTGGCCAGCCTGCTCGGCAATCATGCTGCGTGGGCCGGTACCCCCATGGTCACGCAATACACCTACGATGCCGGCGATAACGTCACCACGGTGACCGATCCGCGCGGTTTGGTCACGGCCTACAGTTACGATGGCCTGGGTCAGCTATGGGGCGTGTCCAGTCCGGATACCGGCACCACGATCTACGCCTGGGATGCCTACGGTCGGCGCAGCAGCCTAACCCGCGCCAACGGCGTGACCACCAGCTACAGCTACGATGCTATCAACCGCCTGACCAGTGTCAGCGCTGGCGGACAGACGCAAATCCTCGCCTACGACAACTGTACGAACGGCCTGGGTCGCCTGTGTTCCGCCAGCGATGCCACTGGCGCGATGGCCTACACCTACACGCCGGAGGGTTGGATCGCGGGACGAGGTTTCTCGATCAATGGCACCACTTACTCCTTGGGCTACGGCTATGACGCCGTGGGTCATCTCGCAGCGTTGACTTATCCCGACGGCCATCAGGCGATTTACAGCTACATCAACGGTGCGGTATCCGGCATCACCTTCAAGATTGGCAGTACCCAGCTCACCGCCGCGAGTGCCGTGACTTGGCGACCGATGGACAGTGCGCTGGCCGGCTGGACGGCGAGCAACGGGCTAATCAACACGTTCAGCTACGACACGGACGGCCGGTTGACCGGTATCTATGCACCGGCGGTGGAGAACCTGGGCTTCAGCTACGACGTGGCCAACCGGCTCGTCGGGCTTAGCAATGGCATCGACGGCACCCTGAGCCAAGTCTTTGGCTACGACGACCAGTCGCGACTGGTGTCGATGTATTCGGCGAACTCCGTGGCCAGTTACGGCTACGACCCCAACGGCAACCGCATCACTACGGCGGTGAACGCCGCCATCAACAGCACCGGCTACAGCGCCACCAGCAACCAGCTCGTGAGCACCATTGGGGCCAATCCCCAGAGCTATGGCTACGACACGCTGGGCAACGTGACCACGCTGGACGGTGCCACGGCCTACCAGTACGACGCTTTCAATCGGATGGCCACAGCTGGCGGTACCAGTTACTACGTCAGTCCCGAAGGACAGCGACTGCGCAAGGCGGGCGGCGCAGGCACGACCTACTTCGCACCCGATGCCAGTGGTGTACTGCTGGCGGAATACGGCAACGGTGGCTGGATCAATTACGTGTGGCTGGGTGGTCGGCTGATCGGGCGGGAGGTGAACGGCCAGCTGGAGGCGATCGGCGGCGACCAATTGGGGCGACCGCAGGTGGTCACGAATGCATCGCAGGTGGTGGTGTGGAGTGCGCAGAACTGGCCGTTTACGCGGAACGTTGCGATAGCGAACACGGTGCCGCTGAACCTCGGCTTCCCGGGGCAGTACTACGATGCGGAGAGTGGGCTGTGGAACAACGGATTCCGGGACTACGATCCGACGTTGGGGCGGTATGTGGAGAGTGACCCGATTGGGTTGGGTGGCGGGATTAATACTTATGTCTATGTCGGCGGGAACCCAATTTCGCTCATCGATCCTCTTGGGCTTGAGTGGGTGACAATCAGATACGATTACCACGGAACCAAGAACTGGACGATGGCGCTACTAAATCGCCTCGGAACGCTTGGCACGAACGAAGTCATGTCGTTCAAGAACTGCGTTGGATGTACGCGTGACGCGGTTCAGGAATGGCAGGTCACCGAGAACGAGTGCAAGGTGGGCGATCCAGCTCCGGGGGATACACGACGGATAACGCAGACGTTCGGAGAGTTCTCTGATCCTTGGGCTGTTGGCGGAACTTCTTGGCATTGGACACCTGCCGTTCCGAACCGAGCTTCCAGGGATTGGACGCCTGCTGTACCGAATCCGACTCCCAGGAGGCCGTGATGAACTTGAAGAAGTTGGTTCGGTTGTTTGGCGTTCTGGATATCGCATTGATCGGATGGCTGGTCACATCAGCCATTTTGAGCGGGAAGATCCCGTTCTATACCGACTTGACGGAGTCATTGGCTGTTGCCAAATCTTTTGGGGGTGCGTTTTCAACACTCTTGGCTATTGCCCCTTATGTTCTTCTTGTGTCGCTAATCTTCTCGGGGGTTTTCCTACTCCGCCATAATAGGGCGGGGGCCTACTTAGCGCTCGTCCAATTTCCCTTTAGATGCACAGGGGTGATTCAGCCTTCTTTCTTCTTCATTGTGCTTGTGAAAGGGGCTGGGGCCATTTATTGGACCCAGCTCGGTGTAGTTTTAATTCTTGAGATATTCAAAGCGGCTGTGCTCATCTTGTGGCTAAGGAAGCAGCCAGCGTAGGGCGCAATAAGCGCAGCTCATTGCGCTATTTAATGGAACGGAGGTAATTAAACTTGCGTGCAAAACTTGGCTTTCGCCTACGATGACGCGGATCGCATCAGCCGGATCACCAACAGTATCGACAGCCCAACGGTATCGACAGCGGACTGACGCAAAGCTTCGGCTACGACGCGCTGTCCCGGCTGACCTCGGTCGCCTCGACCGCCAGCAACGAGAGCTCCCAGTACGACGCCAATGGCAACCGCGCGTCACAGGTCGTCAATGGTGTTTCGGGTTCTACCCCGTTTCCACGGACGGTTTGATTAAGGCTGAAAACTCCTGGTCCCACCGGGCGACTCTACGGCGCATGCGTGGGTTGTGGAACCGCTCCATGTAGTCAAACAGATCGGCCTGCGCCTCATCGCGGGTCCAGTAGCGCCGATGATGCACGCGCTCACGCTTGAGCAGTCCGAAAAAGCCCTCGCAGGCCGCGTTGTCGGCGCAGTGGCCAACCGCGCTCATGCTGTTCACCAGAGCGTTTCCGCCCAGGAACTTCTGGTACGTGCCGCCGATGAACTGGCCGCCGCGATCGGAGTGCAGGTGACCTCCGAGCTGCCTTGCCGCTGCCATACCGCCATCTGCACAGCCCGCACCACCATGTGGCAATCCTGACGGTGATGCATCGACCAGCCCACCACGAGCTTGCTGTAGAGGTCGATCACCACGCACAGATACAGCTTGCCTTCCAGCGTCGCGACCTCGGTGATGTCCGTAACCCACTTGGTCTCCGGCTCGTTGGCCTGGAAGTCCCGTTCCAGTTTGTTCTCGATCCCCATCGGCCGAGCTCCCGGCTTGCCGCCGAAGCGGCGCCGGGCCCGCCGTGGCCAGCCCTGCAGGCCCGCGCGGGCCATCAAGCGAGCCACCCGATTGACGCTGGCCGGCATATCATCATCGCCCCGGTCCTCTTGCATGCGAGGGGCACCGATCACGCCCTTGCTGTCCTCGTGGCTCTCCCGAATGCGCGCCAGCAGGTGCGCATTGGCCCGCGCACGCGGACCCGGCACGCGCCGGCCCAGGCGTAAAAGCCACTCGTGGAAACCTCAAAGCTCGAAAGGTGTCAGGGACAATTTCCGAAGGACAGCGACTGCGCAAGGCGACCGGCGCAGGCACGACCTACTTCACTTATGTTGGCGGTAATCCACTGAGCTATGTTGATACATTCGGCTTGGCTGTCGAATGCAAGCCTGTACTCAGGTTCCCCCTTCCATTCACGGGACTTAATTTTGAGGTCCAGCAATGTACGGAAAATGGCAAGATACCTAGCGCGCAGGATCCGAAAGACGCAAAAAGGATGTCGGGTAAGCAGCTGGATAAGGCTTGCGAAGCTAATGGTTACAAAAACGCACATGATCTCAAAAGAGATTTAGGAATTAGTTCTGATCGGGATATTTTCTCTGATAGAAATGGCAATATGTATTCCGGGCCGCGTAACGGAACAGGGCCTATGGAATGGCTGAAAATTAACACGGGCGGATTTAAATAACGCTATGAAAAGTGACGTAGAATTAGATTTCCAACTATGGGCTACCTCAATCCCTCCTCGGAGGATATCTGAGCTAACGAAAATTCAACCAGATGTCCAATTCTTGAAAGGGGAGAGAAATAGCAAACTTGTTCTGCCTAGAGAGAATCTTTGGGCAATAAGATCTAAGGTCGCATCAGACAAGGTTGAAGATCATTGGGACGAACTCGAAGGCGTTTTATTTGGAGAGAAAGAAGCCCTGAGGGAGGTTGCTAGGACGGGGAGTGCAAAATTAACTATTATAATTAATAGTAAATTGAGAATTCCGTCGATCATTATTCCACCAAGAATGTCAGCTTTTGCTGCTTTTCTTGGGGCTTTTATTGAGATCGATCACATCCAACCTTAATTTAGATAATTACGCTGGAAGGATGTAGGCTATTGTTTTTATTTTGTAGGAGGGGCTTGGGATCCAGGCGAAGCGGCCGGGAAGGCGTGGCGGGTTGAGCGCACCCCGCCATGCGTGGGCGATGAGTTTACGTGCCGCGCAAAACTGGGCCCTCTCAGGGATAACTTTGGCGCCAGCGGGCCTCAAGGGACATCTACGGCAGGAAATGCGGTATCCGGAGTGCAGGTTGCTAATGCAGGTGCTAATAGGGCTGTCGGCCAAACGGGTTCTGGCATAAGTACCGCCTCGCACGCGACAACGTGGCAGCATGCGGCTGGTTCTGGACTTGGCCAAACTTTGCAGCGGATGTCGAATGGCAGGCGTTTCGGATCAACCCAGGCATCCTGGAGTTCAGCTGGACGGGTGCTTGGTCGCGCAGCTGTTGTCACAACCGCTTGGGAAGGCGGATGGGACATTGGATCAATGATCTACTGTGGATGTAGCGCGAACGGTAAGTGATTATATGAATGAGATTCTTTGCAATCGCGAAAGTTTGACACCTGATCAGGTATTTGATCGTTACTATGCCACATCCCATTTGAAACGAGATTTGGTGGTAGAGTTGCTAAATCATGTGGCTAAAGAACTTTCGTTGCCAGTTGATAAGCTCCTGCCAGGCGATCGGTTTGCAATTGAGCTGGCTGAAGGAAGAGGCAATGAGTGGGATTCTGGCTATGGCATCCTCTTATTTGAATTACGACGATTGGCCAAAAAGAGGAAAAAAGTGATCGAAATACCGATCGCCACGGTCGACGACTATCTTAAAGAAATATCAAAGGTTTATTGAAAAGCTCGCCTGATTGGCGCCGACTCTCGGTGCTAAATCGCAAGTTATGAAACCGCGCAGAACGAGGTTAGGTTCACTTCTTAGCACTCTATAATTGAGCCAAAGCTCGTTTTCGTTTTGATCATAATTAGTGAGTCTCTTTATGGATAAAACAGACGTCGTGTTTTATGTTTTAATCTTCTGCATTTTTACAACGATAATATTAAGAATTTCAATCGTTAATTCTTTGCGAAAAAACCATTCGAATCTATACGTAAAGCTACGCGAGCCGAGTGTGCTGAGCGGCATGGGGTTTTTCGCGTTCAAGATTGCTCTTTCTACAGAGTTCAAGTTATTCAGCCGACGGGATGCTATTGCCGTGAGATTAATGCAGGTGACCTGGGTGTCGGAGCTTATTCTTGTAGGTCTTTTTGTTGCAATGAGTAATTTTAAATAACCAGCATTGAGTACTAGTTGCTTTCGATCGAAAAAAGCTGAGTCAGCTCCCGTCGAAAAGCCGCCCGTGGCGGTCGGCGACACGGCCGGCAAGTCCTACATCGAAAAGCAGCTGCCCCCGGGTATGCACGCCATCACGTCCAAGGCCGAGAAGGACTCGGTCACCATCGACATGGCGCCTGGCAGGAAGTGAAGATGGGCATGTGGGCTGCCCGCTCGGCACTGCATGTCGTCGATGCGAAAAAGGGCCAGGCCGGCGTGCGCGATTCCAAGTTGATCCAGTGATCGACTGGTGATGGAAGACGCGCCCGTCTTCTGATGGTGCACTCGATGGATTGAGGGGCGCAGGCATGCGGCCCTCAATCCATCGTGTAAAGGACGCCAGATAGTTTCGGCACCGAATGCCAGTGGACCAGCGCAGCGCACCGGCATCATCCCGCTACCGCTCGCGTTCGCCGACCGCAATGTCCGCACGATCAGGATAGCCAGCAGCGGGATGCCGATCGCGTAGAGGTCCTACGTCCGTGATAAGCCGACGTTGAACGGGAACCAGATGCCTGGCACGCCGAGCGGGTCGAGCAGCTCGAAAGGTGTCAGGGACAATTTCCGAAGCACATACCGGCGGATGGTGGGAGGAGAACGGCGTGCGACCTCAGTCGAAAAGGGATGCTGCCCATCACCCTGTTGCGCGACGAGGCGGCTGGCGTGCGAGTTGGGAACGTTGCGGGGGCATAGCCGGGCGCCTGTGACGCGCTGACCCGGTTGCCGGCATCCTCTCCTGAGGGTCGCAGTCATGTGCCTCGACGCCGACCTGCGCGACCCCGGCACCGAGGTATTTTCCTTCGGAGGAAAAGTACCCGCGCCAATTTCTCAAAGGCGTCCCGCCGGCAACGCAGGCACGAAGCGGTTCGGCCGGTGCATGGCTTGAACCTCCCGTCATCCGGTCGGTGCCAGCTTGCCCATGACCGAGCAGATCCGGCGCCTGCGAAAGGACTAGACTGGTCTCGGCAGACGTTCCCGCCCGCAGGGCGTGGAGGGTTTCGGCGTGGTGATCTGGGCGTATGCGGCAATCCTGGCATGGTCGGTTGCCATGCCTGCGCCGGCCACGTCGGTTGTGCCGGTCCCCGCGGTCGCGCCCGTCGTGTCACCGATGCCGATGCCGCGCCCGGAGCAGGTCATGGCGGTGCCGCCGGAGTTGCGTGCGCAGCTGCGGCAGCAGGTCATCGACGCCAGCGGTTCCGGCAGGCCGCGGCTGGAGCGGCTGGTGGGCTTCCTGTTCCAGAAGCCGGGCCTGGGCATGGCGTATTCGACCGACGCCACCTTGACCATCGAACAGGCCTACCGCACGCGCAAGGCCAACTGCCTGACCTTCACCCTGCTGACCGTGGCGCTGGCACGCGAGTCCGGCTTGCAGGCCTACGGGCAGGAGCTTGACGACATCGTGGCCTGGCGCGTGGGTGGCGACATCGTTTACCGCTTCAACCACGTCAACGCGGGAATCAGCCTGGGTCGCGCGCGCCTCACGGTCGATGTGGCGCAGGATGTGGTGGGGACACATAAACCGCCCGAGCGGATTTCCGACCAGCGCCTGCTGGCGCTCTACTACAACAACCGCGCCGTCGAGCTGTTCACCGAGGCCTCGCCCGCGGCCGCCGCCCCGTACATGGCCATGGCGCTGCAACTCGATCCGCGCCATGCCAGCACCTGGGCCAACGCCGGCGTGTTGCGCCTGCGCCAGGGCGACCCGCAAGCGGCCGAGCGTGACTACCTGAAGGCGCTGTCGCTCGACCCGGCAAACGCGGGTGCGCTGGTGAACCTTGTGGCGCTGTACACGAGCAACGGCGACGAGACACGCCGCGCCGTCTATGCGCAGCGTCTGCAGAAGATCCAGCGCAAGGACCCGTATTTCCAGTTCATGCAGGCCGAGGACGCTGCGAGGCAGGGCGATTACGCCGGCGCCGTGCAGCACTACCAGCAGGCCATCCGTCTCTTTGACGGCGACTGGCATTTCTACGTCGGGCTGGCCCAGGCCTATCGGCAGCTGGGCGAGGAGCGCCGCGCACGGCGAGCCACGAACCGCGCCGACGCGCTCAGTCGCCGCAGCGCCGGGAACCGGAACTAGGGGCGGTTGCCGAGTGACGAGGGCGAAAGCCATCCGAAAACGGGAGCCAGAGTGCACTTTCTACCTAAAGTCGACTCCGATCCGTTTTTTGTCTTTTGAGTCGAGTCGTACCATGGCGATTTTCGGAAGCGCTATGAACGGCAACGTCGGGCATCCATCAGTCTGCTCGACGTCCAGCGGCACCATGAAGCCAAGAAGACTCCCTTCGTGCTACGGCAGGTACGTCATGCCGCTGATCCTGACATTCCTGATGACGTTCGTGGTCGCCGGGATCAGTACGTGGATCGCGGTGGAATCGCTGAGCGTGTTTTTCCTGAGGAGCTGGATGAAATCCTGGATGGTGTCCTGGGCGATCGCGTTTCCGGCGATGGTGATGTTGATGCCGGTGACCCAGCGCATCGTCGCGTTGCTCGTGCGTCAGGATCATGAGGATCAATAACGGGGCCGGGTTCACTTCTTTGCATGTCATGAGCAAGCCGACCAAGCCAGGGAGCGTGCAGCATGTCACTCGGATGGACCCTGCTCGGCGCGATCGGCCAGCTGGTGCTGGCGAACTTCATGTTCATGCCGGCGGTTTTCATCGGTGGCGGTGCGGCTTCCGGTACCTCGCGGAGCAAATCCGTGCTGAGGGTGCTGGATCTGTCGATGTATCTGTTGCCGGCGCTGTGTGTGCTGAGCGCGGGCATCGTGATCTGTCTGCATGGGTTGGGTGGCAGCGCCATGTCATACGGGTGGTATGCGATGCCGCTGGTGGGGTGCTGTTGTACGTGGCGTACGTGCGGGCGTCGTGTCGGCGATAGACAGGTTCAGGGGCAGTTCCCCGTTCCCAGGCATTGCGGGAGCGCCGATAGACTCGCCACAATTGCGGCCTTGCCAACGGAAGGTGGGGGCGGGACATGCCGCAGCTGGTCAATCTTTTTCTCGTGATTTTCGGCGTGATCGCCGTCGGGGCCGGGCTGGCCGGACTACGCAGCCACCCCGCTTCGTCGCTCGTGCTGATCGCTGGGATCGGTCTGGTGCTGCTCGCATACTTCAGCGATCGCCGTCGCGAGCGACGCGTGGAGGAGCGCAAGCGAGCTGATGCACAGCGCCGTCTTGACGAACTTACCGGGCGGACCTGGGGCCCCGGCGACTCGCTGCGGGTTCCCGGTTCGATCTGGCTGGTGCCCGGCAGCCTGCTGCTGGCGGCTGCCGGGGCAGCGGCTTGGTACGTGGGCATTGCGGCGGCACGACAGGACTGGATTCTCGTCTTTGTCGGCGGCGCCTTGTTCGCGGCCAGCGGTCTGATTCTGGCGCGCGCGTTGCCCGGCATGGGACGCCCGGTCCTCGAGCTGAGTCCGATCGGTTTCGCCACGCCTCTAAACGGCCGGATTGCCTGGCGCGATGTTTCCGGCGTCTTTCTGTACGTGGTCACCCAGCGCAACGGCGGCGAGAGTTTTCGTCTGATGTTTCGCGTAAAGCATTTCGCGCGGGTGGCCACTGACATTCACTGGACGGATCGGTTGCTGGCGATGTTTCGCCTCGGCGCGCTGGCCAGGGGCGTGGTGAGCGTGGGCCTGCCAACGTCGAAGGAGCAGCCGAAAGCGGTTTACGCGCTGGCCCGGCTGCTGTGGAAGCAGGCGACCGGCAACGACTACGACTGGAACCCCCTGATGTCCGACCAGTACAACGAAGCCTTGCAGCGGATGGATGCCATCACGGCCCGCATGCGGGAGCCCGCTGCCGTCGAGGCCCCGCTGGCGGATCCGTGGCGGCTGTCGCAGGACATGGCGCAACTGGACCGGGACGCGGCCCTGATCGTCGGTGAACACAGGCGTGCGTTGGCGAAGGCCGCATGGGTGGTCGGCGTGCTTGTTCTTCTGATGCTGCTCGGCCTGGCATGGCCTTGGATCAGGGCGTTGCTGCGTTAGCAGGCTGAGCGGAGAGGGAGAAAAGGTGTCAGGGCAATTTAGGCACTGATGCGCAAGCGGACTACGGCTAATGCGCTCGGCTGCCTCGATTCGCGCGTTGTGTAGCAGGCGTCCGGTCGTGGCCGTGCTGGCAAACGCATCGCCGCTGTGGCGCGTGCTCACGCCTCGCGCTTGACGCGGTGCATCGCGCACAGCTTGTTGCCGTCCGGGTCGCGCACGTACGCCAGGTACAGCGCGCCGAGGTTGCTTTCGCGCAGCCCGGGCGGCTGCTCGATCGAGGTGCCGCCATGGGCCACGGCCGTGTCATGGAACGCCTGAACCTGGGCGGGCGAGTTGCACTTGAAGCCGATCGTGCCGCCGTTCGCGAAGGTCGCCGCGCTGCCGTCGATCGGCTCGGTCACGCAGAACGTGTTGCCGTCGTGCCGATAGAACAAGCGGCGGTGACCCGTGGCGGCGAGGTCATGGTGCGGCTCGCCCGCGCCGAGCGCGCCCAGTACTGCGTCGTAGAACCGTTTCGCGCGCTCGATGTCGTTCGAGCCGACCATCACGTGACTGAACATGGTGTGCTTCCCACGATGGAGTGTCTCGTCCCTGTCGATTGTCCAGGGTCCGTGGCCTAGCCTGCCCGGGAGGGGACGACCGACGCAAGCGATGCGAGCCTGGGGTAAACCCGAGGGGTGGAGGAAGCGGAAAGGCCTGCTCCCGGGTTCGCCGTGCTCCGGTCTTTTGCTTGACTTCCGTCGCCGCGGTTTCTGGTTTGACGATGCGCGCTGGCCCGCATCGCCGGATGCATGCGGTTCCCCGGGCTTCAGTGCTTCGCGCTGGCTGTCTGGGCGTCCAGGGCGGCGCGAAATCCGCGCGCGAGATCGGCGGCTTTGCCCTTGCCCCAGAAATGGGTGAAGTAGTAGTTCGGGTTCTCGCCCATCATGTGGTTGTGCAGGGCCACGATATGAATGCCTGCCTTGCGCAGCGCCTGCAACACCGCGGGCACCTCATCGGCGCGCATGATGAAATCGCCGTCGATGGATGCCAGGTCATCGCTGCCGCTGAAGGCTGCCCAGGTGGTCAAGCCCATCGACGCACCGATGGCCTGGCCGTGCATCTGGCCCTTGCGCGCGATGGTGACCTTGGCCACGCCATCAGTGACCGGCGCGGGCTGCCCGACGATCGTGGCGATCGACTCCGCGTCCAGCTTGCCCGGGGATGGCGTGGCACCGCCGAATCCGTCTGCCGGCTGGGCGTGCGCCGCGCGCACGGCTTTCACGGCGTCCCATACGGCTTTGACGCCGGCGGCCAACCGTGCAGGCGTGCCCTCGCCACCGATGTGCATGAAGTACACCTTCGGCTGGTCGTAGAAGAAATGATTGTGCAGCCCGGTCACGCTCAAGCCGTGCGCGAACGCGGCGTCCATGGCGGCATCGACCTCGTCCTGGAAGACGACGGTGTCCCCCATGACCATGGCGTGGTCGCCCATCGCGGTGAAGGACGCCCACGAGCCCAGGCCGGCGGCGGGCGGCAGGCGCATGCCGTCGACGGTGACCGGCACATCCGAGCGACTCCAGCCGATCTTGACGGCACCATCGGGCTGGGCCTTGGCGGCGACGCCGGCGGCCTTGCCGATCGTGGCGGGGTCCAGGGTCGTGGCAGCGGAGGGCACGGCCGTCAGGCCGAGCGTGATCAGTGCGAGTGCGAGGTGAAGCGGACGCAGGAAGGAGCGGAAACGGCGGGAGTTCATGTCGATTCTCCTGGCAACGATTTTCTGCGCAAGCCGATACAAGGGGCGGTCGGCCATCGTCAGTGCGGCCACCGGACTACTGCCGCGCCGGGCATGATCCCGCTACCGCTGCGCGTTACTCGGCAGCAGAGTCCGCACGACCAGGACGGCCAGCAGCGGGATGCTGATCGCGTGGACGTACTGCGTCCGTGAAACGCCGATGTTGAACGGGAACCAGATGCCCGGCACGCCGAGTGGGTCGAGCAGCTCGCCGCCGAACAGGGCGGCCACGATCGAGGCCAGCGTGACGAGCGCCAGCATGCGCGGCGGGCCGCCGCGGACGAGGCGCGCGGCGATCACCACGAACAGCGCGAGCGAGCCCAGCCGGCCGACGCTCGTCCAGAGCGGCAGCTGGGCGAGAGCGCCGACGAGGCCGGCGATGCCCAGCGCAACGGCCAGCACGTCGATGCTGCGCCACGCGGGCAGCCGCCAGCGGTTCCAGGCCAGCAGCCAGGCGGTCATCGTCGGCGCCCACATCATCTTGGCCAGCCACGCATAGGTGCGCAGGTCCTGCAGGTCGGTCCATGACACGATCGCGTTGTTGAGGCGCCGGGCGGCCGTGAGCGCGAGCGCGATGCCGGCACACAGCAGGAAACCCTGGCGGCGGCTGCGCGGGCCGACCACAAACGCCAAGGCGATGAGCGCCAGCATGGCGGCCGGCTCGACGGCGTCGACGACGTAACCGGCGATGGTGCGCTGCCATTGCGCGCGGTGCAGCGCCTCGCCGATCGGCCGCGGCGCCAGGATCGGCGCGGCGTGCATGCCGCCGCCGTCCGCGCTGGGGTTGGGGCGGGGCAGCATGTAGCTGCGCATGGCGAGCGCGCCGCGCGTGCCGGCTGCGTCGGCGGGCAGGGCGAAGCGCAGCGGGCGCGTGCCGACCAGGCGCGGATCGGGGCCGAGCCGGCCCGAACCGCCCAGCAGTTGGCCGTTCCAGTACAGCTCGTAGCCGTCTTCGACCAGGGTCGGCCCGAGGATGTCCCATGAGGCGCTGCCGGCCGGCACCGCCACCGTGCGCCGGTACCAGGCGTAGCCGTGGTAGCCGCGATGGCCATGCGCGCTCCATCCGCCCACGTAGTCGGGCAGGCCCACGTCGCCGTCGTGGCTGCCGGGCGCAGCGGTCAGGTCGATCGTCTCCCAGCCGCTGTCGTCCGCATCGGCGCTGGCCCAGCGGGGGTCGTCGCCGACATGGAAGCGCCAGGGGCCGTCGAGCAGGGTGGATGCGGCGCGCAGCGGCTGCGGATCGGGGCGCCCACCGCTGGCCAGGTCGACGATCACGAGAGCCGCGGTCAGCAGCGTCACGAGGACGATGCCGACGATCAGCTTGCGTTGCGCCGCGTCGATCGCTGACGCCGTCGAGGGCATCGATTCGGGCGTCATGCAGTGACCTCGCCATGGTTTGGTGTGGGCAGGCACGCTACCATCCAAAAATATTTAGTAGGTAGTCCAGAGGTCATGACCCGGGGGATCAGGCAAGACCGCAAGCCAGCCGAAAACCGTCATCTGCCGCCACGGCCGATTGCCGCCATCCGCCTGGATGGCGGGCGCCTGTGCCTGGATTTCGTCAACACCATCCACGACCGCTACGCGACGCAGGTCGAGGATTACCTGCAGCAGCCGCAGCGCTTCGCCGAATGGTGCGTGCGCGCCGCGGCGCTGCGCCCGGACGATGGCGTTCGCATGCCGCGCACCGCGCGCGAGCGCGCGGCGCTGATGCGCGAGGTGGCAGCCCTGCGCCGTCACCTGCATGCGCTGTTCGCCGCGCGGGTCGACGATCTGCCGCCGCCGGCGGACGCATTGCGCGGCCTGGATCGCTGGCTGCATCGGGCCTGGCAGGGCCAGTCGCTGGGCGCGGACGGGCAGCTGCACTGGCGTGCCGATGCCCGCGACGCGCGGCTGCCGCTGAAGCGCATCGCGCTCGATGCGCTGGACCTGCTCGGCGATCCGCACCCCACGCGGCTGCGCCGCTGCGCCAACACCCGCTCCTGCGGCTGGCTGTTCCTCGACACCAGCAAGAACCGGCGCCGCCGCTGGTGCGCCATGGAAACCTGCGGCACCGCCGAGAAGATGCAGCGCTATCGCCAAGGCTGACGCATCGGCGGTCAGCCTGGACGCCCTAGTGCGCCAGCGCTTCTTCCACCGCGCTGAACGCGGACTTCCCGCCCAGCCGCTCGTCCGGCATGCCGGTGGCGAACCAGGCCACGCCGGTGCCGCGCTGGCGGTCCACCCACAACCCGGCCTGCAGTCCGTACGCAGAACCGGAATGGCCGACGCGCGCCGCGCCGTCGCCGAACGGGTCGTCGCGGCAGCCCTGCACCGGCGTGGCCAGCGTCTGCACGGCAAGCCCGTAGCGGCAGAAGAAACCGGCGTCGTCGCCGCCAGCGTCTTCCTCCCAGGTCAGGCCGTTGCCGGGGCGGTATTGCCATTCGGGTCCGATCATCGCCCGGAGGGAGCTGGGCTGGAGCAGCCGCTTGCCGTCGAGGCGGCCGTCGCCGAGCAGCAGCTGGCCGATGCGCGCCAGGCCCCTGGCGGAAATGCGCAGGCCGCCCTGCGGCGAGAACAGCGCGCCGTTCTCGCCGGCGCGCCAGCGCGACAGGTCGCAGCTGCCGTCGCTGGTCGGGGTCACCGGGCAGGCGGGCTTGTGGCCGTGGTGGTCGTCCTTCACCGGCTTGCCGTCGGCGTCGTACAGCACCACCGCGCGGGCGGCGGTGGCGTCGCTGCACAGCGCCCAGTTGAAGCAGGCCTCGAGGCCCAGCGGCTGCAGCACCAGGCGTTCCATCAACCGGTCGAAGCGCTCGCCGGTGGCGCGTTCCATGATCTGCGCCACCAGCGGGAAGTTGAGGTTGGTGTAGCGGAAGTAGCTGCCCGGTGCGTGCTTGGTGTCCCAGGCGCGCGGGTCCTTGAGGATGTCGCGCAGCTCGCCGCCCAGCGGCGTCTGCCAGTAGCCGGCGGCGTCGGTGAGGCTGGAGCGGTGCGACAGCAGCAGGCGCAGGGTGATCGGCGTATCCGGGAAGGCCGGGTTGCGCAGCCGCCAGCCGAGCAGGGCGGAGGCATCCGCATCCAGCTCGAGCTTGCCGGCCTCCACCAGCCGCATCACGCCCAGCGCGGTGACCAGCTTGGAGATCGAGGCGATGCGCACCGGGTCGTCCGCGGTGAGCTTGCGGCCGGTGGCCTGGTCGGCGTGGCCGTGCACGCGGATGGCGGTGACGCCGTCGCGGTCGAAGGCCACGCGCACCGTGGCGACGGGCTCGCCGGCCCATGCACTGGCGCTCAGCAGCAGCAACAGGCAGACGATCCAGCGTGAGAGCATGCTCCGCTCGCGGCAACCTGGGAATGGGGGATTAAGGCATACCGGGGCAGCGATGGGAACCCGGCATCGGTGCGGAGGGAATCCGGCGCCGCCCCATCCCGGCGGCCCGCTGCGAGTATGCTGGCGTCCTCGCCGCGGGCCACCGGGCGCGCGGAGTTTCCAGACCTGACCAGCGGATACCTCCCCATGAACCTGCACCGTTCCCTGTTTGTCGCCGCGCTGGCTGCCGCCGCCGGCCTTTCGTTCGCTCCCGTGACGCCGGCGCAGACCGCCGCACCCGCGGGCAATGCGCTGGGCGGCAATCCGGTGCCGGGCGTGTGCATGCTTTCGCGCGAGGCGGTGTTCGCGCAGTCCAAGGTGGGGCAGGCGGCCAGCGAGCGGCTGAAGCAGCTGGCGACGCAGCAGCAGACGCTGCTGGAGAACCAGCGCAAGCCGCTGGATGCCGATATCCAGGCCTTCCAGCAGAAGGCCGGCTCGCTTACCGAGGCGCAGCGCCAGCAGCAGGGCCAGGCCCTGCAGCAGCGCATGCAGGGCTACCAGGCGCAGGTGAACCAGCTCGGCGAGCGCCTCCAGCTCACCCGCGCCAAGGTCATGCAGCAGATCGGCGAGCAGGCCCAGCCGGTCATTGCCAGCTCCTATACCAGCCACCACTGCGGCCTGCTGCTGAACCGCGACGCGGTGCTCGGCGGCAACACCAGCAACGACCTCACCGCCGACGTGGTGCGCGGCCTGGACGGCAGGATCAGCACGCTCAGCTTCAACCTCGAGCCGGCGCCCGCGCCGGCGAGCAACGGCAAGTAATCCGGGAAGCGTGGCGGCCGCGGCCGGCTCCGTGCCGGCCGGCATCGGGCCACGCCGGCGGCGAACTCCGCACAGTGCATCGACCGCGGCAGCGTGCCCCGCGCCGCGTTGGCCCGGACGTATACTGATGCCCCGCTGCGCCACGGCCGCGGCCCCCGTCCGCTGCGGCCGCCCGATCCGTCCCGGGAGAGCCGTGATGAAACCTTCCCCATTGCTGCGCCTGCTGTGCCTGGCCTGCCTTGCCCTCGCGGCCGCCGTCGCGCAGGCCGCGACTACGCCGGACGCCGTGAGCGTGCGCTACAAGGACCCGCAGCACTTCACCGAGGCGGTGCGCAGCCGCGGGGTGCACCTGGTCAACCCCGACGCTTACCTGGCGCCGCTCAAGGCATACATCGTGCAGCGCGCTGCGCGCATCCTGGCGCCGGGCCAGCGGCTGGAGATCGAGGTGACCGACGTGGTCCGCGCCGGCGCCTATGAACCCTGGCGCGGCCCCGACTTCAACGACGTGCGCATCGTCAAGGACATCTATCCGCCGCGCATCGACCTCAACTTCACCCTGTACGGCGCCGACGGCAAGGTGCTGCGCCAGGGCCAGCGCAAGTTGCGCAACGCGGCCTTCCTCAGCAGCAGCTCGCCAATCGACCAGGACGCGTTGCGCTACGAGAAGTCGCTGATCGATCTGTGGCTGCGCCGGGGCGTGGACGGTCTTTAGACGGCCATCCGGCGCCGGTACCCTGCGGCTTGGGCGGCGGCCCGCGCGTCCCGTGCGGGCCGGCTGAGAGGCAGCGCACGCTTCGCTTCGCCGCTGGCCCGCGCGACATCCGGCCGCTTCGTCCCTTTGCCCACAGGAGATCTTCATGGAACCCGAGTTCTGGTTGCAGCGCTGGCGCGAGGGCCGCACCGGTTTTCACCAGGCGGCGCCCACGCCGCTGCTGCTCAGGCACTGGCCGGCGCTGGCGCTGGCGCCGGGCAGCCGGGTGTTCGTGCCGCTGGCCGGCAAGTCGCTGGACCTGCTGTGGCTGGCCGGGCAGGGGCATCGCGTGCTGGGCGTGGAGTTGTCGCCGCTGGCGGTGCGGCAATTCTTCGACGAGCAGGGCCTGACGCCGCAGGTGCATGCCTCGCGTCTTGGCCTGCATCACGTGGCCGGCGAGATCGAGCTGATCTGCGGCGACGTGTTCGAGCTGGACGCCGCGGCCCTGGCCGAGTGTGCGGCGGTCTACGACCGCGCCGCGCTGATCGCCTTGCCGCCGGACCTGCGCCGCCGCTACGTGCGCGAGCTGTACGCGCGCCTGCCGGCCGGCTGCCGCGGCCTGCTGGTCACGCTGGAATATCCGCCGCACGAGAAGCAGGGCCCGCCGTTCCCGGTGCCGGAAGCCGAGGTGCGCGAGCTGTATGGCCGCGACTGGACGGTGACCCTGCTGGAGCGCGCCGACGTCCTCGCGCAGCAGCCGGGCTTCGCCGCCGAAGGGGTGAGCGCGCTGGAGACGGCGGCCTACCGGCTGGCGAAGCGCTAGCGTTGCGCAAGGCACGCCGCACGCCGCTGCCGGCAGGAAAAATGGGACCGGGTTCCGCGTTTGCGGCGGCGTGGCCTGCAGGCGGCGGCACCGTGGCCGAAACAGTGGCAGACTGCCGCCACCGGCCTGGCCGGGCAAGTCGGCGGGCGCCCGCGGAAGTGGCGCCGGGCAGACCGGGTGGCCGCGCGCCGCGGGTCGACGCGATGGCGCTTGCGCCGCACGCCGCGCCGACCTGTCATGCGCCGCGAGGGGCTTCGTGATCGAGGGGTTTGTTGTCAGTGAACCGCATTGGGGTCGATGGGATGTGCGCGCATGACGGGTGAGCGCAGCGGTGTTCCCGGCTGGCTGGCCGTTGCATCCCTCGCGTTGATCACCCTGTTGGCCCTGTGGGCGCTGGTGCCGCGGCGCGTGCATTTCGCGGTGGTGGGCGAGGTGATCCTGGCGCCGCCGCCGCCGGAGGCCGCGGTCAAGCTGTGGCTGAGCACGGCGGACCGCCGGCTGCGCCTGGCGCGGCAGCCGGACATCGAGGCGAGCCGCGGCGAGCCGTCGCCTGCCGACGTGGTCATCGACATCGAGCGCAAGTACCAGTCCATCGTCGGCTTCGGCGCGGCGCTGACCGACTCGTCGGCGTGGCTGCTGCAGAACCGCCTGAACGCGTCGCAGCGCACCGCCTTGCTGCGCGAGCTGTTTGGTCCGCCGCCGGGCCTCAACCTCGCCATGACGCGGCTGACCATCGGCGCCTCGGATTTCTCGCTGCAGCCCTACACCCTGGACGACCTGCCCGCCGGCGACACCGACCCGCAACTGCTGCACTTCAACGTGGCGGCGAACCTGCAGGACGTGATCCCGACCATGCGCGAGATCCTGGCGATCAATCCGCAGCTGCGCGTCATCGCCTCGCCATGGAGCGCGCCGGCATGGATGAAGACCAGCGCGAACCTGATCGGCGGCGCCTTGCTGGAGCAGTACGAAAGCACCTATGCGGACTACCTGGTCAAGTACGTCGACACCTACCGCAGCTACGGCATCCCGATCTTTGCGCTGACCGTGCAGAACGAACCGGCCTTCGTGCCGCTGACCTACCCGGGCATGGAAATGCCGCCGGCCACGCGCGCGCGCATCATCGCGCAGTACCTCGGGCCGGCGCTGGCGCTGCGCAGCCCGAAGACGCTGATCCTCGGCTGGGACCACAACTGGGACCAGCCGGACCAGCCGCTGGGCGTGCTGGGCAACCTCGACGCCGAACGCTACATCGACGGCATCGCCTGGCACTGCTACAGCGGCAGCCCGTATGCGCAGGGCCAGGTGCATCGCGCGTTCCCGGGCAAGGACACCTACATCACCGAGTGTTCCGGCGGCGACTGGGAGTCGGCCAGGAACGGCGAGCTGCTGTGGTTCACGCGCGACCTGATGCTGGTCGGGTTGCGCCAGTGGGCGCGCGGCATCGTGTACTGGAACCTGGCGCTGGACGAGCAGCATGGCCCGCATTTCGGCGGCTGCGACCTGTGCAAGGGCGTGGTCACGATCGACTCGCGCACCGGCGAGGTGAGCCGCAACGACGAGTACTACGCGTTCGCGCACTTCAGCCGCTTCGTGCTGCCCGGCGCCGTGCGGGTGCGCTCCACCGACACCAGCAAGGGCGTCGCCAACGTGGCGTTCCAGAACGCCGCCGGCGGCTCGGTGGTGCTGGTGATGGTCAACGGCGACGCGCAGCCGCGCCGCGTCACCGTGGCGCAGGGCCAGACCCGCTTCGCCTACACCCTGCCGGCGCAGAGTGTCGCCACCTTCGAATGGCAGCCGGCCAGCGCCCGCCCGCCTGCCGCGGCGCCGCCGTCATCGGCCAGCGTCGCGGCGCCGCGTGCCGCCGGTGGCTGAGCCCGGTGCTACAGTGCTGCGTTCCCCTTGCCAGCGCGAAGCGAGCAGCACGATGACCAGCCAGGCCTTCTACCCCATCGGCACACCCGGACGTCCGTGGGGCGAGGCGGAGGTGGCGGCCTGGCGCTCGCGGCAGCGCGTGCAGCGCAGCTACGCGGCGCAGGTGCTCGGTGCGGTCGAGGCCTTGCGCGCACGCTTCGAGGTGGCGGAGTACGGCCGCCTCGACTATCCCTCCGGCAGCTATCCGCTGTTCGCGATCAGGAGTAGCGCGTGGCGCGACGACCTCCCCGTCGCGCTGGTGACCGGCGGCGTGCATGGCTACGAAACCAGCGGCGTGCACGGCGCGCTGCAGTTCGTCGAACAGCACGCGGCCGCCTACGCCGGGCAGGTCAACCTGCTGGTGGCGCCGTGCGTGAGCCCGTGGGGCTACGAGCGCATCCACCGCTGGAACCCCGACGCGCTCGACCCGAACCGCTCGTTCCGCGAACACAGCCCGGCGCAGGAGTCGGCGGCGCTGATGCGGCTGGTCGCGCCGTGGCGCGAACGTGTGCTGATGCACATCGACCTGCACGAGACCACCGACAGCGACGAGAGCGAGTTCCGCCCGGCGCTGGCCGCGCGCGACGGCAAGCCGTACGAGCCGGGTACCGTCCCCGACGGCTTCTACCTGTGCGCCGACAGCGCGCGGCTGCAGCCGGCGTTCCAGCAGGCGGTGATCGCGGCGGTGGAGAAGGTCACCCACATCGCGCCGGCCGATCCGGACGGCACCATCATCGGCTCGCTGGTGGTGGCGCGCGGCGTGATCGAGTACGACTACGGCAAGCTGGGCCTGTGCGCCGGCATCACCGCGGCGCCGTACAAGACCACCACCGAGGTCTACCCCGACAGCCCGCGCGCCACGCCCGCACAGTGCAACGCCGCGCAGGCCGCGGCGGTGTGCGCGGCGATCGACTATGCGCTGGCGCACCGGGCGTGATCAGGGGAGGCGGAGCGGCCAGAAGCGGCGAAATGGTTCGTGGACGTCTATTTCGGCGGTATCCCTCCCTTTGTTAGTTTGGTATGCCACTTTCCGGCCGCAATACGCTGCCGCACTAGGCTGCAATAACACTCGGGTGACAGGGCAGTCTTCCGGCCATGACGTCGGTGATTGCAACAGCGACAGGCAGCGACGACGTTGGCTGCGATGTCCTTACCGCCATCGCAGCGCGCCACCAGATGCTCCGCCGTGGCTTGAAATTCGGCGACTTGGCGCAGGCTCAAACCGTGGTGGCGAGCGAAGAGCTGCGGGTTGGACTGCCACATGGCGCAGCCACAGTAGTGGCAACGCCCGTGCTGGTTTTGATACGCGCGGTTGCGTAGGGAGGCCCATTTGTTCGACATGGAGGAATCTCGCTGGATGGAGGTGAGATCCCGGCGCACGTTATTGGCATCAAACCGGGCACCCAGCGATATTCGTCATGGGCAAAACACCGCCGGATATCTCGGACGGCATGGCTTTATAACCGCAAGGTCCGCGTGCTCGCAACAGCTCCCGGTACCATGAGTTTCCCTATTTGGAGTTCCTCCACAACGATGCTGCGCGACGCCACGCCCGCCGACTTCGCCGCCGTCCTCGCCCTCAACGAGGCGTTCGTGGCGGTGCTGAGTCCGCTCGATGCCGCGCGGCTGGCGCGGCTGCATGCGCAGGCGGCGTCGCATCGGGTGGCCGAGGTCGAGGGCAGGGTGACGGCGTTCCTGCTCGCCTTCCGCGAAGGCGCCGACTACGACAGCCCCAACTACCGCTGGTTCGCGCAGCGCTACCCGCGCTTCCTGTACGTGGATCGCGTGGTGGTGGCGGGCGATGCGCAGGCGCGTGGCGCCGGTACGCTGCTGTACCGCGAGCTGCATGCGCAGGCGCGGCGCGACGCGGTGCCGTGGATCACCTGCGAGTTCGACCTCGAGCCGCCCAACCCCGCGTCCGCACGCTTCCACGCGCGGCTGGGCTTCCGCGAAGTCGGGCGGCAGGCGCTGTACGGCGGCAGCAAGACCGTCTCGCTGCAGGCGCTCGACGTCGCTGCGGATGACACCCCGCTGGCGGCGCCTGCCGGTTGAGTACCCGCGTGCCGCGCGCGGCGCGGTATGGCCCGTCTGCGCAGGTTGCCCGCCGCGGCGACGACCTGCTAGCCTTCGTCGCTGAAGGGGAGTAGCTCCCAGTCGCTGTCGCCGTCATGACGAACCCGTGCTGCAAGAGCCCGGGCTCCGGTGCAGCAGCAAACCACCCACCGGTTTGCGAGCAAGACCTTCGCCGTTCCACGGCGAAGGCGCGTCCATCCCAGATGCCTGTCCGCCGTGGCCTTTCGAGCCTTGCCGGAGCATCCGCCTGCCATCTGGACGTCCATTCGAAACCGTGAAGCGCGCCCGCGCGCGTTCGTCATTTTCATCCGCCGGGTCCGCCCCGGCCGGCCCGCGCATGCGCGTGGCCGCCCCCTTCCCGAGGAATACCCCATGCTGTGCCCCGCCTGCCAGGACGTGAACCTGGCGATGACCGCCCGCCAGGGCATCGAGATCGACTACTGCCCCCGCTGCCGCGGCATCTGGCTCGACCGCGGCGAACTCGACCGGCTGGTCGAGCGCGCCGAACGGGCGGCCTCCGCGGCCGCCCCCGCGGCCGCCTCCCACCGCGGCTACCCGCCGCCGCGCGACGACCGCTACGGCGATCACGCGCATCACGAACACCGGCCCCGGCGGCGCAAGTCGCTGCTGGGGGAGCTGTTCGATTTCTGAGCGGCGACCGATCCGCGCCCCGACCGCGCCGTCACGCCGCAAGCAGTGTGATGGCGCGCCACTTCCTGCCGACCGAAGAGACTTCCCATGGAATTGCTGGCCAATCCCGAAACCTGGATCGCCCTTGCCACGCTGACCGCGCTCGAGCTGGTGCTCGGCATCGACAACATCATCTTCATCTCGATCCTGGCCGGCAAATTGCCGCCGGCGCAGCGCAACGCGGCGCGCCGCATCGGCATCGTGCTGGCGGCCGTGACGCGTCTGGCCCTGCTGCTGGCGATCGCCTGGATCGTCGGGCTGACCGCGCCGCTGTTCTCGCTGTTCGGCCATGCGTTCTCCTGGCGCGACCTGATCCTGATCGGCGGCGGGTTGTTCCTGATCGGCAAGGCCACGCATGAGATCCACCAGAAACTGGAAGGCGCCACCGAGCGGGTCAGTGCGGGCGCGGCGGCGGCGACGCTCGGCGGCGTGGTCGTGCAGATCATGCTGCTCGACATCGTGTTCTCGCTCGACTCGATCATCACCGCCGTCGGCATGGTCGACGAGCGCTGGATCATGGTCACCGCCATCCTCGCCTCGATCGGTTTCATGCTGGCGTTCGCGCAGCCGATCGGCGAGTTCGTCGAGCGCCATCCCACGGTCAAGGTGCTCGCCCTGAGCTTCCTGATCATGATCGGCCTGGTGCTGATGGCGGACGGCTTCGGCCAGCACATTCCGAAGGGCTACATCTACGCCGCGATGGCCTTCTCGGTGTTCGTGGAGCTGATCAACCTGGCCATCCGCCGGCGCGCGGGCAGGGCCGTCGCGCCGCCGGTGGCGCTGCACGAGAAGTACGCGCAGGGTGAGACCGAATAAGCGCGCGACCGCCGTCGCGCCGGCAGGGGCCGAGTTGACCATGGTCAATACCGCGAGCCTGCCGGCGAGTACGCTTGAAGGCCGGTACCGCCTTGGCGCATGCGCGCGTGAGGCGGGTTGGCCGGCTTCCGCGAGGGGACTGAAGCGGGCGTTTTTTGCGCGTGGAGGATCAACCCATGTCGAACATTGCACGCTGGAATCCCGTCAAGGCGGTGACCGGCTTCGATCCGCTGCTCACCTTCGAGGACATGTTCCGCGGCCTGCGCCAGCGCGCACCGTGGCGCGAACTGGAGGCGACGGCGCCGGACCTGCGCCTGGACGTCTCCGAGGACGACAAGTCGTTCCTGGTCAAGGCCGAGATGCCTGGCGCCAGCAAGGACGACATCCAGGTCTCGATCGATGGCAACCAGGTCGCGATCAGCGCCGAAGTGAAACGCGAGACCAGCAAGAAGGGCGACAACCACAGGGACCTGTACACCGAGCGCTACTACGGCAGCGTCTACCGCGCCTTCACGTTGCCGAGCGACATCGACGACAGCAAGGCGGACGCCCATTACGACAACGGCGTACTCACCCTGAACCTGCCGAAGAAGGCGAACGGCAGCGCGCGCAAGGTCAAGGTCAGCTGAAGCGGGTCGACCGTTGCGCGGCCCGCGCAACGGTCGGCATGCCGGGTGTTCGCGCCTGCGGCGCCATCGCCGCATGCCGCGCGTGGCCGGATCACCCGCCCGGTCGCGGTGACGGGGCAGTTCGTCGCGCCCGCGGGTTCGCGCCTGCCGGCATGGCCGCCGGCAAGAGGAGGAACGGCTTCACCCGCAAGGTGGCCGATAATGCTTCCTTTTGACCGGCGATCACGATCATGGCCGACCCCCGGCAGCCGCTGTGGCTGCTTCCCGGATTCCTGTGCGACGAGGACCTGTGGCGCGACCAGCTGAGCGGGCTGGCCGATGTGGCCGCGTGCACGGTGGCCGAGCTCGGCCACGCCGACAGCATCGCCGCGCTGGCGCGGCAGGTGCTGGACGCGGCGCCGCCGCGCTTCGCGCTGGCCGGCTTCTCGTTCGGCGGCTACGTGGCGCAGGAGATCGCGCGCCAGGCGCCGCAGCGCATCGCGCGGCTGGCGCTGCTGGATACCTCGTTCCGCGCCGACACGCCCGAGCGCCTCGCGCAGCGGCTGGCGGCGAACCGCGCGGTCGGCTTCCCCGGCACCTTCCGCGGCATGACCGAGCAGCTGCTGCCCAGCTTCGTCGCCGCCGACCACCTGCACGACGCCGTGCTGGTGCAGCGGATCAACGCGATGACGCTGCGCCAGGGGCGCGAGGTGTTCATCCGCCAGAACGCGATGCGTCGCGCCGACGGCGCGGCCGCGCTGCGTGGGCTGCGCTGCCCGGTGCTGGTGCTGTGCGGTCGGCTCGACGTGCTCACGCCGCCGGCGCTGCACGAGGCGATGGCGGCGCTGATGCCGCAGGCGCGGCTGGTGGTGGTGGAAGACAGCGGCCACATGAGCCCGATGGAGCAGCCGGCGGCGGTGACCCGGGCGCTGCGCGACTGGCTGGCGGCATGAGCTGTCGGCGCCCGCTACGCTGCAGGCCGGGCGGCGCGCATTGGCGCAAGCTTCGCGGGAGAACACGACGATGACCGGCCTGCGCGTGCGAACGCTGTCCGACAAGGCCTTTGCCGTCGGCCTTGCGCTGAAGGGGCTCGACGGCCTCGCCGAGGTGGTGGGCGGGCTGTGGCTGCTGCTGCTCGGTCCGGTGCGGCTGCAGGCCTGGGTCGGCCTGCTGGTGGCGCCGGAGTTGCGCCGGGACCCCCACGACGCCATCGCGACGCACATCCTGCACTGGGCCGCACAGTTCGACCAGGGCTCGGTGCTGTTCGCGGTGGCCTACCTGCTGTCCCACGGTGCGGCAAAACTGGTGGTGATCGTGGAGATCCTGCGCGGCAGGCTGTGGGCCTACCCCGGCCTGATCGGGCTGACCGCGGCGTTCGCGGCGTACCAGCTCTATCACATGGCGGTAGCGGGCCCCTCGTTCGGCTTCGTGGTGCTGACCCTGTTCGACCTGCTGATCGTCGCGCTCACCGTGGTGGAGTACCGCCGGCTGCGGCACGCCGCCGGCGAATCGCGCGCGGCGGGCTGACCGGCGCGCGTCGTCGTCTTCGTAATGGCTGTCCGGCTGTCCGGTCGCACCGTGGCGGCTGTCCGCGGACAGCCCGTCGCCATTCCGCGCGTGGCCTGCGGATGCAGGCGGGGCAAGGCTTTGCGCGCTTCAGGGTGACTTGGCACGGTGATTGCTCCCTCTGCATCACAGGGAACATCCACTCACGCGGAGACACATCATGAAATTCGAATCGCACATCCTGGCCGGCCTGTTCGTCGTCTGCTTCGCCGTCTGCGCGCTGGTCGTCGGTTCCATGTTGACGCTCGCCCCGGCGCCGGTGCAGCTGGCCGGCGCGGCGCACGCGGCGGTGGTGGTGCCGGTGGCCTCGGCCAGCTGAATGGCCAGGCGCGCCGGCACGCCATCCAGCACAGGCAGGAGCCCGGGGCGAATCGCCGCCCACCATGCCTTTAGTCATGCATGAAAGCGGCGTGCGTTGGGTAGGATCAGAGGCTTACCCCACGACGAGATCCGTACCGATGAAGCACCCCATCGCGCTGGCCCTGGCCTTCGCCCTGTCCGGCTCCATGGCCGCCTGTACCGATGCCGGCAACGGCAAGACCGAATCCGCCGCGTCGCCGGCGCAGACCGACGCGCTGACCGCCGATGCCGGCAACCCGCTGCTCCGCGAAAGCACGCTGCCGCTGCACTACCCGCCGTTCGACAGGATCAGGGACAGCGACTTCGCGCCTGCCTTCGACCGCGGCATGGCCGAGCAGCTGAAGGAAGTGCAGGCGATCGCCGGCAACGCCGCGGCGCCCACGTTCGACAACACCATCGTGGCGCTGGAGAAATCCGGGCAAACGCTTACCCGCACCTCCACCGCGTTCTTCAGCCTGGTCGGGGTGGACATCAACGACGCGCGCAAGGCGCTGCAGGCCGAGTACGCGCCGAAGCTGGCCGCGCACCGCGACGCCATCTCGCTGAACCCGCAGCTGTTCGCGCGCATCCGGCAGCTGTACGACGCGCGCGACAGCCTGGGCCTGGACGCCGAGGGCGTGCGCCTGATCGAGCGCTACCACACCGACTTCGTGCGCGCCGGCGCGAAGCTCTCCGACGCCAACAAGGCGCGCCTGAAGGCGATCAACGGCGAGCTGGCGAAGCTGGGTACCACCTTCAGCCAGAACGTGCTGGCCGAGGTGAATGACTCCGCCGTGGTGGTCGACACGAAGGAAGAGCTGGCCGGCCTCAGCGACGAACAGATCGGCGCCGCCGCGGCCGCCGCCAAGGCCAAGGGCCTGGACGGCAAGTACGTCATCGCCCTGCTCAACACCACCGGCCAGCCGCCCGAAGCCCAGTTGCACAACCGCGCGCTGCGCCAGCGCCTGCACGAGGCGTCGGTCGCCCGCGGCAGCCGCGGCAACCCGTACGACAACACCGCGATCGTCTCGCAGGTGCTGAAGCTGCGCGCCGAGAAGGCCACGATGCTCGGCTACCCGACCTGGGCCGCCTACGTGCTGGCCGACGAGACCGCGCAGACACCGGAGGCGGTCGACGCCATGCTGAGCCGCCTGGCACCGCCGGCGGTGGCCAACGCGAAGCGCGAGGGCGCGGCGCTGCAGGCGATGATCGACAAGGAGCAGGCGGCGAAGGGCGAGCCGACCTTCGCGTTGCAGCCGTGGGACTGGGCCTACTACACCGAGAAGGTGCGCGCCGCGAAGTACGACTTCGACGAGAGCCAGCTCAAGCCGTACTTCGAGATGAAGAACGTGCTGGAGAACGGCGTGTTCCATGCCGCCGGCCAACTTTACGGGCTCAGCTTCAAGCAGCGCACCGACTTGCCGGTCTACCACCCCGACGTGCTGGTGTACGACGTGTACAACGCCGACGGCAGCCAGCTGGCGATCTTCCTGGCCGACATGTACGCGCGGCCGTCCAAGCGCGGCGGCGCATGGATGAACGCCTACGTGCAGCAGTCCGGCCTCACCGGCAACCTGCCGGTGGTGGCCAACCACCTCAACATCACCAAGCCGGCCAGCGGCCCGACCCTGCTCACCTGGGACGAGGTCACCACCATGTTCCACGAGTTCGGCCACGCTTTGCACGGGATGTTCTCCAACGTGCAGTACCCGCGCTTCAGCGGCACCAGCGTGCCGCGCGACTTCGTCGAGTTCCCCTCGCAGGTGAACGAGATGTGGGCCGACTGGCCGAGCGTGCTGGCGAACTACGCGAAGCACTACCAGACCGGCGCGCCAATGCCGCAGGCGCTGCTGGACAAGGTGCTGGCCACCGCGAAGTTCAACCAGGGCTTCGCCACCACCGAGTACCTCGGCTCGGCCATGCTCGACCAGAGCTGGCACCGACTCGGCGCGGACAAGATCCCCGCCGCCGCCGGCGTGATGGCGTTCGAGGCCGCCGCGCTGAAGGCGAACGGCACCGACTACGCGCCGGTGCCGCCGCGCTACCGCACGCCGTACTTCAGCCACATCATGGGCGGCTACGCGGCCGGCTACTACGCCTACATCTGGTCGGAGGTGCTGGACGCGAACACGGTGGACTGGATCAAGGCCAACGGCGGCCTCACCCGCGCCAACGGCGACCGCTTCCGCACCACCCTGCTCTCGCAGGGCGGCAGCAAGGACGCGCTGCAGCTGTTCCGCGACTTCACCGGCCAGGAGCCGAAGATCGAGCCGCTGCTCAAGCGGCGCGGACTGGACGGCGCGGTTGACTGAGCCGGAACCGTCCGCAGGGAACGAAGCCGCCCGGAGCGATCCGGGCGGCTTTTTTTGCGATGCATGTAGCAGCGGCGGGGTGGTGAAACAGGCGCGAGTCGAATGGTTGTGGGGTCGCGGTGTCCGTGGCGCGAATGCCGAACCGCCTGGGCTAGGCCATGTGTGAGCGCGCCGATCGGTTGAGTTCGTCACCAAGAGCAGACATTCGCGCTATAGCTGGGTGCTCTGCACCCAGCTTTGAGCATCTCTGCATTGATGCAAGGTCAAGGCTTTATTTACAGCCCTTGGCCGCAGTGATCTTCTTAGCGCCAAGCTTCTTCCCAGCGGACGTCGCTCTATCGACGCTGGCATTTTCCGTAGGCGCGGGGGTTGCTGCGGCAGGCGGTGGAGATTTCTCCTGAGGAAGCAGCGGGAAGATCCAAAGGTTTGCCGGGACCGGGAGCTGGTAGTAATGGCACGCCACAAAGAGAATCGGCCAAGAATCGAAGATTATCGGTGAGAGCTTCTGAAACTCGTCCGTTCGTTTGCAAGCCTCTGCGATGGTGCTGACGAGCGTTTGTCCGCCTTGGTCTAGGGATAGATCGGTAAGCGCGCGCCCGTGCTGCTCGCCGCCTATGTACATGGCTGGTTCAGACGAGGTGTCGGGCAGCCACAGCTGCAGTGTGCAGTGGTCAAGCTCTTCCTTCACGAGCTTCGCCAGGGCGTCGAATGCCTCCGTCTCACCCAGCGCGTGAAGCCATGCAGCTATCAGCGGGATGAGTGTTGAGCCAGCGGTGGCTTCCTTGAAAAATTCGTCATCCTTATGATGGGACTGGTGATCGTCTAGTTCCGCGTAGTCGGTAGAGCATGAGGGGTAGTGCCCCCTAGTCCTGATGGCGTAGTTGAGACGCCCCGTCATTTCCACAAGCCAATTCCGAACCTCCGACAGGTCCATCGACTCGGCGAGCCACAGCTGAAGAAAGAGCGCAATATCAGTTGTCTGTTGATCGCTGACAGGGAGCAGCAGGGCTGGGTTATTGCGTATCAGTTTGATTCCGGCCGTAACGGCATTGTCGAATCCATCTCCGAATGAATGAGTTCCTTCGGAGGCATGTGCCTTGAGCCAGTGCATCCACAGGCCCCAGAGGCCGATTCGCCCGAGGATCCCAAAAAGTGCGAGGTTTACGTCGAGCGACGATCGGGATTCTATGGCCGCCGAAATCCCGTGCATGACACCTACGCTCGGTGTGATCTTGTCGACGAAAGCACCCGAGACATCCAGGTGAAGACCGATGGCATGACGCAGCACGCGATTCAGGTCTTTGTTCGGAACTCCCTTGTTATCGATGGATCGGCGTACAAGCTCCCAAGTCGCGAGTAGCGCGAGTTCACTAGCGCGATAGGGGGCTTCGATGTTCCCAACGCCTCGGGCCCACACGTACAGAATCCAAGTGCAAATATTGAGTTGCCGAGCAACGCGCAATCGCGTCTTGGAGCCTTTATCCATCTTCAGAAGGCTTCTCACGAGCTCGGTGAAGTGCTGCATTGAAACGTCGGGCTCGTCCAACATCGCGATGGCCTTGCGGAAGCTGCTCCGCAGTTGCGCTGGCAGGATTTCTTCGCGGAGCAATCCCCGCAAAATAAGCTCAGCAAGGCGGTCGCCATCCCATTCCTGAAAGCTGATCTTCAAACTAGTGTGCTTTCCGAAGAATCCTCTGAGCTTTTCACGCATGTGCTCGTGCACCTCACCACCTATCACGATACAGATGACGACCTTCAGCCCTCGGTACTCGACCGGAATCCGATTCTCAATATAGGCGTCGAGGATTTCCTCCAGCGAGGGTCGCAACGACTGCGGCGAGTCGTTGCTCCATTCCCGACGCGTAAGATTTCCCGGCTTGACGGAGAACAAGAACACTGCGTCTTCACCATCCTCTCCCTTACCGATTGCTGCAACGTCAACTCCTAGCTGTTGCGTCCCGCGGCCCGGGCGAGAGAAAACGTGGAACCCAAGCTCGCCCAGCAATTCGGGAAGCACGGCGTCGAGCTCGTCGCGTTCACGAAGCGAGGCCAGGTAGTCGCGAACAAGGGCTTTCATTGTTTTGACTTCTCCGCGCGATACAGGCGTAACTTGTAGTCCAAACCGATTGGATCCAGAGACGCGATGCGCGGGTACTCCATCGAGAAGCCGTGCGACTCGAGGTCCATCTCGACCGCGCGAAGCATTCCGTTGCTGCCCTGCACGAAGCTGACGGCACCTCTGCCGTACAACAGCACTGAATGGCGCACTAGGTTGAGAAAAACAGACTCCTTCCTCGCACTTTTGTGCGCCCGGCGCATTTCTTCTGAGATACGCCGGCGGTGGATTTGTTGCCCGTGCTCGGAAGGGCGCATTTCTTGAATCGTATCCACGGATCTGATGCCCTTGAGGTAGTCTTCGTGGAGGGCAAGCGCCGCCTTGATTCGCTCATGAACAGGGTCGCCGGATGGAATGTTTCCAAGGTAGTCCACGACGCCGCCATAGTTGATCAACAACGGGTCGAAAAGGAGCGATTGAATTTCCGAAATCGCTTCGCCTTCGGCTTCTCTCAGGACGGCGACGAGTACCGAAGCCGCCGTTGTCGGAAGGAAGAAAAACCACCCGAGAGCCTTCCGGCAAACGTATCCCTGCATTCGGACATGACGCGGGATTGCGGCCGCAGGGATCATCAGGGACCTGCCCCTCGGGTTTCCGTGCTGGAGGAAGTGAGCGAGGCCGTCGCACAGCACCGCAGATCCGATCTGCAGCCACCTGATCGCGACCTCCCCGAGTGTGTCCTCGCTGGCGCCGATCGCGCGCATGAAGTCATCGAAACTTTCCAGGCCCAAGCAGTCTGTTTCCGAAAGCAGGCCGGTGACGTGTTCGATAGCGGCTTCAACGAACCCGTTCTTGACGAGACTAGCCAAGCCGTAGTCGAGGAATTCCAGAGTCGCTGTATTCTCTGGCTTTAGGTGCCTGAGCGACGCGAGAAGGGCAGCTACTGTTGCGTTGTCCAGGTGATCCGAGGCTAGCCACAGCACCTGTGCTGCGTGGTGCGAGGTGATTTCTTCGCCGCCGTTGGCGGCGCGCGCAACTACATTTAGCAGTGCGTCTACGCCGCGCTGCTTGCTCTGGGTCAGCATGTTAGTCGCGGCGTGCAGGACGGCCGCTCGCATTCTATCGTCAGGGTCGCGGTTTAGCAGTTCTGAAAGCGTCGCCAAGCGTTCTGCTCCTGATACCTCGTCGCTGACGGGGATTCGACCCAGCGCCGCAATTGCCGCGTGCGCGGTTTCACCCGATTCCGTCAGCGCAATCCGCTTAGCCGTTGTGACATCCATGGACGCTTCCAGTGCGAAGATCAAGAACTTATTTGCGAGAGGGGCACCCTCTATCGCAGCTTCGACTACGACGGCTGACCGATGAGGTGCGCGCTTACACCACTCGCGAAAGGCAGCATTGGGGAGGTTCGCAGCGCCGTCGTTTCCCCCGCGCGTGACTAGTTTGTCCACGAAGGTCATGACGCGCTCAGTTGACTCGTCCAGCTCCGGTAGCACTGAATCAAGGAAGTTGGTCGCCGTGAAGAAACGCCAATCATCGAGCACCAAGAGTGACCCATCTTCAGCCAGTCGAAATAGATCGATCTTGCCGGCGTTGTGAAGTTTGGCGCACAGCATGGCGGTCTTATGCATGGGTGCGCTGTCGAGGCCACCGAATCTCGTCGCCAGCTGCGCGGCCAGAGTCCCGTCTTCAAAGGCATTAATAACTTCTCGACTGCTGGGGACCTTAGTCATGCGTTGTCCTTATCCCATTCAATCCCGCCCCGCTGGCATTGGTTGTCTGACCAACCAAGACTCCAGATTGCATCCTAGTCCATCCCTTGTGCAGTCTTAAGGAGTAAATCCTACGCCGGAGCCTGGATCTAGGAATCCCCCTCCCCTTTTCAGATCACCGAACGACGGAATCGCGTTCGGAAGCTCTCAGTGGGTCGCATCCACCGATTGAGTCCGCCATCGCTAGCAGCCACTAATCTCGAATAATCCGCATGACGGCGTGCCGACCAAGACCTCTTGGCCCTGCTGATCCGTTCCGTCGCCATGCGCTAGAGTCGGCCAGCCTCTCTTCACGAGCCCGCTCCTTGTCCACGCCGCGCCCCGCCGCCCCCGAACCACGCCGCGCCCGCCTCGTGCGCTGGCTGCTGTTCGCGCTTGGCGCGGTGTCGCTGGTGCTGGGTGTGTTCGGCACGGTGCTGCCGGTGCTGCCCACGGTGCCGTTCCTGCTGTTGACCGCGGCCTGCTGGTCGCGCGCGTCGCCGCGCTGGCATCGCTGGCTGTTGTCGCGGCCGCGGCTGGGGCCGGCGATTGCGCGCTGGGAGCGCGAGCGCACGATTCCGCGACGGGCCAAGTTCAGCGCGGTGGCGCTGATCGTGCTGTCGATGGGCACCTCGATCTGGCTGCTGCGCGAGCACGCCTGGTTGCCGTGGGCGCTGGCGGGTGTGGCGGTGCCGGTGCTTGCGTTCATCCTGCGCCTGCGGGAAACGCGCGAAGGCGCGTGAGCATGGCGCGTGCGGCGTGACCGCGCGCTGCGGTGACGACGGCCGACTGGAGCGGTGGCTCAGTGCGCCTTGTCGTGCTGCGGCCAGCGCAGTTCGGCCACCACCGGGAAGTGGTCGGACGGGTAGTGGCCATCCTGTTGCGTGGTGACGGTGCGCACCGCATCGGCGTGCAGGCCGCGGTAGAGGATCCAGTCGATGCGCCGGTCCGGCGTGCCGGTGAAGTTGTGGAAGGTGGCTTCCGGACCGCTGTGGCTGCCGGCGTCCAGCCAGGCGTCGTGCAGCAGGCCGGTGAGCAGCGTGTGGGCGGGGCTGGCCGGGGTGGTGTTGAAGTCGCCGGTCAGCACGATCGGCAGGTTCGCCGGCACGGCTTCGAGGCGATGCAGGATTTCCTGCGCCGCGCGGGTGCGTGCCGGCTCGTCCTGGTCGCGGTAGGGGAAGTGCGTGTTGGCGTAGTAGAAGCGCTGGCCGTTGGCCTTCAGCTCGAAGATCGCCCAGGTCACCATGCGCGGGAACGGATGGCCCCAGCTGATGCTGCCGGGCACGTCCGGCGTGTCGGACAGCCAGTAGTCGCCGGACTCCACCACTTTGAGCCGGTCGGTGCGGTAGAACACGCCCATGTGCTCGTCGCCGTCGTCGCCGCGGCGGCCGCGGCCGAACCAGGCGTAGTGCGCGAGCTTGCCGACCAGATAGTCGCCTTGCAGCTTGTACAGCTCCTGCGTGCCGACCAGGTCGGGCGCCTGCTCGCGGATGGTGCGCACCATCAGGTCGCGGCGCAGCTCCCAGCGGTTGGCGCCGTCGTCGGGGCTGGGCAGGCGCACGTTGAAGCTCATCACGCGCAGCGTCTGCGCCGCGACCGGCGGCAACGGCAGCGACAGCACGGCCACGGCAAGCAGCAGCGGAATCAGGCGCATGGCGGTTCCTTCGAACGCATCGGCACGGGGGACGTCCCTAGCATAACGGTGCCGCCGGCGTGATGATGCGGGCAATGCCCCTTCCCCGGACGCAAGATCATGTCGATGAAACCGCTGTCCCGAATCTTCCTGCTGCTCGCCTCGTTCGTCTTCGCCACTGCGGCGCCGGCCAGACAGGCGCCGGACCCGCAGAAGACCCTGGCCTACATCGACCGCGCGTGGACCACGCTGACGCGCTCGATGGACGACTGCTCGGCGCTGCGCGATCCCAAGCTGGGCACGCAGCCGGTGCTGTACCTGCCGGCGAACCTGCCGACGCCGCCGGACCTGGCCGCAGTAAAGCAGCGCTGCAACGTCGACGTGCACGTGCTGCCGCGGGCGATCGACCGGCTTGGCGACGTCGCGTCGCCCTCGCTGCCGCGGCAGGGCCTGCTCTACCTGCCGCATCCGTACGTGGTGCCGGGCGGCTTCTTCAACGAGATGTACGGCTGGGACAGCTATTTCATCGTGCTTGGCCTGGTCGCCGACCACCGCGAGGCGCTGGCGCGCGACATGGTCGAGAACGCGCTGTTCGAGGTGCAGTACTACGGCGCGGTGCTCAACGCCAACCGCACCTATTACCTCAGCCGTTCGCAGCCGCCGTTCCTGAGCTCGATGATGCGCGCCGTGCTGGACGACCCGGACAGCTTCAAGAGCAAGGCCGAAGCGCATGCATGGCTCGAACACGCGTATCCGCTCGCCGTGCGCGACTACTCCACCTGGACGCGCAAGGAACATCTGGCCGGCGCCACCGGCCTGGCGCGCTACTACGACTACGGCGGCGCCGCGCCGGTGCTGGAGATGCGCGACAGCAACTACCTGCGCGGCGTGATCGACTGGCTGCTCAAGCATCCGTCGCAGGACCCCGGCTACCTGGTCAAGTCCGCCGAGCATCCGGACGCGGCCGAAGTCGCGCGGCTGAAGACCACCAGCTGCGACGTCGAGGCCTCGAAGGTCTGCGCCGGCGCCTGGTCGCAAGGCTATCGGCTGAGCGCCGACTACTACCTGGGCGACCGCGCGATGCGCGAGTCGGGTTTCGACACCAGCTTCCGCATGGGCCCGTTCAGCGGCTCCACCCATCACTACGCGCCGGTCGACCTGAACAGCCTGCTGTACCGCTACGAGCGCGACCTGCACGACTTCGCCGTGCAGTTGGGGAACGCGGCGGATGCCGCACGCTGGGCCGATGCCGCCGCGGCACGGCGCGCGGCGATCGACAAGTACCTGTGGCGCGCCGACCAGGGCATGTACATGGACTACGACTTCGTGCGCGGCAAGCCGTCCGACTATCACTTCGTCGCCACCTTCTATCCGCTGTGGGCCGGCGCGGCCTCGCCGGCGCAGGCCGCCTCGCTGCGCAGCAAGCTCGGCATCTTCGAGCGCAAGGGCGGCCTGCAGACCAGCGACCGCGCCAGCGGCGCGCAGTGGGATGCGCCGTTCGGCTGGGCGCCGACCAACTGGCTGGCGGTGGCCGGGCTGGACGCCTACGGCTTCCATGACGACGCGCGCCGCATCGCGCGCGAGTTCACCGCCACCATCGACCGCAGCCTCGCCGACGATGGCACCATCCGCGAGAAATACAACATGGCCAGCGGCAACGCCGACGTGAAGATCAGCGCCGGCTACACCGCCAACGTGATCGGCTTCGGCTGGAGCAACGGCGTGTACCTGAAGATGCGGGCGCTGTTGCGCGAGCGTGCCGGCGCGCCGTAAGCGGACGCATCGGTCTCGGGCATAATCGCCGGCGCAGGGGACATAGGGATACGCATTGCGGTGGCGGAAGTTTTCCGCCCCGGCCGGCGGGCCGGGACGGCGGCTGCCCATGCACAGCGGCATCGGTCGCTCCCCGCCGGAGTTTTTTCAGTCGACCAACAGGGGGAAGAGCACATGGACACCTACAATCCGTACGAGGCGCCGAAGGCCGCCATGGCCGCGCCGGTGGCGAGCGACGCCGGCATCGAGCAGGTGGCCAGCGCGCAGAAGCTGATCATCTTTTCGATCCTCGCCTATTTCGCCGGCGCCGCGGCGCGGACCTTCCTCGGCCCGATCGGCCTGCTGCTGGTGCTGGGCGCGGTGCTGATGGGGCTGATCGGCACGTTCCGGCTGTGCTCGGGGCTGGGCTATTCGATGCTGCTGCGGGTGATCCTGATCGTGCTGATGTTCGTGCCGCTGGTCAGCCTGATCGTGCTGCTGGTGCTGAATGCGAAGGCGACCGCCAGGCTGCGCGCGGCCGGCTATCACGTAGGGCTGCTGGGGGCGATGCGCTGAGGCAGCTTGCGGCACCGGCATTCGGGGCGGTGAAGCCATGAGGGTTATCGCTGGCTTCCTGCTCCTGTCACTCGTCATCCCGCGCGCCCATGCCGTCCCGCCCGCCACGGGCTCGCTGTGCCGCGCGCCGGAGACCACGTATTTTTCAGCTGCCGGACCACGCGCCACACGACGCTCAGCCTGTGCGGCAGCCTGCCGTCGAGCCTGCAGTACCGCTACGGCAAGGGCGCGCAGGTGCAGTTGCAGTTTCCCGATGATCCGGCGACGGGCGCCCGGCAACTTGGCTATGCGCATTACTCCCGCTACCAGGTCGAGCGCAGCGAGGTCAGCTTCAGCCACGTGGATGCCGACTACGCCGTGTTCGATTACACCGAGAACGGCCAGCGCAGCGCCGGTGTGCACGTCACCACCGCGGACGGCAAGGAGTCGGAGATTCGTTGTGCCGGTCCGATCCAGGGCCAGCTGGCGCCGCTCGGCACCAGCCTGCGCTGCGACAGCGACAACGCACTCAACGGCGGCGAGTGCCACTGACGCCGGTCAGCGCTGCCTCGCGTCCGGCGCCTTGACGCTCTCGCTCTCGATCACCTGGTCCAGCACGTACGCGCCGGGCGGCGCGTCGGCCGACGGTTGTTCCGGCGTGTAGCGATTCACGCGCAGCACGTTGCGCACGCCGGCTTGGTGGCGGTAGCCCTCGATGCCCTGCGCCAGCGGCTGCCATGGACCCGGTTCGCCCACGCTGCGGCCGTCCGCGTCGTAGTGGCGTTCGCGCACCTGCAGGCAGGTGCTGCCGGCGCCTTGGCATGGCACCGTCTGCGCGGCCACTTCCAGGAACACCGTGGCGCCGAGGCCGCCATGGCGCGTGGCGGCGGTGGGCTGGCCGGCAAAGGTGAGGGTCTGGCCGTTGGCGGTGGCCAGGGTGAGCAGCGGCGTGTCGCCGGTGCTCGACACGATCAGCGCGGGCTTGCCCTGCAGCACGGCCTTGATGGTGGCTTCGCGCTGCGCGAGGGTGGCGTCGCTGCAGGCCATCATGGTCTGCCGCAGCGTGGCGGCAAGGAGGTGGCCGTCGACGATCCGGTAGTCGCTGCCGATCGCGTTGCAGGCATTGCGCACGCTGAGCTGGTCGGCGCTGAAGTCCAGCTGCAGCGGCGGTCGGTCGGTCTGGCCGAACAGCGCGTCGAGGCGCCGGTTGCGGGCGTCGACGGCGTCGTGCAGCTGCCAGTGGTAGCGCGTCAGGGTGGCGCTCGATGCCGCCATGCGACTGGCCGCGGCCGGCGCGGGCGCACCGGATTCCGGCGCCGGCGTGCAGGCGACCAGGGCCAGCGGGAGCAGCCACGGCAAGGTTTTCATGCGATGCCTCCGGCGGAGCGTGTGCCGGCAGGGTAACCCGGCTGCGGCGCGGCGTGGCGGCGGCGGTTCAGGGGGCGTTGATGCTGGCGGTCATGGCCCGAGCGCTGCTGCACTTGAGGTACGGCGACGCGCCGAGCCAGCGGGCGTCGGGATAGTAGGAGAACACGTACTGGCCGCCCTTGAGCGCGTCGATCAGCGGCCGCGCGATCGCGCTGCGCACCGCCGGGCAGCCGTAACTGCGGCCGATGCGGCCTTGCTGGCGGGCCAGCGCGGGGTTGACGTAGGCGGCGCCGTGGATCACCAGCGCGCGCTCCAGCGCGTGGTCGTTGGTGCCCGGTTCGAGGCCTTCCATGCGCAGCGAGTAGCCGTTGCGGCCGGCGTAGGTGCCCAGCGTGCGGAACAGGCCCAGGCTGGACTGCAGGCTCTCCGGCGTGTTCGAGAATTTCGTCGCCAGGTTCTCGCCGGTGTTGCGCCCGTGCGCCACCAGCTCGTGGTACAGCAGCTTGCGCCGGGCCAGGTCGAATACCCACAGCCGCGGCTCGGTCGAGGGCTTCGAGTAGTCGATCACCGCCAGCCGATCGGACGGCGGCTGACCCTGCGCCGCGGCGCATTCGGTGGCGGCGAGCGCCAGGGCGATCACCTTCGGGTTGGCCTGCGGGGCGAGCTGGCTCAGGGCGTCCTGCAGCGACGGCGTGGCGGCATGGGCTGCGCCGAAGCCGGCGGCAGCGAGGAGCAGCGTCAGGGCGGCGGCGTGGCGCGGGAGTCGGTTCATCGAAACGGCTGGGGATCGAACACGAGGCTGCCGATGCTAGCAGTCCGCCGTTAAGAGCCTGTTCGCGCCCGCCGGGCGTGCGGCCCGCGCGCATCCGTCGCGCTTGCGCCGACCGCAGGCTGTGTTATGAGAGGGCGAACTCCCTTGTGCAGGATCGCGTCGTGCCCTCCGGATTTTCCCGCATCGTTCACGGCGTCCTCATGCTCGGCTTGCTGCTGGGAGCGGCGCAGGCGCAGCAGCCCGCGCCGGAGCAGCCGCTGAGCCCGGTGGCCGAGCAGATCCGCGAGCGGGTCGAGCAGTGGCGCGGCGCGCACGCCGACGCCGACATGCTCGCCACGCCCGGCGCCGTGGCGATGATGTTCTACGAGCAGAACCGGTTCGCGCCGGCATGGACACGCGCGGGCGACCTCGACCAGTTGCTGGCCGCGCTGAGCGACGTGGCCGGCGACGGCCTCGACCCGCAGGACTACGCGCTGGCCGAATTGCAGCGCCGCCGCGCCGTGCTGGCCGACCCGCGCGCCACGCCGGCGCAGCGCGCGCAACTGGACCTGCTGGCTACCGATGCCTGCCTGGCGGCGCTGCTGCACCTGTATCGCGGCAAGGTCGATCCCGCCACGCTCGACACGCACTGGAACTACGATCCGCGCCAGCTCGATCCGGCGCAGGGGCTGAAGGCCGTGCGCGACGCGCTGGCGCGGGGCGCGGTCGGCGAGCTGTTCGCGCGGGCGCGGCCGCAGCATCCGCTGTATGGCCAGCTGCGCAGCGCGCTGGCGAAGCTGCGCGAGGTGGCGGCGCAGGGCGGCTGGCCGGCGATCGCCGACGGCCCCACGCTGAAGCCGGGCAGCCGCGACGCGCGCGTGCCGGCGCTGCGCCAGCGGCTGCAGCAGGGCGGCTACGCGGTGGGCGAGGGCACGGACGACCTGTACGACCCGGCGCTGGAAGCCGCGCTGAAGCAGTTCCAGCGCGAACAGTACCTGGCGCCCGACGGCCACCTGGGCAAGGCCACCCTGGCGGCGCTGAACGTGCCGGTCGCGGCGCGCATCGCGCAGCTGCGCGTGAACCTGGAGCGCGCGCGCTGGCTGCTGCACCAGCTGCAGGGCGATTTCGTGGTGGTCGACATCGCCGGCTACCAGGTCGCCTACTACAAGGACGGCAAGCCGGTATGGCGCTCGCGCGTGCAGGTGGGCAAGCCGTATCGCAGCACGCCGGTGTTCAAGTCGAAGATCACCTACCTCACGCTCAACCCGACCTGGACGGTGCCGCCCACCATCCTGAAGAACGACATTCTGCCGAAGGTGCGCAAGAACCGCGGCTATTTGGCCGCCAACCGCATCCGCGTGCTGGACGGCCAGGGCCGCGAGCTGGCGCCTGCCAGCGTGGACTGGGCCAACCCGCGCGGCATCGTGCTGCGCCAGGACGCCGGTCCGGGCAATTCGCTGGGCCGGCTGGTGATCCGCTTCCCGAACGACTACGCGGTGTACATGCACGACACCCCGCACCAGGAGCTGTTCGCCAACGAGCGGCGCAGCTTCAGCTCCGGCTGCATCCGGGTGGAGCGCCCGCGCGAGCTGGCCGAGCTGCTGCTGGACGATCCGCAGCACTGGAACCGTGCCGGCATCGACGGCGCGATCGACACGCTGAAGACGCAGACCGTGATGCTGCGCAAGCCGGTGACCCTGCTGCTGGCGTACTGGACGGTGGACCTGCGCGAAGACGGCCGGGTCGGCTTCCGCCCCGACGTGTACGGCCGCGATGGACCGCTGCTCGCCGCGCTGGAGCGCCCGCGCGTGTCGCCGTGGCTGCCGGCGGTTGCCGCGCCGGCGCCCTGAACAAAAAAGGCCGCGCCAGGTGCGGTACCGGGCGCGGCCAAGGTTTGAACCGATCCACTGCCAATGCATCGGCGCCGACGGCGGAGGTCCGCAGCGGCCGGGGCAGTGTGCCCAGCGTGAGTCTCACCATCCGGGATTGCCCTGATCCCGGTCAGGGCGCGCCGGCGGGGCGCCGGTCACCATCGCGCCCGGCGGGATGTGCCGCCCTCAACCCTGGAGACCGTACCGATGCTGTTCCAAGTGAAGGATCTTGCCGGCGACACCGGCGCCATCGCCGCCATCCTGCGTGCCCATGACGCCACCGCGAAGGTCACCGCGGATGCCGTCGCCGGCCAGATCGACGTGTCGGCGCAGCTGACCTCGGGCCAGGTGATCACCGCCCTGCACGAGGCGGGCTACGAGGCCGCGCGCGTGTCCGAGCCGCGGCAGATCCACGTCAGCGGCGGCAGCACCTGCTGCGGCAGCTGCTCATGATCCGCTGACCTCGTCGCCGCGCGGCCGCGCGCGCGGCTTGCGCGGCCCCGGCGCGGAGCGGCGGCCCTGGGCCGCGTCGATCGCGTCGATCCAGCCGGCCCGCGCCTGCGGGAAGGCATCCGCGTAGGGCACGTACGGCTTGATGTCGAGGATTGGCGTGCCGTCCAGCAGGTCCACCCCGCGCACGCACAGCGCGCCTTCCTCCACCGCCAGCAGCTCCACCGCCGACAGCCCGATCGCGTTCGGCCGGTGCGGCGAGCGCGTGGCCAGCACGCTGCGCTTGCCGCCGCCGCGCGGCGGGCGCACCTCGGTCTTCCAGCCCTCGCTGCGGTGAAAGGCGAACAGCAGCCAGATCCGCTCGAAGCCGGCCAGGTCGCGGTACGCCGCCGCGGGAAAGCCCGCCACGAACTCGACCACCGCCTCGGCCGCCGCCCCGCTCTCGGTGCCGGCCACCACGGTGCTCTGGTGCGGCGCGTCGATGCGCTGCGCGTACGGCGAGCGCACGTGGGCGATCGGACGCCAGGCCAGGGCGGGGGAAGTATCGGGCGCGGTGCTCATTGCGGCATTATCGCTCCTTCGCCCCGCATCCCCGCCGAGGACGCCATGAAATATCTCGTGATGATCTACTGCGACGACACCTTGCTGGACGCGCTGCCCGAAGGCGAGTTCGACACCCTGATGCACGGTTGCTTCGCCAAGGCCGACGCGCTGCGCGCGAACGGGCAACTGCACGATTCGCAGCAGCTAGAAGCGCCCTCGACCGCACGCACCGTGCGCGTGCGCAACGGCGCCACCAGCGTGGTCGACGGCCCGTACGCCGAGACCAAGGAATACCTGGGCGGCTTCAACCTGATCGAGGCCGCCGACATGGACGAGGCGGTGCGCATCGCGCAGGCCTTCCCGTGGTCGCGCACCGGCGCGATCGAGATCCGGCCGATCCGCGACATGGACGCGGTGCGGCGGCGGGTCGGAGCCTGAGCATGCGCGACGACGACGACTTCGAGGACGAGCGCGGGTTCGGCGACGAGGACGACTCGGTCGAGGCGCAGGTGTGGCAGTTGCTGGCGCTGATCAACCCCGGCGACGAAGACGCCGCGTTGCTGCAGTTCAACGCGTACCGCGAGGCGGTGGCCGAGGGCGACGACGACGAGCCGGCCGAGGTGGTCGGCCGGGTGATCGACTGGCGCGCCGGCTTCATGGTCGCCGAGGACGACCTGCGCGCGCTGGTGCAGGCGGTCGACGAGCTGGTCGCGCGCTGGAACCTGTCGATCGACTGGGGCGGCGACCCGGACGACGACGACTTCTTCGACGATACCGATGCCGGCACCCTGCTCGGCCTTGCCAGCGACCGCCTGGCCGAATCCGGCTACACCCTGTGGCTGCGGGAAACCGGCAACGATGCGCTCGCCGGCTGGATCACCCTGAGCCGCGACAACGAAGCGATGCGCGAGCTGGCCGGCGCGCTGCACATCAATCTGCGCCCCGGCAGCGACTTCGGCTGAGCGGCGGAACAGGAAGGAAACGGTACGACCATGCTGCAACTGATCGGCTTCGACGGCGACGACACGCTGTGGCACAGCGAGGGCTACTACCGCCAGGCCGGCGACGCGTTCGCCGCCATCATGGGGCGCTACGTGGATCTCGGCGACCAGCACGTGCACGACAGCATGCTGGCCACCGAACAGCGCAACCTCAAGCTGTTCGGCTACGGCGCCAAGGGCATGGCGCTGTCGATGGTGGAAACCGCCATCGCGGTCTCCGGCGGACGCATCAGCGCCGCCGACATCCATCGCCTGGTCGAGCTGGGCAAGACGGTGCTGCAGCATCCGGTGGAGCTGCTGCCGGGCATCCGCGCGGCGGTCGAGGCGGTGGCGGAGCAGTACCAGGTGGTGCTGATCACCAAGGGCGACCTGTTCCACCAGGAGAAGAAGGTGGCCGAGTCCGGGCTGGCCGACCTGTTCCGCCGCATCGAGATCGTGTCGGAAAAGGATGCCGCCACCTACCGCCGCGTGCTGGGCGAGTTCGACCTGCAGCCGGCGCAGTTCGCCATGGTCGGCAACTCGCTGCGCTCGGACATCGAGCCGGTGCTGCGTCTGGGCGGCTGGGGCGTGCACCTGCCCTACCACGTGACCTGGGCGCACGAGCTGGAGAACGGGCTGGCTGCCGACGAGCCGCGCATGCTCACGGTGGACGCGCCGGCGGCGATCCCGGCGGCGGTGGAGCGCTTGCGCGAACTGGCAAAGGCCGCCGCGTAGCGCGGATCCGTCTCAAGGGCCGCGCGCGCGGTCGGCGGCGCGGACCTGCCCGATGCTCAGCGCTTCGCTTGCGCCCGGCGGGGCAGGCCGGTGCTTTCGCAGAACCGCCGCCGCTAGTCGTCGAAGCCGGTGTAATCGTCGGGGAAGATCGGCGTGCCGTCCGCTTCCAGGCCGACCATGTCGGCCAGCGCCTTGGCCGCGGCGGCCTCGGCGGTGTCCTTGTCGCGGAAGCTGCGGTTCTCGCAGATCGCGTAGTACACCGGGAAGCCGTGGCGGCGCGGGGTGATCGCCAGCCACGCCGCGTAGCGCGAACCCTCCAGCGTGGCGCCGGAACGGGCCAGGTAGTCGTTGAACTCGCGCTCGGCCATGGTCGTCGGTTCTGCTCGGAAAGGCTGCATTGTATAGAGTGGCTCCTTGTCCCGCGTAGCTGAGTACACGCGCCCACGAGATTGATCCATCGAACCCGGCGGTCCTGCTCAGCCAGGATCCCCGGACTGCATCTGACGCGACCGTATCCGTCAACCGCATGACGGCATACGCCGCCATGCCCCGTGATTCTGGAAAACGACAAGGATGAACCGATGAAGTGGAGTCTCGCCTTTTGTCTCCTGGCTGTATCGACCGTTGTCGGAGCCGTTGTCGTCAGGACCGACGTCGACGATGCCAAATATCGAGTCCCGGCTTCGGCATTCCCCGCGCTGGTCGACATGCCTGACGAGGGACATGGCGTCCTGATTGCGCCTCGGTGGGTCGTAACCGCGGCTCACGCAGCGCCCATGCAAATGCAAGGCATGGAGAACGAGGTATCTGTCGGCGGTGTGGCGCGCAGGGTCAAACGTGTCATCACGTATCCCGGCTACAAGAAACTACCCAGCCAGCTGATCACGGAGGCATTGGCATCCGGCGACTTGTCCAGGGTGTCTGCATTTCTCGCATCGTCCAACGATATCGCGCTGATTGAACTGGCGTCGCCGGTGACGGAGGTGACTCCCGTTCCGCTCTATCGCGGGAAAAAGGAAGTGGGGATGGTCGTGCATCTCGTGGGCAAGGGCGCCGCCGGCAATGGCACCGAAGGCCAGGATTCCCATAGCTCGCATCGCACGGTCTTGCGCCGTGCCTTCAACGTGATTGCCGGTGCCGACGCGCGTTACGTCTGGTACCGATTTGATGCACCACCTTCCGCTCTGCCGCTGGAAGGCATCACGGGAAGTGGTGACAGTGGCGGTCCCCTGCTCATCGGGGATGGCCATTCAAGGCAACTCGTCGGCCTGGCCTCCTGGAGCAGATATCCGCCGGACCATCCATTCTGGAGAAAATGGGCACCGGGTCGCCCATTCGTGGAAGGTCTTTACGGCGAGATCGTGTACGCCGTTCGCATCTCAAGCTACGTCCCGTGGATAGAAGGCGTGATGTCGGCGCCTGCGAGTCCCCGTAGCCGGCATCAGGCAGCGGAAGCTGACAGCATCAATCCGGCGGGCCCACGCACGCCGCTGATCAGGGCACCGGCAAACGGACTTCCAGAAAGCTGACCGTCGCGGTTGGCTGGCATGGGCGAGTTCTGCTGGTCGACGTCGGCCTTCGGCGGACCTGTCGGTCGGCGGTCTGGTCAGCGCCGATCGGTCGCGTGGTGCAATCACTCCGGTGCGCTCGTTGCCGGCGTGCAAGGCGGTACGCTCGCCCTCGACCCTGGTCGTCGGTTCCACCCGGAAAGCGTGCAGTGTATCGCGTGGCCCGCTTGCCTCATCATGGCGCGATGAACGCCGACGAGCCGCGCGTGCCGCGCATCGTGCTGGACACCAACGTGTGCCTGGACATCTTCCTGTTCCACGATGCGCAGTCCGCCGCGCTGCACGTGGCGATGCAGGCGGGCGCGATCGAGGCGGTGACGCGCACGGACTGCCGCGACGAGTGGCGGCGCGTGCTGCATTACCCGCAGCTGCCGGTCACCGCCGCCACCCGGCCGGCGATCGAGGCGGCGTTCGACGCGCTGGTGCGCTGCCTGCCCGACGAACTGGCCATGGCGCCGGCCGCGCCGGCGCTGCCGCGCTGCGCCGATCCGGACGACCAGAAGTTCCTGGAACTGGCGCAGGCGTCCGGTGCGCGCTGGCTGGTCAGCAAGGACAACGAACTGCTGAAGCTGGCGCCGCGCTGCGCCCGCGACGCGCTGTTCTGGATCGGCCTGCCGCAGGCGTGGTCGCCGTACAAGGGCTGAGCGTCGCAGCGCCCGCGCTACGGCAGCGTGGTGTACTCGATCGCCCGCCTGCGGAGACGCGCCCATGCTCACGCCGCACACCATCGACTGCCCTTACTGCGGCGAGCCGATCGAAGTACTGATCGACGCCTCGATCCCCCGCCAGCAGTACATCGAGGACTGCCAGGTCTGTTGCCGGCCGATCACGCTCAGCGTGGAGATCGACGCGGACGGCGAACCGCGGGTGCGTGCCAGCGGCGAGGACGAGGCCTGAGGTCGGCTCCTCCCCCTGCGTTGCAGGGGAGGGAGCCGCAACTTCGGGCGCGTCGCGGTCAACCGGCGAACGCGGTCGACCCCACGATGCCGATGCCGTGCGCCTGCAGCGCGGCGCGGGTGGTGGCGTCGCCGGCCGGCGTCACCGGGCGGCTGAGGTCCCACAGCACGCTGGCGCGGAAGCCGAGTTCCACCGCGTCCTGCGCCGTCCACAGCACGCACACGTCGCGCGCCAGCCCGCACACGAACACCTCCTCCACGCCGCGCTCGCGCAGCCAGCCGGCCAGACCGGTGCTGGGGCGCGCGCCGTGCGGGCCGTGGTTCTCGCGAAAGCCGCTGTAGGAATCCACGCCGGGGTCGCTGCCCTTGCGGATCACCGCATCCAGCGCCGACCAGTCGATGCCCGGGTGCAGCGCGGCGCCCGGCGTGTCCTGCACGCAGTGCGCCGGCCACAGCGTCTGCGGCTGGCCGTACAGGCTGATCTGCGCGAATGGTGCGTGGCCCGGGTGCGCATCGACGAACGAGACGTGCCCGCGCGGATGCCAGTCCTGGGTGGCGACGACGTGGCAGAAGCGGCGCGCGCGCAGCAGCGCGTCGAGGCTCGGCACGATCGCGTCGCCTTCGTGGCAGGCCAGCGCGCCGCCGGGCATGAAGTCCGGTTGCACGTCGACCACGATCAGCGCGGCATGGGCTAAGGGGAACGGGTTCATGGCGTGAGGAACGGGAGTGTCCGCCCAGTCTAGCGCGCCGGCCGCGGTTCGCCGGCATGACCCATAATGCGCGCTGCAGCGGCCATACGAAGCAGGGGCAGGTGATGCAGTACGACCAGTCGTGGATGGGTTACGGGATCGTCGGCGGAGTCCAGGCCGGGCTGATCTCCGCCCTGGCGGGGCTGCTGCTGTTCTTCGCGTGCCACGCCTGGGGCCGGCGCCATGGCTGGGGCTGGGGCCCGCAGATCGGCTGGAGCTTCCTGCTGGCCGCCGCGCTTACCGCCAGCGGCGACCTGTGGAACCTGTTCTATTTCAACTACGGCCGGCTGCAGTCGTTGCAGCTGCTCAAGGTGAAGCTGGCCGAAGTGCACGACCCGGACCACATGGGCTTGCGCGCGCTGTGCGAATTGTTTGGCGTGGCGCTGGGCATCTACGTCGGCTGGGCGCTGGCCAGCGGCGACTGGCGGCGCCGCTTCGGCGGGCGCGAGTAGCGGATTGCTCAGCGCGCCGGCAGGCGGTGCGCGAACATCCACGGCCACAGCGCCGCGGTGGCATAGGCCTGCGGCCAGGAGACGTGGCCGACGCCCGGGAATTCGGTGTGGCGTACCTCGCTGCCGCGCGCCTGCAGCGCGGCGTACATGCGGCGCGATTCTTCCGGCGGCACCACGTCGTCGGCGGCGCCGTTGAAGATCCACACCGGCAGCGCGCCGATGTGCGCGGCGACCCAGGCGTAGGGATCGGCCATGGCGGCGGGGATGCCGTCGACCTGGAGCCGGTCGCTGTCATTGGGTTGGGCGATGCCGCCGCAGATGATGGCCGCGGCGGCGAACATGCCGGGATGATCCACCGCGATCTGCCAGGCGCCATAGCCGCCCATCGACAGGCCGGTGAGGTAGAGCCGGCGGCGGTCGCCGTGCCATTCGCCGATGCTGTCGTCCAGCGCCTGCAGTGCCATCTGCTCGATCTCGCCGCGCCATGCGGCGTCATCCGGCGCCTGCGGGATCACCACCACGGCCGGGAAATCCGCTCCGTGCTGCGCCAGCCAGTGCGGCAGGCCCTGGCTGAGCTGGGCGCGGTTGTCGCTGCCGCGCTCGCCGCTGCCGTGCAGGAACAGCACCACCGGCCAGTCGCGTTTGGCCGTCCAGCCGTCCGGCACGAACACCTGGTAGCGGTAGCTGACGCCGTGCCGCTGCAGCGAGCGTTCCACGAAGCGCGGCGCTTCGCCGGCGTGGCCGGGCACGCTGGCGGTCAGCAGGCAGAGCAACAAGGCAAGTCGGCGCATGGCGTGTTCCTACAGCAGGGGGTCGAACAAGCGTGCCACATGCATGGCCACCCGGCGCAGGTAGGGCGCCTCGCGGTATTCGCGCTCGTCGATGGCTTTGGCGCGGGCGAAGTCGGCGTTGAGCATCGCCGCCACCTCGGCGGCGAAGGCGTGGTCCACCGCCAGCGCAGCCACCTCGAAGTTGAGCCGGAACGAGCGGCTGTCCAGGTTCAGGCTGCCGATCGCGGCGGTGTCGCGGTCGATCAGCAGCGCCTTCTGGTGCAGAAAGCCGGGCTGGTAGCGGAACACGCGGATGCCGGCGCGCACGGCGGCGTAGGCGTGCAGGGTGGAGGCGAGGAACACGGTGTGGTGGTCCGGCCGCGCCGGGATCAGCACACGCACGTCCACCCCGCGCAGCACCGCCAGCTGCAGCGCCGCACGCACCGCGTGGTCGGGCACGAAGTACGGCGTGCTCAGCCAGACGCGCTGGCGCGCCGCGTTGATCGCGGCGGCGAAGAACAGCGAGCCGGTTTCCTGCCGGTCGGCCGGGCCGCAGGCCACCACCAGCACGCTGGCATCGCCGTCGGCGGGCGGCACCGGCGGCAACGCCAGCGCCGCGCCGGTGATCCACTGCCAGTCGTCGGCGAACAGCTGCTGCAGGTCGGCCACCGCCGGCCCGGCCAGTTCCAGCTGGGTGTCGCGCCACGGCGCCAGCGGCGGCTTCAGGCCCAGGTATTCGTCGCCCGCGTTGAGCCCGCCGACGAAGCCGCGCGTGCCGTCCACCACCAGGATCTTGCGGTGGTTGCGGAAGTTCAGCTGGAAGCGGTTGCGCCAGCGGTGGGTGGCGAAGCGGTGGATCGCCACGCCACCGGCGCGCAGGGTGTCGACGTAGCGTTGCGGCAGCGCATGGCTGCCGATGCCGTCGAACAGCACGCACACGCGCACGCCGGCGGCGGCGCGCTCCAGCAGCACCTGCTGCAGGCGCCGGCCGAGCGCGTCGTCGTGGATGATGAAGAACTGCACCAGCACGCTGTGCCGGGCGTCGGCGATCGCGCCAAGCATGGCCTCGAACGCGGCGGCGCCATCGATCAGCAGACGCAACCGGTGGCCGCTGCGGAACGGCCGCCGCTGCAGCGCGCTGATCGCGGCGTAGCGCGCGCAACCCGGGTCGACCGGCGCCATGGCGTCGGCCGTCGCGGGCGGCGCCGGTGCCGCTGGCGCGCGGTGCCCGGCGTGGTAGCCAAGGAAGCGGCTGGAACCCAGGTACAGGTAAGGCAGCAGGGTCACGTAGGGCAGCAGCAGCAGGCCGAGCGTCCAGCCGATCGCGCCTTGCGGCGTGCGCGCATGCATCACCGCGTGCATCGCCGCGAGCAGACCCAGCAGATGCGCCGCGGCGATGCAGGCGGTGAGCAGGCTGGCGGTCATCGCGGGCGCCGCGGGCTGCTCAGTCGCCCAGCAGCTGGTCGGCCAGGTGGCGCGCCTGCTGGCGGATTTCCGGCATCGCGGTGGATTCCCACAAAGTGCCGCGCAGCAGGCTGCCGATGGCGAACAGGTTCGGCCAGCAGCGCTCGCCGTAGCGCAGGTGGCCGTCGCTGTCGGCCTGCACGCCGAGGCCGAGCGGATCGGGTGCGATGTGGGCGTTGGTGAGCAGCTGGCTGAGCAGCCGGTGGTTGCAGCGGCGCAGGTCGGTCTCCAGGCCCACCGTCTGGATCACCAGGTCGGCATCCAGCGTGTGGCTGGCGCCGGCGTGGCCCACGGTCAGGCGCAGCGCGTCGCCGGCCAGCGCCACCGCCTGCACGCGTCCGCGCTGGCGCTGCAGCCGGCCGTCGCGTTCGAGCGCCGCGATCGCCTCGTGCACCTGCGGCGGCATGCGGTGGCGCACGCGCTCCCACGCCCAGCGCGCATGGCGCATGAAGCGCGCGCGCTGCTCCGGCGACAGCTCGGCCCACAGCGCCGGCAGATGCGGGCGCAGGCTGTCCACCACGGCGCGCCACTCGGTGCCTTCCTGCGCGATCGCCTCGCGCAGCAGGCGCATCCAGCGGCGGATCTCCGGCGCGTCATGCATCGCCTCGACCAGCTCGGCGCCGTCGCCGCTGGGGGCGGCTGCCGCGGGGAGGTGCGCCTCCGGCAAGCGGCCGTGGCGGGAGATCGCGACGAACGTGGCCTGCGACCACTGCACGGACAGTTCCAGCAGCACGTCGACCGCGGTCAGTCCCAGCCCGATCAGCACCACCTTGCGCGGCGGCGGCTGCAACTCGGCGGCGCGGGCCAGCAGCGGCCACGGGTCGACCACGTAGCGGCCGCTGGCGAGCGCGGCGGCGTCGACCCCGGCCAGCGGCTGCGGGGGCAGCGCGCCCAGCGCCAGCACGGCGGCGTCGGCACGATGGCTTTCTTCGCCGTGGATCACGGTGACGCCGTCACGCTCGGGCACCAGCGCATCGACCACGAACGGGAGGATGTTGACGTGGTGCCCGCGCGTCTTGCCGTGCTGCAGCGCGCGCGCCACCTCCGCCTCGAGGTAGTCGCCGTAGCGGTGGCGCGGCAGGAAGTCGGTGCCGGCGATGGCGGGGTCGTCGCGCTGCACGAAATCCAGGAAGCCGCGCGGCTTGCCGGCGAACATGCTCATCGAGGCCGCGCGCACGTTCAGCAGATGGCGCTCCGAGGCGGTGCCGTAGGCCACCCCGCGCGCCGGCGTGCCGCCGCCGGTGAACCAGTCCAGCTGCAGCGGCTGCGCCGATTCGCGTTCCAGCAGTTCGCTGAGCAGCGTGGCGGCGGCGGCGCCGCCGCCGATGATGGCGACCCGTCGAAACATGGGCTCCCCCGTGCGTGCGGTGGCGGGCGGGTCAGCCGGACAGGCGGCCGGCAATGACGCTGCGTCGCGGCGGCGCCATCCAGCGGCTGACCGGTTCGGCCTGCGCGCCGACCAGGTGCCCGGCCAGCTCGCCGCCGTAGACGTGCAGCGACAGCGCGGTGTCGTGCCGCGACAGGTTGCGGCAGCGGTAGGCCTGCGCGCGGTCGCTCTCGAACCAGAAGCCGTCGCCGGGGCCGAGCCAATGGCGGCCCTGCAGGCTCAGTTCGCCGGAATCGGTGGCGCGTTCGTACGACTGCACCTCGAGCGCGCCCACCAGGGACATTTCCAGACCCCACAGGCCGGCATGGTCGTGCACCGGCGTGGCATGGTTCGGCGGCCAGGCCAGTACCAGCACGTTGACCGGTGGCTTGTTGCGCTCGGCCAGCTGCCAGCGTTCGAAACCGTGCCGGCGCTGCTGCAGCTCGGCCAGCCGGGCAGTCAGCACCGCGGCATCCTGGTGCACCGCGCGCCCCAGTTCGCGCGCCATGCTGGCGAGATCGGGGTGTTCGACGGCGGTGTGCTCGAGCGCGATCGCGCGCAGGGTTTTCAGGAGATGCTGGTACTTGCCCATGCGTGGAACCTGGCAGGGTGAACGGGCGCCAGTGGAGCATGCGTATCGTTAAAGGGGCGTAAGCCGACGGTGTCTCGACGGCCCCGGCGCAGCGCCCGGCCGGTGCGGTTACCGGCCGGGCGCTGCGCGTCGAACGCGCTAGTCGCGCAGGTCGAAGGTCACCGGCACCCGCGCCCAGGCGCGCACCGGCCGCCCGTCCACCATCGCCGGCTGGAATTGCCAGCCGGCCAGCACCTGTTCGGCGGCGCTGCGGTCGAGCAGCAGGTAGCCGCTGCCGCGCTCCACCGCCACCTGCACCGGCTTGCCGGTCTCATCCACCAGCACGCGCAGCAGCACCGTGCCGTGCATGCGCTGCTGCAGGGCGCGGGTGGGGAAGCGCAGCGGGGCCGAGCGATAGGCCAGGCTGGCCTCGACCGGCGCCGCCGCGGCCGGGCCGGGCGCCGCCGGCAGCACCGTCGGCGTCGCCGGCGGCGCGGCGACGTTGCCCTCAGCGATGGGCGCAGCGACCGGCGGGCTGACCGGCGGCGCCCGCGGGTGCGCGACGGCGGCGGCGGGCGGATGCGGCAGGGGTTTCATCACCACCGGCGGCAGCGGCGCAGGCGGCTTCGGTTCGTCCAGACGGAGCCTGGGTATCGGGTTGATCTGTCCGATCGCGTGGAACAGCGCCGGGGCGCTCGGTCGCGAGGCGATCACGATCACGACCAGGTTGAGTGCGATCGCCGCGCTGATGGCGGCGATGCGGTCGGGGTGGGGACGATGAGCAACGGCCAGGCTTGCGGACGACATGGCGACCTCCTGACTTCGGTGGGGTATCGCGGCGGCCACGCTGCGCGGGCAGGGGGATCGTGTCGCCGCGACTGCAGCGTATGCCTGTGCAACGAGCCTGCGCAAGTGGACGGCTGGACGGCCAAATGGCTGGCCGTGTCGCGCCGTGCGGTAGGCAAGCGCCGGCGCAGCCGCTAAGGTAGGCACGAACCTGATCCGGGAGCCACGCCATGTCCGCCACCTCCGTTGCGGCGATTCCCCGCTACAGCTTCGGCGACGAGCTGGCCAGCAGCATCGTGCACGGCCTCGGCATCGTGCTCAGCATCGCCGGGCTGGCGACGCTGGTGGCGTTCGCCGCGTTGCACGGCAATGCGCTGACGGTGGTGGCCTGCGCGGTGTTCGGCACCTCGCTGGTGCTGCTGTACACCGCCTCCACGCTGTACCACTCGATTCCGCTGGCGGCGGCCAAGCCGACACTGCGCGCGCTCGACCACATCGCGATCTACGTGCTGATCGCCGGCACCTATACCCCGTTCACCCTGGTCGCGCTGCCCGGCGCGTGGGGTTGGGGCCTGTTCGTGGCAGTGTGGGCGCTGGCACTGGCCGGCAGTGCGCTGGAGCTGGGCCTGCTCGGGCGCCACCGCAAACTGGCAGTGCTGCTGTACGTGGGCATGGGCTGGATCGGCATGGTCGCGTTCGAGCCGCTCAGCGAACACCTGCAGGCGGGCGGCACCGCGCTGCTGCTGGCCGGCGGGCTGGCCTACACGCTGGGCGTGCCGTTCTACCTGTGGCGGCGACTGCCGTACCACCACGCGCTGTGGCACGGGTTCGTGCTGGCCGGCAGCGTGCTGCACTTCCTTGCCGTGCTGCTGTACGTGATTCCCGACCCGGCGTGAGCGCGCCGCCAGGCCTTGCGGTCCTGCGCCGCGAACTGGAGGATGCGGCCACCCACCTGGGCCGGCCGCACGACTTGCGCTTCAGGCCGATGTTCGGCGGGCTGATGGCGTACCTCGACGAGCAGCCGTGCGCGTGGCTGAGCGCGGACGGGCTGGCCCTGAAACTGGCGCCGGCCGACCAGCCGGCGCTGCTGCGGCTCGAAGGCGCCGCGCGGCTGGTCGCGAAACCCGGCGCGGCGCCGAGCCGGCACTACTACATCGTGCTGCCCGCCGCGCTCGGCCGCGACACCGCCCGGCTTGCCCGCTGGCTGGCGAAGAGCGCGCGGCGCTGATGCTCAGTGCTTGCGCTGCGCCGGCACGAACTGCGTGCGCACCGCCTCGGCCAGCTGCTCCGGCGGCAGCAGGCCCTGGCCGATCACGAAGTCGTTGAAGGCCAGGCGGTCGAACTTCGGGCCCAGCGCCAATTCGGTCTGCAGGCGCAGCTGCTGCAGGCGCAGGTAGCCGTAGAAGTACGCGGTGGCCTGGCCGGGCGCGCGGAAGGTGTAGCGGTCGATCTCCTGCCGCGCCATCGGCTCGGACAGGCCGACCTCGTGCACCAGCACCTGGTGCGCGCGCTCGGGCGTGATCAGACCCAGGTTGAGCATCGGGTCCAGGTAGGCGCGGGCGGCGCGCTGCAGTCGCGCCTGCAGCGCGGCGAACTGGCCGGCCGGCGGCTCGTACGGCAGCATCTCCGATTCCGCGTACAGCGCCCAGCCTTCCACGTTGACGCTGTTGAAGGCGAACAGGCTGCGCGCCAGCGACACGCCGCGCTCGACCATCGCGGCGAACTGCAGCTCGTGGCCGGGCCGGCCCTCGTGCGCGGTCAGCGTCCAGGCAGCGGCCTTGAAGGTGAAGTCGTCGTAGGCCTGGCTCTTGTCGCCGTTCGCCGCCGGGTTGCCCATGGTCAGCACGAAGGTGCCGCGCTCGCCGTGATTGTTGAGGAACGGCGGCGGATCCATGTGCGGCGCCGGCTGCGCCGCGGACTCGGCCTCCGAGGCCACGCGCATCTGCATCTGGCGCTGCGGCAGGGTGACGATGCGTTCGCGGCGGATGATGTCCTCGATGTGGCCGAGCACCTCGTGGTACCACGGCTCGACCTGGTCGCGGCTGAGCTGCTGCCGCTTGAGCGCCTTGAGCACGTCGCGGTAGTCGCTGGCGCGGATGCCCTCGGCCCTGGCCACCGTCGGCGCCATCGCCTGCATCATGCCGCGCAGCTCCATGAACTCCAGCTCGGCCTGCTTCATCAGCTGCTGGGGCGGGATGTCGATGCCGACCTGGCGCAGGCGGTAGGCGTACAGCGGCTCGGGCAGGCGGAAGTCGCTGCGCGCGCGCGGCAGCACGGTGCTGCGCACCCAGGCGTCGTAGGCCTTCAGCTGTGCATCGAGCGCGTCGAGCGCGGCCTTGCCCTCGGGCGTGTCGAGCTTGTACTTGGCGAACAGCTGGCGGATGCCCTCGACGTAGCGCGACGTGTTGGCCAGCTTCTGCTCGACCTCGCCCTGGTAGGGACCGAGCAGCGCCTGGTCGCCCAGCCGCGCCGCGGTCAACGCCTTGGCCTGCTCGACGATCGGCGTGCAGCCCGGCGCGGTGCCGACGTAGCACTGCAGGCGCGCGAGCGCGGCGGGGCGGCGCGCGGCATCGACGTCGTCCTTGAGCAGGACGAACTCGCCGCCGAAGACCAGCGAGCCGACGTCGTGGTAGGGCAGCAGGTACTTGCGGTGGAGGTCGATGCCTTCGATCTGCTGCGCGGCGGCCTCGATCATGATCTTGAGGTCCTCGCGCACGTTCGGATCCTGCTCCGTGGCGAGCAGCTTGCCGAGCCTGTCCCTGGCCTGCACCAGCGCGGCACGCGAGCGCTCGTCGATGCCGGGCTTCAGGTCCGTCACCTTGCCGTCGTAGCCGGGCAGGCCGACCTGGCTGGCGAACTCCGGACTGAAGCGGGCGATGGTATCCAGCAGCACCTTGGCGTCGGCGTTGCTGCGCTCGATCCATGCGGCGGGGGCGTTCTGTGCGTGCAGCGCTCCGGCGGCGGTCAGGGTGACGACCAGGGCGAGGGCGAGGATCTTGCGCATGGGTTTTCCTCCGTGGATGACCGGCGCAGCGTACGCGCGGAGGGTTTGCGCGCGCCTGTGCCGGAGGTCTAGAACAGCATGGCCAGGCCGAACAGGCCGACCATCAAGAACGAGATCACCAGCTTGACCAGGGTGCCGGCGAGCAGGCCGAGCCAGGTGCCGGCGCCGACGTGGGTCGAGCGCAGCACGCTGGCGCCGGCGCTGAGCTCGCCCAGCAGCGCGCCGACGAACGGTCCCAGGATCAGCCCCGGGATGCCCAGGAACATGCCGACCACGGTGCCGAGCGTGGCGCCCCACAGCGCGCGCGGACTGGCGCCGACCCGCTTGGCGCCCAGCGTGCCGGCGACGAAGTCGACCAGCACGCCGAGCGCGCCGAGCGCGCCGATCACCAGCAGCCAGCCCAGGCCCAGATGCCGGTAGCCGTCCACCGCGGCGACCAGCCAGATGCCGCCGAAGATCATCGGGATGCCCGGCAGCATCGGCAGCACGGTGCCGGCGAGGCCGCCGAGGATGAGCAGCGCGGCGAGGATGTAGAGCGCGATATCGAGCATGGTGTTCCGGCGAACAAGAAGTAGGAGCCCGCTCGATCACGTAGTCGCCCGGTTCGCGCGTGCGCGGCGAGGCGTGGAAGCCGCGGCCGTCGAGCAGGGCGCTGAGGTCGTCCAGCATGGCCGGGCTGCCGCACAGCATCACGCGGTCGGTGGCCGGGTTCAGCGGCGGCAGGCCGGTCGCCGCGCTCAGCGCGCCGTTGACGATCGCGTCGGTGATCCGGCCCTGGTGGCGGAACGGCTCGCGCGTCACGGTGGGGTAGTAGATCAGCTTCTCGCGCACCAGCTCGCCCAGGTAGTCATGCTGCGGCAGCTGGTTTTCCAGGTAGTCGGCGTAGGCGAGGTCCTCGACCCGGCGCACGCCGTGGGCCAGCACGATCTGGTCGAAGCGCTCGTAGGTGTCCGGGTCGCGGATGACGCTCATGAACGGCGCCAGCCCGGTGCCGGTGCCGAGCAGGTACAGATGCTTGCCGGGCTTGAGATCGGTCAGCACCAGGGTGCCGGTGGGTTTGCGCGTGACGATCAGCGGGTCGCCGGGCTGCAGGTGCTGCAGGCGCGAGGTGAGCGGGCCGTTCGGCACCTTGATCGAGAAGAATTCCAGGTGCTCCTCCCAGCTGGCGCTGGCGATCGAGTACGCGCGCAGCAGCGGGCGCCCTTCCGTTTCCAGCCCGATCATCACGAACTGGCCGCTGTCGAAGCGGAAGCCGGGGTCGCGCGTGGTGCGGAAGGAGAACAGGTTGTCGTTCCAGTGCCGCACGTCGATCACGTGCTCGGTTGCCATTGCCACCATGGTCGGTCGTCTCGCCTTGTTGCGCTGTCGGGGAAGTCGCACGCCAAGCCATCCGGCAGACCGGAGATGGAGACTCGCGGGGAGGGCGGCCGTGGCCGCGGTGCCTTGCGAGCGCCGGGGTGGACGCGGCGACGTGGCCTAGGATACGCGAGCGGCCCGCACTGCGCCTGTCCGGCGGCGCTTGCGAGCCGATCCGCGGCATCGTGCCGCGCCGCCGGCGGCCTGCCGGGCGCGCGAACTGGCAGGGTGGTGGCCGGCAGCCGTTCCCGCGGCGGCAGAGGGCGACGTACTACGCCGGCAGGCGTGCAGGTACTACACGGACAGCAGCCGAAGACGACAGCAGGAACATCCTTGGACTGCAGCATCGAAACTGCGCATACTCCATCGTCGCCGATGGTCCGATGCGCCAGGGCCGATTCGCGATGGGTACCAGGGGGGTTCACGGCACGCCGGACAACTGGCGTGCGGCGGTTCTTGCTGGTTACTCCGGGGGCGGATGATGCCGGTCATGCTCGGCCAATCCAAGGCAATCCAGGCGGTGCGGGCGCAGTTGCAGCGCTACGCCGGCTGCGACGTGCAGGTGCTGATCGAGGGTGAAACCGGCACCGGCAAGGAGCTGGCCGCGCGCGAGATCCACTACGCCAGCGCCCGCCGCGACCATCCGTTCGTGCCGGTCAACTGCGGCGCCATTCCCGACAGCCTGATCGAGAACGAGCTGTTCGGCCACGGCCGCGGCGCCTTCACCGACGCCAGGGAGGCCCAACCCGGCCTGGTCGACCATGCCCGCGGCGGCACGCTGTTCCTGGACGAGGTCGACGCGCTGTCGGACAAGGGCCAGGTGACCTTGCTGCGCTTCCTGCAGGACAACGAGTACCGTCCGGTCGGCGGCGGCGCGGCGCGGGTGTCGGACGCGCGCATCATCGCCGCCACCAACGCCCGCCTGGAGCGCCAGGTGGCTGCCGGGCGCTTCCGCCGCGACCTGCACTATCGGCTGCACGCGCTGTACCTGCGTTTGCCGCCGCTGCGCGAGCGCAGCGACGACGTGGTCCTGCTCGCCCGGCATTTCCTCGACGCCGTCGCCCTGCGCCTGCGCGGGCCGCCCCGCCAGTGGAGCGAGGACGCCCTGCAGGCGCTGCGCGCCCATGCCTGGCCGGGCAACGTGCGCGAACTGGAGAACGTGGTGCTGCGCGCCTACATGGCCACCGAGGGCAATGTCATCGGCTTTGCCGAGCTGGTGACCGCGGAGCCGGCGTTCGCCGGTACTGAAACGCTGCTGCGACGCCGCGCCAACGAACCGGAGCTGGGCTTCAGCGCGGCCAAGCTGAACGCCATCCGCCAGTTCGAACGCGATTACCTCACCCAGCTGATGCAGCAGGCCTGCGGCAACATCAGCGCCGCCGCCCGCCTGTCCGGCACCGAGCGCCGCCAGCTCGGCAAGCTGCTGCTGAAGCACGGCATCGAGACCAAGCAGTTCCGTTCGCACTGAAAGTCCCGTTCCGTGTGAAGTCCGGCGCAGTCCGCGCGGGACCTCGGCACCCGGGTGCAAGTCGCCCCACTGCGCCGGCGAAGCGGGTCGTCGCTGACCCGGTTGCCGCCGCCCGGCGCGCCGCCGAGCCCTGGCGCAGCCCATTCGGCCGGCCCGCGCCGGTGGCACGCATGTTGCCTCGTCCCCACGCATGCATGCGGAAGGGCGTCATGACCAGGCATCCGGATCACGGCACGGCGGGCGGAGGGGAGATGGAGGTCGAGCGCTCGGTACTCGCATACCTGCATTCCCATCCGCAGGCGGCGGACACCCTGCGCGGCATCGTCAACTGGTGGCTGCCGCGGCAGCGCTACGAGATCAGCTGCCGGCGCATCGAGCACGTGCTGGAGCGGCTGGTCGCGGAGGGGCTGCTGCATCGTGACGAGCTGCCCGACGGCGAGGTGCTGTACGCGCTGAACCGGCACGTCAGATCGTCGCTGCCGAACTGACCACGACACGGGTTTTCACTTTCGGAGGATCGACCCATGCCATCTGCGCTTACCTATCCGGGCGTCTACGTCGAGGAAATTCCCAGCGGCGTGCGCACCATCACCGGGGTGGCCACCTCGATCACCGCCTTCGTCGGCCGCGCCGCGCGCGGGCCGCTCGACGCCGACGCGGAGAGCCCGGTGATCATCAACAGCTACGGCGACTTCGAACGCCAGTTCGGCAGCCTCGATCCGCTCTACCCGATGGGCTACGCCGTGCGCGACTTCTACCTCAACGGCGGCGCGCAGGCGGCGATCGTGCGGCTGTACAAGGGCACCGACGGCAAGCCGGCGAAAGCGGCCGTGGCGGTCGCCAACCTGCCGCTGGAGGCGGCCACCGCCGGCAGCTGGGGCAACCAGCTGCGCGTGCGCATCGACAGCAACGTGTCGGCCGACGTCGCCGCCGGCTTCGGGCTGGTGGTCGGCGACCTGTTCAACCTGACCGTGCGCGACATGGCCAGCGACACCCAGGAGAGCTTCCTCAACCTCAGCGTGAAGGAGAGCCCGCGCCGGGTCGACCGCGTGCTGAAGGCGGGCTCTTCGCTGCTGCGCGTGGCGTCGTCGCTGACCTTGCCCGCCACTGCCGTGCCCGCCGCACACCTCGACGCGGACGCCGGCAAGACCGTGTGGGAGCAGGACAAATCCTCCACCGGCGTCGCCACCGCCGACCAGGCCGTGGACAGCGCCGCGCTGGACGACAACGCCTACCTCGGCAACGCGGACGCCAAGACCGGCATCTACGCGCTGAAGAAGGCCGACCTGTTCAACCTGCTGTGCATTCCGCCGGACCTGCGCGGCGGCAACACGTCCAAGTCGGTCTATCAGAACGCGATGGCGCTGTGCGTGGAGCGGCGCGCGTTGCTGCTGGTCGATGCGCCGGCCGAGTGGGGCAGCGCCGGCGCGGTCACCCCCGCGGTGCTGGCCGCGTTCGGCCTCGCCGGCACCGCCGCGCGCAACGCCGCGCTGTACTTCCCGCGGGTGATCGAGTCGGACCCCAAGCGCCAGGGCCAGAGCGACACCTTCGTGCCCTGCGGCATCGTCGCCGGCGTGATGGCACGCACCGACACCCAGCGCGGCGTGTGGAAGGCGCCGGCCGGCATCGACGCGGCACTGAACGGCGTGCAGGGCCTCGCCGTGGCGCTCAACGACGCCGAGAACGGCATGCTCAATCCGCTCGGCGTGAACTGCCTGCGCAGCTTCCCGCTGGTCGGCCCGGTGGTATGGGGTTCGCGCACGCTGCGCGGCGCCGACCTGCTCGCCGACGAATACAAGTACGTGCCGGTGCGGCGGCTCGCGCTGTACATCGAGGAAAGCCTGTTCCGCGGCACCCAGTGGGTGGTGTTCGAGCCGAACGACGAGCCGCTGTGGGCGCAGATCCGGCTCAACGTGGGCGCCTTCATGCAGAACCTGTTCCGCCAGGGCGCGTTCCAGGGCAGGACGCCGGCCGACGCGTACTTCGTCAAGTGCGACAAGGAAACCACCACGCAGAACGACATCAACCTCGGCATCGTCAACATCGTGGTCGGCTTCGCGCCGCTCAAGCCCGCCGAATTCGTGGTCATCCAGCTGCAGCAGATGGCCGGCCAGATCCAGGCATGAGGAAACCAACATGGCTCAGTTCAGCGTCAATGCGCAGCGCTTCGATCCGTACAAGAACTTCAAGTTCCGGGTGAAGTGGGACGGCCGCTACGTGGCCGGCGTCAGCAAGGTGTCGGGCCTGAAGCGCACCACCGAAGTGGTCAAGCACCGCGAAGGCGGCGACCCCAGCAGCACGCGCAAGTCGCCCGGGCGCACCGAGTACGAGGCGATCACCGTCGAGCGCGGCGTCACCCACGACACCGAGTTCGAGAAGTGGGCGAACAAGGTGTGGAACTTCGGCGCCGGGCTCGGCGCGGAGGTCTCGCTGAAGGACTTCCGCAAGGACCTGATCATCGAGGTCTACAACGAGGCCGGCCAGCTCGCGCTGGCCTACAAGGTCTACCGCTGCTGGGTCTCCGAATACCAGGCGCTGCCCGACCTGGACGCCAACGCCAACGCGGTGGCGATCCAGCACCTGAAGCTGGAGAACGAGGGCTGGGAGCGCGACACCGGCGTGAGCGAACCGGCCGAGCCCAGCTTCAGCGTGCCTGCCTGAGCGCCATGCACACGCCCACGCCCGCGCAGCTGCTGCAGGTCTGGGAACGCGGGGGCGACCCGTCCGCCGCGGCACGCGCCCTGTTGCTGCTCGGCTGCAGCTGCGACGACGAAGCCGTCCCCGACGAACTGGCCGCACTGCCGCTGGGCCGGCGTGACGCGCGGCTGCTGGAGTTGCGCGAGCGGCTGTTCGGCAGTGCGATCGAGGCGGTGGCGAGCTGCCCGCAGTGCGCGACGGCGGTCGAGGCGACGTTCCGCTGCGACGACTTGCGAATGCCGGAGGCGGGCGCCGTCGCCGCCACGCTGGAACATGCCGCGCATGGCGTGCGCGTGCAGTTCCGTCTGCCCGACAGCCGCGACCTGCTGGCGCTGGAACAATGTGGTGACGCCGAAGCCGCGCGCGGCCTGCTGCTCGACCGTTGCGTGCTCGCGGCGCAGTGCGGCGAGCAGTCGCACGACGCGCGCAGCCTGCCGCACGAGTTGCAGGTGCAGATCGCGCAGGTGATGGCGCAGGCCGATCCGCAGGCCGACCTGCAGCTGGCGTTCCGCTGCCCGGAATGCGGCCACGAGTGGCAGCCGCTGTTCGACGTCGCCCGTTTCCTGTGGCAGGAGCTGCACGCCTGGGCGCTGCACATGCTGCGCGAGGTGGACACGCTGGCCGCCAGCTACCACTGGGCCGAGGCCGACATCCTGAGCTTGAGCCCGCGCCGCCGCCAGGCCTACCTGGAGCTGTGCGCGCCATGAGCGATTTCCTCGACCGGCTGGCGGCACGCGCGATCGGCAGCGACGCCACGCTGGCGCCGCGGCTGCCGTCGCTGTTCGAACCGCTGCCGCGCACGCCGATCATGCCGTCGCTGGACGAGCGCGAGGCGCCGGCGCGTCCCCGCGATGCCAGCCCGGCGCGACCGGTCGCGCCGAATGCCGCACCGCCACCGCGCGCGCTGGTGCCCGCGCCCGAGTCGATCGCGCCACGAACCGCGCGCAATACGCCGGCACAGCCCGCGCCCTTGCCGATGCCGGAGCGCGTCGCCGCGGATGCGCCGCGCGCACCGATGCCACCACCGCCGCGCGCCGCGGTGCCGGTACGTGCGATGAGCGCCGAACCTGCGCGTGCGGCTTCCGCGCCCGAGCGCGCAGCGGCCAGTTCGCCATCCGTGTCGCCGCGGCAGTTGCGTGTCGCGCCCGCTCGGCAGGAAGCGGCGCGCACGCCGGCGCCGGGCGGTGCCTTGCTGCCTGCGCCGGTACCGGTGTTCGCCACGACGGGCGGCACACCCGCACCGGCGCGCCCTGGCCACGCGGCCGCGATGCACGGCACGCGCAACGCGCAGGCCGACCACGGGAACCGGGCAGGCAGCGAACCGGTGGTGCACGTCAGCATCGGCCGGCTCGAAGTGCGCGCCGCGCCGGCCGCCGCTGCACCACCGCGTCGTCGCGAGGAAGCGCGGCCGAGCAGCCTCGACGACTACCTGCGCCAGCGCGGCAAGGCTTCGCCATGAGCAACGTGCTGGCGATCGCCGCGACCACGCGCACGCTGCGCAACCTGCTGCTGGCGCAGGTGCCCGCGCTGGACGCGGAGCTGGCCGACCTGGAGGTGACCCTGCAGCCGCCGGACGTGGCGCGCAAGGGCATCAGCAAGGCGCAGCTCAACGTGTTCCTGTACCAGGTGGTCGCCAACGCCGCCTGGCGCAACCTGGACCTGCCTGGCCAGGTGCGACCGGGCGAAACCGCGCCGCCGCCGCTGGCGCTCAACCTGCATTACGTGCTCACCGCCTGGGGCCGCGGCGAGGACGACAACGATGCGATCAGTCACCGCGTGCTGGCCGCGGCGATGAGCACCTTGCACGACCGCGGCGTGCTCGACGGCAACGACATCCGCAACGCGCTGGCGGACAACGACCTGGCCAGCCAGATCGAGCGCGTGCGCGTGACGCCGCTGCCGCAGACGGTGGACGAGCTGTCCCGGCTGTGGACCGCGTTCCAGACCAACTACCGCACCTCCGCCGCCTACGAGGCAGCGGTGGTGCTGATCGACAGCCAGGCGGCCACGCGCGCGCCGCTGCCGGTGCTGCGGCGCGGCCCGCAGGATCGCGGCGTGATCGCCAGCGCATCCGCCGCGGCGGTGCTGGACGCGCTCGACTATCCGCGCCACCAGACGGCCGTGCGCCTGGGCGAGGACCTCGTGCTGCGCGGCCGCCAGCTCGGCACGCAGCACGCGGTGGCGCGTTTCAGCAGCCTGCGCCTCGATGCGCCGATCGACGTCGCGCCGCAGGCCGGCGATGCCGCCGGCACGTTGCGCGTGCATCTGGCCGACGCCGCCGACGATGCGAACGCCATCGCCCGCTGGGCGCCGGGCATCTACACCGTGGCCTTGCGCGTGCAGCCGCCGGGGTTGCCGCCGCTGCTCAGCAACGAACTGCCGCTGGTGCTGGCGCCGCGCATCGCGCTCGGCGCGCTTGCCGCCGCCGCCGGCGATTTCAGCCTGGGCATCGCCTGCACGCCCCGGATCCGCGCCGGGCAGCGTGTGTTCCTGCTGTTCGGCGACCGCCTGCTGGCGCCGGCCAGCCTGAACAACCCGGCCGACCCGCAGCAGCCGACCGCGCTGGTCTTCCAGCTCACCGGCGTGGCCGCGGGTACGTACACCGTGCGCCTGCGCGTAGACGGCGCCGACAGCATTCCGGTCGACTTCAGCGGCAGCGTGCCGGCGTTTGCCGCGGACCAGCAGGTGGTGGTGGCATGAACGACTACGCGCCCTGGCTGCAGGCGAACGACCGCTACCTTGCCGCGGCGCTGGCGGATCTGCGCGCGCGGCTGCAACGCGCCGCGCAGTCGCCCGACGCACCGGCCACGCCGCCGGCGCCCGCCGCGGCGGCCACCGCGCTGATGGAATCGGCGCCGGCGGTGCGTGCGCCGAACGGGCCGAAGCAATCGTGGTTCGCGCGCGTGTTTGCCACCCAGCCGGCACGCGCATCGCTGGGGAGCGCGCAGGTTGACACTATCGACACGCCGCCGGCGATCGCGCCGGTCGTCGTCGAGGTGCCGGACCCGGGTGCGGCAGTCGCTGCCGCATCGCCGCCGGGCGGCGCCGACGACGGCAAGTACACGCCGGCACTGGCCATGCTCGCCGACCGGCTCGGCCTGTCCCCGTTCGAGCGCGACCTGCTGCTGCTGTGCATCGGCATGGAGCTGGACACGCGCTTCCCGGCGCTGTGCGCGCAGGCCCAGCACGATCCGTCCAGGCCATATCCCACCTTTGCGCTGGCCTTCGCGGTGCTCGACGCGCCCAGCTGGGATGCGCTGTCGCCGCAGCGGCCGCTGCGCTACTGGCGCCTGCTGGAGATCCACCAGCCCGGCGCGCAGCCGCTGATCGGCGCGGCGCTCGCTGCCGACGAGCGCGTGGTGAACTTCGTCAAGGGCATGAACTACCTGGACGACCGCCTGAGCCCGCTGCTCACCGCGTTGCCGCCGGCCAGCCTGCCGCCATCGCAGCAGGCGGTGGCCGACCGGCTGCTGGACCAGCTGCGCCACGTGCCGCCGGGCGAGCCGCTGCCGGCGGTGCAACTGCTCGGCAGCGACAGCGTGAGCAAGCAGGCGATCGCGCAGACCGTCGCCGCCGCCTTCGGCGCGCAGGCTTACCGGCTCGCGGCCGAGCTGCTGCCGGCTGCGGTGGCCGAGCAGGAAACCCTGCTGCGGTTGTGGCAGCGCGAGAGTCAGCTGTTGCCGCTGGCGCTGTACCTCGACGCGGCCGAGGTCGAGCGCGGCGACGCCACCGCCACCTGGGTCAGGCGTTTCCTGGCGCGCAGCAGCGGGCTCGTCTTCGTCGACGCGCGCGAGCCATGGGCAGGCACGGCCGCGCAGGCGCTCAGCGTCGACGTGGCCAAGCCCAGCGCGGTCGAGCAGCGCGCGCTGTGGCAGCGCCTGCTGGGCGACGCCGCCGGGACGCAGCCACAGCAGCTGGCCAGCCATTTCGACTTCAACCTGGGCCGCATCGAGCAGATCGCGCACGGCGCGCTGGCGGCGGTGGAGGGCAAGCCTGCCGCGCTGGCGCAGGCGCTGTGGCAGGGCGCGCTGGCGCACACCCGGCCGGCGCTGGACGAGCTGGCCCAGCGCATCGAGCCGAAGGCGGGCTGGGACGAGCTGAAACTGCCCGACAGCGAGAAGGCCCTGCTGCGCCAGATCGCCGACCAGGTCGCCCGGCGCAGCACCGTCTACGACGACTGGGGCTTTCGCGCGCGCATGAACCGCGGGCTGTCGATCAGCGCGCTGTTCACCGGCGAGAGCGGCACCGGCAAGACCATGGCCGCCGAAGTGCTGGCGCGCGAGCTGGGCCTGTCGCTGTACCGCATCGACCTTTCCGCCGTGGTCAGCAAGTACATCGGCGAGACCGAGAAGAACCTGCGCAAGCTGTTCGATGCGGCCGAGGGCGGCGGCGCGATCCTGTTCTTCGACGAGGCCGACGCCTTGTTCGGCAAGCGCAGCGAGGTGAAGGACAGCCATGACCGCTACGCCAACATCGAGGTGAACTACCTGCTGCAGCGGCTGGAGTCGTTCGGCGGTCTGGCGATCCTGGCCACCAACATGAAGGGCGCGCTGGACGGCGCGTTCCTGCGCCGGCTGCGCTTCGTCATCCACTTCCCGTTCCCCGGCGCGGCCGAACGCCGCGCGATCTGGGCCTCGGTATTCCCCGCGCAGGCCGCCGTGGGCGCGCTGGACTTCGACCGGCTGGCGCGGCTGCCGCTCACCGGCGGCAGCATCCAGGGCATCGCGCTGAACGCCGCATTCATCGCTGCCAAGGCGGGCGTGGAGATCGGCATGCCGCTGCTGCTCGAGGCCGTACGCGGCGAATACCGCAAGCTGGACAAACCAATCAACGAAGCCGATTTCCGCTGGCTGGAAAGCGCCGGAGGCCGGCCGTGAGCATCGAGCTGCACATCGAGCGGCTGGTGATCGACGAGGCCGCGCTGGGCGGTGAACGTGCCGGCAGCGTGCGTACCACGCTCGAAGCCGAACTGGGCCGCCTGCTGGCGCAACCCGGCGCGGCCGCCGCGCTGCGCAGCCTTGACGCGGCCGCCGCGCTGCCGCCGGTGACGCTGCCGTCGGCCGGCCACCCGCACGAACGCCTCGGCCCGCGCATCGCCACGGCGGTGCAGCGCGGCCTGGGCATCACGCCCGCCCCATCCGTCGCGGGCAAGGAGCGTTGACATGACCGCGATCCCCAAACCCCGCCCCGACGGCATCGTGCGCTTCGGCAAACGCAAGGCCAAACACGACGATCGCAACCTGATGTTCGCCACCTTGCTGAAGGCGCCGCCGGCGCTGCCGGCCGAGTACGACTTCGACGTCGTGCACCACGGCATCCCCACCCCGATGTTCGGCAACGACCAGTACGGCGACTGCGTGATCGCCGGCCGCGCCCACCAGACCCTGCGCTTCGAGAAGGCCGAGCAGGGCAAGCTGATCGCGATCAGCGACAACGACGTGCTGCACGAATACTTCGGCGAAAGCGGCGGCGTCGACAGCGGCCTGGTCGTGCTCGATTCGCTGAAGGAATGGCGCAAGCGGGGTTGGCTCGCCGCGAGGCGACGCTACAAGATCAAGGCCTTCGCGCAGATCGATCAGGCCAGGCGCAGCGAGCTCAAGCGCGCGGTGTTCATGGACATCGGCGTGGGCCTGGGCTTCACCCTGCCCGACGCGGCGCTGACCCAGTTCTACGCCGGCAAGCCGTGGGCAGTGGTCGGCGGCAAGGCCGGCCAGCCGAACCCGCGCAACGGTCACTACGTCTACGTGCCCGGCTATACCCGAAGCGGCCCGGTCTGCGTCACCTGGGGCCGCAAGCAGCAGATGAGCTGGGCCTTCCTCGCCAGGTACTGCGACGAGGCCTACGCGATCATCGACGCGATCGACACCGCGAAGAAGAAGCGCGCGCTGGACGCGGGCAAGCTCGACGCCTTCCTCGCCGCCTTGCGCAAGAAGAAGTCGAAAGCGGCGAAGAAGCCGGCCGCGCGCAGCGGAGGGCGGCATGGCTGAGCGCAGCGCCAGCGTCGTGGCCAAGCCGGCGGTGCCGCATGTCGCGGGACTGCTGCTGCAACGCAAGTGCGCCTGCGGCGCGCACAGCCACGGTCACGCCACATGCGCGGAGTGCGCAAGCAAGCACGGCAAGCTGCAGCGCAAGCTGGCTATCGGCGCGAGCAACGACCCGCTCGAAGCCGAGGCGGAGCGCGTGGCCGATCAGGTGATGGCCAGTTCGACGCCACCCGGAATCGGCACGGCCCGACCGCAGATCCAGCGTGCCGGCAGCGGCGGGGCGGCGACGGGAACGATGGTGCCGGACAGTGTCGACGAAGCGCTTGCCGCATCGAGCGAGCCGTTGCCGGCCGGGCTTCGCCACGAGATGGAGGCGCGCTTCGGCCATGACTTCAGCGCGGTTCGCCTGCACACCGACGAGGCGGCGGCACGGTCGGCGCGCGATGTCGCGGCCAGCGCCTATACCGCGGGCCATCACATCGTGCTCGGTGCGGACGCGCCTGCGCTGCAGGCGCCATTGGGCCGGCGCCTGCTGGCGCACGAGCTGACCCACGTCGTGCAACAGACGTCGCCAGCGTCGCTACCGGAGACCAACGGCGAAGCAGGTGCACAGCCCGCGCCGAGCCCCGCTGCAAGGCAGGTTCAGCGCTTCGTGGCCTGCGAGCAGGCGTCGCTGTCCCTCGAGACGTGTCCTCCACGCGAGAAGGGTGAGGTCGCCGAATCGCATGCGGACCCGATGACCGTGCACGATTACGCACAGCTTTCCGACGAAGGCAGGACGATCAACGGATTCGCCGTGGTCGGTTTCGGCATCGACAGCAGCGTGGTGAAAAGCAACCTGAAGGGCGCGGCGAAATGGAAGGCGCTGGTGCACCTCATGGCCACCTCCAACACGCAGTGGAGCCTGCACGGCCTGTCCGATTGCTCGGGAAAACCCGATCGGAACCTGGGCTTGCGCAAGGCGCGCGCACAAGCCTTGTATGCGGCGTTGCCGCCCGAGGCGCGCAAGCAGATCGTTTCGGTCGACGGCGCTGCGCTCACCGACTGTATTGCCGGAAACCAGCGCAAGCTCGATCGCACGCTGAACCGGGCCGTCGTGATCGAGCAGGTCGGCCGCAGCGTGGATGTCGATCCGTCTGAAGAGAAGCCGGTCGAGGGAACCGCGCCGAAGTTCGTCTGCGGTCCGGACGTGACCGCGCAGGTCGCCCGTGCGGTGGGCCTGGCCCGCAGCCTGTTCGCCGGCTGGACCAGGGAGCAGCGCGAGGACGCTTGCGGCGCACTGGTCGGCGTGCGTGTGGGCTACTGCTCCTGGGACATCGTCCAGCTGCACAACGACCGCTGGATCAGCAGCGACTACCAGCCCAGGCATTGCGCGACGACGGGTGCGCCCAAGGGCCAGGAATGCGGCGAATCCGTGCAGGTCGGTGGCGAGTGCTACTACGCCGGTTCACCGAACTACGTGATCTACGGAACGATGTTCAACCTCTGTGCGCGCGAGAACCCCGACCCTCATTTCAGTTTCACGCGCTCGGACATGAAGACCTTGATCGACCTGTACAAGGGTTCCGGCGTTTCCGGTCTTGCCACGCCTTCGGCGAATTTCAAGCCGGCACTTGCCTGGGCCTATGCCGGTTACGACGGTTGGCCTTCGGGCGGGTCGCCGCCGTCCGGCGACAGGAACAACTGCAAGCCGATGTGCCCGTCGGCATACGCGGGTGATCCATTCGATATTCATTGGTACCCGCATCATTCGACTGAAGGTTGCGCCCCCTCGCTCAAGCAGGCGGTCAGGAAGGGGGCCAAGTCATGATCGGCCCGGTGAGCGACCGCAGGCCGGGAAGAGCGGCGCCTGGTGTCGCTCTTGCCACCACGCGGCCGCCAGGCTGGCTGCAGCGAAAATGCGCGTGCGGCACGCATAGCCATGGCGACGCCGAGTGTGCGGAATGCTCCGCGAAGCGCCACGCCCTGCAGCGCCAGCTCAGCATCGGCGCCAGCAGCGATCCGCAGGAGCGCGAAGCCGACCGCGTTGCCGAGCAGGTGACGGTAGGGCATGCACGTGCCTACGTGCGGCCTTCCGGGTCAGGCGTCACGGGCGACACCGCCATGGCGACGCCAGCCAGCGTCGACGAGGCACTGGCTGGCGGTGGGCGGCCGCTGGATGGTGCCTTGCGCCAAGACATGGAGCAGCGTTTCGGCCACGACTTCAGCGGCGTGCGCGTGCACTCGGACCCACTCGCTGCACGCTCCGCGCACGAAGTGGATGCCAACGCGTACACGGTCGGCAAGCACGTGGTGTTCGGAGCCGGGCAGTTCGACCCTGGCAGTGCCATGGGGGCGCGATTGCTGGCGCACGAGCTGACCCATGTGGTGCAGCAGGGCGCTGCGGGTCGCCTGTCCTTGCAGCGCGACGGGAAGAAGGACAAGGCGAAAGACGATGCGGCCAGGCAGCAACCTGCGCCGGTGGCCCCGGATCCCTCCACGGCCTATTTCCACATCGTGGTACGCGACCGCGGGCTCGACCTGGGAGGCGGCGTGCTGGTGCCTGATCTAGCCGCAGCAAAGGCCACGCTGATGCGGCGCACGATCGACAAGCCCTGGACGCTGGTTCTGGCGATCCACGCCTCGCAGAACCGGCTCGGTGCGCAGGCGCCGCCGGACTGGCAGAAGAACGCGGTCTTCTACGACGATGCCGCCATCAAGGCCCTGTTCGGCGGCGACAGCGCATTCGTCGGATGGCGCGACCAATTCGGTCCGAATCGCGTGGTGCTCTACGGCTGCCAGGTGACGGCGGCCTTCGAGCAGACGATTGCCGACAATCTGGCGCGTGGCGGCAAGGCGCCGACCGCAGCGGGGCTGGGCGAAGGGTGCAAGCCGCTGGCGACCACGGTGACGTTCGGGGTGGGAAGCAGGCGTGCCTATGACGCGCTTTCCGGCGACGACAAGCAGAAGGTGCTCGGCGAGGTCCAGGCGGCCAACGCTACCTGGGGCTACTACGGCGGGCCGCCGGTGCCGAGGGACCAGGTGCTCGACTACCTCTTCAAGGGGCCGCAGCCGGGAAGCTGGTCGCAGGTCGAGGTCATCGTCAAACAGGGCGACGACTACGTCTCGGCGAACCCGCCGATCCCTTACTGGAACCGCCTGTCGAACTCCACGTTCCTGCGGATGTGCACCCGCGCCGTTGGCAACCTGCGTGAACGCACGCCGCAGGCGCCGACGATGAGGGAGGGCGAATGAACATGAACATCTTCGACGGCCTCTACGGCTACGAAAAACTGATGCTCGCGTGCGGCTTCATCCTGTTCGTGTTCGCGCTGGCGGCGATCATGGTGATGATCGTGCAGCGGCGCGACTTCAAGATGGCGATGGGGTTGATCGTGTTGGCGATCGTGCTGATGGGGTTCCCGGGCATCCAGACCTTGAAGATCAACAAGGACATGGTGGAGCTGGACCGCATCCGCACGCAGCCGCAGGCACCGACCGATCCGGCGCAGAAGCAGCAGGCGCAGCAGGTGCTGGCCGATCTGGAGCGCCGCGCCGCGGACAACCCGCAGCTGCAGGCGCAGGTGTCGGACGGCTACCGCGCGATCGGCGAGGTGGACAAGGCGTACGACCTGGCCAGGTCGGTGCTGCGCGAGAAGCCGTCGGCGCAGGTGCAGGCCACCCTGGTGCCGGTGCTGACCGCGAAGTTGAACCAGGTGCAGGCGAATGCGCCGATCGCGGCGCCGCCTCCCGCGGCCGCGGGCACCGCGGTGGCGATGACGCCGCCCGGCGCCGCCAGCGTCGCGGCCGCGCCACCCGCTGCGCCGGCTCCCGCATCCGCCTCGTCGGCACCAGCCGCGCCCACGCCGGCGGACAGTGCGCGCCAGCATCAGATTGCCGAGATCGCCCAGCAGCTGCAGTCGACCGATGTGGCATTGCCCGCTGCGTCGCATGCAGCGCTGGCCAAGGCCTACGTGGCGCTGGGCCAGCCGCAGAAAGCGCAGGCGAACGTGGAGGCGGCCCGCCGCATCGACCCGAACATCCGGATCAACCCCAACGTGCTGCGCGCGGCCAGGACGGGCGACCACCCATGAGCGCCTTCCCCGGTTCCCCGCGCATCCTCAAGGGCGGCATCGTGCTGATCGATGCGGCCAGCTCGGCGGTGCGGCGGGTGATCGCGCTGCAGTACAACCCCGATTCGCTCACGCGCTCGCTGCAGGTGCAGGGAGTGAGCGCCGATGGCGGCGATCGTTCCGAGGCGCTGCGGCTGAAGGGGCCGCCGGTGGAGACGCTGAAGCTGGAGGCGGAGATCGACGCCACCGACCAGCTGGAGTTTCCGGAACAGAACGGCGGCGTCACCCAGTCCGGCATCTTCGCCCAGCTGGCGGCGCTGGAAACCATGGTCTACCCGAGCAGCGGCCAGCTGCGCGCGAACGACGCGCTGGCGCAGATCGGCACGCTGGAGATCGTGCCGATGGAGACGCCGCTGGCGCTGTTCGTGTGGAGTCGCTCGCGCATCCTGCCGGTGCGGGTCACCGAGTTCGGCATCACCGAGGAAGCGTTCGACACCGCGCTGAACCCGATCCGCGCCAAGGTCAGCCTGGGGTTGCGCGTGCTGTCGGTGAACGACGTGCCCTCCGGGCACAAGGCAGCCAGCCTGTTCATGAGCTACCTGCAGCAGAAGGAGCGCCTGGCCGGCGGCGCCGGCGGCCAGTTGTCCGCGCTCGGCTTGAGCGGCGTGCCGTGAGCGGGATGCGGGGATCGTAGTTGCGCCCGCGGGAAGCCGGGCATCGACCAGAAACGGAGAGCGACATGCGTATCGAGGAAATGATTGCCGCCGTCCAGCAGGCCCTCGGCGTGGAGGTGGACGGCAAGGCCGGCCCGCAGACCTGGGGCGCGATCTACGCGCGGCTGGTCGGCAAGAAGATCGACCGGATGGAGCCGGCCGATGCCGTTTCGCCGGTGGACGATCGCAGTGAAAAGGTGATCGCCACGCTGCTGCCGCCCGTGCGCCCGATCGCGCGCGCCCTGGTGCAGAAGGCGGCCAGCGCCGGCATCACCATCCGCGTGATCAGCGGCCTGCGCAGCTACGAGGAGCAGGCGGCGCTGTATGCGCAGGGACGCACGGCGCCGGGCAAGAAGGTGACCAACGCCCGCGCCGGCTACTCCAACCACAACTTCGGCATCGCCTTCGACGTCGGCGTGTTCGAGGGAAACAGGTACCTGCCGGAGTCGCCGAAGTACAAGGCGGTCGGCGCGCTGGGCATGGACCTGGGCCTGGAATGGGGCGGCAACTGGAAGACCATCGTCGACCAGCCGCATTTCCAGTTGCGGCCCGCCTGGGCGGCCGACGAGAGCGAGCCGCAGATGCTGGCCGAACTGCGCTCGCGCAAGGATCGCGGCGAGGCGGTGTACGCCTGACGCCAGCGCAGCGATCGACACGCCGCCACGGAGATGCCCATGACCTTGAATTTCCCGCCCACCAGCCGCTACGCGCTGACTCCCACCACCAGCCTGGTGCGCGCCGACGGCAGCATGGTGACCTACCTGAAGCGCCGCTTCGTGCCGGCGCCGGAGAACTTTGCGCTGCTGCAGTGGCACCGCGTGGTGCAGGGCGAGCGGGTGGACAACATCGCGGCGCAGTACCTGGGCGATCCCGAGCAGTTCTGGCGCCTGTGCGACGCGAACCGCGCGCTGCGGCCGGAGGAACTGACCGAAACCATCGGCAGGAAGCTGCGCATCACCCTGCCCGAAGACATTCCGGGGGTGCCGCATGCTTGAAGGCGTGCACCTGACCCTGCTGGTCGGGCCGGTGGTGCCGGTGCCGGTGCCGCAGCTCGTGCTGGATGCGCTCACCCAGGTCGAGGTGAATGCGCCGGACGAGGGCGCGGGCGCGTTCACCCTGCAGTTCACGTTGAGCGTGCGCTCGCCGCTGCACACGCTGTTCCTGCTCTCCGGCGGCGGCGTGGTGCCGCTGCTGCGGGTGATCGTGGTGGCCACCGTGAACGGCATGCCGCAGGTGCTGATCGACGGCGTGGTGACCCGCACCGAAGTGCTGCCCGGCGCCGACCAGCGCCACGCCACGCTGCAGGTCACCGGCGACGACCTCACCACGGTGATGACCAAACTGGAGTTCTCCGGCCTGCCCGGGACGCCGTACCCGGCGATGCCGGCCGAGGCGATCGTGGCGCTGCTGCTGGCCAAGTACGCCTTCCTCGGCATCGTGCCCCTGGTGATCCCGAGCATCGCGATCGACGTGCCGGTCCCGACCCAGCGCATTCCCACCCAGCAGGGCAGCGACCTTGACTACATCCGCCTGCTGGCCGAGCGCGTCGGCTACGTGTTCTATCTCGACCCCGGTCCGCTGCCCGGCACGAGCACCGCGTACTGGGGGCCGAAGATCAAGGTGGGCGTGCCGCAGCCGGCGCTGAACGCGGACATGGACGCGGCCAGCAACGTCGACGAGCTCAGCTTCAGCTACGACGGCAACGCGCGCCAGCTGCCGGTGGTCTACATCCAGAACGAGCAGACCAAGCTGCCGCTGCCGTTGCCGATTCCCGACATCGGGCCGCTGAATCCGCCGCTGGGCCTGCTTGATCCGCCGCCGCAGCAGTTCCGTCCGCTGCCCGAGACCGCGAAGTATTCGCCGCAGCGTGCGCTGCTGCTGGGCATGGCCGAAGCGGCGAAATCCGCCGACACCGTCACCGGCCGCGGCAGCCTCGACGTGGTGCGCTACGGCCGCGTGCTGAAGCCGCGCCAGCTGGTCGGCGTGCGCGGCGTCGGCCCTGCGTTCGACGGCCTGCACTACGTCAGCCAGGTGCGCCACACGATCAAGCGCGGCGAGTACCGGCAGAGCTTCCAGCTGTCGCGCAAGGGGCTGCTCTCCACCGTGCCGCTGGTGCCGCCATGAGCAAGTTCTTCGGCAAATACCGTGGCACCGTGGTGCAGAACGTGGACCCGGAACAGCGCGGGCGCCTCCAGGTGATGGTGCCGGACGTGTCCGGGCTGATCCCGTCGAGCTGGGCGATGCCGTGCGTGCCGATCGCCGGCAAGCAGAGCGGCGTCTACGCGGTGCCGCAGATCGGCGCCGGCGTGTGGATCGAGTTCGAGCAGGGCGATCCGGATTACCCGATCTGGGTCGGCGGTTTCTGGGGCAGCGCGGCGGAGGTGCCGGCGCTGGCGCTGGCCGGCAATCCGGCCAGCCCCAGCGTGGTGCTGCAGTCGGGCCTGCAGAACACCATCGCGATCAGCGACGCGCCGGGGCCGGCCGGCGGCATCCTGATCAAGAGCGTCACCGGCGCGATGATCATGGTCAACGAGGTCGGCATCACCATCTCCAACGGCCAGGGCGCCACCATCGTGCTCGCGGGGCCGACGGTGACGGTGAACAACGGCGCGCTGGTGGTCACCTAGGAGGCATGCGATGCCGGGCTTCCTCATCCATGTCGGCGCCAGCGTGCTTTGCTCGCACGGCGGCCAGGCGCAGGCCACCGCGCCGAATCCGCGCGTCACTGTCAGCGGCCAGCCCAGCGTGACGATGCCGGCGCCGTGGCTGATTGCCGGCTGCACGCTGCCGCCGCCGACGGCGGCGAACGGGCCGTGCGTCAGCGCGCAGTTCGTCACCGCCGCCACCCGGGTGACTTCCAATGGACAACCGCTGCTGCTCCTCGACAGCCAGGCGATCTGCGCGCCGACCGGCACGCCGCTGCTGATCGTCGCCAGCCAGACGCGCGTCACCGCGATGTGAGGACGCCCATGAACATCGACTATCCGTTCCACTTCGATCCGCGCGGGCGCACCGCCGAGGCCGGCGACGACGACCATGTGCGCGACATGATCGAGCAGTTGCTGTTCACCAGCCCCGGCGAGCGGGTGAACCGGCCCGACTTCGGCAGCGGCCTGCTGCAGCTGGTGTTCGCGCCGAACAGCCCGGAGCTGGCCGCCGCGCTGCAGTTCACCTTGCAGGCGGCATTGCAGCGCTGGCTGGGCGACGTGATCGACGTGGGCAAGCTCGAAGTCAGCAGCGAGGATGCCACCCTGCGCGTCGACCTCAGCTATACCGTGCGCGCCAGCGGCGACACGCGCAGCGACAGCTTCGTGCGGAGCCTGCCATGAACCGCGCGAACGTCCATGCGAGTCTCGGCACGATCGGCTGCGCGCCGCTGCCGGCCTGCAGCGTGCCGGCGCGGCGCGAAAAGTTGCGGCTGGCCGGCACGCTCAACGGCATCGACTACGTCGAGGTGGGCGACGACGGCGTGAGCCTGTGCGTGCACCTGTTCGGCGTGATTCCGCAAGGCCTCGGCGTGACCAACGTGCGGATCAGCGGCGGCGACCGCATCACCGGCCTGCGCGTGCTCAGCGTGAACCCCGAGCTGGAACCGGAGCTGCACGACGACGCCTGCCTGCGCGTGGTGCTCGACCGCGAAGGCGACCACACCGCGTACTGCCTGTGCCTGGTGGATGCGGCCTCGGGCAATGACCCGGCGAGCTGGCAGGCCTATCCCGGCTTCGACCCGCGGTACGCCTGCGTCACGCTGCACTTCCGCCTCGACTGCGCGAAGACGCTGGACTGCGCCGACGAGGCGCCGTGCGTGTCGCCGCCGTCGCCCGCGCCGGAGATCAACTACCTGGCGAAGGACTACGCCAGCTTCCGCCAGCTGTTCCTCGACCGCCTCGCGCTGGACATGCCCACGTGGGCCGAGCGCCGCGTGCCGGACCTCGGCATCGCACTGGTGGAGACGCTGGCGTACACCGCCGACCAGCTCAGCTACTACCAGGACGCGGTCGCCACCGAGGCCTACCTCGGCACCGCGCGCAAGCGCATCTCGGTGCGCCGGCATGCGCGGCTGGTGGATTACCGCGTGCACGAGGGCTGCAACGCACGCGCCTTCGTCACGCTGGCATCGAGCAACGACCTGAGTCTGGAACTGGACAACCTGCTGTTGCTGGTGCCCCCGCCGGGGCCGGCGCAGCCGCCGCCGCCGGGCATCATCGACGCGGCCCAGCTCGACGTCGCCCGCAGGCAGGGTGCGCTGATCTACGAGCCGATGCCGCTCGATGGCATGATTCGCTTCGACGTGGTCGCCGCGCACAGCGCGATCCGGCTGCACAGCTGGGGCGACGAGCTGTGCTGCCTGCCGCGCGGCAGCACACGGGCGACCCTGGTCGACACGCCGCCGCCGGCGCCGGAGGCGCCCGTCATGTTGCTGGCAACCACGGATGCGGCCGTCACGCCGGCGCGCGCGCTGAAGCTCGCCGTCGGCGACCTGCTGATCTTCGAGGAGGTGCTGGGACCGCGGACCGGCAATCCGGCCGATGCCGACCCGGCGCATCGGCACGCGGTGCGCCTCACGGACGTCCGCACGTCCGTCGATCCGCTCGACGGCACGCTGCTGCTGGAGGTGGCGTGGGATGCCTGCGACGCGCTGCCGTTCGACCTGTGCCTGTCGGTGCGCACGCCATCGCCCGACTGCGCCTGGCTGCACGACGTCAGCCTGGCGCGCGGCAACGTGCTGCTGGTCGATCATGGCGAACACGCGCATGGGCAATGCACGTCCAGCGCCATCTGCACGCCGAGCGGTGAGGATGGCGACTATCCCGGCCTCGCCGCCGCGCTTGCCGCGATGCCGGATGCCTGCACGCGCTGCGGCACGCTGGCCGAGGATTGCTGGCTGGTGCCGGGCCGCACGCAACACGGCTGCTGCCGTTGCGACGGCGCTGTGGCGGACGTACGCCGTCCGCCATCCGCCACCGGCCACGTGCTGCCGGATGCACCGCTGACCTGGGCCGAGCCGCTGCCGCCGCACGCGCCGGTGTGCCGGCTGCTGACGCGCGAGCCGCGCCTCGCGCTGCCGCAGCTCGTCGTGCATGGCGGCGCGCTGGCCGACGTGCTGGTGGCCGGCACGCCCGACCCACGCTGGCGCTGGCAGCCGCGCTACGACCTGCTGGAAAGCGGCCCGGACGACCGCCACTTCGTGGTCGAGACCGACGACGACGGCGCCGCGCACCTGCGCTTCGGCGACGGCGTGCTCGGCGCGCAGCCGCAGGCCGGCGACTTCTTCCGCGCCGCCTCGCGCATCGGCAACGGCCCGGCCGGCAACGCGGGGCGCGACAGCATCGTGTGGCTGGCGCTGAAGTCGGGCGTGCTGTCGGCCGAGCTGCAGCCGCGCAACCCGCTGCCGGCCAGCGGCGGCACCGCGCCGGAAAGCCTGGCCGAGGTGAAGCTTTACGCGCCCGGCGCGTTCCGCGCGAAGCCGCTGCGCGCGGTCGTCGCCGACGACTACGCGATGTTCGCCGCGTGCGCGCCGCAGCTGCAGGGCGCCGCTGCCGCGCTGGAATGGAGCGGCAGCTGGTACGCCGCCGACGTGGCGGTCGATCCACTGGGCCGCGAGGACCTGCCGGAGGGCCTGGCGCGGCGGATCAGGGCGCAACTGGAGCGCTACCGCCGCATCGGTCATGACGTCGAGGTGCATGCCGCCGGCTACGTGCCGCTGCGCATCGCGCTGAACGTCTGCGTGCGGCCGGACTTCCTCGCCGCCCACGTCGAGACCGCGCTGCGCGACCGCTTCGGCGCCGACCTGCGCCGCGACGGTACGCCCGGCTTCTTCCATCCGGATCGGCTCAGGCTGGGCGCGCCGGTGTTCGTCAGCGCGCTGCTGGCCGAGGCGCAGGCGATCACCGGCGTGGCCCACGTCGAAGTGTCGTGCCTGGCGCGCGCCGACGACCCGGCCGACGGCGTGCCCGCCGACGGCGTGCTGCACCTGGCCGCGCGCGACATCGCGCGCGTCGACAACGATCCGGACCATCCTGATCACGGCAGCATCCGCTTCACGCTGGGAGGTGGCCGATGAGCTGTTGCAGCGCCTGTGGCAAACATGCCTGCGCCTGCGGTTGCGGCGCGATCGCCGGCACGCCGTTGCCGCTGGCCAACCGGCCGGGACTGGACGCGCTGGCTTACCGCGTCGGCCGCTACGCCGATTTCCGCGCCACCATGCAGGCCGGTCTCAGCGACGCGGCGCTGCCGGCACTGGCCGGGCTGCGCACGCGCGAAGCCGACGATCCGGCGATGGCCCTGCTCGACGCGTGGGCGGTAGGTGCCGACGTGCTGAGCTTCTACACCGAGCGCATCGCCAACGAGGCCTACCTGCGCACCGCCACCGAGCGCCGCTCGGTGCTGGAACTGGCGCGGCTCACCGACTACCGGCTGCGTCCCGGCGTGGCCGCCAGCGTGTACCTCGCCTATACGGTGGAGAAGGATTCGCCGCCGGTGACGATTCCTGCCGGCGCGCGCGCGCAGTCGGTGCCCGCGCCCGGCGAACAGATGCAGAGCTTCGAGACCGCCGAACCGCTGGAGGCGCGTTACGAGTGGAACGCGCTCAGGCCGCGGCTGACGCGGCCGCAGGACATCACGCTCGACAACGTGGCCACGCTGGATGCGCTGTGGGTGGCCAGCACGGCCACTGGCCTGAAGCCGAACGATCGGCTGCTGTTCCTGTTCGGCGAGCTTCCCGCCGGCGTGCCAGCGCTGCGCCTGGTGCAGTCGATCGAAGTACAGCCGCAGAGCGGGCGCAGCAGGCTGCTGCTGCAGCCGTTCGGCGCATTGCAGGGGCAGATCGTGGCGGCGGCGAAAGTGGCGGTCGCCGCGTTGTCCGGCGGCACGTCATTGCGCGACCGGATCGAAAGGCTCTACCGCGGCTTGCTGCTCGGCGGCGGCGACGTCGGCAGCGTCAACCGTCTGCTGGGAAGCTTCGGCCTGGAGGTGGGGAACCTTGCCGGTGGCCCGGCGCCGGCGCAGGCGTTCCTGCTGGCCGTGGTGAAGGCGTTTGGCGGCGACGGCGCCGTCAGCCCGCCGCCGGCGGGCGGCTTCGGTGCGCTGTTCGGCGCGTTGACGCGGCAAGCCACGCTGCAGCCGGCCAACAGCTTGCGCCTGCAACGAAGCGTCGCCGCGGCACTCGGCAAGGCCAGCGATGCGCGGCCGCAACTGCTGCTGAAATTCGCGCCGCAGCTGCATGACACCTTCTACCGTGCCTGGGCCAGCGTGCCGCAGGGCGAACCTTCGCCGGCCCTGAACGGCGTGTACGCGCTGCGCCTGGCCGCGCCGTTGTTCGGCTACAACGCGCCGCGCATCATGGGGCTGGGACTGAATGACGACCCCGCCACCAAGGGCACCGTGCCCTACGTCTCCAGGCCCGACGGCGACTGGGATGCCATCGCGGACGGCGGCGAGGAGGACGACCTCGTGCAGCTCGACAACGCCTACGACGGCGTGCAGGCGGGCAGCTTCCTGCTGATCCAGTCGGGGCGCTACGGGCCGCCGGTCGTCGCGCAGGCCAGGCGCGTACAGGTGCATCCGCGCAGTGCCTACGGCATCAGCGGCAAGACCACCGGGATCGAATTGGTCACGCCGGATGCGGACACGTCCGTGTGGCAGGCGCCGAGCATGTCGACCCTGCGTGCCACGCAGGTCCACGCACAAAGCGAATCGTTGCCGCTGGCCGAGCTGGTGATCGGCGACGAGGTCGGCGCGCTCGCCGCCGACGGCAGCCCGCGCAGCACCGGCGACAGCGCCACCCGGCTCACTCTCGATGGCGCGGTGGATGGCCTCAAGGCCGGCCGCTGGGTGATCGTGGAAGGCCGGCGCAGCGACGTGCCGGGCACCGACGCGGTGAGCGCCGCCGAGCTGGTGATGCTGTCCGCGGTGGAGCAGGGCGTGGACGCGAACCTGCCCGGCGACACCGTGCACAGCACCCTGGTGTTCGCCAACGCGGGGCTGGCCTATCGCTACGCGCGTGACAGCGTGACGGTGCGCGCCAACGTGGTGCGCGCCACCCACGGCGAGAGCCGCCGCGAGGTGCTGGGCAGCGGCAGCGGCGCGGCGTCGATGCAGGCCTTCGTGCTGAAGCAGCCGCCGCTGACCTGGGTTTCCGCGTCCACCGTGGATGGCGTGCAGAGCACGCTCACGCTGCGCGTCAACGACCTGCAATGGCACGAGACGCGCAATCTCGCCTTCGTTGGCGCGAACGACCGCCGCTTCGTCACCGCCACCGACGACGACGGCCGGACCACCGTGCAGTTCGGCGACGGCGTGCACGGCGCGCGCCTGCCCACCGGCGTGGAGAACGTCGTGGCGACGTACCGCAACGGCATCGGCACGCCGGGCAACGTGCGCGCGGGACAGGTCAGCCTGCTGGCGACGCGGCCGCTGGGGGTCAAGGAAGTAGTCAACCCGCTGCGCGCCTCCGGCGGCGCCGACGCGGAGACGCGCGACCAGGCGCGCCGCAACGTGCCGCTGGCGGTACTGGCGCTGGACCGGCTGGTCTCGGTGGCCGACTACGCCGACTTCGCGCGCAGCTTCGGCGGCGTCGGCAAGGCGGCGGCGGTCAAGCTGGGCGGCCTGGTGCAGGTGACCATTGCCGGCGCCGCCGATGCGCCGATCGATGTCACCTCCGACCTCTACCGCAACCTGCTGCAGGCGCTGCGGCGCTACGGCGATCCGTCGCTGCCGGTGCGGCTGGACGTGCGCGAACTGCTGGCGCTGACCGTGAGCGCGAAGGTGGGGCTGCTGCCGGACTTCGCGTGGGAGTCGGTGGAACCGGCGGTGCGCGCGGCGCTTCTCGATGCGTTCGGCTTCGAGCGGCGCGCGCTGGCGCAGAGCGTCTACCTCAGCGAACTGGTCGCCTGCGTGCAGGCCGTGCGCGGCGTGGCCTGGGTGGACGTGGATGCGTTCGGCAGTCTCGACGAGGCCACCTTGCTGGCCGGCTTCGGTGTGGGCGGCGACAAGCAGAATGATGGCGCTGCGTTGATGAGCCACGCGGCTGCCGCGGGCGTGGCGGCGGTGCCGCCGCTCGTGCGCGTGCTGGGTGCCCGCCACGACGCCAGCGGCATGTTGCGTCCGGCGCAGCTCGCCTATCTGCCGCCGAACGTTCCCGACACCTTGCTGCTGCAGGAGGCCACGCCATGAGCGCGCGTCCCGATCGACTCTACGACCTGCTGCCGGTGGTCTACCGCATGCGCGACGCGGAGCAAGGCTGGCCGCTGCGCGACTTCCTGCGCGTGCTGGCGCGCCAGGCCGACGTGCTGGAGCAGGACATCGCGCGGCTGTACGCCAACGCCTTCATCGAGACCTGCGACGACTGGGTGGTGCCGTACATCGGCGACCTGCTCGGTTATACGTTGCTGCCGGAAGCGGCCACGCTGGGTGAGGACGGCCGCCGCGACGCCCGCCTCGGCCGCGTGCTGGCGCCGCGCGCCGACGTCGCCAACACCATCGACGCGCGGCGGCGCAAGGGCACGCTGTCGTTGCTGGAGGACCTGTCCCGCGACGCGGCCGGCTGGCCGGCGCGCGCGGTGGAGTTCTACCGCCGGCTCGGCTGGATGCAGCATCTGGATCACCAGCATTCACACCGCGGCGGCACCGCCGACCTGCGCGATCCCGGGAGGCTGCAACGCATCGGCTGGGCCGACGGCGCGTTCGATCCGTTCGCCCACAGCGTCGACGTGCGGCGCCTGGGCGGCGCCCATCGGCGCGGCCGCCACAACATCCCCGCGGTGGGCGTGTTCGCCTGCCGCCTGCGCAGCTATCCGGTGACCTGCACGCCGGCGTACTGCGTCGAGGAACGCGGTCCGCAGTGCTTCAGCTTCAGCGTGCTGGGCAACGACACGCCGCTGTTCCAGCGTCCGGTCGCGGAAACCGAACCCACGCACATCGCCGACGAGCGCAACCTGCCATTGCCGTTGCGCCGCTGGCGTTTCGCCGAGCGCGGCCCGCTGGCCGATTACGCCAGCGTGTCGGCCGAACTCTACGGCGAGGGATGCAGCGTGGAAGTGTGGGCGCCGGACTGGCCGGCGAAAGGCCAGGGCCTGCCGGTGCCGCGTGAGCTGCTGGTACCGGCCGATTTGTCCGGCTGGCGTGGCCAGGTGAAGCGCGGGCGTATGGCAATCGATCCCGAACGCGGCCGCCTGATGTTCCCGGCCAACCAGCGGCCGAAGCGCGGCGTGTGGGTGTCGTATCAGTACGGCTTCGCCGCCGATCTCGGCGGCGGCGAATACGCGCGGACCACGCCGGAGCTGGAAGGCGCCACCCGCTACGTGGTGCATGCCGCGCTGCCGGATCGGGCGGCGAACGCCAGCTGGCCGGCCGGCCACTTCGGCAGCATCGCCGAGGCGTTGCAGGCCTGGGCCGCGGCCAAGGCGGCCACGCCGGGGCTGCGCGCGCTGATCGTCGAGCTGGCCGAGAGCGGCGTGTACGAAGGCAGCATCGAGCTGCAGCTTGACGCGGGCGAGGCGATCCAGCTGCGCGCGGCCGAACGCACGCGGCCGGTGCTGCGCCTGCTCGACGTACGCGCCAGCCAGCCGGATGCGCTCGGCATCGGCGGCCGCGCCGGCAGCCGCGTGCTGCTCGACGGCCTGCTGGTGGTGGGCCGCGGCATCGAGGTGCACGGGCCGGACGACGAGTCCGCCGCGGAGGGCGACCTGTGCGAGCTGCTGATCCGCCACTGCACCCTGGTGCCGGGCTGGGCGTTGCAGTGCGACTGCGACCCGAAGCGTCCGGGCGAGCCCAGCGTCACCCTCGACGGCACGCGTGCCGCGCTGCGCGTCGAGCACAGCATCCTCGGCGCCATCGCGGTGATCAGTCCGGAGCATCGCGGCGAGCCGTCGGCGCTGGAGCTGTGCGACAGCATCCTCGACGCCACCGGCGCCGAGCGCGTGGCGCTGGGCGCGCCGGACGAGGCGGTGGCCTACGTCGAGGCCAGCTTCCGCCGCTGCACGGTGATCGGCATGGTGCAGGCGCACGGCATCGCGCTGGCCGAGGATTCGATCTTCGTCAGCCCGCTGCGCGTATTGCGCCGGCAGCAGGGTTGCATGCGCTTCTGCTACGTGGCCGACGGCTCGCGCACGCCGCAGCGCTTCCACTGCCAGCCGGATCTCGCGCTTGCTGCGGTGGCGGCAGCCGACCGGAACCGCGAGCGGCTGCGCGTGGTGCCGCTGTTCCGCCGCCGGCGCTACGGCTCGCCGCACTACCTGCGCCTGGCCGACGACTGCTGCGACGAGCTTCGCCGCGGTGCCGCCGACCGCTCGGCGATGGGCGTCTGGCACGACCTGTACGAACCGCAGCGCGAGGCGAACCTCGCGGCGCGGCTGGCCGAATACGTTCCGGCGGGCACGGACGCCGGCATCCTCTTTGCGAGTTAGGAGATCGACCATGAAAGGCGACTTCGCACGCGTCAGCTTCGATCCGTCCTTGCATTACAGCCAGGTGTTCCAGCAGCAGGGCCGCGTGCTGCTGGAGGCGGACTGGAACGAACAGGGGCAGATCCAGTTGCAGCTGCTGCGCACCCTGGTGCGCGACCTGGTCGGCCCGTGCTGGGGCGCCGGCAGCGGCTTCGCCATCACCGTCAGCACCACCAACGCCGACGGCAGCAACAAGCCGCTGCCGCTGACCGACTGGCAACTGGCGCCGGGCCACTTCTACGTCGACGGCATCCTGTGCGTGAACGAGGCCGCGTGCACGCTGGCGCAGCAGCCCAACGCGCCTACGCCCGACTACGGCGTGGCCGACGGCAAGAGCGGCTTCGAGAACCCGCCGAAGGGCTACGCGCTGTGGCTGGACGTGTGGGAGCGGCACCTGTGCGCGCTGGAGGCACCGGGCATCGCCGACGTGGCGCTGGACGGCGTCGATACCGCCACGCGCGCGCAGGTCGTGTGGCAGCTGCGGGTGCTCGACCAGCCGCGCGCGCAGCAGCAGCTCGACGACGTCAGCGCGGCGTTGAAGACGCGCCAGCAGGCGGCCGACAATCCCGCCGATGTCGCCGCGATCAAGCAGCAGCTCGCCGAGCTGGCCGCGCTGCGCAAGAGCCTCGACGGCGGCGGCCAGGCCAACGCCTCGCCGTGCGAGACCGTGCGCCAGCTGCTCGATGCGCGCGCGACCTATGCGCTGCCACGGCTGCGCGCGGAGCTGGGTCCGCACGAAGCCGACGACGATCCCTGCGTGATTGCTGCCGACGCGCGCTACCGCGGCATGGAAAACCAGCTGTACCGGGTCGAGATCCACCAGGGCGGGCCGGCCGGCGCGGCCAGCTTCAAGTGGTCGCGCGAGAACGGTTCGGTGGTGTTCGCGGTGATCCGCAGCGAGCTCGGCGCCACCGCCGACGACGGCAGCGCGCCGCTGACGGTGACGCTGGCCGGGACCGGCCGCGACACGCGGCTCGGGCTGGCGGCAAACGACTGGGTCGAACTGGTCGACGACCGCTACACGCTGGGCCAGCGGGCGTACCCGCTGCTGCAGGTGCTCGCGATTGACCCGGCGAACGCCAGCGTCACCCTGAACGTGCCGAAGAACACCACGCCGTGGCCGCTGTCCGACGATCCGCGCCAGCATCCGCTGCTGCGCCGCTGGGACCAGCGCGCGGCGGTGGACGCCCAGGGCGTGCTGGCGGTGGCCGAAGGCGACGCGATCGCGCTGGAAAACGGCATCGAGATCACCTTCGAACCCGGCGGCCTCTACGCCACCGGCGACTACTGGCTGATTCCCGCGCGCGTGGCCGGCGACGGCCAGCTCGACTGGCCGTCGGCGAACGGCGCAGCCGTTGCCCTGCCGCCGCGCGGACGACATCACTACGCGGTGCTCGGCATCAGCGGCGAGGGCGGCTACGACGAGTGCTGCTGCCGGTTCGACTCACTGTGCCAGTGGCTGCAGGCGAAGCGTCGCCAGCCGGCCGGGGCCAGCGCGGTGCTGGCGTCGGGCGCCGCCGTGGCGGCGCCGAGCACGGTGAAGAAGACACGGGCCCGGCCGGCGAAGAAGGCCGCGAAGGCGAACGGGTAGGTGGTGGCGGAACGCACCGGCATAGGAGCAAACGCCGGGGTGACGTAGCATGCACCCTGCAAGCCTCCCCCGAGATGTTCCGAGATGACCGAAAACCACCACCGCGCCTCGCCCTGGCAGCTTTCGGTGGCGCCGATGATGGACTGGACCGACCGCCACTGCCGCTACTTCCACCGGCTGCTGTCGCCGCGCGCGCGGCTGTATACCGAAATGGTGACCAGCGCGGCGCTGGTACGCGGCAAGCAGCTGCGCCTGCTCGAGCACAGCCAGCAGGAACACCCGCTGGCGCTGCAGCTGGGCGGCAGCGAGCCGCGCGAGCTGGCGCAGGCGGCGCGCTGCGGCGCCGAGGCCGGCTACGACGAGATCAACCTCAACGTGGGCTGCCCTTCCGACCGCGTGCAGTCGGGCCGCTTCGGCGCCTGCCTGATGCGCGAGCCGGCGCTGGTGGCCGACTGCGTGAAGGCGATGCGCGACGCGGTCGGCGTGCCGGTGACGGTGAAGTGCCGCATCGGCGTGGACGACCAGGACGCCTACGCCGACCTGCAGCAGTTCACCGAGCTGATGCTGGAAGCCGGCGTCGGCGTGCTGGTGGTGCACGCGCGCAAGGCCTGGCTGAAGGGTCTCAGCCCGAAGGAGAACCGCGAGGTGCCGCCGCTGGACTACGAGCGGGTGTACCGGCTCAAGCGCGAGTTCCCGCAGCTGGTGGTGGTGATCAACGGCGGCATCACCACGGTGGAACAGGTGCGCGCGCACCTGGCGCAGCTGGACGGCGTGATGCTGGGCCGCGCGGCCTACCACGACCCGTACCTGCTGGCGCAGCTCGAGCACGCGCTGCACGGCGAGCCGCTGCCCGAGCGCGAGGACGTGCTGCGGCGCCTGCGACCGTATGTCGAAGCCGAGCTGGCGCGCGGCACCGCGCTGAAGCACGTCAGCCGGCACCTGCTCGGGCTGTACCAGGGCGAGCCGGGCGCGCGCGCGTTCCGCCGCACGCTCAGCGAGGGCGCGCACCTGCCGGGCGCCGGCTGGGCGCTGCTGGAACAGGCGATGGCGCCGTGCGCAGCGGCGGCGTGACAGCTGCCGCCCGTCCGGTCAGTATTCAGGCCGGATTGTCTAGGCTGGCCGCACCGGCAGCTGCCGGGCGATGACTTTACCCATGACGACGCACAAAAACTTCATCCCTGCTCTGCTGATATCGCTGGTTGCCGGTGCGTCCGGGCTGGCCGTGGCGCAGTCGGCCGAGTCGACGGTGACGCTGGACCAGGCGGTGCTGCAGGTGCAGCAGGAAACCGGCGGCAAGGTCTTGTCGGCCGAGCAGCGGGGGGTCGGCCGCCGGCAGGAGTACCGCATCAAGGTGCTCACCGCCGACGGTCACGTCAGGGTGATGGTGGTCTCCTCCGAATCGGGCAAGAATCCGTCATCCGCCCAGTCAACCAAGAACCCGCCCGCCAAGAACGCGGGCCGCAAGGAGAAACGCTGATGCGCATCCTGTTGGTGGAGGACGAGGCGCCGTTGCGCGAGACGCTGGCGGCGCGCCTGAAACGCGACGGTTTCGCCGTCGACGCGGCGCAGGATGGCGAGGAGGGCATCTACCTCGGCCGCGAGGTGCCGTTCGACCTGGCGATCATCGACCTGGGGCTGCCCAAGATGTCCGGCATGGAGCTGGTCAAGGCGCTGCGCGAACACGGCCAGCGCTACCCGATCCTGATCCTCACCGCGCGCGGCAGCTGGCAGGACAAGGTCGAGGGGCTGAAGTACGGCGCCGACGACTACCTGGTCAAGCCGTTCCACGTCGAGGAGCTGCTGGCGCGCATCAACGCGCTGGTGCGCCGCGCCAGCGGCTGGTCGAAGCCGATCCTGGCCTGCGGCATGATCAAGCTGGACACCACCGCGCAGACGGTGACGGTGGAAGGCAAGCCGGTGGACCTGACCAGCTACGAGTACAAGGTGCTGGAATACCTGATGCTGCACGCCGGCGAGCTGGTCTCCAAGGCCGACCTCACCGAGCACATCTACCAGCAGGATTTCGACCGCGACTCCAACGTGCTGGAAGTGTTCATCGGCCGCCTGCGGCGCAAGCTGGACCCGGAAGGCACCCTCAAACCCATCGAGACGGTACGTGGACGCGGATACCGCTTTGCCATCCCGCGCACCGACGGCGACGACGAATGAGCGTGGGTCGCCGCGCCGCCCGCTGTCGCTGGCGGCACGCGCGGCGATCGCCACCACGCTCGTGCTGGCCGGCTTCCTCGGCCTGGTCGGGCTGACCCTGACCCAGACCAACAAGGCGCGCGCGCTGCGCACGCTGCACGACCGGCTGGAAAATTTCACCATCGCGTACATCACCAGTACCGACGTCAACCGGTACGGCCGGCTGCTGCCGCCGGAAACCTCGCCGAACCCCAACTTCTCGCGGCCGGGTTCCGGCCTGTACGCGGTGGCGCTGGGCGACCATGGCTACCACTGGGAATCGTCCTCGGCGATCGGCCGCGACTTCAGCTTCCTGAAACCGCTGGAGCCGGGGCAGAGCCAGTTCGAGGGGCCGGTCGACACCCGCATGGGCCGTCTCTACTACTACAGCTACGGCGTGGCGCTGGACACGGTGGAGAAGAAATCGGTGCGGCTCACCGTGATGGTGGCGCAGACCGAGGACCAGCTCGAGGGCGAGAACGCGGTGTTCCGCCATACCCTGGTGATCTGGCTGTCGATCCTCGGCGTGATGCTGATCGTGCTGCAGCTGCTGCTGCTGCGCTGGAGCCTCACCCCGTTGCGCAAGGTGGCCAGCGACATGAGCCGGGTCGAGCGCGGCGACAGCGAACAGCTGGACAGCCAGTACCCGAGGGAGCTGACCGGCCTGACCGAGCGCATCAACGCCTTCATCACCAACGAGCGCGAACAGCGCACGCGCTACCGGCATACCCTGGCCGACCTCGCGCACAGCCTGAAGACGCCGCTGGCGGTGATCCGCTCGCAGCTGGAGTCGCCGACCGCGGGCGACGAGGCGGCGCGCCGCGCCAGCGTGCTCGACCAGGTGCGGCGGATGAACGAGCTGGTCGCCTACCAGCTGTCGCGCGCGGCCACTTCCGGCCGGCAGACCTTCGCCAGCGCGGTGCCGATCGCCGGCCACGCCGAGGACATCGTGCAGGGCCTGGAGAAGGTCTACGCGGCCAAGAACGTTCTGTGCGAGTTCGACATCGAGGACGGCGCGGTGTTCTACGGCGAGCAGGGTGACCTGCTCGAGCTGATGGGCAATCTGCTGGAAAACGCGTTCAAGTGGGCCGGCCACCGTGTGCTGCTGGTGGTGAAGATGCAGCCGCAGCCCGGCCGCCCGCGGCCCGGCCTGTGGCTGGGCGTGGAGGACGACGGCCCGGGCATCGCCGGGGACCAGATCGAGAAGGTGCTGCAGCGAGGCGTGCGCGGCGACGAGCGCGTGCAGGGGCACGGCATCGGCCTGTCGATCGTGCAGGACATCGTGCACGCCTACCAGGGCGAGCTGGTGGTCGACCGTTCGCCGGAACTCGGCGGCGCACGCTTCAGCGTGAGGCTGGCAGCAAGCTGAGCGGACGCCGCAAACGGTTCTCGGTGCGCCGTCGCGGCACTCAACGCGCGCGGCAGTAGCCAGCCGGCTCGCGGCCCTCGGCCGGCGAGCGGCCATAGAACATTTCCAGCAATTCGGCCACCGCCGGTTCGGCCTCGCGCAGCAGCCCCGGTTGCGAGTAGTGCATCTCGCTGACCACGGCGAAATACTCGGCGGCGCTTTCGGTGGCGTAGTGGTCGATCGGACTGTCGCAGCGGTCCGGCGGCGTGGCGACCAGGCGGTCGTAGGCCTGCTGGAACTGTCCGATCCAGCGCCGCCGCGGGATGTCCACCAGCGGCGGCACCCCGTCGGGCGGGCCGTCGAGCATGTCCAGCTTGTGCGCCATCTCGTGCACGACCACGTTGTAGCCGTCCCACGGTTGCTCCAGGTCCAGCTGCACGTCGGCCAGCGACAGCACCAGCGGGCCGCGTTCCCACGCCTCGCCGACGCGGATCTCGTCGCCTTCGGTGACCACCCCGGTGCGGTCGTCGTGGTGGCTGCGGCGCACCTTGAACTCGCCGGGGTAGATCAGCACGTCGCGCCAGCCGCGCAGGCTGGCGCCGCCTTGCCGCAACGCCGGCAGGCAGGCCTGCATGGCGATCAGCAGGCGCCAGTAGTCGTCCAGCACGGCGCCGGCCAACGCATGGAAATGCTTGCGCGCCAGGAACAGGGCCGACAGCCCACGCAGCTGCTGCTGCCGTTCGGGATCGAGCCGACGCGCCAGCGGGCAGCCGGCCAGCGCGCGCCGCCACAGTGGATCGGCGATCGGCGCCGGTTCAAAACGCGCCCGCAGCGATTGCCACCATGGACCCGGCATGACGCCGAGCGTTACTGGATCGAGCCTGGCAGCAGCGATTGCCAGCCCAGGTGCGGTCGGCGGGCCGGCGTCGGCGTGGAGGAGGCGCCGCCGGAGCGGGCGCTGCCGTTGCCGGCGCTGCCGCCGGTGCCATCGTTGCTGCCAGTCGACGGGCAGTCGCGGTTGAGGCCCAGCACGTCGCCGCCACTGTTGTTGGCGTCATGTGAGCTGGCGTTGTTGAGCGTGGCGTGCGAGGAGCTGTCCAGGTCCTGGGTGGCGTCCAGGCTGGTGGCGGCGGCGCCGCCCAGCCCTGCGACGCACAAGGCGCAACCGATAAGCCAATGGGTGGCACGCATGGCGATCGAACTCCCTGACCCTCAAGCGAAGATCTTGATCGTCGCAGAAACACCGATGCCGTACCAGTGCTGCCGACCCGCCCGCGGCTGCCGCAGAGCCGCTCGGGCGGGCTAGAATCCGGCGATGTCCGAGCTGCCCCGCCATCCCTCGCATTGTCCGCCGCCCGCTGCCGCAGGCGGGGCCGGCTGATGCAGCCGGCGCAATTGCTGGCCCTGCTGGCCGCAGGCGAATCGTTGTCCGGCGCCGGCCTTGCCGCACGGGCCGGGGTGACCCGCGCGGCGATCTGGAAGCAGGTCGAGGCCTTGCGCGCCCGCGGCGTGCCGGTCGAGGCGCGCGGCACGGCCGGCTACCGGCTGCCGTGGCCGCTGCAGATGCTGGACGCGAAGCAGATCCGCGCCGCCCTGCCGGCGCCGCTGGCCCGCTCGTTGGGTGTGCTGGAGGTGCATTGGGAGCTCGATTCCACCTCCAGCGAACTGCTGCGTCGCGGCCAGGCAGCGAAGGACCTCAGCATCGTGCTGGCCGAGACCCAGCGGGCCGGCCGCGGCCGGCGCGGGCGCGGCTGGCTGTCGCCGCCCGGGTTGAACCTGTACCTGTCCTGCCTCAAGCGTTTCGAGTCCGGGTTTGCCGCGCTGACGGGCTTGTCGCTGGCGGTCGGCGTGATCGTGCTGCGCGCGCTGGAGCAGCTGGGCATCGCCGGGTCCGGATTGAAATGGCCAAACGACGTGCTCGCCGTCGGCGAGGGGCAGACTGGCGGCAAGCTGGGCGGCATCCTGGTCGAGCTCAGCGGCGAATACCAGGGACCCTGCGCGGCGGTCATCGGGATCGGCCTCAACCTGCGGCTGACCCCGGCGCTGCGCGAACAGGCGGGCCAGCCGGTCTGCGACCTGGCCACTCTCGCCGGCGGTACGCCGCCGGATCGCAACCGTGCGGCGGCGGCATTGATCGCCGCCCTGGCCGAGGGCTTGCGGCAGTTCGAGCGCGACGGCTTCGCCGCGTTCAGTGCCGACTACGCGCGCCACGACCTGCTGCGCGGCCAGCCGTTGCGGCTGAGCGGGGCACAGGGTGCGTTCGACGGCGTGGGCGCCGGCGTGGACGGGCGCGGCGCGCTGCAGGTGCGCATGGCCGATGGCAGCGTGCGCCGGATCGACAGCGCGGACGTCACGGTGCGCCGCGCATGAGGCTCTTGCTCGACCTCGGCAACACGCGGCTGAAGTGGGCGCTGCAGGCGTCGCCGGACGCCTGGCTGGCGCGTGGCGCGGTGGATTGGCAGGCGGCTGACCCAATGGCCGCGCTGGCGTCGGCCTGGGCCGGTCTGCCGCGGCCGACGCGGGTGCTGGCGGCCTCGGTGGTCGATGCCGCGCGCGAAACCCTGGTGGCCGCGGCGACGCAACAGCGGTTCGCCTGCGCGCCCCACTGGCTGCGCACCCCGGCGCAAGCCTGCGGCGTGCGCAACGCTTACGCCGAGCCGCAGCGGCTCGGCGTGGATCGGTTCCTGGCGATGGTGGCGGCATATGCCGATGGCTGCGCGCCGTGCGTGCTGGCCGGCGTCGGTACCGCACTCACGCTGGATGCGCTGGCGGCCGACGGCCGGCATCTGGGCGGCCTGATCGCGCCGGGTCCGCTGCTGATGCAGCAGTCGCTGCGCGGCGCCACGGCGCAGGTGCGGCCGGAGCGGCCGGGCGCGATCGTGGAGCTGGCCGACAACACCGCCGACGCGGTGGCCTCCGGCTGCTGGCACGCGGCGGCCGCGCTGGTCGAGCGCTTCGCCGCGCGTGCGGCGGTGCGGCTGGGCACGACGCCGCAACTTGTCCTGGGCGGCGGCGACGCCGCCTCGCTGCTGCCGCTGCTGTCGCTGCCGGCGCGGCTGGGCCCGGACGGCGTGCTGCGCGGCCTGGCCGTATGGGCCGATGCGGCATGACGCCGTCCGTCTAGAATGATGGCCGCTGCCGCTTGATGGGGGTCCGATGTTCCTGCGCCTGCTGTTCGTGTTGTTGACCGCGCTGAATATCGCGGTGGGCGCCTGGCTGTTGCTGGGGCAACCGTATGCCCGCGGTGGCATGCCCAGCGATCCCGGCGTGACGGAACTGCGCCTGCTGTCGGAAATGCCGGTTCCCGCTCCGGCGGCGACGGCAGCGACCCCGGCGGCGGCAACGGCAGCCGCCCCGGCCATGGCGACGCCGCCGCGCAATCTAAGCTACAGCTGCCTCGCACTCGGCCCGTTCGCCACGCCGCAGGACCTGCGCAGCGCACGCCAGGCGCTGTCGGCGCAGACCGTGCGCATGCGCTCGCGCCAGGAGCAGACCAGCCAGACCAGTGGCTGGTGGGTCTACCTGCCCGCCGCCGGCAGCCGCGCGCAGGCGCTGGCGGTGGCGCGCCAGCTGGCGGCGCGCAACATCAACGACTACTTCGTGGTCAGCGCCGGCGACCAGCCCAATACCATTTCGCTGGGCCTGTTCAAGGACCCGGCCAATGCGCGCAAACGCCGTGACGAGGTCGCCGCGGCCGGCTTCCCCGCGCGCATGAGCGAGCGCAGCGAGAGCGTGCCCGAGTACTGGCTGGACCTGGTGGTCGCCGATGGCGGCAACTTCGACTGGCGCAGCCGGGTCCGGACCGCGGGCATCGGTTCGCACAGCACCGGCTGCTTCTGAACCGCCGGCGATGCGGCCTGCTAGAATCCCCCGGCCCCGCCGGCATAGCTCAGTTGGTAGAGCAACTGATTTGTAATCAGTAGGTCCCCAGTTCGAATCCGGGTGCCGGCACCAATTAGGTAACAAATAGCGTGAAATGGACGCGGAAGTTGTGGCACTATCCGAACAACATAGTCGCGACGGGGGGAGCGAATGGCGGGGAAAGGAAATCCCAAGGTCGCTGCACGCCAGCAGAGGCTGGCGCCGAGCCGCGAATTTTTGATCAATGAGAACGCCCAGCTGCGCGCCCGCTATGAGACGCTGCGCAGTTCACGTACCGCCAGCAATCTCACCGCCGTCACGAAGACTTTGATTCGATGCGCAATGGTTTTTGGCTGTGTATGGGTGTGCGCTAGATATTTCTCGGGGCAGACCACATATCTCTGGGCAACCATTGATGCGAAAATTTCCAGTTCGACTCTTGAGGAAATCGCCAAGTCTCTTGGACCACCTTGGTGGTTGAACTTGACTTTAGTCTTAGGGTCCATAGTTGCGGCAGTATCGAATCGCCGTTACAGACGGCTTAACAAAGCTTTGGTTCATAGAGTCGCTGGCTTTACTCGTAGTTACGAAATAGGTGTAGACCCTGGCAGGTCTTCAAGTGGGCTCGATTCTTCGGGACAAACGAACGAAAGGGACCAAGTATGACTATGCTAATTTACTTCGCATTCGTCGTCGCATCCATCGCTCTAACGACCTACTTGGTGTTTGTAGAAATGCCAAATGCCACGGTAGATGTCGCCCGCAATAACCTGTTTGTTTTGCGTGCGACTTTGTTCAAAGTCGCGGAAGAGGGCCGCATATCGTTTCAAAGCCGGACATATCAGATGCACCGCGAACTTTTGAACGGCTTAATTCGGTACTCGCACGACATCAGTTTTATGCATATGTGCTACTCCCGGCTGATGCAGTCGAAAAGCTCGGCGCAATATTCGCTGGCAATTCGCAACACCATGAAACAGGACCTTAAGGCCCAGCCAGCCGCCCTTCGGAAAGAGTTAGAAGGAATCGTCGAGGCCGCGCATACCGAAATGTTCATGCTAATGGTCAACCGGTCGCCAATCGCGACGGTATTGCTGCGCAACTGGTGGCTGGCTTGCACGCTAAAGACCATTTGCGTAGTTTGCGCCAAGGCATATAAGGCCAAAAGGGCAAAGCGTGCGCACCGTAGCTTGAACGCGAAAAGTGTTAGGGCAGTCACAAACCGGGATACTGTCTCAATTGCGTTAGCGCCAAGTTTCAAGCGCGCTCGCGCTCGGATGGCACCCGGGATTGACCATAACGCTTGGGGTTACGTCCAAGCGGGTGGCGAAAATGTGCTAGCGGCGGCGGCCTAATCAAATTGGGTAAAGTTCACTTCCGCCGGGTGACAACACTGCCCGCACCGGCGCGCTGGAGCATCGGCGAGGTTTGTGCGGCATCGCGGTCGGCAGCTTCGAAGTGCATCCGGCGCCAGCGGCGTAAGCTCTCGCGTGCCGGGCGTTGACTTGCCCTCCCGCGGAATCGGCGCCACGGGGTTATGCACAAGTCCAAAGGTGCGCGTTACCTTGCGGGCAATCGGGTGTTCCGACGACAGGCCATACGCGAAGGCCGCCTGTAGGAACGTCTGGGCCTTCAACGAGCCGCCCTGCGCGCCCGCGCCGGCGGCCTTGCAGTGACTGCGTCAATCGCGCGCAGGCTGAACGCTTCCACCCGGTCTTAACGAAGCCATCGCGATCCGTCTACTTTTGCCTGTTCACGCTCGGCATTGCCGGGGGTGGGTATGCGCGCGAGGGCACATCATGGGTACGCTTTACGTGGTGCAGGGCTTTCACGAGGTGGACGGCGACATCGTCGCGGACAAACCCATTCTCCACGGCATGGAACAGCTGGCGCGCGCACGCGGCGAGATGCTGGCCGGACAACTTGACGGCGTGCTGGTCTATGCCCAGGCGGCGGACGTCGACCGCGGCGAGTACTCCGAGCCGATCATCCTCGCCCGTTATGGCTGGGTACCGCATCCCGAACAACAGAGCCTTTGCCAGGCCGGTTGAGCCAAGCCCGCGAATTGGCGGCGATAGCGGCCGGGTTGCCTTCCCGGGCCGGGCGCGTACATCGGGCGTAGGCGCGCGCCGACATACGCGGCGTGCCGCCCCGTGCAGACTGGCCCCATACCGGAGTCACCGATCATCCGTCGGCCAGGGGGCGCACGGGTGGGACTGCGGCGACCGCTGGCCCTGGGAGTGCGGCGATGCGCATGGTTCTGACGATCAAGGAAAGCCGCCACGGCTTGTGGTGCATCTGCAGCGGGGAGGCCGTGCTGTATGACAGGCTGTCCTTCGCGCACGCGATCCGGCTGGCGCGCGGACTGGCCCGCGAGGAACACGCCAGTTCCGGTCGCGCCGCCAGTGTCGAACTGGCCTGCTCGGAATTCACCATCGCTTTGGCGCACTACGCGGGCGGCGTCAACCCGCAGCGCGCCGCGGCCTGACGGCGCGGAGCCGTTGCCATCCCGGACACCGACGCGCCGTGTGCCGCCATCGCCGTTGCCGGGCGCGCGCTGCTGCAGGACCTCGTTGGGACGGCGAGACGTCGCTTGGGCTTGCGCTGCGGCGCCGGCGGGGACTGCCGGTTGTCCCGGGTGAGCATGCGCGTGGCGTAAAAGCTTGCTAGGATCGACGCCGTGGCTGCGCAGGGGCAGCTCGGGGTGATTGACATGCAAACGCTTATCGCACATTCCGCCTTCTGGCGTGGAGTGTTGCTGTTTGCAGGGACGCTGTTGGGGAAAGCCGTCCGGAATAGCGGACCCGCGGTGTCGCCGCCGCCGGGCGCCAGGGACCTGGTGTCATGGAATCCGGGGGCGCGGTCGCGTCGCGAGGACGAACTGGCGCGAAGTCGCCAGACGCAATGCCACTGATCGGCCGCGCCGGCCGGGCTGGCGCACCGTTTCGCAGGGGTTGACGCCACGGGTTGTGGATGCGGCCGCGGCGATTGCGCGCCGCGATCCGGCAACGTCACCGGCTGCGTTCCGGTAAACTCCGGCTCGTCCGTGGCGCTTGAGGCCGCGGGCATCCTTCTCACAGGGACGGCGGTGACTCGTTCGGGACAGTGGCAGACGGTCCCCTTCGCCGGCGGCCGTCCCGACCTCGGCGGCGAGCGATGGCCCAGGCCTTGCGGTCGCCGCGACGCACGGCGGACAAACACGGATCATGGGCAAACAGACCGTTTCATTGATCGGCGTGCCGACCGACATCGGCGCCGGCCATCGCGGCGCCGCGATGGGGCCGGAAGCGCTGCGGGTAGCCGACCTGGCGGAGAAGCTGCGGCGGCGCGGATTGAAGGTGATCGACCGCGGCAACCTGCAGGGACCGCTCAATCCGTGGCTGCCGCCCGAGCACGGCTATCGTCATCTGGACGAGGTGGTGGCCTGGAATACGGCCGTCTATACGGCTGTTCACCAGGAGCTGCAGGCCGGCCGACTGCCGATCATGCTTGGCGGCGACCACTGCCTGGCGATCGGCTCGATCTCCGCGGTGGCGCGCCATTGCCACGACGAGGGCAGGCGTTTGCGCGTGCTGTGGCTGGATGCGCATACCGATTTCAACACGGCGCAGGCTACCCCCACCGGCAATATCCACGGCATGCCGGTGGCCTGCTTGTGCGGGGTCGGCCCGGCCGGGCTGATCGACCTGGGCGGCAGCGTGCCGGCGACCCAGCCGGAGGTGTTTCGCTACATCGGCATCCGCTCGGTGGACGAGGACGAGAAGCGGCTGGTGCGCGAGGCGAACATGCGGGTGCACGACATGCGCCACATCGACGAGATCGGCATGAAGCGCGTGATGGAGGAGGCGCTGGCGGGCATCGACGAGAACACCCACCTGCACGTCAGCTTCGACGTCGACTTCCTCGACCCCGGCATTGCGCCGGGCGTGGGCACCACCGTGCGCGGCGGCCCGAGTTACCGCGAGGCGCAGCTGTGCATGGAGATGATCGCCGACACCGGCCGCATGGCCTCGCTTGACATCGTCGAGCTGAACCCGGCCTTCGACAAGCGCAACCAGACGGCGAAGCTGGCGGTGGACCTGGTCGAGTCGCTGTTCGGCAAGTCCACCCTGATCCGCTGAGGCGGGACCGGCGCGGCCCGCGTGGGTCGCGCCGGCAGGTGGCCTATTCCTCGATGAGCTTCGCGTCCGGCGCATGGGCCATCACCGAGGCGATGCCGGCGTCGCGCGAACGCTCGCTCTCGTACATCTCGCTGCTGCCGATGACCTGATGGTTGGCGGCCTTCAGGTTGAAGTGGAACTTGCCGTTGGCCGAGGTCTTCTTCTCGTAGCGCGCCGCGTCCGGTGCGTTCCGGCGTATCGACTCGATGCCGTTGTGCGCGCTGGCCTTGTCCCGGTATCCCTCGCTCTTGAGGATGATTTCGCCGTTGCCGGCCTTGAGGTTGAAATAGGTCTCGCCATTCTTGCCGGTAAACACGGTGAACTTGCCGCTCATGAGCTTCGGTCTCCTTGCCGTGATTGTGGGTCGGCAGAATCTGTAGCGACGCATGTGATTTTTTTGGCAAGGCGCAGCCTGGCCGGTCGAGCAGCTTCGCCGGATGTCGTAGACTGCGCTTTTCCTTGCGCGGCGCAGCATGAACACCCGAGTCCTCACCGGTATCACCACCACCGGCACCCCGCATCTGGGCAACTACGTGGGCGCGATTCGCCCGGCGATCGAGGCCAGCCGGCGCGACGATGTGGACGCGTTCTTCTTCCTCGCCGACTACCACGCGCTGATCAAGAGCGACGACGCCGCACGCATCGAACGCTCGCGGCTGGAGATCGCCGCCAGCTGGCTGGCCGCTGGGCTGGACCCGCAGCGGGTCACCTTCTACCGCCAGTCGGACATCCCGGAAATCCCCGAGCTGACCTGGTTCCTCACCTGCATCGCCTCGAAGGGCATGCTCAACCGCGCGCATGCGTACAAGGCCGCGGTGGACAAGAACGCCGCGGCGGGCGAGGACGCCGACGCCGGCATCAGCGCCGGGCTGTACATGTATCCGGTGCTGATGGCGGCCGACATCCTGGCGTTCGACGCCAACCAGGTGCCGGTGGGGCGCGACCAGATCCAGCACATCGAGATGGCGCGCGACCTCGGCCAGCGCTTCAACCACCTGCACGGGCACGAGTTCTTCGTGCTGCCGGAAGCGCTGATCGAGGAGCAGGTGGCCACCTTGCCGGGCCTGGACGGTCGCAAGATGTCGAAGAGCTACGACAACACCATCCCGCTGTTCGCTGGCGGCGCGAAGCAGCTGCGCGAGGCGATCATGCGCATCGTCACCGACTCGCGCGCACCGGGCGAGCCGAAGGATCCGGACAGCTCGGCGCTGTTCACCATCTTCCGCGCGTTCGCCGGCGAGGCCGAGACCGCGGCGTTCCGCCAGGCGTTGCTGGGCGGCATCGGCTGGGGCGAGGCGAAGCAGGCGTTGTACGAGCGCATCGAGGCCGACGTGGCGCCGATGCGCGAGCGCTACGAGGCACTGATGGCCGATCCGGCCGCGATCGAGGCAACCCTGCGCCAGGGCGCACAGAAGGCGCGCGCGATCGCCACGCCGAAGCTGGCGGCGCTGCGCGAGGTGCTGGGCCTGCGCGCGATGACCACCGCGCCGGTCGCCCGCGCCAAGGCCGCGCCGAAGCACGAGCGCTCGCCGCGCTTCGCCAGCTTCCGCGATGACGACGGCCGCTTCCGTTTCCGGCTGTTCTCCGCCGATGGCGAGGAGCTGCTGCTGTCCAGGCCGTTCGCCGATCCGAAGGCCGCTGGCGCGCTGCAGAAGCGGCTCAGGAGCCTGGGCGCGGCGGCGGCCGTGCTGCAGCTCCAGGCGCAGGGCATGAGCCTGGAACTGGACGGCGAGGCGGTCGCCAGCACGCCCGACTACCGCGACGAGCAGGCGCGCGACGAAGCGCTGGCGCAGCTGCGCGCGGCGCTGGACCAACTCGCCGCGCAGGCCTGAGGCGCGGCGCCATATTTTCCGGGTGATCGACCCATGCGTTATCTCGCCATCCTGCTGCTTGCGCCCCTGCTGCTGATCCTGTGCTGGGGCTACTGGGCGTACCCGAAAAGCCTGCCGCGCACGGCCGGCCGGCGCGTCTTCGATGCCGCCGTGCTGCTGCTGGCGCTGATCGCCGCGGTGCAGTGCGCGATGCTCGGCTTCGACACCGTCGAACTGCCCACTGTCGACGGCTTCGGCCGCGCCAGCGGTGCGATCTGGCAGCAGGTGCTGCCGGCGTTGTACGGCTATGGCGCGTTCGCCGCCGTCGTCGTGGTGGCGATGCTGCTGCGTCACCTGCTATGGGGACGCCGTCGGCGCCGCTGAGCGGGCGGCGCACGTTCGGGGCGGGGCGCCGGTCATCCGTCACGGCGTGACTTGTGGCGGTCGAAGCGGCCGCGCGCAGGCGGCAAGCTGTGCGTCACCCGGCATGGCCATCCATTGCCTCCACGGCGCCCCTGCGCGCCACCTCCCCGTGGAAATCTTTCAACATGCGCCTGGCATGCCTGCTGTTCGTTACCCTGGCCGCACTGTCGACACCAGCACTGGCCGTCGACATCGACGGTCACCTCGGTGCCACCGAGTGGCAGGGCGCGCAACACGTCACCGATTTTCGCCAGACCCAGCCGCTCACCGGCAAGTCGGGCTCGCTGCCGACCGAAGCATGGATCCTGGCCACCCCGAAAGGCCTGGCGGTGGCGTTCCGCTGCGAGCAGCCGCCCGGCGTGCCGCGCACGCACCAGCGCGTGCAGCGCGACTTCGAGGACCAGGTCGACCGCGTCAACGTGATGGTCGACTTCAACGGCGACGGCCGCACCGGCTACGACTTCGTGGTCAGTTCGACCGGCGGCGTCAACGATGCCGTGGTCACCAACGAAAACCAGTTCAACAAGGATTGGGACGGCAACTGGCGCCACGCGGTGAGCGAGGATGCCGAAGGCTGGACCGTGGAAATCCTCATCCCTTGGTACATCGCGCCGATGCACGCGGCGCGCGACGGCAAACGCACGCTCGGCGTCTATCTCGACCGCGTGACCGGCTCGACCGGTGAGCGCGCGTCGTGGCCTGCGGCCAGTTTCACGCTGCCGCGCTTCCTGTCCGAGTTCAGCCGGGTCGAGGTGCCGCAGTACGGCCAGTCGCTGCTGGCGGTGACGCCGTATGTGTCCGGCCTGTACGACAACGTGCACGGCCGCAGCCACTTCCAGCAAGGCGCCGACCTGCTGTGGAAGCCGAACGGCCAGTTCCAGCTGACCGCCGCGCTGAACCCGGATTTCGGCCAGGTCGAGAGCGACGACCTGGTGGTCAACTTCAGCGCCACCGAGACCTATGTGCGCGACAAGCGGCCATTCTTCACCGAGAACCAGGGCATCTTCGATTTCAGCCTGCTCGACGACTACAGCCAGCTGGTCTATACGCGGCGCGTCGGCGGGCCGTCCGATGACGGCCACGGCGCGGCGGACATCGACGCGGCGGTGAAGCTCAACGGCAGCTTCGGCACCACCAGCTACGGCGTGCTGGCCGCCGACGAGGGCGGCGAGGCGGGGCGCTTCTTCGGCGCCGCGCGGGTGACCCACGATTTCGGCGAGCAGAGCCTGGGCATGCTGCTGACCCGGGTCGATCGCCCGTGGCTGGATCGCGAAGCCAGCGTGCTCGGCGTGGATCACCACTGGCGGCCGACGCCGCAGTTGACCATCGCCACCAACGTGGTCGGCAGCGACATCCTGCAGTCGGGCACGCATACGCGCGACAGCGGCGGCACCCTGATCGCCGATTACGAGATGGGCGACGGCTGGCGCCAGCAGTGGCTGGGCATGCATTTCGGCGACCAGCTGCAGGTCAACGACTTCGGTTACCTGGAACGCAACAACTTCAACTACGGCCACTGGGAAGTGCGCAAGCGCAATACCGCGCTGCCGGCCGGTTCCGCCTACAGCTCGCACGAGTGGCGCTTCCGCATCGACGCCCTCGACAACGACCACGGCCTGCGCCTGCGCCGCCAGCTGCGCGTCAGCCGCCACAGCAACCTGCGCAACGGCGCCACCGAAGTGGTGCAGCTCAACGTCAACAGCGCGGGCTGGGACGACCTGCTCACCCGCGGCAACGGCGCGCTGTTCCTGCCGCCGTCGCTGGACCTGGTCTACGAACGGATCAGCCCGCGCCACGGCGACTGGGCGTTCAAGCTGGACGCGGAGGTCGTCAGCGGCGGACTCGGCGGCAACCGCCAGCTCGGCTACGACGTCAAGTTCATCCCGACCTATTTCGTCAGCGACGCGTTCAGCGTCTACGCCGGTCCGTACTACGAACACCTGCCGGACTGGCTGGTATGGCAGCACGACAACCTTATCGGCCGCTACGACGAGCGCACGCTGCAGCTCGACGCCGGCTTCGACTGGAGCATCGACAGCCACCAGGAACTGCGCGTGCGGCTGCAGACAATCGGGCTGGCCGCGCGGGTGCACGGCGGCTACCGCGTGCAGGCCAATGGCCGCGCCGCCGCGAGCAACGATCCGGTCGACGACTTTGCCGTGCGCAACCTCGGCCTGCAGATCCGCTACCGCTACGAGCTGGCGCCGCTGTCGTACCTGTACGTGGTCTACGGCCGCGGCGGCTACGCCATGGACGAGCAGACGCGCGACGCCGGCGACCTGTTCGGCCGCAGCCTCGCGCTGCGCGACGACGAGCAGCTGCTGGTGAAGCTGAGTTACCGCTTCGACATCTAGCCGGTTTCGGCCGCGGCCGCAGGGCGCCATCGCGCCGGTCGGTGCCTGCGCGGGCTGCCGCGCCCGCGCGACTTTCCGCGGGGGCTCCGGCATGATCGCGCCGAGGCCGGCATGCGGCCGCGGCTCGTCACGGTGTGGCTTCATGGGCGTCGACTTTTCCTGGACCGGTTTTGCGGTGGCGCTGGGCATCGGCCTGCTGGTCGGCGCCGAGCGCGAACGGCGCAAGGGCGGCGACGGCGATGCGGTGGCCGGCATCCGCACCTTCGCCGTGGCGGCGCTGCTGGGCGCGGTCGGCGCGAGCTTCGGCACCGCGACCCTGCTGCTGGCGCTGGCGGCGGTGGCGGCGCTGCTGGCGATCGCCTATGCGCGCGATGCCGGCAGCGACCGCGGCCTGACCACCGAGGTCAGCCTGCTGCTGTGCCTGCTGCTGGGCGCCATGGCCATCCGCCAGCCGCCGCTGGCGGCCGCTCTGGCGGTGGCGCTGACCATCCTGCTGGCCGCGCGCGAGCCCATGCATCACTTCGTGCGCGGCGTGCTGACCGCGGAGGAACTCAACAACCTGCTGGTGCTGGCCGCCGCCACGCTGCTGGTGCTGCCGCTGGTGCCCGATCGCCCGCTCGGGCCGTTCGACGCGATCAACCCGCGGGCGGTGTGGCTGATCGTGATATTGATCATGTCGATCGGCGCGGCCGCCCATGCGCTGCTGCGGCTGCTGGGCAGCCGTGTCGGCCTGCCGCTGGCCGGGCTGCTCTCCGGCTTCGTTTCCAGCGTGGCCACCATCGGCGTGATGGGTACGCAGGCGCGCGAGCAGCCGGCGCGGCGGCGGCCGGCGATCGCAGCGGCGGTGCTGTCGACCGTGGCCACCTTCGTGCAGATGGCGGCGGTGCTGGCGGTCACCGACCTGGCGACGCTGCGCGTGCTCACCGTGCCGCTGGTCTGCGGCGGGCTGACCGCGGCAGGCTATGGTGCGTTGTGGACGTGGCGGGGTCTGCGCCTGAGCACGCCGGATCCAGTGCAGGGCAGCGTCGTTTTCAGCGTCAGGGCGTCGCTGTGGCTGGGCCTGATGATCGCCGTGGTGCTGCTGGTCTCCGCCGCGATGCGCGTGTGGCTGGGCGATCGCGGGCTGGCTATTGCCTCCGGCATCGCCGGCTTCGCCGACACCCATGCGCCGGCGGTATCGGTGGCGGCACTGGCCGCGGCGGGCAGGGTCGAACCGGCGGCCACCGCGCTGCCGATCCTGATGGCGCTGAGCAGCAACAGCCTGTCCAAGGCGGTGATCGCCCGCGCCAACGGCGACCGCGACTTTGCGCGACCGGTGCTGCTGGGTCTGGCCATCGTGCTGGCGGCCACCTGGCTGGGCTGGTGGCTGGGCTGACGTGCCCGATGCACGCCGCCCGCCGGCGGCGGTGCGTCAGTCCCAGCGGTTGAGGTGGGGCCCGAACGCCTTGCGCTGCGGCTGCACCACGCAGAAGCGGTGCCCGCTGGGCGCCTCCAGCACCCACCAGCGTCCGCGCACGAACGCGATGCGGCGCGCGCCGAGGCGCTCCAGCCGCGCCACCTCGGCGTCGAGGTCGTCGGTCTCGATATCCAGGTGCACGCGGCTGGAGTGATCCACCTTCTGCAGCAGGATGATCGGCTCGTCCGCGGCGGTCTGCAGTTCCGCGTACTTGCCGTCGCCGTCCTGGTCCACGCTGGCGAGCGGCTTGCCCAGCGCCTGGCTCCAGAAATCGGCGGCGGGTGCAAGTTCGTCGACCTGGCAGTCGATGACGATGGTGCTGAGTCGGCTGTGGTGCATGGGTATCTCCGTGGGTGATCGGTACGCGCGCGGGGACGCGGTGCGAGAATACCCGCATGGTTCAGCTCAAGTATCTCCAGGCCTACCCCGCCGCGCTGCAGGACAAGGTGCGCGAGCTGATCGCGCGGGGACGCCTGGGCGAGCATCTGGCGCAGCGTTATCCGGATCGCCACGAGGTGCAGAGCGACAAGGCGCTGTACGCCTACGTGGCGTCGCTCAAGCAGCAGCACCTGAGGAACGCACCGGCCATCGACAAGGTGCGGTACGACGCAAAGCTCGACGTGGTGCAGCGCGCGCTGGGCCTGCATACCGCGATCTCACGCGTGCAGGGCGGCCGGCTCAAGGCGAAGAAGGAGATCCGCGTGGCCAGCCTGTTCAAGGCTGCCGCGCCGCAGTTCCTGCAGATGATCGTGGTGCACGAACTGGCGCACCTGAAGGAGCTGGACCACAACAAGGCGTTCTACCAGCTGTGCACGTACATGCTGCCGGACTATCACCAGCTGGAGTTCGACCTGCGTGTATACCTGACCTGGCGCGAGCTGCCCTCGACGACCGCCGCGAACCGGCGGCAGTGACCGTGGCCGGTGCGGCGACTGCGACGCGCGCTGCTTCGTGCTGCCGGACGCGCGCGATTGTCGATCGATGCCTTGCAGGAGCCCGTTGGCGGGCGATGCTTTTGCTCTGATGTTTGAAGCAAAAGCCAAAGCATCGCCCGCCAGCGGGCTCCTGCGGGAGCGGAAAAAGGAACGGGCGCATGCGCGCCCGTTCGCTCGACGCATGATCGTGGAGACGTTCAGTTCGGCAGCGACAGATCGTCCAGCAGCGCCTTGAGGAAGCGCGCCGCTTCGCCGCCGGTGGCGGCGCGGTGGTCGAAGGTCAGGCTGATCGGCATGCGCCGATGCACCTCGATGCCGCCCATCACGGCGACCACGTCGTGGCTGAGCTTGCCGGCGCCGATGATGGCGACGGTCGGCGGCACCACCACGGGCGTGGCGTAGCGGCCGGCGAACATGCCGAAGTTGGACAGGCTGATGGTGTAGCCGGACAGTTCCGAGGCCGGGATGGTGCGGTCCTCGACCTGCGTGCGCAGGCGCTTGATCGCGGCGCGGATGCCGGCGGCGTCGAGCACGTCGGCGTTGCGCAGCGCCGGCACGAACAGGCCGTCGTCGGTGTCCACCGCGATGCCGATGTCCACCTGCGGGTGCAGCGTGCGGGTGAGGTTCTTGCCGTCGAACCAGGCGTTCAGCGCCGGCACCGTCTTGCACGCGGCCACGATCGCGCGGATCAGGCGCGCGGTGATGTCCTGCTTGCCGATCCAGGCGTGCAGGTCGGCGTCGTCGACCAGCGTGGTCGGCACCACCTGCGCGTGGGCGTCGGCCATCACGCGGGCCATGTTGCGACGCACGCCCTTGAGCTGTTCGGGCTGGCCGCTGGCCTGCATGCTCGGCGGCGCGGTGCGCACCGGCTTGCCGGCCAGCGAAACGGGACTGCGCTGCGGCTCCGGTTGCGGCAGTTCCGGCGCCAAGTGACGGCCGGCCGAGGCGGGGACCGCGCGTGCCGGCGCGGCACCGAGTGCGGCCGAACCGTTCGCGGCGGCGTCCTTGACGTCCTTCATCGTCACCACGCCGTCGGCGCCGCTGGGGCGCACGCGGGTCAGGTCGACCTTGAGCTTCTTCGCCAGCGCGCGCACCGCCGGCACCGCCTTGACGCCGCCGATGCTGGCGGCCTGCTCGACGTGCACGGTGTTGCCGCTGACCATGGCGCCGACCACGGTGCCCTCGTCCTCGCGGTCCTTGCCGCCGGTCTCGACCTCGCCGCCTTCGTCGGAGGCCACCACCTTGTGGCCGTCCTCCGGTGCGGGGCTGCCGACGCCTTTCTTCGGGCCGTGGTGATGGCCGGTGGCTTCGGCCTCGGCGCGCTGCTTGGCGTTCGGGTCGGGTTCGAAGTCGGCCAGTGCGGCGCCGGTCTCGATGACGTCGCCGGGCGCGCCATGCAGCTTGACCACCTTGCCGGTGTACGGCGAGGGCACGTCGACCACCGCCTTGGCGGTTTCCATCGAGCACAGCGGCGCATCGAGCTTGATGCTGTCGCCAGCCTTCACGTGCCACTCGACCACGGTCGCGTCGGGCAGGCCTTCGCCGAGGTCGGGGAGGTAGAACGTCTTGATGTCAGCCATGGGATCGGATCCGTGTTGTAGGGCGGGCACCGCCCGCCGGCTTTTTGCTCAGGTCTTGCGTTGCCTGCGGTCGTGCGGCGGGCAGTGCCCGCCCTACGCGGCATTCTGGCGCTGATTATGACGCCGCCAACGTGCGCTTCGCGGCGTCGACGACGCGTTCCGCGCTCGGCAGGTATTTCATTTCCAGACGGAACAGCGGGATGTGGGTGTCCGGGCCGGTGACGCGCTCGACCGGGGCGAGCAGGTCGTACAGGCATTCCTCCGCCACGCGCGCGGCGATCTCGGCGCCGAAGCCGGCCGTCTTTGGCGCTTCGTGCACGATCACGCAGCGGCCGGTCTTGGCCACCGACTCGGCAATGGTGTCGAAGTCCAGCGGGGTCAGCGTGGCCACGTCGATCACCTCGGCGCTGATGCCTTCGGCGGCCAGCGCGTCGGCCGCCTCCAGCGCTTCCTTCACCTGCGCACCCCAGCTGACGATGGTGACGTCGGTGCCGTCGCGCAGCACGAAGCACACGTCCAGCGGCAGTGCCTCGCCGTCGTCGGGCACCTCTTCCTTGTACTGGCGGTAGATGCGCTTGGGCTCGAAGAAGATCACCGGGTCGGGATCGCGGATCGCCGCCAGCAGCAGGCCGTAGGCGCGCGCCGGCGAGGAGGGCAGCACCACGCGCAGGCCGGGGATGTTGGTGAACAGGTGCTCGTTCGCCTCGGAGTGATGCTCCGGCGCGCGGATGCCGCCGCCCCACGGCGCGCGCCACACGGCCGGCACGGTGAGGCGACCGCGGGTGCGGTTGCGCATGCGCGCGGCGTGGCAGGCGATGTGCTCCATCATCGGGTAGATGAAGCCCTCGAACTGCGCCTCGGCCACCGGCTTCATGCCCTGCACGGCCATGCCGACGGTGACGCCGGCGATGGTCATCTCGTCCAGCGGCGTGTCGATCACGCGCCATTCGCCGAATTTTTCCTGCAGGCCCTGGGTGGCGCGAAACACGCCGCCGTTGACGCCCACGTCCTCGCCCAGCACCACGACCGAGTCGTCGTGCTTCATCTCGTAGGCGAGCGCCTGGGTGACTGCTTCGATGAGAGTGATCTGTGCCATGACTTAGTGGGCCTTGTTTTCGTTCGCGAGGACGGCGTCGCGCTGCTTGGCGAGGTCGGCGGGCAATTCGGCGAAGGTGTAGTCGAACATCGCCGTGACCGGCTGGGTCTTCGTTTCGAGGTAGGCATTCACCTCGTTGTCCATCCAGTCGTCGCATTCGGCCTTCCAGGCCTCTTCCTTCGCGTCGTCCCACACCTTCTTGGCCACCAGCCAGTTGCGCAGGCGCTTCATCGGCTCCTTGGCCCAGGCTTCGTCGACCTCGTCCTTGCCGCGGTAGCGGCGTGCGTCGTCGGCGGTGGTGTGGTCGCCCAGACGGTAGGTGACCAGTTCCAGCACGCTGCCGCCCTGGCCGCTGCGCGCGCGCTCCAGCGCATCCTCCATCGCCTTGCGCACGGCGATGATGTCGTTGCCGTCCACCTGGATCGAGTAGAGGCCCGCGGCGATGCCTTTCTGCGCCAGCGTCTGCGCGCCGGACTGGATCTTGCGCGGCACCGAGATCGCCCACTGGTTGTTGACGATGGCGATCACCAGCGGCAGCTCGCGTGCGCCGGCCATGTTGATGGCGCCGTAGAAGTCGCCCTTGGAAGAGCCGCCGTCGCCGATGGTGGCCACCGCCACGCGCTTCTCGCCGCGGATCTTGAACGCCAGCGCGGAGCCGGCCGCGTGCAGGCACTGGGTGGCGATCGGCACGCTCCAGGCGAAGTCGTGGCGCGCCGGTTCCTTCTGGTAGTCGTTGCCGCGCTCGTCGCCGCCCCAGTACATGTACACCTCGCGCGGCTGCACGCCGCGGTACAGCTGCGCGCCGTATTCGCGGTAGCTCGGCGCCAGCACGTCCTCGGGCTTCATCGCGCTGCCGATGCCCACGTGCGCGGCTTCGTGGCCGAGGCAGCTGGCGTAGGTGCCGAGCTTGCCGGTGCGCTGCAGCGCGATCGACTTGGCGTCGAACACGCGGGTGGACAGCATCAGCTTGTACAGCTCGACCATGTGGTCGAGATCCTTGGCGAACTCGGGCAGGTCCTTGCGTACCTGCTTGCCCTCGGCGTCGAGGTACTGCAGGTATTCGATTTCAAACTTGGCGGCGATGGTCACGACTCGCTCCGGGGGTGGGAGAAGAAGGTGGCTGGCGGTGGCCTCGTCCCGACGCATGGGGCACAAACGACCGCACAAGACCGCGCTTGATAGCAGGCGGGGATGTTGCGCTGCAAGGTACAGCGCAGCATGCGTAGGCGTACGGGCAGGCCGCTGGCCGGGCCACGGTAGCGGCGAGCGGGCGTATCGGCCCTGCCCTGGATCAGGCGTCCGTCGCGCACGCGGGCGGGCAGCATGGCGGGTGCTTGTCCCGGATCAGGACCCGTCTGACGCGCAGCCATTACCATCGGCGTTTTCACCGTGCGGGGAGCACCATGACGGACAACCAGCGCGAGCTCGAGGCAGGCATCGAGCGCGACCTTTCCGGGCGCATGACCTATGCGAGCTATCTGCAGCTGGAGACGCTGCTGTCCGCGCAGCGGCCGGTGTCCGATCCGCCTTACCACGACGAGCTGCTGTTCATCGTGCAGCACCACGTGGCCGAGCTGTGGCTGAAGCTCCTGATCCACGAGCTGCGCGCCGCGCTGGTCCTGCTGCGCGAGGAGCATGCCGATCAGGCGCTGAAGGTGCTGGCGCGGGTGAAGCAGATCCAGCGCCAGCTGTTCGAGCAGTGGGCGGTGCTGGAGACGATGACGCCGCACGAGTACCTCGCCTTCCGCGATGCGCTGGGGCCGTCGTCGGGCTTCCAGAGCGCGCAGTACCGCACGGTGGAGTTCCTGCTGGGCAACAAGAACGCCGACATGCTGGCGGTGTTCGAGCACGACCCGGCGATCCAGCAGGGCCTGCGCGACACACTGCATGCGCCGGGCATCTACGACGAGGCGCTGCGCTGGTTGGCGCGGCGCGGCCACGCGGTCCCGCGCGAGCTGCTGGAGCGCGACGTCAGCCAGCCGTGGCAGCGCAGCGAGGCGCTGCTGCCGGTGCTGCGCCGCATCTACGAGGCGCCGGAGCAGCACTGGGCCGAGTTCCACCTGTGCGAGACGCTGGTGGACATCGAGGAGAGTTTCCAGCTGTGGCGCTTCCGCCACATGAAGGCGGTGGAGCGCATCATCGGCTTCCGCCGCGGTACCGGCGGTTCGTCGGGCGTGGCGTTCCTGAAGAAGGCGCTGGATCTCACCTTCTTCCCCGAGCTGATCGAAGTGCGCACGCTGCTGGGCAGCTAGCGGCGCGACGTGCTGCAGCGCATTTGACGGATGCGCGCCCTGCGGTTACATCTGCCCGTTCGCAAGATTTTTCGATCGACCGACAGAGCAGAGGACAGGCATGGGCAACACCACAACCTCCGGCGACGCCAGGCCGGTACCCGATTACCCGCAGCTGCTGGGCCATCCGCGCCCGCTGTGGATGCTGTTCATGTCGGAGTTCTGGGAGCGCTTCGCGTTCTACGGCATGCGCTGGGCGCTCACGCTGTACATCGTGGCGCAGTTCTACGACGGCAACGACGCCGGCCAGGCGGACGCCAGCCGCACCTACGGCGCCTACCTGGCGCTGGTCTACGCCACCGCGGTGTTCGGCGGCTACGTGGCCGACAAGATTCTCGGCTACCAGCGCTCGATCCTGCTCGGCGCGGTGGTGATGGCGGCCGGCCTGTTCCTGGTGATGGTGCCGAACCATGCGGTGTTCATGCTCGGCCTGGCCACCGTCATCGTCGGCAACGGTCTGTTCAAGCCGAACATCTCCTCGATGGTCGGCCAGCTCTACGCGCAGGGCGACTCGCGCCGCGACCGCGGCTTCACCCTGTTCTACATGGGCATCAACGCCGGCGCGCTGATTGCGCCGGTGCTGACCAGCATCCTCGCCAACAAGGTGTTCGGCACGCCCGGCCACCACAACTACCACGTGGTGTTCGCCGCCTCCGGCGTGGGCATGCTGATCAGCCTGGTGTGGTTCTGGTTCGGCCGCCGCCAGCTCGGCCCGATCGGCCGTCCGGCGCCGGAGCAGGGTGGCCGCATGCGCGTGGCGTACGTGGTGCTCGGCGTGCTGGCGGCGATTCCGCTGGTCTATCTGCTGATGGACAAGGCCGGCGCGGTGGCGATCCAGTGGCTGCTGAGCGTGCTGTTCCTGGGCGTGGGCGTGATGCTGGTGATCGAGGCGATCCGCACCGGCCGCGTGCAGATCCAGCGAGTCATCGCGATGTTGATCATCTTCACCTTCAACGTGCTGTTCTGGATGTTCTTCGAGCAGGCCGGCAGCTCGTTCAACTTCCTCGCGCAGCACATCGTCGACCGCAACCTGGGTGGCTGGGAGTTCCCGATCGGCTGGTTCCAGTCGGTCAACCCGGTGGCGATCGTGCTGCTGGCGCCGCTGATCTCGCTGGCCTGGGGCTGGCTGGACAAGCGTGGCGCCGAGCCGTCGATCCCGCGCAAGTTCGGCCTGGGCCTGATCGGCAACGCGCTGGGTTTCGCGGTGCTGATGTATGCGCTGTCGGCGCTGGTCGGCGCCGACGGCATGATTCCGCTGTGGACGCTGGTGCTGTGCTACGTGCTGCAGACCGCCGGCGAGTTGTGCCTGTCGCCGATCGGCCTGTCGATGGTGACCAAGCTGGCGCCGGTGCGGCTGGTCGGCCTCGGCATGGGCGGCTGGTTCCTGTCCACCGCGATCGGCAACAACCTCGCCGGCTTGTTCGCCGGTCACGTCAGCGGCGAGACCGGCATGACCGTGGACTCGGCGCTGGCCGGCTACACCACGGGCTTCTGGATCCTGCTCGGCGGCGGCATCGCGCTGTTCCTGGTCGCGCCGCTGATCAACCGGCTGATGCACGGGGTGCGCTGACGACCCAGGCGCGGGGAATAGGCAAAACGAAGCGCGCGTCGCGCTTCCGATTCCCTGTTCCCCGCTTCGCAGACATTGACGCCATCCCCGGCGCCCGGTTACATCTGGGCGCTTGCGGCTGCCTGACGCATGCCGACGAGGGGATTGCATGAGCCAGACCAGCAGCGCCGTCGACACCGCGAGCACGCCCGACTACCCGCAACTGCTCGGCCATCCGCGCCCGTTGTGGATGCTGTTCATGACTGAGTTCTGGGAGCGCTTCGCCTATTACAGCGTGAGCTGGGCGCTGGTGCTGTACATCGTGGCGCAGTTCTTCCACGGCGACGCCTCGGGCCAGGGCTGGGCCGCCGGCATCTACGGCGCGTATACCGCGCTGATCTACGCCGCCTCGATCTTCGGCGGCTACGTGGCCGACCGGGTGATCGGCTACCAGCGCTCGATCCTGCTTGGCGCGGCGGTGATGGCGGCGGGCCTGTTCACCCTGCTGCTGCCGGAAAAGCCGCTGATGCTGCTGGGGCTGGCGCTGGTGATCGCCGGCGACGGCCTGTTCAAGCCGAACATCTCCACCATGGTGGGACAGCTCTACGGTCGCGACGACCCGCGCCGCGACCGTGGCTTCACCTTGTTCTACATGGGCATCAACGCCGGCGCCTTCGTGGCGCCGCTGCTCACCGGCTGGATGGCCGCCACCTTCACCGACACGCCGATGCAGCAGAACTACCGCGTGGTGTTCGCCGCCGCCGGCGTGGGCATGCTGCTGAGCCTGCTGTGGTTCTGGTTCGGCCGGCGCGGCCTGAAGGGCGTGGGCCGACCGCTGGCGGGCATGGAGAGCCGCGCCCGCGTGCTGTGGGTGCTGCTCGGCGCGGCGCTGGCGGTGCCGCTGATCTATGCGCTGCTGGCCTACGTCGGCGCCGACGGCCTGCAGTGGCTGCTTGGCGCATTGTTCATCGGGGTGGCGGCGGCGCTGATCGTCGAGGCGCGGCGCCACGACCGCGTGCAGCTGCACCGCGTGATCGCCATGCTGATCGTGTTCGGCTTCAGCGTGCTGTTCTGGACCTTCTACTTCCAGTTCGGCACTTCGCTCAATTTCCTCGCCGAGAACTGGGTGGACCGGCAGATGCCCGGCGGCTGGATCTTCCCGGTCGGCTGGTTCCAGTCGGTGACGCCGCTGGCGATTTTGCTGTTCGCGCCGCTGGTCGCGCTGGTGTGGGCCGCACTGTCCAGGCGCAACGCGGAGCCGTCGATTCCGCGCAAGTTCGGCTTCGGACTGATCTTCAACGGGCTGGGTTTCGTGGTGCTGGTGTATGCGCTGAAGGAGCTGCTGGGACCCACCGGGCTGATCCCGTTCTGGCCGCTGGTGCTGTGCTACGTGATGCAGACGCTGGGCGAGCTGTGCCTGTCGCCGATCGGGCTGTCGATGGTGACCAAGCTGGCGCCGCCGCGCTTCGTGGGCCTGGCGATGGGCGGCTGGTTCCTCTCGCTGGCCGCCGGCGGCGACTTCTCCGGCCTGGTGGCGCGCTCGATCAGCGGCGCGCATGGCATGACGGTGGCCTCGGCGCTGTCCGGTTTCAGCTTCTGTTTCTGGGTACTGCTGGGCTCGGGCGCCGTGCTGCTGGCGATCTCCCCGCTGATCAACCGGCTGATGCATGGGGTGCGCTGAGGCGGGAAAACAGGCGGGGCCGGAGCGCCCCGGCGGCGCCTTGACGCTCCCTGCGCCCCCTGCCCGCGCTCAAGCCAGCAACTTGTCCAGGATGCGCGTGAGCCATTGCCGCTCTTGCGCATCGAGCTTGGCCAGCGCTTCGCGTTCGCGCGCGCGGGCCATCGGCGCGACCACGTCGTGGATCGCCCAACCGGCGCTGCTGAGGTTGAGTACCGAGCGGCGCTTGTCGTTGTCGTGCACCGCGCGGTCGACCCGGCCGGCCTCGACCAGCCGCGCCAGCGCGCGGCTCACTGCCACCTTGTCCATCGCCGTGCGCTCGGCCACCTCGCGCGCGGACAGGCCGGCGTAGCGCGCCAGCACGGCCATCACCCGCCATTCGGTCACCGAGATGTCGAAGCGGCGCTGGTAGTCGTCGGCGATCGCCTGGCTGATCGTGTTGGACAGGATCGACAGCCGGTACGGCAGGAAATGCTCCAGCTGCAGCGGGGCGTGCTCGGCCTTGGCGGAAACGGGAGGGCGCTTGACGGGCATTGCGGCGGTGATCCTTGCAAATGGTTTCAAATGAAACTATAACGCAAGGCCAATCTTGCGGGTGGCACGCTTGCGTGCAGCCATCGTGCACCGACTCAGAGGAGAGCGCCATGAACGCCCAACCCAATCCCGGCATGCAGGTCACCACGTTCGAGAATCCGATGGGCATCGACGGTTTCGAGTTCGTCGAGTTCGCCGCCCCGGCCGGACGCGCGCACGAGCTGCACGAGCTGTTCCAGCGGATGGGCTTCAGCGCCGTGCTGAAACACAAGTCCCGCCCGATCACCGTCTACCGGCAGAACGGAGTGAACCTGCTGGTCAACGAGGATCCCGATTCGTTCGCCGCCGATTTTGCCGCGAAGCACGGCCCCAGCGCCTGCGGCTTCGCGATCCGTTTCAGCAAGCCGGTGGCCGACGTCGAGGCGGCGGTGCTGGCCAACGGCGGCGAGGCGGTCACGCACAAGCCGGGCAGCCGGGCGATCGCGGTGCCGGTGGTCAAGGGCATCGGCGACTGCATGCTGTACCTGGTGCCGCGCGCGGGCGACGCCTACGCCGCCGACTACGCGCCGATCCCCGGTGCCGAGCCGAACCCCAAGGGGTTCGGCCTCACCTTCATCGACCACCTCACCCACAACCTGCATTTCGGCAACATGCAGAAGTGGTCGGACTACTACGAGAAGCTGTTCAACTTCCGCGAGATCCGCTACTTCGACATCAAGGGCGCCAAGACCGGCCTGGTGTCCAAGGCGATGACCGCGCCGGACGGCATCGTGCGCATCCCGCTGAACGAGTCGAGCGACCCGAAGAGCCAGATCAACGAATACCTCGACGCCTACCACGGCGAAGGCATCCAGCACATCGCCTGCTTCACCGACGACATCTACGCCACGGTGGAGGCGATGCGCGCCGCCGGCGTGGAATTCCTCGACACGCCGGACACCTACTTCGACGTGATCGACCAGCGCATCCCCAACCACGGCGAGGACGTGCCGCGGCTGGCGAGGAACAAGATCCTGATCGACGCCGACCCGGAGACGAAGCAGCGCAAGCTGCTGCAGATCTTCACCCAGAACGCGATCGGCCCGATCTTCTTCGAGATCATCCAGCGCAAGGGCAACGAGGGTTTCGGCGAAGGCAACTTCCAGGCGCTGTTCGAGTCGATCGAGCGCGACCAGATGAAGCGCGGTTTCCTCTGAAGGAGCGGTGCATGGCAACGATCGTGGGCAAGGGCTACCAATCCGGCTTCGGCAACGAATTCGCCAGCGAGGCGATGCCCGGCGTGCTGCCGGTCGGCCAGAACTCGCCGCAGCGCGTGGCGCACGGGCTGTACGCCGAGCAGTTGTCCGGCACCGCGTTCACCGCGCCGCGGCACCTGAACCGGCGCAGCTGGCTGTACCGGATCCGTCCGGCGGCGGTGCACGAGCCGTTCGCGCCGCTGGCGCACGAGCACTTCCACAACCGCTTCGACGAGGCGCCGGCCACGCCGAACCAGCTGCGCTGGGATCCCTGGCCGGCACCGGCAAAGCCCACCGACTTCCTCGACGGCCTGGTGACGATCGCCGGCAACGGCGGCGCGGCCGAGCAGGGCGGCATCGGCATCCACCTCTACGCGGCGAATCGCTCGATGCAGGGCCGCTTCTTCTGCAACGCCGACGGCGAGCTGCTGATCGTGCCGCAGCAGGGCCGGCTGCACCTGGCCACCGAGCTGGGCGTGCTCGAGATCGAGCCGCAGGAGATCGCGGTGGTCCCGCGCGGCGTGCGTTTCCGCGTCGAGCTGCCCGACGGCGAGGCCCGCGGCTACGTCTGCGAGAACTTCGGCGCGTTGTTGCGCCTGCCGGAGCTGGGCCCGATCGGCTCCAACGGGCTGGCCAATGCGCGCGACTTCCTCACGCCGGTGGCGGCATTCGAGGACGTCGAGGGCGCGTTCGAACTGGTGACCAAGTTCCAGGGTACGCTGTGGACGGCCGCAATCGGCCACTCGCCGCTGGACGTGGTGGCCTGGCACGGCAACTACGCGCCGTACAAGTACGACCTGCGCCGCTTCAATACCATCGGCTCGATCAGCGTCGACCACCCCGATCCGTGCCTCTTCACCGTGCTGACCTCGGCCAGCGACACGCCCGGCACGGCCAACATGGACTTCGCGATCTTCCCGCCGCGCTGGCTGGTGGCGCAGCACACCTTCCGCCCGCCGTGGTTCCACCGCAACGTGGCCAGCGAGTTCATGGGCCTGATCACCGGCGTGTACGACGCCAAGGCCGAGGGTTTCGTGCCCGGCGGCGCCAGCCTGCACAATTGCATGAGCGGTCACGGCCCGGACGCGGCCACCTTCGAAAAGGCGTCGAAGGCCGACCTGTCGAAGCCGGACGTGATCGGCGGCACCATGGCCTTCATGTTCGAGACGCGCAAGGTGATCCGTCCCACCCGCCAGGCGCTGGAGGCGCCGCAACTGCAGCGCGACTACTACCGTTGCTGGCAGGATATCGGCAAGCATTTCACGCCGTGACGGCGCTCCCTCCACGCAGCAGGCACAAGGCAGCACGATGAAACTCGGATCTCTCAAGGATGGCGGCCGCGACGGCACGCTGGTGGTGGTCAGCCGCGATCTTTCCCGCGCGGTGAAGGCGGACGGCATCGCGCCGACGCTGCAGGCGGCGCTGGACGACTGGTCGAACGCCGCGCCGCGGCTGAACGCGCTGTCCGACGCGCTGAATGCCGGCACCGCGGCGGGCGCGTTCGCGCTGGACGTGGCGATGCTTGCCGCGCCGCTGCCGCGCGCCTACGAGTTCGTCGACGGCAGCGCCTATCTGCCGCACGTGGAGCGCGTGCGCAAGGCGCGCGGCGCCGAGGTGCCGGCCAGCTTCTACACCGACCCGCTGATGTACCAGGCCACCAGTGCCGGCTTCCTTGGCCCCCGCGACCCGGTGCTGGTGCCCAGCGAGGACTACGGCATCGACCTGGAAGCCGAGGTGGTGGTGGTCACCGACGACGTGCCGATGGCGGCCACGCCGGCCGAGGCGTCGGAACACATCCAACTGGTCGGGCTGATCAACGACGTCAGCCTGCGCGGGCTGATTCCGGCCGAGCTGGCCAAGGGCTTCGGCTTCCTGCAGAGCAAGCCGCGTTCGGCGCTGTCGCCGGTGCTGGTGACGCCGGACGAGCTGGGCGCGTCCTGGGCTGGCGACAAGCTGCACCTGCCGATGCGCACCTGGCTCAACGGCGCCTGGTTCGGCGAAGCCGAGTGCGGCGTGGACATGCAGTTCAGCTTCGCCGAACTGGTCGCCCACGCGGCGAAGACGCGGCCGCTGACCGCCGGCACCATCGTCGGCTCCGGCACCATCGCCAACCAGGACACCGGCAAGGGCGCCTCCTGCCTGGCCGAGCAACGTACGGTGGAAACCCTGCGTGACGGGCATCCGAGCACGCCGTTCCTGAAGTTCGGCGACCGCCTGAAGATCGACGTCACCGATGCCGCCGGCGCCTCCATCTTCGGCGCCATCGAACAGCGCATCGAAGCGTACCGGCACTGAGCCGCGCCGCCGGTGCTGCGGCAGGTCGCCGCGACCGGCGTGCGAATTGACCCGGATCAAGGCATCCTGACAGGCCCCCCGACAGACTCGGCAGCATGGCCATTCCCATCGTTCCTCCCGAATTCGACCCGGCGCTGATCGCCCGCTACGACGTGGCCGGGCCGCGCTACACCAGCTACCCGACCGCGCCGCAGTTCAAGGCCGAGTTCGACGAGGCGGCCCTGCGTGCGGTGATCCGTGCTTCCAACGAGGAGCCGATCCCGCGTCCGCTGTCGGTGTACGTGCACGTGCCGTTCTGCATGAGCCCGTGCTTCTACTGCGGCTGCAACCGGGTGATCACCCGCGACGTGACCCAGGCCGACCGCTACCTGGAACGGGTGTACCGCGAGATCGAGCTGATCGCGCCGCTGTTCGACCGCGACCGCCCGGTGCGCCAGCTGCACTTCGGCGGGGGCACGCCGAACTTCCTCGACATCGCGCACATGGGCGAACTGCTGGAATCGCTGGCGCGGCATTTCAGCTTCAGCCACGCGGCGGACCGCGAGTACGGCATCGAGATCGACCCGCGCTTCGCCGACGCCGCCTACATCCGCGCCATGGGCGAGCTGGGCTTCAACCGGCTCTCGGTGGGCATCCAGGATTTCGATCCGGTGGTGCAGAAGGCGGTGAACCGGATCCAGAGCTTCGAGCAGACCCGCGAGGTGATCGAGGCGGCGCGGACGTCAGGTTTCCGCTCGGCCAGCGTCGACCTGATCTACGGCCTGCCGTTCCAGCAGGTGGACGGCTTCAGCCGCACGCTGGACCAGGTGGTGGCGCTGAACCCGGATCGGGTGGCGGTGTACGGCTATGCGCACCTGCCGGAGATGTTCAAGGCGCAGCGGCAGATCAACGCCGCCGACCTGCCCGACGCCGCCACCCGGCTGGCGCTGTTCGGCCGCGCGCTGGAGCACCTGTCGGCGGCCGGCTACGTCTACATCGGCATGGACCATTTCGCCAAGGCCAGCGACGAGCTGGTGCTGGCGCAGCGTGCCGGCACGCTGCAACGCAACTTCCAGGGCTACTCGACCCACGGCGACTGCGACATCGTGGGCCTGGGCGTCAGCGCGATCGGCCGCATCGGCGACAGCTACAGCCAGAACGCGCGCGACCTGATCGGCTACTACGCCGCGCTGGACGCCGGCCGCCTGCCGCTGATGCGCGGGCTGCAGCTGGACGAGGACGACCTGATCCGGCGCGAACTGATCAACGAATTGATGTGCCACGGCAACGTGGACAAGCAGGCGTTCGGCGCGCGTCACCGCCTGCTGTTCGACGAGTACTTCGCGCGCGAGCGGCAGCGCCTGGCGGCGCTGGTCGAGGATGGGTTGGTCACGGAAACTCCGCGCGAGATCCGGGTCACCTCGCGGGGGCGGCTGCTGTTGCGTATCATCGCCATGTGCTTCGACGCCTATCTGGACGACGCGGCACAGGCCCCACGCTATTCGCGCGTGATCTGATCCACGCAGCCCCAACCCGGCAGCCCATCACCATCATGCCATCCAAGCCCCTGGCAGGGCGTCTGCCCGAGCCGCCCAGCCCGATTGCCGACGACGGCGACGAGACGCGCTTCTGCGGCACCTGCGCGTTCTCCAGCGCCTGCATCGCGGCCGGCTACGACAAGCCGGAACTGGCCGAGCTGCAATGCCTGGTCGAGCACGTGGGCCCGTTCCGCGCGGGCGAGCACATCTTCCGCACCGGCGACCCGTTCCGCGCGATCTTCGCCGTGCGCGCCGGCACGGTGAAGACCCGCATGGTCGACAAGGAGGGCCGCGAGCAGGTGCTGGGCTTCTACCTGCCGGGCGAGGTGATCGGCCTCAACGCGATCTACCCGGAGCATTTCCCCTGCGACGCGGTGGCGCTGGATACCGCCTACTTCTGCCGCTTCTCGTTCCCTGCGATGAGCGCGCTGGCCTCGCGCATCCCCGCCGTGCAGCAGCACCTGTTCCGCATGCTGAGCAAGGAGCTGGGCACGGCCAGCCTGCTCGCCGGCGACCACAGCGCCGACGAGCGCGTCGCCGCGTTCCTGATGGATCTGGCCGGACGCTATGCCGTGCGCGGCTTCTCCGCCACGCGCTTCCACCTCAGCATGTCGCGCGGCGACATCGCCAACTACCTGCGCCTGGCCGCGGAAACCGTCAGCCGCGTGCTCAGCCGCTTCCGCAGCCAGCAGTTGATCGAGATCGAGGGGCGCGAGCTGGAACTGCTGAACCCGAAGAAGCTGCGCGAGATCGGGCAGGCGCTGCTGCCGGAGTAGGCGTCGCGAGGCGCTGCGGCCGGCTGACCCAGATCAGTGCCCACGCCGGTGCTACCCTGCCACCATGGCGAATCATTCTCGTTCGGGTTGGCGTCGGCATGGCTGAATCACGATCTTCTGCGGCAACGGTGGCCGCGCCGCCACAATTGACCGCCTTGCTGGCCGCCGCTCCGCATCGGCCGCTGTTCCTGGCCGGCACCATCGCGGTGCTGCTCAGCATGACCTGGTGGGCGGTGGAGTTGACCTGGATGCGCTTCGGCCTGGCCGGCTGGCCGCAGCCGTCGATCCCGCCGGGCTGGGCGCACGCGATGCTGATCCAGTACGGCCTGTTCCCGCTGTTCATGTTCGGCTTCCTGATGACCACGTTTCCCAAGTGGCTGGGCCGCCCCGATCTGCCGCGCACGCGCTTCCTGCCGGTCGCCGGCTGCGTGTTCGGCGGCTACGTGCTGGCGAACGTGGGCCTGCTCGACCTGCCGTGGCTGCTGAAGCTGGGCATCGCGGTGATGCTGGCCGGCTACCTGGTCGGCGTGTGGACGCTGGGAGGCGTGCTGCGCGCCTCGGTGGCCGAGCGCAAGGGTCATGCGCGTTCCTGTCTGATGGCGTTGAGCCTGGGCTGCTTGGGGCTGGCGGTATTCCTGGTCTACCTGTTCGGCGCGCCGGCGGATTGCGCGCTGCTGGCGATCAAGCTGGGCACCTATGGCCTGCTGCTGCCGATCTATTTTTCGGTGATGCACCGCATGCTGCCGTTCTTCACCGGCAACATCGTGAAAGGCTACGAGGTGATCCGGCCGAACTGGAGCATGCCGGTGGTGTGGGTGCTGCTGCTGGCGCACCTGCTGCTGGAATGGCGCGGCGCGTTGGGCTGGCTGTGGCTGGTCGACGTGCCGCTGGCGCTGGTGTTCGCGTGGCATTCGCTGAGCTGGCGGCCCTGGCGGGCCATGCGCCCAGGCATCCTGGCCGTGCTGCACCTGGCCTTCGCGTGGCTGCCGGTGGCGTTCGTGCTGTACGCGGTGCAGGACGTGGTGTACGCGACCAGCGGGCAACACATCCTCGGCCGCGCGCCGCTGCACGCGCTGGCGATCGGCTTCTTCGGCTCGATGCTGGTGGCCATGGTGACGCGGGTGACCCAGGGCCACTCCGGCCGACCGATGCAGATGGGCAAGGTGGCGTGGCTGTGCTTCGCCCTGCTGCAGGTGGTGGCGCTGCTGCGCATCCGTGCCGAGCTGGGCGGGGATGTCTACCTGTGGCTGGTGATCGCCGCCTACGGCTGGCTGCTGGCGTTCCTGCCGTGGGTGTTGCGCTCGGCCTGGATTTACCTGACGCCGCGGGCGGACGGCAAGCCTGGGTGAGGGCGTGCCGCGGCAGGGTGACGCAGTGCGGTTCCGGCGGACTCCGGCTTGACCCAGGTCAGTAGCCCAATTGGGCGATCGCCTAGGCTAGGATTCGCAAGAACTCACGGAGACCGCCCATGCTACGTTCACCGTTTCTCGCCCTCGCCGCGACCGCCATGCTGGCGCTGACGGCCTGTTCGGACAAGCCGCAGGCCACCGCCAAGACGGAGGCGGCCCCGGCCACTAGCTCGTCGGCGGAACACTTCACCCGCGGCGACTTCGGCCCGCCGCAGGGCGAGCCGATCCACGCGGTGCTGACCAGCCCGCCACACGTGCCGCCGCCGGTCAACCGCAACTACCCGGCGAAGGTGATCGTGGAGCTGGAGGTGGTGGAGAAGGAGATGCCGATCTCCGAAGGCGTCAGCTACACTTTCTGGACCTTCGGCGGCACCGTGCCGGGCAGCTTCATCCGGGTGCGCCAGGGCGACACGGTGGAGTTCCACCTGAAGAACGCGCCGGACAGCAAGATGCCGCACAACATCGACCTGCACGGGGTGACCGGTCCGGGCGGC
>JANJTA010000022.1 GCA_024711345.1 Rhodanobacter sp. | reverse complement strand
CTTCACTGCCAGGCCGGCCTCCGCCTCACGCAGGAAGCCGATGATCTGCTCTTCGGAAAAGCGCTTCTTCACGTCCAATCTCCTTCGGATGGGGGATTGGACTCCAAACCGATGTGCTACTCAAAGGCGGGGGGACGTCGGCTGGAATACCGCGCTGCTGCGTTGAGGTTCAATGACTGTGCGAGAAATTTGTCCTGCAACAGTGGAACCGCGACTTCGGCGAAGGCCTCCTTGGCCATGTATTCGCCCGCTATCGGATCCTGCTTGTTGGTATTGGCGATGCCCAGCACCGTGAGTTGATCCGGGTCACGCCAACCGCGTTCCTTGCGAATCTCGACGCCGGTAGCCACGCCGACAAAGCCAGCAGGCAGCTCAAAGAGCTCGCCACTGACGTTCGCCGTGAAGCTCTTCTGATCGTTGCCACCATTGTCACGGCTCTTGAAAAGAATGTAGTCGAGCACCTTGGGAGTCAGGTTGCCATAGCCGAGGTAGTTGCCGCAGGGAATATCCGCACCGGGCGCATTGCTGCAGATGCTCGTGTTCAACGTCTGATCGACGCGATCCAGATTGGCAATGTTGGTCGAGCCGTCGACGCCGGTACTGCGCCCCCAGTTCAGCGCTGCGGACCAATCCCAGCGGGTCCCGATCCGACCTTCCAGTCCTACCACCGTGCGAAAAGTGTTGACGTCCTGATAGAAGTGACGGGGACCCGGCTCCTGCAACCTTCTACGCTGCAACAAAAGATCCTGACCCGTCGGATTGGTCGGATGATTCGCAGCGATACGAATGGGGCGGTATATGCCTATTGCGCCTGGCGTGGCGAGCTGATCCGAACGCCGATTTGTATACATCAATTCGGTAAACACGCGAACCTCGTCCGTCAACGCGAAATTACCGAACGAACTGAGGCTCAAACGCTTGATCGGATTGACCGCATTGAGGTACGGATTGGAGTTGTAGTTGTCCTTCGCCGGTGAGTAGGTATGGAAGGCGTTGGCCGCGCCATTGGGATCCTGATTGAAATTGACTCTCCGACCATCAGCTAGCAAGGCGCGACCACCGATCGTGGAGGAGCTGCCGACGCATTCGAGCTTTCCACCGTCCTCGCCAAGTGAGCACGGCGCGCGATCCGCCATGTTGACTGTCCCGGTTTCGGCGTAGTTGATCGCCGCCATCAGCGAGCCTCGATCAGAACTCATCCCCCAAGCCAGATCGACGGCCTTCTCGTCACCGTCCTGTTGGAAGGTCTGACCGTAGCGAACCGACGCCTCGACACCGTTGAATTTCTTCTTGGTGATGATGTTGACTACGCCGGCCACCGCGTCGGCGCCGTAGATCGCCGATGCGCCATCCTTCAGAACCTCGATGCGATCGATCAACGCCACGGGGATGATGTTCAGGTCGACCGAACTGTTGGCTCCAGTACCTCCGTTGACGACGCGTCGACCGTTGAGCAGAACCAGTGTCCGGTTGATGCCGAGGCCACGCAGGTTCACCTGCGTAGTGCCGTAGCCATTGTCGGCCCAATAAGCATTGGTCTGGTTGCCCGCAAAACCGGCCGAAGCAGGCAATCGCTGAAGCAAATTTTCCACCGACACCACGCCGGAACGTGCGATTTCGTCAGCATCAATGACGGTTACCGGGCCGACGCCGGAGATTTCGGCCCCCTTGATATGGCTGCCCGTCACCGCAACCGCATCAAGATTGGTGGCCTGCGACGAGGAGGGCGGTGTGTCGGTGGACTGGGCGAAGGTGGTGCTGGCAAAACCGGCGGACAATAGCGCGCCGATAGCCAGCGCAAGGTGATTGCGCTTGTAAGACATGGAGGAACTCCCCTAACTCGGTCTGGAATGATCTGATCGGCGAACGCCTACAGCACTGCCTGCGCAACTGCGCGACAGAAAATTGCTCGGGCAATACATGCCGCCACGGAGGGCGGCCGACGAGATCAACCGATAGGGGGTCGGAAGACGGAGGAGATGGCCGTTCGGACGGTATGCGTGACTGCCATCGCGGAGGGATGCGCATCGAGAGCGTGCTGGGCAGAAAACACTACAGCTTGATCGACGGATGCGACCGGAGATACGCACATGCAAGTGCATCCTTGGGTGCAGTCACAATCCGTAGCCGCCTTGCGCTCGTGCCCCGAGCCAGCACTGCTGTCACATCCGCTGTCATGCACGATCGAACGATCGCTGCTCTGGGCGTGTTGAACCTGTACCCCAGCCATCGCCGTCGAGCGCCATTGCGTTGCACTGGCATTGAGGCAAAAAGCCGCAACCAGAAGGCACCGCAACAGTAGGGCGTAAGTGGGCATGGTGTGGCGGCTGACCCAAAGTTGTCTATACCATCTAGTACCATGCCTAAATTCAGCCTGTCAACCCTTGGCTGCAACGTATCGATCGACATGCAACGACGACTTCCACGAGTTGTATAGACATGCGATGCTGTAACGATGAACCAACGTCCGCCGCAATACCTCAAACTCAAGCACCATATCCTGCGCCACATTACCAACGGCGACTGGCCGCCACTGAGTAGGGTGCCCAGCGAGAACGAACTGGTTTCCAAGTTTGGCATCTCCCGCATGACCGTCAACCGCGCCATGCGCGAACTGGCCGATGCCGGCATGGTCACCCGCACGCAGGGTGCGGGAACGTTTGTAGCCGAACGCAAGGCCGAGTCGGCGATGTTCGAAGTACGCAGCATCCGAGATGAAATCATCTCGCGCGGACAGAAACATACCGTGGAGATCTTGATCCGTGAACTTGTTTCCGCGCGCCCCGTCACGGCGCGCCAATTCGCCCTGCCTACCGGAACCGAGCTCTACCATTCACGCCTGCTGCATCGGGCCGATGATGAACCGCTTCAGCTGGAAGACCGCTTCGTGAATCCGGTCTGCGCGCCGGACTATCTGGAGATCGATTTCTACAAGGAAATTCCGCATCAGTACCTGATGCGCACGGCACCCTTGCAGCGAATCGAGCATGCAATCGAGGCCGAGGCCGCGAGCAAACGACTGGCGCGTCTGCTTGCTGTCGAGCCGGGCAGTCCATTGCTGACACTGACACGCCGCACCTGGTCGCACGACCATGTCGCCAGCTACGTTCGCCTCAGCTACCCGGCCGGCAAGTTCCGCTTCGTCGGTGCCTTCAATGCCGGCGACTTCAAAACCCCCTGAAGGAAACACTCATGGATACGCTTGCCATGCCCAAGTCGGGCCCGCGCACGGTGCGGGCGCCGCGCGGTACCACACTGACCTGCAAGAACTGGCTAACTGAAGCGGCCTACCGAATGCTGCAGAACAATCTCGATCCGGACGTGGCCGAGCGACCGGAAGACCTCGTGGTCTACGGAGGGATCGGTCGTGCCGCAAGAGACTGGCGCTGCTTCGACCTCATTCTTGAGTCGCTGCGCATGCTGGAGGACGACCAGACATTGCTGGTGCAATCCGGCAAACCCGTGGGTGTCTTCCGTACCCACGTCGATGCTCCGCGAGTGCTACTGGCCAACTCCAACCTGGTACCGCATTGGGCTACGTGGGATCACTTCAACGAGCTCGATCGCAAGGGTTTGATGATGTACGGCCAGATGACGGCCGGGTCCTGGATCTATATCGGCTCGCAAGGCATCGTGCAGGGCACCTACGAAACCTTTGTCGAGCTTGGGCGCCAACACTACGCAGGTGACTGGTCGGACAAGTGGATTCTTACCGCCGGCCTGGGCGGCATGGGTGGCGCGCAACCGCTCGCCGCCGTGCTGGCCGGCGCCAGCTGTATCGTGATCGAGTGCCAGGAGTCGCGTATCGACTTCCGTCTGCGCACACGCTACCTCGACCACAAGGCGCACACCATTGAAGAAGCCTTGGCGATCGTCGAAAACGCAACCACGCCTGTCTCGGTCGGCCTACTTGGCAACGCCGCCGATCTCATGCCTCGCTTCGCTGAGCTTGCGCATGCCGGCACAGCGCGTCCCAGTGCCGTCACCGACCAGACCTCGGCACACGATCTGATCAACGGTTATCTGCCCGCTGGCTGGACGCTTGCGCAGTGGGAAGCCGCTCGCCGTGGCACTCCATCGGAGCAACAGGCGCTGACCCAGGCCGCTGCCGCCAGTTGCGCAACGCATGTCAGCGCAATGCTGGCCTTCCATCGCATGGGAGTACCGACGATCGACTATGGCAACAACATCCGCCAAGTCGCGTTGGATCAAGGCGTCCAGGACGCGTTTGCCTTTCCCGGCTTCGTGCCAGCCTGCATTCGTCCGCTGTTTTGCCAGGGCAAAGGGCCGTTCCGCTGGGTCGCGCTGTCCGGGGACCCGGAAGACATCTATCGCACCGATGCGAAGATCAAGGAACTCTTTCCGGAGGATGCACACCTGCATGACTGGCTGGATCAAGCGCGCGATCGCATCGCTTTCCAAGGCCTGCCAGCACGTATTTGCTGGCTCGGCCTGGGTCAGCGCCATCGCGCGGCCCTGGCCTTCAACGAGATGGTGCGCACCGGAGAGCTAACAGCACCCATCGTCATCGGTCGCGATCACCTTGATTGCGGCTCGGTCGCCAGCCCCAATCGTGAAACCGAAGCCATGCGCGACGGATCCGACGCCGTTTCCGATTGGCCGCTGCTCAACGCATTGCTGGCCACATCTGGTGGTGCCACCTGGGTCAGCCTGCACCACGGTGGCGGCGTCGGCATGGGCTTCTCGCAGCACTCGGGCGTAGTGATTGTCTGCGATGGCACAGATGCAGCAGCCAGACGCCTGGAGCGCGTGCTTTGGAACGACCCGGCAACCGGCGTCATGCGCCATGCCGACGCCGGCTATGAAACCGCGTTGCAGTGCGCACGCGAACACAGCCTGAATCTGCCCGCCATCACCGGATGATCATCCCATGCTGACTCTTACTCCCGGCCGGCTGATGCTGGCTCAATTGCGCGGTCTCGCCGCTTCGCACACACCGATCGAACTGACGCCAGAGTGCGAAGCATCAGTACGCGCAGCCGCCGCCACTGTACAAACCGTGGTCACCGCAGGTGTGCCGGTGTATGGCATCAATACCGGCTTCGGCAAGCTTGCCCACGTCCAGATTGCTGACGACCAACTTGAGCAATTACAGACCAATCTCGTGCGCTCCCACGCTGCAGGAGTGGGCCGCTTGCTCGAAGATGCCGCTGTCCGACTGATCCTGGTGCTGAAGATCGTCTCCCTGGCTCGCGGCTATTCAGGCGTGCGCTGGGAGGTAGTGCAGACACTCGTTGCCTTGCATAACGCGCAGATATACGCCTGTATCCCCGCACAAGGTTCCGTCGGTGCCTCGGGCGACCTGGCCCCCCTGGCTCACCTGACCCTGGCCGCGATGGGCGAAGGCGACGTGCGCGTGAACGGCGTGCGGATGCCGGCCGCAGATGCCCTGGTGCAGGCCGGTATCACGCCGATACGCCTGGCCGCCAAAGAGGGCCTGGCCCTGCTCAACGGCACCCAAGTCTCCACCGGCATTGCACTGATGGCATTGTTTGCCGCCGAGCAGGCGTTTTCCGCGGCCGTGGTCGCCGGCTCGCTCACGGTCGACGCGGCTGCCGGCTCGGACACACCCTTCGATCCCCGCATCCATATCGTGCGTGGCCAGCCTGGCCAGATACGTGTCGCTGGGTTTTACCGGCAATTGCTGGCGGGCAGCGCGATTCGCGAGTCACATCGACAGAACGACACGCGCGTCCAGGACCCCTACAGCCTACGTTGTCAGCCTCAAGTCATGGGGGCATGTTTGGATCTACTGAACCAGGCAGCCACCACACTGCAGATCGAAGCCAACGCGGTTTCCGACAACCCGTTGGTCTTCCCGCGACGTCCCCCCGCTTTCAGTAGCGGTCGGGTTTAGAGTCCGGGGCTGATCGTATCTGTCTTTGCCAAGTGCTGTGCATAGGCAGCTGGCGTCATCCCGCTGAGGGCGGCCTTTGGTCTCTCTTCGTTGTATTCGCGTCG
>JANJTA010000014.1 GCA_024711345.1 Rhodanobacter sp. | reverse complement strand
CGGGGGCGCGAATCTACGGCGCTGGCGCAAAGCCAAGGGAGCCCGACGGCGTCACCCCGTTCCCACCGATGATCAGTCGGCGATTCTCGTCCAGTCGCGGACCAGAATCGACACATAAGGAGCCCGCTCGCGGGCGATGCTTTCGAACTGGGATCAGGGAGTCGGGAGTCGTGCGCGATGCGCGCGCCTACTTGTTGCCCTTGGCCACCGGCAGCTGCGCCGCGTGCCAGGCCAGCACGCCGCCGCCGAGGATGTAGACCTTGCCGAAGCCGGCCTTGGCCAGCCGCTGCGAGGCCTTCAGCGCATTGCCGCGGCCGTCCTTGTCCATCACCACCACCGGCAGCTCCTTCGCCTTGGCCAGGTCCTTGTGCTCGGGGTCGAACTGGCTCATCGCCACGTGGCGGGCGCCGGGCACGTGCATCTTCTCGAACTCGGCGATCGCCGACAGATCGATCAGCAGCGGGTTCTCGCGGTTGATCAGCTGGGTCAGGCCGGCCGGGCTGAGTTCCTTGACCTTGCTGAACAGCGTGCTGACCTGCAGCACGATCAAGGCCAGCAGCAGGATCACGAACAGGGCCGACAAGGCCGCATGGTTGCCGACAAATTCGGGCAGCTTGTGCAGGAAATCGTTCATCGTCAGTCCACAGATGCGTTGATCGCACCGATTCGGGTAAACCGGCGATTATACGGATATGCCGCCAGTGGCGCGGTTCAGTCCTGGGTGATGTCCGGCAGGCCGCTGGTCAGCCACCAGCGCTTGGCCTGCTCGTCGTAGTGCCAGCGCTGGTGGTCGACCACGCTGCGCTCGGACTGGGTGTGGATGTTGACCAGGTTGATCAGCACGGTCTGCTGCACGTCGAAGTCGCCGCTCGGCACCGGGCCGGCGCCGTCGTCGTACTCGCTCACCCGCACCTGCTGGTAGCGCGCCAGCTGCAGCGGGGTCAGCGGGTGGGCGGCGCGCACCGCCGGGTCGACGAACTGCGCGGCGCTGCGGAAATCGCCCCAGCGCAGCGTGCTGCCATAGGCCTTCAGCGTGGTGGTCAGCGCGTCGCTGCGGGTCTTGGTGGCGCAGCCGGCCAGCAGCAGCGCGGACAACGCGACGACGAGAATGCTCAGGCGGCGACGCATGGGTGGCTCCTCTCCCGATGACGATCCGGCCATTCTGCACCAAGTGGCGACGCGCGACTTCAGCCGCGACGCTTGGCGACGAAGCGCGCGCCCAGCGTGCAGGCCGCCGCGCCGTGTTCGTCGGGCACCATGCAATCGACGCCGATGCGCGCCTTGCCGCGTGCAGCGAGCGTGCCGAAGAACGTGGCCCAGTCGGCACCGGCGGCGAGCCGCGCCTCGCTGTGGAAGTCCTGCCACAGCGGCGCCAGGTAGCGCACGCTCGACTCGGCGACGAACACGTCGCAGTCCAGCCCGCGCCGGCGCAGCGCCAGTTCCACCAGCGCCCAGCCGCTCAGCGTCATCAGGCTGACCAGGCTGCCGCCGAACGCGCAGCCCTTGTCGTTGACGTTCGGCGCCAGCGGCACGCGCAGGCTCAGGCGGTCGTCGTCGCAATCGGCCAGTTGCAGGTCCATCGCGCGGGCCAGCGGGATTTCGTCGCGGATGAAGGCGATCAGCTGTTGCGCGTGCAAAGTGGCGTCGTCGGTGCGGCTCACGTGGTCGGGATTCCGGGGGAGGAAGCCCGTCAGTGTAGGGCGGCCGCTACACTGGGGCCATGACCACGGCCGCACGACAACTCTCTCGGGACCAGCCGGATCTGCGCGGCCGCACCGTGGTGATCACCCGCCCGGCCGGCACCGCGTCGCCATTGGCGCGTCGGGTCCGCGCGCTCGGCGGCGTGCCGCTGCTGCTGCCGGGCCTGAGCCTGCGCAGCGTGGCGGATGCCGACGCCGCGCGCCGCGGCCTGCGCGCGGCGCTGGCGGCGGAGCTGATCGTCTTCACCAGTCCGGCCGCGGTGCGCCACGCCGCCGCCTTGTTGCCGCTGCGGACCACGGCCGCGGTGCTGGCGGTAGGGCAAGGCACCGTGCGGGCCTTGCGCCGGCACGGCGTCGCCGCGCCGCTGGCGCCGCAGCGGCAGGACAGCGAAGGCCTGCTCGAACATCCCGGCTTGCGCGAACTGCGCGGTCGCCGGGTGGCGCTGGTCGGTGCGCCCGGCGGTCGCGGCGTGCTGCGCGAACAGCTTGCTGCGCGCGGCGCGCAGTTGCAGGAGGTGCATGTCTACCGGCGGTTGCCGCCGCGGCTGGACCGGCGCCACGTCGAGGCGTTGCTGCGCTTGCCGGCTTCGGCGCGGGTGCTGCTGTCCAGCGCCGAGGCGCTGCATCACCTGCAGCAGGGACTGCCGGCGGCAGCGTGGGCGCGGTTGAGTGCGGCGACCGCGGTGGTCAGCAGCGAGCGGCTGGCGGCGGCGGCGCGTGCGGCCGGCTTCGCGCGCATCGTGCCGGCCGCCTCGGCGCTGGCGGCGGACCTGCTCGACGCGGCCGCCCGCGCGGGCTGAGCCTTTCACGCCGGTTTGCTACGAACGCGAGCGTACGGGCTGCTAGCATGCGCGCATGAGCAACGTAGACCAGCCGAGCGAGTCCACCGCGCCCGAGGGCGCCCGTCACGATGCCGCTGCGACCGGCGCCGCGCCGATCGATCCACCCATGCGCGCCACGCGACCGGCGCGACCTGTGCCGCACCGCGGTGGCGGCAGCCTGGCACTGGCGGTGCTGCTGGCGCTGCTTGCGATAGGCGCCTCCGGCTACGTCGGTTGGCGCCAGTGGCAGCAGGAGCAACGCAGCGCCGCCGACAACCAGAGTATCGCCAGCCTGCAGCCGCGCGTGGCCACGCTGGAAACCGCGCTGACCACCCTGGGCGACCAGCGCAGCAGCCTCAATCAGCGGCTGGACGATGCGGCCCAGGTCAACCGCTCGCTGCGCGAGGAACTGCTCGGCCAGGCCGAGCGCACGCGCCATCTCGAGGACGCAGTGGCCAAGCTGGCCGAGAAGAGCCTGAGTGGCCGCGACGGCATGCTGCTGGACGAAGCCGAGTCGCTGCTGCGCATGGCTGGCGAACGCTACACGCTGTTCCATGACGCGCAGGGCGCCGCGGCCGCGTATGCGCTGGCCGACCAGACCCTGGCCGCGGTCAACGACGGTGCCTTCGGCGGCCTGCGCCAGAGCGTCAACGCCGAGCGCGAGGCGCTGGTGAAGAGCCAGCCGGCCAGCCAGGACAGCGCGCTGCAACAGCTGACGGCCTTGCGCGACGCACTCGCCACCTTGCCGCTGAAGCGGCTCGACAGCGACGCGACCGAAGTCACCGATGCCTGGTCGCGCATCCGCCGCGCGCTCGCCGGCGTGGTCAGCGTGCAGCGCGACGACGGCGCGCCGCTGGCGGTCGCCGATGCGCGTTTCGCGCGCGAGCTGGCGGCACTCGATCTGGCCCAGGCGCAGGCCGCCCTGCTGGCGTATGACGCCAAGGGCTATGCGGCCGCGCTGCAGCGGGTGGATCGTGCGCTGGCCAGCCAGTTCGACGCCAGCGCGCCAGCAGTGCAGCGTGCACGCGAGAGCCTGCAGCGGCTCGCCAGCCAGTTGCCCGCGAACGCGCCGGTGCAGCTGGGCGCCGCCTTGAGCGAACTGCGCAACCTGCGCGCGGTGCACGCGCTCAGCCCTGCACGCAGCAGCTCTGCAGCGGCGGGCGGGGCCCGGCCATGAGGCTGTGGTACGCGATCGGCCTGCTGGTGGTCGCTGCCGCGCTGGCCGCCTTCGGCTGGCACTGGGTGGCGGAGGATCCCGGCTACGTGCTGCTGCGCCTGCGCGGCTGGCGGGTGGAGACCACGGTGGTGGCGGCGCTGGTCATGCTGCTGCTGGCGTGGGCATTGCTCACCGTGGTGTGGCGACTGGCGCGCTGGCCGTTCGGCGCGTTCTCGCGGCGCCACCGGCGGCTCAGCCAGCAGCGCCTCGGCACCGGCCTGATCGCGCTGATGGAAGGCCGCCACGGTGACGCCGAGCGCGACCTCAACCGTGCGTCGCGGCTGGACCGCCTGCGCGGCCCGGCCCTGCTCGCCGCCGCCGAGGCGGCCTTGCGCCGCGGCGAACATGGCCGTGCGCGGGAAGCGCTGGACCAGGCGGCGCAATCCGCACCACAGGCGGCCCGCGTGTTGCGCGCCCGCCTGCTGCGCCGCGAGGGCAAGCCGGCCGAGGCGCTGGCCTTGCTTGCGCCCGAAGCGGACAAGGGCACGCTGACCCCGGGCGGCTGGCGCGAACTGGCGTACGCGGCGCTGGCCAGCGGCAACCTGCGGCGTGCGCGCGAAGCGCTGGCGCCGCTGCAGAAGAGCGGCGCGCTCGGCCACCGCGCCTATGCCGCGCTGGAAGCGCAGGTGCTGGTCGCCGCCCTGCAGACCGCGGCGGACGGCGCCGACCTCAACGCGTTGTGGTCGCAATTGCCGAAAGCCCAGCGCCGGGTGAGCGCGGTGATCGACGCCTACGCCCGCCGCGCCGCCGCGTTCGGGCTGACCCTGCCGGCGATGGACGAGGTCGAGTCCGCATTGCGCCGCGAATGGTCGCCGCTCCTGATCGAAACCTACGGCATGCTCGCCGGCGACGACGTCGAGGCGCGCCTGCACCGTGCCGAAAGCTGGCTCGACGCGCACCCGAACGACGCCATCCTGCTGCTCACGCTGGGCCGCATGTGCGTGCGGCTGAAACTGTGGGGCAAGGCGAAGCAATACCTGCAGCGCTCGCTGGCGCTGGCGCCGGGTGTCGGTGCGTGGGAAGCATTGGGCGACGCGTTCGCCGGGCAGGGCGATGCGGAACAGGCCCGGCGTTGCTACCGCAATGCGTTTGCGATGATGCGCGGCGACACCGTGCGCCCATCGGCAGGCCCGGCCAACGGCGTGATCGACACCAGCGCCATCGCGCTGGAGGAGCGCGACGAGCATGGCGTACCGCGAATGCGCGAGTAGGCGGGATGCCGGGTTTCGCGTGATTCCCATGAGGGCCTCCGACCCCTGCCCGGCCGTCGGAAGCTCGAACCGTCGCGGGTCGCAGGCAGCATTGCCGCCGCAAGGACCGTGAACTTCCATCTGCCATGCCGGTCCCATCCCCGACCTCCACCGGAGCAGCGCATGGAACACGTACGAATCGGACGCCTGGGCACGGTCCTCGTTGCCGGCCTGTTGATCGCTACTTCCGCCATGGCCGGCTCGTCCGCGCCGACGACCACGCCGGACAGCTACGCCAGGCCGGGCCAGCGCATCGCCATCGGCCAGGGACGTCAGCTCGACCTGCGCTGCAGCGGCAGCGGGCCGGTGACGGTATTGCTGGAGTCCGGCTCGCACGCCGACTCGCAGAGCTGGTTCCGCGTGCAGCCGCTGCTGGCGCCGCACGCGCGCGTGTGCTCCTACGACCGCGCAGGCTATGGTTTCAGCGACGCGGGGCCGCTGCCGCGCGGGCTCGACGCCGACGTGGCCGACCTGCATGCGCTGATCCGCGCGGCCGGCCTGCGCGAGCCGCTGGTGCTGGTGGGGCATTCGCTGGGCAGCAACATCGTGCGCCGCTACGCCAGCGAGCATGCCGGCGAGGTCGCCGGCATGGTGCTGGTCGATCCGCCCGCGCAGGACCTGGCCCGTTTCATGCCGGCGCCGTGGCTGAAGGATGATGCGGCGCTGAACCGGCAGCGCGATGCGTTCATCGCCAGCTGCGAGCACGGCGCCGAGCAGGGTGCGCTGGCCATGCCGGCGCCGGCGCTGGCGCAGTGCATCGGAGCGCCGGCGCCATGGGAAAGCCCGGCGGTGGCGGCGGCCAATCACGCGCGCAAGCTGCAGCCGGCGTTCTGGCACACCTTGCGTTCGGAGCTGGCGCAGAACGTGGCGGTATTCGCGCCACCGGTGTCGGCGGACGAATCGCACGGCGACATGCCGCTGCTGGTGCTGCAGGCCGCGGGCACCTATGAGGACGCGCCGGCGGACATGCGCAAGTCGCTGGAGGCGGCGCGTGATGCGACCCAGCAGCGCATCGTGGCGAGTTCGAGCCGCGGCGAACTGCGCAAGGTGGCCGATACCTCGCACGACATCGAACTGGACCAGCCGCAAGCGGTGGCCGATGCGGTCACGCGGGTGCTGCAGCAGCTCGCGGCGAAGCGCGGCTGACGGCTACAGCGGCGTGAGGTTGGCGTAGGCCGCCACCAGCCACTTGCTGCCGGCGCCTTCGAAGTTCACCTGCAGGCGGGTGTGCGCGCCGCTGCCTTCGGCACTGACCACCACACCCTCGCCGAAGCTGGGGTGGCTGACGCGCTGGCCGAGTTTCACCGGCAGCGCTTCCTCCAGCGACGGCGCGACCTCGTGCGGCCGGCCGGCGTACAGCGGACGGGTGACGTGCACGCGCGGGCGCACCTCGTCGATCAGTGCGGCGGGCATTTCGCCGAGGAAGCGCGATGGCCGCGCCAGCATCTCGGTGCCGTGCATGCGGCGCGATTCGGCGTGGGTGACGACGAGTTTCTCGCGGGCACGGGTGATGCCGACGTAGGCGAGCCGGCGTTCCTCCTCCAGCCGGCCTTCGTCGTCGACCGAGCGCTGGCTGGGGAACAGGCCTTCCTCCATGCCGACCAGGAACACCAGCGGGAACTCCAGCCCCTTGGCCGAGTGCAGCGTCATCAGCTGCACGCAGTCGTCCCAGGTCTCGCCCTGGTTCTCGCCCGCCTCCAGGCTGGCGTGCGACAGGAACGCGGAGAGTTCGCTCAGGCCTGCCTCGAGGTCCTCCGCGGTGCGCTCGAAGCGGCTGGCCACGTTGACCAGCTCGTCCAGGTTCTCCACCCGCGACTCGGCGTTGCCGCGGCTGTCCTTCTCGTAGTGGTCGCGCAGGCCGGTGCGGGTGATCGCGTGGTCGACCTGTTCGGCCAGGGTGAGCGCCTCGGCGCCGGACTGGCCGGCAAACGTGTGCGCCATCTCGTCGATCAACATGAGGAACGCCTTCACCGCATTCTTCGCGCGGCCGGCCAGTTCGCTGCCGCCGGCCAGCTCGGCCAGGGCGGCTTCCCACAGCGAGGTGTCTTGGGCGCGGGCGCGGCGGCGCAGTGCGTCCATGGTGCGCTCGCCGATGCCGCGCGGCGGGGTGTTCACCGCGCGCTCGAACGCGGCGTCGTCGTGGCGGTTGGCGGCGAGGCGCAGGTAGGCCAGCGCGTCCTTCACCTCGGCGCGCTCGAAGAAGCGCTGGCCGCCGTAGACGCGGTAGCCGATGTTGCGCTGGGCCAGTTGCTCCTCGAAGTTGCGCGACTGCGCGTTGGAGCGGTACAGGATCGCGCAATCCTTCGCGCTGCCATGCTCGGCGATGTATTCGCGGATGCGCTCGACCACGAAGCGCGCCTCGTCCTGCTCGTTGTAGGCGGCATACAGCGCAATGCGCTCGCCTTCCTCGCCGGCCGTCCACAGCTGCTTGCCGAGGCGGCTGCCGTTGCGCTGGATCACGCTGTTGGCGGCCTTCAGGATGGTCGAGGTGGAGCGGTAGTTCTGTTCCAGCTTGATCGTGCGCGCGCCGGGGAAGTCGCGCAGGAATTGCGCCATGTTCTCCACCTTGGCGCCGCGCCAGCCGTAGATCGACTGGTCGTCGTCGCCGACCGCGAAGACCTGGCCGGTGCTGCCGGCGAGCACGCGGATCCACGCGTACTGCAGCGTGTTGGTGTCCTGGAACTCGTCGATCAGCAGGTGGCGCCAGCGCTGCTGGTAATGCTCCAGCACGGCCGGGTTCTTCAGCCACAACTCGTGCGCGCGCAGCAGCAGCTCGGCGAAGTCGACCAGGCCGGCGCGGCGGCAGGCTTCCTCGTAAGCCTGGTAGATGCGCACGAAGGTCTGCGTGACCGGATGGTCGCGGTGCTCGATGGCGTCAGGCCGCTTGCCCTCGTCCTTCCAGCCGTTGATGGTCCAGGCGGCCTGGCGCGGCGGGAATTTCGCCTCGTCCAGGCCCAGTCCGGCGACCACGCGCTTGACCAGCCGCTGCTGGTCGTCGGCGTCGAGGATCTGGAACGCCTCCGGCAGCCCCGCCTCGCGCCAGTGCCGGCGCAGCAGCCGGTGCGCGATGCCGTGGAAGGTGCCCACGGTGAGGCCCTGGGTGCCGCCGGGAATCAGGCTTTCCAGCCGCGCGCGCATCTCGCCGGCGGCCTTGTTGGTGAAGGTGACGGCGAGGATCGCCCACGGCGGCACGTGCTCCACCCGCATCAACCAGCCGATGCGGTGGGTGAGCACGCGGGTCTTGCCGGAACCGGCGCCGGCGAGGACGAGGTAGTGGCCGGGCGGAGCGCAGACAGCTTCGCGCTGCGCGTCGTTGAGCGGGTCGATCAGGTCCGAGACATCCATCGCGCCCATTGTAGTGGGCGCCGGCGAAAACCGCCGCGCGGACGGCGTTTCCCGTGGCTGCGAAGCGCGGGTATGGCTCAGCGCTTCTGCAGGAAGCCACCGAGCGCCAGCAGCGCGCCGATCACGATGCCGGCGATGCCGATCCACTGCGGCACCCCCTTGTCGCGGGTGGCGGTGATCTTGGCCGAGCCGATCTGCAGCAGGGTGTCGGTGTCCTGGTAGCTGGCATGGCCGAACACCACCCACAGGCCCGCGACCAGCAGGACCAGGCCGACGATGATAAGTGCGAAGCGCATGGGTTCTTCCGGCGAGGGAGCGGGCTTCGAGTATGCCGGGACGGCCCGCCCAAAAAAAAGCCCCGGAGGCTAGGGGGAGCCTCCGGGGCGGGGCAGGCGCGAAGACCCAGGGGAGAGGTTCGCGCCTGTGGCTGCCCAGGGAGGTGGGCTCGCCGCGGATGCCGTTGCGTGCATCCGTGGAGTTAGTGCGCGGTTTGCCGGAAAAGTTGCAGGGTTGCCGCAGAAATTCATGGGCGGTTCATTCTCATGAAACGTTAACCGCCAAGCCCTTGTCGCGCCTGCGTAATGCGATCGGCGCCCGTCAATGCGCCTCGTCCCAGTTCGCGCCCACGCCCACGTCGACCAGCAGCGGCACCGCCAGTTGCGCCGCGCCGGACATCCGTTCGATCACCGCGGCGCGCACCGCGTCGACCGCGTCGGCGCGCACCTCGAACACCAGCTCGTCGTGTACCTGCATCAGCATGTGGGCGTCGTCGCGCCCCGCCAGCCACGCCGCCACGGCGATCATCGCGCGCTTGATGATGTCCGCCGCGCTGCCCTGCATCGGCGCATTCACCGCGGCGCGTTCGGCGCCCTGGCGCAGGCCGGCGTTGCGCGAGGTGAGGTTCTCCAGATACAGCCGGCGGCCGAAGATGGTCTCCACGTAGCCATCGCGATGGGCCTGTTCGCGAGTGGCGTCCATGAACGCGCGCACGCCGGGATAGCGCGAGAAATAGCGGCCCATGTAGTCGCCGGCCTCGACGCGGTCCACGCCGAGCTGGCGCGCCAGGCCGAACGCGCTCATGCCGTACATCAGGCCGAAGTTGATCGCCTTGGCGGCGCGGCGCTGGTTGGCGGTGATCTGCTCCGGCGCCACGCCGAACACTTCCGCCGCGGTGGCGCGGTGCACGTCGCCGCCGGAGTGGAACGCGCGCAGCAGGCCCTCGTCGCCGGACAGGTGCGCCATGATGCGCAGCTCGATCTGCGAATAGTCCGCCGCCATCACCTTCCAGCCCGGCGGCGCGATGAAGGCCTGGCGGATGCGCCGGCCCTCCTCGGTGCGCACCGGGATGTTCTGCAGGTTGGGGTCGGAGGAGGAGATCCGCCCGGTCGCCACCGAGCCCTGGTGGTAGCTGGTGTGCACGCGGCCGGTGCGGGGGTTGACGATGGCGGACAGCTTGTCGGTGTAGGTGCTGCGCAGCTTGGCCAGGCCGCGGTAGTCGAGGATCAGCCGCGGCAGTTCGTGGGCCTCGGCGATCGCCTCCAGCGCCTCTTCGTTGGTGGAGGGCTGGCCGGTCGGCGTCTTCAGCCTTGCCTCGAGGCCGAGTTCGTCGAACAGCACCGCCTGCAGCTGCTTGGGCGAATCGAGGTTGAACTCGCGCCCGGCCAGCGCGTAGGACTGCTGCTGCAGCTCCAGCATGCGCTTGCCCAGCTGCTGGCTTTGCCGGCGCAGCTCGTCACCGTCGATCAGCACGCCGCGGCGTTCCATCTCGGCCAGCACCGGCACCAGCGGGATCTCGATCTCCTCGTACACGCGGCGCAAGGCGGGCACGCTTTCGAGCTTCGGCCACAGCGCGTGGTGCAGGCGCAGGGTGACGTCGGCGTCCTCGGCGGCGTAGCGGCAGGCGGTGTCCAGATCCACCTGCGAGAACGAAATCTGCCTCGCGCCCTTGCCGGCGACTTCCTCGTACTTCACCGTGTCGTAGCCGAGGTACTTCTTCGCCAGCGAGTCCATGTCGTGGCGCGTGGCGGTGGCGTTCCACACGTAGGACTCCAGCATCGAGTCGTGCTTCAGTCCCTGCACCGCGATGCCGTAGTGCGCCAGGATGTTGATGTCGTACTTGGCGTGCTGGCCGAGCTTGGGCCGCGTCGCATCCTCGAACACCGGCTTCAGCGCGGCGAGCACCGTGTCGCGATCGAGTTGCGGCGGCGCGCCGGGGTAGTCGTGGCCGAGCGGGACGTAGCACGCCTGGCCCGCTTCCACCGCGAGGCTGAGACCGACGATGTCGGCGCGCATCGCGTCGAGGCTGGTGGTCTCGGTGTCGAACGCGATCAGCGGCGCATCGCGCAGTTTTTCGATCCATGCATCGAGCTGTGCCGGCGTGGTGACCAGCTCGTACTCGCCCGCGGCGGCGAGGGAGTGGGGGCCGGCGGCAATGGAGCCCCGCGCCCCGTGGGAGAGGGGTTGGGGTGGGGGTTCGCTCGAGCCGTGCGCTCCGGTCGCACCCTCGGCCCCTCTCCCAGGGAGAGCGGGGAGAGCAGCATCCGCCGGTCCGTCCAGCTCCTTCAGCGCCGCCTTGAACTCGTAGCGCGTGTACAGCTCGCGCAGCAGCGCGGTGTCGGCCTCGCGCCGGGTCAGGTCGGTGGGGCCGAACTCCAGCGCCACGTCGGTCTTGATCGTCGCCAGCTGGCGCGACAGCGGCAGCTGCGGCAGCGTGGCGCGCAGGCTCTCGCCGATCTTGCCGCCGATCTTGTCGGCGTTGGCGATCACGCCGTCCAGCGTGGCGTACTCGGCCAGCCACTTGGCGGCGGTCTTCGGGCCGCACTTGGGCACGCCGGGGATGTTGTCGATGGCGTCGCCGGTAAGGGCCAGGAAGTCGATGATCTGCTCCGGCTGCACGCCGAATTTCGCCAGCACGCCGGCGCGGTCCGTCCGGGTGTTGGTCATGGTGTTGACCAGGGTGACGTGCGGGCCGACCAGCTGCGCCATGTCCTTGTCGCTGGTGGAAACCTCCACCTCGATGCCGAGCGCGTGCGCCTGCAGGGCCAGCGTGCCGATCACGTCGTCGGCCTCCACGCCATCCACGCGCAGGATCGGGAAGCCCAGCGCGCCCACGATCGCCAGCATCGGCTCGACCTGGCAGCGCAGGTCGTCGGGCATCGGCGGGCGGTTCGCCTTGTACTGGGCATACAGCGCATCGCGGAAGGTGGGGCCGGGCGCGTCGCTGACGAAGGCCAGGTAATCGGGGTTCGCCTTCAAGGTGGCGCGCAGCATGTTGACCACGCCGAACAGCGCGCCGGTGGGCTCGCCGCGTGCGTTGGAGAGCGGCGGCAGCGCGTGGAACGCGCGGTACAGATAGGACGAGCCGTCGATCAGGACGAGTTTGGGCATGGCGTGCTTCGCTTGAGTCGACATCTCCGTGCATTCTCGCATGCACGGCGAAACGTCGCGCTTCACCACCGGCCGCCGACGGCACTGTTATGCTGCGCTCCCCAAACGAGGTTGCCGCCATGAAAACCGCTGCCTTGCTGGTCGCCGCCAGCGTCCTGTTCTCCTCCAGCGTGCTGGCGCAGTCCGCCCCGTCGGCGAGCGTGCCGCCGCCGCCGGGGATCAACGACCCGGGCGTGAAGGCAGTCGAACCCGCGGCCAAGCCGGCGGTCAGGCAGCGCTCGACGCACGCCGCGCCGGCCGCGTCCGGCCAGGCGCTGGACCTGAAGCCGCAGGCGCTGCCTGCGATGCGTGACGAAGGCAGCGCGCCGGGTGGCCGCGACCAGTCCCCGCCGGAAGTGCGGATCCGCCAGGAAGGCGACAACAGCATCCAGGAATACAGCCGCAACGGCCGCGTCTACATGGTGGTGATCACCCCGAAGAACGGCATCCAGCAGACCTACATGGTCGATCCGCAGGGCCGGCTGGTCGACGAGCACGGCCAGAAGCCGGTGGGGCCGGTGATGTACAAGGTGCTGGAGTGGGGCAAGAGCCGGCCGCCGGCCGGGAACGCCAGCGAGACGCCGCCGGCCGACAACGGGCATTGAGGCGCCGCCGGCCTCAAGCCGGCTCGTCCAGCTCCGGATAGTGGCGGAAGATGCCGTTCTCGTTGAACGGCAACCGCCGCGGCGAGGCCAGGTAGGCCGCGATGCGCGGCCGCTCGGCCACCCGTTGTTTCAGCGCCTGCAGCAGCGGCAAGCGGTGGTCGAGGTGCTGCATGGTGCGCGGGTACGCATACTCCAGCCCGCTGAGCAGCTGGAACAGCGAAAGGTCGACGTAGGAGTGCCCGTGCAGCGCGTGCTGTCCGCCGCTGCGTTCCAGCACCTGCTCGAAGTAGTCGAGGTATTTCGGCAGCCGCGTCGCGCGCAGGTCGGCCGCACGGCGCCGCGCCTCCACGCGCTGGTCCTCGTAGTACAGACTGCTGGCGATAGGATGGTGCGAGTCGTGCACCTCGGCGACCAGGTCGGTGATGGTCAGCTGCAGCTGGTGCGCGTACAGCCGCCGGCCCTCGCTTTCCGGCACCAGGCCGAGCGGCGGGCCGAGGTACTGCAGGATGTTCGCGGTGTGCGCGATCAGCAGGCGGCCGGCCTTGAGGAACGGCGGCGCGAACGGCAGCGCGCCCTCGTGCACGCCATCGAGGTAGCGCACGATGGCGTCGTCACCCTCCTCGCGGGCCACGTCGACGTAGCTGGCGCCGGCGTCTTCCAGCGCCAGCCGCACGAACTCGCCGCGGCCCTGGATGCCGGTCCAGTAATACAGTTCGTAACGCATGGCCATGTCCCCGGACTTGGTCCGAGCGTGGCACGCGCGACTTCTACAGGGCGTGTAGGAGCCCGCCAGCGGGCGATGCTCCTGTTTTTTGCGAAGCCCGAATCCCGGCTTTCAAGGCATCGCCCGCGAGCGGGCTCCTGCAGCGGGTTCACGCGACCTCAGTGGCGGAAGTGGCGCATGCCGGTGAACACCATCGCCATGCCGTGCTCGTCCGCAGCGGCGATCACCTCGGCGTCGCGCATCGAGCCGCCGGGCTGGATCACCGCGGCGATGCCCGCCGCGGCGGCGGCGTCGATGCCGTCGCGGAACGGGAAGAACGCGTCGCTGGCCATCACCGAGCCGCGCACCTCGAGCTTCTCGTCGGCGGCCTTGATGCCGGCGATCTTCGCGCTGTAGACGCGGCTCATCTGGCCGGCGCCGATGCCGATGGTCTGGCGGTCGCGCGCGTAGACGATGGCGTTGGACTTGACGAACTTGGCCACCTTCCAGGCGAAGATCAGGTCGTGGATCTGCGCCTCGGTGGGTGCCTTGCGGGTGACCACTTTCAGGTCCGCTGCGCTGATCATGCCGGTGTCGGCGCTCTGCAGCAGCAGGCCGGAACCGACCCGCTTGGAGTTCATGCCGGGATGCGCCGCACGCAGGTCGCCGCCAGCAGGCGCCGGGATCACCAGCACGCGCACGTTGCCCTTCTTGTGGAAGGCCGTCAGTGCGTCATCCGCATAGGCCGGCGCCAGCACCACTTCGACGAACTGGCGTTCGATGATCGCCTTCGCGGTGGCGCCGTCGACTTCGCGGTTGAACGCGATAATGCCGCCGAAGGCCGAGGTGGGATCGGTCTGGAAGGCGAGATCATAGGCTTTGCCGATGCCGTCCAGGCTTACCGCCACGCCACACGGGTTGGCGTGCTTGACGATCACGCAGGCCGGCTTGACGAAGCTGCGCACGCATTCCCACGCGGCGTCGGCGTCGGCGATGTTGTTGAACGACAGCTCCTTGCCCTGCAGCTGGCGGAAGGTGGCCAGCGTCCCCGGCGCCGGGTACAGGTCGCGGTAGAACGCCGCGCGCTGATGCGGGTTCTCGCCGTAGCGCAGGTCCATCAGTTTCACGAAGCGGCCGTTGACCTGGCCGGGGAAGGCGGCGTGGCCGGCGATCGCGTCCTGCGTGTCGTTGAGCTCCAGCCCGGACAGGTAGTCGCTGATCGCGCCGTCGTAGCTGGACACGTTGTTGAACGCGGCCACCGCCAGCCTGAAGCGGGTGGCGCGAGTGAGGCCGCCCTGGCTCTCGATCTCGGCCAGCGCGCCCTCGTATTGGTCGGGCGAGGTCAGCACGCCCACGTCGTTCCAGTTCTTCGCCGCCGAGCGCAGCATCGCCGGGCCGCCGATGTCGATGTTCTCGATCGCCTGTTCCAGCGTGCAATCGGGCTTCGCCACCGTGCTCTCGAACGGGTAGAGGTTGAGCACCAGCAGGTCGATCGGTGCGATGCCCAGCTCCGCCATTACCGCATCGTCGGTGCCGCGGCGACCGAGCAGGGCGCCATGGACTTTCGGATGCAGCGTTTTCACGCGGCCGTCCATGATCTCGGGGAAGCCGGTGAGGTCGCTGACCTCGGTGACCGCGATGCCGGCCGCACGCAATGCCTTCGCGCTGCCGCCGGTGGAAAGCAGCTCGATGCCCTTCGCGGCCAGCCGCCGGCCCAGTTCGATCAACCCGCTCTTGTCGGAAACACTGAGCAGGGCGCGACGGACCGGGACGAGCTGGGGGGCGGACATGAGCGGGTTTCCAGGACGGGAAAGCCGCTCATTATAGCCGTCCGGATGATGGGCGGCTGCGGGAGGGTTACAGCAGGCCGTGCGCGGCCAGCTTCTTGCGCAAGGTGGCGCGGTTGATGCCGAGCGCGCTGGCGGCACGGCTCTGGTTGCCATCGTGGAATGCCAGCACCTCGCGCAGCAGCGGCACCTCGACCTCGCGCAGCACCAGCGCATGCAGGCCTTCGGCGCATTCGGTGTCGCCGATGTCGGCAAGGTAGCGGCGCACCATGCGGGTGACGCATTCGCTCAACGCACTCTGCCCCTGGAGGCTGGCGCCGGACGAACCCGTGCCCTGCAACGAGGCCTGTTTTGCGGCCTCGGCAGCAGGCAGTCTTACGGCATTCACGGACATTTTCCCTCGCGTGCACAGCGGCGACTGCATCGGTCGCTGCTCATGGTTATGGCTGGTCTTGCGTGTCGCGGCGTCTGTTGCATGCCGTCAGACATGTCGGCGCGAGCGGTCGAGTCTACCCGCGCGGGCCGACAATTTTAAGTACCGCGCACGTCATTATTCGAAACCCAGCTCGAACGCCACCGCCTTGTCGCCCGGATCCTCCACCTCCAGCAGCAGTACGGCGCTGCCGCCAGGCGCCAGGCCATGGCGCTGGATGGTGGCGTCGTCCAGGTACTCCGCCGGTTGCAGCCGGCGCATGGCGATGCGCTGGCCCTGCGCGTCGGACAGGGTGACCGTCAACACCGGCCAGGGCTGGGCGAAGGCGGCATCGTTGCGCACGCTGGCGCTGATCATCAGCGCGCCGGCGACGCTGGGGTGGGCCTGCACGTTGCTGGCCAGCACGCGCAGCAGCCGCGGCGCGGCGACCAGCGGCAGTTCGCAGCCAAGCATGGCGCAAGCGCCGCGCAACCAGTGGCCCACGGCAGGCTGACGGATCAGCTCGTCGCGCTTGGCCCAGGCCAGCTGCCCGGCGAGCGACAGCGTGAGCGCCAGGCAGGCCACCATCCACGGCCAGTGCCGTTCGCCGGACGAATGCAGGTGCCGCCGGCTGCGTCGGGCCGCCCGCCCGCGCGGCGGCACCTGCGGCTCGCGGGCGAAGCGCGGCGCGAACACCAGTTGCGAAAAATCCTCGACGGCGGGCCCCGGCGTCGCGACGACCGCCGCATCGGCGACGACGACCGCCGGCGGTTCGGGACGCGGTCGATAGATCACCAGGTCCAGTCGTGGCGGCTCCAGCGCGGGCTGGTTCAGCAGCAGCTCGAAAAACGGCTCCGGCGGCAGCTGCTCGGCGAGCGTGGCGAGGCTGTCGAAGCCGGCTTCGCAATGCCCGCACACGACGTGGCCGTGCGCCTGCGCCAGCGTCTGCGCGTCAAGCGAAAACACGGACAGGCATTCGGGACACTGGGTATACATGCGGGCCGTTGCGGGTCGATACCCGGCAAGCTTAGCAGGGGTGGTCGCGGCGGTTTCGGCGCATGCCTGACGCTCCGCACGGCAACCGCGGCGACCTCGGCCAGGCACTCAGCGGCGGCGTCGCCCGCTGATGCGCACCCAGTCCTCGCGCGTGTCCACGCGCAGCTCGTCGAACCACTCGGCGTAGCGCTGCAGCAATTCGTCCTGCTGACCGACAAGGATGCCGGAAATGGCGAACGGTGCGCCGGGCTTCGCGGCGGCGGCGAAGCGGGGAGCCAGGTCGCCGAGCGGGCCGGCGAGGATGTTGGCGATGAAGACGTCGGCAACCGTGGCGTTGAAATCCTCCGGCAGGAACAGCGCGAGGCGGTCGGCCACGCCGTTGCGCTCGGCGTTGTCGCGCGAGGCAATGAGCGCCTGCGGATCGTTGTCGACGCCGATCGCGCTGGCGGCGCCCAGCTTCAGCGCGGCGATGGCCAGGATGCCCGAGCCGCAGCCGTAGTCGGTGATGGTCTTGCCGACGAGGTCGAGGCTGTCCAGCCACTCGAGGCACAGCGCGGTGGTCGGGTGGGTGCCGCTGCCGAAGGCGAGACCGGGGTCAAGCCGCACGACGACGCGATCGTCGTCCGCCGGCGGCTCGATGTTCCACGGATAGATCCACAACCGCCGCCCGAACGCCATCGGCTGGAACTGGTCCATCCAGGCGCGTTCCCAGTCCTGGTCGGCGATCTCGGTGAAGTTCAGCTGGTCGGGCTCGAGCCAAGGCAGCAGTTCGCCCAGCGCGGCGGCGAGGCCGCGGCGATCGGCATGTTCGTCGAACAGCGCGTTGAGCGTGATCGTCGGCCACAGCGGCAGCTCGCCCACGCCCGGCTCGAAGATCGCCTGCTCGTCCGGCGTCTCCGCGTCGGCGTCGCGCAGCGTGATCGACAGCGCGCCGAGGTCCTGCAGCGCTTCTTCCGCGCGCGGCTGCTGTTCGACGCGCACGACCAGGGAGAGTTCGAGGAAAGGCATGGGTTGGCGTGAGCGAAGGGAAAGGAGAGGCGAGCGGCAGGGCGGCTGCCGGCTACTCGCCACTCGTCACGGCGTTCTTTTCCTTCTGCTCGGCCATCCGCTTCTCGAGATAGTGGATGTTCTGGCCGCCGTGCTGGAAGCCGACGTCAGCCATGATCCGCTGCTGCAGCGGGATGTTGCACTTGACGCCCTCGATCACCGTCTCGGCCAGCGCCAGGCGCATGCGCGCGATCGCGGTGGCGCGGTCGGGGCCATACACGATCAGCTTGCCGATCATCGAGTCGTAGTTCGGCGGGATGCGGTAACCGTCGTACAGGTGGGTGTCGACGCGCACGCCGGGGCCGCCCGGTGCCTCGAAGCGCTTCACCGTGCCGGGGCTGGGCATGAAGGTGTCCGGGTCCTCGGCGTTGATGCGGCACTCGATCGCGTGGCCGGTGATGGCGACGTCCTCCTGGCGGATCGACAGCTTCTCGCCGCCGGCGATCAGCAGTTGCTCGCGCACCAGATCCACGCCGGTGATGAACTCGGTCACCGGGTGCTCGACCTGGATGCGCGTGTTCATCTCGATGAAGTAGAAGCGGCCGTTCTCGTACAGGAACTCGAACGTGCCGGCGCCGCGGTAGCCGATGCGCAGGCAGGCGTCGACGCAGACCTTGCCGATCTGCGCGCGCACTTCCGGCGTGATGCCCGGCGCCGGCGCTTCCTCCACCACTTTCTGGTGGCGGCGCTGCATCGAGCAGTCGCGCTCGCCCAGGTGGATCGCGTTGCCCTGGCCGTCGGCGAGCACCTGGACTTCCACGTGGCGAGGATTCTCCAGGAACTTCTCCATGTAGACCTGATCGTTGCCGAACGCCGCCTTGGCTTCCTGCTTGGTCATCGCGATGGAGTTGCCCAGGTGCGCCTCGGTGCGCACCACGCGCATGCCGCGGCCGCCGCCGCCGCCGGCGGCCTTGATGATCACCGGGTAGCCGATCTCGCGCGCGATGCGCATGTTCTCGTCCACGTCCTCGCCGAGCGGGCCACCGGAACCGGGCACGCACGGCACGCCGGCCGCCTTCATCGCGCGGATCGCCTCGACCTTGTCGCCCATCAGGCGGATCACCTCGGCCGTGGGGCCGATGAAGACAAAGCCGGACTGCTCCACCTGCTCGGCGAAGTCGGCGCGCTCGGACAGGAAGCCGTAGCCGGGGTGGATCGCCTGGGCGTCGGTGATCTCCGCTGCCGCGATGATCCGCGGAATGTTGAGATAGCTGTCGACCGACGGCCCGGGACCGATGCAGATCGACTCGTCGGCCAGGCCGACGTGCTTCAGGTTGCGATCGACGGTGGAGTGCACCGCCACCGTCTTGATGCCCAGGCTGTGGCAGGCGCGCAGCACACGCAACGCGATTTCGCCGCGATTGGCGATGACGACCTTCTCAAGCATCCGGGCGGCCTCAGGCGATCACGAACATGGGTTCGTCGAATTCCACCGGCTGGCCGTTCTCGACCAGGATGGCCTGCACCGTGCCGGCCACGTCGGCCTCGATCTGGTTGAACATCTTCATCGCCTCGATGATGCCCAGCGTCTCGCCGGCCTTGACCTGCTGGCCGACCTTGACGAAGGCCGGCGTGCCCGGCGTGGCCGAGGCGTAGAAGGTGCCGACCATCGGCGCCTTCACCACGTGGCCGGTGGGCAGGGCATCGGCGACCGCAGCTTCGGCTGCCGGTGCAGCGGCCGCCGGCGCGGGCACGGCCACCGCGGCGATCGGCGCCGCCGCCGGCGCGGCCGCAGCCACGGGCGCGGCGTTTTTCGGCACGCGCGACAGGCGCACGACTTCCTCGCCCTCCTTGATTTCCAGTTCGGCGAGGTTGGATTCCTCGAGCAAGTCGATCAGCTTCTTGATTTTGCGCAAATCCATCGGATCAGCCTTTGGTCAGTCGTGCCACCGTTGGGGCGGCTGGGAGTGAAAGGGATGTGGCCGCGCGGCCGGGCGTCAGGGCGCGGCGCCGGCCGGCAGCCGCTGCAGCGCCGCGTCCAGCGCCAGCCGGTAGCTGTCGCCGCCGAAGCCGCAGATCACGCCGAGCGCGATGTCGGACAAATAGGATTGATGGCGGAACGGCTCGCGGGCGAACACGTTGGTCAGGTGCACCTCGATGAACGGTATCGCGGTCGCGGCGAACGCGTCGCGCAGCGCAATGCTGGTATGGGTGAACGCACCGGCGTTGCACAGGACCATCGCGGTGCGGTCGTCGCGGGCCTGGTGGACGCGCCCGATCAGCTCGTGCTCGGCGTTGGACTGGAACCAGACCAGCTCGTGCCCCGCCGCGCGCGCGCGCTCGGCCAGCTGCTGGTTGATGTCGGCCAGCGTTTCGCGGCCGTAGATCTGCGGCTCGCGGGCGCCCAGCAGGTTGAGGTTGGGTCCGTGCAGGACCAGGATTTTCGCCACGGCATCGTCCAGCCAGCGTCCGGAGGCCCCGGAACCCGGCGCAGTGTGCGCGCAGTCGGGAATCTTGTCCAGTTCGCTGTAGATCGGCGATGTTTGACGGAGAAGTATCGCGTTTCCGTGCGTAGGCGTATGTCAACGCCCGCTTGGCGCCGGGGCCAGCCACTCCGTCAGCTGCCCGGCGGAGAGCGGCCCGGCGTGGGCGGCCAAAATGCGCCCATCGGCGCCGATCAGCACGCTATAAGGCAGCACCTGACGCGTATTGCCCAGTTTCAGCGAGGTGCTTGGCGGGCCCATCTCGCCCATCAGGATGGGGTAGTTCACCGGATGTGCGGCCAAAAAGGCACGAACGTGCAGCGGCTCATCCATGGCGATTCCCACCACGATCGCTCCCTGTTCGCCGAACTTGGCCTGGGCCTCGGCCAGCGCCGGCATTTCCCGCAGGCACGGTGCGCACCAGCTGGCCCAGAAGTTCAGCAGCACGCGGCGCCCGCGGTAGTCGGCCAGCCGGTGCGCTCTGCCGTCGAGGTCGCTCAGCACGAGCGGCGGCAGCGCCTGGCCGAGCAGGCTTGGCGATGGCGTATCGAGCGGCCGGTGGCGGTGTTGTGCGTAGCCACCGAGCGCGGCGGCCAGCACCGCCAGGCCGAGGATCAGCCAATGGTCGCGGCCACGCATCAGCGCGCCGCTTCGGTCAGCGCCTGCTCGACCAGCGAGGACGTCAGCACGGTGGACAGCTGCCGGCCCGGGCCGCCGTTTTTCGGGAACACCACGTACAGCGGCACGCCGGGCGAGTGGTATTCCTGCAGGAAGGCGCTGATGGCCGGATTGACGTCGGTCCAGTCACCCTTCATGTAGACCGCGCCGGTGCGCTGCAGCAGGTCGCGGAACGCCGGCGTGTCCAGCACCGCGTGCTCGTTCGCCTTGCAGGTGACGCACCAGTCGGCGGTCATGTCGACGAATACCGGCGTGCCGGCCGCGCGCAGCTCGGCCAGTTTCTGCGGGCTGTAGGCGACCACGCCTTCTTCGGCCGTGGCGGCCGCCGCTGGCGGCGGCACATGCGCCAGCAGATACATGGGCGCCAGCGTGGCAAGCGCCAGTATCGCCACCGCGACCTTGCTGGCGGCGCCGCGCGTGCGGCTGCGCTCGAACCACCACAGCGTCATGGCCAGCAGCACCATCGCTACCAGCACCAGGCCGACCGCGTCGGCGCCGCGCTGGTTCGCCAGCACCCACACCAGCCATGCTGCGGTGAGATACATCGGGAACGCCAGTACCTGCTTCAGCGTTTCCATCCAGCGCCCGGGTTTCGGCAGCAGGCGCGCCAGCGCCGGTACGAAACCGATCAGCAGGAACGGCAGTGCCAGTCCCGCGCCCAGCGCCAGGAACACCAGCAGCGCGGACAGCATCGGCGCGGCGAACGCATACGCCAGCGCGCTGCCCATGAACGGCGCGGTGCACGGACTGGCCACCACCACCGCCAGCACGCCGGTGAAGAAATCGCCGGCCGGGCCGGAGCGGGCGGCGAGGCCGGCGCCGGTATTGCCCAGCGAGGCGCCGAACTGCACCACGCCGGACATCGACAGGCCGACCGCCAGCATCACGCAGGCCAGCGCGCCGACCAGCAGCGGCTGCTGCAATTGCGAGCCCCAGCCCAGGGCGTGCCCCGCTGCGCGCAGGGAGAGGATGCCCAGGCCCAGCGCGGTGAAGCTGCACAGCACGCCGGCGGTGTAGAACAGCGCGTGGCGGCGTGCGGTGGCACGGCTTTCGCCGCTCTCGAGCACGCTGACCGCCTTGATCGACAGCACCGGCAGCACGCATGGCATCAGGTTCAGCACCAGGCCGCCGCCCAGCGCGAGCAGCAGCGCGGCGACCAGGCTGATCTGCAATGGACCGCCGGCGAGATCGGGCGGCGGCCGTTCCGGTGCCACGGCGCCGGACGCCACCGCATCGCTGCCCAGATCGAGGTCCACCGCGCGCGTCATCAGCGGATAGCACAGGCCGCCGTCCTGGCAACCCTGGAAGCTCGCCTGCAGGGTGAGCCGCTGGCGGCCGGCCAGGTCGCCTTCCAGCGTCACCGGCAGCTCGACCTGGTCGAAGTACACGGTGACTTCGCCATAGTGTTCGTCATGGTGCGCGGTGCCGGCCGGCCACGCGGGTTTCAGCGTGAGGCCAGCGGCGTCGGCGAGCTTCAGCGTGGTCTGGTCGCGGTACAGGTAGTAGCCCTTGGGCATGGTCCAGCGCAGCAGCAGCTGTCGCGGCCCCTGCGCCAGCGCCTCGAAGCGGAACGCCTGCTCGGCCGGCAGCGGCGCGCCCACCGTCGTCGCGCCGGTGTTGCTGCCAAGCTGGCTGAGCGCCGCACTCAGGGCATTGCCGGCAGCGGGCGTGGCCGCAGCGCCGGCGCCGGCCGGCAGCGGCAGGTCGAGGTGCTCGGTATGCGGCGGGTAGCAGATCTTCGGGTCGACCTCGTGGCAGCCCTGATACTGCACGCTCAGTTGCAGCCGCGTGGTGCCGGCGGCGAGCGTGTACGGGATGCTGGCGTCGACGCCGTGGTGATAGGTCTCCACGTCGCCGAGGTATTCGTCGTGGTGCTTCTTGCCGTCCGGTAGCTGCGCTTCGCCGAGGGTGACACCGTCGCCGCCCTTGAACTTCATGCGGCCGCGATAAAGGTAGTAGTCCGGGGCAATGGTCCAGTGCAGCTTCAGCACGCCCGGGGTGGCGACGTCGGCGCTCAGTTTGTACGCCTCGGTCACCGGCAGCAGGTCGGCGGTGTCCTGTGCCGGTGCGGGCGGCGCACTGAGCAGCAGGCTCAGCAACAGGAAGGCAAGCGCGGGCAGGCGGGTGGCCAGTCGGCCGAGAGACAACGGTGACATCACGACTCCAGCAACTTGGGCCCGTGGGGACAGGCAGGTGGACATTATGACCCAGCGGATGGGCGGGTTCGCCGGCTGCGGCCTCGTGTCTTCCGCCGGACGCCGGACGCAGGGTAGGCGTGGCCGTGACGCGGCGCGAGGACCACATGCGGCCAATTTCGCCGGTCCACTTTCGGCGTGGCTCCCCCGTTTTGCCACGAAGTGGCTCTTCTGGCGCCGCGGCAGAACCGCGAGCATGCAGCACCCCGCTCGTGGAGACTGCCGTGAACCGTTTTGCCGTGTTGCTGCTGTTGCTGTTGCCGTGGGCGTGCGCGCCCTCGCGGGCCGAAACCGGCCAACAGCGGGCGGAGGCGGCCGGGCGCGGCCTGGTGGGTTCGCCCGCGCCACCGCTGACGCTGAAGACGATCGACGGCAAGGTCATCGACCTGGCGGGGTTGTATGGCCGCAAAGCCGTCTATCTGAAGTTCTGGGCCACCTGGTGCGTGCCTTGCCGCGAGCAGATGCCGCACCTGGAGCGCACGTTCGAGCAGGCCGGCCCGGAGCTGGCGGTGATCGCGATCGACGTCGGCTTCGACGACAGCGTGGACGCGGTGCGCAGGTACCGCCGCAAGGCGGGGTTGAAGATGCCGATCGTGTTCGACGCGGACGGCACGCTGGGCGCGGCGTTCAACCTGCGGGTGACGCCGCAGCACGTGGTGATCGGCCGTGACGGGCGCATCGCCTACGTGGGGCACATGGCCGATGCAAGGCTCGATGCCGCCCTGCAGGCGGCGCGCCAGGCGCCTGCCCGGCCGGTCGCCGCCGGCGCCAAGGCGCCACCGCCGCCGTCAGCGGTCGCGGTGGGCGGACGCCTGCCGGCGCTGCAGCTGACCACCCTGGACGGCGCCGCGTTCCGCCTGGCTGATACCGCCGACCGGCGGCCGACCGTGCTGGTTTTCCTCTCGCCGTGGTGCGAGTCGTACCTGGCCGACAGCCGGCCCGTGCTGGCCGCTCGCTGCCGCGCTGTGCGCGAGCAGATGACGGCCCTGTCGCGGCGCGGGTCGGTGCGCTGGATCGGCATCAGCTCGGGGCTGTGGGCCAATCGTGACGACCTGGTGCGTTGGCGCGACGAGCACCGTGTCGGCATGCCGCTCGCGCTGGATGCCGATGGCGCGCTGTTTCGCCGCTTCGGCGTGATGCGGGTGCCCACCGTGCTGCTGGCCGATGCGCAGGGGCGAGTCGTGCGCCGACTCGTTGCTCCGGCGGACCTGGCCGGCGCCGTGCGTCCGCTGCTCGCCGCGGGCCGTTCGCCGTGATGCGCCGCGCGGGGGCGCGGTTCAGCGCTCCTCGGCGGCGAGCGTCGGGTGGCGCCGACTGCCGCCGATCAAACCGGTGGTGAGCGCGGTGCCCAGCAGGATCACCGCGCAGCCGCCGAGCAGGCGGGCGCTCACCGGCTCGTCCAGCAGCAGCGCGCCCCACAGCACGCCGAACGCGGGAATCAGGTAGGGGATCACCATGATCCGCGTCGCGCCGACCCGCGCCAGCACCCAGAAGAACAGCACGTAGGCCAGCGCCGTGCACAGCACCGCCAGCCCCGCGGCGGCCAGCCAGGCCTGCAGCGGCGGCGGCTGCGTGGGCCACGCCAGCAGCGTGGTCGGCAGCAGCAGCAGCGCGGCGACCATGTGACTGCCCACCGTCACCACCAGTGGCGTCACCCCGGTCAGGCGAAGGTGGGTGTAATGCACCGCGTAGCCGTACAGCGCGGTGGCGGCGACGCCGGCCAGCAGCGCGGCGCCCGCGCCCGGCCCCAGCGCGAGGCTGCCCTCGGCCAGCCAGACCACGCCGGCGAAGCCGGTCGCCAGCCCGGCGCCGCGCCAGGCGTCCAGCCGCTGGCCCAGCCACAGCCAGCCGATCAGCGCGGCGAACATCGGCGTCATGCCGTCGATGATCGAGGCCAGTCCGGCCGGCAGGCTGCGCGTGGCAAAGGTGAACAGCACGAATGGCAGCGCCGAGTTGGTCAGCCCGACCACCGCGATCGGCCACCAGTGCGCGCGCCATTCGGCGAGCCGCGCGCGCGAGGCCAGCAGCGGCAGGAAGCAAAGCGCCGCGCCGATCGCGCGCAGCCCGGCCAGCGGCAGCGCGCCGAAGGCGCCGGCGCCCATCCGCATGAACAGGAACGAGCCGCCCCACAGGGCGCCCAGCGACAACAGCACGGCGTAGTCGATCTTTTTCATCTTGGGAGAGGCGCAGTGGGCAAGCACGCAGTGTGACGCCCTGCCACTGCCAACCACTGTCAGCAGTCTTGCGGCGCCTCGCCGGTCGCCGCGCGCACCCAGTCCAGGTAGGCCGCGTGGCCGCGTGCCACCGGCACCGCGACCAGCTCGGGCAGCTCGTACGGGTGCAGTTCGAGCAGGCGGGTTTGCAACGCGTCGAAACGGGCGGCGGTGGTCTTGATCAGCAGCAGTTCCTCGCGGTCCTGGCTCACTGCGCCCTGCCAGCGATAGGTGGAGTGCATGCCGGGCAGGCGGTTGACGCAGGCGGCCAGCCGTTCGCCGACCAGCGCCTCGGCGATGGCCTGTGCGCTGGCGGCATCGGGGCAGGTGCAATAGCAGAGCAGCACGGCGGCGGGATCGGTCATGCCCGAAGCGTACCCGGGTCGCGCCGATGGTGCGTGGCCATGGCGATTTGGCGGCCAGCCCTTGAAACGGAGTCCGGCCCGCCCAATAAGCTGTTGCATTCCCCGTTCGCCCAGCTCTTGCAGCGGGGTCGCATACCCGTAAAATTGGCACTCATCCACTTCGAGTGCTAACAAGATCGCCGGTCCGGGTCTTGAAAGCCTTGTCCATCAACAACTCAAGTCAGCTGGAGTCCTCCATGAGCACACTGCGTCCGTTGCACGATCGCGTCATCGTCAAGCGTCTCGAAGAAGAGCGCGTCTCCGCCGGCGGCATCGTCATCCCCGACAGCGCCACCGAGAAGCCCACCCGCGGCAAGGTCATCGCCGCCGGCACCGGCCTGATCATGAGCGACGGCAAGGTGCGCCCGATGTCGCTGAAGGCCGGCGACGTGGTGCTGTTCGGCAAGTACGCCGGCCAGGAAATCAAGATCGACGGCGAAGAGCTGGTCTTCCTCAAGGAAGACGACATCGTGGCGGTGATCGAGGGCTGATGCCTTCGGCCGGGCCCGGTTGAGCGCGTTCAAGCGCGCACACCGAACAGTTCGGCGACCTGCTGCAACAACCCCTTACTTATTTCAAAATTTTTCAAGGAAAAATTTTATGGCCGCTAAAGAAGTCCGTTTCGGCGAAGACGCCCGCTCGCGCATCCTCAAGGGCGTGAACACGCTCGCCAATGCCGTCAAGGTCACGCTCGGCCCGAAGGGCCGCAACGTCGTGCTGCAGAAGAGCTTCGGCGCCCCCACGATCACCAAGGACGGCGTGTCCGTGGCCAAGGAGATCGAGCTGGCCGACGCCTACGAGAACATGGGCGCGCAGATCGTCAAGGAAGCCGCCTCGAAGACCTCCGACAACGCCGGTGACGGCACCACCACCGCCACCGTGCTGGCGCAGGCGTTCATCCGCGAGGGCCTGAAGGCCGTCGCCGCCGGCATCAACCCGATGGACCTGAAGCGCGGCATCGACAAGGCCGTGATCGCCGCCGTCGGCGAGCTGAAGAACCTCAGCAAGCCGACCGCCGACGACAAGGCGATTGCCCAGGTCGGCACCATCTCCGCCAACTCCGACGCCGCCATCGGCGACATCATCGCCACTGCGATGAAGAAGGTCGGCAAGGAAGGCGTGATCACCGTCGAGGAAGGCTCGGGCCTGGACAACGAGCTGGACGTGGTCGAGGGCATGCAGTTCGACCGCGGCTACCTGTCGCCGTACTTCATCAACAACCAGCAGAGCCAGCAGGTCGAGCTGGACGACCCGTACATCCTGATCCACGACAAGAAGGTCTCCAACGTGCGCGAGCTGCTGCCCGTGCTGGAAGCCGTCGCCAAGGCCGGCAAGCCGCTGCTGATCGTGGCCGAGGAAGTCGAGGGCGAGGCGCTGGCCACGCTGGTGGTCAACACCATCCGCGGCATCGTCAAGGTCGCCGCCGTCAAGGCGCCGGGCTTCGGTGACCGCCGCAAGGCGATCCTCGAGGACATCGCGATCCTGACCAATGGCCAGGTGATCTCCGAGGAAGTGGGCCTGCAGCTGGAGAAGGCCACCATCAACGACCTGGGCCGCGCCAAGCGCGTGGTGATCACCAAGGAAAACACCACCATCATCGACGGCGCCGGCGAGGCGGAGAAGATCCAGTCGCGCATCAAGCAGATCAAGGCGCAGATCGAGGAGACCTCCTCCGACTACGACCGCGAGAAGCTGCAGGAGCGCGTGGCCAAGCTGGCCGGCGGCGTGGCCGTGATCAAGGTCGGTGCCGCCACCGAAGTCGAGATGAAGGAAAAGAAGGCGCGCGTCGAAGACGCCCTGCACGCCACCCGTGCGGCGGTCGAGGAAGGCGTGGTCCCCGGCGGTGGCGTGGCACTGATCCGTGCGCTGAAGGCCGTCGAGAACCTGAAGGGCGACAACGAGGACCAGAACCTCGGCATCGCCATCACCCGCCGCGCGCTGGAAGCGCCGCTGCGCGAGATCGTGTTCAACGCCGGCGCCGAGCCGTCCGTCATCGTCAACCAGGTGAAGGAAGGCAAGGGCAACTTCGGCTACAACGCCGCCACCGGCGAGTTCGGCGACATGGTCGCGATGGGCATCCTGGACCCGACCAAGGTCACCCGCTCCGCGCTGCAGTACGCCTCCTCCGTGGCCGGCCTGGCCATCACCACCGAAGCGATGGTGGCCGAGCTGCCGAAGAAGGAAGAGCACAGCCACGGCGGCGCTCCCGGCGGCATGGGCGGCATGGACTTCTGAGTTATCCCTCGCCGCTGCGCGGCGATGGATCAACTCGGCGCGTTCGAGCGGCAAGGCTGCCGCTCAACGCGCGGGAAATCCAGGGCAACACGAAAACCCCGCTCCGGCGGGGTTTTTCTTTGGTCGCGTTGCGGGTGCTCCTGCGCGGCATGTCGTTGCATGCAGCAAGCATGTTCGCTGCGCCGTTGGGGTTGGCCTCCGAAACGAAGCCCCGGGAGTTGCCTCCCGGGGCTTCGCAGGATCGCGTCGATGAAGGCCTCAGTGGCCGCGGCTGCTCGCGTTGCCGCTGACCTGGGCGTTGCCGCTGGCGTTGACGCCCTGCACCGCGTCACCGACCGAGCCGGCGGCACGGTCGGTGGACTGGATCGCCGTGTGCGCTGCGTCGCGCACCTCGCCACCCACGCCCTGGCCCATCGCACCGGCCTTGCCGGCGCTGGCGGCGGTGTCGAGGCCGGCGCCGGCATCGACGTTGGCATGGGCGTGCGAATCGCCGACGCCGATGGCGCCGCTGGCATGCGCGTTCGCGTTGGCATTGGCGTGGTCGTTGACGGTCGAGCGGATCTTGCGGCTGTGGTGCTTTACGTGCGAATCGGTGCGCTGCAGGCTCCGCTGCGTCTGCATGGCGGTCTGGTCGACGGCGTGCATGGCGGTCGGCGCGCTGGCGCCAACGTGGGCGCCGCCGCCGAGCTGGGCGGCGCCGCCAAGATGGGCTTGGGCGAAGGCGCTCGCGGTGAAGACGCTGGCGCCGAGGACGAGGATCGAAAGCATGGTCTTGCGCATGAGATGAGCCTCCATGGTGGGTGAATGCCGCCAGGCTCCCCTGCACGGCGCCTGGCGGACGCGTCGAACCTAGGCACTGCGAGCCGACTGTGATCTGAACGCGCGGTGGCGGCCTTCAGCTTTCCGACAGTTCGCTGAACGGCGAGCCTGGCGCCAGCCGGGGCGTGCGCGTCAGCGCGCGGCGGCGGCGGGCACCGCCGGCACCGCATCGTGGTGGGCGAGGGCAGCGGGCGCCGCCGCCGGCGGCTGCGGCAGCATCTTGTCCAGCTTGCCCTTCATGCGCAGCTGGTCGACGCTGGCCATGGCCTGGTCGAGTTGCTGCTGTGCGTCCCCCTCGGACAGCGGCGGCGCGCCGGGGGCTTCGGTCAACGCCGCCAGCTGCGGGCCGACCAGCTCGGTCAGCGCGAAGTACGGGTCGTCGCGGATGCCGACGTGGGCCAGCAGCTTGCCGGGCAGCAGCCAGGCGGCGGTGTCGACCTTGCTGCGCTTGCCCGGGTGCTGCGGATCGATCAGCAGCCACACGCCGGCCTGGCCCAGCATGTCGCCGCCGTCGACGAAACCGGTGGTCTGGTAGCTGTTGCTGAGCGCCGGCAGGTGGTCGCCGTAGAACAGCAGCACGCTGGGCCGCTGGCGCCTGGCCAGCAGTTTCGCCAGCCGGCCGAGTTCGGCGTCGGCATGCTTCAGGTGGTAGAGGTAGGTCTGCAGCTCCAGCTTGTCCCGGCCGGTGATGCCTTCGGGCACCGGGATCGCGTCGCGCTCGGCGACGTGGGCGGGCTCGATGTCATACGGGCCGTGCGCCTCGATGCTGATGGCGAAGATGAACTGCGGCGGGCCATCGTCCTGCAGCTGGACCATGATCTCGTCGGTCATCGCGCTGTCGGCCATGTACTGGCCGTCGTTCGTCGCCGTGGGCGGGAACGAGGACTGCGAGACGAAGCGGTCGAAGCCGATCGCCTTGAAGGCGGTGGTGCGGTTCCAGAACGCCGGGTCGTTGCCGTGCAGCGCGGTCGTGCGGTAGCCATGCCGGCTCAGCGTGCGCACCAGCCCCGGCAGCGCCTTGTGGCTCATCTGCAGGTAGGGGAACTGCAGGTTGTCGAAGTAGCGCAGCGACAAGCCGGTGAGCACCTCGAACTCGGTGCGGATGGTGCCGCCGCCGAAGGTGGGCACGTGCAGCTTGCCGCTGCTGCCGTGCGCGGCGAGCCGGCGCAGGTTCGGCGTGAAATTGCTGCCTTCGTAGCCGCGCATGATGCGCGGGTCGAAGAACGATTCGCTCTGCACCACCACGATGTCGGGCAGCTCGCCGGCGGTCGGCACCTGCATCGACTGCAGCAGCGCGGGGGTGGACTGCTCGATCAGCCTGGCCGCCGCAGCGCGGTCGGGCTTGCGCTCGCCCTTGTTGTATTCGAGATGGAACAGCATCAGCGCGCTGACCAGGCCGGAATGGGCGGTGGTGGAGATCGCCGACCACGGTTCGAGCCACAGCGTCCTGCCGTTGTAGACCTTGGCCCAGGCAGGCAGGCCGAGCAGCAGGCTGGCCAGCGCCAGCGCCAGCACGCCGCCGCCGACCAGCCGCGCGCCGCGCGTGCGGTGCGCGAACAGCGGCGGCTCCAGCCGCCACGCCGCGACGATCAGCGCCAGGGCGGCGAGCAGGCCCAGGTACGGCCACGGGCTGTGCGGCAGGTAGCCGGAGAGGATGTGCATGCCGCCCTTGTGCAACTGGCCGACGATGCGGAAATCGTCGGGCAGCAGCGGCGTGCCGAGGTTCGCCACCTTCAGCACGTTCACCGCGTACAGCAGCCCCTGCAGCAGGAACGCCAGCGCGAACGACAGCAGCGCGCGCCGGCTGATCGCCAGCAGCAGGCCGGCCAGCAGCAGCCCCGGCCAGGCATTGGCCAGCGGGTAGCGCGCCTGGTCGAACAGGCGCAGCGGGGTGACCCCGACGCCACCGTCCAGCAGCCCGGTCAGCAGCACGAAGGCCAGCGCCAGCAGCAGCAGCACGACGCGGGGAACGACGGCGCGCCAGCGTGCCACTGGAGGGGCGGGGTTCAAGGGCATGGCAGTCCTGCGTTTGCTGTCATGGTCTGGACGGGTGAATGTAGCGGCATTTGCATGAACCGCGGGTAGGCGCCGGCGAGTGCCCCGCGTGCGGCACAATGAACGGATGAGCCATCCCGAGTCCGCCGCGCTGCAGGCGCTGATCGACGACCGCTACGCCGAGCTGGTCGCCCGTTGCCGCGCCGCCGGCGTACCGCTGCACGACGACGCCGGCGTGGCCGAGCGCATCCGCCGCACCCTGCTGGCCAGCGATTTCGCCTTCGACGTGTGGTGCCGCCAGCCGCCGCTGCTCTCGCCGGCCGGGCTGGAGCGGCTGCGCTCGGGCAGCGACGCCGGCGCACGCATCGACGCGTTGAAGCTGCCGGCGGACGAGGCTGCCTGCATGACCGCGCTGCGCCGCTTCCGCCATGCCGAGGCGCTGCGGCTGGTGTTCCGCGACGTCAACGGCCTGGACGAGCTGCCGGAGACGCTGTCGGCCACCAGCGTGCTGTACGAGGCGCTGCTCGAACGGGCGCTGGGTTGGTCCGAGCAGGCGCTGGCCGCGCGCTACGGCGCCAGCCGCGGCCACGACGGCGCGCTGCAGCGGCTGCTGGTGATCGGTTTCGGCAAGCTCGGCGGCAGCGAGCTGAACTTCTCCTCCGACATCGACCTGGTGTTCGCCTACCCGCAGGGTGGCCACAGCGATGGCGCGCGGGTGCTGGACAACAGCGAATACTTCGTGCGGCTCGGCCGCCAGCTGGTGCGCCTGCTGAACGAACCCACCATGGACGGCATCTGCGCACGGGTCGACCTGCGCCTGCGCCCGTTCGGCAACGCCGGGCGGCTGGCGCTGTCGTTCGCCGCGATGGAGCAGTACTACCAGAGCGAAGGCCGCGACTGGGAACGCTACGCCTGGATCAAGGCGCGCCCGGTGGCCGGCGACCGCGCCGCCGGCAAGCAGCTGCAGGAGCTGCTGCGCCCGTTCGTCTACCGCAAGTACCTCGACTACACCGCGTTCGCCGGTCTGCGCGAGATGAAGGCGCTGATCGACGCCGAGGTGGCGCGCAAGGACCTGGCCGACAACCTCAAGCTCGGCGCCGGCGGCATCCGCGAGATCGAGTTCATCGTGCAGCTGACCCAGCTGATCCGCGGCGGCCGCGAGCCCAGCTTGCGCGTGCGCGGCCTGCTCGGCGCGCTGACTGCGTGCGAGGCGCGCGGCCACATCGGCGCGGCGCGCGCGCGCATGCTGCGCGAGGCGTACGTGCTGCTGCGCCGGGTCGAGAACCGCGTGCAGATGCTGCGCGACGCGCAGACCCACGACGTGCCCGCCGACGCGCTGAGCCGCGAGCGCATCGCACGCGGCCTCGACTACCCTGACTGGGACAGCCTGCACGCCGCGCTGGCCCGGCAGCGCGCCAACGTCAGCGAGGAATTCGCCGCGGTGTTGATGCCGCAGGGTGGCCGCGCCGCCCGCGTGCCGGCGGCCGACAAGTTGCTGTGGCAGCGCGCCTGCGACGAATCGCTGGATGCCGCCACGCTGGAAGCTTCCGGTTTCGCGCCCGGCGACGAACTGGCGGATGCACTGCTGAAATTGCCGCAGGCCGCGCCGGTGCGTGCGATGTCGCCACGCTCGCGCGAGCGGCTCGACCACCTGATGCCGCAGCTGTTCGACGCCGCGCGCGCCACCGCCGCGCCGGTGGCCAGCCTGCTGCGGCTGTGCCGGCTGATGCAGGCGGTGGCGCGGCGCTCGTCCTATCTCGCGCTGCTGGAGGAGCAGCCGGCGGCGCGGCGGCGGCTGGTGCGGCTGTTCGCCGACAGCGCGTTCCTGGCCGAGCGGGTGATCGCGCAACCGCTGCTGCTGGACGACGTGCTCGACCCGCGCATCGACGAGTTGCCGCTGAAGCGCGCCGACATCACCGCCGAGATCGCGCGCGTGCTGGGCACGCTGGAGGAGCGCGAGGCCGAGGCGGAACTGGAACGGATCAACGAGTTCAAGGCCTCCACCGCATTCCGCCTCGGCCTGGCCTTCAACGACGGCCGCGCCGACGCGGTGGCCACCGCGCGGCGGCTCGCCGCGCTGGCCGAGTCGGTGGTGGGCGCGGTGCTGGCGCTGGCCGAGCGCGAGCTGGTCGCCCAGCACGGCCGCCTGCCGGGAGTAGGCTCCGGGTTTTCCGTGCTGGGCTACGGCAGCCTCGGCGGCGAGGAACTCGGCTTCGCTTCCGACCTCGACCTGGTGTTCGTCTACGACGGCCGCCGCGCGCAGGCGCTGAGCGACGGCGCGCGGCCGATCGAGGGCTCGCGCTGGTACCAGCGCCTCGCCCAGCGGGTGATGAACTGGCTCACCGTGCTGACCCGCGGCGGGCGCCTGTACGAAGTCGACACGCGCCTGCGCCCGGACGGCTCCAAGGGCCTGCTGGTCAGCAGCCTCGATGCGTTCGTGGCCTACCAGCAGAGCCGCGCGTGGACGTGGGAGCACCAAGCGCTGCTGCGCGCGCGGCCGGTGGCCGGCGACGCGGCGCTCAACGCCGAGCTGGCCGCGGTGCGCCGCACGGTCCTGGCGGTGCCGCGCGAACGCGCCACCGTGCTGGCCGAGGTGGCCGGCATGCGCGCGCGCTGGCGCGCCGAGCGCGACCGCTCCGACGAAGGCCGGCTCGACCTCAAGCAAGGCCACGGCGGCCTGCTCGACATCGAGTTCGCGCTGCAGGGGCTGGTACTGGCGCACGCGGCCGAACAGCCGGGCCTGCTCGGCGTCACCGCGAATGCCGGGTTGATCGAAGCCTGCCGCGTGGCCGGGCTGCTCGACGACCGGCAGGCCGCTGCCCTCGCCGCGGCCCACGCCGAACTGCTGCGCCGCGCGCTGGCCTGCACGCTCGACTTGCGCCCGCGCATCGCCCCGCGCGATGCGGCGCTGGAGCAGCTGTGCGGCAGCGTGCGTCAGGTCACCGAGGCGCTGGGTTTCACGTTTGGCCCGAGTGCGGGCGCCCTTCAGGGATGACGGCCCCTGGCGGGGCTCTCCGGATCCGCCCGTTGCGCCGCTTGGTGCCGCGCGATGCGCTCGCGCAGCGCGGCGGCGATCGCGGCCGTTTCGCGCAGCGGCGACGGTGGCCGCGCCGGCGCGGCGTCGCCGAGGTTCTGCAGCCGCGCGGCCTCGCGCAGCGATTGATGGAAGCGCGCAAGCTTCGCCGGCAGTGGCGCGGTAACCAGGGTCTCGACCGGGCAGCCGACGGCGCAGGCCTCGGAGAGCATGTTCACCGAGTCGGGCGTGACCACCAGCCGGTCGGCCCAGCCGAGTACGCCGGGGTAGGGATTGCGGCCGTCGTCGGGGCCAGCCCAGAGCAGGCCGGGCACGTCGCGCAAGGCACCGCGAAAGACCTCGACCAGCGCCGGCGGCGTGCGCCGCGAACCCAGCACCAGCAGGCTGCCGCCCTCGCGGCGCTGGCGTTCGAGCAGGCGTGCGGCCAGCTGGCGGGCGTAGTCGGCGTCCAGTGCGATGCCGTGGCGCGGGCCGCCGAGCAGCACGCCCACGCGCGGTGACGGCAGCTCGGCAAAGCGGGGGCAGGCGTCGCGCCCGTCGGCCAGCCACTCGTCGTCGACCGGATTCAGCGAGCCCAGCGGCTGCAGCACGTTGGGGCCGTCGAGCTGGTCGTGGCGGGGCGCGATCACCGCGTCCCAGTGCGCGGGGTCGACCCGCGGGTCGAGGATCTGCACCGTGTAGCAGCGGCCATCGGCCAGCCGACGCAGCAGGCGGGTGCACAGCGCGGCGGCGCGGCCGCAGCCGATCGCCACGGTCGGCCATGGCGGCGCGAACAGTGGCCGCTGACGGGCGGGCAGGGCGAGCCGGCCACCCAGGGTCAGCCGCGGCGCCAGCCACGCCCACGGTGGCCGCGGCTGCAGCACCAGGTGGCGCAGCGGCAGTTGCAGGTGTTCGGCCAGCGCCAGCGCCTGGCGCTGGTTGCCGGCGGCGCTGTCAGTGATCACCCAGCATTCGCCGTGCAGCTTCAGCATCGGCGGGGCCACTGCCGCATTGTTTCCCGATTGAACACTCTACGTTCCCCATGCGGGTGGACCGTTCGCGGGCGACCACCTATAAACTGGTCGGATGGCGTCGTAGCCGGCGCGTCTTTCCGCAGAGGATACCGATGAGCGAGTTGCTTTCCGAGGCCAGTCTGGACCAGCTGTTCCGTCACGCCCGTACCTTCAACGCGTGGTTGCCGCAAGACGTGAGCGACGAGCAGCTGCGGCAGGTCTACGAGCTGGCCAAGTTCGGGCCGACCAGCGCGAACTCCTCGCCGGCGCGGGTGGTGTTCGTGAAGTCGAAGGCGGCCAAGGCGAAGCTGGAGCCGTTCCTGTCCGACGGCAACCGCGCCAAGACCATGGAGGCGCCGGTGACCGCGATCGTGGCCACCGACCACGCGTTTTACGAAAAGCTGCCGAAGCTGTTCCCGCATACCGACGCGAGGAGCTGGTTCGTCGGCAACCAGCCGCTGATCGACACCACCGCGTTCCGCAACGCCACCTTGCAGGGCGCCTACCTGCTGCTGGCGGCGCGTGCGGTCGGGCTGGACTGCGGCCCGATGTCCGGCTTCGACAACGCCGGCGTGGATGCGGCGTTCTTCGCCGGCACCGCAGTCAAGTCGAATTTCCTGATCAGCATCGGCTACGGCGACGCCAGCCGCAACCTGTTCCCGCGCAGCCCGCGGCTGGCGTTCGACGAAGCCTGCACGATCGCCTGAGATCCGTTTCCCATCCCGCTTCCCCAGGAGTTTCCAACCATGCGTGCATTGAAGTATCTCGCTCTCGCCGGTCTGCTCGGCGCCGCCGTGTCGGTCCAGGCCGCTCCGGTCACCTACAAGCTCGACCCGGCCCACACCATGGTGCTGTTCAGCTGGAACCACTTCGGCTACTCCAATCCCACCGCCAATCTCGGTCTGGGCGAGGGCACGCTGGTGTTCGACGAGCAGCACCCGACCAACTCCAGCGTGGAGGTGAACCTGCCGCTCGACCTGCTCGATACCCATGTGCCGGCGCTGGACGAGCACCTGAAGAAGGCGGACTTCCTCGACGCCGCCCAGTACCCGCTGGTGACCTTCAAGAGCACCGCCGTGCAGGCGCTCGGCGGCAACAAGTTCAAGGTCAGCGGCAACCTCACCGTGCATGGCGTGACCAGGCCGGTGGTGCTGGACGCGACGCTGAACAAGATCGGCCCGCACCCGATGACCAAGGCGGCCTCGGTCGGCTTCGACGCCACCGCCCGCATCAAGCGCTCGGAGTTCGGCGTCGGCGCCTACGTGCCGAACGTCGGCGACGAGCTGGCCATCCGCATCACCACCGAGGCCTCGGTACCGAAGCCGGCTGCGGCCAGGTAAGTCGCCGTCGCCCACAAAAAACCGCGCCATGCCGGCGCGGTTTTTTTGTGCGCGGATGCGCCGGTTCAGTTCGCCTTGACGCCGGCGTCCTTGAGCGATTCCAGCTTGGCCAGGTCGATGCTGGCCACTGCCTGCTTCAGCTGCTCGATGCTGTCGACGTTGCCGTTCGCCTTCACCGTGAAGCGCTTGCCGACCACCACGCTGTATTCGCCGTACTTCGACTGGGTGTCCCATTCCTCGTGGACCAGGTTGCCGTCGGCACTGTAGGTCTTCTCGTAGCCGTGCTCGGTCTGCTTCTCCTCTTCCGGCGCCATCGCGGCGGCCAGCGACATGAAGCCCTTGGCGCCGCCGGTGTCGGAGACCTCCAGCGTGATGTGCTGGCCGTTGTCGGCGGCGTAGCCGGCGCTGGCCTGCGAAATCTGCATGCCCATCGCGCTGTTGCGCTGGGCCGACAGGCTGGTGCGCTTGAGGCTGCCCAGGCTTTCGGGCAGGAACGCCTTGATCTGATCCGGCGCCAGCGCCTCGACGCTGCCGTTGCTGCCGGACATCGCGCCCATCATCTTGCCCATCGCGGCGGACTGCGCGGCGCTGTCACCGGATTTCTGCGCTGCCTCCAGTTCCTTGCTGGCCTGCTCGGCGCGCTCGCCCATCGCGGCGAGCTTGCCCAGCGCGCTGTTGCTGTCGATGCTGACGTTGTCGCCGTTGCTGCCGGTGATGTGCACGCCGCCGACCGCCGCGCCGGTCAGCGCGGCGGTGCCGATCACGCCAGCGACGATCAGGCCGACGATCCAGCCCAGCACGATCGCGATGATCACGCTGACCGCGGTGTAGCCGCCGGCTTTTTCCGGCGGGCACTTCATGGTGTGCGGCAGGCCCAGGTACAGCAGGTAGATGCTGTAGACGCCGCCCACCAGCATGATCAGCAGGCCCAGCCAGGGCACGATCACGCCGATGCCGGCGACCCAGCTGGCGGTCCAGGCATAGGCCACCGTCTTCAGCGCCTGGTTCATGTCCTTCTCGCCGCCGAAGGTCGGCGCCAGCGCATTGACGATCAACGCCACCACGTAGACCAGCACCAGCGCCAGCACGTACTGCAGCAGCATGCCGACGAGGCCCATGCCGATCGGCGTGCGCACGGTGATGCCGAACGCGCTGCTGCCGATCAGGCTGCCCTTGATGAAACCGGCGATCACCGGCAGTGCGGCGACCAGCGCGATGTAGCCGGCGTACAGGCGTTGCACGTTGGTCGGTTCGGCAGCGACGACCGGCCATTCGGTCCTGGGCGTGGTCAGGATGGCCTTGATGCGTTCAATGATCTTTCCGAAATCCATGGTCAGCTCCTAAGCTCATGTGGTTGGCCCGGTGCGTGGCACCGGGTTGAGGTTGGTGTGCTCACTTCATGACGGTGGTTGCGGCAACCCGATGGCGGCGCCGCCATGGCTGCTCCCCCGGCTCCCCTGCACTGCCCCCCGACAGAAGGCTGCAGCCTGCTACCATTTGCGGCTTGATGTCCAGTCCGGAGTCCGCCGATGTCGTCCCCCCTCTCCGCGGCGGTGCCGCTGGTGCCGGCAAATGCCGAAAATCGTTACGAAGTGACGCGCGCCGACCTGCCGTTGTCCTGCCCGATGCCCGGCATGGCGCTGTGGAATTCCCATCCGCGGGTGTACCTGCCGATCGTCGATGACGGCGGCGAGACCGTCTGCGCTTACTGTGGCGCGCATTACGTGCTGCGCGACTGATTCTCCGACCGCGTTCAGCCTGCTGGCGGCATTGTTCTTGCTTGTCTCCAGAGGATGAAAGCCTCCAGCCCCGAGCTCATGTCCAGCATGGTCGTGCCCGTCAAGCTGCTGACCGTGGTCCAGCTGATCCCTGCGCTGCATTCCGGCGGCGCGGAGCGTTCGGCGCTGGAAATCGCCCGCGGCCTGGTGCAGGCCGGCCACCGCTCGGTGGTGATCTCGGCCGGCGGGCGGCTGGTCGAGCAGCTGGTGGCCGAAGGCAGCGAGCACGTCACGCTGGACCTGGGGCGCAAGTCGCTGGCCACGCTGGGCCGGCTCGGCGCGCTGCGGCGGGTGCTGCGCGAGCTGAAGCCCGACATCGTGCACGCCCGTTCGCGGCTGCCGGCCTGGATGGGCTGGTGGGCGCTGAAGGGGATGACGCCGCGGCCGCATTTCGTCACCACCGTGCACGGGCTCAACTCGCCCGGCCGCTACAGCGCGATCCTGCTGCGCGGCGAGCGCGTGATCGCGGTATCGCAGACCCTGCGCGACTACGTGCTGAGCCATTACCGCTGGCTGGAGCCGGCCAAGGTGCGGGTGATCCCGCGCGGCATCGACCCGTTGACGTTTCCCTACGGGCACCGGCCGGACGACGCCTGGCAGAAGGCCTTCTTCGCCGAGTTTCCCGCACTGGCCGGGGCGCCGCTGCTGACCCTGCCCGGGCGCGGCACGCGGCTGAAGGGCCACCATGATGCAATCGAGTTGTTGGCCGATCTCAAGCGCCGCGGCATCGAGGCGCGGCTGCTGCTGCTGGGGGTGGACGAGCCCGGCCGCGAAGCCTACGTGGCCGAATTGCGCGAGCTGATCCGCGTGCGCGGCGTGGCCGCGCAGGTGGTGCTGACGCCGCCGCGCGACGACGTGCGCGACATCTACGCGATCTCGGCGCTGGTGCTGCAGTTGTCGAACCGGCCCGAGTCGTTCGGGCGCACGGTGATCGAGGCGCTGTCGCTGTGCCGTCCGGTGCTGGGCTACGCGCACGGCGGCGTGGGCGAGCTGCTGGCCGAGCTGTACCCCGCCGGCCGCGTGCCGCCGGGCGACCGCGAGCGGCTGGTCGAGCGGGCCGCCGAATTGCTGCGGGTGGCGCCGTCGATCCCGCCGCTGCAGAGCTACCGCCTGGCCGACATGCAGCAGGCCACGCTGGCGCTGTACGACGAGGTGGTCGGCGGCTGAGGCGGCGGGCGGGTGCGCTCGCCTACAATGCGTGATCGTCTTCGCCGCGGTCCGCCCATGCATTCCATCGCCAACTCTTTCAAGGCCGCGCTGCGTTCCCCGCTGCTGCCGTTCTGGCTGGTGATCGCGCTGCTGCCGTTCGGGCGCAGCGCCGAGCTGGGCACCGCGCTGTGCCTGCTTGGCGTGGTCCTGCTGTTTGCGCGCGAGCCGCAGGCGCTGCGCCGGCATCCCGGCGCGCAGCTGCTGCTGTGGCTGCTGGCCGCCTATGTGGCGGCGGCGTTGTTCTCCGCCGTCGACGCGATCCGGCCGGGCAAGAGCTGGAGCACGGTGGCCGCCTTGCTGCGTTACGTGCCGCTGGGCCTGTACGCCTGCTTCGCGATCCGCCGCGAGCACAAGCTGCAGGCGCTGTACGTGGCGGTGGCCTGGGTGCTGGCGCTGTGGTGCGCCGATGCCTGGCTGCAGGCGCTGACCGGCTGGAGCCTGGGCGGGCACGCCGAGGCCGAGCGCGTGTCCGGCATCTTCGGTGCGGACAACCTCAAGCTGGGGCCGAGCCTGGCGGTGCTGTCGCCGTTCGCCTTGTGGGCGGCGCGGCGGCGCTGGGGCTTGCCGGGGCTGGTGCTGGCCTTCGTGCTGATGCTCGGCCCGGTGCTGCTGGCCGGCTCGCGCGCGGCGTGGCTGTGCTACGCGCTGGTGGCGCTGGGCTTCGCCTGGCGCGAGGCACGCTCGCCGCTGCGCTTTGCCGGCTTCTGCGTGGTCGCGGCGGCGCTGCTGGCGCTGGCCGGCGGCGTGGCCTGGAAAACCTCCACGCGCTTCCACGACCGCATGGAGCGGACCTTGCTGGCGCTGCACGGCACCGACCAGTCCGTCGACAGCGCGCTCAGCGGTCGGCTCGAGATCTGGCACACCAGCGTCAACATGTTCATGGCGCACCCGCTCAACGGCGTCGGCGTGCGCGGGTTCCGCTATGCCTATCCGCAGTACGCCGCGGCCAACGATCATTTCGTGGTGACCACCGAAGCCTGCGGCGTGGGTGAGGGGGCCTGCCACGCGCATCAGCTGGTGCTGGAGATCCTCACCGAGACCGGCACGCTCGGCCTGCTGCTGTGGCTCGCCGCGCTGGCGCTGGCGCTGCGCGCGTGGCGCCGGGTAGGCGCGGCCGCGCGCGCGCGCGCGTTTCCGGCCACGCTGGCGCTCGGCGTGATGCTGTTCCCGCTGAACACCCACCTGGCGTTCTACTCGGCCTGGTGGGGATTGCTGTTCGCCTGGCTGCTGGGACTGTGGTGCGCGGGGTTGTACGTGGAGGGCGATGATGGCGCGTGAGCCGCTGTCGGTGGTGGTGACCACCTTCAACAGCGCCGGCACGCTCGACGCCTGCCTGCGCGGGGTGGCCTGGGCCGACGAGATCGTGGTGCTGGACTCGGGCTCCACCGATGCCACCGCAGCGATCGCTGCGCACTACGGCGCGCGCTTCCACGCGCAGCCGTTCGCCGGCTACAGCGCCCAGAAGCAGGCGGCGATCGACCTGGCCAGCCACCGCTGGGTGCTGCTGCTGGATTCCGACGAGTCGCTCGCGGCGGACACCGCGGCGCCGCTGCAGCAGGCGCTGCTCGCACCGGACTGCGCGGGTTACCAGTTGTGGCGGCGCGAGTGGCAGTTCTGGCGCTGGCAGTCGCGGCGCGGCCGGCTCAACCACTACGTGCGCCTGTTCGACCGGCAGCGTGCGCGCATGAGCGGCCACGAAGTGCACGAAGAGGTGCAGGTGGATGGCCCGGTGGGCGTGCTCGACGTGGTCATCGATCATCATGGCGAGCCCGACATCGCGGGCCGCGTGGCCAAGGCGAATCGCTACTCCAGCCTGCAGCAGGCCGACCTGGCCGGGCGCCGCGTGGGCTGGCTGCGGCTGCGCATGGTGGCGTATCCGGCGGTGGCGTTCCTGCGCTACTACGTGCTGCGCGGGCACTGGCGCTCGGGCTGGGCCGGCTTCATCGCGGCGCGTATCCACGCGTTCTACGCATTCCTGAAGTACGCCAAGCTGTACGAGCGGCGGCGGCCGCGCGACTGAGCCGGCGGACTCAGTCGCCGCCCAGGATCCGCAGGAACTGGCCGGCGATCACCAGCATGCTGAAGTGTCGTTCCACGTAGTCGTGCGCGGCGGCGCCCATCGAGGCCAGCAGGGCCGGATCGCACAGCTTCAGGATCGCCGCGCGCCACGCCGCCACATCGCCCGGCGGCAGCAGCAGGCCGGTCACGCCGGCCTGCAGCGTCTCGGGGATGCCGCCGATGTCGCTGCCCAGCACGGGGACGCCGGCGGCTTGCGCCTCGACCGAGACCCGGCCGAAGGTTTCGGTGGCGACCGACGGGAAGGCCAGCATCGACATGGCGCTGTAGTAGGGCAGCACGTCGGGGATCCAGCCCAGGAAGTGGTGCCGCTCCGCGGTCGGGTCCGCCGCGGCGCGTGCGCGCAGCGCCGGCGCGTCCGGGCCGTCGCCCAGCCACAGGCAATGCAGATGCGGCTGCTGCGCCATCGCCGCGCTGGCCGCCTCGAACAGCGCGAAGATGCCCTTGCCGCCGTGCATGCGGCCGCTGTAGCCGAGCACGATCGCCTGCTCGTCCAGGCCGAGCGAACGCAGGATCTCGCTCCGTCGCTGCGGGTCGGGCCGGCACCGCGTCGTGTCGACCGGGTTGTACAGCACCCGCACCAGCTGGCCGGGGATGCCGCGGTCCAGATAGGCCTGGCGCGCATGCTCGGAGACGGCGAGGAAGCGCTGCGCCAGGCGCGGGATCAGCCAGCCGGAAAGGCGTTTCATCGGCGGCGTGCGATGCCGGAACAGCGCCACCGGAATGCGCAGCAGCCGCCCGATCAGGATCAGCGGCCAGTACTCCTTGCCGAAATTGCCCACCAGCCAGTCCGGTTTCAGCTGCCGTGCCGCCCGGATGACGGCAACGTAGCCGCGCAGGTCGAATGCGTTGCGGAATTTCGCCGCGTAGCGGTGCACGCCGGAGCCGGCCAGCCCCTGCCAGATCTGCCCGTCGGGATAGACCACGGCGCCGACCCGGTGGCCGGCGGCGGCCATCGCCTGCGCCAGCGCGACGAAGTGGCTGGCGGCGCCAGTGTTCTCGGGATTGGTGCCGACGAAGAGCAGCTTCACGCGCGGCGGTCCTCGTAGCGCGACAGCACGCGCAGGGCGAACTGCGGCAGCAGGTGGTGGCGCGCCACCTGCACCCGCGGCAGCTGCCACAGGTCCATGCCGGCACTGGCGCGACCGCGCCGGGTCGTGGTGGCGGCGGCGAAGCCCGCCGCGCGCACCACGGCGGCCACGCGGTCGTCGGCGTCGCCGTACGGGTAGCAGAACTGGGTGACTGCCGTGCCAAGGCGATCCTCCAGCGTGGCCTTGCTGCCGTGGATCTCGTCGTGCAGCTGGGCATCGCTGCATTGGGTCAGGCGAGGGTGGCTGCGGCTGTGCGCGCCGACCTCCATGCCGCCGCGCTGCCAGTCGCGCAACTGCTCCGCCGACATCAGCGGCTTGCGCACGCCCAGCCGCTCGGCGTCCCACTGGTTGTAGCGGCCGATGCTGCCGCTGACCACGTAGCAGGTGGCGCTGAAGCCGTGGTGCTGCAGGACGGGCAAGGCGGCGTCCAGGTTGTCCACGTAGCCGTCGTCCAGCGTGATCACGACGACGCGGCCGCGGCGCTCGCCGCGCAGGTAGGGCATCGCGGCCGACATCGACAGGCCGCGGTAACCAAGCCGGCGCAGCAGCCACATCTGCCGCGCGAAGGCCGCCGGGCTCACGAACAGGCTGCGGTACACGCGCAGGTCGCGTGGGGCGCGCGCGATGTTGTGATACATCAGGATGGGCAGGCGCGGCATGCCCCGCGCAATGGCGTCGCTCACTTTCCAACTCCCATGCCGGTATGGCGCAAAGGAGTGGCGGGCCCGCTCAGCCCCGGTCGTGCTGCCAGCCCGGAGGGGCCGGCGGTTTTCGCCAATCGGGATGGTTGCGCAAAGTCGCCGCTCGAATGCGGGGCGGGTCGCCGGAGTCGACCCTGGTCCCGAAGCGACGCCATTCTCGGCGGGTCAGGCTTTCACCCGGCTTACGGCTCAGGGCTTGGGAAGAAAACCACTTCCTGTGGTTTTCTTCCTGTCACGAGTCCGGTGCACGCCCGGGCTCGCTCACATGAAACAGTCACTTGCGTGACTGTTTCATGCCCGGCCATCCGTGGCCGGCTTGAGAGGTTGAAAAATGCACAACCTCTCAGTAGATCGCGGGCGCGCCGGGCGGGCGGGTCTTGAAGCGCTTGTGTACCCACAGGTACTGCTCGGGCGCCTCGCGCACCATCTGCTCGATGCAGGCGTTGACGCGGGCGGTGTCGACTGCCGCGTCGGCGCCGGGGAAGCCCTCCAGCGGCGCGCCGAGGCGCAGCGCGTAGCCTTCGCCGTCGGGCAGGCGGCGGTGGAAGAACGGGATCATCAGTGCGCCGGACATCCGCGCCAGGTGGTGGGTGGCGGTGATGGTGGCCGCCGGCACGCCGAAGAACGGCACAAACACGGTGTCCTTGCTGCGCATGTCCTGGTCCGGCGCGTACCACAGCGTGCCGCCGCCGCGCAGGTACTTCACCGTGCCGCGGATGTCGTCCTTCTCGAACATCGCGTCGGCGTAGTCCAGCCGCGCGCGCAGCACCACCCACTCGAACACGGCCGAATCCATCCGGCGGTACATGCCGGCGATGCGGATGCGCTGCGAGACCAGCCGCGCGCACAGCTCCAGGTGCGAGAAGTGCCCACCGACCAGCAGCACGCCCTTGCCCTGCGCGCGCGCCGCTTCGAGATGCTCAAGCCCCTCGATGCGGGTCGGGATGGCGGCGATGCGGCGGTCGCTGCCCATCCAGCCCAGCGCGAACTCCACCAGCATCAGGCCGATGTCGCGCAGGTTCGCGTCGAGCAAGCTGGCCCGCGCGGCGGCGTCGAGTTCGGGAAAGCACAGCGCGATGTTCGCCGCGGCGATGCGCCGCCGCTCGGAGGGAATCCGCCGCACCAGTGCGCCGAAGCGCCGGCCCAGCCACATCAGCGCGCGCTGCGGCAGCCGCGCAATCAGCCAGATCGCGCCCGCGCCCAACCACGCCGGCCAGTGGCGCGGCGCGAGCAGCGAGCGGGTAAAACGGGGACGTGGCATGCCGGGCATCGTGCGCATTGTAGTGGAGGCCGCCAAACGGCACGGCGCCGTGACGGCATGCCGCGTGTCCGGCGGTGGCGGCGCGCGCTCTCGTATACTGCCGCGCTGGACTGAAGGGCCTCCACGTTGCGTTATCTCTATACCCTCGCGATGTATCTGGCGACGCCGCTGCTGGTGCTGCGGTTGCTGGCGCGTGGCGTGCGTTCGCGGCCGTACCACTGGCGCTGGCCGGAGCGCTTCGGCTTCTTCAAGCCGCCCGGCTTCCGCGGCAGCCTGTGGGTGCATGCGGTGTCGGTGGGCGAGGTGAACGCGGCCGAGCCGCTGATCAAGGCGCTCAAGCGCGACTATCCGAACGCGCCGCTGGTGATCACCACCATCACGCCGACCGGCACCGCACGCGTGCAGCAGCTGTTCGGCGACAGCGTGTTCCACGTCTACCTGCCGTACGACCTGCCGTACTCGGTGGGCCGCTTCCTGAAGAAGATCCGGCCGCGGCTGGCGCTGATCGTGGAAACCGAGATCTGGCCGAACCTGTACTTCGCCTGCCGCCGGCGCGGCATTCCGCTGATGATCGTCAACGCGCGGCTGTCGGAGCGTTCGCTGCGCGGCTACAAGCCGCTGCGCGCTCTGGCGCGCTCGGCGCTGCGCTGCGTGCGGCTGATCGCCGCGCAGTCGCGCACCGACGCGGCGCGCTACCGCCTGCTCGGCGCCGACCCGGAGCAGGTGCTGGTGACCGGCAACATGAAGTTCGACATGCCGATCCCCGCCGGCGCGGTGGCCGAGGGCGCCACGATGCGCGGCCAGTGGGGGCCGCGGCGGCCGGTGTGGATCGCCGCGAGTACCCACGAGGGCGAGGAACTGGCGGTGCTGGAGGCACACCTGCAGGTGTTGCAGCGCCTGCCCGACGCCTTGCTGCTGCTGGCGCCGCGCCACCCGGAACGCTTCAAGGTAGTCGAACACACGGTGCGCAGTCTCGGCTTCACGGTGGCCACGCGCAGCCTCGAAGGCGTGCCGTCACCGGCGCACCAGGTGTTCGTGATCGATGCGATGGGGCAGCTGATGCCGTTCTTCGCGGCCTCCGACCTGGCCTTCGTCGGCGGCAGCCTGGCGCCGATCGGCGGCCACAACGTGCTGGAGCCGGCGGCGCTGTCGGTGCCGGTGCTGGTGGGGCCGCACACCTTCAATTTCGAGGAGATCACCCGCAGTCTGATCGAAGGCGGCGGCGCCGAGCGCGTGAGGGATGCCGCGGGGCTGGGGCCGGCCGCGCTGAAGCTGCTGCTCGACGAGGCCACCCGCGCGCGCATGGGGCAGGACGCGCAGGCGGTGTTCGAGCGCGAGCGCGGCGCGGTGCAGCGGGTAATGCGGCTGGTCGACGCCCTGCTGCAGGAATGAGCGCCCGGAAAACGGCACGGCCGGGCGTGGGCCCGGCCGTACTCGCTGGCAACGCGCGGCGGTTTTACTGCAGCAGTGCGTTGATCTCCTCGATGTCCTTCAGCTCGGCCGTGCCGGCGGTCTGCCGCAGCAGCAGCTTGTTCAGGATGAACTGGTGGCGGGCCTGCGAGTAGCTGCTCTCCGAGGAGGTCAGGGTCTGGATCGCCAGCAGCACGTTGGTCATCGTCTGGGTACCCACCTCGAAGCCGGCGCGGGTCGCCTCCAGCGCCTTGCGGCCCGACTCCACCGACGCCTTGGCCGATTCCACCTGGGCGATGCCGGCGATCACCGAGCGGTAGTAGTTGAGCGTGTCGCGCACCACCTGGCGGCGCTGTGCCTCCAGCGCGTCGGTGGCGGCGTCGCGCTGGTAGATCGACTGGCGCACGCGCGACTGGGTGAGGCCGCCGGAGAAGATCGGCACGTTCAGGGTCAGCCCGATGGTGGTCGAGGCCGGGTCGCGGTAGCGCGCGCCGGCATTGCTGTCCGACCAGCCGGCACCCTTGCCGTAGCTGACGCCGGCGGTGATCGTCGGCAGGTGGCCGGCGCGCGCGGCACTGATGTTGTGCTGCGCCGTCTGCACGTTGTACTTCTGGGTGAGCAGGTTCGGGTTGGTCTCCAGCGCCTGCTTGACCCAGCTGTCCTGGTCGGCCGGCGACGGCGGCTGCATCGGCAGGTCGTCGCGCAGCTTCTTCAGCTCGCCGGTCGGCTTGCCGGTGATCTGGGTGAGCGCCTCGCGGGCGTCGTTGAGTGCGTTCTGCGCGGCGATGGTTTGCGACTTGGCCGCCTCGTAGTAGGCCTTGGCCTGGTACACGTCGGTGATCGCCGAAAGGCCGACCTTGAAGCGCTGGTCGGACTGCTCGTACTGCTGGCGGAAGGCGTCCTCGTTGGCCTTGGCGTAGGTCAGCTCGTCCTCGCTGGTGAGCACGCCGAAGTACGCCGCGGCCACGCGCCCGTAGAGCTCCTGCGCGGCGGCCTGGTACAGCTCGTCCTGCGCATCGGAAGCGGAGTGGGCGGCCTTGAGGTTGGCGTACTTGCTGAAGTCGAGCACGGTCTGGCTGAGCGTGCCGTTGATCGAGCGCGAGCGGCTGTGGCCGATCTGGTTGCCGCCATTGGTCTGGTTGAGGCTCATGCTGGCACTGACCTGCGGCAGCAGCAGCGCGCGCGCCTGGCTCACCCCTTCGGCGGTAGCCAGGCGGGAGGCGTCGGCCTGCGACAGCACCGGGTCGTTGGCGCGCGCATCGCGGTAGGCATCGAGCAGATCCTCGCCGTGGCCGGGCAGCGAAACGGCAGCCAGGGCCAGGGCAAGGGTAAGCAGCTTCAAACGCATGGAGTGCCTCGTGGGGATCGGTGCGGGGGCGAAGTCAGAACACGAACCGCTGCGGCGGCTCGGCGTGGGTCAGGTAGGGCAGGTCGGTTTCGAACAGGGTTTCTTCGCGGTAGCGACCGGCGCCTTCGTGGGTGAGCAAGGTAGCCTGCTGCACCGGCGACAGGCCGCGGATCACCAGCGCGCGCGCGCCGGGCTTGAGCCAGTCGAGCCAGCGCGACGGCACCGCATGCACCGCACCGGTTACCACCAGCGCGTCGAACAGGCCGTCGGGCTGCCACTCATGCACCGCTTCGCCGGTGGCCAGCACGGCATTGGTGATGCCGGCGGCCTGCAGGCGCTGCGAGGCGGCGGCGGTGAAATCGGCGTGGATGTCGACGCTGGTCACCTGCCCACCCAGGCTGGCCAGGCAGGCGGTGAGGAAGCCCGAGCCGGTGCCGATCTCCAGCACGCGGTCGGTGGGCGCCAGCTCCAGTGCCTGCAGCACGCGGCCTTCCACCACCGGCTTCATCATCACCTCACCGTGGCCCAGCGGCAGGCACAGGTCGGCGAACGCCAGCTGGCGATGCTGGGCGGCGACGAAGTCCTCGCGGCGCACGCGGCCGAGCACCTCCAGCACGCGGCCGTCGAGCACTTCCCATGGGCGCACCTGGTTCTCCACCATGTTCACCCGCGCCTGTTCGATATTCATCACCATGTGCCGTGTCCCGTGGGGAGCGAAAAAAGACCAGAAAGGATAAGCGCTGGCGCCTGCCTCGACAACGACGCTCCGGGGTGCTGGCAAGCCTGACGGTTGCCTGCGGGGCCACGAAGTGCCGGAAGTCACCGCGGCGCCCTGACGTTCGTCATGGTGTCCGGCGCGTGGGCGGCGGACACTGACGGCGCTGGCCCCGTTCTGGAAATAATTGAACCGTTGCGTATAATAAAGCTTGGCTATTTTCTTGTGAAGGTGTGAAGGTGGTGGCATGAACAGCGCGCAGGTCAAATCCCAAGGTCCCGGTCGCCCGAAGGACATGGAGAAGCGTGCGGCGATCCTGGCGGCGGCGAAGGCGCTGTTCATCCGCAACGCGTTTGCCGGCACCAGCATGGATGCGATCGCGGCGGACGCGGGCGTGTCCAAGCTCACCGTGTACAGCCATTTCGGCGACAAGGACAACCTGTTCCGCGAGGTGATCCGTTCGCGCATCCAGGATCTGCTGCCGGAGGAGACCTACGGCTTCGATCCGGCCGCCGACATCCGCGACACCCTTTTGCGGGTGGCGCTGACCCACGCCCACCTCGATTGCAACGCCGAGACCGTCGGCACCTTTCGCGCCATCCTCAGCGATTGCCGCCAGGGCAACCCGCGCTACGGCAGGCTGATCTGGGAAGAGGGCGCGGCGCGGACGCATGGCCTGATGGAACGCCTGTTGCAGCAGGCGGTTGACGCCGGCCAGCTCGACATCGACGACGTGCCGCGCGCCAGCGGGCAGTTCCTCAGCCTGATCAAGGGCAACCTGATGATGCGCCAGATGTTCGGCTGCACCGACTGCGCCGAGAGCTACGCCGAGGAAATCGAGCGCACTGCGCGGGCCGGTGTCGAGATGTTCCTGCGCGCTTACCGGCCGCGCTGAAGCGGCAGCGGCGAAACGAGCCAGGTGAAGCCCTCTTCACCTGGCTTTTTCATGCGCGTTCCTAGGCTGGCCGCACTGGCGGCGGCGCCGACGCCCGCGTCGTTGCCCCTCCCCCTCCCCCACGCCCGCAGGAGCAAGCCATGGCCAAGACCAAGCCGTTCGTCAGCGACCTCGAGAACATCCGCAAGCGCGCCCGCCAGGACATCGACAAGGGCGCGCTGACGGCCGGCTACCGCGCGGATCGAAGCACCGTGGTCAAGCTGCTCAACCACGCGCTGGCCACCGAGATCGTTTGCGTGCTGCGCTACAAGTACCACTACTACATGGCCTCGGGCATCCATTCGCAGGCGATCAAGGCCGAGTTCCTGCAGCACGCCAACGAGGAGCAGGGTCACGCCGACCAGATCGCCGAGCGCATCACCCAGCTCGGCGGCAAGCCGAACCTGTCGCCGGAGGGCCTGCTCAGCCGCAGCCACTCCGACTACGTCGAGGGCGAGGACATCGTCGACATGATCAAGGAAGATCTGGTTGCCGAGCGCATCGCGATCGACAGCTATCGCGAGATGATCGCCTACGTGGGCGCTGACGACCCGACCACCCGCCGCGTGCTGGAAAGCATCTTGGCGATGGAGGAGGAGCACGCCGAGGACATGAACACGCTGCTGGAGCAACTCGGCAAGAAGGGCGAGCCGGCCAAGCCGTCGCCGGCCGGGAAGGCGGCCCGCAAACGCGGCTGAGCGTCCGCCGGCAACGATTCACCAGCCGGCCAGCACCAGCTTGCCGAGCGTGCGACCGGACTCCAGCTGGCGGTGCGCCTCGCGCAGGTTCGCCGCATTGATCGGCGCCAGCGTCGCGCTGCGCGTGCCGTGCAGTTCGCCGGCGTCGACCAGCGCGGCGACCCGTTCGAGGATGCGGCCCTGCTCGGCCATGTCGGCGGTGCCGAAGCGCGACCGCGCGAACATGAACTCCCAGTGGATGCCGATGCACTTGGCCTTGTACGGATCGCCGATCCGCAGCGCGCCGGCCGGTTCCACGATCAGGCCGACGTGGCCCTGCGGCGCCAGCAGCTGGCCGATCGTGTCCCAGTAGTGGTCGGTGTCGGCGAGGTTGAGCGCAGCGTCGACCTGGCTGAAACCCAGGGCTTCCAGCTGCAGTGCCAGCGGGTGGTGGTGATCGGCCACGTGGTGCGCGCCCATCGTGCGGCACCAGTCGGTGGTTTCGCTGCGCGAGGCGGTGGCGATCACCGTGAAGCCAGCGCGCCGCGCCAGCTGGATCGCCATCGAGCCCACCCCGCCGGCGCCGCCGATGATCAGCAGCGACTTGCCTTCGCCGCCGTGCTCGCTGTCGAACGGCATGCGCTGGAACAGCAGCTCCCACGCGGTCAGCGCGGTCAGCGGCAGCGCCGCCGCTTCGGCCAGGTCCAGCGAGCGCGGGGCATGGCCGACGAGGCGCGCGTCGACCAGCTGGAACTGCGCGTTGCTGCCCGGGCGGGTGACGTTGCCGGCGTAGTACACGCGCTCGCCGGGGCGGAAACCGTCGACCGCGTCGCCGGTCGCCTCCACCACGCCGGCCGCGTCGTAGCCGAGTACCTTCGGCTGCGGCTCGATCTGCGGCTTGGGCGAGCGGATCTTGGTGTCGACCGGATTCACCGAGACGGCCTCCACGCGCACCAGCAGGTCATGCGCGCCGGGCGTCGGCGTCGGCAGTTCGACGTCGAACAACGACTGCGGGTCGTCGATCGGCAGGTAGCGGGTGAGGGCGACGGCTTTCATGCGGCAACTCCAGGAGGGCTCGAAGACCGCCCCTCGCTTCCCGAGGCCGAGCAGGCGGATGACCTGCGATCCTACGCCCTGGCGGCGTGACGGGACGATGCCGGCACAGGCTCGCCGCTGGACACGCGGCGCCGCGCGCAGCCTGTAAGCTTGGCCCATTCTCCGCAGGAGCCGCGCGATGCAGACCCCGGATACTTCGAACTCCCCGCGTCGCGGCCTCCGTCGCGCCATCCTGGCCGTGTTCGCGCTGCTGGTGCTGGGCGTGGCGGCGCTGATGTGGTGGTGGGACACCGAGCCGGCGCTGTTCGATCCGGCGGCGGTGACCCAGGCGCAGATGCAGGAGCTGAAGCGGCCGGTTGGTACCGGCGCGACCACCACCGCCACCTTGATCGCCTCGGTGCGCACGCTGCTGGACAAGCGCGGCGGCTACCTCAGCAACGACAAGCTGCCGCCGGGCGTGCTGATGGACAACATGCCCAACTGGGAATTCGGTTCGCTGACCGCCTCGCGCGACCTGGTGCGCGCGCTGCGCAACGACTTCAGCCGCTCGCAGACGCAGTCCACCGAAGACAAGGACCTGGCCGAGGCCGACCCGCTGCTCAACAGCCCGAACGACCGCTGGCTGCTGCCCAGCTCGGAGAGCCAGTACCGCAAGGCGATCAAGCATCTGGACGGCTATCTGGCCCGGCTCGGCGACGCCGACGACAGCAACGCGCACTTCTACGCGCGTGCCGACAACCTGGCCGACTACCTGCAGGTCGCCTCGGCGCGGCTGGGCTCGCTGTCACAGCGGCTGTCGGCCAGCGTGGGCCAGATCCGCATCGGCGAGGCAGCGGGCGCCGAGCAGCCGGCCGCCGCCGGGTCGGCGGCCGCGCCCGGCGGTGGCCGGCTGGTGAAGACGCCGTGGACGAAGATCGACGACAACTTCTACGAGGCGCGCGGCTACACCTGGACGCTGCTGGAACAGCTCAGGGCGTTCCGGCAGGACTTCGGCCCGATCCTGCGCTCCAAGCATGCCGACGTCAGCCTCGATCAGGTGATCCGCGAGCTGGAGGAGGCGCAGCGCCCGCTGCGCAGCCCGATGGTGCTGAACGGTTCGCCATTCGGCTTCTTCGCCAACCACTCGCTGGTGATGGCGAACTACGTGTCGCGCGCGAACGCGGCGCTGATCGACCTGCGCGAGTTGCTCAGGCGCGGCTGAGCGCATGAACGACAAACCCCGCCGGAGCGGGGTTCGTCTGCGTGGGTCAGTGGTCGGCGATGGGCTCAGCCGCTGATCGCGTCCTGGTAGCGCTGGAAACCGGCCAGGATCTCGGCCTTGGCCTCGTCGGCGCCGACCCAGCCGTCCACCTTCACCCACTTACCCTGCTCCAGGTCCTTGTAGTGCTCGAAGAAGTGGCCGATGCGCTGCAGCCAGTGCGGCGAGACGCCCTTCATGTCGTTGATGTGGGCGTAGCCGGGGAACACCTTCGGCGAGGGGATCACCACCAGCTTCTCGTCGCTGCCGGCCTCGTCGGTCATCTTCAGCATGCCGACCGGATGGCAGCGGATCACCGAGCCGACCGCCAGCGGCAGCGGCAGGATCACCACCGCGTCCAGCGGGTCGCCGTCGCCGCCCAGCGTGCGCGGCACGTAGCCGTAGTTGCACGGGTAGCGCATCGGGGTGGACAGGATGCGGTCGACGAAGATCGCGCCCGACTCCTTTTCCACCTCGTACTTGACCGGCTCGGCGTCCTTCGGGATCTCGATGATGACGTTGATTTCTTCCGGCACGTTGCGGCCGGCGGAGACGAGGTGCAGACCCATGGACTGTCCTTGGCGACGAAGGGGGAAAAGGAAGTCCGCAAGAATACGCCAAACGCTGCTGCGATGCAGCAGCGGCGGGGTTCACGGCGCCGCCGTCCGGGCCTTCGTCGGCTTCCGGTAGGGCCGCTCGCGCAGCCATTTGGTGGCAATCCACTTCTCGCCCTCGAGCACCGGCAGGCCGGCGTGCAGCGAGCTGCGGTCGCCGCCTTCGTAGGCGAAGTACACCGCCGCGCCGCGCCGCGCGGTGACGGTGAGGCCGAGCTCGGGGAACGCCGTGCCACCGCCGCGCGCGGGCGTGTTCAGGTACATCACCACGCTGGCGATGCGCTGCCCGCCGACCGCGGTGATCGTCTCGTAGCCGGGTTGTTCCGGGTCGAACCAGTCGAAGTGCGGCTTGTATTCCTGGCTCGGCAGGTAGTGCAGGATCTGCAGCCCCTCGCCGTGGCTCGCCGGCACGCCGGTGAGGGCGGCCAGGCGCCGCTCGATGCGGCCGACCAGCGGCACTTCGTCCAGGGTGAAGAACATGCCCTCGCTGGTGCGCCGCCGGTCCACCTGCTGGCGGCCCTCGCTGTCCACGGTGAGCGCGCGCTGCAGGCGCGGCCGCGCCAGCGCGATCAGTTCCTCGCATTCCTGAGTGCTCAGGATGTTCTCCAGCACGCGCAGCGCCGGCACGTCGACGCTGAGCGAGACACCGATGGCATGCCCGTCGGCGCGGACTTCGGGCGCCTCGGGGTGCCTCGGGCGTAGCCCCTGCGGCGAGCCGCCGGCGGTGCTGGCCAGCAGCGTCGCCAGCGGCAGCTTCAGCACCTCGGCAACGATGCTGCGGCTCTGCCGCGGGTCGTAGCCGTGCTCCTTCATCAGCTTCAGCACCTCCGGCACGCCGTGGCCGGCGCGCGTGGTGGCGAGAATCCATTCGCGCAGTTCGGGGCTGATGGTGGTGCGTGGATGCATGGCTACGGGAAAGAGTGACGGACACGAAAGCTTACTTCAGGGCCCGTTGAAGGCCACCGCATACGACGCGAGCCGGCAGGCGCCGGCTCGCGGGTGCCGCGCCAGGGAGGAGGACCGGCTACTGCAGCTGGTCCCACAGGAAGTCGTAGGCCATCGCGTGCATGTGGGCGGATTGCTGGTTGTCCGCGCCGGCGCCGTGACCGCCTTCCAGGTTCTCGTAGAACCACACGTTGCGGTGGCCCTGCGCCTGCATTTTCGCGGCCATCTTGCGCGCCTGCACCGGGCCGACGCGGTCGTCGCTGGTGGCGGTGTAGAACAGCACCGGCGGGTAGTGGCCGTTCTGCTTCACGTTCTGGTACGGCGAGAAGGTCCGGATGAAGTTCCAGTCGGCGGTGTCCGGGTTGCCGTATTCGGCCATCCACGACGCGCCGGCGGACAGGTGGATGTAGCGCTTCATGTCCAGCAGCGGCACCTCGCAGGCGATCGCGCCGAACAGCTGCGGATACATCGTGAGCATGTTGCCCATCAGCAGGCCGCCGTTGCTGCCGCCTTCGGCGCCCAGGTGCTGCGCCGAGGTGACGCCGCGCTTCACCAGGTCCTCGGCCACCGCGGCAAAGTCCTCGTAGGCGCGCGGGCGGTTGGCCTTCAGCGCGGCCTGGTGCCAGGCGGGCCCGTATTCGCCGCCGCCGCGGATGTTGGCGATCACGTAGACGCCGCCGCGCTCGAGCCAGGCACGACCGACGCTGCCGCTGTAGTACGGCTGCAGCGAGACCTCGAAGCCGCCGTAGCCGTACAGCAGCGTGCGGTTGCTGCCGTCGGGTTTCATGCCCTTCGGGGCGATCTCGAAGTACGGCACGCGGGTGCCGTCCTGCGAGGTCACGAAGTGCTGGCTGACCGCGAACTTCGCAGCGTCGAAGAACGCCGGCGCCTGCTTGATCGTCTGCGCCGCCGTGCCGCCGAGCACGCCGCGTTCCAGCGACGACGGCGCCAGGAAGCCGGTGACGTCGAGCCAGTATTCGTCGCTGTGGTCGGGGTCGGTGTCGACCACGTTGATCGTGCTCAGCGCCGGCGCGCCCGGCATCGCCGCGCGCTGCCAGTCGCCGTCGGGCGTGGCCAGCTGCGGCGGAGTCAGCACTGCCAGCCGGCTCTTGACGTCGTCCATCAGGTTGAGGATCAGGTGGTTCTTCGTCCAGGCGTACGCGTCCAGCGAGGTGTGCGCATCGGGCTGGAACAGCACGGTGAACTGGCGCTTGCCGGCCATGAACGAGTCGAACGGCGCCGCCAGCAGCGCGCCGGCCGGGTAGGTGGCGCCGTCCACCGTCCACGGCGAGCGGGTGCGCACCAACAGCCAGTCGCGATGGGCTTCGGCTTCCGCGTCGGCCGGCACGTCGACGCGGACCAGCTTGTCGCCCACGCGCTGGTACAGGTCGCTGTGGTAGAAGTCGCGGGCGACGGACACGAAGTCGCGCTCGTAGCCTGGCGTGCGGTCGTGGTGCGCGCTGACCGCCAGGTCGCTCGGCTTGCCCTCGTACACGGTGCTGGCTGCGGTCAGCGGCGTGCCGCGCTTCCACTCCTTGGCGATGCGCGGATAGCTCGACTCGGTCATCGAGCCGGGGCCGAAGTCGGTGCCGACGTAGAGGGTGTCTTCGTCGATCCAGTCGACTTCGCTTTTGGCCACCGGCAAGACGAAGCCATCCTTCACGAACGCCTTGTGCGGGATGCTGAACTCGCGCACGGCCACCGCGTCGCCGCCGTCCGGCGACAGCGAGACCAGGCAGCGCTCATAGGCCGGCTTCAGGCATTGCACGCCCTTGAACACCCAGCGCTTGCCCTCGGCCTGGTTCAGCGCGTCGACGTCCAGCAGCAGCTCCCACGCCGGTTCGGCCTTGCGGTACTCGGCCAGCGTGGTGCGCCGCCAGATGCCGCGCGGGTGCGCCTGGTCGCGCCAGAAGTTGTACAGGTGGTCGCCCATGCGGTTGACGTAGGGGATGCGCGCCTCCGAGTCGAGCACCTCGAGGATGCGGTCGCGCGTGCGGGCGAACTCGGCGTTGTCGACGAACTGCTTCGCGGTCGTCGCGTTCTGCTGCTTCACCCAGTCCAGCGCGCGCTCGCCATGGATGTCTTCCAGCCACAGGAACGGGTCGTCGCTGGCCGGAGCGTTGGCGGGTGCGGGAGTGGTGGCGCGGGCGGGAGTGTCGTTCATGCCCGCCAGTGTGACGCCGAGCGCCAGCGTCAGCCAGACTGCTTTCATCATGTATCCCCAGGTATGCGGTTGGGTATGGCCGCGGCGGACGCGGCCGGCTCCGTCGAGCGTAGCCGGTCGGGCGTGCGGCCGCGCGTGACCAAAGTCAGGCGTGCGGGCCGGAAACGGAAATCCCGCCACGCGGGCGGGATTTCTGCGCACGATGGAGGCGTGGCCTACAGCAGCGGAATCAGCAGCAGCGCCACGATGTTGATGATCTTGATCAGCGGGTTCACCGCGGGGCCGGCGGTGTCCTTGTACGGGTCGCCCACGGTGTCGCCGGTGACCGCGGCCTTGTGCGCCTCGGAACCCTTGCCACCGTGGTGGCCGTCCTCGATGTACTTCTTGGCGTTGTCCCAGGCGCCGCCGCCGGTGGTCATAGAGATGGCCACGAACAGGCCGGTGACGATGGTGCCGATCAGCACGCCGCCGAGCGCCTTCGGCCCCAGCAGCAGGCCGACCACGATCGGCACGGCGACCGGCAGCAGCGACGGCACGATCATCTCGCGGATCGCCGAGCGGGTCAGCATGTCCACCGCGCGCGAGTATTCCGGCTTGCCGGTGCCCTGCATGATGCCGGGGATGTCGCGGAACTGCCGGCGCACTTCCTCCACCACCGCGCCGGCGGCACGGCCGACCGCCTCCATCGCCATCGCGCCGAACAGATACGGGATCAGGCCGCCGATCAGCAGGCCGATGATCACCATGTGGTCGGACAGGTCGAAGGTCAGCGGCGTGTAGCTGGCGCCTGCGGCCGCCGCCTTGGCCTGCGCGGCGACGTCGAGGTTGTGCGTGTAGTCGGCAAACAGCACCAGCGCGGCCAGCGCGGCCGAGCCGATCGCGTAGCCCTTGGTCACCGCCTTGGTGGTGTTGCCCACCGCGTCCAGCGGGTCGGTGACGCCGCGCACTTCCGGCGGCAGGTCGGCCATCTCGGCGATGCCGCCGGCGTTGTCGGTGATCGGGCCGTAGGCATCCAGCGCCACGATCATGCCGGCCATCGACAGCATGGCGGTGGCGGCGATCGCGATGCCGTACAGGCCACCCTGGCTGTAGGCGCCCCAGATCGCCGCGCAGATCACGATCACCGGCATCGCGGTGGACTTCATCGACACGCCGAGGCCGGCGATGATGTTGGTGCCGTGGCCGGTGGTCGAGGCCGCCGCGATGTGCTGCACTGGGCGGAACTGCGTGCCGGTGTAGAACTCGGTGATCCACACGATCAGGCCGGTAAGCACCAGTCCGATCAGCGCGCAGTGGAACAGCGCGTGGGCGGAAACCACGCTGCCGTCGGCGCCGGTCAGGCCCTGCGGCAGCAGGCCGCCGGTGACGAACCAGAAGGCGACCGCCGAAAGCACCGCCGAGACGATGACGCCCTTGTACAGCGCGCCCATGATCGAGCCGCCGGCTTTCACCCGGACGAAGAAGGTGGCGATGATCGAGGCGATGATCGACACGCCGCCGAGCAGCAGCGGGTACAGCACCGCATTGAGATTGTCGGCGAAGGTGAGACCCGCCAGCAGCATGGTGGCGATCACCGTCACCGCGTAGGTCTCGAACAGGTCGGCCGCCATGCCGGCGCAGTCGCCCACGTTGTCGCCCACGTTGTCGGCGATCACCGCCGGGTTGCGCGGGTCGTCCTCGGGAATGCCGGCCTCGACCTTGCCGACCAGGTCGGCGCCGACGTCCGCGCCCTTGGTGAAGATGCCGCCGCCCAGGCGCGCGAAGATCGAGATCAGCGAGCTGCCGAAGGCCAGGCCAACCAGCGCGTGCAAGGCGGTCTCGCCGGTGACGCCGAAATGGCCGAGCGCCAGCCAGTAGCCGGCCACGCCAAGCAGGGCCAGGCCGACCACCAGCATGCCGGTGATCGCGCCGCCGCGGAACGCCACGTCCATCGCCGCGCCGAGGCCGCTGCGCGCCGCCTCGGCGGTGCGCACGTTGGCGCGCACCGAGACATTCATGCCGATGTAGCCGGCCGCACCGGACAGCACCGCGCCGAGCAGGAAGCCGATCGCGGTCGGCCAGGTCAGGAAGAAACCGATCAGCAGCAACAGCACCACGCCGACCAGGCCGATGGTGGTGTACTGGCGGTTGAGGTAGGCGCGTGCGCCTTCCTGGATGGCCGCGGCGATCTCCTGCATCCGTTCGTTGCCCGGCGATTTCGCCAGGATCCAGCGCGCGGACAGCGCGCCATACAGAACCGCCACCACCGCACACGCAACGACGATCCACCAGCCATACTGCTGCAGCATCGGAGCCTCCCCATGGGTTGTAAGTGGCCGTCCGGAACGGGCGGTCGCGGGGAGTATAGGCAGACGTTGCGGCGCAGGCCGTTGTGCGGCGCAGCGCCCTGAATCAGGGCAAAGAAAAGGGGCCATGCACGGATGCATGGCCCCGCAGCGGTCGTCCCGGCGCGGATTCAGCGCAGCGCGTAATCCAGGATGATGCCGGTGGCGATGGCGACCAGCAGGTAGTCGTTGTTCGCGCGCACCCAGTGATAGCCGCGCGGCGGCGGGCGCAGGCGGTAGTGGCGGTAGTCGCGCACCACGTAGCTCGGGCCGTAGTAGCGGTGGCCGCGTTCCCAGCGATGGTGGCGCACCGGGTAATAGCGCGGGCCGGCGTAGCGGTAGTGGCGATCGTAGCCGTAGCGGCGGTCGTCGTGGCGGCGGTGATCGCGGCGCCAGTCGCCGTGGCGGCGATCGTCGTGCCAGCGGTGGCCGTCGTGGTGACGGTCGTAGCCACGGTCGTGGCCGTGCCGGCCGTGGTCGTCCGGGCCGGGGCCGGGGGCGGCCAGCGCGAGGCTGCCGGTGCCGAGCAGGGCGAGGGCAATGAGCAGGCGGTGGATGAGTTTCATCTCAAGTCTCCTCCCGTGGAGGGTCGTGGCCGCAACGGCGCGGCGATCGACCCGGGCAGGATGGAGCGTAAGAAGTTGCGGCTGAACGCCGCCCGAGCCCGGTGGCCCGGTTTCAGGTGGCACTCAGCATGGTGAAACCCGTCACGGAAGCGGGTGGGTTCAGCGCCCGGACACTGCCAGCCTGCGCGCCACCGCCACGTTCTTCAGCCGCACGTAGCGCGGCAGGCCGTCCTTGCCGTAGGGCAGCGGTGCTTCGCCGCGGATCAATGGGGCGAGGTAGCGGCGGGCGGCGGCGGTGATGCCGAAGCCGTCGCGGCTGATGAAGTTCTTCGGCATTTTCTTTTCGCGGTTGGCGATCTTCGCCAGCGGCGCCGGCGCGATCTTCCAGCGGTACGGCGCGTCGGACGTGCGCACGATCACCGGCATCACCGCGTTCATGCCGGCCAACGCGTAGTCGACCGCCGCCTTGCCCACCGCGTAGGCCTGCTCGGCGTCGACCTGCGAGGCGGCGTGCCGCGCCGAGCGCTGCAGGTAGTCGGGCAGCGCCCAGTGGTACTTGTAGCCGAGCTTCTCTTTGACCAGCGCCGCCAGCACCGGCGCCACCCCGCCAAGTTGCGAATGGCCGAACGCATCGCGCGTACCGGCCTCGGCGAGAAACTGGCCGGCCGCGTTGCGCACACCCTCGGAGGCGACCACGGTGCACCAGCCCACCCGCTCGACGGTGGCCTTCACCTTGGCCAGGAACGCGGCCTCGTCGAACGCGTTCTCGGGGAACAGGATGATGTGCGGCGGCGCGTCCGCGCCCTCGCCGGCCAGCCCGGCGGCAGCGGCGATCCAGCCGGCGTGGCGGCCCATCACCTCGAGGATGAACACCTTGGTCGAGGTCTCGGCCATCGAGGCCACGTCGAGGCTGGCCTCCAGCGTGGAGATCGCGGTGTATTTCGCCACCGAGCCGAAGCCCGGGCAGCAGTCGGTGACGGCGAGGTCGTTGTCCACCGTCTTCGGCACGCCGATGCAGCGGATGTCGTAGTTCATCGCCTGGCCCAGCTGCGAGATCTTCAGCGCGGTGTCGGCCGAGTCGTTGCCGCCGTTGTAGAGGAACCAGCGGATGTCGTGCGCGCGGAACACCTCGATCAGCCGCTCGTATTCGGCGCGGTTGTCCTGCAGCGACTTCAGCTTGTAGCGGCACGAGCCGAATGCGCCGCCGGGCGTGTGGCGCAGCGCGGCGATCGCGGCGGCCGATTCCTTCGAGGTGTCGATCAGCTCCTCGCGCAGCGCGCCGAGGATGCCGTTGCGCGCGGCGTACACCTTCACCCCCTTGCCGCGGGCGGCCTCGATCACGCCGGCGGCGGTCGCGTTGATCACCGCGGTGACGCCGCCGGACTGGGCATACAGCAGGTTGCCGGTAAGGGTGGGGGAACGGCGGCTCGGGTTCATGGGGTCCTCGGTCAGGCAGATGAAGCGTGGCGGTGCCGGCAAATCTTTTTCTGCAACAGATACTTGGCCGGGTACGACGAAGGTCTCCGTTTGACGGCACCCGGGGCAGCGGCTAATTTGACGGGCAATTCTGTGCATCGGGCGGGCTGCAGCAGCGTGCGACGGCCCGCCGAACTCGTGGAGCATTATGCGACTCGTCCTACTTGGTGCGCCCGGCTCGGGCAAAGGTACGCAGGCGGCCCGGCTGAAGACGGCGCTGGGTGTCCCGCATATCTCGACCGGCGACATGCTGCGTGCGGCGGTCGCCGCCGGCACTCCGATGGGGCTCAAGGCCAAGGCGGTGATGGATGCCGGCCAGCTGGTCTCCGACGACATCCTGCTCGGCATGCTGGAAGATCGCCTGGCGCAGGCCGACGCGAAGGCCGGCTTCATCCTCGACGGTTATCCGCGCAACCTGGCCCAGGCCGACGCGCTCGAGCACCTGCTGGCCAAGCTTGGCCAGCCGCTGGATGCGGTGGTGAAGCTGGAGGTGCCGAACGAGGCGATCATCGGCCGCTGCGAAATCCGTTACAAGGCGGAAGGCCGCGCCGACGACAACCCGGATACCGTGCGCAAGCGCCTGGCCATCTATGCCGAGCAGACCGCGCCGGTGGCGGATTTCTATGCCGGCCGCGGCAAGCTGCAGGTGGTGGACGGCGTCGGCGAGCTGGCCGAGGTCACCGCGCGGATCGAGCGCGCCCTGCAGAACGAAGCCGCCGCCGCGAACGGCTGAGCGCTTCCCCGCTCCGGCGGATTTCACGGAGTCGCTCGGCATGCGTCTGCACATCCTCGGCATCTGCGGCACCTTCATGGGCGGCGTCGCCGCGCTCGCACGCGAGCTGGGCCACGCGGTCGAAGGTTCCGACGCCAACGTCTACCCGCCGATGAGCACCCAGCTGGAGGCGCTCGGCATCGGCCTGATGAGCGGCTATGCGGCCGACCACCTGCAGCCGGCGCCCGACCTGGTGGTGGTCGGCAACGCGATGAGCCGCGGCAACCCGGCGGTCGAGTACATGCTCGACGCACGCCTGCGCTACGTCTCCGGCCCGCAGTGGCTGGGCGAGACGGTGCTGGCCGAGCGCGACGTGCTGGCGGTGGCCGGCACCCACGGCAAGACCACCACCACCAGCCTGCTGGCGCATCTGCTGGAAAGCGCCGGCATGGCGCCCGGTTTCCTGATCGGCGGCGTGCCGGGCAATTTCGGGGTGTCCGCGCGGCTGGGGGGCGCATCGGGACACGCAAGCCCCGGCCCCTCATCCGGCGCTGCGCGCCAGCTTTCCATCCGCGAGCGGACTCCCCAGGGGTCGCCGGAAGGAGAAGGGAGCGTCGTGCCGCCTGCGGCGGCGCCTTTCGTGATTGAAGCGGACGAGTACGACACCGCGTTCTTCGACAAGCGCTCGAAGTTCGTGCACTACCGCCCGCGCATCGCCATCCTCAACAACCTCGAGTACGACCACGCGGACATCTTCCCCGACGTGGCGGCGATCCAGCGCCAGTTCCACCACCTGGTGCGCACCGTGCCGGGCAACGGCCGGCTGATCGTCAACGCGCACGACGAGCGCCTGGCCGAGGTGCTGGCGATGGGCTGCTGGACGCCGGTGGAAACCTTCGGCATCGGCCGCGGCGACTGGCAGGCCGAGTTGATCGAGGCGGACGGCAGCGCGTTCAAGGTGACGCACCGGGGCGAGGCGCTGGGCGAGGTGCGCTGGTCGCTGCTGGGCCATCACAGCGTGATGAACGCGCTTGCCGCACTCGCCGCCGCCGCGGCGGCCGGCGCCGAGCCGCGTGCGCTGTTGCCGGCGTTTGCCTCCTTCGAGAGCGTGAAGCGGCGGATGGAACTGGTCGGTGAAGTGAACGGCGTGCGCGTCTACGACGACTTCGCCCATCACCCCACCGCGATCGCCACCACGCTGGCCGGGCTGCGCGCGAAGGTGGGCGGCGCGCGCATCCTGGTGGCGCTGGAGCCGCGCTCCAACTCGATGCGCCAGGGTGCGCACGCCGCGGCGCTGGCGCCGTCGCTGGCCGATGCCGACCTGGTGGTGTTCCTGCAGCGCGCCGAACTGCCGTGGGACGCCGGCCGGGTCACCGCGGCGCTGGGCGGGCGCGGCACCACGGTGCCGACGGTCGATGCGCTGATCGCCGCGCTGCGCACGCAGGCGCGCCCGGGCGACCAGGTGATCTTCATGTCCAACGGCGGTTTCGAGGCCGCGCCGCGTCGTTTCGCGGAGAGCCTGCGGCAGGCCTGAGCTTCCTGCCGCAGACCGCGGCGCCGGCTCTGGGTACACTCGCCGGATGGTTGCCCAATCCCAGTCGCCGCTGATCGAGATGCCGCTGTTTCCGCTGGCCTCCGTGCTGTTTCCCGGCAGCCGGCTGCAGCTGCGCATCTTCGAGCCGCGCTATCTGGACCTGGTGCGCGAGTGCACGCGGCACGACACCGGCTTCGGCGTGTGCCTGATCCTCGAGGGCACGGAAGTGGGTGAGCCCGCGCTGCCGGCAGCGATCGGCACCATCGCGCGGATCAGCGATTTCCACCGCGGCGATGACGGCCTGCTCACCATCGTCGCCGAGGGCGGTGCGCGTTTTCGCGTGGTGCGCAGCCGGGCACGCGCCGACGGCCTGCTGCGCGGCGACGTGGAGGTCTGGGCGGACGAGCCGGAGCAGCCGGTGCCGGTCGAGTTTGCGCTGCTGCAGACCATTCTGGAGCGCTTGATCGAGACGATGGCGCCGCACTGGCGCGCAGCGCCGCGCAGCGCCTACGACGACGCCAGCTGGCTGGGCTTCCGGCTGGCCGAGCTGCTGCCGCTGGACGCCAGCGAGCAACAGCGCATGCTCGAACTGGATGATCCGGTACAACGCCTGGCCGAACTGCGCGACATCCTGCCGCGCTTCCAGAAGCCGTGAACCGGGCGGTTCTACACTGAGCGCTTTTCCGACGGAGCGACGCGCATGGCCGACCTTGCCGACAAGACCCTGTTCATCAGCGGCGCCTCGCGCGGCATCGGTCTGGCGATCGCGCTGCGCGCCGCGCGCGACGGCGCCAACATCGTGATCACGGCCAAAAGCGGCGTGCCGAACCCGAAGTTGCCCGGCACCATCCACACCGCGGCGGCGGCAGTCGAGGCGGCCGGTGGCAAGGCGCTGGCGCTGCAGGTGGACATCCGCGACGAGGCCCAGGTGGTGGCCGCCGCCGCGCAGGCGGCCGAGCGCTTCGGCGGCATCGACATCGTGGTCAACAATGCCAGCGCGATCTGGCTGGCCGGCACCGAAGGCACGCCGATGAAGCGCTTCGACCTGATGCAGCAGGTCAACACGCGCGGCACCTTCCTGGTCACCCAGGCCTGCCTGCCGTACCTGAAGAAGGCCGCCAATCCGCATGTGCTGATGCTGTCGCCGCCGCCCAGTCTCGACCCGAAATGGTTTGCGCCGCACACCGCCTACACCATCGCCAAGATGGGCATGAGCCTGTGCGTGCTGGGCATGAGTCCGGAGTTCGCCCCGCTGGGCATCGCGGTGAACGCGCTGTGGCCGCGCACGGTGATCGCCACCGCGGCGATCGGCATGATCGACGGCGTGCAGGCCGAGCACTGCCGCAAGCCGGAGATCGTGGCCGACGCCGCCCACTTCATGCTGACCCGCCCGGCGCGCGAGTACACCGGCCATTTCGCGATCGACGAGGCGATCCTGCGCGAGGCCGGCGTCGTCGATTTCGATCGCTATGCCGTGAAGCCGGGCGCTTCCTTGTTGCCGGACCTGTTCCTGGGCTGACAAGGCGGGGCTCGTCGCGAGCGGGCGCGGCGCCCGACCGGGGCGGTTGGCCTGCGTCCGCCGTCGTCGGGCCTTTCTCGCGGGGCGTTCAGAAAGTCCTGTTTCTTCACGTACTGCTCGTTTTCCCGGGAGTACATTGCGCGCTGCACACCACATTCTTGTAGCAATCGGGGCGCAGGATGCGGCTGCAAGGGTCAGCGGAAGCGGTCGCCTGCCCAAGCGATCATTCCGAACCGCAACTGCGGCCTTGGGGACAGGGGGCAGTGCCATGACGGACGATCGGATATCCAGACGTTGCGTGGTCTGGTTTGGCCAGCCGACGGATGAGGAATGCGCCTGCCTTGCGCGGGCGGGCTGGCGTATCAGGGTCGGCGATGCGCGGTTGCAGGGCGGCGTGGGCATGCGGCGCGACGATATCGTGGTGGCAGTGGCCGACTTGCGTTGCAGCAATGCGGACACGGTGCAGGCGATAGGTCAGCTGATGGTCAACCACCCATGGGTGCCGTGGTTTGCCCTGGTGCCCCAGGATGTCGCCGCAGACACGCCAGGGGTGGAAGGCATCCTGCGGACCAGCGGGGGCTTCTTCACGGCACCGGTCGACATGCAGCGCCTCACCGATACCTTGATGAAGTTCGGCAAAGGCTGGACGCCTGCCGCGGAACAGACGGATATCCCCGGCATCGTGGGTGCGCACAGCCCGGTGATGTGCTCCACGGTGGCTAGCCTGCGCAAATACGCGCCGGTGGACTTGCCGGTGCTGATCACCGGCGAGACCGGCAGCGGCAAGGAGGTTGCAGCGCGCGCGCTGCATGGGCTGTCGACGCGCGGCGATCGGCCGTTCGTCGCCATCAACTGTGGTGCGTTGCCGCCGAATCTGGTGCAGTCCGAGCTGTTCGGCCACGAGCGTGGCGCCTTTACCGGCGCCAACGTGCGGCGCATCGGGCATTTCGAGGCCGCCGCCGGGGGCACGGTATTCCTCGACGAGGTCGGCGACTTGCCGCCCGACGCCCAGACCAGCCTGCTGCGCCTGCTGCAGGAGGGCACGCTGGAGCGCGTGGGCTCGAGCCAGCCGATCAAGCTGGACGTGCGCGTGCTGGCCGCCACGCATGTGGATCTGGAATCGGCGGTGGCGCGAGGCAGCTTCCGCGAGGATCTGTATTACCGGCTCAACGTGCTGCGCCTGCGCATGCCCGCGCTGCGTGAACGCGGTGGCGATGTCGAGTTGCTCGCGCAGCATTTCCTGGATGCGTTCCGTCTCCGCCATCCCGGCCGCGCGCGCACGTTCAGCAGCAGCGCGCGGCAGGCCATGCGCGAGTTCAGCTGGCCCGGCAACGTACGCGAGCTGCTCAACCGCGTGCAACGTGCCGCGGTCGTGGCCGAAGACGCGTTGATCAGTGCGGCCGACCTCGACCTGCAGGATGCGCACCCCGTCGTTCCCGCCCGCTCCAGCCTCGGCCTGACGCGTGTCTCGGCCGAGCGCGAGGCGGTGCTGAACTGCCTGCGCGAAAGCCACTACAACATCAGCGAATGCGCGCGACGACTCAAGGTGTCGCGAGTCACCGTGTATCGCCTGTGCAAGAAGCACCAGCTGGAGCTGGGGGGCCCGCGGGGCAACGGCTTTCCCTTTCGTGCGGAACGACCCGCGGCAGGCCTGAACGGGACGGCGACGCAGAACGTGTAGCGAATCTTGCGCGCCGCCGAAGCCCACCTCGGCGGCCCGCGCTTGCCCGCCGGCAGCGCCCCCGCAAGCAAAGCCATGGGAAGACAGATCGCACCGCTGACTTCCCGCGCATGCGCTGCCGTGTCGTCGCGCATGCAACGCCATCCGCGTCGAGCGGCTGCGTCCGGGGGCGACGTGCGCCACGACTGCATTGCGATGGGCGGCAATGTGGGCGATACGGTCCGTCAGCCGGCGTTACCGCAGCAGGCGAGATTGTGTGCGGTCACGGTGCCGCTCTACGATGCGCGCCACGCATCATCCGCATCCATCCCATGGCCCGCGCCGCCACCGCGAGAATCACCGTGCACGAACAACCTTCCGCTCTGATCGAACTCGGCAAACGCTACTGGCTGCCGGTGTACAAGCCGCGCGAGCTGGTGCTCGACCACGGCAAGGGCGCGCGGGTGTGGGACAACGAGGGGCGCGACTACGTGGATTTCGGCGCCGGCATCGCGGTGAACGCGCTGGGCCACCAGGATCCCGACCTGCTCGCCGCGCTGACCGCGCAGGCGCACAAGCTGTGGCACAGCAGCAACGTGTTCTACACCGAGCCACCGCTGCGCCTGGCCGAGGAGCTGGTGCGCGCGAGCGGGTTCGCCGAGCGTGTGTTCCTGTGCAACTCCGGCGCCGAGGCGAATGAGGCGGCGATCAAGCTGGTGCGCAAGTGGGCGGCCGCGCACGGCCGCGCGCCGGAGCGGCGCGTCATCGTCACCTTCAGGGGCTCGTTCCATGGCCGCACCCTGGCCACCGTCACCGCCACGGCGCAGCCGAAATACCAGCAGGGCTACGAGCCGCTGCCGGCAGGTTTCCGCTACCTCGACTTCAACGATGCGGCGGCGCTGGAAGCAGCGTTTGCCGCCGGCGACATCGCCGCGGTGATGCTGGAGCCGGTGCAGGGCGAGGGCGGCGTGGTGCCGGCCGCGCCGGGTTTCCTCAAGCGCGTGCGCGAGCTGTGCGATGCGCACGGCGCACTGCTGGTGCTGGACGAGATCCAATGCGGCATGGGCCGCACCGGCACGCTGTTCGCCCACGCGCACGACCACGTGCGGCCGGATATCGTGACGCTGGCCAAGGCGCTCGGCGGCGGTTTCCCGATCGGCGCGATGCTGGCCGGGCCGGCGGTGGCCGAGGTGATGCAGTACGGCGCTCACGGCACCACCTTCGGCGGCAACCCGATGGCCGCCGCAGTGGCGCGTGTGGCGCTGCGCAAGCTGGCCTCGCCGGCGGTGCTGATGAACGTGGAGCGCCAGGCGCATGACCTGCGTGAGGGGCTGGCTCGCATCAACGCCGAGCTGAAGCTGTTCGACGAGGTGCGCGGCCGCGGCCTGATGATCGGCGCGGCACTGGCCGAGGCGCACCGGGGCCACGCCGGTGCGATCCTCGATCACGCCGCCGCACGCGGGCTGCTGCTGTTGCAGGCCGGTGCCGACGTGCTGCGTTTCGTGCCGCCGCTGACCATCACCGACGAGGAACTCGCCGATGGCCTCGAGCGCCTGCACGCGGCGTTGAGCGATTTTGCGGCAGGCTGAGGCCGGCCGCTCAGGAGTGTTCCGATGAAATACCTGCACAGCATGGTGCGCGTGCGCGACCTCGACGCCTCGCTGCGTTTCTACTGCGAGGGCCTGGGCCTGCGCGAGGTGCGCCGCATGGAAAATGCCCAGGGCAAGTTCACCCTGGTGTTCCTCGCCGCACCGGACAGCCCCGAGGCCGAGGTCGAGCTGACCTGGAACTGGGGTTCGACCGAGGACTACGGCAGCGCACGCAACTTCGGCCACCTGGCGTTCCGCGTGGAGGACGTCTACGCCACCTGCCAGCGCCTGATGGACATGGGCTACACCATTTACCGCCCGCCGCGCGACGGCCACATGGCGTTCGTGCGCTCGCCCGACCTGATCTCGGTCGAACTGCTGCAGGAAGGCCACCTGCCGCCGCGCGAGCCGTGGGCGTCGATGCCGAATACCGGCAGCTGGTGAGTCAGCTGCGCGCCTCGGCCAGCGCCTCGCGCGCGGCCTGCAGCGTGTCGGCGATGTCCTGGTCGGAATGCGCGCTGGACAGGAAGCCCGCCTCGAACGCGCTGGGCGCCAGGTACACACCGCGCTTCAGCATGCCGTGGAAGAAGCGGTTGAACAGCGCGGTGTCGGCCGCCGTGGCCTGGGCGTAGCTGCGCACTTTGCCGGCGCTGAAGAACAGGCCGAACATGCCACCCACGCAGTTGGTGCTGAACGGCACGCCGGCGCCGTCGGCCACCGATTGCAGGCCATCGCAGAGCAGGCGGGTGCGCGCGGCCAGCCGGTCGTGGAAGCCGGGTGCCTGGATCAGCTCCAGCATCGCCAGCCCCGCCGCCATCGCCACCGGATTGCCGCTGAGCGTACCGGCCTGGTAGATCGGCCCGCTCGGCGCGATCTGCTCCATCAGCTCGCGGCGGCCGCCGTAGGCGCCGACCGGCATGCCGCCGCCGATGATCTTGCCGAACGTGGTGAGGTCCGGCGTCACGCCGTAGTGCGCCTGTGCGCCGCCCAGCGCCACGCGGAAGCCGGTCATCACCTCGTCGAAGATCAGCAGTGCGCCGTGGTGCGTGCACAGTTCGCGCAGGCCCTGCAGGTAACCATCAACCGGCGGGATGCAGTTCATGTTGCCGGCGACCGGCTCGATGATCAGGCCGGCGATCTCGCTGCCCTGTTCGGCGAACAGCGCCTGCGCCGCGGCGAGGTCGTTGTACGGCAGGGTGAGCGTGAGATCGGCATTCGCCTTCGGCACGCCGGGCGAGGTCGGCACGCCGAAGGTCAGCGCGCCGGAGCCGGCCTTGACCAGGAAGCTGTCGCCGTGGCCGTGGTAGCAGCCCTCGAATTTCACGATCCTGCTGCGCCCGGTGGCACCGCGGGCGAGGCGGATCGCCGACATGGTGGCCTCGGTGCCGGAGTTCACCATGCGCACCATCTCGACCGACGGGATCAGCCGGGTGATGGTCTCGGCCATCGTCACTTCGGCCGGACAGGGCGTGCCGAACGACAGGCCGTCCTTCACCGCGCGCTCGACCGCCTCGCGCACGGCGGGGTGGTTGTGGCCGACGATCATCGGCCCCCACGAGCCGACGTAGTCGATGTAGCGCGTGCCCTCCACGTCCCACAGGCAGGCGCCGTCGGCGCGCGCGGTGAAGAACGGTTCGCCGCCCACCGACTTGAACGCGCGCACCGGCGAATTCACGCCGCCGGGCATTAGCTGCCGGGCGCGCTGGAAGAGGTCGTGGTTGTTCATCGGGCGGATTCTCGATCGGAGGGGTACAGGGCGGCGAAGCGCTGCGCGGCGGCGCGCACGTCGGGGGCGGCGAACACGGCGCTGACGGCCGCCAGATAATCGGTGCTGGCTTCGACCAGCGCCGCGCCATTGTCCGGCGTGATGCCGCCGATCGCCACCCGCGGCACGCCCAGCGCGGCGCTTTGCCTCAGCAGGTCGAGCGGAACGCGCGCCGCCAGCGGCTTGGTCGGCGAAGGAAAGAACGCGCCGAACGACACGTAGCTGGCGCCGGCGCGGGCGGCAGCCTGCGCGCGCGGCAACGAGCCGTAGCACGACACACCGACGATCGCCTGCTCGCCCAGCACGGCACGCACGGCGGCGGGATCGTCATCGTCCCGGCCCAGATGCACGCCATCGGCACCGACGGCCCGGGCCAGTGCGATGTCGTGGTCGATGATCAACGGTACGTGATGGGTGCGGCACAGCTGTACCAGTGCGGTCGCTTCGCTGTGCCGCCGTGCCGCGTCATGGCTCAGGTCGCGGTATTGCAGCAGCCGCGCACCGCCGGCCAGCGCCTGCGCCACCGCGTCGAGCAGGTCGGCGCGTGGCCCGTCGGTGATGGCGTACAGGCCGCGGCCGGATGGAAGTGTCGGCATCTTCAAATCAGCGCCTCGCAAGTTGGTGGGGACGGCAGTCGCATCATCGCGCTTTCGCATTGTCGGGCGAGTTGCGAGAATGCTCCATTCTCCAGGCGATCCGAAGAACCGATCATGAGTCAGAGCTCCACCGAAACCGCCTTGCGCAAATGGATGTGCGTCGTCTGCGGCTATATCTACGACGAAGCTGCGGGTGTGCCCGAGGAAGGCATTCCCGCCGGTACGCGCTGGGAGGACGTGCCTGATACCTGGACTTGCCCGGATTGCGGTACGACCAAGGACGATTTCGAAATGATCGAGATCGACTGAACGCCGGTTTCTGCCCGCAAACGGCCCGATCCCGTCAGTGCATTGCCCGGGCCGGCTGCTTTGATGTTCCTGCGCCGGTCAAGCGGCGCGCCGTATTCAGGAGCATCCCATGCGACAGTTCATTCCGTTCGAAGACGACTGGGACGTGCTGGAAAACCTGCGTCCCGAGGAATTGATCCCCTATCGCGTCGGCATGCTCGGTGTGCCCGGTGCGCTTGTTCAGCGTACCGGGCCGACATCGCCCTCGATCTTCAGTACGTCGCCCGCTGTCGCGCCGATGCGCCGCGCCGTGCCGGCAGACAGCTCCAGCACGTAGATCGCCGGCGCGTCGCTGGGATAGGTCGGGCAGGGATCGGCCCTGCACGGCGGCACATCCAGCTGCATCGAGACCAGCCGGCGCTCCGCATCGAAGTACAGGATGTCGAGCGGGATCAGCGTGTTCTTCATCCAGAACGCCTGCGATCCGGTATGGGGAAACACGAACAACATGCCGTGGTCGGGCGCCAGCGCAGTGCGCATCATCAGGCCGCGCTGGCGGCTGGCGTCGTCGGTGGCGAGCTCCACTGAAAAACGCTGCCCATGCAGCTCGACCGCCGCTGCCCTGGATGGCGCGGGAACAGGGCCGGAGCAGCTGGCCAGCAGAAAAAGCATCGGGGCAAGCCATCGTCTCATTGCAGCTGCTCGTTGCGGGCGAAAGGCGTGACCGGCAGTGTAGCGCTGCGGCCGAGCACTGTTTCCCGAGAAAAATGCTTGCGCCCCCTTCCCAGGCGCACGGCTCGGCGCTATGATTCTCGCCCCTTCGACGAGGCGCCCTTTCGCGAAGGTCTCCGCGACACTTCACGCTGAAAAACTTCTTGGCTGCGGGTGTTGACGGTCGCGAAAAGCGATGTAGAATGGGCGGCTCACCCGGGACGAAAGGTTCCGGGGCGATCACCGAAACGGTGGTTGGCTGAAGAAGATCTTTGACAGTGTGCGCAGGTGAATTGTGTGGACGTCTTGTGCTG
>JANJTA010000041.1 GCA_024711345.1 Rhodanobacter sp. | reverse complement strand
GCTGCTTCAACCCCTTCCCTGGCGGCCATAGCGGCGTGGTCCCACCTGATCCCATTCCGAACTCAGAAGTGAAACGCGCATGCGCCGATGGTAGTGTGGCTTTGCCATGCAAGAGTAGGTCACCGCCAGGGGCTTTATCCTTAGAAGGCCTCCCCGCTCGGGGAGGCCTTCGTTTTTTTGGGCGATGAACTCGCGACGATTCCGCGTCATCGTGCCTTGATCGCCGACCGTGGCGCATCCCCTTATCGCCTATGATGTCGGCGCGTCGCAATCCGGCGCATGCGCCGGGGAGCGGCCTTTGTTTGTCCACGTCGAAACGCGTCGCCGGCCCCGATGGCACTGGGCCACCCTGCTGGTGGTGACGGTCTGCGTGGCCTGTTTCGTCGGCTTGGCGCTGATACCGGCCACGCAGCGGGTTTCCCTGTTGCTGGAATGGGGCACGGTGCCGGCGAACATCTTCGATCCGCACGAGGCGCTGTTGCCGCAGCTGACCGACCCGGCCTTGCTGCGCCTGTTCACGGCGTTGTTTATCCACGTGACCTGGCTGCATTTGTTGAGCAACCTGCTGTTCCTGGCGATTTTTGGCCTGCCGGGCGAGCGCGCGCTGGGGTCGCTGCGGTTTCTGCTGCTGTTCGTGGCTGGCGGAATCGTGGCGAACCTGATCGGCGCGCTCTCCCTGACCGGTGTGCGCCTGCCGATCATCGGCTGCAGTGGTGCGGTATCGGCGGTGGTCGGTACGTACGTGGCGTTGTTTCCGCGTGCGCGACTCGGGCTGGTGCTGCCGCTGGGGCTTTATCTGGAGTTCGTGCGGGTGCCGGCCTTCCTGCTGATCGGGCTGTGGGTATTGCTGCAGTTGCTGTTCAGCTATGCAGGGCCGAGCTACGGCGCCTACGTGTGGTGGGCGCACATCGGCGGCTTTCTGTTCGGCGTGGTGTTCGCACTGTTTTCGCGCGAGGCGATTGCCCGCCGCCTGCGCGGTTGAAGTTCAGCCCGCGATGGCGGTCCAGCGGTGGTGGCGCGAGAAGTGACGCAGCAGCCGGCGCGCGATCGGCGTGGCGGCGACCGCGCCGAAGATCGCCTGCGGGTCCGCGCCTTCGCGTCGCAGGTCCCCGTGCTTGCGCCGGATGTAGGCGCGCATCACCTCGGCGTTGAACTCGGGGTGGAACTGCGCGCTGAGCGCATGTGGCCCGTAGCGCAGCAGCTGGTGCGGGTCCCGTGCCGAGCGGGCCAGCACCGTGGCCCCCTGGGGCGGTTCGATCACGCTTTGCTCGTGAGTGGTATGTGCGCGAAAGCGGGTTGGCAGCGTCCCCGCCATCGGATCGCGTGCGGCGAGAGCCGACAGCTCGATCGTTTGAGTACCAATCTCGCGCCCGCCCGGCAGATAGTCGACGCGCCCGCCCAGCGCGTGAGCCATCAGCTGATGGCCATAGCAGACGCCGAAAAGCGGCAGCTCCGCGTCCATTGCATCGCGGATCCAACCCGCTGTGCGCTCGCTCCACGATTCGCGCGCGGTGACCATGGCGGCCGAACCGGTGACGATGGCGCCGGCCACCTCGCGTGGTGGTGGCAGCGTTTCACCGACCGCAACGTCGACGATCCACAGCTGCTGCGGATGCAGTCCGGCGCCGAGGCGGAACCAGTGCGGGAAATCGCCATGACGGGCGCGGATGGGGTCGGGGGCACGGCCGGTGCGGATGATCAGGACGGGTTTCATGCAAGGGGTTGGTAGCGGCTCGGGGCGTCATTACGGCTGCGCATCGTCGAGCGCGTCGATCGGTGGCAGCACGGTGAGGACTTCCTGCACGGTGGTCAGCCCGGCGGCAACCTGGTCGGCGGCCGAGATGCGCAGCGGGCGCATGCCTTCGGACAGCGCCGCCTGGCCGAAGCGGCCGAGGTCGAGCTGGGCCGAAACCATGCCGCGCAGGCGCGGCGACAGCTTCAGCATCTCGTAGATACCGGTGCGCCCGAGGAAGCCGGTATGGCGGCATTCCAGACAGCCGACCGGCTGGAATACCTGCGCCGGCACCGGCAACTCCCAGCCATGGGTGAGCACGGTCCAGGCCTGCGCATCCTGCGCGGCCGCCTGCTTGCAATGCGGGCATAACGTGCGCACCAGGCGTTGCGCCACCACGCCGGTCAAGGTGGACTGGATCAGGTAGTGCGGCACGCCCAGATCGAGCAGGCGGGTGACCGCGCTGGGCGCGTCATTGGTATGCAGGGTGGACAGCACCAGGTGGCCGGTGAGCGAGGCCTGCACCGCCATTTGCGCGGTTTCCAGGTCGCGGATCTCGCCGATCATGATGATGTCCGGGTCCTGCCGCAACAGCGTGCGCACGCCGGCGGCGAAATCCAGCTCGATCGCCGCATGCACCTGCATCTGGTTGAACTCCGGCGAGACCATCTCGATCGGGTCCTCCACCGTGCATACGTTGAGCTCCGGCGTGGCCAAGTGCTTCAGCGTGGAGTACAGCGTGGTGGTCTTGCCCGAGCCGGTGGGGCCGGTGACCAGCACGATGCCGTGCGGCCGCTCGACCATGCTGCGCCAGTGGGCGGCTTCGCCGGCGGAGAAGCCGAGCTGGGCGAAATCCTTCACCACCAGATCGGGGTCGAAGATGCGCATCACCACCTTCTCGCCGAACGCGGTGGGCATGTTGGAGATGCGCAGCTCCACCTCGCGTCCGCCGGAGGAACGGGTCTTGATGCGGCCGTCCTGCGGGCGACGCTTCTCGGCCACGTCCATGCGGGCGAGGATCTTGATGCGCGCAGTCACCGCGGTCATCACCGGCGAAGGCAGCTCGAACACCTTCTGCATGGCGCCATCGATGCGGAAGCGGATGTGCCCGGTGTCGCGGCGTGGCTCCAGGTGGATGTCCGAGGCGCGCTGCTCGAACGCGTACTGCAGCAGCCAGTCGACGATGTGCACCACGTGGCGGTCGTCGGCGCCGACTTCGCCGCTCTTGCCCAGTTCGACCAGCTGCTCGAAGTTGAGGATCGCCGAGGAGGCATCGCTGCCGCTTTTGGCGTCCTGCGCGAGCTGGATCGAGCGCTGGACCCCGTAGAACTCCTGCAGGTAGCGGTTGATGTCGATCGGGCTGGCCACCACGCGCTTGACGTCCCGCCGCAGCATCTGCGCCAGATCGGGCGCCCAGCCGTCCTCGAACGGCTCGCAGGTGGCAAACGTCACCTCGCCCGGCGCAGCCGCGATCGGCAGGATGCGGTGGCGCTTCGCATAGGCGTGGCTCACCACCTGGGTGGCGGCAGCCACGTTGATCTTCATCGGATCGATCTTCAGGTACGGCAAGCCGGCGTGACCGGCCAGCCACTCGGTCAGCCCCTCCAGGCTCAGCGGCCGACCCGGGTCATGCTGGTTCGCCAGCCTGGCGTTCGCGATCAGCACCAGCGGGTGCAGTTCGATCATGCTGCGACCGGCCCGGGCGCCCATGCGCACCTGCTTGGCGTCATCGGCCAGCAGGTAACCGTCGACCACCAGGGTGGCCAGCAATTCATCCAGCCCGAGCCGGCCGCGGCGGCCAAGCAGGGATGCGATTTGCGGTGAAGCGGCCATGCGGGTGGGTCCCCTTCGATGCGCTTTGCAGCCGGAATCCGGCGGAAAAACGCGCTGCGGCTATACTAACGCGCTTTACCCCAGGTCACGGAAAGCCATGTCCGCCCGCACCTTCCAGGATGTGATCCAGACCCTCAACCGCTATTGGGCGGCGCAGGGCTGTGTGCTGCTGCAGCCGCTCGACACCGAGGTCGGCGCCGGCACCTTCCACCCTGCCACCTTCCTGCGCGCGCTCGGTCCGGAGCCCTGGTCGGCCGCCTACGTGCAGCCCTCGCGCCGGCCCACCGACGGCCGCTACGGCGCGAACCCGAACCGCCTGCAGCATTACTACCAGTTCCAGGTGGTGATGAAGCCCAACCCCGAGAACATCCTCGAGCTCTACATCGGCTCGCTGAAGGAACTGGGCCTCGATCCGCTGGTGCACGACCTGCGCTTCGTCGAAGACAACTGGGAATCACCCACGCTGGGCGCCTGGGGCCTGGGCTGGGAAGTCTGGCTGAACGGCATGGAGGTCACCCAGTTCACCTACTTCCAGCAGGCCGGCGGTCTCGAATGCCGCCCGGTGACCGGCGAGATCACCTACGGTCTGGAACGTCTGGCGATGTACCTGCAGAACGTGGACAACGTCTACGACCTGATCTGGACCGACGGCCCGCGCGGCATCGTGACCTACGGCGACGTGTTCCACCAGAACGAAGTGGAGCAGAGCACCTACAATTTCGAGCACGCCAACGTGCCTGAATTGCTGCACTGGTTCGACGTGTGCGAGGCCACCGCCAACCAGCTGGTCGCGGCGAACCTGCCGCTGCCGGCCTACGAACAGGTGATGAAGGCCAGCCACACCTTCAACCTGCTCGACGCGCGCCGCGCGATCAGCGTCACCGAGCGCCAGCGCTACATCCTGCGCGTGCGCACGCTCTCGCGCAGCGTGGCCGAGACCTATGTGGCGCAGCGCGAGAAGCTCGGATTTCCGGGCTTGAAAAACGTTTCCAGGGAGCAGGCCGCATGAGCGCCGCCAAGTCGTTGCTGGTCGAACTGGGCACCGAGGAACTGCCGCCGAAGGCGCTGGACGAGCTGTCCGCGGCCTTCCTGCGCGGCATCTGCGACGGCCTGGCCAAGCGCGGCGTCGAGGCCGGGCTCGACCTCGCCCAGGCTTATGCCTCGCCGCGTCGTCTGGCCGCCTACATCCCGGCCGTGGCCGCCGCGCAGCCGCCGCAGTCGCTGGAGCGCCGAGGGCCGGCGCTGAACGCCGCGCTCGACGCCGAGGGCCAGCCGACGAAGGCGCTGCTAGGCTTCGCGCAGTCCTGCGGCGTCGGCGTCGAACAGCTGGAGAAGCTGGAGACCGACAAGGGTGGCTGGTATGTCTGGCGCACGGTCAAGCCGGGCCAGCCGGTGGCCGCGTTGTTGCCGGAAATCATCGACGAAGCGCTGAAGACGCTGCCGATTCCGCGGCCGATGCGTTGGGCTGACCACGACTACAGCTTCGTGCGCCCGGCGCACTGGCTGGTGATCCTGCACGGCGCCGACATCGTCGACGGCAGCGTGCTGGGCCTGGCCAGCGGCCGCAAGTCGCGCGGCCACCGCTTCATGCACCCGCAACCGGTGCACCTGGCCGACGCGGACGGCTGGCTGGACGCGATGCGCGCCTGCAACGTGCTGGCCGATCCGCGCGAGCGGCGCCAGCGCATCCGCGAGCAGGTCGACCTGGCTGCGGCAGTCACCGGCGGCGTGCCGCAGTTCGACGAGGCGCTGCTCGACGAGCTGGCCAACCTCACCGAGTGGCCGGTGGCGATCGCCTGCACCTTCGAGCGCGAGTTCCTTGGCGTGCCGCCGGAAGCGCTGGTGACCACCATGGTGGCGAACCAGAAGTTCGTGCCGGTATTCGACGCCGACGGCAAGCTGACCGAGCACTTCATCGGCATCGCCAACATCGAGAGCCGGAACCCGGCCGAGATCCGCAAGGGCTACGAGCGGGTGATCCGGCCGCGCTTCGCCGACGCCAAATTCTTCTGGGACGAAGACCTGAAGACGCCGCTGGCGAGTTATCAGGAGCAGCTCAAGGGCGTCACCTACCAACAGGCGTTGGGCAGCCTGTGGGACAAGAGCGTGCGCGTGGCCGAACTGGCGCGGGTGGTCGCGAACCGCGTCGGTGTCGATGCCGCTGCCGCCACCCGCGCGGCGAGCCTGAGCAAGTGCGACCTGCTGACCCGCATGGTGGGCGAGTTTCCCGAATTGCAGGGCGTGATGGGTCGCTACTACGCCAGTCACGACGGCGAGACGGCGGCCGTGGCCGAGGCGCTGGACAGCTACTACCAGCCGCGTTTCGGCGGCGACGCAATTGCCGCCGACCGGCTCGGCCAGGTGCTGGCCGTGGCCGAACGGCTCGATACCCTGGCCGGCATCTTCGCCGTCGGCATGAAGCCAGGCGGCAACAAGGATCCGTTCGCGCTGCGCCGCGCCGCGCTGGGCCTGGCGCGCACCCTGATCGAGGGCGGCTTGGAGCTGGATCTGCGCGCCAGCTTCATCGAAGCGCTCGAGCTGCTGCCGGATGCGGCACTGGCGGCGGGACTGAAGCCGGGCAAGGACGGCAAGCCGCCGGCCCTGAACGCAGGCCAGCGCCGCGCGATCCTGACCGACGAGCTGTATGACTTCGTGCTCGACCGCCTGCGCGGCTACTACGCCGAGCAGGGTTTCGACAACGCCCAGTTCGAGGCAGTGCTGGCGGTACAGCCGGTCAGCCTGGCCGATTTCGACCGCCGCCTGCGCGCCGTGGCCGAATTCGGTCGCCGCCCGGAAGCCACCAGCCTGGCGGCGGCGAACAAGCGGGTTGCCAACATCCTGCGCAAGCAGGCCGAGGAGGCTGACGCGCTGCCGGTCGGGCGGACCGTCGACCCGGCGCATTTCGAGGCGGATGCGGAGCGCGACTTGGCCGACGCCCTGGTCTCGGCTCGGCAGGACAGCGCCGCCGCGCTGGCCGCCGGCGATTACACCGCGGTGCTGGCGCGGCTGTCACAACTGCAGACCACGGTGGATGCGTTCTTCGACAGCGTGCTGGTGAACGCCGCCGATCCGGCCGTACGGGCGAACCGGCTGGCCCTGCTGGGCCAACTGAAAGCCCAGTTCGGTGCCGTCGCCGACATCGCCCTGCTTTGAATGCCGCCATAAAAAAGCGTGGCGCCCGCGCACGGGTTGCCACGCTTTTTTCATTTTTTGCTGCCGGGTGTTGGAGAGGTCAGACCGTGTTGCGGTGTTGGCGGATCCGCTCGGCGAGTCGCTGGTTGAAAGTCACCATGGCGTGCGGATCCACGTGGGAGCCGCCGGGACCGAGCATTTCGTAGAGCTGGCTGAGCAGGTCGGTGTTGTCGGACAGCGATAGCTGGCTGTCGGCCAGGCTCAATTCCGATTGCAGCATGCGTACGGCAGTATCCAGCCGCCGCGCATCGACCGGGGTCGCAGCCGAGGCCATGTGGCGATGTACTGCCGGATGGGCATGGTGACGATGCGGCGTGGCCTCTTCCGAATTGTATTGCTCATCCATGCCGGCGGGCACTGGATCCACCTGCAGTGAACCCTCGCCGGCCACCAGCCACACCAGCGAAATGCCCAGCGTCTTGGCCAGCGTCACGCAGCGCGCACGCGATGGATCGGTATTGCCATCGCGCCAGCTGCGCACCACGCCTTCCGAGAAGCCGCACATGCGGGCGATCTCGGTGGCGCTTCCTACGCGCTGGATCAGCAACTTGATGCGTTCGGCGAAAGTTTCTGCGGTTTGCGGAGCCAGAGGAGTTTGCATGTCCATCGGAAGTACCGCCGTGGTTGGGGGCCTAGCGTAAGTTTATGCCGAAAGTCAAGTCAAGAACGCCAAAACGGAACGTTAGAGAAGTGTTGACCCACGTGTTTTCTTGAACTAACGTCGCAATAACTTACGTGAGCCGTCTGCGTAGGAAACCTAGTCTAAATCATGTGTCTTGGCATGGCTTGCATAGCTTTTTGGATGCCGCCCTTGGATGCCACGACCACACAAAAAGTTTCTTGTGCCCGGATGGCTCGGGCCGAACATGGGGAGTCACTACTGATGAATTCGCGTAGAAATTCCAAGACGGGGCAGCTGCAGCGCACTGCACTCGCTCTGGCGCTGGGCCTGGGCTTCAGCGGTCTGGCTTTTGGTCAGGCGACCACAGGCAGCATCTTCGGCCAGGCGCAGGCGGGTGACACCGTGACGGTCAAGAGCACCTCCGGTGTCACTCGTCAGGTGGTCGTGGATCCGAGCGGCCATTACACGATCGATTCGCTGCCATTGGGCAACTACACCGTTACTCTGCAGCGTGATGGTCAGGCGGTAGACTCGCGCTCGAACGTGACCATGCGGGTGGGCTCGGGCACGGAAATTTCCTTTGGCGCGCAGAACGCCCAGACCCTCTCGGCGGTGACGGTGCAGGCGAACGCCCTGCCGACCATCGACGTCAGCGGTGTCGACTCGCGTACGGTCATCACGGCCGAGCAACTGGCCAAGCTGCCGTTGTCGCGTAGCGCCGAGGCGATTGCTCTGCTGGCCCCTGGCGTCGTCGAGGGCAGCGCCTTGTTCTCGGGTCCGACCGGTGGCTCCGTGGTGTCGTTCGGCGGCTCCTCGGTGACCGAGAACGCGTACTACATCAACGGCTTCAACACCACTGATCCGCTCAGCGGTTTCGGTGGTCTGACTCTTCCGTACGGTGCGATCGACCAGCAGGAGATCCTCAGCGGCGGTTATGGTGCGGCCTACGGTCGTTCCGATGGTGGTGTGATCAGCCAGGTTGGCAAGCGCGGTACCAACGAGTGGCACTTCGGTGGTCAGATTCAATGGACTCCGACCGACCTGAAGAGCGACCCGAAGAACTTCTACTACGTCAACAAGGACGGTTCGCAGGGCAAGATTCGCCAGTATCGCAAGAACAACAAGTCGTGGACGACCACGGTAGACGCCTATGTCGGTGGTCCGCTGATCCAGGACAAGTTGTTCCTGTTCGCGGCCGTCGAGGCGCAGCGTCAGCAGGGCGAGTCGACGGGTTCGAACGTGGCACCGTACGTTACCCATTACCGTTACGACAATCCGAAGTGGTACGGCAAGCTGGACTGGAACATCACCGACAGCAACATCCTTGAGGTGACCGGCGCGTCGAACAAGTCGTCCTATCAGGGCACGCTGAATACGTACGACTATGCCACCAATACCGAAGGCGGCTTCAACAGCAACGATACGTCGACCAAGCGGGGTAGCGATCTCTACTCGGCCAAGTTCACCAGCTACATGACGGACAACCTGACTCTGACCGCCCTCTACGGCGAGATGAGGGGTACGCTGTACAGCAACACGCCCGGTTATGATCCGACCAATCCGTATCTGCTGACTCCCGACAAGCAGAACCCGGCGTTGACGGGTGGCGGCGTCATCACGAACAACCAGACGCTGCTGCGAATCGCCAACCCGGCGCACAAGACCAAGAACACCAACCTGCGCTTCGACCTGAGCTACCGCTTGGGTGATCACACGTTCACCGCCGGTATCGATAACCAGACGGTTCACGACATCGACGACGGCACGGTGACCGCCGGCCCGGGTTACGCCTGGGAATACAACGACAGCACGGGCAAGACTCCGGCGACCTACATTACTGGCGGCCCGGTCGCCAACGGCCCGGACTGGCAGAGCCAGCCGTGGGTTGAGGCTCCGGCCGGTTATGCGGGTGGCGAGACTGGTTATTACGTGGCCCGGTACGTCTATAGCAACAATTCGTCGGTCAGGACGACCCAGCGCGCCCAGTACATCGAAGACAGCTGGCAGGTGAACGATCGCTGGTTGGTCAAGCTCGGCCTGCGCAACGACCAGTTCACCAACTTCAATGGCGATGGCATTCCGTATCTGCGCCTGACCAGTCCGCAGTGGGCTCCTCGAGTGGGCTTCAGCTGGGATGTGAACGGTGACTCCAGCTTCAAGGTGTACGGCAATGCCGGTCGCTATTACTTGGCAATGCCTGCCAGCGTGGCGCTGCGTTCGGCCGGTGCCTCGCTGTATACCCGCGAGTACTTCACCTATACGGGTATCGACGCCAATGGTGTTCCGACCGGCCTGACCCCGATCAAGAGCAGCACGGGCGGTCCGATCTCGGCCAACCTGGAATATGGTATCCCGCGTGATCCGAAGACCGCGACTTCGAGCACTCTCGAGTCGGAGTATCAGGACGAGTACATCCTCGGCTTCGACAAGAAGCTGGGCGATTCTTGGGTCTATGGTGCCAAGGCGACCTATCGCAATCTGCGCAACGCCATCGATGATGTCGGCGATTCGTTTGCGATCATGGACAAGATGGACGCCATGGGCATCGATCCGGCGACCTACGATCCCAACTCGATCCAGGGCAGCTACCTGGTCAACCCGGGTCGATCCAATACCTTCATGATCCCCAAGATTGGGGGCGGCTACTATGCCGTGACGATGGATTGGGCAAAGGACTTCCACTTCAACACCACGTTGAAGCGCAAGTACTACGGTCTGAATCTTTTCCTGGAACATCCGTTCGACGGCAAGTGGTTCGGTCGCGTCGACTACCTGTGGTCGCGCAGCTACGGCAACAGCGAAGGTCAGGTCCGTACGGACATTGGCCAGGCCGACGTCTCGGCCACGGTCGACTGGGATTACGCTGCCGTCATGGATTACGCCAACGGATCGCTGGCCAACGACCGTCGCCATCAGATCAAGGCGTTCGGTTCGTACCAGTTCGCACCGGAATGGATGGTCTCGGGCAACTTGGCGATCATGTCTGGGGCGCCGCGCACCTGCTTGGGCTATTACGGCGAAGGCCAGACCAATCCGGGCCTGGGCTACGGTCCTTACTATCACTTCTGCAAGGGCCAGCCGTCGTCTCCGGGTGCCTCGCGTGAGGCTTGGACGTACAACCTCAGCCTGAGCACGGAATATCGCCCGCTGTGGGCGGACAAGAAACTGGCGTTCAACGTGATGGTCTACAACGTCTTTGATAGCCAAAGGACCACGCAGACCTACGCGATCGAGGCCAGTTCCAGCTTCCGTCGTCCGTACAGTGCGCAGACTCCGCGCTATGTCCGTTTCGGAATCTCGTACGACTTCTGATATCTGAAGTAAGACGCGTGGTAATTCAAGAAGGCCACCGGGTAGGACCCGGTGGCCTTTTTTCTTGCTCCGGGCAGAGGTGCCTGGTGGGTGTTACGCTGTCGCTGACCGCGGCTTCGGCCCGCGGCAACCATGACCAGAGATGAGTTCCGTGGCTCGTCAGCTACGGGCGGGGCGGCACATACCAAGGCATCGCATGAGCCAATTCGCATTGCTGGGCAAGCGGCGCTTCGCGCCGTTTTTCTGGACCCAGGCGCTGGGGGCGTTCAACGACAATGCGTTCCGCAATGCGCTGGTGATGCTGGTGGCGTTCCAGATGGGGCTGGGTGATCGCACGGTGTCGCTGTACACCAACCTGGCGCCGGCGCTGTTCATCATCCCGTTCTTCCTGTTCTCCGCCACCGCCGGGCAGCTGGCCGAGAAGTACGAGAAGAGCCGGATCATCCGGTACGTGAAGCTGTTCGAGATCGGCGCGATGGCGCTGGCGGCGTACGGCTTCTACACCCACCACACGACGCTGCTGCTGGTCGTGCTGTTCATGATGGGCATGCACTCGACCATGTTCGGGCCGATCAAGTACGCGATCCTGCCGCAGGCGCTGACACCGGTCGAGCTGGTCGGCGGCAACGGGCTGGTCGAGATGGGCACGCAGATGGCGATGCTGGTGGGCATGATCGCCGGCAACTCGCTGATGCTGGTGGCCGGCGTGGGGCCGTTGCTGGCGTCGGGCGCCACCATCGCGGTGGCGGCGGCCGGTTACCTGGCCTCCCGCCGCATTCCCCTGGCGCCTGCGACCGCGCCGGAGCTGAAGTTCAACTGGAACCCGTTCAGCGAGACCGCACGGGTACTGGCGATCACCCGCGCCGATCGCCCGGTGTTCAATGCGGTGCTGGGTATCTCGTGGTTCTGGTTTTTCGGCACCGTGCTGATCGCGCAGTTGCCGATCTACACGCGCGAGACGCTGGGTGGCGACGGTTCGGTCAATACGCTGGTGCTCACCCTGTTCTCGATCGGCACCGGCGCCGGCGCGCTGCTGTGCGAGAAGCTGTCGGGGCGGCGGGTGGAGATCGGCCTGGTGCCGCTGGGCGCGTTCGGGCTGACCGCGTTCGGGGTGGATCTGTACTTCGCGCGGCACGGCGCGGCGGCGGTGCGCGGGCTGGACTGGCTGGCCTTCCTGCAGGCGGCGGGCAGCTGGCGCGTCGTGCTCGACCTCACCCTGATCGGCATGTTCGCCGGCCTCTACGTGGTGCCGCTGTTCGCCTACGTGCAGGCGCGCGCGCCGCGCGAGAAGCTGTCGCGCATCATCGCCGGCACCAACATCCTGAACGCGCTGCTGATCGTGCTGGCGGCCGGCTTCGGCCTGGGGTTGGGCGCACTGGGGCTGGATGCGCCGCAGATCTTCCTGGCCGCGGCGCTGCTCAACGTGCTGGTGGCCTGGTACATCTTCACCCTGGTACCCGAGTTCGTGATGCGCTTCATCACCTGGGTGCTGGTGTATACGCTGTACCGGGTACGCGCCGACGGCAGTGACCGGATCCCCTGGGAAGGGCCGGCGCTGCTGGTCTGCAACCATGTGAGTTTCATGGATCCGCTGCTGCTGATGGCGAAGCTGCGCCGACCGGTGCGCTTCGTGATGTATTACAGGATCTTCAACATCCCGTTGCTCAGCTTCGTGTTCCGCACCGCCAAGGCGATCCCGATCGCTGGCCACAAGGAGGATCCCGCGGTGCTCCAGCAAGCCTACGACGCGATCGACGCCGCGCTGGCCGCCGGCGAGGTGGTGTGCATCTTCCCGGAAGGCGCGCTCACCGCCGACGGCGAGATCGCGCCGTTCCGTCCGGGGGTGGAGAAGATCCTGGCGCGGCGGCCGGTGCCGGTGGTGCCGATGGCGCTGCGCGGTCTGTGGGGCAGCGTGTGGAGCCGGCGCGACTCGATGCTGCATCGAGCGCGTCTGCCGCGCCGCTTCCGGGCGCGGGTGGAACTGGTGGTGGACACGCCGCAAGCACCGGCGCAAGTTTCGGCGACGATGCTGGAGGCGCGGGTGCGCGAGCTGCGCGGCGCGCTGGCCTGATCCGCCGACTCAGCCGATCCAGCCGCCGACCACCACCAACGCGACCACACTCAGCCACGCCAGCAATGCGCGCAGCAGGGCGCTGCGCAGGCGCCGCAGCTCGGCCAGCGGATCGCTGTGTTCTTCGGCGTAACCGTCGCCGGCCTCGATGTCGATCAGCACGTCGGCCTGTGCTGCGGCGCCCAGGAAGGCCGGCCCGGCGGCATACCAGCTGGTCGAGGCGGCTTGGTCGTGCCAGCGTCGCCAGGCGCCAATCACGGCCTCCCAGTGGCCGACCACGGCCAGGGTAAAAGTCAGCAGCTGTGCCGGCAGCCAGTCCAGCGCGTTGGCCACGTAGCGGGCAGCGCGGCGGCTGTCCGGGTCCAGCCGCAGCGTGTCGTCGCGGCCCAGCGTCTGCGCCAGCCGGTACGCCAGCGCACCGGTCGGGCCGAGCAGGAAGAACCACAGCAATACGGCGAAGCGTCGGCGCAACGCGGCATAGGCGATCGCCTCGCCCAGCGCCGGCGCGTTCCAGGCGATCGGCTGGCCGTCGTCGGCCAGCGCCTGCGCCGCGGCCTCGCGGCTGGCGCCGTCCGGGGCATCCAGGATCGCTTCCAGGTCGGCCTCGAACTCGCGCGGGCCGAGGCAGTACAGCAGCACCACCAGCGCCAACAGCAACGGCAGCAGTGCGCCCAGCGGCGAATGCCCGAGCAGCCACTCCAGCAGCGCACACAGCAGCAGCGGCACCAGCAGGGTCAATGCCACGCGTCCACCACCGCTGGTGTCTGCCAGTTGTGCCACCCAGCGGCGATACAGGCTATCGCCGCGCCAGCGTGCCAACTGCGGCATCACATGCAGCAGGCCGAGGGCGACGAGGGCAACGAGCAGACGGATGGCCATGATGGAAGGGCTCGCGGACAGTGGCTGCCATTGTAAGAGCCCGCCCGGGGTCGCCAAGTGCCGGCGCGGTGTCGCGCAGCGGCGTCAATCGCCGCGGGTCGCGCGGCGGGCAATGGCATGGATCGTGGGATCGATGGCGTCATGCCCGCCTGTGGGGCCGCAACCGTCGGCGTCGAGCGCACGTTCCACCAGTTGGCGCGTGACGAACTGGCTGGCGCGGCGTTCCATCTTCATGCGTTCGTACTTGCAGCGGCTGGCGGTGGTCATCGCGTGCACCCACTGCCGCAGGCTCGGCGCGGCGGGCAGCGCGATGCCGGTGCGCGATGGCGCATCCGCACCCGGCAGGCGCACGCGTGACGCCCAGCGGAATGCGCCGACGCCGGTAAGGGGAGCCTGGTAGCCGCCGGGACCGTTCGGCGCGATGACTGGCGCAGCGGTGACCATGCTCGCGTCCGGACGCGGTGCAGCGGCTGCAGGCGAGATGCGCGCGGGATCCGCCGTCGGCGTTGGCCGGGAGTGTTGGGGCGATGGCGGACGCGGACTGGCGGTTCGCCGCTTGCCGGGCCGCGCGAGGAAGTGGAGTTGCCTCGTATTGCCGCCGTCGCGCCGCGGGACAGTGGTTGGCGGCCGGTACGGCGGCGCGGCCCGCAGCAGCGGCGCCAGCGTGAACAGGTGCAGCGCGGCGACGCCGCCGAGGATCCCGCCGCGCCGACTTGCGGCCCGCCAGCGGCGCGCACGCGATGGATCACCGGTGTGGAGCAGTGTGCTTCAGGGCGGCCTGGCCGTTCCCCGCTGGCGAATATGGCCAGGGACCAGTGGATCGGCGTGAAGTCGTGCCGGATCAGCCCGGCGCGGTGTCGGCGACCAGCGTGTCCAGCTCCAGCCCGGCCCGCTGCCGCAGCCAGTGCGCCAGCAGCTGGTAGGACACCGACAGGCGCGTGGAGGGCAGGAAGCTGCCGTCGGCGATGCCGTCAACGATCTGCGCCGGGGTGAACCAGCGCGCGTCTTCCAGCTCGTGGTCGCGCCTGCGGATCTGCCGCGACGCGGCGGTGGCGATGAAGCCGACCATCAGCGAGGCGGGCATCGGCCACGGCTGCGAGGAGTGGTAGCGCACCTGGTCGACGATCACTCCGGCCTCCTCGGCCACTTCGCGGCGCACCGCATCTTCCAGCGCTTCGCCCGGCTCGACGAAGCCGGCCAGGGTGGAGTAGCGCCCGGGCGGCCAGCCGGCCTGGCGGCCGAGCAGGCAGGCGCCGTCGTGCTCGACCAGCATGATCACCGCCGCGTCGGTGCGCGGGAAGTGCAGCCGCGCGCAATCCGGGTTGGTGCATTGTGCGCGGTGGCCGGCGGCGACCAGCAGCAGCGGCGCGCCGCAATGGGTGCAGAAGCGCGTCTCATGCTGCCAGTGCGACAGGCCCTTGGCGTAGGCGAACAGGCCGGCCTCGTCCGCCGCCAGCTGCAGGCCGGCGCCGCGCAGGCTCATGCGGCGGGCGTCGAGCGCATGCTCCAGCTCGCCCATGCGGGCCGGGTCGCTCCCCACCAGCAGGAAGTGCGGACGTTCGTAGGCCAAGCCGAGCAGGCTGGCGCGCAGGTCGCCGAGCCATTGCTCGCGTTCGTTCGTGTCGAGCCAGCGCAGCGCGTCGCGGTCGCGGCGCAAAAAGGCCTGGCCGGCGTCGTCCAGCAGCAGGTAGCGTGCCTGCGGCGAGCGCGCCTGTTCGACGATCCACGCCGACTCGTCGCGCGACTCGGCCACGCGATCAAGCACCAGGCTGAGCCCGGCGAAGGTGTTCAGGGGGGGCTGGATGGCCCGATCCATCGATGGTGCCTTCAGGCCGAGAACGAGGAGCCGCAGCCGCAGGTGGTCTTGGCGTTCGGGTTGCTGATCACGAACTGCGCGCCGCTGAGGTTCTCGGCGTAGTCGATCTGCGCGCCGCCGAGGTACTGCAGCGAGAGCGGGTCGCACAGCAGGGTCACGCCATCGCGCTCGATGGCCAGGTCGTCCTCGGCCTGGGCCTCGTCGAAGGTGAAGCCATACTGGAAGCCCGAGCAGCCGCCGCCGGAAATGTACACGCGCAGCTTCAGCGCGGGGTTGCCTTCCTCGGCGATCAGCTCATGCACCTTGCGTGCGGCGGCGGCAGTGAACACCAGCGGGGCGCCGCTGCTGCGGTAATCGGGGATCGCGACGAGAGTTTCCATGGTCATCTAGATGGGGGCGGCACGGACTGTAGCCAAGCATACCGCTTCAGGCCGGCATGGCCTCGTCGAGTGCGGCATCCGGCGCCGGCAATTCGCGCGGGGCATCCGCTGCCTGGCGCGAAATGCGCCCGTTGACCTGCGCCCCGGCGGCCATTTCCAGCGTGTGGTAGCGCAGGTCGCCGTCGATGCGCGCCTGCGGCGCCAGCTCCAGCCGCACGCTGACGACGACGTCGCCGGTGACATGGCCGTTGATCACCGCCTGCGGCACGTGGATCTCGCCGTGCACCTGGCCGTGCTCGCTGAGCGTGAACATGGCGTCGTCGCCTTCGCCCAGTACGGTGCCTTCGATGCGGCCGTCCAGGTGCAGTGCGCCGCTGAAGCGCAGGTCGCCACGGATCACCGTGCCGCGGGCGATCAGGCTGGTTTCGTTGCTGTGGTTGCGATCATTGCGGTCGCTGCGTCTACGGTTGAGCATCGCGGTCCCCTTCGGCGTTGGTGATGTTTCCGCTCAGTGCGGCGCCCCATGCGACGGCGCGGTTGACCGGCTCGCCGCCGGCGGGCTGAAGGCTGATGCGCAGTCGCGTCGGGCGGAAATCCGCCGGCAGCACGATGGTGCCGTGCAACTGCTGGAAATAGGTGAAGCGGAACGGCAGGCCATTCTTCTGCGCGGCGTCGCCCAGCGCAGCCCAGTCCAGCCGGGTCACCTGGTCGCCGCGCAGGCCTTCCACGCTGACCAGGGCGTTGCCGGAGATTTCGTCGCCGCGCTTGGCGTTCTGGGTCAGGCTGAGGCTGAGGTTCCAGCCACGCGAGCCGACGATCGGCTGCAGCTTCACTTCCTGCAGCTTCAGTCCCTGCCGCTGCGCGTCGCCGCCGACCAGCCGCGAATAGAAGCCCAGGTCGGTGCGCAGGCCGTTCAGCTCCTCTTCGCGCTGGGCCAGCGTGCCGCGCAGCGAGCGCGTGGCGACTTCATTGACCTGGGCAGCGCGCTGCAGGTTGGCGACCTGCTGTTTCAGATCGTCGATCTGGCCGAGCAGGACGTGCTGCTGGCGGCTGTCCACCGCGGTCGGCGTGCTGGCCCGCCGTGTCAGCACGCCGACGATCAGGCCGACCGCCAGCAGGCTCCCGAGCCAGGCCGCGCTGAGCCACAGCTGGCGCTGGCGATGGCCGGTGTCGTCGTGCCGGCGCACGACGAAGCGCGGTGGTGGTCGTGAGGCCATGCGTCGCGTTCCGGGGAAAGCCAGAGGTATAGCCCCGGCGTGACAAAAGCGTCAAGGAACGGGCGCACGCTTCCCGCCCCGCGGGGAGACGGCGGGGCGGCTCAGCCCTGCATCTTGCTCTGCAGGTAGCGCTCCGCGCCAATGTCCTTGACCAGGCTGAACTGGGTTTCCAGCCAGTCGATGTGCTCTTCCTCGTCGTGCAGGATGCCCTTGAACAGGTCGCGGCTGACGTAGTCGGCGATGCCCTCGCTGTGCGCAATCGCCTGGCGCAGATCCTTCACCGCCGCCAGTTCCAGGTCCAGGTCGCCCTGCAGCGATTCCAGCGCGTTCTCGCCGATGCGCAGCTTGCCCAGGTGCTGCAGGTTCGGCAGGCCGTCGAGGAACAGGATGCGCTCGATCAGGTGATCGGCGTGCTTCATCTCCTCGATCGACTCCTTGTATTCGTGCTCGGCGAGCTCGCCATAGCCCCAGTTCTTGAGCATCCGGCTGTGCAGGAAATACTGGTTGATCGCGGTCAGCTCGTTGTAGAGCACCTTGTTGAGGAACTCGATGACCTTCGCATCACCTTTCATGGCTTCCACTCCGATCGAAGACAACGCGAACTATACAAACTCCGCGCGCGGCCGGTGGCGAGGCGAATGGCACGACTACCGCTGCAGAGTCGACGACTCCGCGCAGGGCAAACGTGGAAAGGGACCTCAGGCTGCGGCGAGCGGCAGCTGGCAGGTGACTTGGAGCAACGCCTGGTCGAAGGTGGCACGCGCTTCCTGCTCACAGCAGCCGCAGCAGTCCGAGCAGCCGGTGCGTGCCTGCAGTTCGGCGAAGGTGCGCACGCCATCGGCCGCCTCGCGGCGGATGGTGTGGTCGGTGACGGCATTGCACATGCAGATATACATGGCGCGCATTGGAACGCGAATGCGAATGATTGTCAACAAACAGCCAGCCGGCCACGACCCTTCGTTCAGGCGGCGGCGCGCCCGTCGCGCGGGCCGGGGGGCGGGTTTCCGGTTTCCTCGCGCGGCGGCAAGCTGCCCAGCTGCACGCCGAACAGGTCCTCGACCAGCGGGGCGAAGTGGCGCAGCGCCCGCTCGTAGACCTGCCGCTTGAAGTTGACCACGTGCGTGGCGGGGTACCAGAAGTCGACCCAGCGCCACAGGTCGAACTCCGGCTTGTCGCAGGCATCCAGCTTGAGTGCGTCCTCGTCGCCCACCAGCTTGAGCAGGAACCAGACCTGCTTCTGGCCGATGCAGGTCGGTCGCTGGTGCCGGCGCACATAGCGCTCCGGCAGCCGGTAACGCAGCCAGCCGTGAGTGGCGCAGATCACCTCGACATGGTGCGCGGCCAGCCCGGTCTCCTCTTCCAGCTCCCGGTACATCGCCTCCAGCGGCGTTTCGTCCGTGCGCATCCCGCCTTGCGGGAACTGCCAGCCGTCACGATTGATCCGGCGCGCCCAGAACAACTGGCCGGCTGCATTGAGCAGCACGATGCCGACGTTCGGACGATAGCCATCTACATCAATCATGTCGCCTCCTGGGGCCGAACGGCGCGGTACTGCCCGCAAGGCAGCCGCGGAGTCCCGCGTCGATTCAACCACAGCGCGCGAAGCGGCAGCAAGCCGCGGACTTGAACCTGCCGGGCGACCCGACTACACTGCCGCGCCCCGCCCGCATCGTCCGATGCCGGCACGGCGGGTTCCCCCAAGGCTATGTAGCTCAGCCGGTTAGAGCACAGCACTCATAATGCTGGGGTCGGTGGTTCGAGTCCACCCATAGCCACCAGTGACCAGGCGTGTGTCTCCCGCCGGTCCATCATTGTCACGACACGCAGGCGTCGGCCATGCATATCTTCAAGGTGTTCCAGATCGAGGCAGCGCATCGGCTGCCGAACGTGCCGCCGGGGCACAAGTGCGCGCGTCTGCACGGCCATTCGTTCCGGGTCGAGATCCACGTGGCGGGCGAGCCGGGCACGCAGACGGGTTGGGTGATGGACTATGCCGACGTGAAGGCCGCTTTCGCGCCGTTGTTCGACCAGCTCGATCATCACTACCTCAACGAGATCGAGGGGCTGGAGAACCCGACCAGCGAGATGCTGGCGCGCTGGATCTGGCAGCGGCTGCAGCCGCGCCTGGCCGGGCTGGACAAGGTGGTGGTGCATGAAACCTGCACTTCCGGCGCCAGTTGCAGTCGCGACGACCTTTGACGCACCGCGGTGTGTCACGGCAAAAGCATAAGCAATTGTTTATAAATCAATATTTGATTTAGTCACTCTCCGGACGCCAAAAATATATTGCAATGCACAAAAGTTGCTGCTAGAGTGTCTTCCACTACCCCATCCTCCACGAGGACTACGTCATGACGCAGCAACTCAACACCCAGTTTTTTGCTTTCACCAAGCAGTTCACCGACGGCGCCTTCAAGGCCCAGTCGCTGGCTCTGAAGGGGCTGGAGACGGTCGCCGAGCTGCAGCTCAAGGCGTTCGAGGAGCAGACCAAGGCTTCCACCGAGTTCGTCACCGAGGCGCTGGAAACCCGCGACATCAACGGCCTGCGCAGCCTGTGGGAAAAGGGTGCCAACCTGGGCCGCGAAAACGCCGAGCGTGCCGTGGCGGTTTCGCAGGAGGTGCTCGCGGTCACCCAGAAGACCGCCGAGTCGCTGAATGCGCTGGTGCAGGAGCAGCGTCAGGCCGCCAACGACGCCGTGGCGGCGCCGGTTGCCGCCGCCAAGAAGGCGGCCGCCAAGTAATTCCGCCGTACCGGCGCGTTTCGATGTGATGCAACAGGGCCGAACCTCGTGTTCGGCCCTGCTCGTATGTGCCATCGGCACCATGCAGTGGCGGCGGACCAGGTCACGAATTCCGGCAGCCGGACGCCATGTCGCAGGCTGCATGGCTTGTCGCTGCAATTGCCGCACTGATATACTTTTACGGATTGGATCGTGGCCCGCAGCTGTATCGGTGCCGCCTGAAGCAGGCCGCGGAGACGTTACGTGCTCAACAGTCTGGCCTCTGGCCGACGCCTCGCCTTGCGCATCATCTTGCTGCAGCTTGCCGTCGCGCTGCTGGCCGGCGTGGTTTTCCTGGCGCTGGGGTGGCGTGAGGCGGTGTCGGCGGCGGCAGGTGCGGCGCTGGTGGCACTGGGTACCGGGTTGATGTCGGCGCGGTTTTTCAGCGGCCTCGGCGGAGCCGGCCTGGTGCTGGGCCGCCTGCTGACGGGCATGTTCCTGAAATGGATCGTGATCGTCGGGGGGCTGGTCGTGATCCTGTTCCAATTCAAGTTGCCACCGCCGGCCGCCATCACGGGGTTGGCGGCGGCTTACGCGGTTTATCTGCTGGCGTTCAGATTCAAGGGTTGATTCATGGCAAGCGAGCCGACTGGCGGTCTTACCGAGTACATCCAGCACCATCTGCAGCACCTGACCCCGCACACCAGCGAGGGCGGTTTCTGGGCGGTGCACCTCGACTCGATCACCGTGTCGCTGGCGCTGGGCGTGCTGTTCTGCCTGTGGTTCTGGCTGAAGGCGCGCAAGGCCACGGCCGGCGTGCCGGGCAAGGGTCAGGCCTTCGTGGAAATCGTGCTGGAATTCGTCGACGGCCAGGTCAAGGACGTGTTCCATGGCGACCGCCGCGTATTGGGCCCGCTGGCGCTGACCGTGTTCGTCTGGGTGTTCCTGATGAACGCGATGGATCTGCTGCCGGTCGACCTGCTGCCGTGGATCACCGAGAAGTTCGGCGTGGGCCACTTCCGCGCCGTGCCCACCGCCGACATCAACATGACCTTCGCGATGTCGCTGACGGTGTTCGTGCTGATCATCTTCTACAGCTTCAAGGCCAAGGGCGCCGGTGGCTACATGCACGAGCTGTTCACCGCGCCGTTCGGCAAGCACCCGCTGCTGTGGATCCCGAATTTCCTGCTCAACATGGTCGAGCTGGCGTCCAAGCCGGTGAGCCTGGCGATGCGACTGTTCGGCAACATGTACGCGGGCGAGCTGGTGTTCATGCTGATCGCCGGCCTGTTCAGCGCCGGCGCCGGCCTGGCCGGGTGGGCGCTGTACGGCGCGGGCGTCATCGGCTACACGGTGTGGGGCATCTTCCACATCCTGATCATCTCGATCCAGGCGTTCATCTTCATGGTGCTGACGATCGTGTACATCTCGATGGCACACGATCACCACTGATCGGCGTTGTCGAAAACCATCTGTTCAACCGCTTTGCCTTTTCCAGTTTGAATTTCTCAGGAGACCGTCGTGGAACTCATCACTCACATTGCTCAAGTCCAGTCCTTCACCGCCATCGCGCTGGGCCTGATCATCGGCCTCGGCGCGCTGGGTGCCTGTATCGGCATCGGCGTCATGGGTTCGAAGTTCCTTGAAGCCGCCGCCCGCCAGCCGGAGCTGGTGCCGCTGCTGCAGGGCCGCATGTTCCTGCTGGCCGGCCTGATCGACGCGGCGTTCCTGATCGGCGTGGCGCTGGCGATGTACTTCGCGGTGGCCAACCCGCTGCTGTCCAAGCTGGCCGGCGCCTAAGTCCCCTGGCGACGCCGCGGCGTCGCCGTTTCGGCCCGGGTGTCGTGACGCCCGGGCCTGTTTCAACCCGTATTTGCAGGTAACGCAGCGATGAATTTCAACGCGACCTTGATTGGCGAAATGATCTCGTTCGCCATCCTGATCTGGTTCAGCGTCCACTTCATCTGGCCGCACATCAACAAGGCCATCGAAGACCGCCAGATCAAGATCGCCGAAGGCCTGAATGCCGCCGAGCGCGCCCACGCCGAGCTGAAGAGCGCCGACGTGAAGGTCGCCGGCGAGATCAAGCAGGCGCGCCAGCAGGCCTCCGAGATCATCGACAAGGCCCAGCAGCAGGCCAACCAGATCATCGAGAAGGCCCGTGCCGAGGCGATCGCCGAGATCAACCGGCTGAAGGCGTCGGCACAGGACGATATCGCCTCGATGGCGCAGCGCGCCCGCGACCAGCTGCGCGAGCAGGTCGGTGCGCTGGCCGTGGCCGGCGCCAGCAAGATCGTGCAGCGCGAGGTCGACGCCTCCACGCACAAGGCCTTGCTCGACCAGCTCGCGGCCGAGATCTGATCCATGGCCCAGGCAATCACTCTCGCCCGTCCGTACGCTCGCGCCGCCTTCGAGGTGGCGCATGCGGCCGGGTCGCTGCAGGCATGGTCGCAATCGCTGGCGTTCGCCGCCGCGGTGGCGAAGGATCCGCGCGTGGCCGGCTTCGGCAACGACCCGCGGGTGCTGCCGGCGCAACTGGTGGCGCTGCATCTGCCTGCCGGTGTGGCCGCCGACGGCCCGTTCGGGCATTTCCTCGCCGAGATGGCCGAGCAGCGCCGGCTGGGGCTGCTGCCGGAAGTGGCCGAACTGTTCGAGGCGTTCAAGCGCGAGTCCGAGTCGCAGCTGCTGGTCAAGGTGACCAGCGCGATGGCGCTGGACGCGGCCCAGGCCGAGCAGTTGAAGGCCTCGCTGAAGCGCCGCTTCAAGCGCGAGATCGAACTGGATACCCGGGTCGACGCCTCGCTGCTGGCCGGCGTGGTGGTCGACACCGGTAGCGAAGTGATCGACGGTTCCGCCCGCGGCCGGCTGGCGAAGCTGGCCAGCGCGCTGAGTTATTAGTTTCACGCGAAGTCCATTTCGCGGAGAGCAAACCCCGGCATCCATGCCGGACTCTCAAAGAAAGCATCGCGTTTACAAAATTTCAGGATAACGACCCATGTCCAGCACCACACTGAATCCGTCCGAGATCAGCGAACTGATCAAGAGCCGCATCGAGCAGTTCAAGCTCGGCGCGGAAGCGCGCAACGAGGGCACCATCATCAGCGTGTCCGACGGCATCGTGCGCATCCACGGCCTGGCCGACGTGATGCAGGGCGAGATGATCGAGCTGCCGGGCAATGCGTACGCGCTGGCGCTGAACCTGGAGCGCGACTCGGTCGGCGCGGTGGTGCTCGGCGAATACCAGCACCTGCGCGAAGGCGACACCGCCAAGACCACCGGCCGCATCCTCGAAGTGCCGGTCGGCCCGGAGCTGCTCGGCCGCGTGGTCGATGCGCTGGGCAACCCGATCGACGGCAAGGGCCCGGTCAACGCCAAGCTCAACGCGCCGATCGAGAAGGTCGCGCCGGGCGTGATCTGGCGCAAGTCGGTCGACCAGCCGCTGCAGACCGGCTACAAGTCGGTCGACGCGATGATCCCGGTCGGCCGCGGTCAGCGCGAGCTGATCATCGGCGACCGCCAGACCGGCAAGACCGCGCTGGCGATCGACGCGATCATCGCGCAGAAGGATTCCGGCATTAAGTGCATCTACGTCGCGATCGGCCAGAAGCGCTCGTCGATCGCCAACGTGGTGCGCAAGCTCGACGAGAACGGCGCGCTGGCCAACACCATCATCGTGGTCGCCTCGGCGTCCGAGTCGGCTGCGCTGCAGTACGTCGCGCCCTACTCCGGCTGCGCCATGGGCGAGTACTTCCGCGACCGCGGCCAGGACGCGCTGATCGTGTACGACGACCTGTCCAAGCAGGCCGTGGCCTACCGCCAGATCTCGCTGCTGCTGAAGCGCCCGCCGGGCCGCGAGGCGTATCCGGGCGACGTGTTCTACCTGCACTCGCGTCTGCTCGAGCGCGCCTCGCGCGTGTCCGAGGAGTACGTCGAGAAGTTCACCAACGGCGAAGTGAAGGGCAAGACCGGCTCGCTGACCGCGCTGCCGATCATCGAGACCCAGGGCGGCGACGTGTCCGCGTTCGTGCCGACCAACGTGATCTCGATCACCGACGGCCAGATCTTCCTGGAGACCGACCTGTTCAACGCCGGCATCCGCCCGGCGGTGAACGCCGGCATCTCGGTGTCCCGCGTCGGCGGCGCCGCGCAGACCAAGATCGTGAAGAAGCTGTCCGGCGGCGTGAAGCTGGCGCTGGCGCAGTTCCGCGAGCTGGCCGCGTTCGCCCAGTTCGCCTCGGACCTGGACCCGGCCACCCGCGCCCAGCTGGACCGCGGCCAGCGCGTCACCGAGCTGATGAAGCAGAAGCAGTATTCGCCGCTGTCGATCGCCGAGCTGGCGCTGTCGGTGTACGCCGCCGAGCAGGGTTATCTGGACGACCTGCCGGTGAACCAGGTGCTGGCGTTCGAGAAGGGCCTGCACGCGTTCATGCACCAGAACCATGGCGACCTGATGAAGACCATCGTGGCCACCGGCAACTGGGACAAGGACATCGAGGCCGTGTTCAAGGCTTCGCTGGACGAATACAAGAAGACCGGCAGCTGGTAAGACCCGGCAAGAGCGAATCGGAAGGGTGTGACGGTAACGGCACCTCTTCCCACCAGCGAGCACAACGAGCGGAATAGAGCATGGCCAGCGGACGCGAAATCAAAACCAAGATCAAGAGCACGCAGAACATGCGCAAGGTGACGCGCGCGCTCGAGATGGTCTCGGCCTCGAAGATCCGCAAGGCGCAGGACCTGATGAAGGCCTCGCGTCCGTATGCGCGCTCGATGCGCAAGGTGATCGCGCACGTGGCGCAGGCCAGCACCGATTTCAGCCATCCGTTCCTGGTCCAGCGCGACAACGTGGCGCGGGTCGGCTACATCGTGGTGTCGACCGACCGCGGCCTGTGCGGCGGCCTCAACTCCAACCTGTTCCGTCGCCTGCTGCCGGCGATCGCCGAGTGGCAGCAGCAGGGCGTGCAGGTCGACGTGGTGGCGATCGGCCAGAAGGCGGTGGCGTTCTTCCGCCGGCTCAAGGGCATCAACCTGGTCGGCAGCGTCACCCACCTCGGCGAAAAGCCGAAGCTCGAGCAGCTGGTCGGCGTGATCAAGGTGATGATGGACGCCTATACGGCCAATGGCCTGGACCGCGTGTTCCTCGCCTACAGCGACTTCGTCAACACCATGACGCAGAAGCCGACCATCGACGCGCTGCTGCCGCTGCCGCTGGTGGCCGCGGAGATGGAAGAACACCAGGCGGCCGGCGAGTCGGCCTATGCCGGCGTGAAGCTGGAGTCGAGCCACGACTGGGACTACCTCTACGAGCCGGACGCGCAGACCGTGCTGGAGCACGTGCTGACCCGCTACATCGAGTCGGTGGTGTACCAGGCGGCGCTGGAGAACCTCGCCAGCGAGCACGCCGCGCGCATGGTCGCGATGAAGAGCGCGTCGGACAACGCGAACAAGGTGATCGGCGAGCTGACCCTGGTCTACAACAAGGCCCGCCAGGCCGCGATTACCCAGGAAATCAGCGAAATCGTGGGTGGTGCCGCGGCTGTATAAGTGCGGTCATCCGTGACCGCAGGGCAAGATCAAGAAGCGGCCATCAATGAATGTTGTTAGTGCGATCGATCCCTGATCGCGAAAGTCAAAAAGCAGCCATCCATGGCTGCACTCTAAATAAGAGCGACGCTTCGGCGGCGCTGACATGAAATCTCAAAGATCCATCCGGAGCTATCAGCATGAGCCAGGGCAAAGTTGTTCAGATCATCGGCGCGGTCATCGACGTGGAGTTCCCGCGCGATCAGGTGCCGCAGGTGTATGACGCGCTGAAGATCGACGGCACCGAGATCACGCTGGAAGTGCAGCAGGTGCTGGGCGACGGCATCGTGCGCACCATCGCGCTCGGTTCCACCGAGGGCCTGAAGCGCGGCCTGGCGGCGCGCAACACCGGCGAAGGCATCAAGGTGCCGGTCGGCAAGGCCACCCTGGGCCGCATCATGGACGTGCTCGGCAACGCCATCGACGAGGCCGGCCCGATCGGTGAGCAGGACCGCTGGGTGATCCACCGCGAGGCGCCGAGCTACGCCGACCAGGCGGCCGCGACCGACCTGCTGGAAACCGGCATCAAGGTGATCGACCTGGTCTGCCCGTTCGCCAAGGGCGGCAAGGTCGGCCTGTTCGGCGGCGCCGGCGTGGGCAAGACCGTGAACATGATGGAGCTGATCAACAACATCGCCAAGGCACACTCGGGCCTGTCCGTGTTCGCCGGCGTGGGCGAGCGTACCCGCGAGGGCAACGACTTCTACCACGAGATGAAGGACTCCAACGTGCTCGACAAGGTCGCGATGGTGTACGGCCAGATGAACGAGCCGCCGGGCAACCGCCTGCGCGTCGCACTGACCGGCCTGACCATGGCCGAGTACTTCCGCGACGAGAAGGACGAGACCGGCAAGGGCAAGGACGTGCTGCTGTTCATCGACAACATCTATCGCTACACGCTGGCCGGCACCGAGGTGTCCGCGCTGCTCGGCCGCATGCCGTCGGCGGTGGGCTACCAGCCGACCCTGGCCGAGGAAATGGGCGTGCTGCAGGAGCGCATCACCTCGACCAAGACCGGCTCGATCACCTCGATCCAGGCCGTGTACGTGCCCGCGGACGACCTGACCGACCCGTCGCCGGCCACCACCTTCGCCCACCTGGACGCGACCGTGGTGCTCTCGCGCAACATCGCCAGCCTGGGCATCTACCCGGCGGTGGACCCGCTGGACTCGACCAGCCGCCAGCTCGATCCGAACGTGATCGGCCAGGAGCACTACGACGTGGCCCGCAAGGTGCAGGGCACGCTGCAGCGCTACAAGGAGCTGAAGGACATCATCGCGATCCTCGGCATGGACGAGCTGAGCGAAGAGGACAAGCAGGCCGTGGCGCGCGCGCGCAAGTGCGAGCGCTTCTTCTCGCAGCCGTTCCACGTGGCCGAGGTGTTCACCGGCTCGCCGGGCAAGTACGTGTCGCTGAAGGAAACCATCCGCGGCTTCAAGATGATCGTGGACGGCGACGTCGACCACCTGCCGGAGCAGGCGTTCTACATGGTCGGCGGCATCGACGAGGCGATCAAGAAGGCGGAAGAGATGGGCGCCAAGAAGGCCGCCTGATCCCTGCGGGCGGACCGCGCGTCCGCCCGTCGCCTCAAGCATTTGGAACCTGAGTCATGACCCACACCATTCGCGTCGACATCGTCAGTGCCGAAGCCGAGATCTTCTCCGGCGACGCGACGATGGTCGTTGCCACCGGCGAAATCGGCGAGCTCGGCATCACGCCGCGCCATGCGCCGCTGATCACCCGCCTCAAGCCGGGCCACGTCGACGTGCTGCTGGCCGGCGGCGAGCGCCAGCAGTTCTGGATTTCCGGCGGCATGCTGGAAGTGCAGCCGCAGGTGGTCACCGTGCTGGCCGACACCGCCGCGCGCGCCGCCGACCTGGACGAGGCCTCCGCGCAGCGCGCCAAGAAGGAAGCCGAGGACGCGCTGGCCAATCGCACCGACGCGATGGAAATCGCCGAGGCGCAGGTCAAGCTGGCCGAGGCGATCACCCAGCTGCAGGCGCTGGAGCGGCTGCGCAAGAGCCTCAAGCACTGAGCTTGTGCGCTCGTCCGTGAGCGCAAAGCCAAGGCCAAAAGGCGGCCATCCGTGGAATGAGGGTTGTGCACTCATCCATGAGTGCAGAGCGAGATCAAAAGGCGGCCGTCCATGGCCGCACTCCCAATAGAGGCGGTCGCTTCGAGGGACATCGCGGAAAAGAACGCCGGCCTTGTGCCGGCGTCTTCGTATCGGCAGGATGCGAGCCTGGCTGCACAGGGAAGAGCCGATGACCGGATCGATGCCCACATTCCGCCATGGCGGCTGCGTGCTGTCGCTGCTGCTGGTCGGCTGCGCCACGTCGCCACATCGGCCACCACCGCCAGCCAGCGGCGAGGCGTCATGGCGAGTGCTCGTGCCGCCCGATACGGTGCGCTACCAGTTGGCGCTGGGCGAGGTCTCCAGCGGCGCCACTCCATTCAAGCGCGTGAAGCCGGTGTATCCACCAAGTCTGCTGGCCCGCTGCCCGCCTCCTCAGGAAGTGCCGGCGTTGCTGGTCGTCGACGAACAAGGCAAGGTCGACGAGGTCCGCGTGACGGACGAGGCGCAGGCGGATGCCGATCGGCGCGCCTTCATCGCCGCGGTGCGCACGGCCGCGCTGCAGTGGCAGTTCAATCCGTTGACGATCGACCGCTGGGCCGCCGATGCCGACGGCAACAGCCATGTAGTGGACAGCGAGACGAAACCGTTCAGCCTCGACTACGTGTTCCGTTTCGAATGCCATGCCGGCAAGGGCATGGTGTCGTCCGCGGACACGAAGCCCTGAGCCCTGCTCCGTCAGCGAGCGGACAGAACGGACTGATATGCTTTTCCGATCGGAATGCGCCAGGGCCCCATCCATGAGCCAGACTCCTCTCCACGTCGTCATCCTCGCCGCCGGTGCCGGCACGCGGATGAAATCGAATCGGGCCAAGGTGCTGATGCCGCTGGCCGGGCGACCGCTGCTGGCGCACGTGGTCGACACCGCGCGGGCGCTGCAGCCGGCGGCCGTCCATGTCGTCTACGGCCATTGCGGCGAGCAGGTGCGTGCGGCGTTCGCCGGCCAGGATGACCTGCGCTGGGTGCTGCAGGCCGAGCGGCTGGGCACCGGCCATGCGGTGGAGCAGGCGCTGGGCGAGATACCCGACGAAGCGCGCGTGCTGGTGCTGTACGGCGACGTGCCGCTGACCCGGGCCGACACCCTGCGCCAGCTGGCGGCAGCGGAGGGCGGCTTCAGCCTGCTCACCATGCGCCTGGCCGATCCGTGCGGCTATGGCCGCGTGTTGTGCGACGGCAACGGCCACGTGCGGGCGGTGGTCGAGGAGAAGGACGCCGACGAGGAGCAGCGTGCGGTCAATCTGGTCAACACCGGCATCCTGGTCGCGTCTGCCGCCGCGCTGCGCGTGTGGATCGCCGGGCTCGACCGCGACAATGCGCAGGGCGAGTACTACCTCACCGACATCTTCGCGATGGCGAGCGAGGAGAAGCGCCCCGCGCTCAGCGTGGAGTGCGCCGATCCGGTGGAGGCCTCGGGCGCGAACGATGCGCTGCAGCTCGCCGCACTGGAAGCCGAGTACCGCCAGCGTGCGGCGCGTGCGCTGATGCGCGATGGCGTGCGCCTGGCCGATCCCCTGCGCATCGACGTGCGCGGCACGGTCGCGGCCGGCCACGACGTCGAGCTGGACGTCGACGTGATCCTGGAAGGCCGCGTGTCGCTCGGCGACGAGGTGCGCATCGGCGCGTTCACCCGGCTGAAGGACGTGCAGCTGGCCGCCGGCACGGTAGTGCTGCCGCACTGCGATCTGGACGGCGTGGTCACCCACGGTCCGTGCACGATCGGCCCCTTCGCGCGGCTGCGCCCCGGCACCGAACTCGACGCCGGCGTGCACGTGGGCAACTTCGTCGAGACCAAGAAAGCCCGCCTCGGCGAAGGCAGCAAGGCCAACCACCTGACCTACCTTGGCGACAGCGTGGTGGGCCGCGGCGTCAACATCGGCGCCGGCACCATCACCTGCAACTACGACGGCGTCAACAAGTTCGCCACGCGCATCGGCGACGGCGCCTTCATCGGCTCCAACAGTGCGCTGGTCGCGCCGGTGACGATCGGTGCGCAGGCCACCATCGGCGCCGGCTCGGTGATCACCCGCGACGCGCCCGCCGGCGAACTCACCGTGGCACGCGGCAAGCAGCAGACCTTTCCCGGCTGGAAGCGGCCGGTGAAGCAGAAGTGAGCGAAGGGGAACGAGAGAAGGCAACGGCGGAACGCGCCTCGGCTTTTCTCTCGCGCCTCTTCACGCTCGCCTGGTCCTACGCATAGCGCCAGCCGTCGATTTCCACCAGCAGCTCGCGGCGGCAGATGTCGCCGTGCAGCAGCAGGGTCGGCACGCCGGGCAGGCGGCGCTGCACGAACGCGCGCACGCGCGCGGCGTCGGCGCGGTGGCGCACGTAGATCTTCAGCGGGGAGTGGCCGTCGAAACCGGTGGTCATGCCGGCGCTGGCCAGCAGGGCCTCGAGATTGAGCAGGGTTTCTTCCAGCTGCGCGTCGAGGTCGTCCCGGTGCGCCGACGCGTGACCGACCACCGCGGCGGTGCCGGAGATCGCCAGCACGTCCTGCGCCGGCAGCAGCATGGCGCGGGCGAAACTGGGCGGGGTGCGGCCGTACTGGCGCGGGTAGCGCCAGGCGCTGACCTGGCGCGGGTTTTCCACGCGCATGCCGGGCTGGTCGCTGGCCAGCAGGTAGACCTGCAGACGGTGCACGTCGCCGTGATGGCCGATCGCGGTGGCGGCGGGAAAGCCCTCGGCGAAGAAGTCGCCCATGCCGGCGGCGCGGCCGTCGCAGAAGTGCTTGTAGCGCTCGGCGTCGCCTTCGCCGTGGTTGATCGCGGCGAGGTAGTTCCATACGCGCAGCACGTGTTGCGCCTCGTGCGTGGCGACGAAGCGGTGCAGCTGTTCGTAGGCCAGCCGGGCCGTGGCCGCCGGCCCGCCGTGGTCGCGCTCGTCCAGTTCGATCGCCGCGAACAGCCAGCCGCCACCGGCGGACCAGCGCAGCTCGCCGTGACGGCCGCAGCGGACCGGCGCATCGACCTGCCACAGCTCCAGCGGCGCGGGCGCGTCGAAGGTTTCCAGCGCCACCTGCAGGCAGCGCGGGTCGGTACTGGCCGCGCTGCCGGCGCCGAAGCCGAACAAGGCCAGCGTGCCGGGTTCGGCCAGCAGCGCATCGGTCGCGCCGGCGCGGTAGCACACCTGCAGCGCGCGGCGCGGCAACGGCTCGATCTGGGGGTTTTCACAGCCTTGCATATGGCTTGCAACCGGGAACGACAGGGGCGCTATGTTACACTTCGCGACCACTGCCACCGGGGGGAGGCAATGCATTCAGCGTACGGAACCGAGCATGGCGGAACAGACAGCGGCGCAGCACGAATTGGCCACCCTGGTCGTGGAATGCCTGAACCTGGAACACTTGAGCGCCGCCCAGATCGACCCCGACGCACCGCTGTTCGGCGGCGAGCTGGGGCTGGATTCGATCGACGCGCTGGAAATCGCCCTGGCCGTGTCCAAGCGCTACGGCTTCCAGCTGCGTTCGGACAACCCGGACAACCGGCAGATCTTCAGCAGCCTGCGCACGCTGTCCGCGCACGTCGAGAAGAACCGCGCCGGCTGACGCCGGCGGTTCGGCCCGGCGGCGTCCGCCACGCTTCCTTCATGCGGCGTTCCATTGGCCGTGGCAGGCTCGAGGTTCCGGCGCAGCCGATGCGGAGCCCGGCATGACCTCCTCTTCCCTCCCGCCCGAACCCGCCGCGCGCCGCTACGGCCTGCTGCTGTTGCCGGCCTATCCGCTGCTGGCGATCGCCGGCGCGGTGACGCAGCGGCAGGTGTTCGCGCTGCTGGCGTTGGCCTTGCTGCTGACCGCGCTGCTCTTGCCGCAGCTGCTGGCGCGCCGCACGTCGGCATGGCTGCTGTGGCCGGCTGCGCTGGCCGGCCTGCTGCTGAGCTGGCGCTACGGTTTTGCCGAGCTGCTGCTGGAGACGGTGCCGCTGCTGATCAACGTGCTGCTGGCCGTGTGGTTCGGCCGCACGCTGGCCACCGCCGAACCTCTGGTGGCGCGCTTCATCGCCGCCATCGAGGGGGCTGAGCGCCTGCACCAGCCGGGCGTGGCGGCCTATGCGCGGCAGATCACCTGGTTCTGGACGGTGCTGCTGGGTGGCCAGGCGCTGCTGCTCGCCGTGCTGCTGCTGTGCGCCGAGCACGGCGGCTTGCTGGCGCGCGCCGGCCTTGCCTCGCCGCTGCCGGTGCCCGAGCGCTGGGCGGCAGGCTGGCTGCATCTGGGCGGTTACCTGCTGCTGGGCGCGGCGTTTCTGCTGGAGTACGCCTGGCGCCGCTGGCGGCTGCGCCACCTGCATCATCCCGGCCTGCACGACACGCTGTTACAGCTGGCGCTGCGCTGGCCGCAGCTGCTGCGTGGCCAGCGTGCGGTGGCGCCGTGAACGCGGGCTTCGTGCAGGCGTTGCGCGTCGACGCCGGGCATCCGGCGCTGCCCGGCCACTTCCCCGGCGAGCCGCTGGTGCCGGGCGTGCTGTTGCTGGAGCAGGTCGCGCTGGCCCTGCGCGCCTGGCGCGGGCAGCGGCTGGGCCGCGTGCTGGAGGCGAAGTTCGCCGCGCCGCTGCGGCCCGACGAGACCGCGCAACTGCAGCTGACCGCGGCGGACGCGTCGCGCGTCCGTTTCGAGATCCGGCGTGACCGCATGGTGCTGGCACGCGGCCTGGTCGAGGGAGCGACATGAGCACGCATGGACATTGGCAGGAGCGCCCCGAGGGCGGCGGCCGCTTCGCGCTGTGGCTGATCCGCACCATTGCGCTGCACGGCGGGCGCCGCCTGGGGCGGCTGTGCCTGTACCCGATCACGCTGTACTTCTTCCTGCGCCGCGGGCCGGAACGGCGGGCCTCGCGCCAGTACCTGCAGCGCGTGTTCGGCCGGCCGGCCACGACGTGGCAGGTGCTTCGGCACATCCACTGCTTTGCCGCCACCATCCTGGACCGGATCTTCCTGCTGGCACACGGCGAGCGACCGTTCCGGATCGAGACCGAAGGCCTGGAGCTGCTCGATGAGCGCATCGCGCAGGGTCGCGGCGTGTTGTTGCTCGGTTCGCACCAGGGCAGTTTCGAGGCGCTGCGCGCGATCGGTGCGCGCCGGCCGCAGATGGCCTTGCGCGTGGTGCTGGACAAGCAGAAGACGCCGGCGATGACCGAGCTGCTGGAAGCGCTGGCGCCGGAGGTGGGCGCTTGCGTGATCGACGCGGCGCAGGACGGCACCACCATCGCGCTGGCGATGGCCGAGGCCTGCGACGCCGGCGCGCTGGTGGCGCTGCTGGCCGACCGCGGCCGTGGCCACGAGGTGCTGCGGCGGGCCAACCTGCTCGGTTCTCCCGCGCCGTTCCCGATCAGCCCCTGGCTGCTGGCGCATACGCTGCAGGTGCCGGTGGTGCTGTGCTTCGGCCTGTACCTCGGCGGCAACCGCTACCGCCTGGTGTTCGAACCGTTCAGCGACCGGGTGGAAATCCCGCGGCATGATCGTGGTCCGGTGCTGGACCGGCTGATTGCCCGCTACGCGCAACGACTGGAACACTATATCCACGTCGCTCCCTACAACTGGTTCAACTTCTATGATTTCTGGCAAGACGCGCCCGCTGCGGGCGAGCCTGCTGCTGAGCCTGCTGCTGCCGTGGGCGGTCGCCTCGGCGTCTGAGCCGGCCACGGCGGCCTCGACCCTGATTGCCGCGCTGGGCCAGCCGGCGCCGGCGCATACCGCCTTCGCCGAGGCGCGCTTCCTGCAGATGCTGGACCGGCCGCTGGTGGTCTCCGGCGAGTTGTCGTGGCTGGGCGGCGATCGGCTGCAGCGGCGCGTCGAGCATCCGCAGCGGGAAACTTCCACCATCGCCGACGGCGAGGTGACCCAGCAGCGCGAGGGCCGCAGCCCGCGGCACTTCTCGCTGAAGCGCGCGCCGCAGCTGCAGGTGCTGCTGGACAGTTTCGTGGCATTGCTCGGCGGCGATGCCGCGCGGTTGCAGCAGGCCTTCGAGGTGCGCCAGGAGGGCGACGCGCGCGGCGCGTGGACGCTGACCCTGGTGCCGCGCGATGCGCGCGTGGCGAAGACCGTCGCCAGCATCCGCATCGACGGCTACACCAACGCCTCGCGCTGCATGCACCTGCAGGAGGCCGACGGCGATCTCGCGGTCGACCTGCTCGGCCCGCTGGCCGCACGGATGCCGGCCGAGCCTACCCGCGAAGCGCTGCAGGCGCTGTGCCAGAGCGCGCCCTGAGCATGCGCCGGGGCGCACGCGCGGCATTGCTGATCGGATGGTTGCTGGTGCTGGCCGGGCTCGGCTGGATGGTCAGCCAGCGGCTGCACGTCAGCACCGACCTGCGCAGCTTCATGCCGGCGCCGACCACGCCGGACCAGCGCCTGCTGATGGAGCAGGTTGGCGAGGGACCGGGTTCGCGCCTGCTGCTGCTCGCCATCCATGGCCAGTCCGACGCGAAGCTGGCGGCACTGAGCCAGGGCCTTGCCGCCGCGCTGAAAAAAGACCCGCGCTACAGCCAGGTGCTCAACGGCAGCTTCGACCTCGGTGCGCTGGACGAGCGCCTGCTGCCGTACCGCTACCTGCTCTCGCCCACGCTGGACACGCAGCCGCTGGACGAGGCCTATCTCGCCGACCAGCTGCAGCAACGGCTGGACGACCTGTCCTCGCCGGCCGCCAGCCTGCTGAAAGGCCTGCTGCCGCGTGATCCCACGCTGGAGGTGCTGCAGCTGGCCGAACGCTGGGCGCCGGCGACATCGCCGCAGCTGCGCGAGGGCGTGTGGTTCTCGCCGCAGGACGAGGCGCTGCTGCTGGTGCAGACCGCGGCCGCGGGTTTCGACCCGGGTGCGCAGCAGCAGGCGATCGACGGCATCCGCCAGGCCTTCGCCGCGCTGCCAGGCAGCGCCGGCGCAACGCTCGAACCGAGCGGACCGGGCTATTTCAGCGTGGTGGCCGCCGCGCAGACGCGGCAGCAGGCGGACTGGATCGGGCGCATCTCCACCGTGGGCTTCATCGCGCTGCTGCTGCTGGCCTACCGCAGCTTCAGCTCGCTGCTGCTGTCGGCGCTGCCGATCGCCAGTGCCGCGCTGGCCGGCATCGCCGCGCTGACGCTCGCCTTTCCCGAGGTGCACGGCATCACTCTCGCGTTCGGCTTCACCCTGCTCGGCGTGGCGCAGGAGTACCCGATCCGCGTGCTCAGCCATCGCCGCGCCGGCGAGGATGCGCTGGCCAGCGTGCGCGCGTTGTGGCCGCTGCTGCTCACCGCGATCGCCTCGGCCTGCATCGCCTACCTGGCGTTCTACGCCTCCGGCGTGAACGGGCTGAAGCAGCTGGCGCTGTTCACCATCGTCGGCCTGCTGGTGGCCGGTTGCAGCACGCGCTACCTGCTGCCGCACCTGCTGCCGCGGCGCGTGCACGACGTGGCCGACATGCGCTGGCTGATCCGGGCACGCACCTTCGTCGACCGCCTGCCGCGGCCGCGCTGGATTCCCGTCGCGGTCGCCGCGGCGATCGTGGCGATGCTGGCACTGGCCCGCGCTCCGTTCTGGCAGGACAACCTCGCCGCGCTGACTCCGTTGCCGGCGGACCTGCTGCAGCGCGACGCGCGCCTGCGCCAGGCGCTGGGCGCACCCGACGTGCGCTACCTGCTGGTGCTCGAGGCGCCCGGCGCGCAGGGCGTGCTGGAACTGTCGGAGCGGCTGCAGCCGCAGGTGGATGCACTGCTGGCGCGCCGCGCCGCCGACGCGCTGGAACTACCCTCGCGCTACCTGCCCAGCGTGGCCGTGCAGCGCGCGCGGCAGGCCAGGCTGCCCGACCGCGCCACGCTGCAGCGCGCGCTGGACCAGGCCTTGCAGGGACTGCCGTTCCGCGCCGACCTGTTCCAGCCGTTCGTCGACGACGTGCAGGCCGCACGCACGCTGCCGCCGCTGACCCCCGAGCGTTACGCGCAGACCCCGCTGGGCCAGCGCCTCGCCGCGATGCTGGTGCCGCGCGACGGCCACTGGCTCGGCCTGGGCACGATCAGCGGCGTGCATGACCTGGCCGCGCTGCAGGCGCTGGGCGCAGACACGCACGGCGCGGTGCGCCTGCTCGACCTGAAGGCCGCCTCCGAATCGCTGGTGGTCGACTACCGCACGCGCATCCTGCAGGCGCTTGCCGCCGCCGCGCTGCTGCTGGTGCTGACCATCGCGCTGGCTCTGCGCAGCCTGCGCCGCGCCTGGCACGTGCTGGCGCCGATGACCCTGGCCACCTTCCTGGTGCTGGCGGTGGAGCGCGTGGCCGGCGTGCAGATCTCGCTGTTCCACCTGGTGGCGCTGATCCTCGCCGGCGGACTGGGCCTGCACTACGCGCTGTTCTTCGAGCGCGACACCGGCGACGCCGCCGAGCAGCGGCGCACGCTGCACGCCACCATCGTCTGCGTGCTGTCCGCGCTGCTGGTGTTCGGCATGCTGGCGTGGGCGACGATTCCGGTGCTGCGCGCGATCGGGCTCACCGTGAGCCTCGGCGTGGCGTTCCACTTCTGCCTCTCGATCCTGATGGCGCCGCATGCTCGGGAAGACTGACTGGGCCCACCTGATCCCGCACGCGGGCGCGATGTGCCTGCTCGATGCGGTGCTCGCCTGGGATGCGCGCAGCATCCACGCGACCAGCGCCAGCCATGTGCGCGCGGACCATCCGCTGCGCGGCCCGCGCGGCCTGCATGCGGTGCACCTGGCCGAGTACGGCGCGCAGGCGGCGGCGGTGCACGGCGCGCTGCTGGCGCGCGCGCGCGGCGACGAAACGGTACGTCCCGGTCGGCTGGTCAGCCTGCGTGACGTGCAGCTTCACGAGGAATACGTCGATGGCCTCGACGGCGCGCTGGACGTCCATGCCGAATGCCTTTACGCCGATGACGGCGGCGCGCAGTATGCGTTCCGCGTCGAGCATCGTGGCCGGCTGCTCGCCAGCGGCCGCGCCGCGGTGATCCATCCTTCCCGCTGAACCGCCTGCGAGCCACCCATGTCCGAAGTCCATCCCGCCCGTCGCGCCCTGGTCACCGGTGGCAGCGGCGAGCTCGGCGGCGCGATCTGCCATGCATTGGCCGCGGCCGGCTGGCACGTGATCGTGCATGGCCACCACAGCCTGGCGCGCGCGTCGGAAGCCGCCGCGGCGATCGTCGCGACCGGTGGCAGCGCGCAGGCGGTGGCGTTCGACGTCACCGATGCGGAAGCGGTGCGCGCCGCGCTGGATACCCTGCTGAGCGAGGGCACCATCCACGCGCTGGTCAACAACGCCGGCATCCACGACGACGCGCCGATGGCCGGCATGAGCGAGGCGCAGTGGCACCGGGTGATCGACGTCTCGCTGCATGGCTTCTTCCACGTCACCCAGCCACTGCTGTTGCCGATGGCGCGTGCGCGTTTCGGTCGCATCGTCTCGATCGGCTCGGCGGCGGCGCAGCTGGGCAACCGCGGGCAGGCCAACTACGCGGCGGCGAAGGCGGCGCTGGTGGGCGCCAGCAAATCGCTTTCGCGCGAGATGGCCTCGCGCGGGATCACCGTCAACGTGGTCGCGCCCGGAGTGATCGAGGGGCGCATGGCCGAAGCCGCGTTCCCGCCCGAGCGCATCCGCGAGCTGGTGCCCGCGCAGCGCGCCGGCAAGCCGGAGGAGGTCGCCGCGCTGGTCGCGTTCCTGTGCTCCGACGCGGCCGCCTACATCAACGGCCAGGTGATCGGGGTGAACGGCGGCATGGGCTGACGCTGCCTGCGCGAGGGCCCGCACCTCGATCACCTTGTAGTAAGAGCCCGCTTGCGGGCGATGCTTTTCTTTTGCGAATACCCGCCTCAGGAGCATCGCCCGCGAGCGGGCTCCTGCGGCGGAGCGGCGTCGATCAACCGTCCAGCGCGATCGGTTTGGCCGGCGCGGTGGCGGAGTCGTCGAGCACCAGCGGCGTGCCGCGCGAGCGGCGGTAGCTGGCCACGATGTGGCCGTAGTGGATCACCCGGCCGATGGTGTAGAGGGTGATGCGGGTGACGTCGCGTACCGGTTTGAGGTGGCTGGGACGGAACGCGCCGTGGTAGCGCGAGGCGATCGGCACCGAGACCACGCCGAGCCGCTGCTCGCGCGAGGCGGCGATCAGGATCGCCGCCTCGAACACGAAGTTCTCCGCCGGCAGGTCGACCAGCGCCAGCGCCGCCTGCGGATACCAGCGCTGCCCGCTCTGGGTGTCGGCCACCGGCTGCGCGCAGGCCCAGGAGATGCCCCAGTCGGCCACCGCGTTGGCGCGCCGGCGGCCTTTCGGCTGCTGCTCGCGGTCGAGCAGGCGCGCGCCGATCACGATGTGCCGCGGGTGGCGTTGCGCGGCGGCCACGATGCGCGGGATGTCGCTGGCCAAGTGCTGGCCGTCGCCGTCCATGGTCAGCACGGCGTCGTAACCCTGGCGCAGCGCCTCGCGGAAGCCGTGGCGCAGTGCCTCGCCCTTGCCGCGCCGCGTGGCGTGGCGCAGCAGGGTTACCGGCAGCGCGGCGACGATCTCCGGCGTGCGGTCGTCCGAGCCGTCGTCGACCACGATCACCGGCGCGCCCAGCGCCAGCACGGATTCGACCACCGCGCGGATCGCGGCTTCCTCGTTGAGGCAGGGAATCAGCACGCACCAGCGTGGCGTGGCAGTGTTCAAGCGACGTGCTCCATGTCGATACGCAATCCCAGTGTAGCGGCCGCGGCCAGCTCGCAGCGGCCGCCGCGGGCGGCGAGCAGCGCCAGCAGCGACAGGCTCGCCGCCGACGGGTTGCCGGCGCGCCAGTCATCCAGCGGCGCGGGCAGCGGCGTGTCGATGGCCGCGCCCGCTTGCAGCGCGAGATCGAGCCGGGCCAGCGCGGCCGCTCCGGCCTGCGGCGCCAGCACCAGCGCGCAGCCGAACGACTGGCGGCAGCGGGTGACTTCGTCGAGCGGACCGCTGCCGGCGGTGTCGCTGCACACCAGCAGCACCGCGCGCTGCTCGGCCAGCGCCAGGCCCGCCGCTTCCAGCAGGCCGGCGCCGAAACTGGCGCGTTGCGCGCAGATCGCGGTGGACGGCGCGTGGCAGCCGGTGGCGATGGTCCAGTAGCCCACCGCGGCGTTGTGCACCGAATTGTGAAAGCGGGTCGGCGACAGCTCGGCCGGCGCCTGCGCCAGGGTGGCGCACATGTAGTCGGTGATCGCCTGATCGCCGTGCGAGGAGGCGAACACGCAGGCCAGCGCGGCGGCATCGTGGCCGCTCATCGCCACCGCCTGGCCGGCGGCCTCGACCGCCAGCAGCACGCTCTCCGGCGCACGGCGGCGCTCGTTCGGCGGCAGCGTGGCGGCCGCCGGGCGCGGCGGCGGTGGTGCCGGCGCGGCGCCAGCCAGCAGCGCGCGCAGCGCGGCGAAGTCGGCCAGCTGCGGCGACCACAGACCGACCCCCTCCACCCACACGCGCAGCGCGTTCATGCGGCGACCCCCGCGCGGGCGAACGCGAGGCAGGCGTTGTTGCCGCCGAAGCCGAACGAGTTGCTGAGCGCCACATCCACGCGCCGGTGCTCGTTGCGCCAGGCGAACTGCGCGCCGCAGCTCGGGTCGGGCGTGTCGCCGCCGAGGTTGCCGGGAATCAGGCCGTGCTCGATCGCCTGCAGCGCCACGGTCGCCTCGAGGATGCCGGCGGCGCCCAGCGTGTGGCCGGTGAAGCCCTTGGTCGAGCTGGCCCGGGTGCGGGGCGGGAACACGCGCGCCACCAGCGCCGCCTCCACCTCGTCGTTCTTCTGGCTGGCGGTGCCGTGCAGGTTGATGTAGTCCACCTGCGCCGCGTCGAGGCCGGCGCGGGCCAGCGCGTCGTTGAGCGCCAGCTCCGCGCCGAGACCGTCCGGGTGCGGCGTGGACATGTGGTGCGCGTCGCTGGATTCGCCGTAGCCGAGCAGCCGCGGCGCCTGCGGCGCCGCCTCGACGCGCTCCAGCAGGGCGAAGCCGGCGGCCTCGCCGATCGAGATGCCGTTGCGCGCGCGGTCGAACGGCCGGCACGGCTCGGGCGAGACCAGTTCCAGCGCGTTGAAGCCGAACAGCACGCTGTCGCACAAGGTGTCCACGCCGCCGACCAGCGCCGCGTCGGCGAGGCCGAGGCGAAGCATGCGCTCGGCGCTGGCGAACACCTTGGCGCTGGACGAGCAGGCGGTGGAGACGGTCAGGCATGGCCCTTCCAGGGCGAGCGCGGCGGCGACGAACGCGGCCAGCGAATGCGGCGCGTGGATCGCCGGACGCAGCAGGTCGTCGGGTATGCCGCCGTCGGCATCGAGCCGGCGGTAGGCTTCCTCGGTGGCGCCGATGCTGGCGGTGGAGGTGCCCAGCAGCAGCGCCACTCGCGCCGCACCGTAGCGTGCGCGCGCCGCGTGCACGCGCTCGATGAAGCCGTCCTTCTGCAGGCCCAGCCAGGCCAGGCGGTTGTTGCGGCAATCCCAGGCGGCGAGCGCGGCGGGCAAGGCGAAGTCTTCCACGCCCTCGACGCGGCCGATCCAGCACGCCAGCGGCGCGCTGCTGAAGTCGTTCGGACGCAGGCCGCTGCGGGCGTGCGCAAGCGCGTCGAACTGCGCCGCCAGACCGCTGCCCATGGCGGAGGTGGCGGTGCAGGCGGTGACCGCGAGGGGAGTCATCGGGGCAGGCATCCGGAAAGCGTAGCCGGCACCCCTGTGAAAGCCTAGTCTGCATGCGCCGCGCGTTCAGCCGCCGAGGTGCCGCGGCAGGCGCGCGGCGATTATGCTGGCGTGTCCCGAATGCCGCGCTTGCGCCGTGCCGCCGAATCCGCCTCCAACCCGCAGTCCCTGGCGCTACCTGCGCGACCGCGACGTGCAGCATGCCGCGCTGGTCACCGCACTGGCGCTGCTGCTCAGCGCGGGCCTGGTCTGGCTGGGCTACCTGGTCCACGTCTGCCGGGTCGCCGCGCGCAGCCCGCTGGCGCCGCCGCGGCGGATGGTGACGCTGGTGTTCGGCCGCCGGCTCGAACGCGATGTACCGGAGCACGACTACCGCCAGCGGCTGCGCCGCGCGCTGGCGCTGGCCGAGCAGCAGCACACCGATCACCTGCTGTTGCTCGGTGGCCGCAGCGGCAGCCAGTGCAGCGAAGCCGCCGCCGGCCAGGCGTGGCTGCGGCAACACGGCCTCGCCGCCACGGTGCGGCTGGAGCTGGAGCAGGACTCGGTCGATTCGCTGGAGAACCTGCGCCACGCGCGCCGCCTGCTGCTGGCCGAGGCCGGCGCAACCGGGCTGCCGCCGGTGGCGCTGGTGACCAGCCGCTACCACCTGGCGCGCTGCCTGCTGTTGGCGCGCCGGCTCGGCTTCGACGGCGTGCCGGTTGCCGCCGAGCCGGCGCTGCCGTGGCGGCGACGCTATCTCGGCCTGTTGCTGCTCGAAGCGAGCTACCTCATGTGGATCGACCTCGGCCTGCGTTGGGCGCGGCTGGTCGGACACCGGCGGATGGCGGCGCGGATCAGCTGAGCCGCGGCGGCTGCGCCGGATCAGGGCGCCGCAGTGGCCGGCTCGCTAAGCTTGCTGCACCGACCACGACGAGGAACGAACCGATGAGCGAGCAGGCCGACCGCGCCGAAACCTTCCTGCGCGAGCTGCAGGACCGCATCTGCGCGGCGATCGAGCAGGCCGACGGCGCCGCGCGCTTCACCGAGGACGCGTGGACGCGCGAGGCGGGTGGCGGCGGCCGTACCCGCGTGCTGCAGGGCGGCGCGGTGTTCGAGCAGGCCGGGGTGAACTTCTCGCGCGTGCACGGCCAGCCGTTGCCGCCCAGCGCCACCGCGCACCGGCCGGAGCTGGCCGGCGGCAGCTTCATCGCCACCGGCGTGTCGTTGGTGCTGCATCCGAACAACCCGCACGTGCCGACCACCCACGCCAACGTGCGCTACTTCGAGGCGCACAAGGAAGGCGTGGAGCCGGTGTGGTGGTTCGGCGGCGGCTTCGACCTCACCCCGTTCTACCCGGTGGACGAGGACGTGCGGCACTGGCACACGGTGGCGCGCGAGCTGTGCGCGCCGTACGGGGCGGAGGTCTATCCGCGCTACAAAAAGTGGTGCGACGAGTACTTCTACCTGAAGCATCGCGGCGAGACGCGCGGCGTGGGCGGGCTGTTCTACGACGACCTGAACGAGGGCGGTTTCGAGCGCTGCTTCGCCTTCACCCAGGCGGTCGGGCAGGGCTTCCTCGACGCCTACCTGCCGATCGTGGCGCGCCGCAAGGACACGCCGTACGGCGAGCGCGAGCGCGAGTTCCAGCTGTACCGCCGCGGTCGCTACGTCGAGTTCAACCTGGTCTACGACCGCGGCACGCTGTTCGGCCTGCAGTCGGGCGGGCGCACCGAGTCGATCCTGATGAGCCTGCCGCCGCGGGTGCGCTTCGAGTACGCGTACCAGCCGCAGGCCGGCTCGGCCGAAGCGCGGCTGGCCGATTACCTGCAGCCGCGCGACTGGCTGGCGTCGCCGTTGTAGGAGCCCGCTGGCGGGCGATGCTCTTGCTCTGATGCCCGCCGCGAAAGCACAGGAGCCTCGCCCGCGAGCGGGCTCCTACCGGGCGGCGTTACGGCGTGGCGCCGCTGAACTTCTCCACCGTGGCGCCCTTCACCGGGCCGATCTGTGCGCTGTCGCTGACCTTCAGCACCACCTCGCGGCGGAATTCCAGCGTGCCCTGCACTACCGCGTGCGGGCCGATCACGATCACCGGCTTGCGCTCGTTGCCCCAGCGGAACCAGCCGTTGTTCGGCTTCTCGACCAGGATGCCGCCCTCGACGCGCGAGTCCGCGCCCACCGTGATGTCGCCGCCGACCGTGCCGATGCCGCCGGCGACGTGGGCGCCGTCCAGCATGATGGCGCCGTTGACGTTCTCCACCCGGCCGCCGACCTCGGCGCCGCGGGCCAGCTGGATGCGGCCGTTGACCGCGTTCACCTCGCCGCTGACCCGGCTGGCGCTGCCCAGGCTGATCGCGCCGTTGACGGTGCCGAGCTTGCTGGCCTGGGCCTTGTCGCCCAGCTCGACCGAGCCGTTGACGGTGCTGGCCTCGTGCACGCTGGCGCCGCCGGCGATGCGCACCGAGCCGTTCACCGTGCTGACGTCGCCGACCTGCTGGCCGGCGTCGACCTGCACCGAACCGTTGACCTTGTCGATGTCGTTGTCGCGCGCGCTGGCCAGCGGCGGCAGCGCCAGGCCCAGCGCGAGCGCGGCGAGGATGAGGATCGTCGGGAATCGACGCATGGCGTTTTTACTCCTGGCAGGGGAATGGCCAGGCTAGGATGCGCCGCCGGCGCGCAGGGTTGCCCATGACCTGTGGCAGGGGGCGCATTTGACGCTGCCCAGGCCGGCCTGCACCATTCCCGCCTTACACCTCACTGTTGGGCGCCTCCTTCCATGCACAAGCTCGTCCTGATCCGCCACGGCCAATCGCAGTGGAACCTCGACAACCGCTTCAGCGGCTGGGCCGACGTCGACCTCACCGAACAGGGCATGGCCGAGGCGCGCGAGGCCGGTCGTCTGCTGCGCGAGGACGGCTACCACTTCGACGTGGCGCATACCTCGGTGCTCAAGCGCGCGGTGCGCACGCTGTGGGGCGTGCAGGACGCGATGGACCTGATGTGGATTCCGGTGCTCACCGACTGGCGCCTCAACGAGCGCCACTACGGCGGCCTCACCGGCCTCAACAAGGCCGAGACCGCGGCGAAGTACGGCGAGGACCAGGTGAAGATCTGGCGCCGCAGCTACGACATCCCCCCGCCGCCGCTGGAGCGCGCGAAGAACGAATCGGTGCACGACCCGCGCTACGCGGCGCTCGACCCGAAGCAGATTCCCGACACCGAATGCCTGAAGGACACCGTGGCCCGCGTGCTGCCGTACTGGCACGAGGTGCTGGCGCCGGCGATCAGGGCCGGCCAGCGCGTGCTGGTGGCCGCGCACGGCAATTCGCTGCGCGCGCTGGTGAAGTACCTGGACGGCATCTCCGACCAGGCCATCGTCGAGCTGAACATCCCCAACGGCGTGCCGCTGGTGTACGAATTCGACGACGCGCTGAAGCCGCTCAGGCACTACTACCTCGGCGACGCCGAAGCGATCGCGGCGAAGATGGCCGCGGTGGCCAACCAGGGCAAGGCGAAGTAACCCTCGCGCCACTTTCCTTGGCTTGCTGTAGGAGCCCGCTCGCGGGCGATGCTTCTGCTCTGGAGTCGCAAGGAAAGAGCATCGCCCGCGAGCGGGCTCCTACCACAGCCGGAGCGGATGAGGCTCAGGGGTGACGGATGTCAGTCGCCCGCGCCAAGCTTGCCGCACTAAAGTGGCGCTGGCTCTCCATCGGACCATGCCATGCCTGCGCACCTGACCAGCTACCTCGTACTGCTGCCGATCCTCGCCTGGATGGTGTGGCGGCGGGTGAGCCGCCAGTTCGGGCGCCAGCCGATCCGGCGCAAGCGGATGCTCGTCCGCATCGTGCTGTTCGCGCTCGCCGGCGGCCTGCTGGCGCTCAGCGGTTTCCATCACGCGGCGCTGGCCACGGGCCTCGCCGGCGGCGTGCTGCTCGGCGCAGCGCTGGGCCTGCTCGGGCTGCGCCTGACCCGCTTCGAGGTCGATCCGGTCAAGGGCGACTGCTACGTGCCGAACCCGTGGATCGGCGCGCTGCTCACCGCGCTGCTGCTGGGCCGGCTGGCCTGGCGGCTGCTGGTGTCGGTGTGGCCGCCGCAGCCGTATGCAATGCCCGATGCCGCGCCGCACGCCAGCCCGCTCACCATGCTGGTGATCGGCCTGCTGCCGGGCTACTACCTCGCGTATTTCAGCGGCCTGCTCATCCACCACCGCCGCTTCCAGCGCGCGCGTCCGGATCGCGGCGACGCGTCGTAGGCTGCGACGGCGGGGCGGCCGGTCGGGCGCCCCGCTCAGCGGGAGGCGGGCGCGTCGAGGTAGTCCAGGCTGGCCTGCAGCATCGAGGCCATGCCGACCTGCAGCGCATCCTCGTCGAGGAAGAACTTCGGCGAGTGGTTGGCCGGTGCCTTCGACGCGTCCTGGCCCGGCGGCGTGGCGCCGACGAAGAAATACACGCTGGGCAGCTGCTGCGCGAACCAGGCGAAGTCCTCCGAGGCCGTCTGCGGCCGCGCTTCGATCACGTGTTCGGCGCCGAGCGCCTGGCGCAGGCTGTCGCGCACGCGCGCGGCGAGCGCGGGGTCGTTGACCAGCACCGGGTTGCTGTCGCCGAGCGGGATCTGCGTTTCCACGCTGGCGCCGTTCGCCGCGGCAAGGTGTTCGGCGATGCCCTCGAGGTTGTCGATCGCCTGCTGGCGCATGCCCGGGTCGAACGTGCGCAGGGTGCCTTGCAGTTCCACCTTGTCCGGCACGATGTTGTAGCGCGAGCCGCCCTCGACGATGCCGAAGCTGAGCACCGCCGGCTGCATGCCGAGGTCCAGCTTGCGGCTGACGATGGTTTGCGCGGCGCCGATGATCTCGGCGGCAGTGACGATCGGGTCGACCCCGTTCCACGGCATCGCGCCGTGGGTCTGGCGGCCGTGCACCACCATGCGGAAGGCGTCCGAGCCGGCCATCGCCGGCCCCGGCCGCACCGCCACCGTGCCGGTGTTGAGCGCGCTGACCACATGCATGCCGAACATCGCGTCGGGCTTGAAATCGCGCAGCAGGCCCTGCTTGAGCATCAGCGCGGCGCCGCCTTCCTCGCCATCCGGCGCGCCTTCCTCGGCCGGCTGGAACACGAACAGCACCGAGCCGTGCAGCCGCTGCTTCATGCCGGCCAGCGCCTGCGCCATGCCCAGCAGCATCGCGGTATGCGCGTCGTGGCCGCAGGCGTGCATCACGCCGACGGTCTTGCCGCGGTACTCGCCCTTCGCCTTCGAGGCGAACGGCAGGTTCACCTCCTCGGTCACCGGCAGCGCGTCCATGTCGGCGCGCAGCGCCAGCCGCGGCCCGGGCAGGTCGCCTTTCAAGAGACCGACCACGCCGGTGTGGGCGATGCCGGTGTGCACCTCCAGCCCCAGCCGCTTCAGTTCCCGCGCGACCAGCGCCGCAGTGCGCAGCTCGCGGTTGCCCAGTTCGGGGTGCTGGTGGATGTCGTGCCGCCAGGCGACGACCTGCGGCAGCACCTGCTGCGCCATCGCCTGTGCGGCGGAGGCATCGGCGGCATGCGACGGTGCGCTGGCGGCCACGGCCAGGACCAGGGCGAGGGCGGTGCGGTACATGGGCGTCTCCGGGGCGGGGAAGGCCGATGGTAGCGCCGCCACCCCGCCGGCCGCCGTGATCGTGCGCGTGGCGCTGGCCGGCGCCGCGGCGCTTCAGTCGCGCGGGCGATCCGCCGGCGCGGCGGCGGCATGCCGGTGCAGCCAGCCGGCCACCTCCGCCGCCCGCAGCGGGTGGGCGATGTGGAAGCCCTGCACTTCGTCGCAGGCCATGTCGCGCACGGCGGCCAGCACGCCGGCGGTCTCCACGCCTTCCATCACCACGCGGAAGCCCAGCTCGCGGCCCAGCGCCACCATCGAGCGCACGATCGCCGCGTCGTGGCGGCTGGTATCGAGCCCGCGCACCAGCGACTGGTCGATCTTCAGGCAGCTGGCCGGCATCTGGCGCAGCGCGTCGAGGTTGCTGTAGCCGATGCCGAAGTCGTCGATGGCGATGCCCACGCCGGCCGCGCGCAGCGCGGCCAGGTGGCAGCGGGTGGCGTCGCTGTGGTGGATCGCGGTGCCCTCGGTGAACTCCAGCTCCAGCCGCGCCAGCGGCACCGCATGCCGCCGCGCCGCGGCACCCAGGCGCGCCTCCAGCGTGGCGTCGAGGTCGGCGCTGGACACGTTCAGCGACAGCTTCACGTCGAGCCCATTGCGCAGCCACGCGGCCAGTTGCGCCAGGCCGTGGTCGAGCACCCAGTCGGTCAGCGAGCGCATCAGCCCGGCCTGCTCGGCCAGCGGCACGAACACCCCGGGCGGCACCGCGCCCAGCGTGGGGTGGCGCCAGCGCGCCAGCGCCTCCAGCGCCACGCAGCGGCCGCTGGCCAGCTGCACGCGCGGCTGGTAGTGCAGCTCCAGCTCGGTGCGCTCCGACAGCGCGGCGGCCAGTTCGGTGACCAGGAAGAACTCCTGCCGCTGCCGCTCGTCCTGCGCGTGGTCGTACACGGCCCAGCCGGGCACGCTGTCCTGGGCGGCATGCGAGGCGCTCATCACCCGCCGCAGCGGGTCGCCGCCGCGCAGCTCGCGCGCCTCGACCCGCAGCAGGCCCACGCCGGGCTGCAGGGTGAGCGGCACGCCGAGGCAGTCGATCGGCTCGCGCAGCCGGGCCACCAGCGCGTCCAGCCGCGCGGACGGCAGTTCGCCCTGCGGGCCGCCCAGCAACACCGCCAGCCGCGAGGCGCCGACCTGGTAGAGCTGCATGCCCGGACCCGCCCAGTCGTGCACCCGCGCCGCCACCGCGCGCATCAGTGCGTCGGCGTAGGTATGGCCCATGGCGCGGATGAAGGCGTGGAAGCGCGCCACCGGTGCTACCTCGATGGCGACCAGCCAGGCGCTGTCGCGCTCGCCTGGCAGCTGCGCGTGCAGGTCGGCGAAGAACGCATTGCGATGCGGCAGCCCGGTGGCCGGGTCGGTGCGCTCGAGGTAGTGGCGCAGCGCCACGCCGGTGCCGGCCAGCGCGGCCGCGTCGCGCAGCGCGCCGAGTTCGCCGGTGTGCGGCGGTGGGTGCGGGTGCCGGTCCGCCGCGAACAGCGCGCCCAGCAGCTGGCCGTCCAGCGCGAACACCGGCTCGCAGGCGAAGAAGCCGACGGCGGCGTGCGCCGGCTCGGTGCCGGCGGACACGAAGCGCGGGTCGTCGCGCGCATCCGGCACCACTTCGGCCAGCCCGCGGCGCATGGCCTGCCGGCAGGCGGCCAGCAGCGCGCCGTCCAGGCGGATCGGGTCGCTGGTGCCGGGCGGCGTGTACCAGAATGCGCTGCCATCGGCCAGCAGCAGCGCCACCAGCGGCGTGTCCAGCCTGGTGGCCGCCAGCCGTGCCACGGCATCGAAGCCGGGCAACGCGTGGGGCTCGTCTGCCACACCGGCGCCCGGTCGGGAACCGGCGAGCGATCCCTGCGGCGTATCCATCGTCCCCTCCCCGTGCGCGGCGGCGTGAGGCCAGCCGTCGCAGGCTACTGCGGCGCCGGCGGAGGAGCAACGCGCCGGTGGCGGATCACTCGGGTCGGTGTTCCAACGCGAGGTATTCCTCGCTCTGCATCTCGATCAGCCGCGACTCGGTGCGGCCGAACTCGGCGCGATGGCGCTCGCCGTCGTACAGCTCGGTGATCGGCGCGGCGGCGGACAGCACCAGCTTGACGTGGCGGTCGTAGAACTCGTCCACCAACTGCACGAAGCGCTTCGCCGCGTCCTCGCTGTAGATGGTGAACTGCGGCACGTTGGCGACGATCACCGTCGGGCCGGCCTTGGCCAGCGCGATGTAGTCGGCGACCGCGCGCGGGCCTTCGCACAGTGCGGCAAACTCGAACCAGACGATGTCGTCGTCGCGTTTGACGAACGGGATGTCGCGGCCGTTGACGTGCAGCGTGCCGCTTTCCTGCACGTTGCCACGGGCCTGGCCGGCGAAGATGCGTTCCAGCGCGCGGTGCGCCTCGGCACCGGGCGGGGTGAGGTAGACCGGCGCGCGGGTCAGCGCGCGCAGGCGCCAGTCGTGCGCGGAGGCCATCTCCACCACGTGGCAGTGCCGTTCGAGCAGCGCGATCGCGGGCAGGAAGCGCGCGCGCTGCAGGCCGCCCCGGTACAGGTTGGCCGGCGCGGTGTTGGAGGTGGTGACCAGGCTCACGCCGCGCGCGAACAGCGCGTCGAGCAGGCCGGAGAGGATCATCGCGTCGCCGATGTCGTTGACCAGGAACTCGTCCAGGCACAGCACGCGGCAGCGCGCGGCGAGGCCGGCGGCCACCTCCACCAGCGGACTCTGCCGCTCGCCCAGCGCGCGCAGGTTCTCGTGCACCTCGCCCATGAAGCGGTGGAAGTGCCGGCGCAGCACCACGCCGTGCGGCAGGCTGGCGGCGAACAGATCCATCAGGAAGGTCTTGCCGCGGCCCACCGTGCCCCACAGGTACAAGCCCGGCACGGCCACCGGCGGCTCGTTGCCGAGCAGCGATTTCAGCCGGCCGAGCAGGCCGTTGCCGTTGGCCGGTTCGGTGCACAGCGCCGCGTGCATGCGGTCGAATTCCGGCAGCAGCGCCAGCTGGGCCGGGTCGGACTCCCAACGGTGGGCGGCGACGCCTTCGAGATAGCGCGCACTGGGCGCGGGCGAGGGGGTTTCACTCATCGAGCGGACGGGTCTTCGGAGGGACGGGCGGCATCAGGCATGCCGCTTCGGCGGCAGCCAGCCCTGCACCGCATGCTTGATCGCGCCGCGCAGGTCCATCAGCCGGCGGTGGAAGAAGTGGCTGGTATCCGGCATGCGCACCAGCTCGGGCCGGTGCGCCAGCGTCTCGACCCAGTCGAACACCGCCTGCGGCTCGACGATCTCGTCGGCCTCGCCTTGCACGATCAGCCACGGGCAGGTCGGCAGCGCGATCGCGTCGAACGGCCAGCGCCCGACCGGCGGCGCGATGCTGACCAGCGCGTCGGCATGCAGGCGCACCGCGTTGGCGATGCTCACGTAGCTGCCGAACGAGAAGCCGGCCAGCCACAAGGCGTCGTGCGGGCGCATGCGGCGCACCCAGGCGACCACCGCAGCCAGGTCCTCGCCTTCGCCCTGGCCCTGGTCGTAGTCGCCCCGCGAACCGCCGGCGCCGCGGAAGTTGAAGCGCACGGTATCCAGCCCGGATTCGCGCAGCGCGCGCTCGACCATCGTCACCACCTTGTTGTGCATGCTGCCGCCCTCGATGGTGAGCGGGTGGCAGATCACCGCCACGCCGCGGCGCGCGCAGGCCGCTTCGGCGACGTCGCTGATCGTCTCCAGCTTGCCGACCGGGCCGTCGAGCATGAAACTGGCGGCGACATCCGGAAAGCCGGCAGGTGCGGTGGAGAGCTCGGTGGGAGTCATGCACGTGATGATAACCGCCGGGCGCGCCGGCTGCCGCGGACACCGCGCATGAACCACCTGGCACACGCGCTGCTGGCCGGCGACGACGAGGCGCTGCGGCTGGGCGGCATGCTGGGCGATTTCGTGCATGGTCCGGCCCATGCGGCGCCATTGCCGCCGCGGGTGATCGCCGGCATCCGCCTGCACCGCGCGATCGACGTCTACACCGACGCCCACCCCGAGGTGCTCGCCGCCCGCACGCTGCTGCCCGCGCCGTATCGCCGCTACGCCGGGATATTGCTGGACATGTGGTTCGACCACTGTCTGGCGCGGGATTTCCCGCAGTGGAGCGCGCAGCCGCTGGCGGAATACTCCGCGGCCCTGCGCGCGCTGCTGTGGCGGCAGGACGCGCTGCTGCCGCCGGCGCTGCGGCGCTTCCGCGGTTACATGGAGACGCACGACCTGCCGGCGGCGTACACCGATGACGACCTGCTGGGCGAGGCGCTGGGCGGCATCGGCCAGCGCCTGCGCCGCGCCAATCCGCTGGCCTCGGCGCTGCCGGTGCTGCAGCAGCGCGAGGCGCAGCTGCAGCCGCGCTTCGAGGCGTTCTTCCCGCAGGTGCGGGAGTTCGCCCAGGCGTGGGTCGAGACGCACGTGGGGTGAGCTCCCTTTCCCCGCGAAGCGGGGGCGGGGAAAAAAGCATGCTGCCTGCGGGTTTTTGCTTTTGCTTTGGTGGAGCGCGGGCGGGGCCCGTGCCCTCTCCCCAACCCTCTCCCGAGGGGAGAGGGGCCAACGAAAACGCCGCCCGAAGGCGGCGTTTGGCGAAAGCTTGCTGGATCAGGCGAAGTTACTTCGCCTGATCGGCCAGCCAGTGCACGGCGTTGGTCACCTGTTCGGCGGTGAGCGCCGGGTTGCCGCCCTTGGGCGGCATGAAGTTGCCGTCCGGACCGTGGTAGCCCTCGATCGCGTGCTTGACCAGGGTGTCGATGCCCTGCGCCAGGCGCGGACCCCAGGCAGCCTTGTCGCCGGTCTTCGGCGCGCCGGCGACGCCGGAGCCGTGGCAGCTGGTGCACAGGTGGTCGTAGATCGCCTTGCCGTCGGTGGTGCCGCCGTAGGCCACCTGCGAGGCGGCGGCCTTGGCGGCGGCGTCGGCGGCGGCCTGCATGGCGGCGCGGCCGGTGTTGCCGGCATAGACGGCGCCGTCCGGCGCGAGCCGCGCGCTGACGCGGGCCGGCTGGTTCGGGTTGGTTTCCTTCGGCTCGTGCTCGTGGATGGCCAGCGCCGCGAGGATCAGCACCACGGTCAGCACGACCAGGCCGCCGATCATGATCGAGAACTGGCGCAATACGCTCTGGTCGGATTTGCTCATGGAACCGCTCACGCACGTACTCCTGTCAGAGGGCGGGGCGGAACGCCACGATGGCTGCCCGGCCTGCCTGAATAGTTCTGTTGCTGTCATACCGGCCCGGGGGAGTGCGCCCCGGTGCGGCTCGCCGCGAGTGGGTCCGCCGCGCGAATCACGCTTGCCGTCCGACCCGGGTGCGGGTCGGGCAGGCAACCAGTCGACGATTATAAACGAAGCGCGCGACAAGTTTCAGGTTTGCCGTGGCGCCCCCGCCGGCGGTGGTCCGCGGCCGGCGGATGGCCGCGCGGCAGGAGTGGCCCCTGCCATCGGTCATGTCGCACCCATGTCAACCGGCATTGTCCAAGCTCGTTGAACTGCCCCTATGCTTTCCTTACCGCGGATGCGTGCCGGCCCCGCCGGCGCGTATCCGTCGCTACGTCATCGCTTGCTCTACAGCCGTGCGCCGGTGGGCCGCACCGTCCAGTCCAGGAGTTTTACATGTCGCGTTTTTGGAAGATCGCGTTGATCGCCGTTGCCGTGCTCGTGGTGGCGGCGGTGGGCTTCCGTCTGCTGCACAAGCCTGCTCCGGCCGGCGCCGCCTCGACCCAGGCGGCCAGCAAGAGCAAGGACGGCAAGGACGGCAAGGACGAGACGCCGCCGGTGCCGGTCACCGTGGTGCCGGTGGTCAAGCAGAACGTGCCGGTCTACCTGACCGCGCTGGGCACGGTGCAGGCGCTCAACACGGTGACGGTGAACCCGCAGGTGGGCGGCCAGTTGCTCAGCCTGCATTTCAGCGAGGGCCAGCCGGTGAAGAAGGGCCAGCTGCTGGCGCAGATCGACCCGCGCACCTACCAGGCCGCCTACGACCAGGCGGTGGCGCGCCAGCGCCAGGACCAGGCGCTGGCAGCCACCGCGAAAAGCAACCTGGCGCGCAGCCAGGACCTGGCCGCCAAGGGCTACATCTCCAAACAGGACCTGGACACCCTGCGCAACACCGCCGCCCAGTACGAAGCGGCCGTCGCCGCCGATGCGGCCAACGTGCGCGACACGCAGGTGCAGCTGAACTACACCCGCGTGCTGTCGCCGATTGACGGCCTGGCCGGCATCCGCGCGGTCGACCCCGGCAACGTGGTCACCACCTCCAGCGCGATCGTCACGCTGACCCAGCTGCACCCGATCAACGTGATGTTCACCCTGCCCGAGCAGAATCTCGACATGGTGCGCAGCGCCGCCGCGAAGGACGGCGCCGCGCTGCAGGTGACCGCGCTGGACCGCACCGACGCGCACCCGATCGCCAACGGCGGCGTGCTCAAGGTGGTCGACAACCAGATCGACACCAGCACCGGCACGTTCCGCCTGAAGTCGGAGTTCCCGAACGCGAACAATGAATTGTGGCCGGGCCAGTTCGTCAACGTGCGCCTGCTGGTGAATACCGTCGACGGCGGCCTGGTGATTCCCGCGCAGGCGGTGCAGCGCGGGCCGGACGGCGACTACGTCTACCAGGTGCAGGCCGACAGCACGGTGAAGATGCAGGCGGTGACGGTGGCCGGCGAAGTGGGCGACAGCCACGTGATGGTCGGCACGGGCCTGAAGGCCGGCGACCGCGTGGTCACCGAGGGCCAGTTCCGGCTGAAGCCGGGCAGCAAGGTCAATGCGCTGAAGCCGGGCGAAGTGCCGGCGGCGCCCACCGCGGCCGAACTGGAGAAGGCCAAGCAGAACGCCAAGGGCGGCCGCCGCCGCGGCTGAGCGGCCGCGCGCCGCCCGGCACCCGCGGCCGCGCATGGCCGGCCGGACCCGGCCATGATCGCGGCTGACACCGCACCAACACGTCACGGATAGCCATGGGATTCTCGACCCTCTTCATTCGCCGCCCGATCGCCACCTCGCTGCTGATGGTGGCGGTGCTGCTGCTCGGCATCCTCGGCTACCGCCAGTTGCCGGTGTCCGCGCTGCCGGAGATCGAGGCGCCCAGCCTGGTGGTCAGCACGCAGTACCCGGGCGCCAGCGCCAGCACCATGGCGGCGCTGATCACCACCCCGCTGGAGCGCAACCTGGGGCAGATCTCCGGGCTCACCATGATGAGCTCGGACTCCTCCGCCGGGCTGTCCACCATCATCCTGCAGTTCTCGATGGACCGCGACATCGACATCGCCGCGCAGGACGTGCAGGCGGCGATCAACCAGGCCAAGGGCACGCTGCCGGGCAACCTGCCGTACCCGCCGGTGTACAACCGGGTGAATCCGGCCGACGCGCCGATCCTCACCCTGAAGCTCACCTCCGACAGCCGCCAGCTGCGCGAGGTGAACGACCTGGCCGACTCGATCATTGCGCAGAAGCTGTCGCAGGTGCAGGGCGTGGGCCTGGTCTCGATCGCCGGCAACGTGCGCCCGGCGGTGCGCGTGCAGGTGAACCCGGCGCAGCTGTCCAACCTCGGCCTGACCCTGGAGGACGTGCGCAGCGCGCTGACCCAGGCCAACGTCAACGCGCCCAAGGGCACGCTGAACGGCAAGACGCAGAGCTACTCGATCGGCACCAACGACCAGTTGAGCGACGCGGCCGAGTACAAGAACACCATCATCAGCTACAAGAACAACGCGCCGGTGCGCCTGTCCGACGTGGCCAGGGTGGTCGACGGCGTGGAGAACGACCAGCTCGCCGCGTGGGCGAACGGCCAGCCGGCGGTGCTGCTGGACGTGCGCCGCCAGCCGGGCGCCAACATCGTGCAGACGGTGGAGCAGATCCGCCGCGTGCTGCCCGAGCTGCGCAGCGCGCTGCCGGCCGACGTGCACCTGGACGTGTTCGCCGACCGCACGGTGACCATCCGCGCCTCGGTGCACGACGTCGAGTTCACCCTGATCCTCACCGTGTTCCTGGTGATCGGCGTGATCTTCGTGTTCCTGCGCCGGCTGTGGGCCACCATCATCCCGTCGGTGGCGGTGCCGCTGTCGCTGATGGGCACGTTCGGCGTGATGGCGTTCACCGGCATGTCGCTGGACAACCTCTCGCTGATGGCGCTGACCGTGGCCACCGGCTTCGTGGTGGACGACGCGATCGTGATGATCGAGAACATCGTGCGCTACATCGAGCAGGGCAGGGACGGCAAGGAGGCGGCCGAGTTCGGCGCGAAGGAGATCGGCTTCACCGTGCTGTCGCTGACCGTGTCGCTGGTGGCGGTGTTCCTGCCGCTGCTGCTGATGCCCGGCGTCACCGGCCGGCTGTTCCACGAGTTCGCCTGGGTGCTGACCATCGCGGTGACCATCTCGATGCTGGTGTCGCTGACGCTGACGCCGATGATGTGCGCCTACCTGCTCAAGCCCGACCAGCTGCCCGAGGGCGACGACGCGCACGAGCGCCATGCGGCCGCCGGCAAGCGCACCGTGTGGTCGCGCACCGTGGGCCTCTACGAGCGTTCGCTCGACTGGGTGCTCGACCACCAGCGCCTGACCATGCTGGTGGCCGGCGCCGCGGTGGTGCTCACCGTGTTCCTGTACATCGTGATCCCCAAGGGCCTGCTGCCCGAGCAGGACACCGGCCTGATCACCGGCGTGGTGCAGGCCGACGACAACATCGCCTTCCCGCAGATGGAGGACCGCACCAAGGCGGTCGCCGAGGCGCTGCGCAAGGATCCGGCGGTGGCCGGCGTGGCTGCCTTCATCGGTGCCGGCACCATCAACCCCACGCTCAACCAGGGCCAGCTCTCGATCGTGCTGAAGGACCGCGGCGACCGCGACGGCCTGGACGCACTGCTGCCGCGCCTGCAGCACGCGGTGGCCGGCATTCCCGGCGTGGCGCTGTATCTGAAGCCGGTGCAGGACGTGACGCTGGACAGCCGCGTGGCCGCCACCGAGTACCAGTACTCGCTGTCCGCGGTGAAGGCGTCGGAGCTGGCCGGCTACGCCAGCCAGATGACCCAGGCGATGCGCCAGCGGCCGGAGCTGGCCGACGTGGACAACAACCTGGCCGACAACGGCAACGCGCTCAAGCTGACCATCGACCGCGAGAAGGCCAGCCGCCTCGGCGTGCCGGTGCAGACCATCGACGACACCCTGTACGACGCGTTCGGCCAGCGCCAGATCTCCACCATCTTCACCCAGCTCAACCAGTACCGCGTGGTGCTGGAGGTGGCGCCGGAGTTCCGCACCAGCGACGACCTGCTGACCAAGCTCACCGTGCGCGGCAACGGCAACGGCGCGCTCACCGGCTCGACCGCGACCAGCTTCGGCCAGCTGAAGTCGAGCAACTCGGCGACGCCCTCGGGCATCGGCAACACCGGCAACATCGGTTTCGAGATCGGCGCCGGCGGCAGCATCCCGCTGTCCTCGCTGGTCAGCGCGCAGGTGACCAGTGCGCCGCTGGTGGTCAGCCACCAGCAGCAGCTGCCGGCGGTGACGCTGGCGTTCAACGTGGCGCCGGGCTACTCGCTGTCCGACGCGGTGGCGGCGATCCATGAGGTGGAGGCGCAGCTGAACTTCCCGCCGCAGATCCGCGGCGAGTTCGTCGGCAAGGCCGCCGAGTTCGCCTCCTCGCTGGGCGACGAGGTGCTGTTGCTGCTGGCGGCGATCATCGTGATCTACATCGTGCTGGGCGTGCTGTACGAGAGCTACATCCACCCGCTGACGATCATCTCCACGTTGCCGCCGGCCGGCGTCGGCGCGCTGCTGGCGCTGATCCTGTGCGGCATGAGCCTGTCGGTGGACGGCATCGTCGGCATCGTGCTCTTGATCGGCATCGTGAAGAAGAACGCGATCATGATGATCGACTTCGCGATCGAGGCGCGCCGCACCGGCCTCAACGCACGCGACGCGATCCGCCGCGCCTGCCTGCTGCGCTTCCGCCCGATCATGATGACCACCGCCGCGGCCATGCTCGGCGCGCTGCCGCTGGCGCTGGGCAACGGCATCGGCGCCGAGCTGCGCCGGCCGCTGGGCGTGTCGATCGTCGGCGGCCTGCTGCTGTCGCAGCTGGTCACGCTGTACACCACGCCGGTGATCTACCTGTACATGGAACGTTTCTCCGACTGGCTGGCCGCGCGCCGCGAGCGGCGCGCGCTGGCCCAGGCCCAGGCCAGCAACGCGGCGTGATTCCGGTGTTCGCCTTGCGCCCTCCCCTGCTCGCAGGGGAGGGCCGGGATGGGGTCGCTCTTCGCGCCGCCGCGCGATCAACCTTTTCGCGGCCCGCGCGTTGAGGATGGGATGATCCGTCCGCCGCTTCGCCCATCCCCGCTTTCGTCGAACGCATGAACCTCTCCGGTACCTTCATCCGCCGCCCGATCGGCACCTCGCTGCTGGCGATCGGCCTGTTCGTGGGCGGCATGATCTGCTACTTCCTGCTCGGCGTGGCCGCGCTGCCGAACATGCAGTTCCCGGCGATCTTCGTGCAGGCCAGCCAGGCCGGCGCGGACGCCAGCACGATGGCCTCCACCGTGGCCGCACCGCTGGAACGCCACCTGGGCCAGGTGCCCGGCATCGAGACGATGCGCTCGTCCAGTTCCGAAGGCCGCACCTTCGTCTTCATGATGTTCCGCACCGGCACCGACCTGGACGCCGCCGCGCGCGACGTGCAGGCGGCGATCAACTCGGCGGCGCCGGACCTGCCCAGCGGCCTCAACGGCGCGCCCAGCTACCAGAAGGCGAACCCGAACGACGACCCGATCATCGCGCTGGCGCTGACCTCGGATACGCAGTCGGCGGCCGACCTGTACAACCTGTCCGACACCTTGCTGGCGCAGCGGCTGCGCCAGCTGCCGGGAGTATCGTCGGTGGAGATCGCCGGCGCGGCCACGCCGGCGATCCGCGTCGACGTGAACCTGCGCGCGCTGAATGCGATGGGGCTGTCGCTCGATCAGCTGCGCAACGCGCTGAGCGCGGCCAACGTGACCTCGCCGGAGGGCTTCCTGTCCAACGGCGCCAGCACCATGGCAATCAGCGCCACGGCCCAGCTGCACAGCGCGGAGGACTTCGCCCAACTGGTCATCGCCAGCCGCAACGGCACGCCGGTGCGGCTGGCCGACGTGGCGAAGGTCTACGCCGGCCAGCAGGACGCCTACCAGGCGGCCTGGTTCCACGGCAAGCCGGCCGTGCTGATGTACGTCTACAAGAAGGCCGACGCCAACGTCATCGCCACCGTCGACCTGGTCAAGGACCAGCTGCCGGCGTTGCGCAGCTACCTGTCGCCAGGCACCAAACTCACCCCGTTCTTCGACGGCACGCCGACCATCCGCGCCTCGCTGCACGAGGTGCAGGCCACGCTGCTGATCTCGCTGGCGATGGTGGTGCTGGTGATGGCGCTGTTCCTGCGCCGGCTGGCGCCCACGCTGATCGCCGCGGTGGCGGTGCCGCTGTCGCTGGCCGGCGCGTTCGTGGTGATGTACGTGCTCGGCTACACGCTCAACAACCTCACCCTGCTGGCGCTGGTGATCGCGATCGGCTTCGTGGTGGACGACGCCATCGTGGTGATCGAGAACATCATCCGCCACCTCGACGCGGGCATGCCGCGGCTGCAGGCGACGCTGGCCGGCGCGCGCGAGATCGGCTTCACCATCGTCTCGATCACCGCCTCGCTGGTCGCGGTGTTCATTCCGCTGCTGTTCGCCGGCGGCGTCACCGGCATGTTCATGCACGAGTTCTCGGTGACCCTGGTGGCGGCGATCGTGGTCTCGGCGCTGGTCTCGCTGACCCTGACCCCGGCGCTGTGCGGGCGCTTCCTCGGCGGCCATGCGGCGAAGGAGAACGCGCCGCCGTCGCGGCTCGCCCGCGCGCTGGACGGCTTCCACGCCGGCATGCTGCGCATCTATACCCGCGCGCTGGATTTCTCGCTGCGCCACGCGCTGGCGTTCTCGCTGACCCCGCTGGCGCTGATCGTGGCCACCTTCTACCTGTTCGGCGTGGTCAAGGCCGGCCTGTTTCCCGCGCAGGACACCGGCCTGATCTGGGGCCGCGCCAATTCCAGCGCCACCGTCTCGTTCGCCGAAAGCCGCCAGCGCCTGGAGCGGCTCACCGCGATGCTGATGGCCGACCCCGACGTCGCCACCGTGGGCTCGCGCCTGGGCAGCAGTCGGCAGGGCACCAGCGGCTCGTTCAACATCGACCTGAAGACCCGCGCCGAAGGGCGCACCGACGACACCTTCGCGGTGCTCGCGCGGCTCAGCGCGAAGGCGGCGAACTACCCCGACCTCAACCTGCGCCTGCGCCCGGTGCAGGACCTGCCCAGCGGCGGTGGCGGCGGCACCAGCCAGGGCGCGCAGTACCAGGTGTCGCTGCAGGGCAACGACCTGGCCAGCCTGCAGGAATGGCTGCCCAAACTGCAGGCCGAGCTGAAGAAGAACCCGAAGCTGCGCGACGTCGGCACCGACGTCGACGAGGCCGGCCTGCGCCAGAACATCGTGATCGACCGCGACAAGGCCGCGCGCCTGGGCGTGTCGATCGGCGCCATCGACGGCGCGCTGTACGACGCCTTCGGCCAGCGCCAGGTGTCCACCATCTACTCGGACATCAACCAGTACCAGGTGGTGGTCAACGCGCTGCCCGAACAGACCGCCACGCCCGAAGCGCTCAACCGCATCTACGTGCGCTCCGGCAGCGGGAAAATGATCCCGATCACTGCGTTCGCCAAGCAGGAGCCGGGGCTGGCGCCCTCGCAGATCACCCACGAGAACCAGTACACCACGATGGACCTGAGCTTCAACCTCGCGCCGGGCGTAAGCATGGGCGAGGCGATGGCGGTGATCCAGGCCACCGTGAAGAACATGCGCATGCCCGGCGACATCCGCGTGCAGATGGGCAACGATTTCCGCCGCTTCCAGCAGTCGCAGAGCGGCATGGGCTGGCTGATCCTGGCCGCCGTGATCACCGTCTACATCGTGCTCGGCATGCTGTACGAGAACCTGGTCCACCCGGTCACCATCCTGTCCACCCTGCCGGCTGCCGGGGTGGGCGCGCTGCTGGCGCTGTGGCTCACCGGCACCGAGCTGTCGGTGGTGGCGCAGATCGCCCTGGTGCTGCTGATCGGCATCGTCAAGAAAAACGCGATCATGATGATCGACTTCGCCCTGGTCGCCCAGCGCGAACACGGCAAGAGCCCGCTGGAAGCGGCGCGCGAGGCGTGCACCGTGCGCTTCCGCCCGATCATGATGACCACCATGGTCGCCATCCTCGCCGCGTTGCCGATCGCCATCGGCCTCGGCGAAGGCAGCGAACTGCGCCGCCCGCTCGGCATCGCCCTGATCGGCGGCCTGCTGATTTCGCAAAGCCTCACCTTGCTCAGCACCCCGGCGCTGTACGTGGTGTTCTCATGTCTCGCCGAGCGGCGCAAAGCGTGGTGGGCAAAGCGACAAGAGCGCAGGGCGGCGCGGCGGCGGAGACAGTTGGCGGAGATCTGATCAGCTGCCTGGTTTCAGATTCCCTGGAAAATTTCTGTGTGCTTTGTCATGTCTCTTTGCTTGAGACACGCGAGAGTCATACAGTCTGTCAGTGTTCCCGCACAAGGCGTCGGAACTTGCAGCACACAGGGGCGACATGGAAAACCAGTTCTTCGAGCGGCCGATCCTTAATTCGCCGTACGACTACCCGGCTCGTCATTGGGAGCTTGACGAAAGCGGCCAGCCCACCCAGCAGGTCATCGACAGCCGTCGTGGCGCTGATTTCGTTACGCCCATTCCCAGGCCGCGCAAGCGCAACGGTGGCGGCGAGCAAGGCGATCTTGCATTGGGAGATGCGGGTCTTTCCACCGATGCGCAGCGGTATCACAGCGCCCTCATTAATGGCGTACGCCAGCAGGTCGATCGCTGGCGGCTGATTCCTGATCCCGGCCAGTGGCACGTCACTCCGGAAACCGCGCGCCTGTTGCAGCACTGGCGGCATCATCAGTTCAGTGGGATGCGTCCGTTCTTCTGTCAGGTCGAGGCGGCGGAAACCGCCATCTGGCTGGTGGAAGTGGCGCCGCAGTTGGGCAAAGCCGCACAGAACGTTCTCGATCACCTCACCAACGCCAACCACGACGCCAACCCGGAGCTGATGCGGCTGGCTTTGAAGCTGGCCACCGGCGCGGGCAAGACCACCGTCATGGCCATGCTGATTGCTTGGCAGACCGTCAACGCAGTACGTCACCCCAACAGCAGGCGCTTCACCCGCGGCTTTCTCATCGTCGCCCCCGGCATCACCATCCGCGACCGCCTGCGCGTGCTGCAGCCGAACGATCCATACAGCTACTACAAAAGCCGCGAACTGGTGCCCGCCGACATGATGGGCGACTTGGAGCGCGCCAAGATCGTCATCACCAACTACCACGCCTTCAAGCTGCGCGAGCGGCTGGAGCTGTCTAAAGGCGGGCGCCGGCTGCTCCAAGGCAAAGGCGGCGCGGCGCTGGATACGCAGGAAACCGAAGGCCAGATGATCCAGCGCGTCATGCCTGACCTGATGGGCATGAAGAACATCCTGGTCATCAACGACGAGGCCCATCACTGCTATCGGGAAAAGCCCGGTACCGCCGCCGACCTTGACGAGCTGAAGGGTGACGACAAGGAAGAAGCCAAGAACAACAACGAAGCCGCCCGCGTGTGGATCTCCGGGCTGGAAGCGGTCAACCGCCAGCTCGGCGTCAATCGCGTCATCGACCTGTCCGCCACGCCGTTCTTCCTCAGCGGCTCCGGCTACGCCGAAGGCACGCTGTTCCCATGGACGATGAGCGACTTCTCGCTGATGGACGCCATCGAATGCGGCATCGTCAAACTGCCGCGCGTGCCGGTGGCCGACAACGTGCCCGGCAGCGAGATGCCCAAGTTCCGCGAACTCTGGAAACACATCGGCAAGAAAATGCCGAAGAAAGGTCGCGGCAAGAGCAAGGCGCTCGACCCGCTCGCCCTGCCGGTGGAACTGCAAACCGCGCTGGAAGCGCTTTACGGCCACTACGCCGAAACCTACAAGTTATGGCAGCAGGCTGGCATCCGCGTGCCGCCGTGTTTCATCGTCGTCTGCCAGAACACCGCCATTTCGAAATTGGTCTACGACTACATCTCCGGTTTCGTGCGCGAGAACGACGACGGCGAGGGCGAGTTCGTCAGCGGCCGCTTCGAGCTGTTCCGCAACTACGACGAACACGGCAACCCGATCCCGCGTCCGCGCACCCTTCTGATCGACAGCGAGCAACTGGAGTCAGGCGAAGCCCTGGACAAGGGTTTCCGCGACATGGCCGCCGACGAGATCGAGCGCTTCCGGCGCGACATCATCGAGCGCAGCAACGATCCGCGCGCCGCCGACGCCATCACCGAGCAGGATCTGCTGCGCGAAGTGATGAACACCGTCGGCAAGGCTGATCGCCTGGGCGAGTCGATTCGCTGCGTGGTCTCCGTCGCCATGCTCACCGAAGGCTGGGACGCCAGCACCGTCACCCACGTGCTTGGCGTACGTGCCTTCGGCACGCAGCTTCTGTGTGAGCAGGTCATCGGTCGCGCGCTGCGGCGCCAATCCTACGAACTCAATGCCGAAGGCCTGTTCGACGTCGAGTACGCCGACGTGCTTGGCATTCCGTTTGATTTCACCGCCAAGCCCGTCGTCGCGCCGCCGCAGAAGCCGCGCGAGACCGTGCAGGTCAAGGCCGTGCGTCCCGAACGCGACGCGCTGGAGATCCGCTTTCCGCGCGTCCTCGGCTACCGCGTCGAGCTCCCCGAAGACCGCCTCACCGCGGAATTCAACGAAGAGTCCACGCTGACCCTCACCCCGGATCTGGTCGGTCCGTCCATCACCCGCAACGCCGGCATCATCGGCGAAGGCGTGGACCTCAGCCTCAAGCATCTGGGCGACATGCGCACGTCCACCTTGCTGTTTCACCTCACCCAGCGCCTGCTCTACACCAAATGGCGCGACCCGAACGAGGACGCCCGGCTCAACCTGTTCGGCCAGCTCAAGCGCATCACCCGGCAATGGCTGGATACCTGTCTGGTCTGCAAGGGCGGCACCTACCCGGCGCAGCTGATGTATCAAGAGCTGGCCGACATGGCCTGCAACAAGATCACCACCGCCATCACCCGTGCGGAACTGGGCCGGCGTCCGATCAAGGCCATGCTCGACCCGTACAACCCGGTCGGCTCCACCCGCCACGTCAATTTCAGCACCTCGCGCACCGAGCGCTGGGAAACCGACGCGCGCCGCTGCCATATCAACTGGGCCATCCTCGACAGCGACTGGGAAGGCGAGTTCTGCCGCGTCGCCGAGGCGCATCCGCGCTTGCGCGCCTACGTCAAGAACCACAACCTCGGCCTGGAAGTGCCGTACCGCTTCGGCTCGCTCCATCGCATCTACGTCCCCGACTACATCGTGCAGGTGGATGATGGCCACGACGACCCGCTCAACCTCATCGTCGAGATCAAGGGCTACCGTCGCGAGGACGCCATCGAGAAGAAGGCCACCATGGACACCTACTGGGTGCCCGGCGTGAACCACCTTGGCAGCCACGGCCGCTGGGCCTTCGCCGAGTTCACCGACGTCTACGCCATGCAGGAAGACTTCGCGAAGAAGATCGAGGCCGAGTTCGACAAGATGATCGCCAATGCTTCGAAAGGGGCGTGAAGAGAGAGGGGACCAACCGACGCAGGAGCTTCTACAGGAACCATATTCCCGGCGTCGGCAAGATGGTCGAAATCGATGCCGCAATCGGCGGAGGCAGTCCGACTCTTGCGTGCACCGACTTCAACAATCCACAAATTGTGGATTTTCTTTACACGACATGCGAGACATGTATAGAAAAACGTGCTTTTCTATACACATTCTCACGAAATGAGTAAGACATGCCCCTGACACGCTTGCTTGATCGGCTCGCACCGGATCGCTTCGAGACTGCGCCGATTCTCAAAAAACTAGCTCAGGCCAGCCGCAAGCTGGCCGAACTGAAGGGCGTGGCAGCATCCATCCCGCGGCAAGGCATCCTCATCAATACCTTGGGCATGCAGGAAGCAAAAGACAGTTCGGCCATCGAAAACATCGTCACCACCCACGACGACCTGTTCAGGAACGCTGCCTTTCCCGACTATCGAGGCTCTCCGGCAACCAAGGAGGTACTGCGGTACCGGCAGGCGCTATGGGCAGGGTTCGATGCCGTGCGAAAGGACGGGCTACTGACCAACAACATCATCCTGGATATCCAGGCGGAGCTGGAGCGCAATAATGCCGGCTTCCGCAAATTGCCGGGAACGGCCCTCAAGGATGGCGCTGGCCGCACGGTCTATCAGCCGCCACAGAACCCCGACACCGTGCTCTCCCTGATGCGGGAGCTGGAAAATTTCATCAACGATGACCAGGCCTTCGATGCCGACCCGTTGATCAAGATGGCCCTGATCCACCATCAGTTCGAAAGCATCCACCCGTTCTACGACGGCAACGGGCGCACCGGTCGCATCATCAACGTGTTGTACCTGGTCAAGCAGCATCTGCTCGATATCCCGGTGCTCTACTTGAGCCGCTACATCGTGCGTACCAAGCCCGACTACTACCGCTTGCTGCAGGACGTCCGCGACAACGATGTATGGGAAGAATGGGTGCTCTACATGTTGACCGCCGTCGAACAGACAGCGGGCGAAACCATCACCACGATCCACGCCATCAAGAACGCCATGCTCGACGTCAAGCACCGCATCCGTGCGGGATACAAGTTCTACAGCCAGGATCTGATCAACAACCTGTTCAGCCATCCCTATACCAAGATCGAATTCCTGCAGAGCGACCTCAACGTGTCGCGACTGACCGCAACGAAGTACCTCGACGCTCTTACCGAAGGCGGTTTCCTGCACAAGCGCAAGGTCGGCCGTTCCAACTACTACATCAATGTGGCACTCAACCCGATTCTGACGGGCGAAGCCATGCAGGGAGGCGAGTAAACACAATGGCCCGTACGTCCAAACCCACCACCCCCAAGACCATCGCCACCCTCAAGCACAAAGAGGCCAAGCGCAAGAACATCCCCACCGCCGAATTCCAGTCGGTGATGCAGAAAGAGGAGCAGGCACCGGTCAAAGTGGCCTACGCGCGCACCGCCAAGGGGCTGGACGACGAGAAGCAGTCGCGCAACCGCGATCTCGATCCGCAACTCGTCTGGCGCGGCAAGGACCAGCAGGACTGGTCCGACCTCGTCGTCAACGCGCCGCCGTTGTACATCCAGGAAAAGGTCAACCCCAAGGTGCTGATCGACGACCTTCAGCGCGAAAGCCAGGCCGGCGCGCAGCTGCAGTCCGGCGCCATGGCCGACCTGTTCGGCGACTTCAACGGCCTGCCCGAAGGCGCCGACAAGACCGACTTCTACCAGTACGACGGCAACTGGCAGAACCGCATGATCCTCGGCGACTCGCTGCAGGTCATGGCCAGCCTGGCCGAGCGCGAAGGCCTGCGCGGCAAGGTGCAGTGCATCTACTTCGATCCGCCCTACGGCATCAAATTCAACTCCAACTTCCAGTGGTCCACCACCAGCCGCGACGTCAAGGACGGCAACGCCGAACACATCACCCGCGAGCCCGAGCAGGTCAAGGCGTTCCGCGATACGTGGCGTGACGGCATCCATTCCTATCTGACTTACCTGCGCGACCGGCTGACGGTGGCGCGCGATCTGCTGACCGAGTCGGGGTCGATCTTTGTGCAGATCGGGGATGAGAATGTGCACCGCGTGCGGGCAGTGATGGACGAGGTGTTTGGGGACCAAAACTTCATTACGGAAATCACCGCTGCCAAAACTTCCAGTGCGACGTCGGAACATTTGGCTGGTGTATCCGACTACGTCCTTTTCTATGCGAAGGATCGCCCGCGCATGAAATATCGCGGACTGTTTTTGCAAAAGGATGTTGGTGGAGAGGGAGCCACGCAATACAAACTAGCTAGTGATAGAGATACCGGAGAAACACGGCGATTGTCTAAAGCCGAGCTTTCTGGCGATCTCAGCGAGATATATCGTCAGATCTTTGCTCCAGATAACCTCACGAGCCAAAGACCGCCTGGTGACTTCCCGGTTCCATGCAAAGGTCGTGACTTCAAACCAGGGAAGGGCTATTGGAAGACGCATGCGGTGGGTTTCGCTCGCATGGAGAAGGCGCAGAGGCTTTTCCCCATAGGAAACACGTTGATGTATCGGCGATACCTCAACGACTTTCCAGTCTATCCCATCGCCAATTTGTGGCGAGATGTGTTGATGACTGGGTTTTCCGAGGAAAAAGTATATGTAGTACAGAGTTCGTCGAAAATTGTTGAACGCTGCATATTGATGGCTACAGATCCTGGTGACCTCGTACTGGATCCCACGTGTGGCTCCGGCACTACCGCCTATGTAGCCGAACAATGGGGCCGCCGCTGGATCACCCTCGACACCTCGCGTGTGGCGCTGGCATTGGCGCGTGCGCGCATCATGGGCGCGCGCTATCCGTACTACCTGCTGGCCGACTCGCCCGAAGGCCAGCACAAGGAAGCCGAGATCACCCGCAGCGTGCCCTCGTCGCAGCCGACCTACGGCAACATCGCCCACGGCTTCGTCTACGAGCGCGTGCCGCACATCACGCTGAAGTCCATCGCCAACAACGCCGAGATCGATGTCATCTGGGACAAGTTTCAGCAGGCGCTGGAACCGCTGCGCGAACAATTGAACAAGGCGCTGGGCAAGCACTGGCAGGAATGGGAAATCCCGCGCAAGGCCGACGTCAAGTGGCCCGATGCGACCAGGAAACTGCACGCCGATTGGTGGCGCGAACGCATCGCCCGCCAGCGCGAGATCGACGCCTCCATCGCCGCCAAGGCCGATTCCGAATACCTCTACGACAAGCCCTACGAGGACAAGAAGAAAGTCCGCGTCGCCGGCCCCTTCACCGTCGAAAGCCTGTCCCCGCACCGTGTGCTCGGTGTCGATGAAAACGACGAACTGATCGACGGCGTCGGCGACGACAAGCCCGGCTACGGCGACGAGCACGACTTCGTGCAGATGATCCTGGAAAACCTGAAAACCGCCGGCGTGCAGCAGGCGCACAAGGCCGACAAGATCACCTTCACTGCGCTCACCCCTTGGCCCGGCGATCTGGTCTGCGCCGAAGCCCGCTACGTGGAAGGCAACAAGGAAAAACGCGCCGCCATCTTCATCGGCCCCGAATTCGGCACCGTCTCTCGCCCCGACCTGGTCGCCGCCGCCCGCGAAGCCGGCGACGCCGACTTCGACGTGCTGATCACCTGCGCCTTCAACTACGACGCCATGTCCTCCGAGTTCGACAAACTCGGCCGCATCCCGGTGCTGAAGGCCCGCATGAACGCCGACCTGCACATGGCCGACGACCTCAAGAACACCGGCAAGGGCAACCTCTTCGTCATCTTCGGCGAACCCGACATCGCCATCCTCGACGCCGGCGCAGACGGCGAACCGGGACAAGTGCGCGTCAAGGTCAACGGCGTCGACGTCTTCCACCCCAACACCGGCGAAGTCCGCAGCGACGGCGCCGACGGCATCGCCTGCTGGTTCATCGACACCGACTACAACGAAGAATCCTTCTTCGTCCGCCACGCCTACTTCCTCGGCGCCAACGACCCCTACAAATCCCTCAAGACCACCCTGAAAGCCGAAATCAACGAAGAAGCCTGGGCCACATTGAACAGCGACACCTCCCGTCCGTTCGACAAGCCCAAGTCCGGCCGCATCGCAGTCAAGGTGATCAACCACCTCGGCGACGAAGTGATGAAGGTATTTCGCGTTTAACCAAAGGAGAGGCTATGGCGATTCCACGGCAGTTCAAGTGTGCTGATTGGGGTGGTGAGATCAGCGAGATCAAAACCAGCCAAGATCACCCTGTTTTCAAGGAGGTCGAGGTGACGTGGTCCAAGCCGAGAGTCTGGCTAGCTGACGAATCCGCGCCCATCGGTGCAGACTCAAATGTCACCAACTGCCTCTACTGCTTGGTGCGTGATCACCATCGCGCCAGTGCCAAGACGAAAATCGCCTACGTCGGCATAACTAAGGATGCCAAAAAGCGCTTCGTTAACCATAAGGTAGCCAAGAAGCTGACAAGCATGCGTGGCCAGACATCTCTAAGCATCGGTACCGTGAACTTCGGTAGTTACTGGAGAGAGGGCGGCACGCGCCTGGCGCTGGAACAGTTGGAGCATCTCTTGATTTGGGCGATTTGGCCGGAGTCCAACGATCGGAAGGCGTACACACTTCCGGGAATGGGAGCTCATCCCACCAAGCCTTGGCACGTGAGGAATCTAGGTTACCGTTTTGCAGGGACAATGCCGAGGGAATTGGTATATCCATGGATGTTGGTCAAACCGGGGCGGGATCGTTCGGTAAAATGAGCTAACTGAGCACCGTACCCCCAATTTTCCAGCCCTGTGTGGATGGCCCTTGATGACCAAGCACGTTTAACTCGGAGAGTTTCCAGGATGGCAACACCGGTTAATGACATGCAGCGCGAGTTTCAGGCTCTCTGTGCCTTGGGAGGCGGATTGAACGGCGGCCCCGCGCGGGGGAAAGTTCTGGATTTGCTTCGCTCCAGCGGTCAGCGACTAAACGTATGGGCTTATCAGGTGATGGCCAAGCATCTGAATGCCTATCCTGACGCAAATCCGTGGCACGTCTGTTTTGCCGTGAGTCTCTCTTGGGGGCACTTGGCACAGCTTGATCTTGCTTTCACCGGTCATGTCGTCGATCTACTCGCCGACTGGAACGATGATGATCTTGCTGCTGCGCGTTCGTTCTTTCTGGAACGCGGCCCGCTTCCGATCGAGCAATCACTCGCGGGTGCCTACATGCTGTTCCAGAAGGTGGCGCTTCCGGCAGCCCTTCCCTCTACGCTCGAGAGTCTCGATCGCGCACAACAGCGCTGGTTGGGACACGTTCTCACCAAGGACAGACCAAAGTACATCGGCAGTTGGAACGCAACGGCGATGTTCATGACTGCACTTTTTGCACAGCCTGGATTGGCGGCCACTCAAAGAAGCCAAAAGCCATTGCTTCCCCCTGGAGGGCCCGTGTTCGCTGGATTGAAAATGCTTTACAAAGCGGGGTTGTTATCGGAGGCCCCAGCGGGGAGCGGGCTGGATGACCAGGCATTCGAGCCAGGTGCGTTGTATGAGAACAACGAGCGCCTTGTCGAGCTTCTGGTAGGACGGGATGATTGGTGTCTTACCGACGTGCACAGCGCAGTCTATTTGCTCGGAACGCGTGATCCTCGATCTGCGAACTGGACCTGAAGGCACATCATGGACTTTCGCATCGCCGATACCTTCACCGACAGTCTCGCCCGCCTCACCGGCGACGAGCAGAAGGCCGTTAAGACCACGGCGTTCGATTTGCAGATGAACCCGGTCAATCCGGGCATGAGTTTGCACAAGCTCGATCGCGCGCGGGATCCAAACTTCTGGTCGGTGCGGGTCAGTGGCGATATCCGCCTGATCGTGCACAAGACCGCGGCGAGCCTGCTGCTGTGCTACGTCGATCATCACGACAAGGCCTACCAGTGGGCCGAGCGGCGCAAGCTGGAGACGCATCCGAAGACTGGCGCAGCGCAATTGGTGGAGATTCGCGAGCGGGTCGAGGAAATCGCCGTTCCGAAGTACGTCGAGGTCGAGCAATCTGCTCCTGCCAAACCGATGCTTTTTACGAGCGTGGCCGACGGCGACCTGCTTGCCTACGGTGTGCCGGTGGAATGGCTGCCGGATGTCCGTGCGGCCAATGAGGACACTCTGCTCGAACTGACCGACCATCTGCCGGCCGAGGCGGCGGAAGCCTTGCTGGAACTGGCGACGGGTGGGCAGCCGACGCCGGCAGCCGGGGCCGCGCCGGCGACCAGTCCGTTCGAGCATCCGGACGCGATGCGTCGTTTCCGTACCATGAACGACGTGGAAGAACTGGAGCGCGCGCTGGCGTTTCCGTGGGACAAATGGACGATCTTCCTGCATCCGGCGCAGCGCGAATGGGTGGAGAAGGGTTACAGCGGCCCGGCGCGCGTGTCCGGTTCGGCCGGTACCGGCAAGACCGTCGTGGCGCTGCATCGCGCGGTGCACCTGGCGCGTGCCAATCCTGACGGGCGCATCCTGCTGGCGACGTTCTCCGACACACTGGCTCACGCACTGCGCATCAAGCTGCGCCGCCTGATCAGCAACACGCCGATGCTGGGCGAACGCATCGAAGTCCACGCCATGAATGCCATCGGCGAACGGCTGTACGAACTGCAGTTCGGTCGGCCCCGCCTTGCCAGCACTGAAGAAATCCGCGGCCTGCTGGACGCGGCGTCTGCGGCGCACCCCGAGCACCGGTTCAGCGCCTCGTTCCTGCTGTCGGAATGGCAGGATGTGGTCGACGGCTGGCAACTGGACAGTTGGGAAAGCTACCGCGACGTGCAGCGACTGGGTCGCAAGACGCGGCTGCCGGAGGCGCGTCGCGCGCTGCTCTGGTCGATATATCAAACCGTTCGCGCCGAACTGCAGCGGCGTGGCTGGACGACCCATGCCGGCATGTTCGGACGGCTGGCGGACGAGTTGCCCGGTCGCCGCCATCCGCCGTTCGATTTCGCGGTGATCGACGAGGCGCAGGACATCAACGTGGCACAGCTAAAGTTCCTGGCGGCGCTAGGTGCTGGTCGACCGAATGCACTGTTCTTCGCTGGCGACCTGGGCCAGCGCATCTTCCAGCAGCCGTTTTCGTGGAAGTCGCTGGGCGTGGACATCCGCGGTCGCTCGCGCACGCTGCACATCAACTACCGCACCTCGCACCAGATCCGCATGCAGGCCGACCGCCTGCTGGCACCGGAAGTGTCCGACGTGGACGGCAACGTCGAGGAGCGCCGCGGCACGGTCTCGGTATTCAACGGCCCTGCGCCCACGGTCGGCTCGTTCCCTTCGGCGGATTTTGAGTCCGCCGCCGTCGCCGATTGGCTACGCCAGCGCATCGAGGACGGGATCGCGCCGCAGGAACTGGGCGTGTTCGTGCGCTCGCCCGCCGAACTGGACCGCGCCCGCGCGGCCTTGGCGAGTGCGGGGCTGCCGTTCAAGGTGCTGGACGACCATACCCAGACCACGCCCGGCCACGTTTCCCTCTGCACGATGCACCTGGCCAAGGGCCTGGAATTCCGCGCCGTGGCCGTGATGGCCTGCGACGACGAAGTGGTTCCGCTGCAGCAGCGCATCGAGTCGGTCACCGACGATGCCGACCTCGAAGAGGTCTACAACACGGAACGCCACCTGCTCTACGTCGCCTGCACCCGCGCCCGCGACCAGCTCATGGTTTCGGGGGTGGAACCCGTATCGGAATTTCTGGCTGACCTGACTGCCACAAGGTAATCAGCGCCGAAGTCGCGCCGGACCTTAGGCTGGGCTAGCCCCTGGTCGGCTTTTTCTGCACATGATGCACACAATTTGCCTGGCCGATGAATGTCGGTTTGCAAGGTTACCGAATTGCCTGAACGACCCGCCAACGAACTCACAACCCGTTAACCGCGAGGCGGTTATCACGGACTCCTGTTCCGGACGGAGCTGCGTGCGATGGGCAACGAGACCCGCAAGGCGGACTTTTCCAATGTGCAGGGCGGGGTGAAATCCACTGCGCCGGATGCGCCATCCAAGGCGGATTTCAGCAACGTGCGGGCCGAGGTCGGTTCCACCGCCGACCGGCCTGCCACCTATACCGTGGTGGCGGGCGACAACCTGACGAAGATCGCGAAACACTTCTACGGCGACGCGAATGCATGGAAGGCGGTCTTCGACGCCAACCGCGACCAGCTTTCCGATCCGGACCGGATCAGGGTCGGCCAGGTCCTGAAGATTCCCGCCAAATCCTGAAACAGGAGGTACCTCCATGAAGATGACTCGCCAACCCTTGATCCTTGCCGCGTTGCTGGCCGCGACGCTGGTGCTGGGCGCCTGCGGCAAGAAGAACGACGAAGCGGCGCCGGCGCCGTCCGAGGCACCACCGCCGGCCGCGACCGCGCCGGCCTCGACACCTGCGCCTGCACCGGCGGCCACCGCGCCGATGGCGATGAACAACGGTGCGCCGTCGGCCGTCACGGTCGGTGCGGTAGAGCTGGGCTCCACCGTCGACGCGAACCACAAGATCCTCGCCAGCGGCACCAGCTTCGCGCCGAAGGACACCATCTACGCCTCGGTCGACACCACCGGCAGCGGCAATGCCACGCTGGCGGCGAAATGGACCACCCAGGACGGCCAGGTGGTGCACGAGGACAGCAAGACGCTCAATGCGATGGGTCCGGAGACCACGGCCTTCATGATCAGCAAGCCCGACGGTTTCCCGGCCGGCAACTACAAGGTGGACATCTCGCTGGACGGCAAGCAGGTCGCCAGCAAGGATTTCACGGTGAAGTAGACCTGACCCCGGAGCGGGGAGCGGAACGAGGGCGCGGCCAGGCCGCGCCCTCGTCGTTTTCGCGCATGCAATGCGTCGACACATGCTGCCGGCGGCGGTACCGCGCTTTCCCCGCCCCGGCGAAAACGCGACAATGGGAGGCTTGCATCGCGCGGCTGCCGGCATCCGGCAGCACGGCGCCCCTTCCGGCCCACGCCGCCAACGAGGTTCACACAGACCATGCCCAGCACGCCCAAGATCATCTACACGCTGACCGACGAAGCCCCGTTCCTGGCCACCGCTTCGCTGTTGCCGATCGTCGCCGCCTTCGCCGGCACCGCGGGCATCAGGATCGAGACGCGCGACATCTCGCTGGCTGGTCGCATCATTGCGCTGTTTCCCGAAGTGCTGCAGGAAGGCCAGCGCATCGCCGATGACCTTGCCGAGCTGGGCCGCCTCGCCACCACGCCGGAGGCGAACATCATCAAGCTGCCGAACATCAGCGCGTCGATGCCGCAGCTGAAGGCGGCGATCAAGGAACTGCAGGGCCAGGGCTACGCGCTGCCGGATTACCCGGATGCGCCGCAGGACGCGCACGAGAAGGACGTCAAGGCACGCTACGACAAGGTCAAGGGCAGCGCGGTGAATCCGGTGCTGCGCGAGGGCAATTCCGACCGCCGCGCACCGGCCTCGGTGAAGAACTACGCGCGCAAGCATCCGCACAAGATGGGCGCGTGGAGCCGCGACTCGAAGACCCACGTGGCGCACATGGACGGCGGCGACTTCTACGGCAGCGAAAAGTCCGCCTTGATCGAGCGCGCCGGCAACGTCAGCATCGAATGGTTCGGCAAGGACGGCAGCCACAGCGTGCTGAAGCCGAAGACCGCGCTGCTGGCCGGCGAGATCATCGACGCCGCGGTGATGTCGCGCCGCGCGCTGGCCGCGTTCATCGACGCGCAGATCGCCGACGCGAAGCAGCAGGGCGTGCTGTTCTCGCTGCACCTCAAGGCCACCATGATGAAGGTGTCCGACCCGATCATGTTCGGCGTGGCGGTCAGCGAGTTCTACCGTGACGTGCTGACCAAACATGCCGACGCGCTGAAGCAGGCCGGCTTCAATCCGAACAACGGCATCGGCGACCTGTACGCACGCCTCGGCAGCCTGCCGGAGGCGACCCAGGCCGCGATCAAGGCCGACCTCGACGCCGAGTACGCGCAGCGCCCGGGCGTGGCGATGGTCAATTCGGACAAGGGCATCACCAACCTGCACGTGCCCAGCGACGTGATCGTGGACGCCTCGATGCCGGCGATGATCCGCGACTCCGGCAAGATGTGGAACGCGCAGGGCCAGCTGCAGGACGTCAAGGCGGTGATTCCCGACCGCTGCTATGCCGACGTCTATCAGGCGGTGATCGAGGACTGCAAGGCGCACGGCGCGTTCGACCCGGCCACCATGGGCAGCGTGCCGAACGTGGGCCTGATGGCGCAGGCGGCCGAGGAATACGGCTCGCACGACAAGACCTTCCAGATCGCCGGCGACGGCGTGGTGAAGGTGCTCGACGAGGCCGGCCGCGTGCTGCTGCAGCACGACGTCGAGGCCGGCGACATCTGGCGCATGTGCCAGACCAAGGACGCGCCGGTGGAGGACTGGGTGAAGCTGGCGGTGAGCCGCGCGCGGCACACGCCGGCGGTGTTCTGGCTGGACCCGCAGCGCGCGCATGACCGCCAGGTGATCGCCAAGGTCGAGCGTTACCTGAAGGACCACGACACCAGCGGGCTGGACATCCGCATCATGGATCCGGTGGCGGCCACGAAGTTCTCGCTGGAGCGCATCCGCCAGGGCCTGGACACCATCTCGGTCACCGGCAACGTGCTGCGCGACTACCTCACCGACCTGTTCCCGATCATGGAGCTGGGCACCAGCGCGAAGATGCTCTCGATCGTGCCGCTGATGGCCGGCGGCGGCCTGTTCGAGACCGGCGCCGGCGGTTCCGCACCCAAGCACGTGCAGCAGTTCCTGCAGGAGGACTACCTGCGCTGGGATTCGCTGGGCGAGTTCCTCGCGCTGGCCGCGTCGCTGGAGTTCGTGGCCAGCCGCCAGGGCAGCGCCGAGGTGGACGTGCTGGCCAAGACGCTGGACCAGGCCAACGGCAAGTTCCTCGACACCGACAAGTCGCCCTCGCGCAAGCTGGGCGGCATCGACAACCGCGGCAGCCACTTCTACCTGGCGCTGTACTGGGCGCAGGCGCTGGCCGCGCAGGACGTGAATGCCGCGCTGAAGGCGAAGTTCGTGCCGCTGGCGAAGGCGCTCACCGAGCACGAAGCCACCATCGTCGACGAGCTCAACCGCGTGCAGGGCAAGCCGGTGGACATCGGCGGCTACTACCACCCCGACATGGTGCGGGTGAGCGCGGCGATGCGGCCCAGCGCCACCTTCAACGCCGCGCTGGCCAAGCTGTCGGCGTAAGGCGTCGGGCAGCTGCCGCGTGACGGGGCGCCGCGCGGCGCCCCGTTTTTTTGCCGCGGCCGGCCACCTGCCGCTCAGCCTCGTCCTGCGACAATGGCGGCCTTCGAAACCGGAGCCGTCCGCCATGCGCCTGCGTCACCTCGCTGTCCTGTTCGCGTTGGGCGGGTCGTCGCCGGTGTTCGCGCAATCGTCCGTCGCGCCGCCGCCGCAGGTGGCCGAACTGCCCGCGGTGGTGGTCAGCGGCGTGCAACCCGGGCCCGGCCTGTGGAAGGTGAGCCGCGGCGACCACGTGATGTGGGTGCTGGGCACGCTGTCGCCGCTGCCGCGTGCGATGCAGTGGCAATCGCGCGAGGTGGAAGAGGCCATCGCCGCCTCGCAGCAGGTGCTGCTGGAGCCCTCGGTGCAGCTGAAGGCCGACGTCGGTTTCCTTGGAAAACTCTTTCTGCTGCCGTCGGCCTACGGCGCGCGCAAGAACGACGATGGCGCCACCTTGCAGCAGGTGCTGCCGCCGCCGGTGTACGCGCGCTGGCAAACGCTGAAGCAGAAGTACCTGGGCGACGATCGCGCCATTGAGCGCTGGCGACCGCTGTTCGCCTCGCAGGAGCTGTACAAGAGGGCGCTGAAGGCGAACGGACTGAGCCGCTCCGGCGGCGTGCGGGCGAACGTCGACGCGCTGGCCAAGCGCCACGGCGTGCCGGAGCTGGCGACCGACTACCACGTGCTGATCGAGCACCCGCGCGCAGCGATCAAGGCGTTCCGGCAGGCGGCGCCGCGCGACGTCACCTGCTTCATCCGCACGCTGGACAGTGTCGAGCACGAGCTGCCGGCGATGACCGCGCGTGCCAACGCCTGGGCCACCGGCGACCTGCAGGCGCTGCGCGAACTGCCCGACAGCGATCGCCGCGACGCCTGCGTGGCGGCGATCGCCGGCGCCGGCTTTGCGCAGGCGCTGGGCCTGGCCGACGTGCCGGCGCAGCAGCGCGCCACCTGGCTGGCCGCCGCGCGCAAGGCGCTGGCCGCCAACGCGCAGACCTTCGCACTGCTGCCGATGGACGAACTGCTGAAACCGGACGGCTACCTCGCCGCGCTGCAGGCCGAGGGCTACCAGGTCGACGCGCCGGAGTGAACCGCCTTGTAGGGCGGGCACGGCCCGCCGGCTCTTGCTTTACGTGGCGCGGCCATGGAGAGCGGCGGGCGGTGCCCGCCCTACGCGCTGCGGGCCGAGGGCTGCCAGGTCGGCGCGCCGGAGTGAGCCGCTTTGTAGGGCGGGCACCGCCCGCCGGCTCTTTGCTTTAGTGGCGCGGCCATGGAGGGCGGCGGGCAGTGCCCACCCTGCGCGCTGCGGGCCGCGGGCTGCCAGGCCGGCGCGCCGGAGTGAACCGCTTTGCAGGGCGGGCACGGATCAGGCGCTGGCGAGGTCGAGCTGCGCGATCTCGTTGTCGCTCAGCTGCAGGGAGGTGGCGCCAAACAGTTCGTGCAGCTGCTCCACGCTGGTGGCGCTGACGATCGGCGCGGTGAGGCCGGGACGCGCGATCAGCCAGGCCAGCGCGACCTGCGCCGGCGTGGCGTGATGCGCGGCGGCCACCGCGTCCAGCGCGGCCAGCACCTGCAGGCCGCGCGGGTTCAGGAACCGCTTCACCGCGCCGCCGCGGGCGCTGCTCTTGGCCAGGTCGGCACCGCTGCGGTACTTGCCGCTGAGGAAGCCGCTGGCCAGCGCGTAGTAGCTGATCACGCCGATGTTCTCGCGGCGCACCAGCGGTTCCAGCTCCTTTTCGTAGCCGCCGCGGCGCAGCAGGTTGTATTCCGGCTGCAGGCACTCGTAGCGCGGCAGGCCATGGCGCTGCGATGCTTCCAGCGCATCGGCGAAGCGCGCCGCGCCGAAGTTGGAGGCGCCGATCGCGCGCACCTTGCCGGCCTCGATCAGCCGGGCGAACGCGCCCAGGGTGTCGGCCAGCGGCACGCTGGCGTCGTCCTGGTGCGCCAGGTACAGGTCGATGCAGTCCACCTGCAGGCGCCTGAGCGAGCCGTCCACCGCCTGGCGGATGTTCACCGGCGACAGGCCCGGCTGCGTCGCCCACTTGCCCACCTTGGTGGCGAGCACCACCCGCTCGCGCTTGCCGCTGCGCTTGAGCCATTTGCCGATGATCGTCTCGGACTCGCCGCCGCGGTTGCCGGGCACCCAGGCGGGGTAGACGTCGGCGGTGTCGATCAGGTTGCCGCCGGCGTCGACGAAGGCGTCGAGCAGCTCGAACGCGCGCTGCTCACCCACGCTCCAGCCGAACACGTTGCCGCCGAAAGCGAGCGGGGCGATGGAAAGCGGCGAACGGCCGAGCGGGCGGGGTTGCATGGCATGCCTCCGGAGGCGAACTTGGGGATGGGCGCGCGAGCGGTCGCGCGCCAACCCCCAAGTGGCTGCAGATCGGCGGCATTCAAGCCCGCGCGATGCTCAACGCGGGGCCATGATCCGCGGCCACACGCTGGCGCAGCAGGCCAGCACGCGCTTGGTCCTGGCCGTCGGGCTGGCGTCGTTGCCGGCGGCGCCATCGGCCGGGCCGGGCGCGGGCTCCGGTTCCGGGCGCCAGTCCAGGTCGTCCTTGTGCAGCAGGTGGCCGTGCAGGAACAGCAGATCTTTCCACAGCGAGTGCATGGGGAAGCCTCCTGAAGGGGGGTCTTGGGCTTGGGGAGTGCTCAAGGTACGCGAGCGAAGGGCCGCCAAAAAGCGATATATTCGCAAGCCAGACTTGAGGAGCATTCAAGATGGGAAGAGTGCCGCTGGGGCTCCTGCAGCAGTTCGTGCTGGTCGCCCGGCTGGGCAATCTGTCGCGCGCCGCGGCGCAGGCCAACCTCACCGTCAGCGCGCTCAGCCACCAGATGCGCCAGCTGGAAGAGCGCCTGGAGCGGCGCCTGTTCGAGCGCGGCCCGCGCGGGGTGAAGCTGACCGCCGAGGGTTGCGTGTTGCTGGAAGCGGTGGGCACGCACTTCGACGGCATCGAGCATGCGTTGGCGGGGTATCGCACGCGCCACCATGACGCGCTCACGCTCAGCGCCAGCCCGGGCATCATGTCGAGCTGGCTGGTGCCGCGGTTGCCGCGGCTGGTGGCCGCGCATCCCGAGCTGGAGCTCAGCCTGCAATCGGGTTCGACCCTGGTGGATTTCGAGCGCGAGCCGGTGGACGTCGCCCTGCGCTACGGCCGCGGCGAGTGGGCCGGCCTGCACAGCGAATGGCTGTTCGGCGAGTGGATTGCGCCGGTGGCGGCGCCGGCGTTGATCGCGCGGATGGGCGGCGCCGACCCGCGCGAACTGTCGCGCTGGCCGCTGCTCGGCGAGCCGAGTCCGTCCCGGCGCTGGAGCGACTGGTTCGGCCGCACCGGCGGCACGCCGCCCGCGCGCTACGTGGCGCAGTTCGACAGCCTCGACGCCTTGCGCCACGCCGCGCTGGAAGGCCTGGGCGTGGCGCTGGGGCGGATGGTCACCTCGAAGTCGTTGATCGACGCCGGCCGGCTGGAAGTGCTGGGCGACAACTACCTGGCGGTGGAGGAGGCCTACTGGCTGGTGTATCCGCCGCGTTCGCTGGAGCACCGCGGCCTGCAGCTGTTCCGCGAATGGTTGCTGGCCGAGGCGGAGGACTACCGTCGGCAGATGTCGGCGTTCCGCCCCGACGACAAGCCGATCGGCTGACGCGGTTCCGCAAGGCGGCCAAACGCGTCATCATCGTCGGTCGTTTCGTACCTCAGGAGTCGCATCATGAAATCACGCGCCGCGGTGGCCTGGGCCGCCGGCCAGCCGCTCAGCATCGAGCAGGTCGACGTGGCCGGGCCGAAGGCCGGCGAGGTGCTGGTGCGCATCGTCGCCACCGGCGTGTGCCACACCGACGCGTTCACCCTGTCCGGCGCCGATCCGGAAGGGCAGTTCCCGGCGATCCTCGGCCACGAGGGCGGCGGCATCGTGGAGGAGGTGGGCGCGGGCGTCACCTCGTTGAAAGTCGGCGACCACGTGATTCCGCTGTACACGCCCGAATGCGGCGAGTGCAAATTCTGCCGCTCCGGCAAGACCAACCTGTGCCAGAAGATCCGCGCCACCCAGGGCCAGGGCCTGATGCCCGACGGCACCTCGCGCTTCTCCTTGAACGGCAAGCCGCTGCTGCACTACATGGGCACCAGCACGTTCAGCGAGTACACCGTGCTGCCGGAGATCGCGCTGGCGAAGATCAATCCCGCCGCGCCGCTGGAGAAGGTCTGCCTGCTCGGCTGCGGCATCACCACCGGCATCGGCGCGGTGCTGAACACGGCCAAGGTCGAGCCCGGCGCCACGGTGGCGGTGTTCGGCCTGGGCGGCATCGGCCTGTCGGTGGTGCAGGGTGCGGTGATGGCCAAGGCCGGGCGCATCATCGCGATCGACCGCCACCCGGAAAAGTTCGCGATGGCCAAGGCGCTCGGCGCCACCGACTGCGTCAACGTCAACGACTACCCCGACACGCCGATCCAGCAGGTGATCGTCGAGCTCACCGACGGCGGCGTGGACTATTCGTTCGAGTGCATCGGCAACGTGCAGGTGATGCGCTCGGCGCTGGAGTGCTGCCACAAGGGCTGGGGCGAGTCGATCATCATCGGCGTGGCCGGCGCGGGCCAGGAGATCTGCACGCGGCCGTTCCAGCTGGTCACCGGGCGCGTGTGGCGCGGCTCGGCGTTCGGCGGGGTGAAGGGCCGCTCGCAGCTGCCCGGCTACGTCGAGCGCTACCTGGCCGGCGAGATCAGGATCGACGAGATGATCAGCCAGGTGCTGCCGCTGGAGCGCATCAACGAGGCGTTCGAGCTGATGCACGGCGGCCAGGTGATCCGCTCGGTGATCCGCTACTGACGTAGAATGCGCGCATGCCGCCGGCCCCTGCTGCCGGCGGCGTCCATCGCTTCCATGCCCGCACACGCCAAGCACAAGGCCGTTCCATGAATCGCACCGCCATCCTCGTCGACGGCGCCTTTTTTCTTGCCCGCTACCGCAAGGTCTACGGCGAGCGCGACGCCGGCGATGCGCGCGCGGTGGCCAAGACCCTGTTCGGCATGGCGCTGGAACATCTCAAGGCGGTCGACCGCCCGCGTGAGCAGCTCTACCGCATCTACTTCTACGACTGCCCGCCGCTGGAAAAGAGCTTCGTCAAGCCGATCAGCGGCGACAGCATCGACTTCGGTCGCACCGGCGCCGCCGCGTTCCGCCGCGACCTGCATGACCAGCTGCGCCGCCAGCGCAAGATGGCGCTGCGGCTGGGCCGGCTGGCCGAGCGCGGCGAGTGGCAGCTCAAGCGCAGCGCCTACCAGCAGCTGCGCGAGGGCAGCCTGCGCTGGGACGACCTGCGCGACGAGCACTTCGAGCCGGACATGCGCCAGACCCAGGTCGACATGAAGATCGGCATCGACATCGCCGCGCTGACCTACAAGAAGCTGGTCGACCAGATCATCCTGGTTGCCGGCGATGCGGATTTCATCCCGGCCGCGAAGCTGGCCCGCTACGAAGGCATCGACTTCGTCCTCGACCCGATGTGGCAGGGCATCGCGCCGGACCTGCACGAGCACATCGACGGCCTGCAGTCGGTCTGTCCGCGGCCGTTCTGAGCCGTTTACCAGGATTGCACATGCTTTTCGCGACATTGCAGCAAATTCGGACGGCCGACGCGCCAAGGAGTCATTGATGAACCGCGCAACACGAGTGGCAAGGACGGGAATGGTGCGGCTGGCCGCGGCGGCACTGTTGGCGGCCTGGCTCTGCCTGCCGGCGCCGGCCGGCGCGCAGGCGGCGCAGGCGGTGTCGGCGGAGTCGGACCAGCCGGCGGACGCGCTGGTGCCGCCCACCAGTGCCAGCGACTTCACCGCCGCGCAGCTGGACGAGGTGCTGGCCGGCAGCTGGCGCTCGGCGGCGAACCGCGCCCGCGACGCGTACCGTCACCCCAAGGCCACCTTGCAGTTCTTCGGCGTGCGGCCGGACCGCACGGTGATCGAGATCACCCCCGGCGGCGGCTGGTACGCCGAGATCCTGGCGCCACTGCTGCACGACAACGGCCACTACATCGCGGCGGAAAAACTTCCGGCCGCCGACAGCGAGGCGCGCAGCGACGACAGCGCCCTGCGCAAGAAATTCGCCGCCGATCCGGCGCACTACGGCAACGCCCGCATCGTGACGTTCGATCCGCGCTCGCCGGTGTTCGGCGCGCCGGGTTCGGCCGACCTGGTGCTGACCTTCCGCAACGTGCACAACTGGGCTGAGGCCGGCACCGCGCCGGCGATGTTCAAGGCGTTCTTCGCCGTGCTCAAGCCTGGCGGCGTGCTCGGCGTGGTCGACCACCGCGCCGCCGACGGCGCCTCGCTGGCGGCGGTGAAGTCGAGCGGCTATCTGCCCACCGACTACGTGGTGAAGCTGGCCACCGACGCCGGCTTCCGGCTGGAGGAGAGCAGCGAGATCAACGCCAACCCGAAGGACACCAGGGACTATCCGAAGGGCGTGTGGACGCTGCCGCCCACGCTCGCGCTGGGCGACAAGGACAAGGCAAAGTACCAGGCGATCGGCGAGTCCGATCGGATGACCCTGCGCTTCGTCAAGCCGGTGGCACCGGCGGCGGCATCGCGCTGAGCCGAAGCGCAGCATGCTGCTCGCGCTGAACAAGCCGTACGGCGTGCTGTGCCAGTTCACCGACGAACTCGGCCGCCCCACGCTGGCCGATTTCGTCACGCAAAAAGACGTCTATGCGGCTGGACGGCTGGACCGCGACAGCGAGGGCCTGCTGCTGCTGACCGACGATGGCCGCCTGGCGCACCGGCTCACCGACCCGCGCCACAAGCAGGCCAAGACCTACCTGGCGCAGGTCGAGGGCGTCATCGACGAAGCCGCGCTGCAGGCCCTGCGCCGCGGTGTGGCGCTCAACGACGGCCCGACCCTGCCGGCCGAAGCCGCCTTCGCCGCCGAACCGGACTGGCTGTGGCCGCGCGACCCCCCGGTGCGCTTCCGCCAGTCCATCCCCACCAGCTGGCTCACGCTCACCCTGCGCGAAGGCCGCAACCGCCAGGTGCGCCGGATGACCGCCGCGGTGGGCCTCCCCACCCTGCGCCTGATCCGCGTGCGCATCGGCGACTACGCGCTGGATGGCCTGGCGCCCGGCCAGATCCGCCATCTGTCGTAGGAGCCCGCTGGCGGGCGATGCTCTTGAAGCCGGGATGACCAGACCTTCGTCTGTTGAAAGCCGGTTCGGGATTCGGCGAGAGCAGGAGCATCGCCCGCCAGCGGGCTCCTACGGTGAGGCAGGCAACCCGAAGAACGCCTCCGCCGTCGCCGTGCTGTTCGCCGCGGTGACGTCCGCGCTCTCGCCGCGGTCGCGCGCGATCTCCTCGCAGATGTGCTTCAGGTACATCGGCTCGTTGCGCCGGTGCGAGGGCGGCGGGCGCACCGTGCGCGGCAGCAGGTAGGGCGCGTCGGTCTCGATCATCAGCCGGTTGGCGGGAATCGTGCGCACCAGCTCGCGCAGGTGGGTGCCGCGGCGCTCGTCGCAGATCCAGCCGGTGATGCCGATGTGGCAGTCCAGGTCGAGATAGTCGCGCAGCGCCTCGCCGCTGTCGGTGAAACAGTGCACCACCGCGCCCGGCACCTTGTCACGCCAGCGCTTGAGCAGCGCGACGAAATCCGCATGGGCGTCGCGCTGGTGCAGGAACAGCGGCAGCTGCAGGTCCGCCGCGATCTGCAGTTGCCGCTCGAACACCTGCAGCTGTACCTCGCGCGGCGAATAGTTGCGGTTGAAATCGAGCCCCGTCTCGCCCACCGCGCGCACGGCCGGGTCCTGCGCCAGTTCGCGCAGCCGCGCATCGGTGGCGTCGTCGTAGTCGATCGCGTGGTGCGGGTGCACGCCGGTGGTGGCCCACAGCACGCCGGGATGGGCGTGCGTCAGCGCCAGCGCGTGCTCGCTGCCGTCGCGTGAGGCCCCGGTGACGATCATCCGCGTCACGCCGTGCGCGCGGGCGCGCTGCAGCACGGCGTCCAGATCGTGCTGGAACGATTCGTGGCTGAGGTTGGCGCCGATGTCGAGCAGTTGCATGGTGTGGCCGGTGGTCGAAAGCGGCATTGTCCCAGAGCCCGCCAGTGGTGCAAAACGCGCGCCGGCGACGGGCGCGGCGCGACCGGCGATCCGGCTCACGCCGGGCGTGGCACCGGAAATTTTCCTAGGCCGCGGAGGTCGAACGCGACGGGCAAAGGCCTCACAATGGACGTTTGTGCCGTCGCGACGGCCGTCAGCGGGATGCATACACCCGCCGCCGACCGGATGTGCTAACTATGCTGCGTGCCGTTTCGTCGTGGGGGGCGGTGACGGTTGTTCGCAGCTATCGAGCGGGGTGGAGGATGTCGGCAGTGATCGAGCCGGCGGTTGGCGGGTCGGGTCGGGCCGTGGCGGACCGCGAGGCGGAAGTCTGCGCCTGGCTGGTCGCGCGCGGCCGCCTGAAGGAGGGCGACCTGGGTCGCGCCCGCCGCCTGCACGAGGAATCGGCCGAGGGCACGCTGACCACCCTGATGGCGCGGCTCGGGCTGGTGTCCGAGCGCGACCTGGCCGAGGCCTGGGCCGAGCTGTTGCAGGTGCCGCTGCTGGCCGCGCGCGACGCGCCGGAACTGCCGCCGGCCGACCTGGAGCTGTCGCTGCGCTTTCTCAAGCAGCAGCACGTGGTGCCGGTGCAGGACGACGCGAACGGGCTGGCCCTGCTGGTGGCCGATCCGGCCGACCCCTATCCGCTGCAGGCGGTGGCGCTGGCCGCCGGCCGGCCGGTGGCGCTGCGCATCGGACTGCGCTCGGAAATCGACGGGCTGATCGAACGTTATTACGGTTCCGGCCGCTCGGCGATGGGCACCATCGTGGAAAACCTCGACGGCAGCGCCGCGGAAGAGGACGACGTCGAGCACCTGCGTGATCTGGCCTCCGAGGCGCCGGTGATCCGGCTGGTCAACCTGATCCTGCAGCGCGCGGTGGAGCAGCGCGCTTCGGACGTGCACATCGAGCCGTTCGAGAACCGGCTGAAGGTGCGCTACCGTATCGACGGCGTGCTGCACGAAGTCGAGGCGCCGCCATCGTCGTCCACCGCCGCGGTGATCTCGCGCGTGAAGATCATGGCGCGGCTGAACATCGCCGAGCGCCGGCTGCCGCAGGACGGCCGCATCCAGCTGCGCGTGCAGGGCAAGGAGCTCGACCTGCGCGTGTCGACCGTGCCGACCAGCTTCGGCGAGTCGGTGGTGATGCGCATCCTCGACCGCGAGTCGGTGGTGTTCGACTTTGCCTCGCTCGGCTTCACCGACAGCTTCGAGCAGCGCTTCGTCGACGTGCTGGAAAAGCCGCACGGCATTCTGCTGGTCACCGGCCCCACCGGCTCGGGCAAGACCACCACGCTGTACACCGCGCTCAGCCGGATCAACACCAACGACGTGAAGATCATCACCGTCGAGGACCCGGTCGAATACCAGCTCGAAGGCATCAACCAGATCCAGGTGAAGCCGCAGATCGGGCTGGATTTCTCCGGCGCGCTGCGTTCGATCATGCGTCAGGACCCGGACGTGATCATGATCGGCGAGATGCGTGATCTGGAAACCTGCCGCATCGCGATCCAGTCCGCGCTCACCGGCCACCTGGTGCTGTCCACGCTGCACACCAACTCCGCCGCCGGCGGCATCACGCGCCTGCTCGACATGGGCGTGGAGGATTACCTGCTCGGCTCCACCATCAACGGCATCCTGGCGCAGCGGCTGGTGCGCAGGCTCGACCCGGAAACCGCGATACCGTACGAGGCGCTGCCCGAAGTGGTCGAGCAGTTCGAGCTGCACAAGTACACCGACGAGCGGCCGATCCGCCTGTGGAAGCCGGGCTCCAGCGCCGCCAACCCCAGCGGCTACCGCGGCCGTCGCGCGATCATGGAATTCCTCACCATGAGCGATCCGCTGCGCCGGCTGGTGATGCAGCGCGCCAGCGAGGGCGACATCGAGAAGCAGGCACGCAGCGAGGGCATGCGCACCATGTACGAGGACGGCATCGCCAAGGCGGTGGCCGGCATCACCACGCTGGAAGAAGTACTGCGCGTGACGCAGGAAGGCTGACGTGGCGCAGTTCCGCTACAAGGCCGTCAACGACGCCGGCGAGACGCTGCAGGGGCAGATGGAGGCCGCCAGCGTGGAGGAAGTGATCGGCCGCCTGCAGGACCAGGGGCACACACCGCTGGAAGCCCAGCCGGCCGATGGCAGCGGCGGCGGCAGCGGCTTCGCCGCGCTGTTCCGGCGCGGCCCGTTCACGGGCGACCAGCTGGCCCAGTTCACCCACCAGCTGGCGACTTTGCTCGGCGCCGGCCAGCCGCTGGACCGCGCGCTCGGCATCCTGCTCGAACTGCCCGAGGGCGAACACGCGAAGAAGCTCATCGAACGCGTGCGCGACCGCGTGCGCGGCGGCAACAGCCTGTCCTCGGCGCTGGACGAGGAGCACGGCGTGTTCCCCAAGCTGTACGTCAGCCTGGTGCGCGCCGGCGAGGCCGGCGGTTCGCTGGAGGAGACGCTGCGCCGGCTGGCCGACTACCTGGAACGCGCGCAGCAGCTGCGCGGCAGCATCGTCAATGCGCTGATCTATCCGGCGTTCCTGCTGGTCGGCGTGCTCGGCTCGCTGGTGCTGCTCTTGGCCTACGTGGTGCCGCAGTTCGTGCCGATCTTCGAGGACATGCAGGTGCCGGTGCCATGGATCACCGCCGCGGTGCTGGCGCTGGGCAACGCGCTGCAGGCGTGGTGGTGGCTGATCGCGCTGCTGCTCGGCGGCGGGCTGTTCGCCTGGCGCGCGCGGCTGCGCGATCCGGCGCAGCGGCTGGCCTGGCATGCCCGCCTGCTGCGCCTGCGCGTGGTCGGCCCGCTGCTGCTGAAGGTGGAGACCGCGCGCATCGCGCGCACGCTCGGCACCTTGCTGAAGAACGGCGTACCGTTGCTGAGCGCGCTGGCCATCGCGCGCCAGGTCACCGGCAACCGCGCGCTGGACGCGGCGCTGGAGGCGGCGCACGAACAGGTCAAGGGCGGCGCGGGCCTGGGCCTGGCGCTGGGCCAGTCGAAACTGTTCCCGCGGCTGGCGCTGCAGATGGTGCAGGTGGGCGAGGAAGCCGGCCAGCTCGACAGCATGCTGCTGAAGGTCGCCGACACCTTCGAGCTCGAGTCCCGGCGCGCGATCGACCGCCTGCTGGCGGCGCTGGTGCCGGCGCTGACCATCGTGATGACCGTGCTGGTGGCGATCATCATGGCCGCGATCCTGCTGCCGCTGCTCAGCCTGACCAGCAATATCCAGTAGCCATTCCATCCGCATACCCGAGGTGATTCCCATGCAGCACAGCCAGCCACGACGACCCGCTTCGAACGCCGGCTTCACCCTGCTCGAAATGCTCGCGGTGATCGTGCTGATCGGCATCATCGGCGCGGTGGTGGTGACCCAGGTCGGCAAGAACGTCGACAAGGGCAAGTACGGCGCCGGCAAGGCGCAGCTGATGACCTTGAGCCAGAAGATCGAGAACTACGCGCTGGACAACGGCGCGCCGCCGCCGCAGCTGGAAGGGCTGGTGGCCAAGCCGGCCAACGCGCCGAACTGGCAGGGTCCGTACGCGAAGGCGTCCGACCTGAAGGATCCGTGGGGCCACGACTTCGGCTACCAGTACCCGGGCCAGCACGGCAGCTTCGACCTGGTCTTCTACGGCCAGGACGGCCAGCCGGGCGGCGACGGCTACAGCAAGGACGTGGGCAACTGGCAGTAGGCATGTGAGAACTCCGCGCGCCCACGGCTTCACCCTGCTGGAGATGCTGGCGGTGATCCTGCTGGTCGGCATCGCCGCGGCCGCGGTGTCGGTCTCGGTGAGCCAGGGCCTGGCCAGTGCGCGCGTGCGCGCGGCCGGCAGCGAACTGGCCGGCGCGCTGCGGGCCACGCGCGCGCAGGCGATCGTGCGCGGCGAGGAGCAGCATTTCGACGTGGACACCCGTGCCAACAGCTACGACGGCGCGAAGCGGCAGAACGTGCGCCTGCCGAAAGGCCTGCGCGTGAGCATCACCAGCGCGAAGGAAGACCAGCCGAACGACCACACCGGGCGTATCCGCTTCTTCCCCGACGGCAGTTCCACCGGCGGGCGCATCACCCTCAAGAGCGGCCGGCGCGAATGGCACGTCAACGTGGCGTGGCTGACCGGCGAAGTGCGCGTGGTCGATACGGTGGCGGCGCGATGAACGGCGCGCGCCCGCAGCAAGGCTTCAGCCTGCTCGAGGTGATCGCCGCGATCATGCTGCTGGCGATCGCGTTCACCGCGCTGATGAAGGTGGCTGGCGCCTCGATCAGCCTCAGCCACAATGCGGCCGCGCACAGCGAGGCGGCGATGTGGGCGCGCAGCCTGCTCGACAGCGCCTTCGTGGGCGAGCCGATCCGCCCGGGCAGCCGCTCCGGCCAGTTCAATCCGCAGTACCGCTGGCAACTCGAGGTGACCCCGTGGAACCCGGGCGGGCCCGCGCGGCCCGACGCGCCGCTGCAGCTGTACCAGCTGGACCTGACCGTGGCGTGGGGCTCGTCCGCGCATCCGCGCACGGCGCACTTCCGCACGCTGCGGCTGGGCACGCCGGCGCCTGCCGGCACTGCGCAGGCAGCCCGATGAAACGCGCCGCCGGCTTCACCTTGCTGGAAGTGCTGGCCGCGCTGGTGCTGCTGGCCCTGCTGCTGGTCGGGGTGTACTCGGGCATCCGCACCGCCAGCCACAGCGTGCGCTCGGGCACCGCGGCGATCGAGCGGATCGACCAGGTGCGCTCGGCCCAGCAGTTCCTGCGCCGTGAACTGGCGCAGAGCATGGCCCAGCCGATCGGCCGCAGCGAGCACGGCGAGCCGATCTATTTCGAGGGCAGCGCGCGCGAGATGCGCTACGTGGCGCCGCTGCCCGGCTACCTCGGCAAGCTGGGCCCGCAGCTGCAGCGACTGCAGCTGGTCGACGACGGTCACGGCGGCCTGCGGCTGGAGCTGAGCCTGGCCGTGCTGCCGCCGGACGGCGGCTCGCCGCAGCCGCTGGGCGAGCCGCAGGTGCTGCTCGACGGGATCGGCACCGGCGGCTTCAGCTATCGCGGCATCGACCCGCAGGGCGCCGTGGTGCCGTGGGCGCCGGCGTGGGCCGACGGCCGCCTGCTGCCGCAGCTGGTGCGCATCGAACTGCAGCTGCCGGGCACGCCGGGCTGGCCGCGGCTGGACGTGCCGCTGCGGACGAATCCGGCGCAGACTGGCCTTTCGCCGATCGGCATGCGCGGCGGGAACATGCGATGAAACGTGGAGCATGGCAGTCGCCAGCCGGCCAGCGCGGGGTTGCCCTGCTGCTGGTGCTGTGGGCGTGCACCTTGCTGGCGATCCTGCTCGGCGGCTACGCCGCGCTGGCGCGCACCGAAGGCCTGCAGGCGCGCTACCAGTTCGCCCAGACCCAGGCGCACTACGCCGCCGAGGCCGGCTTGATGCGCGCCGTCTACGGCTTGCAGGATCCACAGCCGGCGCAGCGCTGGGTCGGCGACGGCCGGCCCTACACGCTGCGCTACGACGGCGCCACGGTCAGCGTGCGCGCCATCGACGAAGGCGGCAAGGTCGATCTCAACGCCGCCTCGCCCGAGGTGCTGCGCGGCCTGTTCCAGGCGGCCGGGCTGAAGGCGGCCGAGGCGCAGGCGCTGGCCGGGCACGTGGTGGACTGGCGCAGCCCGATCGTCCTCGAGGGCGACGCCGCCATCCAGCGCGCGGCCTACCAGGCGGCCGGCCGCGATTACGGCCCGCGCGGCGGCCCGTTCGCCAGCATCGAGGAGCTGCAGATGGTGCTGGGCATGACGCCGGCGCTGTACCGGCAGGTGGCGCCGGCGGTGACGATCTGGGCCGGCACCGCCAGCCCGGACCCGAACACCGCGCCGCCGCTGGCGCTGGCCGCGATCCCCGGGATGACGCCGGCGCAGCTGGAGCAGATCCGCGCCGCACGGCAGCGCAACGCAGCCGACCCGCGGCTGGTCCTGAACAACGGAACCACGCATAGTATTCGTTCGGAGGCCACGCTGGCCGACGGCACGCGTGCAATCCTGCGCGCCACGATTCGCCTGCAGGCGGGGCAGGCGCAACCGTACCTGGTGCTGCGCTGGCAGGAGGGGGAGGCGGAATGAATACGGCAACGCCGTCGCTGCGGCCATGGCTGGAGCAGGTACGCCGCGCCTGGCGCGCCTCGCCGTTGCCGGGCTTTCTCGGCTGGTGGGGCGGCGAGCTGCGAGGGCTGCTGCCGCCGCGCTGGCGCGGCTGGTTCGGCAGCGGCGCCGACTGGCACCTGCTGCAGCACGCGGACGGGCAATGGACCCTGCGCCGCAGCGGCCATGCCGAGGTGCTGGCCAGCTGGGACGACGGCGCCGTGATGGCCGCCGACGGCGTGCGCGGGGCGCCGGCCGCGCTGGGCGCTGCGCTCGCCCGGGTGGACCGCGAGGACCTGCGCCTGGCGTTGCTGCTGCCGCCGGCGCTGGTGCTGCGGCGCCCGCTGGCGTTGCCGTTGGCCGCGCGCGACAACCTGCTGCAGGTGGCCGGCTTCGAGATGGACCGGCAGACCCCGTTCCAGCCGGCGCAGGTGTACTACGCCGTGCGCGAACTGGCCGCGCCCGCCGCGCCGGGCCGTTTCAGCGCGGAACTGGTGGTGGCCACCCGCGACACGCTGGATCCGCTGCTGGCGCGCCTGCGTGCGCAGGGCGTCGCGGTCGACGCGGTGGATCTGGCCGTGGGCGACGGCCGTCTCGGCGTCAACCTGCTGCCGCCGCCGCAGGTGCCGCGCCACGCGCGCCCGCGCCGCCGGTTGAACCTGATCCTGGCCGCGGCCAGCGTGCTGCTGGCGCTGCTGGTGCTGGGCGAGTGGCTGCGCAACCGGCAGCTGGCGCTGGCGCAGATGCAGGCCGAGGTCGCCGCGATGCGCGGCGAGGCGCAGCAGGTGGCCGCACTGCGCCAGCAGCTGCAGGACAACGCCGGCGCCGCCGGCTTCCTGGTCCGGCGCAAGCACGACACGGTGGCCATGCTCGGCTTGTTGCAGGAGGTCACCGCACGCCTGCCCGACAGCACCTGGCTGGAGCGCCTCAGCGTCGACAACACCGGTCAGGTCGGCTTCCAGGGGCAGAGCCCGCAGGCCGCCAAGCTGCTCGACGTGCTGAAGGATTCGAAGCTGATCACCGACGCCAGTTTCCAGGGCAGCATCCAGCCCGACCCGACCACCGGCAAGGAACGCTTTTACCTCACCGCGCGGGTGAACCAGCCGAAGCGGCCGGCGGCCCCACCGGCGGCCGGCGGGAGCGCGCCATGAAGCCGGCCGCCCTGAGTCCGCGCGACAGCCGCATCGCGGCGCTGCTGCTGCTGGTGCTGGCGCTGGCGCTGGCCTACCTCGTGCTGCTGCACTGGTGGCTGGTGGCGCCGCTGCGGCAGATCGGCGCCGAGATGGCCGACCTGCGCGACACGCACAGCCGCTACGCCGCCGCGATCGCCGAGAAGCCGGCGCTGCAGCAGCGCCTCGCCGCGCTTGGTGCCGGCCAGGCCGCCAGCAGCGCGTTCCTCGCCGCCGACGACCCCAACACCGCCGCGGGCGACCTGATGCAGCGGGTGATCGACGTGGTCGCCGCCAACGCCGGCGGCAACCGTTGCACGGTGACCCAGAAGATGCCGCTGCCGAGTCCGCCCGCCTCGGCCGGCGAGCCGTACCGCAAGGCGGCGGTGAGCATCAGCCTGAACTGCGACATGGAACCGCTGGCGGCCGTGCTGCAGGCGCTGGAGCAGGGCACGCCGTACCTGTTCATCGACGATCTCAGCATCTACCGCAACCCGGTGGTGGCGCAGCAGAACAACTCGGCGGGGCTGGAAGTGCAGTTCAGCCTGTCCGGCTACGTGCGTCCGGCGCGTGCCGCGCCGGCAGCGGCGCCGCGCGCGCCCGACGATGCGGGAGGGGAGCCATGAACGCCGCCAGCCAGCGCCAGCTGACCCCATGGCTGGTCGCACTCGTGCTGTTGCTGGGCGCCGTGCTGCTGGCGCTGCTGGCCGGCCTCGGCCGCGGCGTGCGCTGGGATGCGCCGCGCCCGTCGGCACCGTTGCCGCCGGCCGGTCGGCCGGCCGATCTGCCGTCGCCGGTGCCGCTGGCGCAGTACGCGCTGGTCTGGCAGAAACCGCTGTTCAGCCCCGACCGCAAGCCGACCGCACGGGCCGACGGCGGCAGCAGCCTCGGCGACCTCGACCTGACCGGCATCATCCTCACCCCGGGCCTGCGCATGGCCCTGCTGCACGACCGCAACGGCGACCGCCAGGTACGCCTGCGCGAAGGCGAGACGCTGCCCGATGGCAGCGTGAAGCTGGTCGAACTGCGCCCGCGCTCGGCGCTGTTCGACTCCCCGGCCGGGCGCACCGAACTGAAGCTGCCGGCCGGCGCGCCGATCGATCCGCCGCGCGGCGCGGCCGACGCGCGCGGCCAGCCGGCCGGCATGGCGGCGATGCAGCTGGCGCCGGGCGAAGGCAAGGCGGCGGCCGAACGCGTCGGCTCCGGCCAGCGCATGCTCGCGCCGCCGCGCACCGCCGCACCGGCCATGCCCTCGTCCGCACCGGCATCGGCCGCCGAGCGGCTGCGCAGGAACATCCAGCAACGTCGGGCCGCGCGTGCTGCCGCGGCCCACGAAGGAGAACACTGATCCATGTCCCGCATGCCCTTCCAGCCCATCCTGCGCGCTGCCGCGCTTGCCCTCGCGGTGGCCCTGGCCGCCTGCGCCAGCCTGCCGCCGCCGCACGACGACGGCGCGCTGCAGCGCGAGGCGATGGCCGGCACGCAGAACCCGGTACCGGCGCCGCTGCCGTTGAACGGCGACGGCGGCAACCGCCCCGCCGCGGCGGCGACCGCCGAGGTCAGCCACGGCAGCGGCCGGTTCGTGCGGCCCGGCGCGCTGGCTACGCCGCGGCCGGCCGCCAGCGGCAACGGCGCGGTCACCTTCAACTTCGAGAACCAGCCGGTGCAGGCGGTGGTCAAGGCGATCCTCGGCGACCTGCTCAAGCAGAACTACACCATCGTGCCCGGCGTGCAGGGCAACATCTCGTTCGCCACCGCCGAGCCGGTGGATGCCAGCCAGGCGTTGCCGATCCTGGAAACCCTGCTGTCGTGGACCGGCAACGCGCTGGTGCACCGCGCGGGCGGCTACGTGGTGATGCCGCAGAAGGACGCGGTGGCCGGCAACCTGGTGCCCAGCCTGGGCGCCGCCGCCCCCCAGGGCGGCCTGCAGGCGCGGCTGTTCCCGCTGCATTACATCTCCGCCAGCGAGATGCAGAAGCTGATCAAGCCGTTCGCGCGGCCCGACGCCACCTTGCTGGTCGATCCGGCGCGCAACCTGCTGGTGATGGCCGGCACGCCGCAGGAACTGGCCAACTACCAGAGCATGGTGCGCACCTTCGACGTCGACTGGCTGCGCGGCATGTCGGTGGGCGTGTTCAACCTGCAGTACGCCAAGGTCGGCGAGCTGATGCCGAAGCTGGACGCGATGTTCGGCGAACACGGCAACACCCCGCTGGCCGGCATGCTGCGCTTCATCCCGATCGAGCGCACCAACGCGCTGGTGGTGATCAGCACGCAGAGCGACTACCTGCAGGAAGTCGGCGACTGGATCGCCCGCATCGACCGCGGCGGCGGCAACGAGCCGCAGCTGTTCGTCTACGACGTGCGCAACATCAAGGCGTCGGACATGGCGCGGTACCTGGCGCAGATCTACGCCACCGGCGCCGGCAGCGGCGGCGGTGACAACGGCGGCCAGGTCGGGCCGGGGCTGACCGGCGCCACCCTGGGCAGCGCCGACAACGCCGGCGCGACCAGCATGGGCAGCACCGCCGGCGGTTTCGGCAACCCGGCCGACGCCTCGCGCGGTGGCGGGCAGGTCAACGCCGGCATGGGCGGCAGCGGCTTCGGTGCCACCGGCGGTGGCCGTGACAGCACCGGCGCGGCCGGCGGCTTCGGCAGCAGCGCCGCCGCGTTCGGCGGCAACGCAGCCGGCGGCGGCAACGGCGCGGCCAGCGAGCAGCAGTACAGCTCCAGCGACGGCAGCGTGCGGATCAGCTCGGTCGACGGCAGCAACCAGCTGCTGGTGCGTGCGCGCCCATCGCAGTGGGAGGAGATCAAGGCGGCGATCAGCAAGCTCGACAACGTGCCGCTGCAGGTGCAGATCGAGACGCGCATCCTCGAGGTCGCCCTCACCGGCGAGTTCCAGTTCGGCGTGCAGTGGTACCTGGAGGGGCTCACCGGCAGCACCACCGACAGCAGCGGCAACATCATCCCCGGCCAGCCGTACCGTCATCGCCAGCTCGGCCTGGGCCAGGGCGGCAACGCGTTCCGCGGCGAGCCGTTCTTCTACTCCTTCCTCAACAGCGACCTGCAGGTCGCCGTGCGCGCGATGGAGACCAGCGGCAACACCAAGACGCTGTCGGCGCCGTCGATGGTGGTGATGAACAACCAGGTGGCCAGCATCGCGGTCGGCAACCAGATTCCGATCAACCAGACCAGCGTGAACACCGGCCTGGGCAATCCCACCAGCTACAGTCAGGTCAGCTACCTGAGCACCGGCGTGATCCTCAACGTGCAGCCGCGGATCAATCCCGGCGGCCTGGTCTACATGAACATCAGCCAGGAAGTCAGCCAGGCCGACAAGTCGGTGCCGCTGGTCAACGGCAACCCGGCCATCTCGCAGCGCAAGCTGGCCACCCAGGTCGCCGTGCAGAGCGGCCAGACCGTGCTGCTCGGCGGCCTGATCCAGCAGGCCGAGGGCAACACCGACACCGGCGTCCCCGGGCTCAACCGCGTGCCGCTGCTGGGGCGGCTGTTCGGCACCACCAGCCGCAGCCGCAACCGCACCGAGCTGATCGTGCTGATCACGCCGCGGGTGATCCGCGGCGGCGCCGACGCCAAGCAGATGACCGACGACTACCAGAGCAAGTTCGAGTCGCTGGCGCCGCTGCGCGCGCCGGCCCACGCCCCCGCCAAGCCGTAGCGCGAGGCCGCCCCGGCGTGCGCCGGGGCCGGCGCGCAATGGCGCCCGCTATCATCGGCGCGATGAGTGCGCCGTCGTCGTTTCCGATCACCCCGCTGCTGCCCGAGATCCGCGCGTCGCTGGCCGCGACGCCGCGGCTGGTGCTGGAGGCGCCACCGGGTGCGGGCAAGACCACCCAGGTGCCGTTGGCCCTGCTCGACGCGCCGTGGCTGGCGGGCGGCAGGATCGTGATGCTGGAGCCGCGCCGGATCGCCGCGCGCGCCGCCGCGCAGTTCATGGCGCAACAGCTGGGCGAAGCGGTCGGGCAGACCGTCGGCTACCGCATCCGCTTCGAGTCGAAGGTCAGCGCGGCCACGCGCATCGAGGTGGTCACCGAAGGCATCCTCACCCGGCTGATCCAGCACGATCCGGAGCTGGCCGGGATCGGCGCGATCGTGTTCGACGAGTTCCACGAACGCCACCTCGCCGGCGATCTCGGCGCCGCGCTGGCGCTTGAGGTGCAGGCCACGCTGCGGCCGGATCTGCGCCTGCTCGTGATGTCGGCCACGCTGGACGGCGAGCGCATCGCGGCCTGGCTGGACGCGCCGCGGCTCAGCAGTGCCGGCCGCAGCTTCCCGGTGCGCATCGAGTATCCGCCGGCGCGCGCGCAGGAGACGCCGGAACAGCAGCTCGCCCGCGTGGCGCGACTGGCGCTGGCGGAGAACGAGGGCGACGTGCTGGCGTTCCTGCCGGGACGGCGCGAGATCGCGCGGGCGCAGGCGATCCTTGAAGAAACCGTGGTACGCGACGCTGCGCTTTCGCTCCCCTCTCCCTTCGGGAGAGGGGTTGGGGGAGAGGGTTCGGGCGGAGCGGGAGGCCGCGCTTCGACCGTACCCTCATCCGCCCCTGTCGGGGCACCTTCTCACCCACAAGGGGACTTCCTGACGGTCGCCGACGGGAGAAGGGGTGATGTGCGTATCGACGTGGTGCCGCTGCACGGCGAACTGTCGCTGGCCGAGCAGCAGGCCGCGCTGGCGCCGGCCGAAGCGGGCACGCGGCGCATCGTGCTGGCTACCAACGTGGCCGAGTCCAGCGTCACCCTGCCTGGCATTCGCGCGGTGATCGACAGCGGGTTGGCGCGCGAGCCGCGCTTCGATCCGAACTCCGGCTTCACCCGGCTGGAGACCGTGGTCATCGCGCAGGCCTCGGCCGACCAGCGCGCCGGCCGCGCCGGTCGCGTGGCCGCGGGTACGGCGTACCGGCTGTGGCCGCAAAGCCGGCGGCTCGACCTCGCGCGCAGCGCGGAGATCGCGCAGGCGGAACTCTCCGCCCTGGCGCTGGAACTGGCCGCCTGGGGCAGCGACGAGCTGCGCTGGCTGGACCCGCCACCGCCCGGCGCGTTGGCGCAGGCGCGCGAGCTGCTGGCGAACCTTGCCGCGGTGGACGCCGATGGCCGCATCACTGCGCTGGGCCGGCGCATGCTGGAACTGGGCGCCACGCCGCGGCTCGGTGCCGCCGCCGTGCGCGCGCCGACGGAGCTGCGTGCACTGGTCGCCGATCTGCTGGCCTTGATGGAAGCGCGATCGCCGCTGCGCGGCACGCAGGCGCGCAGCGACGATTTCCGGGCGCGGGTGGCCGCCCTGCATGCGTGGCGCGACCGCCGCGGCGGCCTGCCGCGCGGCGAAGCGGACAGCGGCGCGCTGGCGGCAATCGAGCAGGCCAGCAAGGGTTGGCGTCGGCGCCTGGATGTGCGCAGCGCCGCCAGCGGCACGCCGGACAGCCACGCGGTCGGCGATCTGCTGCTGCATGCGTTCCCTGACCGCATCGCGCGCCGCGACGAGGCCAACCCGCTGCGCTACACGCTGGCCAACGGTCGCGGCGCGCGCCTGCACGAGCACACCGCGCTGCTCGGCGAGCCGTGGCTGGTGGTGCTGGACCTGCGCCTGGAGGCGCGCGACAGCCTGGTGTTCACCGCCGCGCCGTTCGACCCGCGCGTGCTGGAGCGCGACTACCCGCTGCGCTTCAACCGCGAACGCACGCTGCGCTGGAACGACGAACGCCGCGCCGCGGAGGCGTTCGACGAGCGGCGCTTCGGCGCGATCGTGCTGGAGCGGCGCAGCGTGCCGGTGCAACCCGCCGACGCGCTGCCGGCGCTGCTGGCCGCCGTGCGCGCGCAGGGTCTCGACGCGCTGCCGTGGAGCGAGCATGCGCGGCGGCTGCGTGCCCGCATGCAGGCGCTGCGCGCGTGGATGCCCGAGCTGGGTTTGCCGGATGTTTCCGAGCCGGCGCTGCTGGCCTCGCTGGAGGAATGGCTGGCGCCGCATCTCGACGGCAGGCACCGGCTCGACGCGCTCGGCGCGGAGGCATTGACGCAGGCGATGCTCGCGCGGCTGGACCACGCGCAGCGCCACGCGCTCGACGCGCAGGCGCCCGAAAGCCTGCTCGTGCCGAGCGGGCAGCACCGCCGGCTGGAGTACAGCGCAGACCAGCCGCCCGTGCTCGCGGTGAAGCTGCAGGAACTGTTCGGCCTGGCCGATACGCCGCGCGTGGGCGGCGGGCGCATCCCGGTCACCTTGCACCTGCTGTCGCCGGCCGGGCGGCCGATCCAGGTGACCCAGGACCTGAAGGGCTTCTGGGAGCGCACCTACCCGGAGGTGAAAAAGGAACTGAAGGGCCGCTACCCGCGCCACCCGTGGCCGGACGACCCGTGGACTGCCACCCCCACGCATCGTGCCAAGCCGCGCGGGCAGCGCTGAGCCGTCGCCGGGCATGGCGCCCGCGGCACAGTTGTGTACCATCGCCGGTCACGGCATCGCGTGGTGAATCCCTTGCCCCGAAACAAGGACTACGACGAACTCCATCCGATGGCGGCCGACGGCCGTGGCGAGTCCGATGTCGCGCTGCCGTTGCCTTCGCGGCGGCGCCTGACCAGCTGGCTGTGGAGCCTGCTGGCGCTGCTGTCGGGGCTGGCGCTGACCGTGTTCATCCATCATCAGCAGCAGCAGCGGCTGCAGGTCGAGCGCACGCTGATCCGCGACGAGCTGGCCAACAAGGCGCTGGCCTCGCTGCAAGGCCGGCTGCAGGCCGCCGAATCGCTGCTGCGTGCCGCGCAATCGCTGTTCCTCTCCTCCGAAGAGGTGGACGAGGGCGAGTACGCCGGCTTCTACGCCAACATGCACCCGCGCGAACAGTTCCCCAGCCTGCTCGCGCTGGCCTATGCGCAGCGCGAGCTGCGGCCGGACGGCGAGCACTACATCAGCCGCTGGGTCCGGCCATTGGCCGGCAACGAAGGCGTCATCGGGCTCGACGTGGCCACCCAGCCGAACAACTTCGCCAGCCTGCTGGCGTCGCGCGACAGCGACCGGGCGACCCTGTCGGCACCGTTCCGCCTGGTGCAGCTGGCCGGCTCCGACACGACCGGCGAGGGGATCACCCTGCGGCTGCCGATCTACAGCTCCGGGCCGCCGCCGCAAACCACCGCGGAGCGGCGCAGCCGCATGCGCGGCTCGGTCGCGGCCTCGTTCCGGCTGGATGGCCTGATCGGCGAGGCGCTGCCCGAGCGGCTGGCACGCAATCTGCGCCTGCGGGTCAGCGACGTCAGTGCGCCGCAGGCGGTGCTGCTGTTCGACTCGGATAGCGGCCCCTGGCGGGCGGGCGACGGTTACCGCTACGAAAACAGGTTCGCGTATGGCGGACGCACGTGGAGCGTCGAGGTGCGCTCGCTGCCGCAGCGTGGCCCTCGGCTGATCGGCAGCGGCGGCGGCATCCTGCTGGCCGGTGTGCTGGCCAGCGTGCTGCTGGCGTTGCTGGTGTACTCGGTCGCCAGCACCCGCCAGCGCGCCCTGGCGCAGGGCTGGCGCATGAGCCGCCGCTACCGCGAGAGCGAGAAGCGCTTCCGCGCCCTCAACGACCTGCTGCCGGCGCTGGTGCTGCTGGCCGAGGCCGCCGACGGCACGATCACCTACGCCAACCAGGCGGCGCGCGACCGCCTCGGCTTCGACGTGACCGAGCGCAGGCTGCCCGAGCTGTTCGGCGACCCGGAGCTGCGCACGCAGCTGCAGCGCGACGACACCCGCGGCTGCGGGCGCATCGACGCGCTCCTGCGCAGCGACGTCGGCGGCGGTTTCTGGGCCAGCGTGGCGATCTCGCGGGTGGCGCTGAGCGGGCGCAGCAAGCTGCTGATGGTGGCCAGCGACATCAGCGAACAGCGCCAGCTGACCGAGCTGTTGAGCCACCAGGCCAGCCATGACGCGCTGACCGAGCTGTACAACCGGCGCGAATTCGAACACCGCCTGCACCGCGCGCTGGACGTGACCCTGGCCGGCGCGCCGCTGGCGGTGCTGCTGTACATCGACCTGGACCAGTTCAAGCTGATCAACGACACCTCCGGCCATCTCGCCGGCGACCAGCTGCTGGCGCAGCTGGCGATCGTGATGCGCAAGCAGCTGGGCGGCACCGACATGCTGGCGCGGCTCGGCGGCGACGAGTTCGGCGTGCTGGTGTCCGGCGTGGCCGATCGCGCGGACGCCGAACGGCTCGCCGAGCGCATGCGCCGCTGCATCGACGGCTACGTGTTCATCTGGGAACAGCGCAGCTACATGATCAGCGCCAGCATCGGCGGGGTCATGATCGACCGCCCCGGCATCCTGGTGAAGGACCTGCTGGCCCAGGCCGACACCGCCTGCTACATGGCCAAGGAGCTCGGCCGCAACCGCGTGCACTTCTATTCCGAACGCGACGACCAGACGGCGCGCCGGCACAGCGAGATGGAGTGGGCGAACCGCCTGCGCTGGGCCATCGACGAGCATCGCCTGGTGCTCACCTACCAGGAGATCTGGCCGTTGCCGCTGACCGCCGGCGGCGAGCCGGACATCGAGGTGCTGCTGCGCTTCCGCGAGGAGTCCGGCCAGCTGGTGGTGCCCGGCGTGTTCATGCCGGCGGCCGAGCGCTACGGCCTGATGCCGGTGGTCGACCGCTGGGTGATCGAGACCGTGCTAGCGAACTTCGACCGGCTGCACCCGGCCGGCGGCGCGCTGCGCATGGTCGCGATCAACCTGTCCGGCGCCAGCGTCGAGGACGAGGAACTGGCCGGCCGCATCATCGAGTTGCTGCGGCGTTACCGGGTGGAGCCGTCGCGGGTGTGCTTCGAGATCACCGAGACGGTGGCGGTGCGCAACCTGTCGCCGGTGGTGCGCTTCATGGAGCAGCTGCGCGCGGTGGGCTGCCGGATCGCGCTGGACGACTTCGGCGCCGGGATGTCCTCGTTCACCTATCTGAAAAACCTGCCGCTGGACATCATCAAGATCGACGGCAGCTTCGTGCGCGACATGCTCACCGATCCGGTCAGCCACCTGATGGTCAGGGCGGTCACCGACATCGGCCACCGGCTCGGCCTGGAGGTGGTTGCCGAATGGGTGGCCGACGCGGAAACCGTGCGCGCGCTGGCCGCGCTGGGCGTGAACCGGGTGCAGGGCTTCAGCCTGCACCGGCCCGAGCCGGCGCTGTTCCAGCGCGATTGAGGCGGCGGGTGCGGGCTCGCCCGCCGGGTGGACTCGACCGGCGCGGCGCGGCCGCAGGGCTGGCCGGCGCCGCTTCTCCCGCCACTGGCCGCGCGCGAAGCGCCGCCTTGCCAGGAAAAAATGGCCCGATCGTCGCCGAGCGGGCCATGGTCCTTGCCGCTGTACGTACCCGCCGCGCCGCCCGCAGGCGGGCGGCGGATGCCGCCTCTTACAGCACGATCGGGTGCGTGATGTCGCACTCGTTGGTGTCGTTCGACCAGGTGCTCTGCATCGCGTAGCTGCCGTTGCCCATCACCACGTTCTGCGACTTGCCCTGACCCGAGCTGATCCAGGCGCACTCGTCGCCGTTCTCCTGGCCCTTGCTGCGGGAGCCCTTGACGTGGTTGGTCCAGCCGCCGGCCGGGTTCTGGTCGGTCACCGTCTCGGCGTACTCGTGGCCGTTGACGATCGAGAAGCCGTCCACCAGGCCCTGGGCGCCGCTGTTGACGAAGTTCTCGCCGCAGCTGGTGCCCATGTCGTAGACGTACGGCATGTTGGTGAAGGCCACATCGCCGACCGGCGAGGTGATGCCGTAGTTGTCGCCCTGCCAGTCGTGCCAGGCGCAGAAGTTGCCGGTGGAGGTGTTGAAGCCGTCCGGGTGCGTGCCGGTCGGCGACAGGATGATGTACTGCGCGTAGCGGTTGGCGGCGGCGGTGGTGTTGCCGAAATGCTGCGCGGCCTTGATCGCCTCCTGCGCCAGCTGCGCGCCGGTGGCGTTGGACGGCGAGGCCACCGAGTTGTCGTACCAGACGGAGACCAGCGCGCCGTTCGAGGGATAGCCGATGTGGCTGGCGCTCGTCGCGCAGAAGGTGGCGCCGGTGGAGACGCCGCTGCCGTCGCAGTACTGGGTCATCACGCCCGACCACAGTTCGCCGCCGGTGCCCAGGCCCTTGAACAGGTTCTGCAGGTACGGCACGGCGTTCACCGGGTCGTTGCTGAGGGTCATGTTGCCGTTGGCGTCGGTGCCGGCGGTGCCCCACTGGCTGCCGTAGACCACGATGTAGACCTTCGGCGTGCCGCTGGTGACGCCGATGCCATCCACGCCACCGCCGTAGCTCAGCGTTTTCGAGCTGGTGGACGTGCCGCTGCCGGGTTTGGCGGCGTGCAGGTTGTCGTACTGGCGCATGCGGGCCAGCGCTTCCTGGGTGGGCACCGCGCCGTGGCGATAGGGGTGCCCGTACGAGGGCGCATACGGGTTCGGTGCGAATTCATCCGTGTTGCCGGCGACCGCCGAGCCGAGGGTGGCGGCGAGCAGGGCGGTGCTGGCGAATGCGATGAGCAGATGGCGCTTCAATGACGTCGACATAGGACTCCCCGTGGATTTTCTGGACAAACGGATCCGATGCGGCCGAATGGCCCCATGCAGGAATGGCCGCATCGTTGGCGGCGACTGGTGTCGTGGTGGGCCTGACTGGGATCCCGTGAATACCAGCGGTCGTCCTTGATTGCATCCTTGGGACAAGACCGCCGCCGCTTTTCCGGGATCCCGGTATTGCCGGGCCTCCCTCGGGGACCATTCGCCAACCTCCCCGATCAGCGAATCCCGCCAAGCTAGGTCAGGCGGGTAAAAATCGTCAATAGGATTTTTTCAAATGTCGAATCAAGGCGCGGATGTTCGCGGCGAAAAATGCCTTCCATTCCACTGCATTATTAATCGGCATCAATTAATTGCGATTAATGCGAAAGTTGTTGCGGGCGAGGGTGCTTTTTGCTGTTCCGGATAATCTTCGAGGGCGAATTCGACGGCACCCTCGGCGTCGAAATGGCGCAGTGGCTGCCGGCTCAGGGCCGGCTGGCGGGCGCCGGCGAGCGCGCGAAGCTGCCGGCGTCGCCGGGAAACACCACCGGGCTCTCGTAGCCGTCGGCCGAGACTGCCGACACGCCGAAGAACCAGTCGTCGATCACCACGTCCTTGAGCACCGCCTGGTCGACGTCGCCCACCGCGCGCGCGTGCTGCCATTGCGCCGCGGTGGTGTCGCGCCAGTGCACCCGGTAGCCGGCGGCGCCGGGCACCTTGCGCCACTTCAGCGTGGTGTCGGTGGCTACCGCGCCCTCGCTGTCGACGCCGCTTGGCGGCGCCGGCGCGCGGCTCAGTGCGGCCATGGCGATGGTATTCAGCGCGGTGACGCGGGCGAGGTAGCGGAAGTCGATGCCGTCGATGGTGTCGCCGTAACGGACGCCGCCCTCGGTGCGCAGGTCCTGGTGCTGCCGGGTGTAGTTCTCGTGCGCCTCGGTGACGCGCACGGCGGGGTAGCCTGCTTCCAGCAACGGCACCTGGTCGCCGCCGCGGCCGTAGCGGTCGGTGCGGTAGACCATGCGCACCTGGAAGTCGGGCAGATAGTTGCCGGCGAGGCGGTCGAGGTAGCGGGCGAGGTTGCGCGAGGGCGAATCCACTTCGCCGCCGTGATAACGGCGGTAGTTTGCCTGGGCCGGCGTCTCGTTGCTCTTGGTGCCCTCGGAGAACACCCGCACCGTGGTGTTGTCGGTCGCCCCGTTCTGGCCCTGGCTGTTGCCGACGATGTCATTGTTGAGCTGGGCCTCGACCCGCCAGCCATGCGCGACCGCGTAGTCGGCCAGCACCTTGCCGCCGTACAGGCCCTGCTCCTCGCCGGACAGCGCGGCGAATACCAGGGTGGCGTCGTTGGTCTGCTTCGACAGCAGCCGCGCGGCTTCGATCAGGGCGGCGACGCCGGAAGCGTCGTCATTCGCGCCGGGCGCGTCGCTGCTGGCGTCCATCACGTCGCTGACGCGCGAGTCGAGGTGGCCGCTCATCACGATCACCCGGTTCGGGTCGCCCTTGCCGCGCTTGATCGCCACCACGTCCATCACTTCGGTGGGCGTGGGGATGCGTTTGCCGCTGAAGGTCTGCGCGGGTGTGACCACCTCCAGGCAGCCGCCGCAATCGCGCGAGATCGCCTCGAAGCGTGCTTTCACCCAGCGCCGCGCGGCGCCGATGCCGCGGGTATCGGACTTCGTGTCGGACAGCGTGTGGCGGGTGCCGAAGCCGACCAGGGCGGTGATCGTGGCCCGCAGTTCGGCCTCGCTGGGCGCGCTGGCCAGTGCGTGCAGCGAGGCTTGCTCGTGCGGCATGGCCGTAGGCGGCGCGCCCGCCTGGGCGGCGGCTGCCGCAGGCAGCATGGCGAGGAACAGGCAGGGCAGGAAACGGGGCATGACGGAGTCCGCGGGCGATGGGCCAGCCATCACGATACAACGCGCGCGCGGCGCGCGGGCCGGGGCTCCCATGGAAAGGGCCCGGTCGTCGCCGACCGGGCCCCGGGTGTTGCCGCTACGCGTGCGAAGGCTTTACTGCACGGTCAGCGTGATGTCGTCGAGCACGAACGAGGTCTGCAGCGACGAGTCCTCGCTGCCGGTGAACTTGATCGTCACCGTCTGCCCGATGTACGCGGAGAGGTTGGCCGTGTGCACGGTGTAGCCGCTGGCGGCATTCACGTTCGAGAAGGTGGCCAGCGTGGCGAGCACCGTGCCCGAGCTGTTGAGCACCTGCACCTTCAGCTTGTCATACGCGGTCGAGCCGCTTTCCGAGGTGTCGATGTGCAGGTAGTACGACAGGGTGGCCGAGGTCTTGCCGCTCGGGATGGCCACCGACTGCGACAAGGTGTCGGTGTGGGTGGTGCCGTAGCCGTCCAGCCAGGCGAACCAGGCGCCGTTGTGGGCCACCTCGCCCGAGCAGCCGCTGTTGCTGCACAGCGTGCCGGAACTCATCGACCACGGCGAGGACGCGCCGCTCTCGAAGCCGGTGTTGCCGAGCAGCTGGGACGGGCTGGAGCTGGAGACCGTCACCGAGGCCGTCTTCGAGCTGGTCTGGCCGTTCACGCTGTCGGTCACCGTCTCGGTGACGCTGTAGGTGCCGGCCGCCGCATAGGTATGGCTCGGGTTGGTGGCGGTCGAAGTGCTGCTGTCGCCGAAGGTCCACGCGTGCGCGGAAAGCGTGCCGCCGTTGTCGGTGGAGCTGTCGGTGAAGTTGGCGGTGAGGCCGCTGGTGGTGTAGCTGAAGTTCGCCACCGGCGTGCCGCCCGTCGAGGTGCCGCCGCCCACGATCGGGTGGGAGAGGTCGCACTCGTTGGTGTCGTTCGACCAGGTGCTCTGCATTGGATAGGTGCCGTTGCCCATGGTCACGTTCGCCGTGGCGCCCTGACCGGAGCTGATCCAGGCGCACTCGTCACCGTTTTCCTGGCCGTTGTAGGTCGCGTCGCCGGTGTGGTTGGTCCAGCCGCCGGCCGGGTTCTGGTCGGTGACGGTCTCGGCATACTCATGACCTTCCACGATCGAGAAACCGTCCAGCGCACCGGCGCTGCCGTTGACCGAGTTCATGCCGCAGCTCGTGCCCATGTCATGCACGTAGGGCATGTTGGTGAACGCCACGTCGCCAACCGGCGAGCTCACGCTCTGGTCGCCGTTCCAGTCGTGCCAGGCGCAGAATTGCCCGGAGCTGGTGTTGAAGCCGTCCGGGTGCGTGCCGGTCGGCGACAGGATCACGTACTGCGCGTAGCGGTTGGAAGCCGCCGTGGTGTTGCCGAAATGCTGCGCGGCCTTGATCGCTTCCTGCGCGAGCTGGGCGCCGGTGGCATTGGACGGCGAAGCCACCGAATTGTCGTACCAGATGCCGGCGAAGGCGCCGCCGGTCGGATAGCCGATGGTCGGGGCGCCACTGGGGCAGAAGGTGGCGCCGGTGGTTACCGAGGAGCCATCGCAGTACTGCGTCATCACGCCCGACCACAGCTCGCCGCCGGTACCCAGGCCCTTGAACAGGTTTTCCAGGTAAGGCACGGCGCCATAGGCGTCGCCCGAGAGGGTCATGTTGCCGCTGCCGTTGGTGCTGGCCGTGCCCCACTGGCTGCCGTAGACCACGAGGTAGACCTTCGGCGTGCCGCTGGTGACGCCGATGCCGTCCACGCCGCCGCCGTAGCTGAGCGTTTCCGTACCGGTGGCGGCTGCGGTGGTTGCCTGCAGCGCCTGGTACTGCTTCATCCGGGCATGCGCTTCCCTGGTGGGAAACACGCCGTGGCGGTAAGCATGCCCGTAGGCCGGCGAGTAGGGGTTGGTGGTCGGGTGGCTTGCCGCCGCCGGCGCGGCAGCGCCGGGTCCCGCCGAGGTGGCCGCCGCGCTGGATGCCGCCATGATGGCGACCCCCGCCGCGATGGCCCACGACTTCATTCGAATATTGCCTAGCATATGGAGCTCCCGAAGTTTTTGAGGCGAACGAACCCGATGGGGTCGTGAGGACCTCATGTCATGGAGTACCGTGGACAGACACGGCACGGAGTTTTCTAGGATTGCCCTGCGATCCCGTGTTTCGCGCGTGGCCCCCTCAGCTTTCCCCGAGGGCCGAATAATCGAAATGGTCTTGCAGAAGCGCGGCAGGATCATTCGCCAAGCTCCCCATTGGCGAACGCGGCGACGGTAGGAGTTGCGCAGGAAACCAGTCAATAGGACTTTTTGAAATGACTGGTGATTGCCGTCACATAATCATGGAATTACGTTGGGGTGGCGGTAGCGCAATTATTTTCGGCAATCGTCGTTGCCAAGGCGCGACTCCTTCATCCGCCTCGAGCGGACGCAGAACGAGGACGCCTGCGTTACTCATTGATCAGAGTGGGAGGAAGCATCGTGATGCGGGCGCTTAATATGTCGATTTCTGCGTAATTGTTTGCGTCTTGAGCGATTTTATCTGGAACGGCACGTAATATATCGCGTGGATTTTCCGAGGGTCCACCGGGCCGGTCATTCCTAAATCCCGTGGCACCGGCTGGTCCGGTTTATTCGTGATTCAGTTGGCCAGCCGGTAGCGGTTCGGTGGGTGGCGGCAGGTGGCGCCATCTGGCCGTGCATCGTGCACAAACGGCGTGCGACCATGTGCGGATGACCCGGCAAGCTTTTCCCCGACTGGCGATCATCGGCGGCGGTCCGGCCGGGCTGATGGCGGCAGAGGCCGCGTGCGCGGCCGGCGTGGCGGTCGACCTGTACGACGCGAAGGGTTCGGTGGGGCGGAAATTCCTGCTGGCCGGCAAGGGTGGCCTCAACCTGACCCATGGCGAGCCGCACGCGCGTTTCGTCGAGCGCTACGGCGCGCGCCGCGAGGTGGTGGCGCGCTGGCTGGACGCGTTCGACGCGCAGGCGCTGCGCCGCTGGGCCCGCGACCTCGGCGTGGAAACCTTCGTCGGCAGCTCGGGCCGGGTATTTCCGCTCGACCTGAAGGCGGCGCCGCTGCTGCGCGGCTGGTTGCGCCGCCTGCGCGAGTCGGGCGTGGCCTTCCACATGCACCACCGCTGGCTCGGCTGGGACGGCGCAGCGCTGCGCTTCGCCACGGCGCAGGGCGAACGCACGGTGGAGGCCGCGGGGACGATTCTCGCGCTCGGCGGCGCCAGCTGGCCGCAGCTGGGTTCCGATGGGGCCTGGGTGGCACCGCTCGAGCAAGCCGGTATCGACGTTGCACCGCTGCAACCGGCCAACTGCGGCTTCGAGCTGGCGTGGAGCGCGCATCTGGCCACCCGTTTCGCCGGCGCCCCGCTGAAGCCGGTGGTGGCGCACTGGGTCGATCGCCATGGCGTGGCCCATGCGCGCCAGGGCGAATGCGTGCTCAGCGAGTACGGCATCGAGGGCAGCCTGATCTACGCGATCGGCGCCGAGCTGCGCGAACAGCTGGCCGCACGCGGCGAAGCCGTGCTGCGGCTGGACCTGGTGCCCGGCTACGCCGAAAGCGTGCTGGCCGGTCGCCTCGCCGCGCCGCGCGGCAAGCACAGCCTCGGCGACTGGCTGCGCCGCCGCGCGGGGCTGGACGCGGCGAAGTGCGCGCTGCTGTTCGAGCTCACCGACAAGGCCACCCTGGCCGATCCGGCGGCGCTGGCCGCGCAGCTCAAGGCTCTCCCGCTGCGCCTGCGCGCGCCGCGACCGGTTGCCGAGGCGATCAGCACCGCCGGCGGCGTGCGGCTGGAGGCACTGGACGAGAACCTGATGCTGCGCGAGCGCCCCGGCGTGTACTGCGCGGGCGAAATGCTCGACTGGGAGGCGCCCACCGGCGGCTACCTGCTCACCGCCTGCTTCGCCAGCGGCCTGCTCGCCGGCCGCGCGGCGGCCGGCAGGCTGCGGGGCGCGTAGCCGGCGCGGTTTCAACCGGCAACCGGGTTTTCCGCGGCGACTTTCGCGGGCTCGGCCGGCGCGCCCTGCTGGGTGCGGCGCAGCGCCTGCGGCATGGACTGCGCCAGGAAGTCGATGAAGCTGCGCAGCGCCGGGGTGTGGCCGTGGCGCGAGGGATACACCGCATGCACGTTGCCGGCGGGCAGCGACCACGCCGGCAGCAGCGGCACCAGCCGGCCGTCGGCGATCGCCTCGCGGCAGATGAACTGCGGCAGCTGCGCCGCGCCGATGCCGCCGACCACCGCCTGGTACAGCACCTGCGGGTCGTCGCTGGTCAGGCTGGGACGGTGCTCCACCTGCTGGGTGCGCCCGTCGGCCGCCTGCAGGTGCCAGAAATGCCGGCCTTCCGCATTGATCACGCCCACGCTGGACAGGCGCTTGAGATCCGTCGGCCGGGTGGGCTGGCCTTGGCGCCGCAACAGCTCGGGGCTGGCCACCAGTACCTGGGGATCCATGCCGTAGCTGCGCATGACCAGGCTGGAATCCTTGAGCGAATCGTGCACGCGGAAGGCGATGTCGTAGCCGCCGGCGATCACGTCGACCTCGTGGTGGCAGATGTCCAGGTCCACCTGCACTTCGGGGTGCCGCCGCAGGAATTCGACCAGGATCGGCGCCAGCAGCAGCTGTGCGAACAGCACCGGACAGGCCACGTGGATGCGTCCGCGCGGCGCGGCCTGCGCCTCGTCGATCACGCGCTGGGTCTGTTCGGCGGCGGCCAGCAGCTGCCGGCACTGTTCGTAGTAGCGCTGGCCGATTTCGCTGACGTGCGAGCGCCGCGTGGTGCGCTGGATCAGCCGCACGCCGAGGCTGGTCTCCAGCCGTGCCACGCGGAAGCTCAGCTGCGACTTGGCCACGCCCAGCGCCTTGCTGGCGGCGGTGAACGAGCCCAGTTCCACCACCTGCACGAAATAGTAGATGTCGGTCAGATCCTGCACGGCGGGTCCCTGAAGTCGGGGTGGCGGAGCGGGGCAACTGTCTTGTTGCGTCGCGCAATCTCGAAAGATTGTTCTCGCATCATGGATATTAAACGCAACATGAAAGGGCTTATCAATCTCATTGGCCCGGGGAAATACTACGGCGTCGGGACAGGGCTGCAGGCGTCGAGGCGCAGGCCGCGCAGGATGACGCCGGCCGGTCGCTTCGAGTGTTGACGCTAGCCAAGGAGTTCCAGCCATGCGTGCGATTTCGCTGTTGCTTGCCGTCGTGCTGGGCGCCGCGTCGACTGCCGGCGCCATGCTGCTGGGGGCACGCGAGGTGCAGGCGCAGCAGACGGCGGCTGGCAGCGCCGCGCCGGAGCCGCATGCCACCCCCGCCGGCGGCCTCAGCCAGAGCGACATCGCCCGCATGCTGCCGGCTACCGACATGGGCGCGGGCGCGGCACGAGCCGGCAACCCGCACCCGGCGGACATGGGCGACAGCCCGGCCACGCCGTTCGATGCCGCTTCGATCCCGCCCAATCCGCTGGCGCCGCAGGCCGACCCGATCGGCGCGAAAAGCTGCGTGGCCTGCCACGCGCAGGAGAACGTCCAGGCCTCGCACACGCTGCACGTGGCCTCGTTCCGTGCCGGCGCGGCCAATACCGGCCCGCAGGCGGCCTGCGAAAGCTGCCACGGCCCGGGGTCCGCGCACGCCAAGGATCCGGCCGCACCCGGCCTGATCATCGGCTTCACCCACGACAGCCAGACCCCGCCGCCGACCCAGGCCGGAGTCTGCCTCGCCTGTCATGCCGGCGGCGCGCGCCAGCACTGGATCGGCTCGGTGCACCAGAACCGCGGGCTGTCCTGCACCGACTGCCACAACCCGATGGCGCGGCTGTCGCCCGAAGGCGTGCTGGCGAAATCCTCGATCAACGAGGTCTGCGCCACCTGTCACCAGGACATCCGCGCCAAGTTCAACCGCCGTTCGCACATGCCGCTGCCGGAAGGGCAGATGGCCTGCACCGACTGCCACAACCCGCACGGCTCGATCACCAGGCCGCTGCTGAAGACCGATACGGTCAACGAGACCTGCTACACCTGCCACGCCGAGAAGCGCGGGCCGTTCCTGTTCGAGCACGCGCCGGTGCGGCAGAACTGCCTCAATTGCCACGACGTGCACGGCTCCAACCAGCAGACTCTGCTGGTCGCGCCGGTCCCGATGCTGTGCCAGCAGTGCCACACCATGACGCTGCATCCGAACGATCTGCAGAGCGCGGCCGGCCTCGGCACCGGCCCGCATCCGGACGAGCGGCTGATCGGGCGCGGTTGCCTGACCTGCCACAGCAATATCCACGGCTCCAACAATCCTTCCGGACCGAAGTTCCACAAGTGACGGAGGCCGACGATGCTTGCGCTGAAAGGAAATCGCACGACGCCGACAGCCCTGGCGCTGGCCCTGCTGTGCGGGCTGTCCGGCACGCCGGACGTGCGCGCCGGTGATACCAGCGGCACCATTCGGGTAGGCGACATGCAGTTCGGCAACGCACTCGACCTGCGCGGCTGGACGCCGATGCTGCAGCCGGCCGACCCCGACGGCGTGTCGTACCTGCACGCCGGCATGCGGCGCACGCCGACCGGCGCGCTGTATCCGTATCCGCCGCTGGCCGATGCGGGCAAGCCGCTGGGCCAGGGCGACTGGACCTACGCCGGGCTGATCGAACTCGGTTACCTGCACGTCGGCGGCGACCGCAACGCGGAATATTTCCGCCAGTACGCCGACTGGAAAAGCGGCGCCGTGCTGGGTCTGTTCGCATTGAATTTCGACAACCGCAAGACCGGCAGCTACGTCGAGTTGCGCGGCAGCCGCCTCAGCGGCGACGACCAGTACTACCGCCTGCGCGCCGGCCGCTACGGCAGCTACCGCCTCGAGGGCTTCTACCGCGACATGCCGCACACCGTGTCGACCCGCGCCTACCCGATCTGGAACGGCGTCGGCGGCACCGACCTGACCCTGCCCGCGCCGCTGGTGGCCGGCGCCAGCACGCCGGCGCAGGTGGCCGCAGTCTCGGCCGCCGCGCCGCGGCGCAGCCTCGGCCTTACCCGCACGCGCGCGGGGCTGGGCTACGAAGGCGTGCTGTACCGCGACTGGATCGGCTCGGCCGCGATCACCAACGAGAAGCGCAGCGGCACCCGCCTGTGGGGCGGCTCGATGTTCTTCAACTTCCCGTTCCCGGACGACGGCGGCATCCTGGAGACGGTGCGGCCGATCGACTTCCGCACCACCGACATCAACCTGAGCGTGCGCAACGTCGGCAAGCTGTGGCGCTTCCTGGCCACCTACAACGGCTCGTTCTTCCGCAACCACAAGGATCATCTGAACTTCGAAAGTCCGTTCGCGCTGTACAACGTGGCGGGCACGCCGCAGATGGCCGACATCAAGGACGGCCAGTTCTCGCTGGAGCCGGACAACGACTACCACAACCTGCGGCTGGACCTGACGCGCGAGCTGAAGTGGAACGGCCAGTTCAGCGTGGCCGGCGCGTGGGGCACGATGCGCCAGAACGACGCGCTGCTGCCGCCGACCACCTGCACCGGCGTCGGTGGCATCTACATCGCGCCGCCGGCCGACTACACCTTCCAGTGCGCGAACTGGAACACCACCGCGGCGCTGTCGCAGAAGAGCGCGAACGCGCGCATCGACACCGGCCTGTTCGATGCGCGGGTCACCTTCCGTCCCACGCCCGCGTTCGGCTGGCACGCCGGCCTGCGCTGGTATCGCGAGGACAACAAGACCCGCTACCTCGCCTACAACCCGCTCACCGGCCAGTATGGCTACATCTCCGAGAACGGCTCGCAGGGCAGTGTGGTGCCGGGCGAGACCGGCATCTTCGACCCGACCAACCCGCTGTACTGGTCGCGCAACGTCACCGTGCGCAACGTGCCGTTCGGTTATACCGACACGGTCCTCGAGCTGGGCGCGGACTGGCAGCCCGGGCGCAAGAGCTCGCTCGGCGTCACCTACACCTACGACCACAACCGGCCGAAGTACCGCGAGCGCAAGCGCGTGGACGAGCAGCGCATCAAGTTCGACTGGGTCAGCCGCGACGTGATCGGCGCCACCGTGCGGCTGAGCTGGGAGTACGCGAAGCGCACCGGCGACAGGTACAACTACGACCCGTACGTGCCGTTCTTCTCCAGGTCGCTGCCCGGTTTCGTCGACCCGGCCAACGGCCTGCCGGCGCACACCGTCGCCGACATGCGCAAGTACGACCTGTCCGACCGCACCGAGAGCAAGGCGCGCGCGATCATCACTTACCCGTGGGGCGAGTCGGCCACGCTGTCGGCCACCTTCTACGGCAACCGCGACCAGTACGACGCGCTGATCGGCCGGCAGCACACGCGCACCACCGGCGCCACCGTGCAGTGGGATTGGCAGCCGACCCCGGCCACCACGGTGAACGCCTACCTCGGCGCGGAAACCTCGCGCCTGGGCATCTCCAACGTCAACGATGCCGACGGCCCGGACAACGGCGCCGTCTTCGGCACGCCCGAGCAGGTCAACCCGAATCTCGGCGGCCCGCTGTACCCGTTCGCCAACCAGTGGTGGGAGCTCGACCGCGAGCGCAACCGCAACGGCGGCTTCAGCCTCAGCCACGACTTCGGCCGCGTGCGCGCGGACCTGCGCTACGACTACACCGGCTCGCTCGGCCACGTCGGCTACAGCTACGCCACCATCGGCGCACTGGCCACCCGCGACCCCGCTTCGGTGGCCGCGGCGGCGGCCGGCTTCCCCGACAACAAGTACCGCACCAATACGCTCGACCTGGGCCTCAGCTTCACCGTCAGCCGCAGCGTCGGCGTGCGCCTGTTCGGCCGCTACCAGAGCGGCGCCTTCAGCGACTGGCACTACGCCGGCCTCGACAACACGCTCAGCTACGACCATCGGCTGTACACCGACAAGGGCGGCCAGCTGCACTACAACGTCAGCCTGGTCGGCGTGATGCTGAACCTGAAACTGTGAGGAGCGCCGTGATGACCTGTCGCACCAGCCTCCTGTGGATGTGCCTGCTTGGCGCGGGCCTCGCCAGCGGTGCCGCCGCGCAGCAGGCGGCGGAGGATGCCGGCGCCGCGACGAAGCCTGCCGCGATGCTCGATCTGCGTCGCCAGCCGGCAGTCAGCGGCGACGCCCAGGCCGGCGCCGGCAAGGCGGCGGTGTGCGCCGCCTGTCATGGCGCGCACGGCGTGGCGGTGGCGCCGAACTTCCCGAACCTGGCCGGGCAGTCGGCCACCTACCTGTACGTGCAGCTGAAGTCCTTCAAGGGCGGCCAGCGCAGCGACGCGGTGATGAGCGGCCAGGCCGCCGCGCTGAGCGACGCCGACATGCGCGACCTGGCCAGCTACTACGCCGCGCAGGCAGCGAAGCTCCCCGGCCGCGCCGATGTCGCCTCGCGCGGCGCGCAGCTGTATCACGCCGGCGACCCCGCCAGGGGCATTCCGCCCTGCCAGGGCTGCCACGGTCCGGACGGCATGGGACCGCGGCCACACCCCAGCAGCGCGCCGCAGCCGCCATGGGCGAGCTTCCCGCGCCTGCGCGGCCAGTCCGGCCAGTACCTGGCTCACGAACTGCACGATTTCAGGAGCGGCATGCGCGCCGCCACCAGCAACGCCAAGGTGATGCAGGGCGTGGCCGCCACGCTCGACGAAGCCGACGTGCAGGCGCTGTCGGCGTATCTCGACGCGCTTTGATGTTGCGCGGGCTCAGCGCCCGGGCTGCTTCACCAGTTCGATCTGGAACAGCTGCGGCCAGCACTTGCCGGTGACGAACAGGCGCTTGCGCTGCGCATCCCAGGCGATGCCGTTGAGCACGTCGTCGTCGGGATTCGGCAGCGTGCTGATGTCGAACAGGCCGGCGAGGTCGATCCAGCCGACCACGTGGCCGCTGGCCGGGTCGATCCGCGCGATGCGGTCGGTCAGCCACACGTTGGCGTAGATCTCGCCGTCGACCCACTCCAGCTCGTTGAGGTTCTCGACCGGCGCGCCGTCGGCGGTGACGTGGATGCGGCGCACCACCTGCAGCGTTTCCGGGTCCAGCACGCGCAGCACCGGCGTGCCATCGCTCATGTACAGATGGGTGGCGTCGCGGGTCAGCGCCCAGCCCTCGCCTTCGTAATGGAAGTTGCGCTGCGGCGCCAAGCTGGCCAGGTCGTAGACGAAGCCGGTGCCGCTTTGCCAGGTGAGCTGCACCAGGCGGTCCTTCCAGTCGACGATGCCCTCGCCGAAGTACTGCTTGGGCAGGCGGTGGCGCTGCAGCACTTCGCCGGTCGCCAGCGCCACCTTGCGCACGCTGGACTGGCCGAGTTGGCCGGTGCTCTCGTAGAGGTAGCCGTCCTTGTAGAACAGCCCTTCGGTATAAGCGCCGGTGTCGTGCGGGTAGGCGTGCACGACGCGGTAGCCGTACACCGGGATGTCGGCGGCGTGCGCGGCCGCCGTGCACGAGAGCAGGGCGAGGGCGAGGAGACGGATGGAGCGGCGCGGCATCGGCTCGGCTTCCGGAAGGCGGGGCGCCTAGCCTAGCGGACGCACCCGGAAATTGCGGCCCTTGATGCGCCCGGCGCGCAGCCGCTCCAGCGCCTTGGCCGCCAGCGCGCGGCGGATCGCCACATAGGCGCGGGTGGCGAACACGTCGATCTTGCCGATGTCCTGTGCTTCCAGCCCGGCGTCGCCGGTGAGCGCGCCGAGGATGTCGCCGGGGCGCAGCTTGTCTTGCCGGCCGGCGTCGATCACCAGCGTCTTCATCGGCGCCAGCTGCAGGGTCTTGCCGCGCGGCGGCGCCACTTTCAGCGTGCGCCAGGGCAGCGGCGCGCCGTGGATCTGCTCGATGTTCGCCGCCTTCGGCCGCTCGCGCGGCGTGCACAGGGTGATCGCCAGGCCCGTCTCGCCGGCGCGGCCGGTGCGGCCGATGCGGTGGGTGTGGGTGTCCGGATCGTGCGCCACGTCGTAGCAGAGCACCAGCGGCAACGCGGCGATGTCCAGCCCGCGCGCGGCCACGTCGGTGGCCACCAGCACGTTGCAGCTCTTGTTGGCGAAGCGCAGCAGCACCTCGTCGCGGTCGCGCTGCTCCATGTCGCCGTGCAGGGCCAATGCGGAAAAACCGCGACGGTCCAGTTCCTGCGCCACCGCATCGACGTCGCGGCGCATGTTGCAGAACACCAGGGCGTGCTGGCCGCGCTCGCCGGCCAGCAATTGCGCCAGCGCGTCGAGCTTGTGCGCCGGCTCCACCTCGATGAACTGCTGCTCGATCGCCGGTTTCTGCTCAGCCGGCGCTTCCACCGTGATCTCGACCGGGTCCTTCTGCACGCGTCGGCTCACCGCGCGGATCTCCTCCGGGTACGTCGCCGAGAACAGCAGCGTCTGATGGTGTTTGGCGATGCGCCCGACGATGTCGTCAATCGCCTCGCTGAAGCCCATGTCGAGCATGCGGTCGGCCTCGTCCAGCACCAGCACCTTGATGCCGCCGCCGTGCAGGCTGCCGCGCTTTAGGTGCTCCTGCACGCGGCCGGGCGTGCCCACCACGATGTGCGGGTCGTGTGTCAGCGAGGCCAGCTGCGGCCCCAGCGGCATGCCGCCGCACAGGGTCAAGAGCTTCACGTTCGGGATGTTCGCCGCCAGCTTGCGGAGCGCCTTGCTGACCTGGTCGGCCAGTTCGCGGGTGGGGCACAGCACCAGCGCCTGCAGGCGGATCGTCTCCACGTCCAGCCCCTGCAGCAGGCCGAGGCCGAACGCCGCGGTCTTGCCGCTGCCGGTCTGCGCCTGCGCGATCACGTCGCGCCCTTCCAGCATCGGCGGCAGGCTCTGCGCCTGCACGGGGGTCATGTCGGCGTAGCCGAGGGCCTCGACACTGGCGAGCAGGGCGGGCTTGAGCGGGAGCGAGGCGAAGGCGGTCATGCGCCCATGATCGCATGCGCGCCGCCGCGGGCAGGCTTGCATCCGGCGGCCGGCTCGCGGACCCTGTACGGCTATCGCCTTTTGTGATCGCCGCCATGGATACCGTTTTCATCGAAGACCTGCGCATCGACGCCGTCATCGGCATCTACGACTGGGAACGCCGGGTGCGGCAGACGCTGGCGTTCGACATCGAGATGGCGTTCGACAACACCGTGCCAGCGGCCAGCGACGACATCGCGCAGACGCTGAACTACAAGGACGTGTCCAAGCGCCTGATCGGCTACGTGGAGGCCTCCAGCTTCGGCCTGGTCGAGACGCTGGCCGAGCACTGCGCGGCGATCATCCGCGAGGAGTTCGGCGTGGCCTGGGTGCGCCTGAAACTGTCCAAGCCCGGCGCGGTGCGCGGCGCGAAGGCGGTGGGGGTGTGCATCGAGCGCGGCTCCAAATGATGGCGCGGGTCTACCTCAGCCTGGGCTCCAACCTCGAACCGCACCGCTATCTGCCCGCGGCGATCGCCGAGTTGCGCGCGCGCTTCGGCGAGCTCAGCGTTTCGCCGGCGTATCGCAGCAAGTCGGTGGGTTTCGACGGGGCGGATTTCGTCAACCTGGCGGTGGGGCTGGACACCGATCTTCCGCCCGAAGCGTTGAACGACTGGCTGCACGCGCTGGAAGACCGCCACGGCCGCCGCCGCGATGTGCCGCGCTATGCGGACCGCACGCTGGACGTCGACATCGTGTTCTACGACGCGCTGGTGCTCGACAGTCCCGGCCACCTGCAGGTGCCGCGCAAGGAGTTGCGCCACGCGTTCGTGCTGCGCCCGATCGCGGACATCGCGCCGGCGTTGCGGCATCCGGTCAGCGGCTTGAGCATGGCCGAGCTGTGGGCGGCGTTTCCGGCCGCCAGCGAACCGCTGCAGGTCGAGCCGCTGGCGGATTGAACCGGAAGGCGCCTGGCGCTTTCGCCATGCGCGCAATCGCTTGCCGCCGCAACGGTCGTGCGATCGGCGCCAGCCATGGCTTCATGAACATCGAAGGCGATCTCACGGGCGATGTATGCCCGCTTGATGGCCGCTCGGGAAGACTGCGCGTCCGGCGATGATCTTGCGCAACCTCGTCGGGCAACCTTTGCGCTTTTTTTCCGGAGATCCAGCATGCCAAACACCCCATCCAACCAGGACCACCCGCGTGGCGGCAGCCACGAGCAGCACGTCAAGGCCAGTCAGCAGAGCCCCAAGAACAACGAGCAGGATTCGGGCACGAGAAACGCCAGTGGCTCGCGTGGCGGCAGCCACGAGCAGCACGTGAAGGCCGGCCGGCAAAACCACAAGAATGACCGCTGACGGAGCAGCGGGCTCGGCAGGCCTGACGACAGGCGCGGTGACCGCGCCTTTCGTTTTGCGCGCCTCGGGTCGGCTCCGCAGCGGGAGTCGAGCAGCCTGCGACCGGCGGCGGGTTCGCTTCCGAAGCGGGCCCGCTTCGGTGTTAATCGAGCGTCGTTGTCCCGCCGGGCGCCATCGACGGTGATTTGACCGCGGCAATGCGAGCATCGGTGCGGATATCACCCGGGCGTTGCGCGTCGCGCCGTCGCCGTTTGCGGAGAACACGAGGATGGGGGAGACAAGCGAGCTGCCGCCCCGCATCCTGCTGGTGGAAGACGATGACCAGGTGGCGACGACGATCGGCGCCATGCTGGAAAGCAGCGGCTACCGCGTGGATCGGGCCGGCGAGGGCCTGCGCGGGCTGCACCTGGCCATTGTCGGTGACTACGACGCCATCGTGCTCGACGTGTTGCTGCCCGGCCTGGACGGCATGGAGCTGTGCCGCAAGCTGCGCAAGGACGCCAGGAAAGCCACGCCCGTGCTGATGCTGAGCGTGCGCGGCTCGACCGACGACAAGATCGATGGCCTGTGGATCGGCGCCGACGACTACCTGGCCAAACCCTTCGCGGCGAAGGAGCTGCTGGCCCGCCTGTCGGCGCTGATCCGCCGCGACCGGCGCCCGGTTTCCACCGAGGTGCTGGTCGTCAACGACCTGAAGCTGGAGACGCGGACCTTGCGCGCGACGCGCGCCGGATGCGAACTCGCCCTCTCGCCCATCTGCCTCAAGCTGCTGACGATACTCATGCGTGAATCGCCGCACGTGGTGAAAAGGGCGGATCTGGAGCGCGAAGTCTGGGGTGCGGAGCTGCCGGGGTCGGATACGCTGCGCTCGCATCTCTACAATCTTCGCCAGGTCATCGACAAGCCGTTCGACCCGCCCTTGCTGCACACCATCCACGCGGCGGGGTATCGCATTGCCGACCTGACCACGCCGCCATGACGCCAGCATCGGCGCCGGCATGGGCGCGGGTCGTCGGCGTGCCATCCGCTGCGGATGGCTACGGCTTTTCCAGCCGGCGCAGGAACACGCCCATTTCCTTCTCGGCCTGCTTGTCGCCGCGTGCAGCCGCCGTGGCGATGCCGCGGCGCCAGGCGTCGGCGGCCGCCGCGGCGTCGCCGTGGGCCAGGCAGGCCTTGCCAAGCAGTTTCCACGCCGCCGAATAGGCCGGGTCGAAGGCGAGTGCGCGGCGCAGCTCGTCGGCCGCCGCGCCGGCATCGCCTTCGGCCAGCAGCGCGCTGCCCAGCGAGAAGCGCAGCAGTGCGCCGTCGCGCGGGCCGCCGCATTGCTGGCGCAGGCTGGCGATCAGCTGCGCGCTCATGGCTGGACGCGGTAGCGCCAGTCGTCGGCCGGATAGATCCGGGTCGGCTGGGCCGGTTCCGGCGGAATCAGCCCGGCGCGCAGGTCGGCCAGCGAGGTGGCCGGCCAGACCACCAGCCACGACGAGCGGAACGGCTGCACCAGCAGCGCATAGCGCAGGTCATTCGCGTCCGGCTGTTCCACCCGCACCACCACCAGGCCGTCCGGGTGGGCGCGCGCGAAATCCTGCACGGCCTGGCCCTGCACCACCGGGTTGCCGAGCAGCTCCGCGACCGGCCGGGTCAGTCGCCCTTCGAAATGGAACTGCCCTTCGTAGTTGCCGAGGAAGGCAATCGCCCGGTTGGCCTGCTCGGCGGCGCCGAGCAGGTGCGCGGCGGGGCGCAGGTCGTAGCGCGGCCACAGGGTCAGCGTGAACAGCGTGTTGAGCGCCAGCACGCCGACCAGCCCGGCCACCGCCAGCCGGCGCAGCTCGCCGCGGCCGCGCAGCAGCAGCAGGGCGCCCAGCAGCAGGAACACCACGCTGAAGTAGCGGCTGTACGGCGCCGCGGCGTCGGCCCACTCGCCATGCAGGTGGTTGCCGGCCACCAGCAGCGGCAGCAGGAACAGCGCCACGGCGAACGCGATGCCGCCCACGCCCAGCGGCCAGGTGCCGAGCCAGCCGTTGTAGGCCAGGTCGGGTCGGCGCTCGCGCAGCAGGGCGATCGCACCGGCCAGCAGCAGGCTGATGCCGCCCAGCTCCGGCAACGGGTAGTACAACTGCTTGCCGCTGATCAGCGAGAAGGTGAGGAAGGTCGGCAGCAGCCAGCACAGCGCGAAGCGCAGGCCCGTTTCCAGCGGCCGGCGCAGCGCGGCCACCGCCAGCCAGGCGCGTGGCCAGCCGCTGAACGGAAACAGCATCACCGGCAGCCACAGCAGGTAGAACCAGATCGGCTCGGCGTGGTTCTGCAGGTCCTTGCCCTGCGCCAGCTTGTCGACCACGCGGCCGGCGGTCTGGGTGAAGAACAGCCGCTGGCGGTAAGCCTCGCCGCCGGAGAACCCGGCCGGCAGCGCCCACGCCAGCAGCATCGCGCCGCCGAGCAGCAGCGCCAGCACGCCGCGGCCGTACCAGCGCGCGCGGTGCTGGCCGGCCCAGTCGTTCCACAGCGGGCCGAGCAGCCAGGGGAAGACCACGTGCAGCAGCATCACCGGACCCTTGGTCAGCAGCCCGAAACCCACGCAGAGGCCGAACAGCAGCCAGCGCGGCTCGCGGCGTTGCGCCTTCGGCGTCAGGCACAGCAGCGCGGCCAGCGTCCACACCGCCAGCAGCACGTCGTACATGATCTGCAGGCCGAACAGGAACGCGTAGCCGAACGCCAGCAGCATCCACGGCGCCGCCTTGGCCATCCACGGCCGCTGCGGGAACAGCCGTCGCGCCAGCAGCGAAACCAGCACCAGCTGCGTGCCGCCGACCAGTACCTCCAGCACGCGCGGCCAGACGTCGCTGACGCCGAACGCGAACCAGCCGGCGTGGATCAGCCAGAACAGCAGCGGCGCCTTCTCGCTGTATGGCTGGCCGTTGATGTACGGCACCAGCCAGTGGCCCTGGTTCCACATCTCCCACGCCACCGCCAGGGTGCGGGTGGAATACAGCGGCATCGGTCCGTGCGAGAAGATCGCCAGCAGCGCCACCACCGCCCACAGCGGCAGCCAGGGCCACACGGCGCGCAGATGTTCGGTACGGCTGTAGGGGCTTGATGGCACGGCCAGGCTCTTGGGAGTTCAGGGAGGGATTCTAGCCTGCACGATGGGCGCGCAAGGCGACCGGCCGCACGCTCAGGCCGGCCCCCAGTAGCCGATGCGCCGGCGGATCTTCAGCTTGCGCCACAGGTTCAGCGGCTTGCGCTGGCGGTTCTTCGCGCCGCGGGCGACGAAGGTGTCGATCGCCTGCAGCACGCGCTCGCTGGAACGGCCGTCGCGGTAGGGGTGGATCGCGTCGGCATAGGCGCGGATCGCCGCCATCAGCTCCGGCGGGCGGCTCAGCGCGCGCTCGATCGCCGGCTCGAAGTCCTTCGCCTCATGGATGTCGATCAGCTGCGGGCCGGGCCGGCGGTTGTCGAAGGTGACCACCGGCTTGCCGGTGAGCAGGAATTCGTTGAGCGCGGAGGAGGTGTCCGAGCACATCATGTCGACCTGGCCGAACAGCTCCAGGATGTTGTCGTTTTCGGCGAAGCGCAGGTACTCGTTCTGCAGCGCCTTGAACTTCGCCGTGGTCGCCGGGTTCATCTTCGGGTGGAAGGTGACGATCCAGCGCCAGCGGCCGTCGCGCGACAGCCGCTTCACCTCCTCGTACAGCGTCTCGGCCGCGCTCCACGAGGGCGAGAAGGTGGAGTGGTACAGGATCACCGGCGGCGTGCGTACCGGCGGTAGTGCCTCACCGATCTCCCGCATGAACGGGTCGAGCTTGGGGAAGCCGGTCTCGATCACGCTGAAGTGGCCCACCTTGTCGGCGATCGCCTGGAACTGCGCGGTATCGCGCGGGCCGGTGGTGCAGTACAGGTCGAAGAAGCCGCGCACGTAGATGTGGCGCGGCTTGCCGGCGTCGAAACCGTGAAAGGTCTCCACCTTCACCCCGGGGAAGAAGTGCGGCACCGCATTGGACGAGGTGATCACCGCCAGCGGCTGCCACGCGCGCACTTCCTCGACCGTCAGCAGGCGCTCGCCGGCGACCAGGTCCTCCGCACCGGGGCCGTCGAAGAACCAGGCCGCCTCGTCGCCGTGGGCGCGGATCGCCGTCTGGATCGGCCGCAGGATGGCCAGCGCGTAGCGCTCGGAGCCGTAGAGCAGGTAGTGCTTTTTGGGAGGCATGGCAAGTCGGGCGTGATGTGAATGCAGGAGTTGCAAAAATGAAGGTCACGGCAGGTCCCGTACCCTCACCTTCCCGCAGGGGGATTCCCTGCGGTCACAATCCTCTCCCAAGGGGAGAGGAAGCAAAGGTGCCGTGCGGGTTCGCTTGATCGTGCCACTGGCGAACCTGTGCTTCAGCGATCCAGGTGATGCTTGTTCAATAAATCGGCCGCCTCCGCGACCGATTTGGGGTGGTTGACCATCTCGTAATAGCGCATGCGCTTGTACAGCGCGTAGCTGGCGGCAGTCTGCGCGATCAGGAAGCCGCGCCAGCCGTCCAGCATGGCCAGTCGGAACACGTAGTCCTTGAGGAAGGCCAGCGCGTAGACGAACGGCGCCTGCCACATCCGCACCGGCTTGCCCCGGTCCAGCCAGTCGCGGCATTTCAGCTCGGCGTAGCGCAGCACCTTGAGCTGCTTGTGCGCCAGGGTGGGGTTGTTGGCGTGGTCGAACGGCGCCTCGAAGGTGGGCGCGGCGCCCTCGAAGCGCAGCGATTCGTGCACCCGCGCGTCGCTCCAGCGCGCGCGGCCGCGGTGGTACAGCCGCGCCAGCTTCTCGCCCACGTTCGGCCGATACCAGCGCATCGGCCGGCCCATGTAGATCGTGCGCCGGCGCAGGTAGGCCGCCGGCGCATCGCCGGCGAGCAGTGCGGGCAGCCGGCGCGTCAGCTCGGCCGCCAGTTCCGGGCTGAGGTACTCGTCGGCGTCCAGCACCAGGATCCAGTCATACGCGCACTGCGTGGTGGCGAAGTTGCGTTGCGCGCCGAAGCCCAGCCAATCCTGGTGCACCACGCGCGCGCCATGCGCCTGCGCGATCGCTACCGTGTCGTCGTCGCTGCCGGAGTCGACCACCAGCTTCTCGGCCGCGAACGGCACGCTGTCCAGGCAGCGCGCGATGCTGCCCGCCTCGTTGCGGGTGATCACGGCGAGGGTCAGCGGGAACGTGGGCATGGGCGGATTCTAGCCGAAGCCCGGGAGCCGCCTGCGCGCCGGCGGCATGAACGGGTGGTGCAGCGGGCGAAGCCGGTCGCATCCTGGCGCAAAAATCCGTGACACTATGCGCCGATCGACCGCGGGTCTGCACGTCACCTTCCCTCTTGCAACGGTAGCCAACGGCAGCGCATGAAACGGATCCTCGTTACCGGCGGCGCCGGCTTCCTCGGTTCGCACCTGTGCGATCGCCTGCTCCACGACGGCCACGACGTGCTGTGCGTGGACAACTTCTTCACCGGCAGCAAGCGCAACGTCGCGCACCTGCTCACCCACCCGTACTTCGAGCTGATGCGCCACGACGTCACCTTCCCGCTGTACGTGGAGGTGGAGCGTATCTTCAACCTGGCCTGCCCGGCCTCGCCGGTGCACTACCAGCACGACCCGGTGCAGACCACCAAGACCAGCGTGCACGGCGCGATCAACATGCTCGGCCTGGCGAAAAGGGTGAAGGCACGCATCCTGCAGGCCTCCACCAGCGAGGTCTACGGCGACCCGGAAGTGCACCCGCAGACCGAGGGGTACTGGGGCCGGGTCAATCCGATCGGCGTGCGCAGCTGCTACGACGAGGGCAAGCGCTGCGCCGAGACGCTGTTCTTCGACTACTGGCGCCAGCACGCGCTGGACATCAAGGTGGTGCGCATCTTCAATACCTACGGCCCGCGCATGCACCCCAACGACGGCCGCGTGGTGAGCAACTTCATCATGCAGGCGCTGCGTGGCGAGGACATCACCATCTACGGCGACGGCAGCCAGACGCGCAGCTTCTGCTACGTCGACGACCTGATCGAGGCGATCGTGCGCATGATGGATTCCGAACCCGGCTTCACCGGCCCGGTGAACATCGGCAATCCGGTGGAGCACACCATGCTGGAGCTGGCCGAGAAGGTGCTGGCCCTGGTCGGCGGCCGCTCGAAACTGGTGTACCGGCCGCTGCCGTCCGACGACCCGCGTCAGCGCCAGCCGGACATCGGCGTGGCGCGCGACCAGCTCGGCTGGCAGCCGACGGTGGCGCTGGAGGACGGCCTGAAGGAAACCATCGGCTACTTCCGCCGCCTGCTGCAGGACGGTGCGGCGGCATGACCAGCTTCGCGGTCGTCGTCACCAGCTACAACTACCGCGCGTTCGTCGGCACCGCGGTCGACAGCGCGCTGGCGCAGCGCCGCGCGCCGATGCAGGTGATCGTGGTCGACGACGGCTCCACCGACGGCACGCCGGCCCATCTGCGCGAACGCTACGGCCACGATCCGCGGGTCACCCTGGTCTGCGGCGAGAACGGCGGCCAGCTGGTGGCGTTCCAGCGCGGCGTGGCGCATGCCCGTGCGGAGGTGGTCTGCTTCCTCGACGCCGACGACCGCTGGGAGCCGGATTACCTGGCGCGCCTGGGCGAGCTCTACGACAGCCGCCGCGACGTCGATTTCGTGTTCTCCGACCTGCAGCTGTTCGGCGACGAGCAGCGCTGGATGGGTTATGCCGAGCACTCGCGCGACCTCGGCTACACCGCGATCAGCACCTATGCGCTGATGCACTGGTACGGCGCGCCGACCTCGGCGCTGTCGATGCGTGCGCTGTGGGCGCGCCGCACGCTGGCATTGCCGGCGGAGCTGGGTCAGACTTGGCGGCTGTCCGCCGACAACTGTCTGGTGTTCGGCGCCAGCGTGCTGGGCGCGCGCAAGTATTACCTGCGCACCGGCGCGGTGCACTACCGCATCCACGGCAACAATGGCTGGTGGGGCCGGCAGACGCCGGCCGCCACCTACCTCAACCGTTTCCGCTCGCGCTGCCTGATCGAAATCTACGCGCGCAGCATCGGCCTGGACGAACGCTGCCTGGAAAGCGTCAAGCACGAGTTCCGCACCAAGCCGGACCCGTCCTGGCGCGAGGCCCGCCACTACGCCAAGCTGGCGCGCCTGCGCCACGGCTCGTGGCTGCGCAACCAGCAGCACGCCGTGTCGATCCTGTGGTCGAGGCTCAAGCGGCGCCGGCCCGGGGCGGCGCCGCGGCCGGCGACGGACTGAGCCGATCGCCATGCGCATCAGCGTCGCCGTGATCACCTACAACTGGCCCGCCGCGCTGGAGCGGGTGCTGCGCGCGCTGGCCGCGCAGAGCGAACTGCCGCACGAAGTGATCGTCACCGACGACGGCTCGCGCGAGGAAACCCGCCAGCTGCTCCAGCGGCTGGCTGCCGACTACCCGGTGCGCCTGGTGCACCTGTGGCAGCGCGACGACGGCGCGCGCATGAGCCGCGCGCGCAACCGCGCGATCGCCGCCGCGCAGGGCGACTACGTGATCCTGCTCGACGGCGACATGGTCGCCGAGCGGCACTTCGTCGCCGACCATCACGCGTTCGCGCGGCGCGGCTGCTTCGTGCAGGGCTCGCGCGTGCTGACCGACGCCGCGCTGACCGCGCGGCTGCTGGAGCACGGCGCCGCCCTGCCGGGCTTCTTCAGCCGCGGCATCGAGCGGCGCCGGCACACCCTGCGCCTGCCGTGGCTGGCGCGCTGGTATGCCCGGCCCGGCACCAAGCAGCGCGGCATCAAGAGCTGCAACATGGCGTTCTGGCGCGACGACCTGCTGCGCCTGAACGGCTTCAACGAGGCGATGACCGGCTGGGGCCGCGAGGATACCGAGCTGGCGCTGCGCGCGTTCCACGCCGGCCTGCTCCGCCGCGAGCTGCGCTTCAGCGCGCTGGCGACGCACCTCTACCATCCCACCCGCAAGCACGTCGTCGGCAACCCGAACGACCGCATCGTGGACGACACCCGTGCGCGCCGGCTGGTCCGTTGCGAGCGCGGCGTCGAGCAGCACCTGGCCGAGTTCGCCGAGGCGCCGCCCGACCTGCGCGCGCTCGCCGCTCAGCCGAGCTGACGCAGGGCGGCGTCCAGCCGCGCGGTGAAGCCCGCCTCGTTCGACTCGAACCAGGCCCGCGCCTGGGCGCCCAGCGCCGCGCGTTCGGGTTCGCTCATCGCCAGCAGGCGTGCGATGGCAACCTCCAGCGCGGCCTCGTCGAAGCGGTGCAGGGTGCTCAGGTTGAACGGGCCGGCTGCGCCGGCGTCGATCAGGATGCCGCGCTCCGCGGTGACCAGTTCGTTCATCGGCGGCGCGTTGCAGGTGAGCACCACCGCGCCGCAGCTCATCGCCTCGACCAGGTAATGGCCCCAGCCCTCGGTCTCCGACAGGCACAGGTGGAACAGGTGCGCGTTCTGCAGCCGGCGGACCTCGCGCACGTCGCCCGGGTAGCCGATGCGGTGCTCGATGTTGGGCGGGAGCGGGCCGACCGGTGGGGTGGCGGTATGCGGCGACTGCAGTACCAGCAGCCGCGGCCATTCCGGATGCCGCTGCCACAGCGCCAGCAGCCGCCGCGTGCCCTTCATCCGGCTGGCGCCGGCCAGGTGCAGGAAGGTCGGCTGGCGGGGAACATCCGGCTGCAGGCAATCGGTGCTGCGGAAGCCGATGTGCAGCGCGCGGCAACCGCGGGCAGAGAACAGCTCGACGGCGTGGCGCGTCTTGCACAGGATCGCGTCGTGGCGGGTCAGGTAGCGCTGGCTGCGCGGCGACAGCCATTCCGGATTCGGCACCAGCAGGTTCAGCCGGGCCAGCCCGAACCAGTCCGGGCGCACATGCTCCAGCGCGATGTTGATGTCGTAGGGCGTGGCATGCGGGTCGGCGTGGCGTAGCCGTTGCCACCACATCCGCGCGTGAGCCAGCCATGCCTTGCGGCGGCCGTCATGCCGATGCGGGCCGAGCCGGGTCACCTGGACCTGGTGGCCGAGCGCGACCAGGGCCGACGACAGCAGCCGGATGTCGTGGCTGAGGCCGCGCTGGTTGTCCCAAGCAAGCAGATTGATGCGGGCCATGGCGGGTCAGCGGGACGGGGCGGCGCAGCGCAGGCGGCCGATACCGACGGCCAGACCCGACACCAGGAACAGGTACAGCGATTGCGGCATGGCCCGGTAGAACACGTTGTCGCCGAACGCGCACAGGGCGTACATGCCGATCACCATCACGCCGGCGGCGGCCGCCGCGGCGACCGGCTCCTGCGGATGATTGAGATGGCGGGCGAAAAAGCCCAGCGGCACGGCGAGGAACAGCAGCAACACCAGCAGCGCGGGCACACCGCCGGCCACCATCGACTCGAGGTACTCGCTGTGCGGGTGCACGTACTTGGCGATCAGCGGACTGGCCTGGCCCATGGCCACCTGCCCGCGCACATAGGTGCCGAACTGGTCCAGGCCGATGCCGGCCAGCGGGTGCTCGCGGAAGGCCTGCCATGCCGTACGCCACATCTCCAGCCGTTCGCCGACCGCGGTGGCGTCGCCATCGCCGCCACCGTTGCCGAAACTGGCGATCTGGGCCGGGACGTCGGTCAGCCGCTCGACCATCTCCCGGTGCAGCGTGGCGGTGACCGCCAGCATGCCGAGCACGGTCGCCGCCAGCAACACCGAGACCCGGCGCCAATGCCGCGAACGCAGGGCATGCCACAGCATCAGCCCGAGGTAGACCGGGGCGAACGACAGCAGCGGGCCGCGGCTCTGGGTCAGCACCGCGCCGTACAGGCCGACCACCACCGCCGCGACATGCAGCCAGCGCTCGCCGCGTGGGACGCCTGGCCGCAGCGCCTGCAGCATCGCCAGCAGCACCAGCACCAGCAGGTACATCGCAAACTCGACCGCGGCCCAGTCACCGCCGTTCAATCCGTAGGGGCGGTCGACGCCCAGTACGTAGCGCTGGTACAGGCTCGCTGCGCCGAGCAGCACGGCGGTCAGGCTGAAGCCGAGCGCGATCACCCGCTGCTTCAGCGGCAGCGTGAATACCGCCGCGATGCCGATGAACAGCACGGTCTGCGCCGGCAGGTCGAGGGTGGACCAGTCGAGCCGGTGGCCGAGGAAGTTGCCGATGTCGTACAGCAGGCGCAGCACGCAGGCGGCGATGACCGGCCAGGCCAGCCACCAAGCCTGCCGGCTCGCCGCCCGGGTGGCCAGCAACACCGCCCCGACCACGAACAGCAAGGCCATCGGCACGATCTTGAAGCGCCCGGATACCGCGAAACACAGCGGCATGCCTGCCAGCAGCAGCGAAACGGTCCAGAGCTGCCATGAAGCGGGATGAGCGCGCACGCGAGAAACCTGTCGAACCAACGTGTAATCCCTGTCTGGCCATGCTAGCGGGCCAGCGTCCTCGGCATGGCATGCGCGCGGCGCATTGTAACGCGAGGGTTCATCTTCCATGTGCGCCATTCCTTGGAGCGGTGACGGGTACGTTGCTCAGGGCGTATCGTCGGCCTGCTGGTCCGCGCTGGCGCCGGGCACGCAGCCCGGCACGACCGCATCGGCGCGGAACAGCCACCATTCGCGGCGGTTGGCATGGCCGACGTAGGTGGCGCGCTGGCGGTCCACGCAGTGGCCCATCGCCTCGTCGAGGCTGAAGACCCAGCGCCGCGCCGGATCGGCCCGCAACCAGGCGACGGCGTCGGCGTACTGCTGCGGCCACGGCTTCAGGAAGCCGAACTCGGCGACCGGTCCCTGCGCCATCAGCAGGTTCTGTTCCTTCCAGGCAAGCAGGCCGATCGTGGCGTCCGGCCCGGCGATGGCGCGCGCCTGCACCATCACGTCGTGCGCCGAGCGATCGCCGTTGAGCATCGGGTAGCCCCACAGGCCGTACACGCTCCACAGCACGCCGGCGAACAGCAGCCAGCCCAGCGGCGCGCGGCTCACCCGGGTCAGCGCCACGATGACCAGGCCGGCCACGCCGATGGTGAGCAGCATCCACCAGATCCGCGCGTCGAGGCTCTGCTCGATTTTCATCGCCCAGGCCGGATGGCGATGGATCGCCAGTGCTGCGGCGACACTCAGTGCACCGGCCAGCAACGTGGTCAGCGCGCATACTGCGATGCGCACGCCGCGCCGGCGCAGCAGGCCGGGCAGCAGCGGCGCCAGCGCCAGCGCGGTCATCGGCAGCGCCGGCAGGATGTAGACGTCGCGCTTGCCCGGGCTCAGCGAGAAGAACAGCAGCACCAGCACGATCCAGCCCAGCGGCAGCAGCAAGCGCGCGTCGCGCCGCCGCAGCCGACGCCACCACGCCGGGATCGCCCACGGCAGCAGCAGCGACAGCGGCAGCCAGTCGACCACGATGATGCCGAGGAAGTAGAACGGTGAGTGGAAGTGCCCGGTCGGCGTGGCGTAGCGGTGCACGGTCTGCCCGAACAGGATGTTCTGCACATACTCGGCGTGCTGCGGATCGCCATCGGCGTGGGCGACCAACAGCATCGGCAGCAGCCAGCCGAGGATCGGCACGAAGAACATCGCCAGGCCGCCGGTCCAGCGCCAGCCGCCGGCGGGCAGTGCCAGCTGGCGCCAGTGGCCGCGGCGCGCCACCAGGTACGGCACCAGCATCAAGAGCGCCAGCACGCCGACGCCCTTGGTCGCCACGCCCAGCCCGGCGAAGAAGCAGCCCGCGGCGAACCAGCGCCACGACGGCCCCAGCAGCAGGTGGCGCAGCAATCCGTAGTTGGCCAGGGTCATCCAGCCCAGCAGCACGGGGTCGATCTGCGCGTTGCGCATCTGGTAGGTGAAGTGGATGGTGACCAGCAGCGTGGCCGCGGCCAGCAGGGCGCTGCGGTGGTTCCACAGCCGGCGGGCCAGGTCGTAGACCAGCGCCAGCGCGCCCAGCGCGGCAAGCAGCGAGGGCAGCAGGAAGGCGATCCGCCAGTGGCCGGTGAGGTAGTAGCTGAGCGCCTGCAGCCACATGAACACCGGCGGCTTGTCCGGGTACAGCTCGTGGCCGCGATGCGGAAACAGCCACTGGCCGTGCTCGACCATCCACTGCGCCACCAGCGCGAAGCGCGGTTCGTCGGACGGCCACGGATCGCGCAGGCCGAGGCCGAGGCCGAGCAGCAGCAGCGCAAAGGCGCCAAGCAGCAGCAGTTCGGTGCGGGCGCTGCGCAGCCACAGCGGGCGCGCATGGGACAGGGGAACGCAGGACTTCACGGGCGGAGGTTCCGTCGGCTGGGCAGCGGGGACACGACTAGCATGGCACGGTGGCGTGCTCCGCGGCTTGCCTCGCGGCGTGAAAACCGGCGGGCGTGCCGTAGACTTTCCCTTTCCTGCCGCGATGGCCGCCCATGCTCGTCGACTCGCCCGCCGCCTTCCTCGACGCCTGCGCCGCGCTGGTGCCTCGGCCCGGCGCGGCGGCCACCGCGCGCGGCGCGTTCCTGGTGGCGCCGGCGGAGTTCGCGCTGGCTGCCGAATCGGCACGCGACAACCGCTACATGGCGATGGAACAGGCGGTCGACCCGTTGCGCGCGCTGGCCCAGCACCAGGCGCTGGCGCAGGCGCTGCGCGCGGACCTGCCGGTGGTGGTGTTCCCCGGCGACCCGGCCACGCCCGACGCGGTATTTCCCAACAACGTGTTCGGCACCGCGCCCGGCACGCTGGTGGTGGGCCGCATGCGCCACGGCGTGCGCCGGCGCGAGGCGCAGCGATCGGACATCCGGGCTTTCTTCCGCGAGCTGCTGGGCTATGCCGCGATCGACCTGTCCGGCCGCGACGAGCTGGTCGCCGAACTCACCGGCTCGCTGGTGATCGACCGTGCTCGCGGCATCGGCTACTGCGGCCTGAGCGAGCGCTGCGATCGCGCCGGCGCCGAGGCGATGCATCGCGCGTTCGGGCTGCGCCTCACCTTCTGCTTCGAGCTGGCCGCCGGCGAATACCACACCAACGTGGTATTCGCGCTGCTCGCCGGCCGCGCGGCGATCCTCGCCGCCGACGGCTTCGCCGATCCGGCGGTGCCGCAGGCGATCGCGCAGGTTTATGGCGGGCGCGCGCTGTGGCTCACGCCGGCGCAGAAGCAGGCCTACGCCGGCAATGCCATCACCCTCGCCGAGGACCGCGTGTGGATGAGCGCAGCGGCCGCGGCCGCGTTGGACGCGGGGCAGTGCGACACGCTGGCGCGCTGGGGCTTCCGCCTCGGGGCGGTCGAGCTGTCCGAGATCGAGAAGGCCGGCGGCAGCCTGCGCTGCTGCGTGGGCGAGATCTACTGAGGCGCGCGGCGGCCGCTCAGCCGCGCTTCTGCAGCAGCGCGTAGTACATGCCGTCGAGATCGCCCTCGCCGGGCAGGATCTGCCAGCCCACGGCGGCAGGCTGCCCCGCGGGCAGCGTGAACGGCACGGCTTGCGCCTCCGCGTGCGTGGCGAGGAAGGGCGCCACCACGCCCTCGTTCTCCGCGCGCAGCAGCGAGCAGGTGACGTAGAGCAGCCGTCCGCCCGGCGCCAGCAGCGGCCACAGGGCGGCGAGGATGCGCCGCTGCTGGGCCACCAGCGCGGGAATGTCGTCGGCGCGGCGGTGCAGGCGCACGTCGGGGCGGCGGCGCAGCACGCCGCTGGCCGAGCAGGGCGCGTCGATCAGGATGCGCTCGAACGGCTGACCCTTCCACCAGCCCTCCGGCGCGCCGGCGTCACCGACCACGATTTTCGCGTCCAGGCGCAGGCGCATCAGGTTCTGGCGGATGCGTTCGGCGCGCGGTGCGTCGAACTCCAGCGCAGTGAGTGCGAGGTCGGCACGCTCCAGCAGATGGCAAGCCTTGCCGCCGGGCGCGGCACAGGCGTCCAGTACGCGCTGGCCGTCATGCACCTCGGCGAGATCGGCGGCGACCTGCGCCGCGCCGTCCTGCACCGCAAACAGCCCTTCCGCGAAACCGGGCAGGCGGGTCACGTCGGTGCTGTGCGGCAGCACGATGGCGTCGGCGAGCCAGGCGTGGGCTTCAGCCGTCTGGCCGTCCGCATGCAGCCGCTCGATCAGCGCCTCGCGCGTGGTGCGGCGGCGGTTGGCGCGCAGCATCAGCGGCGGTTCGCGGTTGTTCGCCGCCAGCACCGCCTCGGCCTGCGCGGGCCAGTCGCGGGTGATGGCCTCCGCCAGCCAGCGCGGATGCGCGTGGCGGGTCTCCGGCTGCGTGTCCAGCACGGCCAGATGCGTGACGCGCTCGCGCTGCCAGCGGCGCAGCACCGCGTTGACCAGCCCGGCCAGCTGCGGCCGCTGCAACGCACGGGTCGCCTCCACCGTGGCCGCCACCGCGGCGTAGTCGGCCAGCTCCAGCACTTCCAGCTGCACCAGGCCCAGCACCAGCAGCGCATGCACGGCCGGTTCCTTCCGGCGCAATGGGCGCTCCAGCAGGCGGTCCAGCGCGGCGTCGAAACGCGGCCACCAGCGCGCGCCATCGCTCAGCAAGGCCATCAGCAGGGCGCGGTCGCGCGGGTCGCCAAGTTTGGACGCATGGCGCTCCATCGCCTCGCGCAGCGAGGCGCCGCGCAGGGCGATGTCGGCCAGCGCCTTGGCGGCGAGGGCGCGGGTGTCCGCCTTCATGCGCGGCGGCGCAGTTCGGGTCGTGCGTTGAGGTAGTCGGCCGCGCCAATGCGCTTGCCGCCCGCGCGCTGCACGGCGGTGATGCGCAGCGCGCCGTTGCCGCAGGCGATGTCGATGCCTTCGCGCCCGGCACCGAGCACGCTGCCCGGTGCCGCCTCATGAGCGAGCTCGAGCGCGCGGGCCGCCCAGATGCGCAGCGCCTCGCCGGCGATCTCGGCGTCGCTTCCGGGCCAGGGGTCGAACGCACGTACCTGGCGTTCCAGTTCGATGGCAGGGCGGGTGAAGTCGAGGCGGGCTTCGGCCTTGTCCAGCTTGTGCGCGTAGGTGACGCCTTCGGCGGTCTGCGGCGTGCTGGCCAGCGTTTCGCCAGCCAGCACGTGCGCCAGGCCGTCGGCCAGTACCTGGGCGCCCAGCGCGGCGAGGCGGTCGTGCAGCGAGCCGCCGGTGTCCTCGCGGGTGATCGGCGTGCGCTTTTCCAGCAGCACCGGGCCGGTGTCGAGGCCGGCTTCCATCTGCATCAGGTCCACGCCGGTCTCGGCGTCGCCGGCGAGGAGCGCGCGCTGGATCGGCGCGGCGCCACGCCAGCGCGGCAGCAAGCTGGCGTGCACGTTCCAGCAGCCCAGGCGCGGGATCGCCAGCACCTTGCGCGGCAGGATCAGGCCGTAGGCCACCACCACCAGCAGGTCGGGGCGGTAGGCGGCGAGCGTGACCTGGGCCTCGGTGGTCTTCAGGGTTGGCGGCTGCTCCACCGCGATGCCGGCGGCCCGCGCGGCCTGCTTCACCGGGCTGGGCGCGAGCTTGCGGCCGCGGCCGGCGGGGCGGTCGGGCTGGGTATAGACGGCCACCACCTCGGCGCCGCTGGCGCGGCAGGCTTCGAGACAGGGCACGGAGAATTCGGGGGTGCCGGCGAACACCAGCCGCAGGGGCCGGGAGCTCAAGCGCTGGCCGCCTGCTTGCGGTGCTTCTCCAGCCGTTTCAACAGCAAGCTGCGCTTCAGCGGCGACAGATAATCGACGAACACCTTGCCGTCCAGGTGGTCCATCTCGTGCTGCACGGCCACCGCCAGCGGGCCTTCGGCTTCGTAGTCGAATGCCTTGCCGTCGGTGTCCTGCGCCTTCACCTTCACCTTCAGCGCGCGGGTGACGTCGGCGTACAGGCCGGGGAAGGACAGGCAGCCCTCCTGGTACACCTGGGCGCCATCCTTTTCCAGGATCTCGGCGTTGATCAGCACCAGCGGCTGGTTGCGCTCCTCGCTCATGTCGATCACCAGCACGCGCTGGTGCACGTTGACCTGGGTGGCGGCGAGGCCGACGCCGTTGGCGGCGTACATGGTTTCGAACATGTCGGCGACGAACTGCTTCAGCTTCGCGTCGAACGCGCTCACCGGCGCGGCGCGGGTGCGCAGCCGGGGGTCGGGGAACTCAAGAATGGACAGCACGGACATGGATTCTCACCTCGGCGCCGAAAGTGCGGGCGAATTGGTAAAAAGCCACCCGCGGCGCCATCTAGAATGGGCCTCATTGTACGTCGGCAAGCGCCCGAGTACAGACGATTTTTGCCAACTCGCGCCTGTTGCGCACGTTAACCATTCGGTTACACTCGACCGAGCATCTGGGGAAGGGGGATTCCCGCCAATGATCAAGAAAATTATCGTCTTGCTGGCCGGCATGCTGGTTACGGTGGCCGTCTATGCGGCCGGTGCGCAACTGCGCAGCGATCATCCGGACAGCTACACCGTGCGCCGGGGCGATACCCTCTGGGACATCTCCGCCAAGTTCCTCTCCAAGCCGTGGCTGTGGCCGGAAATCTGGCAGGCCAATCCGCAGGTGCGCAACCCGCACCTGATCTACCCCGGCGACGTGCTCAACCTGTCCTTCATCAACGGGCCGCGGCTGGGCCTGCAGCCGAGCGTGCGTCGCGAGGGCGAGGCGGTGCCGGCGATCCCGCTGTCCGAGCTGAAGATGTTCCTGAAGGACATGCGGGTGATGGACTCCAATGCGGTCAGCTCCGCACCGTACGTGGTCGGTCTGGAGGAAGCGCGTCTGCGCGGCGCGGTCGGCCAGAACATCTACGTGCGCGGCCTGCAGGGCGAGCCGGGCCAGCGCTGGGCGATCGTGCGGCCGAGCCACGTGTTCCGCGGCTTCGACCAGAACGACGCGGCCAGCGCCGACCTGGTCGCGCATGACCTGGACAGCAATGCGGCGATGGTCAACGCGCCGTGGCGCGAGGATTCGCGCAACGACGGCCACTACGGCAAGGGCGACGATCTCGGCGTCGAGGTCAGCGTGATCGGCACCGCCGAGACGCTGCGCACGGGCGACCCGGCCACCCTGCTGCTGCTCGGCGCCACCCAGGAGATCCGCAGCGGCGATCGCATCATGCCGATCGACGACAAGCCGTACGATGCCTACTACTACCCGCACGCGCCGAAATCGGTGCCGGCCAACGCCAAGGTGATCGGCTTCGCCGACGCGATGGATGCGGCCGGTCCGCGCCAGGTGGTGCTGCTGTCGATCGGCGCGAAGGACGGCGTCGAGAACGGCCAGACCTACACGATGATGCAGCCCGGCGAGACGATCCACGACGACGTGGCCAGCAACAGCTGGCGGCGCGGCGTGGGCGAGAAGGTCAAGTTGCCCGACGAGTACATCGGCCACGTGATGGTGTTCCGCACCTTCGATCGGGTCAGCTACGGCCTGGTGATGGACGGCCTGCGGCCGGTGCACGTCGGCGCCCGCCTGACCATGCCGGAGTAAGCGCCGGCCAGCACCACCGCGGCATCTGCCTACAGGACGGCGCGGCTCCCACCGCGCCGTTTTTCTTGCCGGGCGCTGCGTAAACTGCCGGCATGGGCATGGATGATCCCGATGAATTGCGCGCGTGGTTGACCGCCCTGCGCACCCCCGGCCTCGGCCCGGGCGGACTGCGCGAGCGGCTGGATGCGGCCGGGGGCGATATCCGCGCGGCGCTGGCGCAATTGCGCCGCGATGCGGCGCAACGCGCTACGCCGGCCCGGAGCTGGCTGGAGCGGCCCGACCCGGCGCAGCTGGACGCCGACCTGGCCTGGTTGGCCGAACCCGGCCATCGGCTGCTGCGCTGTACCGAGGCGGATTTCCCGCCGCAACTGGAGCACATCGCGCAGCCGCCGGCGGTGCTGTTCGTGGTCGGCGACGCCGGCTTGCTGTTGTATCCGCAGGTGGCGATCGTGGGCGCGCGTGGCGCCAGTGCGGTGGGCCTGACGCATGCCCGCGCGTTCGCGCTGGCGCTGGCGCAGGCCGGTTTCGCGATCACCAGCGGCATGGCCGACGGCATCGACGGCGCCGCCCACCTGGCCGCGCTGGATGCCGGCGCCAAGACGCTCGCGGTGGTCGGCACCGGGCTGGACCGGGTGTATCCGCGCAAGCACCATGCGCTGGCCCGGCGGCTGGCCGCGCAGGGCGCGCTGGTCAGCGAGTTTCCGCCCGGCACGCCGGCACGGCCGGACCACTTCCCGCGGCGCAACCGGATCATCGCCGGGCTGGCGCTGGGCACGCTGGTGGTCGAGGCGGGCCTGCGTTCCGGCTCGCTGATCACCGCCAGGCTGGCCGCCGAGCAGGGCCGCGAGGTGTTCGCGCTGCCCGGTTCCATCCATCATCCGCTGGCCCGCGGCTGCCATCGGCTGATCCGCGACGGCGCCCGACTGGTCGAGAGCGCGGCGGAGATTGTCGAAACCTTGACGCCGGCCGCGCGCATGCTTGGTCACGATTTGGCCGCGCGGCTGGAAGCGGCGGTCGGAGAAGGGGCGGCCGGGTCGCCACGGATCGCGGGTGACGGAGGCGCGGCGCGTGGGCTTGGCGGCATGGACGATGATGCCGGGTATCGACGGCTTTTGACCGAACTTGGCCATGAACCGATGGCGTTGGATGAACTTGTGCAGCGTACCGGGCAGTCGGCTGCCGCGCTTTCCTCGATGCTGCTGATGCTGGAGCTGGAGGCCCGGGTGGCGAGCCTGCCGGGCAACCGCTACCAGCGCCTGCCCGGCGCCTGAGAACCTTGTGATCCGGGTGGCCTTCCGGCCCGGTCAGGCTTGACAGCCATCGGCGCGGCGTGGTTTCAACTATATATATGTCCGGCACGGAAGCGCCGGTGGTTCATCTGGTGGATATCCCGTTTTCATGGCAAAAAATCTGCTCATCGTCGAGTCGCCGGCCAAGGCCAAGACGATCAACAAATATCTCGGCAAGGACTTCCAGGTCCTCGCCTCCTACGGTCACGTGCGCGACCTGAAGCCGAAGGAGGGCGCGGTCGACACCGAGCACGGTTTCGCGATGGCCTACGAGGTGATCGAGCGCAACGAGAAGCACGTCGACGCCATCGCCAAGGCGGCCAAGCTGGCCGACGACATCTATCTGGCGACCGACTTGGACCGCGAAGGCGAGGCGATCAGCTGGCACATCAGCGAGATCCTGAAGGAGCGCGGCCTGGACAAGGGCAAGCAGATGCACCGCGTGGTGTTCTCGGAGATCACGCCGAAGGCGATCAAGGCCGCGGTGGCCGCGCCGCGGCAGCTCTCGCACGACCTGGTCGACGCGCAGCAGGCGCGCCGCGCGCTGGACTACCTGGTCGGCTTCAACCTGTCGCCGGTGCTGTGGCGCAAGGTGCAGCGCGGCCTCTCCGCCGGCCGCGTGCAGTCGCCGGCGCTGCGCATGATCGTCGAGCGCGAGGACGAGATCGAGGCGTTCAAGGCGCGCGAGTACTGGACCGTCGAGGCCCAGCTCAAGCACGCCGAAGGCGACTTCACCGCGCGCCTCAGCAAACTCAACGGCAAGAAGTTCGAGCAGTTCGACCTCACCAGCGAGGCCGATGCGCTGGCCGCGCGCGACGCGCTGAAGCAGGCCGCGCGCGGCCGCCTCACGGTCAGCGAGGTCAGCTCGAAGGAGCGCAAGCGCCGCCCGGCCGCGCCGTTCACCACCTCCACCCTGCAGCAGGAGGCGGCACGCAAGCTCGGCTTCACCACCAGCCGCACGATGAAGGTGGCGCAGGGCCTGTACGAGGGCGTGGCGCTGGGCAGCGAGGGCAACGTCGGCCTGATTACCTACATGCGTACCGACTCCACCATGCTCGGCGACGACGCGGTGGCCGAGCTGCGCCAGCTGATCGCGCGCGACTTCGGCGGCCAGGCGCTGCCGGACGCGCCGCAGGTGTACAAGACCAAGTCGAAGAACGCGCAGGAAGCGCACGAGGCGATCCGCCCCACCTCGGCGATGCATACGCCGAAGTCGGTGGCCGCCTTCCTCAACGACGATCAGCGCAAGCTGTACGAGCTGATCTGGAAGCGCACTGTCGCCTGCCAGATGATCCACGCCACCCTGAACACCGTCACTGCGGAATTCGCCGTGCGCGGCGTGGCCGGCGGCGACGCCGCGTTCCGCGCCAGCGGCACCACCGTGGTCGATCCGGGCTTCCTCGCCGTGTACGAGGAGGGCCGCGACCAGAAGGGCGCCGAGGACGATGACGAAGGCCGCCGGCTGCCGCGCCTGGCGGTGGACGAACAGGTGCCGCTGCACGACATCGTCGCCGACCAGCACTTCACCGAACCGCCGCCGCGCTATTCCGAGGCGAGCCTGGTCAAGGCGCTGGAGGAGTACGGCATCGGCCGTCCCTCGACCTACGCCAGCATCATCCAGGTGTTGCAGAACCGCGAGTACGTGTTCCTCGACAGCCGCCGCTTCAAGCCGACCGACGTGGGCCGCGCGGTCAGCAAGTTCCTCACCCAGCATTTCACCCGCTACGTCGACTACGACTTCACCGCCAAGCTCGAGGACGAGCTGGACGCGGTCAGCCGCGGCGAGGAAGCCTGGGTGCCGCTGATGCAGCGCTTCTGGCAGCCGTTCAAGCAGCAGGTGGAGGAGAAGACCGAGTCGGTCGACCGCAGCGAGGCCACCGGTGCACGCGAACTGGGCGCCGACCCGAAGACCGGCAAGCCGGTCTCGGTGCGGCTGGGCCGGTTCGGGCCGTACGCGGCGATCGGCACCAAGGACGACGCGGACAAGCCGCAGTTCGCCTCGTTGCGGCCGGGCCAGAGCATGCACACCATCACCCTGGCCGAGGCGCTGGAGCTGTTCAAGCTGCCGCGCAAGCTGGGCAGCGCGCCGAACGGCGAGGAAGTCAGCGTGGCGATCGGCCGCTTCGGCCCGTTCGTCAAGCAGGGCAGCACCTACGCCTCGCTCAAGCCCGAGGACGATCCGTACACGATCGAACTGCCGCGCGCGCTGCAGATCGTGCAGGACAAGCTCGAGATGCTGGCCAACCGCGTCATCCTCGATTTCGGCAACGGCGTACAGGTGCTGAACGGCCGCTACGGCGCCTACATCACCGACGGCGAGAAGAACGCGCGCATCCCGAAGGAACAGGAGCCGAAGGAGCTGACCGAGGCGCAGTGCCTGGAGCTGCTGGCCGCCGCGCCGGTGCGCAAGGGCCGCTTCGGCAAGAAGACGGCCGTCGCGAAGAAGGCCGCGTCGAAGAAGGCGCCGGCGGTGAAGAAGGCTGCGGCCAAGAAGGCGCCGGCAAAGAAAACCGCCGCCAAGAAGGCGACCGCCAGGAAGACCGCGGCGAAGAAGGCAACGACGAAGAAGGCAGCGAAGAAGACGCCTGTCTGATGTCGCTGCCGGCCACCCCAACCCTCCCCTGCGCGCAGGAGAGGGAGCTCATCGGCTGAATCTCGATGCCACGAACCTACACACTGGCCGAACTCGACGCCGCCGCTGCCCTGCTGCGCGCCGGCGGTGTGCTGGCCTATCCCACCGAAGCGGTCTACGGTCTGGGCTGCGACCCGCACGATCGCGCGGCCTTCGAGAGGATCTTTGCGCTGAAGCAGCGCCCCGCCACGCAGGGCGTGCTGCTGATCGCCGCGGACTTCGCCCAGGTCGAACGCTACATCGACTTCGCCAAGGTGCCCGGTGCGGTGCTGGACCAGGTACGCGCCAGCTGGCCCGGCCCGCACACCTGGATCTTCCCGCGCTCGGCCGAGGTGCCGGCCTGGGTCGCCGGCGCGCACTCCGGCATCGCGCTGCGGGTCACCGCGCATGAGCCCGCCGCCGCGCTGTGCCGCGCGTTCGGCGGCGCGCTGGTGTCGACCAGCGCCAACCCGCACGGCCAGCCGCCGGCGCGGGACGCGGCGACCGTGGCGCGGTATTTCGGCGCTGCGCTGGAGGGCCTGCTGGACGCTCCGCTGGGCGGCCAGGCCACTCCCACGACGATCCGCGACGCGCTGTCGGGCGCTATCATCCGCGCCTGAACGTTCAGGGGACGCGCCAGCCATGCACCAGCTGAACCGGCGCGGGAGGTCGGCGACGGCCGTTCATGCCGCCGTACGCCGTGCGGCGCGATGCTGCGGGGCGTGACGCATCGAGGATCAGGAGACCGCACTTGGCCATCGTTTACGACACCTACCAGCGCGAGGCGCCGCTGCGGTTGCCGCTGCTCGGCGCGGACGACCCGGCGCGGGTGGTGGCCTGGCGCCATGGCGAGGCGGTGAGCGCGGCGCGCTTCCTGGCGCAGGTGCAGGCGGTGGCGGCGATGCTGCCGACGGCCGCCGCCGCGGTGAACCTGTGCGAGGACCGCTATGCGTTCCTGGTCGCGTTCTGCGCCATCGCGTTGCGCGGCCAGGCCAACCTGCTGCCGTCGTCGCGCGCGCCGCAGGCAGTGGACGAGGTGATGGCGGCGCACCCGGGCTGTTACGCGCTGGGCGAGCAGGCGCTGGACCCGGCACCGCGCGGCTATCGGCAGTTGCCGCCGCTGGATGGCGCTTCGCCGCCGGAGCCCGCGGCGGCCTGGCCGACGATTCCGGCCGCGCAGGTGGTGGCGATCGGCTACACCTCCGGCTCCACCGGCGCGCCGGGCGCGAATCCGAAGAGCTGGGCCAGCTTCCACGCCAGCAACGGCGGCAACCTGGCGCGGCTGCGCGCGCTGGCCGGGCCGCAGTTCGGCATCGTCGCCACGGTGCCGCCACAGCACATGTACGGCATGGAGATGTCGGTGCTGCTGCCGCTGCTGGGTGGCGTCGGCGTACACACCGGGCGGCCGTTCTTCCCGGCCGACGTGGCCGCTGCGCTGGCCGAGCTGCCGGTGCCGCGGGTGCTGGTGACCACCCCGGTGCACCTGCGCGCGCTGGTCGAGTCGGGCATTGCGCTGCCGCCGATCGCCGCGATGGTCTCGGCCACGGCGCCGCTGTCGGTGGAACTGGCGCGCGCTGCCGAGCAGCGCTTCGGCGCACCGCTGCTGGAGGTGTTCGGTTCCACCGAGACCTGCGTGTTCGCCAGTCGCCGCGCCGGCATGGACGAGGACTGGTCGCTGTATGACGGCGCCAGCCTGCACCCGCAGCCGGATGGCACGCTGGTGCAGGCGCCGCAGCTGGACGCGCCGGTGGCCCTGGCCGACATCGTGAGCCTGTCCGACGGCGGCCGCCGCTTCCGCCTGTGTGGCCGCCACGCCGACCTGCTGGAGATCGCCGGCAAGCGCGCTTCGCTGGCCGACCTCACCCGGCGCCTGCTGGCCATCCCGGGCGTGCGCGACGGCGTGGTGTTCCAGCTCGGCGGTGGCGATGCGCTGGGCGTGCACCGCATTGCCGCGCTGGCGGTGGCGCCGGGGCTGGACGAACACGCCATCCTCGATGCGCTGCGCCGCGCGATCGACCCGCTGTTCCTGCCGCGCCCGCTGAAGCTGGTCGAGACGCTGCCGCGCAACGAAACCGGCAAGCTGCCGCGCGCGGCGCTGCTGGCCCTGCTCGGCCAGCACGACGATGAATGAACCGCCGCTCCGCGCCGGGGCGCGCGGCGTCGCGGCCGGCGGCTGACTGCGCAGCCGCTACAATGCCGGGCTGCGCCGGCTGGCGCGCCTCACACGGAGCAGCGCAATGAAGGTCCTGGTCATCGGCGGCGGCGGTCGCGAACACGCGTTGGCGTGGAAGCTCGGGCAATCGGCGCAGGTCGACGAGGTGATCGTGGCGCCCGGCAATGCCGGCACCGCGCGCGAGCCCGGCGTGCGCAACGCCGAGGTGGCAGCGGACGATCTCGATGGCCTGCTGCAGCTGGCGAAGCGCGAAAAGGTCGGACTGACCGTGGTCGGCCCCGAGGTGCCGCTGGTGGCCGGCGTGGTCGACAAGTTCCGCGCCGCCGGCCTGCGCATCTTCGGACCGCGTGCGATCGCCGCGCAGCTGGAAGGCTCCAAGGCGTTCGCCAAGGATTTCCTGCAGCGGCACAACATTCCCACCGCGCACTACGCGGTATTCACCGAGCTCAATCCCGCGCTGGCCTACGTGCGCAAGCAGGGCGCGCCGATCGTGATCAAGGCCGATGGCCTCGCCGCCGGCAAGGGCGTGGTGGTGGCGCTGACAGTGGCCGACGCGGAACTGGCGCTGCACGACATGCTCGGTGCGCACGCGTTCGGCGACGCCTCGGCGCGGGTGGTGATCGAGGAGTTCCTCGACGGCGAGGAGGCCAGCTACATCGTGATGAGCGACGGCAGCCACGCGCTGCCGATGGCCTCCAGCCAGGATCACAAGCGCCGCGACGAAAACGATCTTGGCCCCAACACCGGCGGCATGGGCGCGTACTCGCCGGCGCCGGTGGTCACGCCGGAGGTCGAGCAGCGCATCCTCAAGGAAATCATCGCGCCGACCCTGCACGGCATGGCGGCCGAGGGCGCGCCATTCATCGGCTTTCTCTATGCCGGCCTGATGATCGACAAGTCCGGCGCGCCGAAGGTGATCGAGTTCAACGTGCGCTTCGGCGATCCGGAAACCCAGCCGATCCTGCTGCGGCTGAAGTCCGACCTGGTCGAGCTGATCGACGCGGCACTGGACGGCCGACTGGAGCAGACCCGCGCGCGCTGGGACAGCCGTCCCGCCATTGGCGTGGTGATGGCGGCCGGCGGCTATCCGGGCCGGGTGCGCCTGGGCGACGTGATCGACGGCCTCGAACTCGCGACCGCCGCCGAGGTCAAGGTGTTCCATGCCGGTACCCGGCTCGACCCGGCGGGGCGGGTGGTCACCGCCGGCGGCCGCGTACTCACCGTGTGCGCACTGGGCAACGACCTGGCGGCGGCACGCGAGAGCGCCTATGCCGCGCTCGGCCGCATCCGTTACGACGGCGCGTTCTGCCGGCGCGACATCGCGCACCGGGCCCTGCACCGGCCTTGAGCCGCGTCCGCGCGGCGCATACGCCAACGCATGGTAGCCCATAGGATGGCTTGACTTTTCCGCGCGGCACTTTTTGGGCTATGCTTGGAACTTCCCCCGCGTAGAGTCGTGGCGCCAAGCGCCTGAACGACTTCGTGCTTGATTTCACGCTTTGACGAGGTTTTCCCCATGCGCAAGACGGTTTTGTCGCTGATGTCGGTTGCGGCACTGGCTCTGGCGGGTTGCAACAACACTGCCAACCCATCGGAGTCGACGGGCTCCACGGCGCCCGCCGCGGCGAAAACCGCTGCGGCGGCTCCGCAGATCCCGAGCCAGGTGAGCGGCACGATCACGCTGCGCGCCGGCTCGCCGGCGCCCTCGGCGAACGCCACCCTGGTGCTGAACCTGGTCGACGTGTCCTCCACCGCGACGGGTTCCGCCCCGCTGGCCAGCAAGACCTCGCCGGCCGGCGCGTTCCCGCAGCCGTTCACGCTGAGCTTCAACCCGGCCGAAGTGAAGCCGGGCGACCTGTACGTGATCCAGGCCACCCTGACCGACGGCGACCGCAAGTACACCATGCCGATCCAGGCGCCGGTGCTCGCCAAGGACAGCAAGAACGACGGCGTGGCGATCGAGCTGGTGGCCGAGCAGACGCCGAGCGAGAAGATCCTGGCCGAGTTCGCCGAGGCGAAGGCGCAGATCGGCGGCATGAAGATCAGCCATGGCACCAAGCTGGAGGCCAACGATTCGCGCGGCTGGCAGTTGTTCCGCCAGGCCGGCGAAGTGAAGTACATCCGCGAAGAAGTCGACTACGGCGACAAGGGCTACACCAGCACCGACTACGCCTACAAGGACGGCAAGCCGTGGGCGATCGTGCAGGAAACCAAGGCCAGCCGCGACGGCAAGCCGAGCGCGATCGACCGTGCCGGCTGGAGCGAGGACGGCACGCTGGTGCTGAAGCAGCACCAGGTCGGCAGCGACGTGCAGCCGCTCGATCCGGCGGCGGCAGGCACGCTGAAGAAGCAGGCCATCGCCATCCTCAGCATGGCCACCGGCGGCAAGAACAAGTAAGCCGCTCCAGCTCCCGCCCCGGCGGGCACGCCGACAAAAAAAGCCGCCCCTCGGGGCGGCTTTTTCAATGCCGCGACCCGGCCACGCCGGGCCGCGGTGCCGGCGGTCAGAGGTTGATCCGCACGCCCATGTTGACGCTGTTGTACTTCTGGCTGTTGTCGCTGAAGCGCCCGCTGTAGCCGATCCAGCTCTGCACGCTCGGGGTGAGCTGGGCGGACAGGCCCAGCGTCGCGGTGCCCCAGCTCGGGTCCGGGCTGAAGCCGGACAGGGCGAACGTGCCGTTCATGCTGTTCAGGCCGGCGCTGACCATGCGCGGATCGGCCTTGCTGTCGTGGTTCCAGGCCAGTTCGACGTAGGGCGACATCAGCAGGTTGTTGACCTGCCACTGGCCGCGCAGGCGCCAACCCAGCGTGGCCAGCAGCGAGTCGCGCTGCTGCCGGCCGAACCACATGGCGCTGCTGTCGCTGCCGCTCTCGCTGTAGCCGCTGACCTTCACCGTCTGCCAGTCGAGGTTGGCGAACGGCCCGGTCTGCAGCTTGTCGCTGAGGTCGAACCACCAGCCGCCGGTGACGCCGCCGCCCAGGTGCGAGCCGTCGGTCTTGCCGCTTTCGGTGCGCTGCGCGGCCCCGATGCGCATGCGCCGTTCGATGTCCTTGAAGTTGGACTGGCCGAAGTTGACGTAGCCGCCCACGTAGCCGCCACCGTGGTGGTAGCCGACGTAGCCCAGGCCGCTGACGTCCTGCAGCTGGTAGCCGCCGCCACCGGAGAAGTCGGCGTTGTGGCGGCCGACGCCGAGCGCCACGCCGGCGGTGACATGTTCGCCGGCGAAGAAGTTGGCGCCCAGGGTGAAGTTGAAATTGTTGCTGTTGGTGCGCGGGGAATGATCGCTGGCTTCGAAGCGCTGCTTCGCGTAGTCGATGTTGACGAAGGTGCGCACGTCGCCGTCCTTGCCGGTGGTCAGCATCTGCTCGCGCATGACGCGGTTCTGCGCGGCGCTGGCGGCCAGCGGCGCTTCGCCGAGCAGCGAGACCTGCTCCGGCGCACGGATCACCGACAACACGTACTGGCTGAGCATCGCGTGAGCGGCGGTGGTCGGATGCACGCCATCGGCGAACAGGTAGCTCTGGTCGGTGCCCGCCGCGTAGCTGTAGGGCAGCCCCGAACCCTGCGGGCCGCACTGGATCGAACTGCCGGTGCACGCCGGCGTGGTGACGTTGCTGAAGCCGTAGGCCGAGGGGTTGGCGACCGCCTCGTTGAGCAGGGCGAACGTGTTCACCGGAATGATGTTCAGGCCGTTGGCGCTCAACTGCGCCAGCCCGCTGTTGAGCACGCCGTTGTAGAGCACGGCGAGCTGGCTGGCGCCGGCCTGCGCGGCAGCGCCGCCGGCGGCGGAGGCGGGCGTCTTGCCGAGGTCGGGCAGGTTGTAGACCACCACGTAGCGCGCGCCGGCGGCCTGCAGCGCGCCCAGCACGCCCAGCTCGGCCTGCGCCGCGCCGGTGGTGCCGGCGGCGATCGCGTTCGGGTCGGTCAGCGCACCGCTCAGATAGAAGATGTCGTTGGCGCCGCCCCAGACCTGGTACAGCGCGTTGCCGTCGGCCTGGCCGCCGGTCGTGCCCAGATACATCTGCAGTTGCTGCGGAATGGTCGGCACCGCGGCGACGTTGTTGACGAAACCGGCGCCGCCCCAGGCGAAGTCGGTGCCGCCGGCGGCCGACGGGGCCAGGGTGAAGCCGAGGTCGCTCGCCACGTTCTCCGCCGTGGTGGTGCCGGGGTTGGTCGTGAAGCGCAGCGGCGGCTGGATCGCCGGCGCGGTGGCCAGCGAGATGTTGCCGCCGTCGCTCAAGCTGTCGCCGAAGACGATGACGTTGCTGAAATCGGTAGCCGCGGCGGCGGTGCTGAACAGCAGGGCGGTGGCGATGGCGCCGGCCAGATGGCGGGTGCGAAGCATGCTGACACTCCTTCGGCCGGAATGGCCTTGTTATCTTGAAGTTACGTTACGGCATTCCATACGGAACCGCATGCTGCAGCGCATCGCCGCCGCATGCAAGCAAGTCGGGGGGAATTCAGCGCTTGCCGGCGCGCGCGAACGCCTCGGCGAAGGCGTTGCTGGACGGCGCGGGAGCCGGCTTGGGCGCGCCGCCGCCCGGGCGCGGGCCGCGGCCGTCGCGCGGGCCGCCGCGGGCATCGTTGCCGGCGCCCGGACGGCCGCCGCGCGCCTGCCCGGGTTCGTCGTCCAGCCGCATGCTGAGGCCGATGCGCTGGCGCGGCAGATCCACTTCCATCACCTTGACCTTGACGATGTCACCGGCCTTCACCGCGTCGCGCGGATCCTTGACGAAGCTGTGCGACAGCGCCGAGACGTGGACCAGGCCGTCCTGGTGCACGCCGATGTCGACGAACGCGCCGAATGCGGCCACGTTGGTGACGCGGCCCTCGAGGATCATGCCGGGCTTGAGGTCCCTCACGTCCTCGACGCCCTCGGCGAAGCTCGGGGCGACGAACGCCGGGCGCGGATCGCGGCCGGGCTTTTCCAGCTCCTTCAGGATGTCGCGCACGGTCGGCACGCCGAATTTTTCATCGGTGTACTGCTCGGGCTTGAGGCCGCGCAGGAAGCCGGTGTCGCCGATGATGTGGCGCACCTCGCGGCCGCACTGCGCGATGATCCGCTCGACCACCGGGTAGGCTTCCGGGTGTACCGCGCTGGCGTCCAGCGGGTTGTCGCCGCCGGAGACGCGCAGGAAGCCGGCGCACTGCTCGAACGCCTTGTCGCCCAGGCGCGGCACCTTCAGGAGCGCCTTGCGGTTGGCGAACGGGCCGTTGGCGTCGCGGTGCTTCACCACGTTCTCCGCGACGCTGGCCGAGAGGCCGGCCACGCGCGAGAGCAGCGCGGCCGAAGCGGTGTTCACGTCCACGCCGACCGCGTTGACGCAGTCCTCGACCCGCGCATCCAGCGCGCGCGCCAGCTTGATCTGGTTGACGTCGTGCTGGTACTGGCCCACGCCGATCGCTTTCGGCTCGATCTTCACCAGCTCGGCCAGCGGGTCCTGCAGCCGGCGCGCGATCGAGACGGCGCCGCGCAGGCTCACGTCCAGTTCGGGGAACTCCCTGGCGGCGAGCTCGGAGGCGGAGTACACGGAGGCGCCGGCCTCGCTCACCACGATCTTCGACAACTTGTGCTCGGGACGGGTTTTCGCCAGCCCCTTGATCAGTTCGCCGGCCAGCTTGTCGGTTTCGCGCGAGGCGGTGCCGTTGCCGATGGCGATCAGGTCCACGCCATGCTGCTGGCACAGCCGTGCCAGCGCGGCCAGCGATTCGTTCCACTGCCGACGCGGCTCGTGCGGGTAGATGGTGTCGGTGGCCAGCAGCTTGCCGGTGGGATCGACCACCGCGACCTTGCAGCCGGTGCGAATGCCGGGGTCGAGCCCCATCACCGTCTTCGCGCCGGCGGGCGCGGCCAGCATCAGGTCCTTGAGGTTGTCGCCGAACACGCGGATCGCCTCGTCCTCGGCGCCTTCGCGCACGCGGCCGAACAGGTCCAGCGTGAGGTGCAGGTGCAGCTTCACGCGCCAGGTCAGGCGTACCGTCTCGCGCAGCCAGGCGTCGGCGGCGCGGCCGCGGTCGTGGATACCGGCGTGCGCGGCGACGCGGCCTTCGCCTTCGGCGTGGCCCTGCTCGCTGTCGGCGGCGGGGCTGAGTTCCAGTTCGATCACGCCTTCGTTGCGCGCGCGCATCAGCGCCAGCAGGCGATGCGAGGGGATCCTGGCGATCGGCTCGACGTGGTCGAAATAGTCGCGGAACTTCGCGCCTTCGTTCTCCTTGCCGGCGACCACCTTCGCGCGGATCTGGCCCTGCGACCACAGCCAGTCGCGCAGCTCGCCGACCAGCTGCGCGTCTTCGGCGATCGACTCCATCAGGATCGCGCGCGCGCCGTCCAGCGCGGCGCGCACGTCGGCGATGCCCTTGTCCGCGTCGACGAACGCTTCGGCGAACGCTTCCGGGGTCAGCGTGGGATCGTCGCGCAGGCCGGTCGCCAGCGGTTCCAGTCCGGCCTCGCGGGCGATCTGCGCCTTGGTGCGGCGCTTGGGCTTGAACGGCAGGTACAGGTCCTCCAGTCGCGCCTTGGTGTCGGCAGCGAGCAGGTCGGCCTTCAATGCATCATCGAGCTTGCCCTGTTCCTCGACGCTGGCCAGGATCGCCGCGCGACGCTCTTCCAGTTCGCGCAGGTAGCGCAGGCGTTCCTCCAGCAGGCGCAACTGGGTGTCGTCGAGTCCGCCGGTAGCTTCCTTGCGGTAGCGCGCGATGAACGGCACGGTGGCGCCGCCGTCGAGCAGGTCGACCGCCGCGCGTACCTGTTCGGTCTTGGCGGCGATGTCGTGGGCAATGCGTTGTTCGATGCTGAGCATGAGACTGGAAGGATTCCTCGGGTTGCCGGCACCGGCCGGGCGGGGTCGCCGATGATAGCAAGCTGCCCGGATACCTCGGCCAGTTGCGGAGCGCTCGCCATGAGTGCGATGCGGCGCCTGTCGCCGGCGAGCCCACCGCAAACCATCAGTGAATCCACGACTAACCCTCAGGAATCCCTCAAGCAAGCGCCGCCGCGGCGACCGATAGTGGCGCAACGGACATCAGGCGTCCGTCTGGAGGCTTTCGTGAAACGCTCGATCATCGCCACGGCCATCGCGTTCGGTCTTGCCTGTGCCAGCGGCGTCAGTGTCGCCCAGGATCAAACTCGGGCCGCCAACTTGCCGCATGTCACCGTCAATGCAGTACCGGGCCAATACGAGACCTACGTGGTCGACTTGAACCCGGACTATGGCTTGGAGGTGCTTGTCGGCAGCACGCACAGGCAGTACATGCAGGCGCAGCGGACGGCGGGCGAGCGGGAGACGCTGCGCAAGCAGGGCATGGCGCAGGCGCCGTTGGTCAGCGTGGCCATCGACAATTCGTCCGGCCCGGGTCTGTCCAGGCAGGTCAGATTGTCCGACCGCGCGCGAAACACGCTGGCCATCGTCAACGTGTATTGCCATCAAGCCGTCAGGGCCGAAGGCCGACACTGCCTACTGGTTTCCCAGCCCGTGGCGACCGGCGCGTACAGCCAGAGCCTGGCCTCGAGGCAGGGCGAGCGCCCGTCGCTGGCGCAGGTGCAGGTCGATCAGCCGCACTGAGCGGGGCTGCGTCGGGCCGGCCTGCCCGCAAGGGTCGATGGTGCTTCGCCGGCGGGGCCACGGCACGCTGACCTGGCCATGGTGTCGCCGTCGAGCAGGCAGTCAGCGAGAGGGCGGGGCCCGCTCGGCGAGCCGCAGCACCTCGAGTCGTTGCTGCTCGCGGCGGAAGTCCGCGTCGTCGGCCAGTACGCGCCAGGCCAGGTCACGGCGCAAGGCGAGGTCGTCGCGGAAGCCCTGGTCGATCGCCCGGCTCAGCGCGGCGAGGGCGGTCTGCCGGTCGCCTTCGAGCATGGCCACGACCGCGTCGCGATAGGCCAGTGCGGGTGTCGCCACGCCGCTTTCGCGCAGTCGCGCATACTCCAGGCTCAACACCGCGAGGATGGCCCGGCGCTGCGGATCGTTGGGTGGCAGCAGGGCCGTCCAGTTGGCGAGCTGGTCCAGGCACGGCTGCAGGTCGATGAAATTCAGGAACTGGTCGCCGTCGGTGAGGCGGCGGCGGCGGTGGGGCGTTCGCGCGCCCCCCGCCTCGTCGTTCGCGATCGGCGTCGGTGGGCGCGGCAGCGATGCGCCGGGCGGCGTGTCGGTATCGTCATTCCCTGGCGGGGGCGTGTACTGCAGTTCGCCGATGAATCGGTAACCCAGACTGTGCACGGTGGCGATGTAGCGCGGCTGTGCAGAGGAATCACCCAGCGTGTGGCGTAGCTGCGAAACCACCCGGTTGAGTACTCCGGTAGTGACGTGGTGATGGCCCCAGACGCTGTTCAGCAACGTGTCCTTGCTGACCAGCTCGCCGGCGTGGCGCAGCAGGGTCACGAGCAGGGTGTAGGCCTTCGGTTCCACCGGCACCGGTTGCCCGTCGCGCTCCAGTCGGTGCGCGGCCGGCTCGACCAGGATGTTGCCGAACCGATAGATTCCATCGCTGTCAGGCTCGCTCCGACGCATGACTTCAATCACGCTGCGCAAGGCACCGGAACTTTACGCAGCCGGGGATTAGGCATGCGTTACGGCATCAGCCCGTGGTCGATGTCCGCCGCGAATCGCGCGGCAGGCATCCAAGCGGGTCGCCTGGCAGGCAGGATGACCGGCGCGGCATCGGGATGGTCCGATGCCGCTTGCGGGTCAGGCGCTGAACGAACCGCCGTTGTTCGCGGGTTTGGTCGCCGAGGGGTTGAACTCGCTGGCGCGGCCGTTCAGCACCAGGGTGCCGCAGATCATGTCGTGCAGGCCCTGCTTGCGCCGGGTCCAGCCGACCATCAGGAAGCCGATGCCCAGGATGATGGCGCTGAGGAATTTGGCGAAGTAGCGGCCCAGTGCGCGCGGGAAGCTGATCCGCCGGCCCTCCATGTCGGTGACCCGGATGCCCAGCGCCAGCTTGCCCAGCGTGCCCTGCCAGACCGAGCTTTCGCACACGGTGAAATACAGCACGCCGAGCACCACGATCAGCAGCATCGCCGGCCACATGGTGGCGTAGTAATGCATGTTGGCGGCCATCATGGCGTCGGGGTTGCCGACGGCGTCGAGGCTGGCCTGCTTCAGCGCCGCCTTGGCAGCGTCGCCGCCGAAGGCCTTTTCGATCAGCATCTGCGGGATGTACAGCACGATCGCATCGAGGATGTAGGCGGCCACGCGCTTCCAGAAGCCGGCATAGTCCTCCAGCGCCGCGGTGGTGACCTGCGGCAGCAGCGGGGCCGAGGGTGCGGCGTAGGGATTGGCGCCTGACGGCGGCGCAACCGCCGCGTCGGGAAACAGCACCGACAGCGGCTGCCAGTCAGCCAGGCCTTCATGCCAGGCAAGATCGTCGCGGCTCACCTGGCCGCTGCGCAGCCACTGGCGCACGTCGTCTTCCTTGTACGGGCCGTGCCGTTCGCCGTCGCGGCCGATCCAGATCTCCATGCGTGCGCTCCCGTGTTGGTCAGGGTACGCATGATGCCATGAGAGTGTTGCGGCGCGCGCAGCCTCAGGCGGCGTCGCGGCGCTTCAGATGCACCAGCAGTAGCGAGATCGCCGCCGGGGTGACGCCACTGACGCGCGCGGCCTGGCCGACCGTCGCCGGCAGCGCGCGCTTCAGTTTCAGCAGCACCTCGGCCGACAGCCCGCGCACCTTGTCGTAATCGAAGCCGGCGGGAATCGCCAACTGCTCGTGGCGGCGCTGGCGCTCGATCTCCCCACGCTGGCGCTCGAGGTAGCCGGCGTACTTCACCTGCACCTCGACCTGTGCGGCCACGTCGTCGCGCTCCACCGCCGGGCCCAGTTCCGGCACGCCGGCGAGCTTGGCGTAGTCCAGCTCGGGCCGGCGCAGCAGATCGATGGCGCTGGTCTCGCGGCTGACCGCGATGCCGAGCTGGCGCTCGAGCGCCGCGCCGCGCGCATTCGCCGGGGTCACCCACAACGCGCCCAGGCGCTGCAGCTCGCGCTCGACCGCATCGCGCTTGGCGCGCAGCGCGTCGAAGCGCGCCGGCGGCACCACGCCGAGCGCGAAACCTTGTTCGGTGAGGCGCAGGTCGGCGTTGTCCTCGCGCAGGTGCAGGCGGTATTCGGCGCGCGAGGTGAACATGCGGTACGGCTCGATGGTGCCGTTGCTGGTGAGGTCGTCGATCAGCACGCCGAGGTAGGCCTCGTCGCGACGCGGATACCACGGCGCCTTGCCCTGCACCGCCAGCGCGGCGTTGAGGCCGGCGACCAGGCCCTGCGCGGCGGCCTCCTCGTAACCGGTGGTGCCGTTGATCTGGCCGGCGAAGTACAGGCCGGGGATCGCCTTGGTCTCCAGCCACGGGTGCAGGCCGCGCGGGTCGAAGTAGTCGTATTCGATCGCATAGCCGGGGCGCGTGATGTGCGCCTGCTCGAAGCCGGGGATCGACTGCACCAGCGCCAGCTGCACGTCGTACGGCAGCGAGGTGGAGATGCCGTTCGGATAGATCTCGAAGGTGTCCAGTCCTTCCGGCTCGATGAAGATCTGGTGCGAGGACTTCTCCGCGAAGCGCACCACCTTGTCCTCGATCGACGGACAGTAGCGCGGGCCGATGCCCTCGATCTGGCCGGTGTACAGCGGCGAGCGATCCAGCGCGCCGCGGATGATCTCGTGGGTGCGCTCGCTGGTGTGGGTGATCCAGCAGCTGACCTGGCGCGGGTGTTCGTCGCGCGCGCCGAGGTAGGAGAACACCGGTGTCGGCGCGTCGCCGGGCTGCTCTTCAAGATCGCTGAAGTCGATGCTGCGCCGGTCGATCCGCGGCGGCGTGCCGGTCTTCAGGCGGTCGGCGGCGACCGGCAGCTCGCGCAGCTTTTGCGCCAGCGTGCTGGCCGGCGGGTCGCCGGCGCGGCCACCGGCGTACTGCGCCTGGCCGATGTGGATCTTGCCGGCGAGGAAGGTGCCGGCGGTAAGCACCACCGTGCGCGCGTCGAAGACGAGCCCCATCTGGGTGACCACGCCGCAGACGCGGCCGTTCTTGATGATGAGGTCGTCCACCGCCTGCTGGAACAGCTCGAGGTTCGGCTGGGTTTCCACCATGCGCCGGATCGCCGCCTTGTACAGCGCGCGATCGGCCTGGCAGCGGGTGGCGCGCACGGCCGGCCCCTTCGACGCGTTCAGCGTGCGCCACTGGATGCCGGCGCGGTCGGCCGCGTGCGCCATCGCGCCGCCGAGCGCGTCGATCTCCTTCACCAAGTGGCCCTTGCCGATGCCGCCGATCGCCGGGTTGCAGCTCATCTGGCCGATCGTCTCGATGTTGTGGCTGAGCAGCAGCGTGCGCGCGCCGGTGCGCGCGGCGGCCAGCGCGGCCTCGGTGCCGGCGTGGCCGCCGCCGATCACGATGACGTCGTAGTGGGTCGGGTGGCGCATGGAACTGACCTGAGCGTGCAGAAAGTGACGAAACGGGGCGCCATGGTAGCGCCATCAATGCTTTGGGCGCCGCGCAGGGTGACTGGCACGCTTCCTGCTTCGAGGAAACCTGCACTTTCACGGGCAGACGCTGCGCGAGCCACGCGCGCCGAGGTCGGACGGACAGGGGTTCGATCGCGTACCAGGAAAGGAAGCAAGACGGCACCTCTCGGGGTGCCGTCGTCTTTTCCGCGGCCGCAGGAGCCGCAAAGACGAAGCCCCGCGGCGCCAGCCGCGGGGCTTCGTGCTGTTAGATCTGGCGCCCGGCGGTCTCAGGAACAGGGGGAATCCAGGATGACCGTGTTGCCGAGCGCCAGAAACCGGAAATCTGCTGGCGCCGCCCATGGCGGCTGCCGTGGAACGTGGGGCGATATTCGCCGCAAACGCGTGAACACGGGGTGACTGAAATGAAGTTTTGTGCCGGATCGCGGCAGCAGATGACGTGTTGCGTCAGTCGTGTGATTGCCTGCCCGATTCCTCCGTGACCCAGCTCACACATGGCATGCCGGTTGCATCACCCGACGTACCCACCCACTCAGGGAAGCACTGGACATGAGCTTCGACTTCCAACCGGTTTATCCGCACCACGACCTGCTGGTCGAGATCGGCCAGGTCGAGATGGCCATCGATGGATTGAGCGAGCGCGACGACAGCGAGCGCGTGGTCCTGCAGCCGACGCTGGAATCGCGCATGCAGAGCCTGCTTGAGGCGCTGGATCATCTGGACGTCTGAATGAGATGCCCCGCCCGCGCGCATGGCGGCGTCGCCGCGCATGCCAGGGCGGCCCCGGGCGCGATGCCCCCGCCGCGGCTCAGTGGTTCAGCACGCTGTCGATGATCTCGGCCAGGTTGCGCGAGAGCCCCGGTTGCTTGACCAGTTCCACGATGGCCGCCTGCGCCGCCTCGCGCCGCCGCGGCTCCAGCCGCTGCCAGCCGTTGAATGCCGTGGCCAGCCGTGCGGCAACCTGCGGGTTCAAGGCATCCAGCGCCACCAGCCGTTCGGCCAGCAAGCGGTAGCCGGCGCCGTCGGCGCGGTGGAAGCCGCTCGGGTTGTTGCGCACGAACGCACCCAGCAGCGACTGCACCCGGTTCGGATTCTTCAGCGTGAACGCGTCGTCGTGTTCCAGCTGGCGCACGCGGTCCAGCGCCGGTTCACCCGGCAACTGCGCCTGCACCGCGAACCATTTGTCCAGCGCCAGCGCATTGCCGGCGTAGCGTTCGCGATAGTCGCGCAGCGCCGCCGCGGCCTGCGGTGCCCCGCCGCGTACCAGCACGGACAGCGCGGCGAGGCGGTCGGTCATGCCGGGCGCCTCGCGGTACTGCGCGGCGGCCAGTTCGCCGGCGCCGGCAGGGTCGAGCAGCGCCAGCAGTTCCAGCACGCGGCGCTTCAACCGGCGGTGCGCCTGGCTCGATGCGTCGAGCTCGATGGTGGTGCCCACGGCCAGCGCGGCGTAGCGCTGACGCAAGGCCGCGGCGCCCAGCCCTGCGGCCAGCCGTTGCTGCAGGGCCTGGCGCAGGTTGTGGATGCGCTGGGGATCGATGGCGGTCTCGCGCTCGGCCAGTTCGACTTCGCCCGGCGGCGTCAGCAGGTCGGCGAGCAAAGCGTCGTCGATGGCACCGCCGTCAAACAGCCGGCCCAGCGCGTCGCACCAGGCTTGCAGGGCGGCGCCGTCGGTGCCGTCGCGCAGGTCCTCGTAGGCGCGGGTGGCCAGCTGCTGGCCGGCTTCCCAGCGGTTGAAGCCGTCGGCGTCGTGGCGCAGCAGCAGCGCCAGTTCGTCCGGCGTGTACTCGCATTCCAGGATCACCGGCGCGGAGAACCCGCGCAGCAGCGACGGCACCGGCGCGGTGACGACGTTGGCGAACACGAAACTCTGCTCGGCGTGCTCCAGCACCACCACCAGCTCGGTGGCGGGTTTGGACGTCCGGCCGTCCAGATGCAGCGGCAGCATGTCGCCGTGCGGCGTGAACAGTGCCAGCTTGACCGGGATCGGCAGCGGCGGCCGCGGCTCGCCGGTGGCGGTGTGTTGGGCCAGCGTCAGTGTGTAGGTGTGGGCGGCCGCGTCGTAACGGCCGTGCGCCTTCAGCCGAGGCGTGCCGGGCTGCGCGTACCAGGCGAGGTAGGGTGTGAGATCGACGCCGTTGGCCTCGCCCAGCGCGCCGAGGAAGTCCTCCAGCGTGGCGGCGCGGCCATCGTTGCGCTCGAAATAACGGTCCATGCCGCGGCGGAAACCGTCGCGGCCCAGCGCGCCGGCCAGCATGCGCACCAGCTCGGCGCCCTTCTCGTACACCGTGGCGGTGTAGAAGTTGTTGATCTCGCTGTACTGCGCCGGGCGCACCGGATGCGCCAGCGGGCCGGCGTCCTCCGGGAACTGCGCGCGGCGCAGCAGGGCGACGTCCTCGATGCGCTTGAGCGGCGCCGAGTTCATGTCGGCCGAGAAGCTCTGCTCGCGGAACACGGTCAGCCCTTCCTTCAACGACAGCTGGAACCAGTCGCGGCAGGTGACGCGGTTGCCGCTCCAGTTGTGAAAGTATTCGTGCGCCACCACCGCCTCGACGTGACGGTATTCCTCGTCGGTGGTCGAGGCCGGTGCGGCCAGCAGGCACTTCGCGTTGAAGATGTTGAGGCCCTTGTTCTCCATCGCGCCCATGTTGAAGTCATGGGTGGCGACCACGTGGAACACGTCCAGATCGTAGTTGCGGCCGTAGGTCTGCTCGTCCCAGCGCATCGCGCGTTCCAGCGCATCCATCGCGTAGTGGCAGCGGTCGATCGCGTCGGCTTCGGCCCAGATCTTCAGCTGCACGGCGCGGCCGTCGGCGGTGACGTAGTCGCGCTCGATCTTTTCCAGCCGGCCGGCGACCAGGGCGAACAGGTAGCTCGGCTTCGGATGCGGGTCGACGAAGCGCGCCCAGTGCCGGCCGCCCTCGAGTTCGCCGGCGCCGTCGGCGTTGCCGCCGGCCAGCAGCACCGGAAAACGTGCGCGATCGGCGCGCAGGGTGACCGTGTAGCGCGCCAGCACGTCGGGCCGATCGGGGAAGAAGGTGATGTGGCGGAAGCCCTCGGCCTCGCACTGGGTCAGCAGGAAGCCGGCCTCGCGCGAGCCGGACAGGTACAGGCCTTCCAGCGCGGTGTTCGCCGCCGGACGCAGCCGCACGCGCGTCTCCAGCACGCTGCCGTCGCGGGCGCCGTCGACTTCCAGCACGTCATCGGCGTAGCGGTAGGCGGTGGCGGGCAGCTGCCGGCCGTCGAGCACGATCGACAGCAGCTGCAGATCCTCGCCGTCCAGTCGCAGTGGTGCCTCCTGTGCGGGATCGCGGCGCAGGTGCAGGCGCGCGAGCACCTCGCTGGCGTCGATGCCGAGGTCGAAGTCCAGCTCGACCGTTTCGACCCGCCAGGCAGGGGTGCGGTAGTCGCTGAGGCGGATCGGGGCGGAAGGTTGCTGGGCGAGGGCGGGCATGGGAATGGGGTGGGAATGGAGACTGCTCAGGTTAACATGGGGTGTTTGAGCCGCCGGAGAACCCTCGTGAGCACGACGCGATATGCCGCCGGATGCAGCCGCCTCGACGGGCTGGACATCGTGGTGCTGGCCGACGCGGGCAGCGGCCGGCGGGTGCGCATCGCGCGCCATGGCGCGGCCCTGCTCGGCTTCGAGGTGGTCTTCGCCGGAGCCACGCGCGACCTCGCCGATGGTTATCGCGACGCGGCCGAAGTGGTCGCTCGCCCCGGCTCGCGCTTCGCCATCATGGTGCCGTTCGCCGGGCGGATCGCCGACGCACGCTACCGCTTCGACGGTCAGCCGCAGGACTTGCAGCCAGGCGTCAGCGGAGCCGCGCGCGCCAGCCGGCATGGCTTCGTGCGCGACGTGGATTTCGACCTCGCCGCGCTGAGCGCCGACGACAGCAGCGCGCAGGTCACCCTGACCACGTCCGCGATCCGGCCGCAGCCGGGTTATCCGCATGCGATCGACTTGGCGGTGAAGTACACCCTGGACGCCGGCGGCCTGACCCTGGAAGCGCGCATGCGCAACGTCGGCGACCGCGCGGCACCGTGTTTCTTCGGCTGGCATCCGTATTTCCGGGTGGCCGATGGCGAGGTCGATGGCTGGGAATTGCAGATCCCTGCGCAGACCCTGATCCGCACCGGCGCCGACCTGATCGCGCTGGCCGGCGCGGAAGCGTACGTGGCGCTGGACGATGCGCCGGCGCTGGATTTCCGCGAACCGCGGCGGATCGGCGACAGCATCCTCGACCAGGGCTACACCGACCTGGCGGCGGACGCCGACGGCCGCAGCCGCACCCGCCTGCGCGATCCGGCCAGCGGCTTCGCCATCGCGGTGTGGCAGGAGCGCGGCGTGATGCACGCGTTCACCGCCGACACGGTGAGCCGCGATGCGCGCCGTGCGGTCGCACTGGAGCCGATGGAATGCATGGCCGATGCGTTCAACCGACCCGAGTGCGCCGAGGCGGTGCGCCTGGAAGCCGGTGCCGAGCGTCGTTTCCGTTGTGGGGTGGAGATCGAACCGTGATGAATGCGTTGCCCAGTTTCGAACAGGTCCGCGACGCCGCCGCGCGCATCGCGCCGCATGCGCGGGTTACCCCGGTGCTGCGCAGCGCGGCGCTGGATGCGCTGGCCGGCGCGGAGCTGCACTTCAAGTGCGAGAACCTGCAGCGCGGCGGCGCGTTCAAGTTCCGCGGCGCCTGCAATGCGGTGTGGTCGCTCGACGACGCGCAGGCCGCGCGCGGCGTGGTCACCCATTCCTCCGGCAACCACGGCAACGCGCTGGCGTTGGCCGCCGCCACCCGCGGCATCGCCGCACACGTGGTGGTGCCCGAGGGCGCGGTGCGCGCCAAGCTCGAAGCGATCGAGCGTGCCGGCGCGACCCTGCATCGCTGCGCGCCGACCCAGGCCGCGCGCGAGGCGATGTGCGCCGAGGTGCAGCGCGCCACCGGCGCGGAACTGGTGCATCCGTATGCCGACACCCGGGTGATGGCCGGCCAGGGCACCATCGCGCTGGAGCTGCTGCAGCAGGCGCCCGAGCTGGACGCGCTGATCACGCCGGTCGGCGGTGGCGGCCTGGCCAGCGGCGTGGCGATTGCCGCGCACGCGCTCGACCCGTCGCTGGCGCTGTTCGGCGCCGAGCCGCTGGGTGCCGACGACGCGGCGCAGTCGCTGGCGCGTGGCGCACGGGTCACCACGGTGGTGCCCGACACGATCTGCGACGGCCTGCGCGCGCTGGTCGGCGAGCGCAACCTCGACGCGCTGCGCACGCATCGCGTCGAGGTGATCGCGGTCAGCGACGCGGAGACCGTCGCCGCGATGCAGCTGCTGTGGTCGGAGTTGAAGCAGGTGGTGGAAGTGTCCAGCGCCACCGTGCTGGCGGCGATCCTCAAGCAGCCGCAGCGCTTCGCCGGCCGGCGCGTCGGCGTGGTGCTCACCGGCGGCAACGTGGACCTGCAGGCGCTGCCGTGGTGAACCGGCGGACGGATCAGCCCGGCGCGGATTCCACCATGGCGTCGTCGCCGGCCGACGCGTCGGCGACGACGGCGACGGCCGGCGCGGGGCGCGCCAGCGCGTGCAGATCCAGCTGGCCGACCGGGATCGGCGTGTAATCCGCGCCGAAGGCCACTTCGCCCGGCCGCCAGCCGGCGGGCTGGCGCACCGCGACCCAGAAGCGTTTCAACGCGACCCAGTGCAGGCCGATCAGGCCGTAGTCGTTGTCGGCGTCGACGATCGGGTCGCCCACGCCGGTCGGCCGCGGCGCCTCGCCGTACAGCGCGGTGCCGAACAGCACGTCCCAGATCGCCAAGACCTGCCCGTAGTTGCAGTTGTGCAGCGTCGGCCGTTCGGGATCGACCAGCATGTGGTGCAGGCGGTGGAACTTCGGCGCGACGAACACGCGGTCGAACACGCGGCCGAAGCCCAGCCGCACGTTGGTGTGCGAGAGGTTCTGCACCAGCTCGCCGAGCAGCATCAGCCAGGCGAACTCGTCCGGGTCCACGCCGATCACCAGCCCCACCGTGGCCAGGATCATCGACTGGATGAAGCCGTCGACCAGGCTGCCGCGATCGTTGGTCCAGCAACTCATCTGGCGCGTGCTGTGGTGCATGCTGTGCAGCGCCCACCACCACGGGATCGCGTGCTGGGTGCGATGCATCCAGTAGTACGTGAAGTCGTAGATCACGTAGTAGACCGCGAACAGCACGTAGGGATGGTGGTCGAGCCACGGCACCCAGTGGGTCAGCGCCAGCGCCGAGCCGGTGCCGGGGTCGACTGCCTCGCCGCCGCCGCCGAGCAGGTGGCTGAACGGCATCAGCACCAGGTAGGTGAACAGCGGGAAGATGCCCAGCAGCATCAGCAGCGTGTAATTGCGGTCGACCCGGGTCAGCCGGCGATCGCTCCAGCGCTCGGCGGGGAACCAGGTTTCCAGCGGGCGGAACACGCAGCCGATGATGGCCAACTGCAGTGCGGCGATCAGCAGCGCCGCGGCGATGTCGTCGGGGTTGCCCGAAAGCCCGTCCAGGTGCAACGCACCGAGCACCGGCTCCACGGCGTGGCCGCTCAGCCAGCTGACCAGATGGGCCCACCACGACGGGAGATCGAACATCGGCGCCTCGGTCCATTCGCCAGATGGGGATTCTATCGCCGCTGCCGGCGGCGCAGGCTGAACCGCTTCAGCCGCGCTGACGCGCGCCCACGCCGCTGACCGCGAGCAGGCCCAGCAGCACGAACACGATGCCGACCAGTTCCATCGCCGACGGCTGCTCGTGCAGGATCAGCCAGGCCAGCAACACGCTGACGATCGGCACGCCGAGGCTGGAGACGCTGGCCACGGTGGTCGGCAGCCGCTGCAGCACGATCGACCATAGCCACCAGGCCACGCTGGAGGCCAGCAGCACGCTGTAGGTCAGGCCGCCGACGAAGGCCCAGTTCCATTTGATCGCGCGCTCCGGCACCGCCAGCGCGACGAGGCCGAGCACACCGCCGCCGAGCAGCATCTGCCACGCGGTGAGGTTGAGCACCGACGGTGCATGCCGCTGGAACATGCGCTTGCTGAGCACGGTGCCGGCGGCCCAGGCGGCACCGCCGGCGATCGCCAGCGTGGTGCTCAGCGGGCTGCCCATGTCGCGCCACGGCTCGATGATGCACAGCAGCCCGAGCGCGGCCAGCGCCAGCCCCAGCCAGTGCCGCGCGGTCGGGCGGTCGCCCAGCAGCAGCCACCCCAGCAGCACCGCCCAGAACGGCATGGTGTAGGCCAGCAGCGCGACGTGGCCGGCGCCGCCGTCGAGCAGCGCCCATTGCTCCAGGCCCTGGAACGCGGTGGTCTGGCACAGTCCGATCAGCAAGGTGGGCAGCAGCGGCGGCGGCCGCAGCGATTGCCGCGACAGCAGCAGCGCGACGAACAGCACGGCGGCACCGAGCAGGTAGCGCAAGGCGGCGAAATGGAATGGCCCGGCATACGCCAGCACCTGTTTCATCACCACCCAGCTGTAGGCCCAGATCAGGATGGTGACGAGCAGCGCGGACAGCGCGCCGCGGGATGGCGAAGGTGACATGGGGGCCGGACCGGGGAAAGGCGACAAGTCTAGCGGGGTGGGTTAGCTTGTGGCGCATTCTTCGACCATCCGCCAGCCATGACCAAGAGCTCCGAACCGCCACGTTGCGCCTGGGCCGCCAACGGCGACACCCTGATGCGCGATTACCACGACACCGAGTGGGGCGTGCCGTTGCACGAGGACCGCGCGCTGTTCGAATTCCTCTGCCTCGAAGGCGCCCAGGCCGGCCTGTCCTGGCGCACCGTGCTGGCCAAGCGCGACAACTACCGCAGGGCGTTCCACCAGTTCGACATCCCCCGCGTCGCCGCCATGAGCGACCGCGAACTGGAAAAGCTGCTGCTCGATCCGGGCATCATCCGCAACCGGTTGAAGGTCTCGGCCACCCGCGACAATGCGCTCGCCGCGCTCGGGGTGATCGCGGAGTTCGGCAGTCTGGACGTCTATCTGTGGTCGTTCGTCGACGGCAAGCCGCTGCGCAACCGCTGGCGCAGCCAGGGCGAGGTGCCGGCCAGCACGGTGCTGTCCGACCGCATGAGCAGGGCGCTGAAGAAGCGTGGCTTCCGCTTCGTCGGCAGCACCATCTGCTACTCGCTGCTGCAGGCCACCGGCATGATCGACGACCACCTCGTCGGCTGCTTCCGCCACGGCGGGTCGCGCTAGGCGGCCGTCGCAGGAAGTTTCGGCGCAAGCCGGATGCAGGCGAGGCGAGGCCGAAAATGCCTAGCCGTTCACACAATCGCGACAAAGTGTGACGGGGATCGTCCGGCGCGTGAAATGCATCCTGAACAACGGTGCGGTCGTCGCTTGTGCGCCGCCGCCGCACGACGCAAAGATGCGCGCACAGACACCGGCGGCATGCGAATCGGTCGCGAGGGATTCGGATACAGGGGCAGGCCAAGGAAGCGCGCCGCGTCGTCTCATCGGCACTCCATCATCGTTGCGTCCTCAGGAGCCATCCCATGAAATCCCGTCACCTCAAGTCCACGCTGCTCTGCGCTGCGGTGCTTGGCGCGTTGTCCCTCGCGCCGGCCATGGCGCAGACCGCCACGCCGACCGATACGTCCGTCTCCACCTCCACCAATCCGGAGTCGACCCGGCTGAGCACCGAGTTCACCGGCATCGCCGGGTCGGATACCAACGCGCAGGCGCTGGTATCCGGTTTGCGCGATGGCACGGAGATCACGCTCGACGAGGTGACCCAGAATGCCGACGGCACCACCACCACCAGCAGCACCACGTTCACGCCGGCCACCGGCAAGATGGGCTACGGCAACGTGAAGATCGCGTTGTCGCTGGCCGAGGCCAGCCTGGCCCAGGCCGGCATCACCGACCCGACCGCGACCGAGCTCGAGGCCGCGCTGAACGGCGGCACCCTGGTGCTGGCCGACGGCACCAGCATCGATCTCAACGGCGTACTGGCCGAGCGTGCCGCCGGCCAAGGCTGGGGCCAGATCGCCAACAGCATGGGCTTCAAGCTGGGCGACGTGATGCGTTCGCCGAAGGCCGTCGGCAGCGCTTCCGCCAACGCGCATGCGCACGTCCGCGTGGAAAAGGTCGAGCTGGCCAAGGCGCACGGCATCGATCGCCCGAGCAAGCCCGAGCACGTCGCCAAGGTCGATCGCCCCGATCGCCCGAGCCGGCCCGATCGTCCGCAGCGCCCCGAGCGTCCCGATCGCCCCGACCATGCCGGCCGCCCGGGCGGCTGAGTCCGGCTTCTTCGCATGTCATCGTCCACGCAGGCCCGGCGTGATGCCGGGCCTGCTGCCGTTCCCCCCTGTCCACAAGGAAATCTTTTCATGCGCAACCCCCAACACTGGATCATCGCCGGCGGCCTGCTGCTGATCGGTGCGCCCGTGGCCCATGCCGCGGACGGCGGCCAGTTCAGCCTTTCGGCGGGCGCCGACTACAGCAGCGGCAAGTACGGCACCACCACCACCACCGACATCTGGTCGGTGCCGGTGACGGCGGCGTACCAGAGCGATCGCTGGACCTTCAAGCTGGTCGTGCCGTACATCAACATCAGCGGCGCGGACAACGTGATCCCTGGCGTGGGCAGGGTGAAGAACGGCAACCCGAAGGGCCGCGGCCACGGCCACGGCAGCGTGCCGCCGGTGCCGGGCAGCAGCACCAGCGGTTCGGCCTCGGGGCTGGGCGACGTCACCGCGTCGCTCGGCTACGAGTTGTTCAGCAGCGCCGACCACACCTTCGGGCTGGATCTCACCGGCAAGGTGAAGTTCGGCACCGCCGACGAGAACAAGGGCCTGGGCACCGGCAAGAACGATTACGGCCTCTCGCTGGACACCTACAAGGCGATGGGCGACTGGACCGCGTTCGGCGGCGTGGGCTGGATGAAGTACACCAGCTCGTCGTACATCCAGCTGAAGAACGGCTTCAACGCCAACGTCGGCATGGGCTACAAGCTCGGCAGCAGCGACGACATCGGCGCCTACTACTACTACCGCGAGCGCATCGCCGACGGCGGCGCCCCGCAGAGCGAAGTCACCGGCTACTGGAACCACAAGTTCAACGACAGCCTGCGCGTGCAGGCCTATGTGATGGGTGGTTTCGCCGACGGCAGCCCGGACTACGGCGTGGGCGCGTCGCTGAAGTACAGTTTCTGAGGAACCACCCGACGGCCTCGCGCCGAGCCCGAGTCCGCCGGGGTTCCAGGCCCAAGGCTCCGTGCCATTGCACGGAGCCTTTTTTTCATCAGCGAGCGGGCGGCGCGGGTCCGCGTTGCCCACGCGCGCCGGCACCTTGCAACTCAGCGCCGCCGCGAGCCGCGCAGGCTGTCGATCGAGAAGGTGGCGATCTCGCCGCCGGGCACGCGGCGCGGCTGGCCGATCGGCGGGCCCCAGGCATGCGCGCTGACTACTTCCCAGCTGGCCGGAATGCGCCCGTCGGTGCGCATCGCCTCGTACGCGGCCAGCATGCGCCGGTAGCGCCCCTTGCCGGTGAGGCCGCGCGCACGCGCGCGGTCGGCGTTGGTGGCGCCCAGGCCCTGCAGTTCCTCCAGCAGCTTGCGCGGTTCGCTGTAGGTCAGCGTGTAGCGGAACACGTCCAGCACCGGGTCGCGCAGGCCGGCGTTGAGCATCGCGTCGCCCACGTCGTGCATGTCGAGGAAGCGGCCCACGTGCGGCTGCTGGTCGGCCTCGGCCCAGGCCGCGCGCAGTTCCATCAGGGTATCCGGACCGAAGCTGGAGAACGCCATGAAACCGCCGGGCTTGAGCACGCGCATGCATTCGCCGAACAGCGCGGGCAAGTCGTCGACCCACTGGAAGCACAGGTTGGAATACAGCACGTCCACGCTGTGGTCGGCCAGCGGCAGGCGGGTGGCCTCGGCGCACACGCGCAGGAACGGCTTGCGCCAGCTGCTGTGCCGCTTCGCGGCGCGCAGCATCGGCAGCGCCAGGTCGAGCGCGATCACCTCGGCCTTGGGGTATTTCTGCTTGAGCAGCGCACTGCCGCGGCCGGTGCCGGCGCCGACGTCGACCACGCGCAGCGGCGTCTCAAGGTAGAAGCCCAACCTTTCGAGCAGGGCATCGCCGACCTCGCGCTGCAGCGCGTCGTGGTTTTCGTAACTGGTGGCGGCGCGGCCGAAGCGGCGGCGCACCTGGGTGGGATCGAGTTGGAAGTCGCTCATCGCGCCTGCTCAGGGGAAAGGGGGGCCAGCAGCGGTTGCAGGGCGTCGGCAACGGCGTCGGCATGGCCGAAGAACGGCGCATGGCCGGCCTGCGGGATCTCGGTGTACTGGCCGCCGCAGCGGCTGGCCGACCAGGCCATCGCCGGCGGCGGCACCAGTCGGTCGCGACGGCCGCTGATCCACGCACTGGGCATGCGCAGGTCGGGGAGCGCAGCGCGGCGGTCGACGGTTTCCAGGATGCGGATGCCTTCCTGCAGCACGCGCAGGTCGGGTTCGCCATGCGCGAACACCAGCTCGCGCAGGTGGCGCAGTTCGCCACGCGGATCGGCGCTGCCCATCGCTTCCAGCGCCAGGAAGCGCTCGATGGTGGCGTGGTAGTCGGTTTCCAGATCACTGGCCAGCTGGTGCACCAGCGAAGCGTCGGCACCGTGCGGCCAGCCGGCGTCGCGCACGAATTTCGGCGTGGCGCACAGCATGGCCAGCCCGCGCACCTGCCGCGGCCGTTCCAGCGCGGCGGTCAGCGCAATGGTGCCGCCCAGCGACCAGCCCAGCCACAGCGCCGGCGGCGTCACGGCGGCAATCGCCGCGGCGCAGGCCCGCGGCTCCAGTGGCAGGCCGCAATCGCGCGAGCGGCCGTGGCCGGGCAGGTCGACCAGGTACATCGTGCACTGCTCTTCCAGCGCCTCGGCCAGCGGCGCCAGCACGCCACCGTGCATCGCCCAGCCGTGCAGCAGCACCAGCGGGATCGGGCCGTGGCCGCGCCGGTCGACGTACAGGCTCATGCGCCGGCGTCCTGCGCGGGGCGCAGCCGCTTGTCCACGGCGCCGCGGCCGTCGAACACGAAGCAGTCGCCCTGCCAATGCGCGCCGTCGGTCTGTTCGAGGTACTTCAGGATGCCACCATCGAGCTGGTAGACGTGCTGCATGCCGAGGCCCTGCATGTGCAGCGCGGCCTTCTCGCAGCGGATGCCGCCGGTGCAGTACGAGACCACGGTCTTGCCTGCGTAGCGCGTGCGGTCGGCGGCGATCGCGGCGGGGAAGGCGGTGAAGCTGGCGAGGCGGTAATCGACCGCCTGCGCGAACTTGCCGGCAGCGGTCTCGTAGGCGTTGCGCGTGTCCAGCAGCAGCACCTCGCGACCATCGTCGTCGTGGCCCTGGTCCAGCCACCGTTGCAGGGTGGGCGCATCCACCGCCGGCGCGCGACCGCCTTCGGGGCGGATCGTGGGCAGGCGCATGGTGATGATCTCGCGCTTCAGGCGCACGCGCAGGCGGCCAAACGGTATCCCGTCGGACAACGATTCCTTCGGCGCGATGTCGGCGAAGCGCGGGTCGTCGTGCAGCGTGGCCATGAAGCCGTCGATCTGCGCGCGGCTGCCGGCCAGGAACAGGTTGATGCCTTCCGGCGCCAGCAGAATCGTGCCCTTCAGCGCCAGCGCCTCGCAGCGCGCGCGCAGCCGTTCGCGCAGCGCGGGCAGGTCGGCCAGGCTGATGAACTTGTAGGCGGAGATGTTGACGATCGACATGCGGGGCATCGGCGGAGCAGGCGGCGATTATACGTGGTCGCCGCCGGGCGCCCTTGGCGCAGGCGGCAGCCGCAACGTTTCCAGCGCGCCCAGCAACCGGTCGACGTGGGCCTCCTCGTGCGCCGCCGACAGCGTGATGCGCAGCCGCGCCTGGCCGGCGGGCACCGTGGGCGGGCGGATCGCGGTCACCAGCAGGCCGTGCCGCTCCAGCGCCTGCGCCGCCGCCAGCGCGGCATCGGCGCTGCCCAGCAGCAGCGGCTGGATCGCGCTGGGCGAGGGCGCCAGCGGCAGGCCAAGCTCGGCCGCACCGCGGCGGAAACGCCCGATCAGCGCGGTGAGTTTGTCGCGTCGCCAGGTTTCGCTCTGTGCCAGTTGCACTGCTTCCAGCGCGGCGGCGGCCAGCGCCGGCGGCATCGCGGTGGTGTAGATGTACGGCCGCGCGAACTGCACCAGTCCCTCGATCAGCGCGGCCGGCCCGGCCACGAACGCGCCGCTGCAGCCGAGTGCCTTGCCCAGCGTGGCCATCAGCAGCGGCACCTCGTGCTGGCCCAGCTTCGCCGCATCGAGGCTGCCGGCGCCATGCGCGCCGAGCACGCCGAGGCCGTGCGCGTCGTCGACCATCAAGGTGGCGCGCTCGCGCGCGCACAGCTGCGCCAGCTCGCGCAGCGGCGCGAGGTCGCCGTCCATGCTGAACACGCCGTCGGTGGCCAGCAGCGCGGCCGCGTCGGGGTGTGCCGCCAGCTGGCGCGCGGCCGCCGCCGCGTCGGCGTGCGGGTAGCGTTTCAGTTCGGCGCCGCTGAGCCTGGCGCCATCGAGCAGGCAGGCGTGGTTGAGCTTGTCCTGCACGCAGACGTCGCCGCGCGCCAGCAGTGCCTGCAGCACGCCGAGGTTGGCCATGTAGCCGGTGGAGAACAGCAGCGCGCGCTCGCGCCCGGTCCAGGCGGCCAGCGCTTCTTCCAGCTCGGCGTGTTCACGGCGGTGACCGCAGATCAGATGCGCCGAGGTGCTGCCGACGCCTTCCTCGCGTGCCGCGCGGGCGAGTGCGCCGACCAGCTGCGGGTGCTGCGCCAGGCCGAGGTAGTCGTTGCTGCAGAACGACAGCAGACGCCGGCTGCCGCTGTCCAGCCACGGGCCGTCGGCGTGGTCGATCGTGCGCAGCCGGCGGCGCAGGTTGGCGCGCTCGCGTGCGGCCGTCTGGACGGCCAGTCGCTGGAGCAGGTCAGGCCGCGGCACTGCAGCCGCAGCCCTGCCCGCAGCCGGCAGCGTCGCTTTCGAAGAGGTCGGCGTGCACGGTGTCCGTTTGCGCGATTGCTTCCATCGGATACAGGTCGAGCCGGCGGAACAGCGCGCGGTCCGCCTCCACGTCCGGGTTGCCGGTGGTGAGCAGCTTCTCGCCGTGGAAGATCGAGCCGGCGCCGGCGAAGAAACACAGCGCCTGCACCGCGTCGTCCATCTGCTGGCGCCCGGCGGACAGCCGCACGATCGAGCGCGGCATCAGGATTCGCGCCACCGCGATCGCGCGCACGAATTCGAACGGATCGAGCGGCCCGGCGTCGCCCAGCGGCGTGCCGGGCACCGGCACCAGCTGGTTGATCGGCACCGAATGCGGGTGCTCGGGCAGGTTGGCCAGTGCCTGCAGCAGGCCGGCGCGCTGCTCGCGCGTCTCGCCCATGCCGACGATGCCGCCGCAGCAGGTCTTCAGGCCGGCGTCGCGTACCTGTTCCAGCGTGGCGAGGCGATCCTGGTATTCGCGGGTGTGGATGATCTCGCCGTAGAACTCCGGCGCGGTGTCGAGGTTGTGGTTGTAGTAGTCGAGGCCGGCGTCCTTCAGTGCCTGCGCGTGGCCCTCGCCGAGCAGGCCCAGGGTGGCGCAGGTCTCCAGGCCGAGGTCCTTCACCGCGCGCACCAGCGCGGCGACCTTGGGGATGTCGCGGTCCTTCGGCCCGCGCCAGGCCGCGCCCATGCAGAAGCGGCTGGCGCCGGCGGCCTGGGCGGCCTTCGCGCGCACCAGCACGTCGTCGACGTCCAGCAGTTTCTGCGCGGCCACGCCGGTGTCGTAGCGCGCAGCCTGCGGGCAGTAGGCGCAATCCTCGGGGCAACCGCCGGTCTTGATCGACAGCAGGGTCGACACCTGCACCGCGTTCGGGTCGTGGTGCGCGCGGTGCACCGTGTGCGCGCGGTGCAGCAGTTCGTTGAACGGCAGCGCGAACAGCGCGGCGACTTCCTCGCGCGTCCAGTCGTGGCGGATGGCGGCTTCGGGCATGGCGGGCTCCGTGGCAGAGCCGGCGAGTGTGGGCGGGCCGCTCCCCGCCGTCAACTTTTCGGTATGGAAGATTGGTTGACGGGCTGGGCCGCCAACGAAAAGGCGGCCCGCGGGCCGCCTTTTCTCCTTTCCTCCGCGCCTGGCTACTTGCCGCGCGCTTCCTTCACCTGCTCGGCGGTGATCAGCTTGCCCTGGTTGCCCCACGAGCTGCGCTCGTGGTTGGCGATGTCGGCGATGTCCGCGTCGTTCAGCGCGGCGGCGAACGGCGGCATCGCGGTGGGGTAGCTGGTGCCGTTGATCACCTGGCCCTGCAGGCCCTTCAGGATCACCTCGATGTGCTTGGCCGGGTCGGCGTCCTGCACCGCGACGTTGTCCTTCAGCGGCGGGAACGCGCCGGGCAGGCCCAGGCCGGTGGCCTGGTGGCAGGCCGCGCAGTTGGCGGCGTACAGCGAGGCGCCGCGGGCCGGATCGAACGCGTACGGACCGCTGGCCGCGGGCGGCGGCGCGGCAGGTGCGGCGGCCACCGGCGCCTTGCTCACCGGCGGCTTGGCCGCGGCCTCGCCCGGCGCGCCCACCAGCAGCACGCCCTGCGCGCCCAGCTGCATGTGCGCCATGGCGTGGTCGACGAACGGATAGTGGCCGGCCTCGTCCAGCTTCAGGTCGAACACCGCGCCCTCGCCGGGACCGACCGAGTAGGTGGAGACGCCGTCGATGGCCTGCGCCGGGTTGCCGCCGGGGTAGACCTTGTCGAAGATCGCGCCGATCACGTGGAACGCGCTCCACAGGCTGGGGCCGGCGTTGACCACGTACAGGCGCACCAGGTCGCCGGGCCTGGCGGTGAGCGGGTGGTCGCGGTACTGGAACGCCGCGCCGTTGAACACCACCTCGTCGGGGCGCATCTGCTGCATCTTCTCGTAGTTGCCGGCCATCAGCGTGCCGGCGACCTGCTGGGTGTACCACTCGCCCTGCACCAGCACGTAGCTCTCCGCGGCCGGCGGCAGCGGCGTGGCCGGGTCGACGATGAACGCGCCGTACATGCCGTTGCCGATGTGCAGCAGCACCGGCGGCGTGCCGCAGTGGTACAGGAACGCGCCGGGAACCTTGGCCACGAACGAGAACGCGATCGACTCGCCCGGCATGATGTCCACATAGTGCAGGCTGGGCGGGGTGATCGCGCTGTGGAAGTCGATCGAGTGCTGCATGGTGCCGTGGTTGGTGAGCGTCACGTTCACCGTCTGCCCCTGGCGCACGTGGATCACCGGGCCGGGCACGCTCTTGCCGAAGGTCCAGGCCTGGTACTGCACGCCGCTGGCGATTTCCACGCTCTGGTCGGAGACGTCGATGTTCACCGCCACGTTATTGCCTTCCTGCAGCGGCGGCAGGCGCGCGTCGCGGGCCTTGGCGATGGGCTGGCTGGAGGCCAGCGACAGCGGCGTCACTGCGGCGGCCGCGGCCTGCGGGCTGGCCGATTTCACGTTCAACGCGCTGTGCAGGCCGGCCAGCAGCAGTGCCACCAGGATCAGCACGCCGGCCAGCGCCGGCCCCTGCACGCGCCACGGCAACGGGTGCACGTTGGCCAGCGGCAGCGTGTCGTTCCAGTCGGCGAAGCGGCGCCAGCGCGGCCAGCGGCTCTCGATCAGATAGTCCAGGCTGTAGGGGCTGGGGCCGGCGCGCAGGTTGATCACGATCAGCGCCGCGAAGATCAGCACGTAGCTGAGTGCCGCGCCGATGTTGTTCGCGCCCACCGAGTACGGGCCGCCGAAGCCTTCGGCCGTGCTCCAGATCAACAGGCTGAAGAGGATGCCGACGACATAGGTGATCTTGCGCGCGAAGCCCAGCAGCAACGCCAGCGCCAGCAGCGTTTCGGCGATGCGCGTGGCCCACACGAAGAAGCCTACGTGCGGCGTCACCAGCCCGATCCACAGCTCGAACCACCACGCCGACCAGGCCGGCTGGCCGGTCGCGGCGTTGTGCAGGTAGCCCACATAGTGGCTGGCGAAGTCGCCGGTCCAGGTCAGCGCGGCGCTCACCGCCCAGATCAGGCCGAAGGCCACGCGCAACGCGGTGCCGGCTACTGCCGGCCAAGTGGAAGGAGCGGGCTTGCCGCCGTCGGGTACGGACATGGGAACCTCCGTGAGCGAATGAAATTGCGGATGGATTCATGCGTCGCGATGCGGCGACAGCCGAGTGTACGTCGCCGATGCGAAGCAGGGTGATATCCCGCGACTGCTTGCCGCTACCATTTCGGCGGAGGAACGGGGAGGACGCATGGATCAGTCAAGCCGGCTGCAACCCTGGCACGCGCTGCGGCGATGGCTGCTGCCGTGGCGCTGCCTGTTGTGCGGCGCGCCCGGCGCCGCCGGCGCCGACTTGTGCGCCGAGTGCGCGGCCGAGCTGCCGCGCAACCGCAGTTGCTGCGCGCGCTGCGCGCTGCCGCTGGCCGCGCCAGCGGCCCTGTGCGGCGAGTGCCAGCGTCGTTTGCCGCCATGGGACGCGGCGTGGGCGCCGTTCCGCTACGGCTGGCCGCTGGACCGGTTGGAATCGCGCTACAAGTTTTCCGCCGACCTGGCGGCCGGCCGCGCGCTGGCCCAGCTGTGGCAGCGCGAGCCGTGCCCGCTCCGCCTGCCGCAGCTGCTGCTGCCGGTGCCGCTGCACCACAGCCGCCTGCGTCGACGCGGCTACAACCAGGCGCTGGAACTGGCCCGCTCGCTGGCGCGCGCGTGCGGCGTGCCGCTGCGCCACGACGCGCTGCTGCGCCGGCGCTCCACCGCGGCGCAGACCGAACTGGATGCGCTCGCCCGCCGCCGCAACGTGCACGGCGCCTTCGCGCTGCGCGAAGGCATCGCCCTGCCCGCGCACGTGGCGATCCTCGACGACGTGATGACCACCGGCGCGACCCTTGCCGAATGCGCCCGCGTGCTGCGCCGCGCCGGCGTGCAGCGGGTGGACGTGTGGGCGCTGGCGCGCGCCGGAAACAGATCGTAGGCACCCGCTGGCGGGCGATGCTGCGAAAGCCGGGATTCGGGATGCGGGATTCGCAACGGCCAAAGCCTCGCCCGCGAGCGGGCTCCTGCGCGTCGCTCATTTCACCGCCAGCGCCAGCACGATGCCGATCCACAGCGTCAGCCCCAGCCAGTTGTTGTGGCGGAATGCAGCGAGGCAGGCGTCGCGGGCGCGTGCGCGGATCAGCCACAGCTGCCAGCCGAACAGCCCGGCGGCGGCCAGCAGGGACAGCCAGTACGGCCAGCCCAGCGCGGCGCGCTGGCCGACGAACAGCATCGCCAGCAGGAAAGTGCCCATCAGCATGGCGAGGATCGGCAGGTCGGCGTCGCCGAACAGGATCGCGGTGGATTTCGCGCCGACCTTGAGGTCGTCGTCGCGGTCGACCATCGCGTACTCGGTGTCGTAGCTCACCGTCCACAGGATGTTGCCGATGAACAGCAGCCAGCCCAGCGGCGGCACCGTGTGCGTCACCGCGGCGAACGCCATCGGGATCGACCAGCCGAACGCCGCGCCCAGCACCACCTGCGGCAGGTAGGTCCAGCGCTTGGTGAACGGGTAGACCGCTGCCAGCGCGGCGCCGGCGAACGCCAGCTGGATGGTCAGCGCATTGGTGAACAGCACCAGCACGAAGGAAAACGCCAGCAGCGCGCCGAACACGATGAGCGCCTCGCGCGGCGTCACCCGGCCGCTGGCGAGCGGCCGTCCGGCAGTGCGTTTCACCAGCGGATCGAGCTTGCGGTCGGCGTAGTCGTTGATCGCGCAGCCGGCCGCGCGCATCGCGAACACGCCGAGGGTGAAGATCAGCAGCGGCTGCCACGGCGGGAAGTCGCCGGCCGCCAGCCACAGCGCCCACCAGGTCGGCCACAGCAGCAGCAGCGCGCCGATCGGGCGATCCATGCGGGTCAGCACCAGGTAGTCGCGTGCCTTGGCGCGATGGCGCGCCGGCAGCTTGCGCAACAGCCAGTCCAGCACCCGCGTGGCGCGGGTCGAGCTGTCCGCCGGCTGCCCCGCGCGGGCGCTCGGCTTCGCCGCGGCGGGTCGCGGCCGGGCTGCGGGGGAAGGCGCGCCAGGGCGCCGCTGGCGGGTGCGGGAAGGGGGAGCCATGCGGCGAAGTCTAGCGCGCCGTACCGGGGCGAACCGCGCGCTGGCTCTAAAGTCCGCCGTGCCGCGGCCGATGCAGCGAGTGAGCGAAACCGTTCGGGGTAACGCCAAGCATGCGCCGCAGCCCGCAGCCGTCGGCGCGGGAGCCCAGATGGCCGGATGTGAAACCAGCGAGGAAGACCTCACGCTCTCGCCCGACGCGTCGGCGCCCGACGGCAGCGCGCCGGCGCCGGCCGCGGAAGTGGCGCTGGCCGACTCGTTCGTGCATTCGCGCCTGCTCGATTCGGTGGCCTCGTTCACCCACCACCGCGACATCGGCGCGCTCGACCACAGCCTGGTGCTGTCGCTGGCGGAACTGACCTCGGCACAGCGCGTGGTGCTGGCCAAGCGGGCGATCGACGGCGCGTACGTGGAGGCGATCGTGCGCTGCATGCCGGACGCCAACGGTGCCTATCAGCTGCAGGAGGTCGATCCGGACGCGATCGACCCGGCGCTGCAGCTGCTGCACCGCTGCATGCACCGACTGGAGGCGCAGACGGAAACGGTGCAGGGCCGGCATCGACTGGTGGTGCCGATCCTGTGCGACGGCCGCGCGATCGGCGCGCTGCAGCTGGACAGTGACCTGCCGCCGGCCGCCAGCCGGCCGCTCATCGACGGCTTCGCCCGCATCTACGCCAACTACACCGCGCTGCTGCACGAAAGCGAGCACGACAAGCTGACCGGCCTGTACAACCGGCGCAGCCTCGAACGCCAGCTGCAGCGGCTGCTGCACCAGCGCGAACAGGCGCTGCGCATGGGCGTGCCGCCGGCGTGCGCGTCCCGCGGCGAGCTTGCCGAAGCGCCGCCGCAAGTGTGGCTGGCGATCCTCGACATCGACCATTTCAAGCGCATCAACGACACCTACGGGCACATCTACGGCGACGAGGTGATCCTGCTGCTGGCGCAGCAGATGCGCGCCTGCTTCCGCCGCAGCGACGTGCTGTTCCGCTTCGGCGGCGAGGAGTTCGTGATCCTGTTCGGCGCGGCCGCGGAAGGCATCGTGCATGCGGTGCTGGAGCGCTTCCGCCAGCGCATCGCCGAGCACGTGTTTCCGCAGGTCGGCAGCGTCACCGTCAGCATCGGCTACGCCGGCGTCGGTTGCCACGACTACCCGGCCAGTGCACTCGATCGCGCCGACAAGGCGCTGTACTACGCCAAGCAGCACGGCCGCAACGGTACCTGCGGCTACGAGAACCTGAGCGCGCGCGGCTTGCTCGGGCGGGAAATGGCGGCGGGCAGCATCGACCTGTTCTGAGAGGTTGCGACTGTTCGACCTCTCAAGCCGGCCACGGCGAGGGCATGGCGAGGGCATGGATGCCCGAGTTGAGGCAACGCAGGAGCGGTTGCCCGATGGCCGCACGTGAAACAGTCACGTCAGTGACTGTTTCACGTGAGCGAGTCCGGGCGTGTACCGGACCGGCGAAGAAAATCACAGGAAGTGGTTTTCTTCACAAGCTACCGAGTCAAGCGCACAGCAACCGCCGGTAGGCCGGGTGCGCGCTCTCGTCCACGTGCGGATAGCCGAGCGCGGCCAGGAACTGCCGCAGCAGCGGCTGCTCGGCGGCCGGCACCTGCAGGCCGACCAGGATGCGGCCGTGGTCGGCGCCGTGGTTGCGGTAGTGGAACAGGCTGATGTTCCAGTCCGGGTGCAGGTGGCCGAGGAATTCGATGAGGGCGCCGGGGCGCTCGGGAAACTCGAAACGGTACAGACGCTCGTCGCGCGCCAGCGGCGAGCGGCCGCCGACCATGTGGCGCAGGTGCAGCTTGGCCAGTTCGTCGTCGGTGAGGTCGAGCAGGTCGAGGCCCTGCGCGCGGAACGTCGCGGCCAGCGCGTCGCGCTCGCCGCGGCGGGCGATCCGCACGCCGACGAAAATGTGCGCCTGTCGCGCGTCGCCGATGCGGTAGTTGAACTCGGTGACGGCGTGGCGGCCCAGTGCGGCGCAGAAGCGGCGGAAGCTGCCGCGCTCCTCCGGAATGGTCACCGCGAACAGCGCCTCGCGCTGCTCGCCGGCTTCGGCACGTTCGGCCACGAAGCGCAGGCGCTCGAAGTTCATGTTGGCGCCGGAAACCACCGCCACCAGCGCGCCGTCGTCGGCGTGACCGGCGGCATATTGCTTCAGCCCCGCCAGCGCCAGCGCGCCGGAAGGTTCGGGCACGCTGCGGGTTTCCTGGTAGATGTCGCGGATGGCGGCGCACAGCGCGTCGCCGTCCACGCGCAGCACGGCGTCGAGATGGCGCCGGCACAGCGCGAAGGTCAGCGCGCCCACCTGCTTCACCGCGGTGCCGTCGGCGAACAGGCCCACCTCGGGCAGGACCACGCGCTCGCCGCATTCGAGCGAGCGCGCCATCGCATCCGAATCCGCCGCCTGCACGCCGATCACGCGCACTTCCGGCCGCAGCGCCTTGATGCACGCCGCCACGCCGGCGGCGAGGCCGCCGCCGCCTACCGGCACGAACACCGCCTGCAGCGGACCCGGATGCTGGCGCAGGATCTCCAGGCCGATGGTGCCCTGGCCGGCGATCACCGCCGGGTCGTCGAACGGGTGCACGAACACCGCGCCGCGCTCGGCCTGCAGCTGCGCCGCGGCGGCCTGCGCGTCGCTGTAGGAATCGCCGGCCAGCAACAGCTCCACCATCGCTCCGCCGAGGCGGCGCACCGCTTCCACCTTTACCGGCGGCGCGGTCACCGGCATCACGATGGCGGCGCGGATGCCCAGCTTCGCCCCGGCCAGCGCCACGCCCTGCGCATGGTTGCCGGCGGAGGCGGCCACCACGCCGCGCGCGCGTTGCGCCGCATCCAGCTGCAGCATGCGGTTGTACGCGCCGCGCAGCTTGAACGAGAACACGCTCTGCTGGTCCTCGCGCTTGAGCAGCACCGGCCGGCCCAGCCGCTCGCCGAGCAGCGGCGCCGGCTCCAGCGCCGAGACCTGCGCCACCTCGTACACGCGCGCGGCGCGGATCTGCGCCAGCAGGTCGTCGTCGTCGTCGAGCGGGGCGACGGCGCTCATGCGGCGAGCGCGGTGGCCGGGTGCGCCACCTGCAGCACGTCGACCAGCTTGCGCGTCTGCTGCAGGATCTGGCCCAGCGCGGCATCGTCGCACTGCAGGCTGAGGGTCAGCCGCGACACGGCGGGGTCGTGGGTGGGCGCCACGTTCAGCGTGTCGATGTTGTAGCCGCGCGCGGCGAACAGCCCGGCCACGCGCACCAGCGCGCCGGCTTCGTTCTGCAGCAGGATGGACAGGGTGTGGTGCATGGCGGGACTCCAGTCGGTAAATCCCTCTCCCAAGGGGAGAAGGGAAAGGTCCAAAGCTCAGAACATGTGTGACGTCGCGTCTTCGTCCGTGGCCGGTGCCGCGCGCGAGGCGATGAAATCGCCGGTGATCATCTGCGCGTAACTGGCGCCGGGGCCGACCATCGGGTACACGCCGGCGTCCGGGTCGATCATCACCTCCAGGAACGCCGGGCCATCGAAGGCGAGGAACTCGGCGATCACCGGCTCCAGCTCGTCCACGCGCTGCAGCCGCCGTGCCCAGCCGAAGCCGTCGGCCTGCGCGGCGAGCACGAAGTCCTTCTTGTGCAGGCTCTTGTCCGAGGCGGCGAAGCGGCCCTTGAAATACAGCTTCTGCCACTGCCGCACCATGCCGTCGCCGACGTTGTTCAGCACCACCACCTTGATCGGCAGACCGTAGGTGGTGACGGTTTCCAGCTCGCCGAGGTTCATGCGGATGCTGGCGTCGCCGTCGACGTCGATCACCAGCTTGCGCGGCTGCGCGAACTGCGCGCCGATCGCGGCGGGCAGGCCGAACCCCATCGTGCCCATCGAGCCGGAGGTGAGCCAGTGCCGCGGCGCGCGGAAGTCGAAGTACTGCGCCGCCCACATCTGGTGCTGGCCGACGCCGGTACTGACGATGGCGCGGCCCCGCGTGTGGCGGTTGATCGCCTCGATCACCGCGTACGGCTGGACCAGCGCGCTGGTGCGGTCGTAGTCCATCGGGTGCGCGCGCTTGAGTTCGGCCACGTGCGCATGCCAGGCGGCGAGCTGCGGTTGCAGGCCGTGCGCGCGGCCCCAGGCGGTGAGCCGTTCCAGCGCCTGCCGCAGCGGCCCCACGTGATGCCAGCCAACGCGCTTCACCTTGCCGATCTCGGCCGGGTCGATGTCGACCTGCGCGATGAACTTCGCCCGCGGCGCGAACTTCTCCGGCACGCCGGCCACGCGATCGTCGAAGCGCGCGCCCAGCGCCAGCACGAAGTCGCAGTCCTCCACCGCGTAGTTCGCGTACGCGGTGCCGTGCATGCCGAGCAGGTGCAGCGCCAGCGGATCGGTGCTGTCGAAGCCGCCCAGGCCCATCAAGGTGGTGGCGACCGGCAGGCCGAACGCGTCGACGAACCCACGCAGTGCGTCGGCCGCCTCTGCCGCGATCACGCCGCCGCCGGCGTAGATCAATGGCCGCTTGGCCTGCATCAGCGCGTCGAACAGCGCGGCGCAATCGGCATCGCCCAGCGTCGCCTGTTCCACCGCGCGCAGCCGCGTGCGGTAGCCGGCCAGCGCGAGCTCGCCGGCGCCGCGGAACGACAGTGCGGTGTTCTGCACGTCCTTCGGCACGTCCACCACCACCGGGCCGGGCCGGCCGCTGCGGGCGAGGGTGAACGCGGTGCGCACGGTGGCTTCCAGCTGCGCCGCATCGGTGACCAGAAACACGTGCTTGGCGCAGGCCCCCATGATGTTGCTGACCGGCGCTTCCTGGAACGCGTCGCTGCCGATCGCCGCGGTGCCGACCTGGCCGCAGATCACCACCAGCGGGATCGAGTCGGCCATCGAGTCGCGTACCGGCGTGACCATGTTGGTGGCGCCGGGGCCGGAGGTGACGATGGCCACGCCGACCTTGCCCGAGGCGCGCGCGTAGCCGGCGGCCATGAAGCCGGCGCCCTGCTCGTTGGCCGGCACCACCAGACGCATCGCCTCGTGCATTGCCTCGCCGTGGCCGTCGGCGCGCGCCTGCATGGCGTTGTGGCGGAACACCGCGTCGTACACCGGCAGGATCGCGCCACCGGAGTAGCCGAACAGCACGTCGACGCCCTCGTCGGCGAGTACCTGCACGATCACTTCGGCGCCGCTCATGCCGTGGCCGGCCAGCGGGTGCCGGTCGGTGGTGGTGTCGGCTTTCAGTGCGGGTGCGTTCACGAAATAGTCCCCAGGGGTTCGATGCCGTGCTCCCTCCCCCTGCGCAGCAGGAGGAGCAAAAGCGGTCAGCCGGCCTTCTTCAACGGCGCGACGGCGGCGGCTGCGGTGTTCGGCTGCAGCCACGGCATGCGCGCGCGCAGCTTGGCGCCGACCACCTCGATCGGGTGCTCGAGGTCGGCCTGCTTCAGCCGCTTGTAGTTCGGCAGGCCGGCGGCGTACTCGGCCGTCCAGTTGCGCGCGAACGTGCCGTCCTGGATGTCGGCGAGCACTTCCTTCATGCGCGCCTTCACGCCGGCGTCGACCACGCGCGGGCCGCTGACGTAGTCGCCATACTGCGCGGTCTCGGAAACGAACTGCAGCATCCTGGCCAGGCCGCCCTCGTAGAACAGGTCGACGATCAGCTTCAGCTCGTGCATCACCTCGTAATAGGCGATTTCCGGCTGGTAGCCGGCTTCCACCAGGGTCTCGAAACCCTTGGTCACCAGCTCGCTGGCACCGCCGCACAGCACCGCCTGCTCGCCGAACAGATCCGTCTCGGTCTCTTCCTTGAAGTCGGTGCGGATGAGCAAGGCGCGGCCACCGCCGATGCCGTCGGCGTAGCCCTTCGTCTTCGCCTCGGCGTGGCCGCTGGCGTCCTGGTGCACCGCCCAGAGGCACGGCACGCCACGGCCGCGCTCGTACTCGCTGCGTACCAGTGCGCCGGGGCCCTTTGGCGCGACCAGGATCACGTCGACGTCGGCGCGCGGCACGATCTGCCCGAAGTGCACGTTGAAGCCGTGCGCGAACAAGAGCGCGGCGCCCGGCTTGAGGTTCGGTTCGATCGCGTCCCTGTACAGCGCCGGCTGCACCATGTCGGGGGTGAGCACGGCGACCAGGTCGGCGCCTTTCACCGCCTCGGCGGGTTCGGCGACCTTGAAGCCGTCGGCCCTGGCCTTGTGCCAGGTCGGGCCGTTCGGGCGCAGGCCGACCACCACGTCGAGGCCGGAGTCGCGCAGGTTCAGCGCATGCGCGCGGCCCTGGCTGCCGTAGCCGAGCACGGCGATGCGGGATGAAGCGAGAGGGTTGTGGCTGCTCATGCGGTGACTCCCTGGTTGGATGCAGTGGTGTGGGATGCGGGTGTGGTGGTGGGCGAGGTGCAGGCGCCGTCGGAGGCCGAGCCGACCAGCAGGGCGAACTTGGCCAGCACGCCGCGCGTCACCTTCGGTGCGGGCGGCGTCCAGTGCCGGCGGCGTTCGGCGAGGTCGGCGCTGGTATTGATCTCGCGGGTGATGGCGTCGATCACCAGCGGATCGCCGTCCCTGAGCAGGCCGATGGCGCCGCCGCGCGCGGCTTCGGGCGCGATGTGGCCGACCATGAAGCCGTGGGTGGCGCCGGAGAAGCGGCCGTCGGTGATCAGCGCCACGTCGTCGCCCAGGCCGCGGCCGATCAGCGCGGCGGTGACGCCCAGCATCTCGCGCATGCCGGGGCCGCCGGCCGGGCCTTCGTTGCGGATCACCACCACGTCGCCCTTGGTGATGCGGCCTTCCTGCAGGGCGGCGAAGGCGGCTTCCTCGCTTTCGAACACGCGCGCGCTGCCCTCGAAGCGGGTGTTGCCGTGGCCCGCGGCGTTCTTGCCGGGGATCTTCAGGATGCAGCCGTCCGGCGCCAGGTTGCCGTACAGGATGGAATAGCCGCCGTGCGGTTTCAGCGGTGCGCTTACCGACGCGATCACCGATTGATCGGCGAAACGCGGCGCGGCGGCGGCTTCCGCGAACAGGCTGCGGCCGGTGACGGTGGGCGCGTCCTCCAGCATGCCGGCCTCGATCAGCTCCTGCGCCACGCGCGCGGCGCCGCCGGCGTCGAACATCTCCACCGCGGTGTAGCGGCCCGAGGGCAGCAGGTCGGCGATCACCGGAGTGGCCTCGGTGGCCGGCTGGAAATCCTCCAGCGACCACTCGACGCCGGCTTCGCGCGCGATCGCCAGGGTGTGCAGCACCGCATTGGTGGAGCCGGCGGTGGCCGCCACCATGCGCGCGACGTTGGCCAGCGAGGTGCGGTTGATCAGCGCGCGCGGCGTGCGGCCGCTGCGCAGGCAGTCCATCACCAGCTCGCCGCAGCGGCGCGCGGCCTCGAGCTTGTCCGGGTGCGTGGCGGGAATGTCGTTCAGGCCCAGCGGCGACAGCCCCAGCGTGGTCAGCACCATCGCCATGGTGTTGGCGGTGAACTGGCCGCCGCAGGCGCCGGCGCCGCCACAGGCGTCGCATTCGACCGAACGCAGTTCGGCGTCGTCGATCTTGCCCGCGCCGTGCGCACCCACCGCCTCGAACACCTGCTGGATGGTGATCGGCCGGTTCCGGTGCAGGCCGTGCGCGATGGTGCCGCCGTACAGCGCCACCGCGGGGATGTCCAGCCGCGCCATCGCCATCGCGGCGGCGGGAATGGTCTTGTCGCAGCCGCACAGCACCACCATGGCGTCGCACAGGTGGCCTTCCACCGCGGCCTCGATCGAGTCGGTGATCACCTCGCGGCTGACCAGCGAATAGCGCATGCCCGGCGTGCCCATGGCAATGCCGTCGGTGACTGCGATGGTGTTGAACTCCACCGGCGTGCCGCCGGCGGCGCGCACGCCGGCCATTGCCGCCTGCGCCAGCTCGCGCAGGTTGAGGTTGCACGGCGAGACGTCCGACCAGGTGTGCACCACCGCCACCAGCGGCCTCGATAGCGCGGCGTCGTCCAGACCGGTGGCGCGCAGCATGGCGCGGGCGGGGGCGCGGTCGGGGCCGCTCTTGATCAGGTCACTGCGCATGGCGATTCCGCTGGGTGAAAGAAGAGAAGCGCCCCCTGCGCGCGAGGGAGGTCGACGGGACGGCCAGGGAGTCGGCGCCGTCGCGGCGTGCAGGAGCCGTCCGCGCCGCATGCGCGCAGGGGGCAGCAGAAAACGCGGACACGTCCGTGTGGCCGCTTGGGGAACCGGGCAAGGACATCAGCCGCATGCGCGCGCTCCGCAGAAGAACGCGGCGGCGGTGTCCGCGTGGTCGTCGATCGCGGCGATCACCGCGTCGCGCACCGCGTCGGTGCCGGCGTCGCCGCCGATGTCGCGGCTGTGCGGGCCGTGGCGCAGCACCTGCTCCACTGCCGCCTCCACCGCGACCGCTTCAACCTCCAGGCCCAGCGAGTGGCGCAGCAGCAGCGCGGCGGAGAGGATCGCGCCGACCGGGTTGGCCACGCCCTGGCCGGCGATGTCCGGCGCCGAGCCGTGGATCGGCTCGTACAGCCCGCGCCGGCCGTCGCCCAGCGAGGCCGAGGGCAGCAGGCCCAGCGAGCCGGCCAGCGCGGCGGCCTCGTCGGTGAGGATGTCGCCGAACAGGTTCTCGGTGACCACCACGTCGTAGCGGTTCGGCCGGGTCAGCAGCAGCATCGCCATCGAGTCGACCAGCTGGTGCTCGAGCTTCACGTCGGGGTAGTCGGCGGCGATGCGCTGCACCGTGCTGCGCCACAGCCGCGAGGTTTCCAGCACGTTGGCCTTGTCCACCGAGGTGAGGTGCTGGCGGCGGTTGCGCGCCAGCTCGAACGCACGGCGCACCACGCGCTCGATCTCGGCCACGCTGTAGCGGCACTCGTCGGTGGCGGCGTCGGCCGTGCGCGTACGGGCGCCGAAGTACATGCCGCCGGTGAGCTCGCGCACGAACAGCACGTCGACGTGCCGCAGCTTGTCGTTCTTCAGCGGCGACAAATTGGCCAGCGCCGGATGCACCTGCAGCGGGCGCAGGTTCGCGTACACGCCCAGCGCAGCGCGCAGGGCCAGCAGGCCCTGTTCCGGACGCACCGGCGCGTTCGGGTCGGACCACTGCGGGCCGCCGACGGCGCCGAGCAGCACCGCGTCGGCGGAGCGACAGGCGGCCAGCGTGGCGGCCGGCAGCGGTTCGCCGGTGGTGTCGATCGCGATACCGCCGATCAACTGTTCGTCGAACGCGAACACGTGTTCGTAGCGCGCAGCGACGGTCTTCAGTACGGCCACCGCGGCGGCAGTGACCTCGGGGCCGACGCCATCGCCGGGCAGGGTAACGATGCGAGCCTTCATGCCGCTTGCTCCTGTTGTTCGTAGTGGGTGATCGCCTTTTCGTGCTGCAGCAGGTAGCCGAGCTGGTCGACGCCGTGGAGCAGGCAGTGCCGCGCGAACGGCTCCAGCGCGAACCGGATGCGGCCGCCGTCGGGCAGCGCGATGTACTGCTCGCGCACGTCGATCGCCAGCTCGATGCCCGGGTGCCGGAGCAGCCAGCGATGCTCCGGCTCGTCGATGACGATGGCGAGCAGGCCGTTCTTCAGCGCGTTGCCGCGGAAGATGTCCGCGATCTCGCTGCACAGCACCGCGCGGATGCCGTAGTCGAGCAGCGCCCACGGCGCGTGCTCGCGCGAGGAGCCGCAGCCGAAGTTGCGCCCGGCGACCAGGATCGAGCAGCCGCGCGCTTCGGGGCGGTTCAACGGGAACGCTGCGTTGTCGCTGCCGTCGGCCTGGTAGCGCCAGTCGTGGAAGCACAGCTGGCCCAGCCCCTCGCGCGTGGTGGTGGTGAGGAAGCGCGCCGGGATGATGCGGTCGGTGTCGATGTTCTCGTCGGCCAGCACGGCGGTGCGGGAATGGAGGCGGGTGATCGGCTTCATGCGGCTTGCTCCCGGCTGTGATCGGCGGCGCCGAGGTACGCGCGCGGGTCGGCGATGTGCCCGGCGATGGCCGAGGCGGCGGCGGTGGCCGGGCTGGCCAGCACGGTGCGCGCGCCCTTGCCCTGGCGGCCCTCGAAGTTGCGGTTGGAAGTGGACACGACCAGCTGGCCCGGCTGCGCCAGGTCGCCGTTCATGGCGATGCACATCGAGCAGCCCGGTACGCGCCACTCGGCGCCGGCGGCGAGGAACACCCGGTGCAGGCCTTCGCGTTCGGCCTCGCGGCGCACCGCTTCGGAGCCGGGCACCACCAGCATGCGCACGCCCTCGGCGATGCGCCGGCCGCGCAGCACGCGGGCGACTTCGCGCAGGTCGGACAGGCGCGAGTTGGTGCAGCTGCCGACGAACACCACGTCCACCGGCGTGCCCTGCATCGGCTGGCCGGGCTGGCTCTGCATGTAGTCGAGCGCGCGGCGTTCCTGCGCATTGGTGGCCGCCGGCACCGGCGCGTCCAGCGCGATCGCCATGCCGGGATGGGTGCCATAGGTGACGGTGGGTTTCACCGCGCCGGCGTCGATGCGCACCTCGCGGTCGTAGCGCGCGCCGTCGTCGCTCTTCAGCGTGCGCCATTGCGCCACCGCCGCGTCCCACGCCGCGCCCTGCGGCACGCGCGGGCGGCCCTGCAGCCAGGCGAAGGTGGTCTCGTCCGGTGCGATCAGTCCGGCGCGCGCGCCGGCCTCGATCGACATGTTGCAGATGGTCATGCGCTCGTCCATCGACAGCGCCTCGATCGCCGCGCCGCGGTACTCCAGCACGTGACCGGTGCCGCCATCGACGCCGATCGTGCCGATGATGTGCAGGATCAGGTCCTTCGCGCCGACGCCCGGCGGCAGCGCGCCATCGACGTGGATCGCCATGGTCTTCGGCTGGCGCTGCAGCAGGCACTGCGTGGCCATCACGTGGCCGACCTCGGTGGTGCCGATGCCGAACGCCAAGGCTCCAAACGCACCATGCGTGGAGGTGTGGCTGTCGCCGCAGACGATGGTCATGCCCGGCTGCGTGGCGCCCAGCTCCGGCCCGATCACGTGCACGATGCCGCGCTCGGTGCTGTCCCAGCCGTGCAGCTCGACGCCGAACTCGCGGCAGTTGGCCTCCAGCTGCGCGACCTGCGCCCGCGCCTCGGGGTTCGCGTACGGGCGGCTGCCGTCGGCGTGCGCCGGCAGGGTCGGCGTGGAATGGTCCAGCGTGGCCAGCATGCGGTCTGGCCGGCGCAGCTTCAGGCCGCGCTCGCGCAGCTCGCTGAACGCCTGCGGCGAGGTGACCTCGTGCACCAGATGCAGGTCGACGTAGAGGATCGCCGGCGTGTCGGCGGTCTCGGCGGCGACCACGTGGGCGTCCCAGATTTTCTCGAACAGGGTTCGCGCGCTCATGCCGCGACCTCCCGCTTTTCCACCACATCCAGCCAGCCCCGCTTGTCGGGAGTGCGCCCGTCGAACAGGCCGAAGAACGCCTGTCGCAGCTGCTGCGTGATGGGTCCGGGCGCGCCCTGGCCGATCGGCTTGCGGTCGACCGAGCGCACCGGGGTGATCTCGGCGGCGGTGCCGGTCATGAACACTTCGTCGGCGGAATACAGCGCCTCGCGCGGCAGCTCGCGTTCTTCCGCTTCGATGCCGAGGTCGGCGGCCAGGGCGAGCACGCTGTCGCGGGTGATCCCGGCGAGGATGCCGGCGCTGGATGGCGGGGTGAGCAGCCTGCCGCGCTTGACCAGGAAGACGTTCTCGCCGGCGCCTTCGCTGAGCAGGCCGTTCACGCCCAGCGCGAGGCCTTCGTCGTAGCCGTTGCGGCGCGCCTCCAGCCCGATCAGCTGGCTCGAGAGGTAATTGCCGCCGGCCTTGGCCCAGCTCGGCAGGGTGTTCGGCGCGGGGCGGTGCCACGAGGACACGCAGACGTCGGCGCCGCGTTCGGCCGCCTCGCCCAGGTACGCGCCCCAGGCCATCGCCATGATGGCCACCTCGACCGGCGCGCCTTCCTTCGCCAGCACGCCGAGCCCGCCGGCGCCGCGGAACACGATCGGCCGCACGTAGGCCGACGCCATCGCGTTGGCGCGGATCAGCTCCACGCAGGCGGCGTTGATCTCGTCCTCGCTGTAGCCGACCTCGATCTCGTAGACGCGGGCCGACTCGAACAGGCGGCGGGTGTGCTCGGCAAGGCGGAAGTAGGCCGGACCGCGCGGCGTGGCGTACACGCGCTCGCCCTCGAACACGGACGAGCCGTAGTGCAGCGCGTGCGTGCTGACGTGGACGTTGGCCTCGGCCCACGGCTTGATCCGGCCGTTGTGCCAGACGAAGGGGGTGTTCATGCGGTGGTCTCCTGCTGCGCGCGCCCCGGGGTGGGCGCGGCGATCGTGCTGATGGGCGGGTTCGCGGCGGACTGGCGTTCGATCCGGTTGACGATGGCCAGCGCGGCCAGCGCGGCGGCCTCGACGATGTCGCTGCTGCGGCCGTGGCCGCGCCAGTCGCGCGCGGCGTGACGGGCGCTCAGCTGCGCGTGGCCGATGGCGTCGGCGCCTTCGCCGAGCGCGTCGATCTGGAAGCGGGTGAGCGCCAGCGCCGTGCCGGTGGCGCGTTCGATCGCGCGCAGCGTCGCATCCACCGGACCGTCGCCGATCGCCGCCTCGCCCACCTCATGGCCGTCGTCGTGGGCCAGCTTCACCGAGGCCGAGGCGCTCCCGCCGAAGTGCGAGCTGGCGTGCAGCTGCAGCAGGTGCCACGGGCCGGCGGCCTGCGGGTCGCGGCCCAGCGCCAGCGCTTCCAGGTCTTCGTCGTGCAGCTCGCGGCCGTGGTCGGCCAGCGTCTTGAAGCGGGCGAAGATAGACTCCAGCGCGGTGTCGTCCGGCGTGTGGCCCAGTGCCTGCAGGCGCTGGCGCAGTGCGGCGCGGCCCGAATGCTTGCCCAGCACCAGGAGCGTCGCGGCGATGCCGACGTCCTGCGGGCGCATGATTTCGTAGGTGCCGCGGTGCTTGAGCATGCCGTGCTGGTGGATGCCGGATTCGTGCGCGAACGCGTTGGCGCCCACGATCGCCTTGTTGCGCGGCACCGCCTGGCCGGTCAGTTCGGTCAGCAGGCGCGAGGACGGATACAGCTGGCGGGTGTCGATGCGGGTGTCCACGCCGAAATGCGGCGCGCGCACCTTCAGCGCCATCACCACTTCCTCCAGCGCGGCGTTGCCGGCGCGCTCGCCGATACCGTTGATGGTGCACTCCACCTGGCGTGCGCCGGCACCCACCGCGGCCAGGCTGTTGGCCACCGCCAGCCCCAGGTCGTCGTGGCAATGGCAGGAGAACACCACCTTGTCCGCGCCGTGTACGTGCTGGCGCAGGTAGCGGAACAGCTCGGCGATCTCGTCCGGCGTGGTGTAGCCCACCGTGTCCGGCGCGTTGAGCGTGCTGGCGCCGGCGGCCACCGCGGCGCTGAACACCTCGGCCAGGAACTCGGGCTCGGTGCGCAGCGCATCCTCGGCGGAAAACTCCACCTCGTGGCAGAAGCCGCGGGCGCGTTCGATCGCGCGCACCGCGGTGTCCAGCACCTGCGCGCGGCTCATGCCCAGCTTGTGTTCGCGATGCAGCGGACTGGTCGACAGGAACAGGTGGATGCGCGAGTGGCGCGCGGCCTGCAGCGCGCGCGCCGCGCTGTCGATGTCGCCGTCCTGGCAGCGCGCCAGCGCGCACACCGTGGTGCTTTTCAGCGCGCCGGCGATTTCCGCAACCGCAGCAAAATCGTCCGGCGAGGCCTGCGGAAAACCCGCTTCGAGCACGTCCACGCCGAGCGCCTCGAGCTGCTGCGCCATGCGCAGTTTCGCGCGCCGGTCCATCGAGAAACCGGGCGCCTGCTCGCCGTCGCGCAAGGTGGTGTCGAAGATGCGCACGCGGCCGGCGACGACGGCGTCGTCGCTGGCGGAGGTGTTTTGCTGGTCGGGATTTTTCATCATGGCTCCGCGGTTTCGCGGCGCCGAAGGCACAAAAAAACCCCGCATCCGTTGCCGGTGCGGGGTTCTTCGGGTGTTTTTCAGGTTTTTCTAGCTACCTGGACACGTGCCCTCAGCCCGCACCTCCGTTGGTAATAAGGAGTACGAGTACGAGGGTAATAAGGAGCGTGCCGCCGAGCTGCAGCAGGCCGTCGACCGTCGCAAGACGGTTCATTTCGGCGATGCGGCAATGGCTGCTGCGCTGCGACATGAAACCGACCTTAGGGCACTTCGCATGGCGCCGTCAACAGTTTCATCTGAAATCTTTCGACGCGTCGGTTTGGACGTCCAGATGGCCAGACGGCAATGGCGTTCGTGGACGAGGGTGCCGGGCGGCGAAGGTCAGCGCTGGCCGTCCGGCGCGGTATCCGCGCCGAGGTTCAGCCGGCCGCGCTCGAAGTCGATGAGCGTCTGGTTGGCCAGCTGATAGTCCTTGCGGGCCAGCGCCGCCTGCAGTACCGCGGCGATCTCCGCGTCGCTCTTGCCCTGCAGCGAGGCGCGACGGGCGTTCAGCGCGAAGTTCGGGTCATAGGCTGCCGCCACCGCCTTGGCGGATTCCTGCGTCATGCCCAGCGCCTGCCAGGCCTCCGCGAGCTTCGCGCGCAGCTTGGTCAGGTTGGCAAGGGAGATCCGTGCGGTGTGGCGGTCGGTGTCGGCATAGGCGCCCATCCGTTGCTGCTGTGCGCGTTGCATGTTCTGCTGGATGTTGTAGCTCGATTGCGCGTTCGGCTGGACATCCGCGGCGCGCTGTGCGTGCAGCGCGGGGGAGGCCAGCGCGATCAGCGCGCAGGTGATGGTCAGTCGGTTCATGACGATCCCTCGGTAGCAGAGCTGGCAGGCCGGCGCCGTTGGCCAGGCCGCGCGAACGGTTCCCGGGCCACAGCGGTCGGGCGGCTGCCAGCGGCAATCTAGACCTGCCGTATCCGCTGCGCAAACGGCCCGCGCCGCGTCAGCGCATGACGTCGCTCGCCCGTCCCGCCGGCCGCGTCGTCATGGCGCCTGTTCGCGCAGCCATTGCCGGAAGCCCGCGTCGTCCGCGGGCAGCGCCTGCGCCGAGGCCGGGCGTGCCAGCATCGCGGCCAGCGCCGGCGGCAGGTCGAGCGGGTGGCCGAGCAGCGGCTCCACCACCTGCTCGAACTTGGCCGGATGGGCGGTGGCGACGATCGCCCACGGTTTGTCGTCGCCGTCTGTACGCAGTTGATCCAGCCGATGCATCGCGGTGGCGGTGTGCGGGCAGAACACCTCGCCATGCTCGCGGGCATGGCGGGCGATGGTCTGGCGGATCGTCGCGTCGTCCACGCTGTGTGCCTGCAGCCGTCGGCGCAGGCGGGCGGCGTCGGGGAAGTTCCAGCGCAGCCGCTCGAAGTTGCTGGGTGCGCCGACGTCCATCGCGTTGGCGAGGGTGGCGACGGCTTCGCGCGGCGCGTAGTCGGCGCCGGCGAAGAACTCGGGCAGGGTGGCGTTCGCGTTGCAGGCCAGCTGCACCTCGCCGACCGGCAGGCCGAGCTCGCGCACCCACAGGCAGGCCAGCGCATTGCCGAGGTTGCCGGTGGGCACGATGAAGTTCAGCGGCGTGCCGTGTTCGCGCCACCAGCCCAGCGCGGCGTGCGCGTAGTAGCTCATCTGCGGCAGCAGGCGGCCCAGGCTGATGCTGTTGGCCGAGCTGAGCGGCACGGCGCGTTGCAGCTCCGCGTCGTTGAGCGCGGCCTTGACCATGCGCTGGCAGTCGTCGAAGCGGCCGGCCACGCGCAGCGCGGTCACGTTGTCGCCGAAGCAGCCGAGCTGGTGTGCCTGGCGCGGCGAGACCCGACCGTCCGGATACAGGATCACGACACGCACATTTGAGTCCGGCACGTCCGGCTGGCGATGGAACGCCGCCGCCACCGCGGCGCCGGTGTCGCCCGAGGTGGCGACCAGGATGGTCAGCGGCCGCGCATCGCTGCGCGGCAGCCGGCGCAGGCAGGCGGCGAGGAAGCGCGCGCCGATGTCCTTGAACGCCGAGGTGGGGCCGTGGAACAGCTCCAGCATCAGCGTGCCCGGATGCGCGGGCAGTGCGCGCAGTGGCGTGTCGAAGGTGAACGCTTCGGCGCAGATCGTGGGCAACTCATCGGCCAGCGCATCGCCGGCGAAGAACGGTGCGAGCAAGGTGGCGGCGGTGTCGGCCAGCGTGCCGTGCGGGTCGAACGTCGCGGGATCGAGTCGCGGCAGGGATTCGGGTACGTACAGGCCGCCGTCCGGCGCCAGTCCCGCGGCGATCGCCTGCCCGATCGGCACGGCTGGCGCCACGCCGCGCGTACTCACGTAGGAGCCCGCTCGCGGGCGATGCTGCTGCTTTTGCGAATCCCGGTTCTCGACAGACGAACGTCCGGGCCTTCCGGCTTCAAGAGCATCACCCGCGAGCGGGCTCCTGCAAGTGGGGCGCTGGTTCATGGCAGCGCCTCGTCGAGGGCGTCGATCAGGCTGGCCGCCGGCCCCTCGATCGGCGACACCCATGCGTCGCTGTCCAGGCCGCCTTCGGCGAACGCGGCGCGCATCGCCACGCTGGCCGCCTCGGCATCGGGGCGGTTGTCGTACCAGCCGAACACGCTGGGGCCGGCGCCGGAGATGCTGGCGCCCAGCGCGCGGTGGTCGAGCGCGGCCTGCTTCACTTGCGCGAAGCGCGGAATCAGCGGCGCGCGGCGCGGTTCCACCAGCACGTCCTGCAGGCCCTCGCGCACGAGCGCGGCGTCGCCGCGCTGGCAGCCGGCCAGCACCAGCGCGAGGTTGGCGCTTTGCGCCACGAACGTGTCCAACGCGTAGTGGCCGGCCAGCGCGGCACGCGCCCTGCGCGTCTCCAGCACCACGTGCGGATGCACCAGCGCGCAGTGCCACGCGGCCGGCACGGTGAGGCGCAGCAGGCGCTCGTGGGTGGCCAGCACCAGGCCGCCGAGCAGCATCGAGCCGAGGTTGTCGCCATGGCGGCTGCCGCTGGCCACCGCCTCGCCGTCCAGCGCGAAGCCGTACAGCGCCTCGCGCGGCAGCGGCTTGGGCAGCAGCGCGTTGGCGGCCACCAGTGCGGCCACGCAGGAGGCGGCCGAGCCGCCCATGCCCGAGCCCAGCGCGATGCCCTTGTGCAGGGTCAGCTCGAAGCCGTGCGCGAGGCCCAGCGCCTTGCGCAGCGAGAGCAGCGCGGTGCCGGCGGTGTTGCGGCGCGGGTCGGTGGGCAGGTCGGTGACGCAGCCGCGGATCGGCGCGATGCGCACCACCGGCTCCTCGATGCGGCGCACCTGGGCGCGGTCGCCGGCGCTGGCCACGCTGTGGCCGAGCAGGTCGAAGCCGACGCCGACGTTGCCCACGCTGGCCGGCGCGAAGGCACAGGCGACTTGGGGATGTTTGGCAGGGCGCGGTGCAGCCATGAGGGGTTCCAGCAGGGAGGAGTTCATGCGCGCGCCTCCAGCGACTCGGCGATGCGCAGCAGGTCGGTGAACACGCCGGCGGCGGTCACCTCGGGGCCGGCGCCGGGGCCTTGCACGATCAGCGGATTATCGCAGTAGCGACGAGTGCTGAACTGCACGATGTTGTCGGTGAGCCGGGTGTGCGCGAACGCGTGGCTGGCCGGCAGCACCCGCAGCCGCACGCTGGCGCGGCCGTGCCGGTCCAGCTGGGCCACGTGGCGCAGCACGCCGCCGGCGGCGCGCGCCTCGGCCAGTTTCGCTGCCATGGGCGCATCGAGCTCGTCGAGCCGCTGCATGAACGCCTCGCGCGGCAACGCGGCCAGCGCGCCCGGCACCAGGCTTTCCAGGTCGACCTCCTCCAGCGACAGCGGCCAGCCCGCCTCGCGCGCCAGAATCACCAGCTTGCGCGCCACGTCGAGGCCGGACAGGTCGTCGCGCGGGTCCGGCTCGGTGTAGCCCAGCGCGTGCGCCTCGCGCACCAGCGCGGAGAACGGCTGGCGGCCATCGTGGCGGTTGCACAGCCAGGCCAGCGTGCCGGAGAACATGCCGTCGACCGCGAGCAGTTCGTCGCCGGTGTCGAGCAGGTCGCGCAGGGTCTGCACCACCGGCAGGCCGGCGCACACGGTGGCCTCGTAACGGAAGCGCGCGCCGCCGGCACAGGCGGCGCGGATCGCCTGCCAGCGTTCCAGCGGCCCGCTGCCGGCCAGCTTGTTCGGCGTGACCACGTGCAACCCGGCGGCCAGCCAGCGCGGGTAGTGCGCGGCCACCGCGTCGTTCGCGCTGCAGTCGATCAGCAGCGCATGGCGGCCGTCGTTGCCGCGCACGTGCTCGGCGAACGCGTCCAGGTCGTTCGGCCGCCAGGTCTGCGCGCCGCCGTGGCGGGCGTTGAGTTCGGCGTCGTCGCAGTCCAGCCACATCCGTTTGCTCGCCACCACGCCGCAGAGCTTCAGCTCCAGCGCGCCATCGCGGGCCAGCCGCGGTTGCGCCGCGCGCAGCTGTTCCAGCAGCGCACTGCCGACGCGGCCGGGGCCGATCACGCCGACCGCCAACGCGCGCCGCCGGGTCGCGCCGGTGCGCGCCAGCGCCAGCGGCGGCGGCAGGGAGTGCTGGACTTGCTCGGGTGCACAGGTGATCACGGTGGCCTCTCCGGTGGAGGCCCGTGCTCGCTGGCGTGTCGGTATGGGCCGGCCCGCCTCGTCGAGGGCGGGCCGTTGCGTGGGAAAAATCAGCTACGCACGACGCTCCGCCCGGTACGGGTACCGGTGGTAATCGTGGTGGTGGCAATGGCGGTGCTGGCGCCCGCGCGCGCGGTCACGCATCCGCGGCGAAGCGGGGCAGGATGCAGGCGTGCTGGCGCGGCAAACGGCGACATGGAACCGACACTAAGGCCGATGCTGCACTGCGGTCAACAGGTGCATTTGCAACTTTCGGGCGCCGCGATGCCTGCGGCAGGTTGTCGCGGCAGGCCAGTTGCCGCCGGCCGACGCCGTTGGCGAGGCCTACAATTTGCCGGATGAACAGCTTCGTTTCACTGTGCCGGCGCCTGCGTGGGCAGGCGCCGCGTGCGGCTTTCGCGCTGCTTGCGTTCGGCCTGGGCAGCGCGGCGATGGCCGCCACGCAGGCCGGCGCCGTCCCTGGCGTACCCGACACCATGCAGCAGCGCGTGGCGGCATGCGCCAGCTGCCACGGTGCGCACGGCGAGGGCTCGGCGAGCGACGTGGCGATCCCGCGCCTCGCCGGCAAGCCGGCGGGTTACCTGCTGCAGCAGCTCGAATATTTCCAGACCGGCCAGCGCCGGCACGCGCCGATGGAATACGTGGTGCGCCAGCTGAGTCCGGCCTACCTGCGCGACATCGCCGGCTACTTCGCGCAGCAGGACGTGCCCTACCGCAGGCAGCCGGTGCCGGCGGTATCGGCCGAGACCCTGCGCCGTGGCGAGCAGCTGGTGCTGCGCGGCGACTCCACCCGCGGCGTGCCCTCGTGCGTGAGCTGCCATGGCGACCGCCTCACCGGCGTGGAGCCGATGATGCCCGGCCTGATGGGGTTGTCCTACGACTATCTCACCACCCAGCTGGTGTCGTGGCGCACGCGCCAGCGCGCGGCCGAAGGGCCGTACTGCATGGGCGTGGTCGCCAACCGCATGCGCGAATCGGATATCGCCGCGGTGTCCGCGTGGCTGGCCGGCCAGGAACCGCCGGCCGACATGCATCCGGTGCCGGCCAGCGCACATACCGAACCGCTGCCGGGCTGGTGCGTGATGGGCAAGAGCGGAGCAGGTCAATGAAGTGGTGGCGACGTGGCGGGTGGGTGCCGGCATTGCTGGTGGTGGCGGGGCTGGGCTGGTGGTACGTCGCATCCGGCGGCCAGCCGGCCACCGCGCCGGCGCAGCGTGCGGCGGATGCCGCGGCGCTGCGCGATCCGGCGCTGATCGCGCGCGGCGAATACCTGGCCACGCTGGGCGATTGCGCCGCCTGCCACACCGCGCAGGGCGGCCAGCGCTACGCTGGCGGCCGCTCGCTGGGCACGCCGTTCGGCGAGGTGCCGGCGCCGAACATCACGCCCGACCCGGACACCGGTATCGGCGCGTGGAGCTTCGACGATTTCTGGCGCGCGCTGCACGAAGGCAAGGGCCGCCAGGGCGAGCTGCTGTATCCGGTGTTCTCCTACACCTCGTTCACCAAGGTGAGTCGCGACGATGCGCTGGCGATCTTCGCCTACCTGAAATCGTTGCCGCCGGTGCAGCGGCCGGATGCGGAGCTGGGGCTGGACTTTCCCTACAACGTGCGCAGCAGCCTGGTGGCGTGGCGCGCGCTGTATTTCAAGCCGGGCGAGTTCAAGCCCGATCCGGCGAAGTCGCCCGCGTGGAATCGCGGCGCCTACCTGGTGCAGGGCCTGGGCCACTGCAACGAGTGCCACACCACGCGCGATTCGCTCGGCGGCATCGAGCCGGACCGCCACCTCACCGGCGGACAGATCCCGCAGCTGGGCTGGTACGCGCCGGACCTCAGCATGCAGGCCGGCGGCGGCCTCGACGGCTGGCGCGCGCAGGACATCGTCGACCTGCTGAAGACCGGCCAGTCGGCGAAGGGCACTGCGTTCGGGCCGATGGCCGACGTGGTGCGTCTGAGCACCCAGCACATGAGCGACGCCGACCTGCAGGCGGTGGCGACCTATCTGCAGTCGCTGCCGCCGCGCGCGCTGCCCGCGTCCGCGCCGTTCGCCCAGGCGGCCAGCCACGAGCGCGGCGGCCAGCTCTACGCGCAGCGCTGCGCCGACTGCCACGGCAAGGACGGCCGCGGCGTGGCCGGCGTCTATCCGCCGCTGGACGGCAACACCTCGGTGACCGAGCCGATCGGCATCAACGCGATCCGCAGCGTGCTGCTCGGCGGCTTCGCCCCGGCCACCGCCGGCAATCCGCAGCCGTACTCGATGCCGCCGTTCGCGCAGTCGCTGAGCGACGCGGACGTCGCGGCGGTGGTCGGCTACATCCGCCAGTCGTGGTCGAACCGCGCTGCCGCGGTGCAGCCTGCCGACGTCGGCAACTACCGGCACACGCCGGTCGACTGAGCTGCGGCGGAGCTTCGTCCGTACCGCCTGCTTCCTCCCCTGCCGGCAGGGGAGGGCCGCGGTGGGGTCCGCTCCTGATCTTTGCTCCATCCCGGCGGAACGCCTGACCCTGCAGTGAGCGGAGGCGAGCGCGCCGGAGCGCTCTTGCTGCCGGCGGCCGGTGCACTGCGGCATCCGGGCGCAGGCGCCGCCCGGCGCGGTTTGACGTGGGTCATGGCGGGCATGGCGGTGCACCAGCACGCTGCGCGGGATGGCCACCCGCCGCTCGCTCACCACGGTTCCCGGGCATGATCCAGCTCAGCTACAGCACCTTCGGCCTCACCCAGCTGCCGTTCCTGGACGCCATCGACGTGGTCGCGCGGGCCGGCTACGCCGGCGTCGAGCTGTCCTTCCACCGCGACCAGTTCAATCCCTTCAACCTCACCGACGCCGATCTCGACGCCGTGCGTGCGCGGCTGGATGCGGCGCGCATCGTGCCGGCCTGCGTGGCCACCGCCTCGCACTTCTTCACCCCGCAGCGACCGCACGAGCCCTCGCTGATGACGCTGGACGTGGCCGGGCGCAAGCGCCGCATCGACCTGGTCAAGCGCGGCATCCGGGTGGCACGGCGGCTGGGCGTGAAGCTGGTCACCTTCGGCAGCGGCTTCCTGCGCGAGGAGCACGTGCGCCAGCCGCAGGTCGACCCGGGCGAGCTGCTGGCCGAGAGCATCCGCGAGTGCCTGCGCGAGCTCCGCGACGACGAGGACATCACGCTGCTGATCGAGCCCGAGCCGGGCATGTACGTCGAGACGCTGGCGCAGGGGCAGGCGCTGATCCGTGCGGTCGGCTCGTCGCGCTTCGCGCTGCACATCGACATCTGCCACGCCTACTGTTCCGAGCCGGACTACCTCGGCGCGCTGGCGCAGGCGGCGCCGCACGCGCGCTACCTGCACATCTCCGATGCGCGCGCGGGCCACAACCTGCGCATCGTGCGCGACGATGCCGTGCCGGCGCTCGACCTCGACCTCGCCAGCGCGCTGGTCTATTTCCCCGACACGGCGGACTACCTGCTGCTCGATCGCCGCCACCCGCGGTACTTCGCCGATCGCGCGCCCGACGCGGCGCGGCGCCGGCGCATCGACGCCCTGCTGGCGCAGGCCGGCATCGCGCAGGCAGCGGAGCGGGTCGACTACGCCAGCCTGTACGCCGGCGCCTCGCCGCTGGACGACGAGATCTTCACCTGGCTGATCTCGGTGCCGGGGCTGAGCTTCGACGTGCTCGAACGGGCCTGGCCGATCGCCGCCTACCTGCGCGGCGTGCGCGGTCCGGCGCTGTTCGAACGGATGGTCGCCAACACGCGTACCGGCATCGTGCATTTCCACGAGATTCCCGGCGAGGGCACGCTGGACCTGGCCGCCAGCTTCGCGGCGCTGAACACGCACGGCTTCGACGGCTTCGGTTCGGTCGAGCTGTACCACCACGTCGAGGGCTGGCAGCGGGCGCTCGACCAAAGCTACCGCCACCTGGCCGCGATCGCGCAGCCGGCGTGAGCACACCGATCCGTTCCACCGGGCAAGCGCGATGATCGACTTCGAGGCACTGGGCTGGCGCAGCGGCACCGTCGGCGAACTGGACCACCGCTTGCTGAAAGCGCCCAGCGTCAAGCTGCGCGGCGCCCGCGCGGGCACTGCCGGCGACGTCGTCTACAGCATCGACCTGCGCCTGCGCCGGCCGAACGCCGACACCTGCCTGTCCAGCACCGAGGCGCACTCGATCGAGCATTTCCTGCTGGAAGGCTTCCAGCGCCTGCTGCCGCGGCATTTCATCGGCATCGGCGTGATGGGCTGCCAGACCGGCTTCTACCTCACCCTGTTCGGCGAGGGCCGGCGCGCCGTGATCGAGGACGCGCTCGTCGCCATCCTCGAAGGCGTGCTGGTGGCCGAGGCGGTGCCGTATGCGCGCATCGACCAGTGCGGCCACTGGCGCCATCACGACCTGGCGCGCGCGCAGGCCGTGGCGCGCGAGGTGCTGGCGCAGCGCGCGGCCTGGGCTGACGTCGCATGAGTGCCGCGCTGGGCGCGCGCTGGCAGGTCAGCGCCACGCGCCGGATCGAGTACGACCTGTGCAACGTGGCCGACGTGTTCGATCCGCGCAGCGATGCGCTGCTGTCGATCGGTCGCGTGCATGACGGGCGCCGCTTCGTGGTGGTCGACGAGTGCGTGCACGCGCATCACGGCGCGCGCATCCGCGCCTATTTCACCCACCACCGGATCGACGCCCGCATCGTCACCCTGCCGGGCGGCGAGGGCGGCAAGACGCTGGACGCCTGGCTCGCGGTGCTGCGCGAGCTGGACGAGTTCCCGATCCATCGCCGCGACGAGCCGGTCATCGCCATCGGCGGCGGCGTGCTGACCGACGTGGTCGGCTACGCGGCGGCCAGCTACCGCCGCGGCGTGCCGCACATCAAGGTGCCGACCACGCTGATGGGCTACGTCGATGCGGCGGTGGGGATCAAGACCGGAATCAACTTCAACGACCACAAGAACCGCCTGGGCAACTTCGAGCCGCCGCGCCGCGTGCTGCTGGACCGCGGCCTGCTGCGCAGCCTGCCGCCGCGCCACCTGCGCAACGGCGTGTGCGAGATCGTCAAGCTGGCGGTGATCCGCGACGCCGCGCTGTTCGATCTGCTGGAACGCCACGGCGCGGCGGCGCTGGCGGGCGCCTTCCAGGACGCGCACGGCGGCGAGATCCTCGACCGCGCCATCGGCGGCATGCTCGAAGAGCTGGCGCCGAACCTGCACGAGGAGGAGCTGGCGCGCAAGGTCGACTTCGGCCACACCTTCAGCTACGGCCTGGAAACCCGTTACGGGGACGATCTGCTGCACGGCGAGGCGGTGCTGCTGGACATCCTGGCGTCGACCGCGATTGCGCATCGGCGCGGCCTGCTCGGCGCCGCCGCGGCCGGGCGCATCGTCGCCCTGGCCGAACGCCTGCAGCTCATTCCCGACCTTGCCCTGCTCGACGCCGAACTGATGTGGCAGTCGCTGCTCGACCGCGTCGAGCACCGCAACGGCCTGCAACGCGTGCCGCTGCCCGCGGCGATCGGCGATTGCGTGTTCGTCAACGACATCGAGCGCGCGGAAATCGAAGCCTCCATCCGCACCCTGCACCAGTGGACCACGACAGACCATGACCGAATCGCCGAACGTTGACGCCGCGGAAATCGCCCACTTCAACCGCATCGCCCAGCTGTGGTGGGACCCGCACGGCAAGATGGGGCAGCTGCACGCGATCAACGACCTGCGCCTGCGCTTCATCACCGAGCGCATCGGCGTGCCGGCGCCGCGCATCGTCGACGTGGGCTGCGGCGGCGGCATCCTGGCCGAGGCGCTGGCCCGAAGCGGCGCGCGGGTGACCGGCATCGACCTGTCGCGGCTGTCGCTGGAGATCGCCCGCCAGCATGCGCAGCGCGGCGGGCTCGCCATCGACTACCGCGAGCTCGACGCGGAGACGCTCGCACGCGAGGAGCCGGGCAGCTTCGACGCCGTGACCTGCATGGAGATGCTCGAGCACGTGCCGCAGCCGGCGCAGGTCATCGCCGCCTGCGCCACCTTGCTCAAGCCGGGCGGCGTGGCGTTCTTCTCCACCATCAACCGCACCTTCAAGGCGTTCGCCTTCGCCATCGTGGCCGGCGAGTACATCCTGGGCCTGCTGCCGCGCGGCACCCACAGCTACCGCAAGCTGATCCGTCCGGCGGAGCTGCGCGCGTGGGCGAGCGCCGCGGGGCTCGACTTCGAGGCGGTGGACAGCCTCATGTACAACCCGCTGACGCGCCGCTTCCGGGTCGCGCCGAACCGCGAAGACATCAACTACATGGCCTGTTTCATCAGGAAAGGTTGAACCCATGCGGCGCTTTCTTGCCTTGTCGCGTTCCGTCCATGGCGTGCTCGACATCGCCATGCCCGGCTTCGTCGCGCTGCTGTGGCTGGGGCACTTCCCGTCGTGGCAGGTGCTGGCGCTGTGCCTGGCGACCGCGCTGGCCGGCTATACGGCCATCTACGCATTGAACGACCTGATCGGGGTGAAGGACGACCAGGAAAAGGTCGCCGGCGGCATCACCCCGGGCTACGCGGTGGAGTCTTCCGCCATGCGCTATCCGCTGGCGCAGAACCTGATCAGCATGAAGGGCGCGCTGGCGTGGTTCGGCTGCTGGTTCGCGCTGGCCGTGCTCGGCACCTGGCTGCTGAACCCGAAGATCCTGCTGATCGTGTTCGCCGCGGCGGCGCTGGAGGTGCTCTACGTCAAGCTGCTCAAGGTCACCTGGTGGCGCACCGTGGTCAGCGGCCTGGTCAAGTCGGCGGGGCCGGTCGCCGCCGTGTTCGCGGTGATTCCCGCGCCCTCGTGGTCGGGGCTGCTGGGGCTGCTGATCTGGCTGATGCTGTGGGAAATCGGCGGGCAGAACATCCCGGCCGACTGGAACGATCTCGAGGAAGACCGTCGCATCGGCGCGCGCACCATCCCCCTGGTGTTCGGCCTGCGCGCGGCCGGCGCGCTGGTGGTGGTCTGCCTGGTGCTGGTGGTGCTCGTCAGCGCACTGCTGCCGCAGATGTCGCCGCTCGGTGGCGGCTGGTTGTTTCCGCTCGCCATCCTCGCCGCCGGCGCCGGCCTGCTGCTGCCGCCGGCGTTCCAGCTTGCGCGCACGCTGGACGGCCGCCAGGCAGCGCGCCTGTTCGATCGCGCCAGCCTGTATCCGTTGGTGCTGCTGGCGATCGTCACGGTGTTCGTGCTGGTTCGCTGAGGCGGGCATCGAGCTGCCACCACAGCGTTCTTGCCCAGCATTGATATCTGGCTTGTTGCTGCTCCCGCGCGAAAGTCCTTCGTCCTTTGCGTCTGTAGGAGCCCGCTCGCGGGCGATGCTTTGGCTTGTCTCCGCGTTCGAAGCGAAGGGATTTGAGAGCAAGAGCTTTCGTCTGCCTTTGGCAGCCGAGTTACTTTCTCTTTGCGTGGCCAAAGAGAAAGTAACCCAAGAGAAAGGCCACCCCGCTTCCGCGCTTTCCGGGCATCCTGCCCGGAAAGTTCGCGTGCGGGCTACGGGGTTTTTCGACAGCACATCCTGTGCTGGCGAAAAACTGGCCGGCATCCATGCCGGCCACCCTGCGGGCTTTCCTTCGCCCGCCCGCCGCTGCAGAGGGGACCCCGGTAGAGCAGCGCGCATCCTGCGCGCATTCTTCAGAAGAGCCAGATCAAAAGCGGGAGCAAAGCTACGGCAAAGCCTCGCTTTACTCTGGCTCTCGCTCTTCGTTCTTCAGCTTCATCACCGAGTGCGGGGCGGGATGGCCCACACTCGGTGCGCGACCGCGAGCGCAGTGACGAAAGCCGTAAAGCCAAGAACAAGAAAGTCCGACTGCGAGCGGGACTTTTCAATGCCACCAATGTCTCAGTTCGGCGGTGGGTTCAACCGGTGGATGCAACACATTGCCGATAACGTTCGGCGGGTGTTTCGTAGCTTAGTGTTTTCCTTGGGCGTTCATTCAACTGTCGAGCCACAGCATCGAGTTTGGCTTGCGACACGTTCGAGAGATC